>NZ_JAHBBW010000004.1 GCF_018390535.1 Bacteroides propionicigenes | reverse complement strand
ACGATAAAGGGGTATAATGAAGAGTTTGGCCTTTACCGTCTCGGTTTTCCTAATCGTGAGGTGGAGGAGGGTTTTGTGAAGTTCCTTATCCCTTATTATACTCGTTTCAATAAGATTGAGGCGCCGATACGCCTTACGAACTGGTGAAGGACTTGGAGCTGCACTACCAGAATGTACTTTTCATCGTCTTTAGGCTGGTGGGCTTTTATGTGAAAGCGGAATACCACACTTCGCAGGGCAGAATAGACTTGGTGCTGCAAACCGACAAGTACATCTATGTCATGGAGTTCAAACTGGATGGCACTGCCGAAGAGGCTTTGCATCAAATCAATGATAAGCAGTATGCGTTGCCTTTTGCCGCGGACAGCCGCAAAGTGCTCAAGATAGGGGTGAACTTCAGTAACACCACGCGCAATATTGAACGTTGGGTGGTAGAGGAACTCCAATAACTTATACAGTCTGACGGCGTTTGTTGAAAATCAGAATTCTTCCTCGTTGAGCAAGGAACTTGGCGTTGCATTAAAATATTTGGTGAAACATCTGGTGAAGTATTTGGGGTCGTTGAATCCTACTTCATATGCAATTTCCGCAATATTCATGCTTTTGTTCTCCCGGTTTTTCAGCAGCATTTCGCGGGCAATGTTCAGGCGATAGTTTCGTATGAACTGTCCGGCAGATTGTCCGACAAGGCTTTGCAGTTTCTTGTTCAGCAGACTCTTGCTTACACCTGCCGCTTCGCAGAAATCGCTGACCTCGAAATAGGAATTTTTGTAGTTCTCCTTAATGACATCCATGATGCGGTTGAGGAACTTCTTGTCGCCCGACTCTTCTTCCATATTCAAGGCATCTACGTCCATGTCAATGGCAAACTTCTTTTGATAGCGCTTGCGGTTCTCAAGGATATTCTCTATTCGGGCAAGCAGCAGTGTTTCATCAAACGGTTTCAGCAGATATTCGTCTACCCCTATGCGGTAACTTTCCAAACGTGACTCTTGTGATGTTTTGGCGGTCAGCATAAGGAAAGGAATATGGGAGATGGTGAAGTTCTCCTTTACCCGGCGGGACAGTTCGATGCCGTCCATAACGGGCATCATCAGGTCACTGATGATAAAGTCTACCGCATGCGAGTTTAGTATGGACAGGGCTTCTCCTCCGTGGGCGGCTTCGAGTACATTGTATTTGTCCCGCAGGATGGAACGGATATACCCGCGCATATCCGCATTGTCTTCTACAACCAGAATGGAAAGGCCCTTTCCGGTACTCTCGGATGTCTGTACCGTATCGGTCACCGTAAGCTGCGGGGTGCTTTCGGCTATTGTCTCCGTTGTGCTGTTTTCCGGAGTTACCGGCAGGAGAATGCGTAATGAGCAACCGGTTGTGCGGTTGTTTTGTGCATGGATTTCACCGCCGTGCATTTGTACGATGCGTTTGCACAGGTAGAGCCCGATGCCGCTTCCCGCCTGTCCGTACATGGGATATTTGGTTTGTCCTTGCGACTGGTAGAAGCGGTTGAATATCTTGTTTGTATCCTCATCGGGAATGCCGCTTCCGGTGTCGCTGACGCAGATGTAAAGCGTTGACTTGCCCTCTTCGGCAGATGGCAGCAAGGCTATGAACAGAGATACACTTCCTCCGTTGGGGGTGAACTTGATGGCATTGCTCAGCAGATTAGTCAAGACCTTGTGCATCGCTTCCTCGTCATAGGATATTTCAGGCAAAGGCATCCGGTAGTAACGCTTCAGCGTGATACCCCTTTCTTTGGCGAAAACCTCAAAAGGAACTATCAGCTCATTGGCGAATTTCAGGAAATTATTTTTCGTTTTCACTATTTCCAACTTGCCCGATTCCACTTTGCGGAAGTCCATAAGCTGGTTGACGAGCGATAGCAGATATTTGGAGTTGCGTTCTACAAAATGCAGCTGTTCAATTACCTGCGGATTGTAACTCAGCTTTAGTGCACGCTCTATCGGGCCTATAATCAGAGTAATCGGAGTGCGGAATTCGTGTGTGATATTGGTGAAGAACGCAATTTTATCCAGAGTGAGTTCCTGTATTTTGCGTGTCATCTTGGTGAGTTGCGCCTTCTGCCGGGTAATCTTCTCGTTTTGTTGTTTCAGCATCTGGTTTTGGCGGGACAGCTCTTCGGTCTGTTCCTCCAGCAGTTGTTTTTGTTTTTTCAGTTCATGGGTACGTTGCTCCACTTTCAGGTGCAACCTTTCCTTTTGCTCTTTCAGGCTTCGTATGCGCCATTGGTAGAATTGCCAGACGGCGAGTGCGACCAGTACGATTATAATCAATATAAACCATGCCGTCTTGTAAAAATAGGGTCGGATGGTGATTTGAAGTTCCGTTATGTTCTCTTCTTCGGCTTGGTCGTAGGGCGTATATTTCACTTGCAGCGTATAGTCTCCCGGAGACAAGTTGGTGTAGGTTGCAAAACGCCGGTTGCCGGGTACGTGTATCCACCGGTTGTCAAAACCAAGCAAGCGGTAGCTGTAGGTCGCGGTATTGTCGGACTCGTAGTTGAGTGCGGAAAACTCCAGTGAGAAAGATTTTTCACGTTCATGAATGCAGATTTCCTTGCTTACGGCAATATCCAGCGGCAGTCGGTCGGTGCCGGGGAAGATTTCCTCGTTGCCTACCTTCAAGCGGGTGAACCGTACTTTTGAAGACTGGGTGGGTACGGTAGGCAGGTTGCAGTCTATGGCAACCAGCCCGGATACTGTGCCGAGGTAGAGCTTACTGTGCCGGGAACGGTAAGCGGCGTTCCAGTAAAACTGGGTGTCGGCAAGACCGTCCTGCCGGTTGTAGCTGACGAAACGGTTTTCTGCAGGCTGAAAACGTGACAGTCCGTTATTGGTAGCTATCCAGATGCATCCTTTGTCGTCTTCCAGAATGCTGCGGATGCTGTTGTTGGGCAGGCCGTGCAGGGAATTGTAGCAGATGAACTGTTCCTCACCGCGTTCGTTTTGCCTGCGTTTGTATATGCCGTAGCCATTGCTTCCCAGCCATAATGTGCCGTCCTGAGCTTCGTAGAAGCAGCATATCTTTTCTATCAGCCCGGAAGACGGATTGTCCAGTTTGTATTTCAGGTGGCGGTACAGAAAAACTCCGTCCGGCGACGAAGCGGGGCAGGAGTGGAGATCGATGATATAGACGCCCTCCAGACAGCCTATCCACAGCTGTCCGTCTTTGTCTATGATAGAACCGATGCAGCCGCGTATGTTTTCGGCTGCGCCATTGGCGAGCGGAGAGCGGAGCCGCTTATGCCGGAGGTCGTAGAAGAATAATCCTTGGTTGGCTCCAATCCACATACCGTTATTGATGGAGTCGTAGGTCAGCACTCCGATAAAGTCGATGGGGTAGTTGTTTTCATTCGCGGCGGTGATTGCTTCTATCCTGCGCTGGGGGTTTTGCGGATTGATAAGGTTGATGCCGCCGCCCCACGTACCAATCCATAATCTGCCCTGTCCGTCGGCGGTGATGGCGCTTACCGAGTTGTGGGTAAGTGCGCCGCTTTCGTGCGTATAGTGGATAAAGTTGTCGCTGCCCGCCGCCTTTTTGTTCAATCCTCCTTCTACCGTACCTACCCATAAGTTGCCGCTATAATCCTCGTAAATGGCGTTCACCGGATTGTGGGAAATTGTTTGGAGGTTTTTGTTATCGTATCGGTAATTCTGTATGGACAGGCGTTTGGCTGTCATTTTGTTGATGCCGCCGCTTTCGGTTCCCACCCAGATATGTTTCCCTTCTACGGTGATGCAGTTGATGAAATTGCTGTTCAGCATTTTGCTGCCGGTATTGGATGCCCGGTCGCTTATGCGCTCAAAGTTATCATTTATAGGATTGTATATATTGATACCTTTCAGGCTGGCAACCAGCAGTTGTTTGTCGTTGGTTACGGCAAGGCAGGTCAGGAAATTCTGTGAGAGGGAATGCGGATTGCCGGCAATATGCACATATTGTTTCACTATGTTCTCATTTTTATTATATCGGTACAGCCCTTTGTCGGTGGTAATCCAAACTTCACTCTCTTTGGCTATGAAGTCCGTAAAATAGAGGTCCGGCGCAAAACTCAGGCAATCGGCAATCAGCGTTTCTTTCAGCGTGCCTTGTGCGGTCATGCCCACTTTGTATAATCGGCCGTTGATGCCTATCCATACTTTTCCCTCGCTTTCAACATCCTTAAAAGTGATGTCGTATCGGTAAGGGTTGGAGACTTCCAGCGAATGGATGCTTTCTATATCTCCGTTGGTGCGGAAAGCGATGCGGTGCAGGCTGTTGCCGCAATATAGCCAGATACATCCGTTGATATCTTGTGTAATCATGGAGGCGGGTTGCTTGACGAGCGTTTCCAACAGCTTGCGGGAGTCATGGGGCAGTACGGATTGCATGGTTGTGAGGTCGATAATATCCGTACCTCCTTCCGAAACAACCCAAAGCCGCCGGAAGTTGTCTTCGTGGACTTTGCGGATAAAGTTGCTTTTGAGTCGGCAATGCGGGGTGGACGGAGTGAAGTTGATGAATTCGTAACCGTCGTATCTGGATAGTCCGCCGCCCGACATGGAAATCCAAAGGAAGCCTTGCCTGTCTTTGTATATATCGTCGACGAAATTACTGGGAAGCCCCTCGTCCATGGTTATATAGATAGTGTTGTACCGGTCGGTAAAAGACTCCTGCGCCCGCAGGAAAGCGGGATTTGCCAAAGCGATATATAATATAATAAGGTGGAAAAACTTATGCATTGTTTTATCAATTGGTATTAGCGAAAGCAAAGTTAATAGATTACTTGTGACAACCCTAATAAGTCTGCGGTCTTTTTTGTAAAGTTGTCGGATTGTCCACCTCAAAAGTTCATATATCCACCTCTTGTGCTTTGGGCATGGCGTACATTTGCAATGTAATTTTTTATTTACTGATATTATGAGAAATTTGTTATGTATGGTTGTCCTGTCTATGGGAGTTTCATTTGCCGGTTGCAATTCTCCGGTTTTTGTTCCTGTGGCTTCATCCAATCCTTGGCAGGATGACTATTCCGCTTTGTCCTCTATGGACAATTACCGCTCGTGGGGAACTTACAATGTACACGATCCGTCGTGCCGCAAACTGGGCGACTATTATTATATGTATTCCACCGATGCCATTTTGGGTGAGAACCGTAAGGAAGCCGAGGAGAAAGATGTTCCGTTAGGCTACATACAAATGCGCCGTTCCAGAGACCTTGTTCAATGGGAATTCATCGGTTGGGCTTTTCCCGAAATACCGCAGGAAGCCGTACAATGGGTACACGCTCATACAGGCGGCAAAGGGGCTACCAATATCTGGGCCCCCTATATCATTCCTTTTGGCGATATATACAGGCTCTATTATTGTGTGTCGGCTTTCGGTCGCAACACGTCCTATATAGGTATGGCGGAATCCGCATCACCCGAAGGTCCGTGGACGCAACGCGGTTGTGTGGTCAAGACCGATGAAACTTCGGTCATGAACGCCATTGATCCGAGTATCATTGTTGATTCCGCTACCGGGAAGTGGTGGATGCATTACGGCTCGTTCTTCGGCGGATTGTACTGTGTGGAGTTGAATCCCGAAACGGGACTTCCTGTCAAAGAGGGAGATCAAGGACATCTTACCGCCCGTCGCGCCACTTATTGGAAAGATAACCTGGAGGCTCCCGAAATTATTTATAATTCCGAACTGATGCAATATTACCTGTTTGTTTCGTACGATCCGCTGATGACCACTTATAACGTGCGGGTAGGACGTTCGGATAAGGCAGAAGGTCCGTTCACCGATTTCTTCGGTGTGGAACTGAAAGATACTACCAACAATTTTCCGATACTGACCGCTCCGTACCGTTTCAATAATCATCCGGGATGGGCAGGTACGGCACACTGTGGCGTATTTACATCGGATGAGGGACAATATTTTATGGCGCATCAGGGGCGTTTGTCTCCGCATAATCAGATGATGGATCTCCATTTGCGTCAAGTATTCTTTACACCTGACGGTTGGCCGGTGGTATCGCCCGAACGTTATGCCGGTAGCGCTCCCCGTAAATTTTCGGCAGCTGATATGGCAGGCGAATGGGAGATTGTACGTGTGCAGGAGCCTGCTTATGAGCGTTGCTTGGAGGCAGGGCAGATTTTGTGGGGCGAAGGTCAGCTTAAAGACGAAGAGTGGAACCTTTCGAGCATACTGTCTTTTGAGAAAAATGGATGTTTAGGTAAAAATAAAGGAAACTGGAATCTCTTGGAAGCAAAGCAATTATTATCTTTGACGCTGGAAGGCGAGTGCGTGGATAATCTGATTGTGTTTGCCGGACATGATTGGGAGAACGAAACGGAAACCGTTCTTTTCACAGGCTTGGACAGTCGTGGCAGGTCTGTATGGGGAAAGAGAATTAAATAATCATATAAACATTTTTATACCATGAAGAAATACAAAGGATTATTGGCGGTGTTGGCCCTTGCAGCAGGCTCGGCACTTCAAGCACAAACAAATGAATTGGTGATACAAGCCGGGAAACCCGGTGCGGAAATTCAGCCTACCATGTACGGCTTGTTTTTCGAAGATATCAATTATGCTGCCGACGGCGGTCTGTATGCCGAACTTGTGAAAAACCGCTCGTTTGAGTTTCCACAACCTTTTATGGGGTGGAAGACATTCGGCAAAGTGTCTCTGAAAGACGACGGCCCTTTTGAAAGGAACCCGCATTATGTGCGTCTGGCGTATGCCGGACATCCGCATAAGCAAACGGGATTGGACAATGAAGGCTTTTTCGGTATCGGCGTAAAGAAAGGGGAGGAGTATCGTTTTTCCGTATGGGCACGTGTACCGGAAGGAGATGCAGCAAGCAAGATTCGTGTGGAACTGGCCGATACAAAATCCATGGGCGAGCAACAGGCTTTTGCCACAGCCGAGGTAACGGTGGATTCAAAGGAGTGGAAGAAATATCAAGTGGTCTTAAAGTCGGAAGTGACTAACCCGAAAGCCATTCTCCGTATCTTCCTGGCTTCACCGCAAACAGTGGATTTGGAACATATCTCCCTCTTCCCGGTAGATACTTGGAAAGGACATGAGAACGGACTTCGCAAGGATTTGGCGCAGGCATTGGCAGACATAAAGCCGGGTGTGTTCCGTTTCCCCGGAGGATGTATTGTGGAAGGTACTGATATTGCATCACGCTACGACTGGAAAAAGTCGGTTGGTGCGGTAGAGAACCGTCCGCTGAATGAGAACCGTTGGCACTATACTTTCCCGCATCGTTTCTTCCCCGACTATTACCAAAGTTACGGTTTGGGATTTTATGAGTTCTTCCAACTTTCCGAGGAAATTGGTGCAGAACCGTTGCCGGTACTGAGTTGCGGTTTGGCTTGCCAATTCCAGAACCCGAATGCGGATGCGCATGTGGCTGTTTGCGATTTGGACAGCTATATTCAGGATGCACTCGATTTGATAGAATTTGCGAATGGAGCTGTTGATACGCCGTGGGGAAAAGTACGTGCCGAAATGGGACATCCCGCACCGTTCAATCTGAAGTTTATCGGTATCGGCAACGAACAGTGGGGAAAAGAATATCCCGAACATCTGGAACCGTTTGTCAAGGCTATCCGTAAGGTCTATCCCGACATCAAGATTGTGGGCAGCTCCGGTCCCGATTCCGAAGGAAAACAGTTCGATTATCTTTGGCCGGAGATGAAAAGACTGAAAGCGGATTTGGTAGACGAGCATTTCTATCGCCCCGAATCATGGTTCCTCAGTCAGGGAGCACGCTATGATAACTACGACCGTAAGGGCCCGAAAGTTTTTGCCGGAGAATATGCGTGTCACGGCAAAGGCAAGAAGTGGAATCATTTCCACGCTTCATTACTCGAAGCAGCCTTTATGACCGGATTGGAGCGGAACGCGGATATTGTGCACATGGCTACTTATGCACCGTTGTTTGCCCATGTAGAGGGTTGGCAATGGCGTCCGGACATGATATGGTTCGACAACCTGAACTCCGTACGTACTGTAAGCTACTATGTGCAGCAGCTTTTTGCAACACATAAAGGTACGAATGTTCTCTCTCTGACTATGGATAAGAAGCCTGTAACGGGTGCTGAGGGGCAGAACGGGTTGTTTGCAAGTGCCGTATGCGACAAGAATAAGAAGGAAATAATTGTGAAGGTAGCCAATACTTCGGATAAGGTACAACCTTTGTCACTGAAGTTTAACGGTCTGAAGAAGAAAGATGTTCTGTCGGGAGCCCGCTGCATCAAGCTTTCTTCCGCAGACATGGATAAGGATAATACGATTGAGAATCCGATGGCAATCGTACCGCAGGAAACGTCTCTGAATGTTGGCGGACAGGCATTGAACGTGGATTTGGAACCCGCTACATTTGCAGTATATATCTTGAAATATTAAAATAGGAGTTAAAGGTCGATACTCTTCCTTATAATACTTGTTCCATCGGCCTTTGACTTCCTTAAGTATATTCTCTGAATTATTCTATATTATCAGTTTCTGTCATTCAGAGCGCAGCGAAGAATCTCTTCCCTACGCATACATTCAGAGAGTAGATTCTTCGCTACGCTCTGAATGACAGATAGTATAAGTTAATTATATTGATGAGTTTAACTCTTTAACTCTTTAAATTCTTAACTCCCCTTAACTCTTTAAATTTTTAATAAATCAAATTATGAATAACTGGTTTTTGTTTTGGGTTGGTTCTTTGATGCTGACAGTCCCGCAAGGGCTGTCGGCACAAAGTGACACAACCTTTGTTGCTACGGGAAACCCGATAGTAAAGTATAAGTTTATTGGAGATCCGGCAGCAATGGTGCATGACGGAAAAGTGTACATCTATGGCGGTCATGATGAATGTCCTCCTCCGGCAGAGCACTACGACTTGAAAGAGTGGTGTATATTTTCTTCTCCCGACCTCAAGACCTGGACGGAACACCCCGTACCTTTAAAAGCGAAAGACTTTTCTTGGGCAAAGGGTGAAGCTTGGGCAAGTCAGGTAATAGAGCGCGACGGTAAATTTTATTGGTATGTGACGGTAGAGCATAAAACCGTTCCGGGTAAGTCTATCGGTGTAGCCGTATCCGATTCGCCGACAGGCCCGTTTGTCGATGCCCGCGGTTCCGCCCTCATCACTAATGATATGACGACCGACCGCAGCAAAAGCTACTGGGATGATATAGATCCCACCGTCTTTATTGATGATGACGGACAGGCTTACTTGTGTTGGGGTAACAGTCAGTGCTATTTTGCCAAACTGAAAAAGAATATGATAGAGTTGGACGGCCCTATTATTCCTCTCGACCTTCCTCGCTTTACGGAAGCTCCCTGGATTCATAAACGCGGTGATTGGTATTATCTCTCCTATGCCGCAGAATTTCCCGAAAAGCTGTGTTATGCCATGAGCCGCAGCATTACAGGCCCTTGGGAATATAAAGGCATTCTGAACGAATTGGCAGGTAACTGCAATACAAATCATCAAGCCATTATCGAGTTTAAAGGCAACTGGTATTTCATATATCACAATGGCAGCATCAATACTGCCGGCGGAAGTTTTCGGCGCTCAGTCTGTATAGAACGTCTGTATTATAATGAAGATGGAACCATGAAACGGATACAGATGACGTCGGAAGGAATTTATTAAAAAGGTGATAGGTTAATTGAAGGTAACAAAAGTCGGCAGATAGAGCAAATTAATGAACTATCCCTATCTGGAGAATCTACTTTTGATTTAGATACTTTAGAACTTGCTGTAATATATCACAATAGTTAATTTCACGTGTAATAGTGAAGGCTTATTCTGACATTTTTGTTCTACTATCGGACAAAAAAATGTCACAACAAGTCTTGACTATTACACATTGTGGAAATATTTATCGGACTTTCTTCATCTTTCAACTTTTTGGTACGGTTGTAAGCTGTTGTCTTCTAAGTAGAGCTTCAAGGAAATAATAATCGGCATATACAAGAGGAACATCTACTTCAGAATCATGAGGAGCTGAACCTGTACTATGTAATAATAAGAACCCATAACTTTGAGCCAAATTAGCACGATAAGTATTTGTTAAATTATTAATAATTGTATCAGCCCAAGAAATATACTTTTCTGATTTTTTCGTATCATATTTAGAAAGTTCATAAAGCGCACTTGCTATGACTGTTGCAGAAGAAACGTCACGAACTTCATTAGGAATATTTGGAGCATTAAAATCCCAGTACGGAATTTTATCACTTGGAAGATTTTTATGCGTATAAATATAATTTGCTATTTTCTTTGCTTGTTCTAAGAACTCTGGTATGTGAGTTTCTCTATAACACATTGTGTAACCATATAATCCCCAAGCTTGCCCTCTAGCCCATGCGGATTCATCCGAAAAGCCCTGATGAGTATTACGTTTTAATACTTCACCTGTTATAGTATCATAGTCTATTACATGATAAGAGCTGAAATCATTTCTAAAATGATTCTTCAAAGTAGTGCGAGCATGACTTACTGCAATATCATAGAATGTTTTATCTTTAGTTTGATTATATGCCCAAAATAACAGCTCAAGATTCATCATATTGTCAATAATTACAGGGAATTGCCATTTATGTTTATGATGATTCCATGAACGGGTGCATCCAACATTTGGGTTGTATCGAATAATCAAAGTCTCAGCCGCTTTAATCATGATATTTTTATAAGCTTCATTTTGAGTTAAGCGATACCCATTTCCAAAACTACAATAGATTTTGAACCCCATATCATGAGTTTTTCCATTAAACTTTTCACGCTCAATATGTGCAGTATACTTTTCTGCAGCTTTACGCCAATAATCATTTCCAGTATATTCATACATATACCATAGTTCTCCAGGAAAAAAGCCACTACACCAATCCTTTGATGGAATCATGATTAATTTGTTTTCTGTATTAATGCTGCGAGGACAAACTAATTGTTTTTCAATTTCTTCCTTTGTAAAGTTAACAGTCGTACTATCTATTTGAGATATTGCATATCTCAATTGCTGATCTGCAAATTCAAAATTATCTTCTATTGTATCAACTATTTGTGGAGTTTTATCACATGCACCACATATAATCAACAGAGATAAGAGTTTAAAATATTTATTCATTCTAAAATTATTAAATAAGGAATTTATAAACTAATTTCGGTTATATAGCTAATTTGTAAGGTAAATTCAATTGTAACTTATTGCTTATTTTATGAAAAAACTCTTGGATATTTGAATATCTTCAGATGAGTGACCTATCATGACTTCAAATTCTCCAGGTTCTATGCACCAATTCATATTTTTATCTAAAATCATGAGATCTTCAGGATTCAGCTTAAACGTAACTGTTTTGGTTTCCTTAGGTAATAATGATATACGCTCAAAACCACGTAAAACAGATTCGTATGTAGTAACACTACTTATTTTATCTTTGATATACAACTGAACAACTTCATCACCTTTGCGCGTTCCTGTGTTAGTTACAGAAACTTTGATTGTGATGGGACTTTGAGAGTTATAGGTTGGCTGTAATATTTGTAAGTTGCTATAATCAAATGTGGTGTAACTCAACCCATGTCCAAAAGGATAAAGAGTACCAAGCACTCTTGTTCGTCCTGAACCATTATCATCGCCTTTTAGATTTTGTCCAGCTTGTGAATTTGGTTTATATGGAAAATTGTATTCTATTTGACCAACACTCTTTGGGAAAGTAACAGTCAAATGTCCACCAGGATTATAGTCTCCAAAAAGCGTTTGAGCAATAGCTGTACCTCCTTGCTGACCGGGAAACCATGCCTCTAGAATAGAAGGAATATATCGATTTGCCCAATTAATAGTGAGAGGTCTACCATTAATCAAAACTAGGACAATCGGTTTTCCGGTTTTATGCAATGCCTCTAGCAAAATCTGCTGTTTCCCCGGGAGGTCTAGAGATGTACGCGATTTACTTTCACCAACACAATTTTCATCTTCTCCCAAAACAGCGATTATTACATCAGAGGATTGAGCAGCCTTTACTGCTTCATTTATATCATTTTGCTCTTTAACAGATAACTGAGATGGAAAAAGTTCACTTTCAGGCCAATTCGCATCCCTTACATCGCAGCCTTTAGCATAAGCTATCTTGATATTTTCTCCACATAAAGACTTAATACCATCATATACGGTTATGTTTTCTAATTTTTGGGGACCATAACGACTAACCATGTAATTTGTCTCTTTTGCCAACGGACCTGTTATTAGAATTTTTTGTATATTATTTCTATCCAATGGAAGTAATTGATTATCATTTTTTAATAGAACCAAGGATTGTTGTTGTATTTTTAGGGCAAAATCTTTGTTTAATTCAGCTCCTACGAATTTATCAGCATCCTTAGGATTTTTCACATAAGGAGAATCAAATAGTCCCAGTTCGAATTTAACCCGCAAAACATCAGCAACAAGACGATCTACTGTTTTCATGGAAAGTTTGCCCTCCTTGACTAATTGGCGGATTTCTAAAATATAATTCTTAGGGTGTGAAAAATTAGTACGAACATTTAGACCAGCTTCAGCAACTTGGCGAACAGCTTCTTGATAAGTATCAGCCACATGGTGTTTTGAGTATACATATTCAACAGCTTCACTATCACTTACAACATATCCTTGAAATCCATACTCTTGTCTTAATAATTCGGTTAGAAAATAATGGCTTGCAGTAACAGGCACACCATCCCAATCGTTATAACTGCTCATAATACCTTTAGGCTTTACTGTTTGTATTACTTTTTTAAAGGGATACAAATGTATTTCATGAAGTTCACGTGGGGATATATGTGGGTCTGTACGTACGGCAGCATCACGGCCACCTTTAGGCATACTATATGCTGCAAAATGTTTCAATGTAGCTGCAACATTTTGTTCTTGTATACCTGCTGCCATTTTTATTCCAAGTTCACTAATCAGATATGGATCTTCACCGTATGACTCTACTATTCTACCCCAACGTGGGTCACGTGCGACATCTAGGATAGGTGCATATACATTTGTATATCCAAGCAGTTTAGCCTCTTTTCCAACTATTGTACCTGCTTGGTGTACTAATTCTCGATTCCAAGTAGAACCGATACCAATAGGAGCTGGTAAAGGAGTTGCCTTGACATGGTTTAGCCCATGAATACCTTCATTGGAAAAATCAACGGGGATACCTAATCGTGTATTTTCAATAAACCAACGTTGAATGATATTTATACATTCAACGTGTTTGCTAAAAGGATAAATTAGATGTGGATTTCTACGGTTGCCTGCTCCAATTCCATTTAGTTGTTCATCAATATTAGCGATACCATCTTTCCATATTTCATTATTCCATCTTTCAGTAGGTAAAGAATCTTTAAGCACGCGTCCAAAACCATAAAGGGTGGCTAACTGACAACTTTTTTCTTCTAATGTCATTTGACCTAATAAATCTTGGATACGAGCATCAATATGAGCTGATTTATTTTCATACACATCCTTAACTCCATTTTTGTTTAAATCAATCCAATCTTTTTTATATATATCGTTTTTTCCGAACAGCAGTTGTGGAGTTAAACAAAATAAAGACACTAAAATAACAGTGTAATATTTCTTTGTTATGTGAATAGAACTTTTATAACTATATTTCATCATAGTAACTTTATGTCTAATTTAATAAAAATATAAAGTATTTATTAATTTGATTAATATTATCTTATTGGACTAATACTATTTAAAATTCTGTCACAAATTGGCTAACATCCTTAATCTTACAGAATTTATTTTCATAGCCAAATCTCTTATATAGTTGTTTTGCCCACTCATAACTGGAAGGATATTCGCCGACAAATTGCATGCCTATAGGATAGAGGGCTCCTGCTAATTGTGGTAAATCAATTATCTGCAAACTATTTAGTATCTCGAATGATTCTCCTAAGTTTTCCGATACTGTATCTTGAGATCTAGGCGGATTCATCATTAATAAATTTTGCACATTTCCATCCATTAGAGCGGTATACATGGCCACTACACACATTTCATTAGATGCTCCAATACTGATATTTGTATAAGCATTATTGAAATAATTGCGTATGAATGATAAACATCTCAATGTATCATATATGCGCATTGAAGCCACTGTTCTTCCTGTCCAAGCAGCCGCTCTTCTAACAAATCTGTCAAGAGATGAATTCCATCCCGTATCTCCTACTCCTCTTGTTTCAAAAATAGCTATATCATATTTCCCTTTTAATGGAGAAACACGTTTTAGAGCTTCTTTGGTTGTTTCTGTTGGATGCTTAAGTAAAACTAGCAGGTCTCTTTTAGTTTTTTGGGGGTTACGATATAAAGTAATTTTGAGTCTCCAATCTTTCTCAGTACAAAATGTATACTCATCTAACGATACATAAATTCTCCATGGTTTATCAGCATTTTCTGCTGAATAAGTATGTTTAACATTAAATGGAATTGTGTCTTCAGGAAATGCTAAAAAAGATTTTTCAAGGAGTTTCTCTTTCACATTATCTCTATATTTAGTCAATTCGGTTATGCTATTCAATGTAGGAATTGATGCTTTTTTAGTGAAAACATCTTGAATAACTCCATGAATATCATTTTTAGGAATATTGTTACCAAAAACAGATAACTCTTCTTCAGATAGAACGGGCAACTCTTCTTTATCGATATCAGCTAATTTATCATAATTCGATGCACCATTATTAAAGTGTTTATTGAAAAAATTAATGATATTTACTAATGATAGTTCATGATACGCATGTGCACCAGGAGTGACCAATAAAGATAGTTGATCAAGATTGTTATATATGTCATAGATCGTCTTGATTTTGCCATACATTTTTTTTACAGCATCAAGAGAAAAATACCAATCTTTATCTGCCTGTGCAATCAACATAGGGCGGGGAGCTATAAGTGCGCCTATATCTGAATAGTCCCATAAATAAGTATTTGTGGGAGTCATGCAATCACATGCCTGGTCTATTGTTCGTTGCCCAATATGTGACTCTAACGTTGAACCGCCGCAAACTGGTGCAACAGCTTTTATTCTATTGTCCACAGCTGCTAGATAAAAAGAGTAAGCTCCACCACCGGATATCCCAGTAGCACCAATGCGATTGGTATCAACCTGAGGCATCTGACATAAAATATCTACAGCACATATTGAGTTTATTAATTCTATGCTACCAGAAGAATATCCTCTACTATACCAATTAAAATTATTATGGAACTGCTCTCCACGATGTATTCCTTGAGTTTCACCTAATTCTAATGTCTCAAAAATGATGCAAATGTAACCACACTTTGCAAATCGATGCGCATGGCTTTGATATCCTACTTTTTGTAGGCTATTATGCCCATTCAAATAAACAATAGCAGGTGCTTTTCCAACAATATTATTTGGAATGTATACATTTGCAGGCACATGTAAGCCGGGAAAAGATTCAAACCATAATTTTTGAATATGATATCCATCCATTTGAATTTTACCTACTAATTTATAATTCACCTTTCTATTAGTCAACTTGTCGTTAAGGAACTCTTCAATTCCCATCATTTCTACAAAATTTCTATAGTATTGACTACGGACTTGTTCCCAATCATCACGAGTTTTTATTTTAGAAAGAGAATTGTTCGTAATTTCAGCTGATACACGATTCAAATGGGTAACAATATCATTTGATTGGTCACACAAATTATATTCATAAGTCTGGCCCCAGCTAGAGTTAGCAAAGCCTATAAAAAATAATAATAGGATATATCGAATATTTTTAGTTTTATTCATTGTAACTTTACTATTAATAGGATTATACATGTCCTGGATTTTGATCTGATATAGAGATGGATTCATTATTACTAATCTCATCGGCAGGGATTGGAAATAATAAATTTCTTTCGTAGAATGGCATTTCAATATCTTTAGCAGTGTTCTGAGGATGTGCATTATACGCGTCTAAATATATTTTATACTGACCTGTACGTATTAAATCATACCATAAGTGACACTCTGAATTTAGCTCTAATCGTCTTTCTTTCCATACTAACTGCCTAAATTCATCTTGTGAAGATATATTTTCATAATCGGCAGGGATTGCATTTACTGTTGACCCGGCAAGTCTAGCACGTGCTCTAACTTTATTGATGGCATCATAAGCAACATCTGATAGTGGATTAATTTCATTTTCTGCCTCTGCCAATATCAATAAAATATCTGCATATCTAAGATATATAAAATTACATTCATGATTATTAGCAGTATCAGCAAACGGATCCTGGTATTTTCCCAACAAAGGCCACTGGGTGGTACCTGTTTTACTAGCTGGATAACATTTACCAGTTTTACCATTTGGAATACCATTAGTCAATTTTTCCCAAATGCCATCAGCACCTCCAAGAAAGGTAGATTCTATGCGATAATCTCCTTTATCAAATTCATCATAAGCATACTTTGTGCTACGGTATGAAGACCAGCCATTTCCTTTTAGCCCACAACGACCTGAAGCAGATGGCATAATCAGTTGAGGGATATTCATACCATTTCCTGTTGATTGACGTATAAATTGTACTTCAAACAATGATTCTTTAGAATTCTCATGCTTTAAATCCCAAAGATAGCTATAATCCTCTAATAGGCTATATTGTTCAGACTCTACTATAGTTAAAGCGTAATCACGAGCGTAAGTATAATACTTTTGAATAGAATTTGACGCAAAAGCATAGCGCTTATTTATATTTTCTTCATATTTAGAAGTCGATGCTAATGTAAGATAGACTTTTGCTAACAAACCTGTTGCAGCACCTTTGGTAGCTCTACCTGCATCAGGACTTTTATCAGGAAGAACACTCATGGCAAATTTTAAATCATCAATAATCAAGTCATAAACCTCTTCCTCTGATGTACGCTCCATAAATGCATTGGCGAAGCCTTGAGATGGTTCTTGTCTTAAAGGTAATGCACCATAAATTCTGACCAAATTGAAATAATCCATAGCACGCAAGAATTTAGCTTCTCCAATATAAGCATTCTTAATATCATCAGAAACCTCAGTATTGTTGCTAATACCTAAAATTATATCATTGCATATATTAATATTAGCATATACGCATTTCCAAAGATTTTGTACATCTCCATAAGTGGAGGTGTAGGTTTTTGTATATCTTTCCTTACTACCGGCATTATTAGTAGTTTGTCCTGTACAGCCTTCTAAAAGACTAAAGTATACATTTCGAAAATAATTATGTTCTTGAAGCCCAGCATATGCTCCAGTTATAGCAGTAAAAAAATCTGCTTCCGTTTTATAGAAGTTAGATTCTGTACGAAAATCATATATTTTTTCATCAAGTAGACCTTCACAAGATACTAAGCAGAAGGAAACTACTAACAAGCAAACTTTATATAAATTAGTTTTCATATTATTCAAGATTAAAAATTAATATTAATACCAAATCGCCAACTCTTAGTACTAGGATATGAATTATTATCGATACCCATTCTAGAAGAATCGCCAGCAAAGCTGTCAACCTCAGGATCGAATCCACTATAATCAGTAAATGTCAGCAGGTTATTTCCAGAAATGAAGAGCTTCAAATCTTGTATATATTTGCATGTCTTAAATTTCCAGGTATATCCTAAGGTTATATTTGACAGACGAATATAGCTGCCGTCTTCAACCCAACGATCAACGACTTGATTTCTGTAGGGTATTGACATATATGCCCTTGGATAATAATTGCTTGTCCCAGGTCCAGTCCAACGTCCTTCCCAAGCACTCGAACGAATATTATAATAATCCCCACTTAAAGTGGTTTCACGATTCAGATTAGCATTTAAAATATCGCGTCCTTGTACACCATTAAATAAGAAAGACAAATTAAAATTCTTAAAACTAATATCTCCATTAATTCCCCATACAAAATCCGGGTTAGGGTTACCAATAATTTGCTTATCTAATTGGTTAATTTCACCGTCATTATTGTGATCTACAAAAATAATATCGCCAGGTTTGGGTTTAACGCCAAAAAGAAAATTCTCATTTCTAGAACCTTGTGCTTTCTCCATTTGATCAATCCAGGCATTGATTTCATCTTCACTTTGATATACGCCGGCAGTTTTATATCCCCAGAACAGACCTATAGGTTTGCCTTCAATAAAGGTATTAGCCGGAGACTGTATATCACCATCATTGTGAATATTTGTTCCAAAATACTGGACGTAACCATAAGGTGATTCAGGGAGACCTAATTTTGAAATTTTATTTCTATTTAAAGAGAAACTTCCACCCAAATTAACATTCCATGATTTGGTATTCACTAAAGCGGCATCAACAGATAATTCAAATCCTTTATTTGATACCTCACCAAAGTTCACCCAAGTTTTAGTGAAACCTGTTGAGGGAGGTAGATTTTTATATATGAGCATATCTTTGCTTCTTTTTTTATATATGTCAGCTACAATGTTTAATCGGTTATTAAAGAAGCCTACATCTATACCTAGATTTGTCTGTTGAGAATTCTCCCATTTGAGCTGTAAATTTTTCAAGTTAGATATATATAACCCGCTAGAAATCGTGCTACCATAAGTATATTGAGTACTTGAATAAACAGGTAAAGTTGCGTACGGATTAATACCTTGATTACCAGTTTGTCCCCATCCTAAGCGTAATTTTAAGTTTGATATCATCGTGAAATCTTTCATAAATTCTTCTTCATTGATACGCCAAGCGAATGCTGCAGAAGGGAAGTAACTAAACTTATTACCTGGAGCAAATTTTGAAGATCCATCAGCTCTGAAAGATAAGGTTAAGCTATAACGTGAATTATATTGATAATTAACTCTAGCTAAATAGGATAGTAAACGTGACTGATATCTGTCGTTATGCGATGGACTATACACTTCTGCCAAAGATAGATCATTTGCTCTTAATATATCATCTGGAAATTTAGAAGCTTTTACAGAATACGTTTTATTATCAGTCTGACTAAAAGTTGCTCCTAAAATTCCATCTAATGAGTGCTTTCCCCAATTTAGGTTCTTAAAATGAATAAGATTTTCTACTACAATACCTACATTTTTGATATTCGAATACCCGGCCAAACCATCATTACTTTTTCCTGGATATATGGTACGTCCATAGTAACGACTGCGTTCTTTTTGTCGATAATTATATCCAGTACGAATTTGATAATCAAGCCATTTTGTGATTTCATATTGTAAATCCAGCTTCATATTCAAGGTGTTTTCATTACCTTCATCAGTATAATCAGTAACCCAATTCTTAGGATTGTTTTCCAACATATCTTCTTCGTCATAATCAGAAATTACATCTGTTATGGGACTTTTACTGATCATTGATCTTATGGCACTACGGTTCATACTTCCTCCATTACCATTAGTTTCACTCATATTAGCGTCAATATTAGCAAAAGATATAGCTGTAGTGACTTTAAGCCTATCATTGAACTTCTTGTTATAGTTTATACGGAAATCAGCCTTTTTGTACTCTGTATTATCAATTATACCTTGATTATCAGAGAATCCTCCTGAAATAAAAATAGATGAATTTTTATCTCCGCTACTTATAGAAATACGATGGTCTTGTGAGATAGCTTGGCGCAATACCTCATCTTGCCAATTTATCCAATTCACTTCATCTGGTGAAGGGTTGTTAACGCCATCGTAGATAATGTCAGACCCACTATTTGTCAGAGCTTCATTGCGATACCGAGCGAATTCTGGTCCAGTAAGAACATCAATTTTGTTTATTACATTGCTAATTGATAAAGATGAAGATATATTAATGTTTAGCTTTCCTTCTTTACCATTCTTAGTTGTAATAAGAACAACACCATTTGCTCCTCTCGAGCCATATATTGCTGTAGCTGAAGCATCTTTCAATACTTCCATACTTTCAATGTCCTGAGGATTAAGCATAGATAATGCATTTGTAGGAGCTTGATAATTATCACCAAATGGATTGGGTACATCAGTTACGGCGTCAACAGGAATTCCGTCAATTACATAAAGCGGCTGATTATTCCCGCTTAAAGAACTAGCACCGCGTATAACAACATTAGTAGTTCCACCAGGTTCTGAACTCATAGTACTAGCATAGACGCCTGCACTACGACCTTTCAATAATTGATCAACGCTAGCTACTGGATTGTCTGATACATTTCCGATATCAACAGAAGATATAGACCCTGTTACATCACTTTTTTTCATTGTACCATATCCAACAACTACTACTTCTTCTAATAACTTGGCATCTTCAAATAAGGTAATATAATAAGTTCCTTCTTTATTAGCAGATAATTCTTTGGTGTTATATCCAAGATATGAGAATGTTAATTTAGCTGGTTTATCTAGTTCTAAGGTATAATTGCCATCAATATCAGTGATTGTTCCGTTAGAAGTTCCTTTCTCGATAACATTCACTCCAATAATTGGTTCATCATTTTGATCAACAACTTTACCCTTAATGATTAGTCTTTTATTTGAGCCATTGCCAGAGGGCCTACCTTTTACTTGAAGGATTATATTTTTACCTACTATTTGATAGCCAATATTTGTTCCATCAAATATTTTATTTAATGTTACAGTAACACTTTCATCTTTTACCGATAAAGAAATCTTGCGTTTGGTATCAATCTCATTTTTATCATACACAAATAGTAACTCTGTCTGTCTCTCTATTTCTTCTATGGCTTTAGCAACTGTTATATTTTTATCATTGATTGTGACTTTTAACTTATGCGATTCCGATTCAAAGGCGTAAGCAGAAGATATACTGGTTAAAAATAAAATAAAAAAGATTTTTATTACCGGTAAATGGTATTTTTGTCTACATATAAACTGATTAAACAAATTATTATTCATATTTTTGCATTGATTAGATTTTAGTACTTCAATTAAATTATAAGCTTCTTTGGGGTGCTAAGTCCCGAATCAGTAAGTGTTGCAGCACTTACTGATTTTTTTATTTACTCATTTCTTCATAGGCATTATTTTTTATTTATTATTTGATGAATATTGTATTACTTTCGTCGTCTAATTCATACGCAAATGAATACATCACTTGCAATACACTAAGTATATGTTGAAGTCCGTCGCGCATTCTAAACTTACCGACGAAGCGTTGTGGTGTAGTTATAACAGATGATTCCTTAGCTACTTCTATTGTTACATCAAAATAAGTTTCTAATTTATTGAAAACTGACATTAATGGTTCATCAAAATATAGAATACCGTTGCACCATAAGAAATAATTCTTATTTTGAATGGGACATACTTTTAGTTGGTTATCAGATAAGACTACTCGTTGATCAGGCTTTAGATAAATAGCTTCTTCCAAATTACAATTCTCAACTTTAATACTACCGGATAAAAGTGAAGCCTCAAATTGTTTACTGTTAGGATATGCATAAACATTGAAAGTTGTACCTAAGGCTGTTATATTGTATTGTGAAGTAGATACAACAAACGGTTTGTCTTTGTCAGATTTAACTTCAAAATAGGCTTCACCACTCAAATGAACCTTGCGCTCGCTAGTATTAAAATTATTAGGGAAACTCAGTGTACTACCTGCATTGATAAAAACGCGTGTACCATCCGCCAACGTCAATTGAGCATTTTGTCCAATGGGGACATAAAGTTCTTGCAAGATTTCTTCTTTATCAGTATAATAATCAATTAAATTATTCAGAAAAAAACCAATTAAAAATATGGCAGCAATACGTGCAATATTTTTAATAATATATAATTTATTGGTAGTTGCAGCCTTTTCAATATTTTGTTCAGACCTCTCTTCAGACCAAAATGAGATGGTAAATATTTGGCATAGCTTCTGATAATATTTTAGATTTTCTTTATCAGAAGCTAACCACTCTGTAATTAAACGAGACTGTTCATTAGTTGTTTTTCCTTGAAAAAACAAGAGTAAAAGTTCATCCTTCATAGTTTAATTGCCATTTATTGTCAACTATATAATAGACGACTATAAATGACAATACCCTAATATATAAGTCAGATTGGTGTGTTAATAAATCATAAAGCATATAATTGGCAGGTAGTCAGCCAAAGATATACGGAGCTTTTTTAATGCATTAGTTATGTGATATTCAACAGATTTTACGCTTATTCCTAGTGTTTCTGCTATCTGTCTATTTAACATACACTCATATCGACTCATTTCAAAAATTTGTTTGCAAATAGGAGAAAGCTCAGACAATGTCTTTGAAACTATTGCTTGAATTTCACATGAGAAGATATTATCAATGTTGCATGATTCAATTGTAGAAATACGTATAGACAATTCTTGTTGCTGCCAATCCATTAGCTCTTTTACACTTTCATCGTAACGTTGTTTTGCTTTCAGATAATCCAGTGCTTTATTCTTGATAATTGTCATTAATAAGCATGGTATATTTTCAACAGATTCTTTTGTCATTACTTGCCATAATTTAACAAGCGAATCTGAAGCTATATCTTCAGCAATACAATTGTCACGTACATAATAAAAAGCAAACATAATAGATTTATTATAGTATTTATCATATATTTCTTTAAAATCACTCATGTTTAATAATAATATTTCTACCCGTTGGCGGAGGTGATTTATTGCGTATTTAACTCTGTTAATGGGTACGTTATTTTGTTTGTTAATTTATTGAAGAATGGTAATAACCCATTCCGTAGTTTTCGCTGACTAAGTTTCCCGCAAGATGTTTGCATATGTCGAAAAAATTTGCGAATATGTATATGTTGATTCAATATTAATAGTTTGAGTACTACTAATGTGTTAATAGTCGGTGATATGTGTAACTTTTTAAGCATCAGATATTTAATTTCGCCAACGGGTTATTTTTATTTAAGGCAACTGTTATGTCGATTTTACTGGAGTATGCATAAATTAGTATGTCTATTCAGAGAATAGTGAAGTAACATATAGCAATTATCAACATCAAGACAAATGTAGTAATTATAATCTATAAATCATTATTTTTAGTTTTTTTTCAGATAGATGTCTAATGGTGTCGATATGATTATCGGCATTTTACTTTGGTATCTTAGTGCTATGTAGATTGAAGTTACTAACTTTTCTTGTAGTAATTGAAAGTAAACGAGTTAGATAGTCTCTTTGTGAGTTACAAACCTTAAAAGGTTACGATTTAGTTAGATACAGAATGCTTCGGTATTCCATGTTTTGCAAGACTTCAATCAACTCTACTGATTACAAAAATAATACTTTTCTGCAGATATTCGAGTGATTTCTTTGCGTTTTTTTGGAATTGTTTTGGCAGAATACTGTCCTTGCTTATGATGTATGGACTTCCTTATCAATCGGTTCATCCGTTTCTCTCTGTTTATCCTCCACGGAATACGTTTTCTGCCCATCGCATCAGACAGTCATTTCCGTTTGGGGTGCAAAGGTAATTCCGGGATTTTACGAAGAAGCAAGGTCAAGCCTTCTGTTTTCGGAAGAAATCTCCACGCCTCAATCCTTTCGGGTAGTATTTCTTCCGAAAAACCTTGCATCTTCTAATCCCGACCTTTTTAGAGCACCCGAAACGAAAACGACCGATGCGAAAAGAAAACGCATAAAAAAATGTCGGATAAACAAGAAACGGAAGTTTGGAAACTCGACTCCCTCCGCTCTTAGAGCCGCATTAAGAATCCTACTACGACCATCGGGGCATTTTAAGCTGACTGCACTTTTGGTTGATATTGTCTATCATAATGATGCTGTCCTACTATGTAATCAGTATATGGATATGTTGGCTATATTTTCAATTTCTTGATAGGAACAACAATCGTGCGGTTGGTCACTTGGTAACATTTTCAATAGAATGGTAATTTTTGCAATTCACAATACGATATACTTATCAATCAGTAAATTAATAAAGTAGGCAATGTTATATATCTATCACATTTTCCATCAATTACAAAAGCAATATGTCAATTACAGTTGTTACAGATTACACTGTCTGAAATGACGGCTACTCTCAATCCGTTTCAGACGGATTTTTATGTTCGTCAAAGAACACAGCAAGGTATGTTTTGAGTTACCCGAAACGATTCGGGTAACTCAAAACGCCTTGCCCTTGCAGGGAACTGAATTATCCTCCGAAGTTGGATAATTCCAAAGCCAACGATATCTTGTGTTGAATGGATTTGAAGAGTTCACCAATCGCTTCCCTTACTAAACTTATTTCCTAAAGAGCAAGGGAAAACCGATAAGAATCGCTACCTTTGCACTCATTATCGGACTGCTAATGACCTGAGAAAACAATTGAAACAACATACGAATCTCCTTCGCTCATCTCATAGGCTTTGGTCAGCCTCGCAGGGATAGCGAAGGAGTTTTTGCTTTATTCCATAAATATGGCAACAAAAAATATAGAACCCAAGCTACGGCTCATCAGCGAATACACCCTATTGGAGCGTGATGACATTTTCGAGATTCCTCAATACCAACGTGCCTACTCATGGACTACGTTGCATTGTGCAAAACTTTGGCAAGACATCGAAACATTCATTGATTCAGACGCTGAAGACCCTTATTTCTTCGGTACTGTAATCATTGATTGTTCTACACCCAATCATTTAAGCCTTATTGACGGACAACAGAGAACCACTACTTTTCTCCTGCTTCTTAAGGCTTTGCAACTTTGTCTGAAAGACCTTTTAGACAATTTCAATTTCAGTCCTGACACAGCGGCTTTGTTTATGGGTTTGAATAGAAGCTATGACACCATTTGCCGAATACTTTATAAGGCTGATGATGACAAGCAGGTGGATATGAAAGCCAATTGGGATAACGCACGCGGCATTACCATTCTTGAAAACAATTCTATCAACGAATTGTACAAAGATGATTTTCGCCTAATCATTGAAGCGGAAAATTTCAAAGAAGCAGAGCGATCTGTTCACAAGTTTCCTCGCAAACAGAAAGATAATAAATATACCAACTTCTTCCGCAACTTCAAGTACTTCTTCGATTGCCTCTCGAAGTATAAAGAATCCAATCTAAACAATTTTGCCAAGATATTCTTGTCAAAGTGCCAGATTATCGAAATCAAGAGTTGGCAGATAGAACAAGCGATAACGATGTTCAACTCGTTGAACTCTACAGGTATGCCGCTTTCAGATGCCGACATTATCTCGGCACAACTTTACTCTCGTGCCGGTGATGACGGCAAAGATGCTTTCATTGCCGAGTGGCAGAAAATCAATGCCGCAGCCAACCAACTTGCGCAGAAGAAGATTGTGGATATTGACGGTGTGCTCCAACAATTCATGTACATAAACCGTGCGGCAAAAGCCCACTACAAGCAAAACGAGGTTACAACACCCGGTTTGCGCAAATATTATCTGACCGAACACCCCGAGTTGTTGACTGAACCACTTCCTCTTTGCGCCTCATTCAAGAAAATCCTTGATATTTGGGAAGCAATAAAAGATTTCCCTGTAATCAAGTTGCTATTGAAATTCAATGAAAACTTCAAACTGTTCCTTGTTTCCTATCTATTTAGATATGACGTGTCAATGCTGACAAAAGAAACAGTTACTCCATTTGCAGAGTGCTTGCTCCGTCTATTCGCTATTATTGAAGTAGGCGATGCAGGTTATTCCGCATCCAAATTCAAGACTTTCCTCTTTAACGAGAACTTTAATTTGGTGAAGCCTTCATATTCATTGGCTGAAATTATCGAAAATTTCAACCGACATATCAATAACACATGGAAGCCCAAAGACGTAGAAGATGATTTGCGCGAGTACCAAAAGAACATACTTGTCTATCTGAATGAATATCTCTATGCCAAGGAACAACACAGATATTACGACATAGATGAGAGAACCAATGTAGAACACATTATGCCCGCAAGCGGTCATAACATCGAGATTATCCGCATTGATGCAGGTATAGAAGACCCCGAAGAATTTGCAGTCCTCGTCAATCAACTTGGCAACAAAATTCTTTTGGAGGAAATAATCAACAAGACTATCGGCAATGATTGGTTCAAGACAAAGAAAGGAAGCACATTGTCGAGCAAGTCGGGTTATGTAGGTAGCAGCTTCGGCTTTGCCCTTGACCTTGCCAAATACCCAAAAGACCGATGGGAGAAAGATGATATAGAAAAGGCAACCGAAGAAGCGGTAAAACGTATCAGTAAGTTTATCTTTGACGCTTAATCTTATGGAATATATACAGATTAACCCCAACGACCATATCGTATGTGTCAATATCAGCAAGACCTACGATAATAGTGAACGTGCCGACAACTATGACCGCGCACGTCATTACTGGGTGCTTAGTAAAGAACGGGCGGAAAAATCCAACCTCGTTTTTGCCATTGTGCATGGAATAGTGGTGGCTGTTTTCCAACCAATACGTTGGTATAAATCAGAAAATCCTAAATGGTCAAATCGGTATGAATTTGAGGGTACTGAATTATCCGAATCACCATACATTGGTAAATGCGTATGGAACGTAATCAACCCCAAAAGTCAAAACCCGGTCGCTTACATAAATTGCTAACAAATTATGTGTTTGAATCAGAAAAATAATCTTGCCTTAATTTCTCGATAATATGAACCACGTTGATTTTCTTCTCCAAGAAGTTAATATTTTGCGATTGAAACTACTCGAACGACAAAGCAAAGAGGAAACATTTAATCTGTTTCCCATTTTGCTGAATGAGCGAGATGAGAAGAACCTACACTCCCGGTTTATCTCTGTTCTGCTTGACCCGAGAGCACCACACAAAATGGGAAACACATTTCTTTCCTTATTTCTTGGAGTGGTAGAAAGTAATATGCAAGTGGACGATGCCGAAATATCTATATCGCCCAACTACTTAAATCCCTCAGAATTTAAGCATATAGACATCTTTATTCGCAAGGGAAATGAGTCTGCGGTGATTATTGAAAACAAGATAGACGCAACGGATAGCAACCACGAAGGAGAAGGGCAACTTGAAAAATATTATCGGGAAGCTTTGGAAGAAGGGTATTCAAAGGATAATATCGACATCTATTATCTTACGCTCGACCAACACGAACCGACAGAAGAAAGTGTTTCCACAAGCGGAAAATATCCCGAATTGGTGGAAAAAGTACAGTGTATTTCTTACGGTTCTGAAATCATTGAGTGGCTGAAGGAGTGTGCCAAAGAAAGCTATGCTAAACCGATACTTCGGGAGTCTATAAACCAATATATAAACCTACTGCAAAAAATGACAAATAACGAATCTTCCGTTTCTGAAAGAATAGAACTTATGAACATTGTCGGTAAAAATGCCGACAACTTGGAAAGCGCGATGTTCTTGATAAAGAATTTCAAACATATTCAGTGGCATACCATTCACGACTTTTGGAAAGAGTTGTCTGATGCATTGGTTCTGGCAGGGTACACTATAACTGAAGAAATTGAAAACGAGTTGATAGATGATGCAGTTCATGGTGGACCACGGAAAAGGCAAGTTTATTTCAACTTGTATTTTACTTCACAGTCTGGTATTCCATTAGGGATAAATTGTGATTATGATGACTTTATTTGTTATGGGATAAGCAATTCTAATGGCAAATTCTCTAAAGTCATAAAAGATAAAGTCAAAGCATTAAATTCGGTAGAGCAATCTGATGGCGATTCAAATGAATATTGGCTTTATTACAAATATTTTAATTCAGAATCTGGTGAACTTGCATTTTGCTTCAGTGATTTAGATGGAACAACGCCAACATACAAGTTAATTTCTCCTCAAAAGCGTAAAGAATATATTCAACATATGGTATCCATCGTTAATGGGTTCGTTCAAAAGTTTGATGAATTGTAAGTAATCATACACCCCTCACACTAGCAAGTTCCGACATAATAGAGACCTGCAGTGTGTTTTGTCGGGCATCCTCATTACGAGTTACAAAAGGGAACTCGTAATGAGGATGATATTGTTGTATTAGAATCATTGACATATTTTCTTCAACAGAATTCCTCTCTGTCCGATTGTGCGGAGGATAGGAACATGGGGATGATTTCTTTCCTTGACTCAAACATACGTTTCATCATCCATTTGCGGAAAAGGTTGGTGTAAAACGTGTTCCATTTGTAGGACAACACGATGATGAGTTCCAGCGAATAGAACTCCATCAGCAATCCGTTATCCAAACGGACGAACTTCACCACCTCGTAATCGTTCAATACGTCCGCTTTCAACACCTGCTTCACGGCACGGTTCACACTTGCCGCCGTAATGTTGAAAAGGTCGGCTATCTCCCCGGCATTCATCCACCCATTGCCACCCGTGGCGACAATACGGTTATCTTCTTCTACCATTATCGTGTCGCGCCACATACATTGTCCTCCTTTCCGTTTTTGAGTGAATCCGGCAGGAAGCTTTCAATATTCCCCAATCGTTTTTCCAGATTCTCCATGTCTTGGTTGAGCTTTTCCTTGGTGATTTTCGCGTAAATTTGAGTCGTGGAAATATTCTTGTGACCGAGTATGGAACTGACCGTTTCAATCGGTACTCCGTTGGATAACAGCACGGTGGTCGCGGCGGTATGTCTCGAGACATGCCAGCCGAATGACTTCGTGATACCGCATCTTTTGGCTACGGAACGAATGCCGTGAAGACACGTCATATAATGCGGAACGGGAAATATTCTGCCGTCTTCGCTTAATCCCCTGTACTTTTCCAAAATGCGGAGGGGAACATCAAGCAGACGGATATTTGATTCCACTCCCGTCTTTTGGCGGTTGATTTTTATCCATTGGTGCTCATCGAAATAAGTCACGATGTTCTCCTCTCTCAGATTGCGCATATCCGAAAAGCTTAATCCCGTGAAGATGCAGAACAGGAACATATCGCGGTAGAGTTCCTGCTTGGCGTTTTTCAGCTTTCCGTCCATCAAGAGTTGGATTTCCTCTTTAGTGAGAAATGTGCGAACCGTATCCTCCTTCTTGATTTCGTAATCGTGGAAAGGATCACGCACTAACCACTCGTTGCTGATGGCTACCGAAACCATCGTGCGGAGCGGACAGACGTAAATCCACACGGTATTGTTGCAACAATGCTTTTCCGTGCGCAGGAACATGTCGAAGTCCATGATGAACGACTGGGTCAGTTCCTTCAAGGCGATGTCCTGCACATGGTAGCGTTGCATCAGAAACTTTTTCAAGTGTTTGTACACCACAAGGTATTTCTCGTATGACTTCTTGGACTTCATCCCGGCTTCCACCATCTTGGCATAGTCGGCGGTGAATTGCTCATAGACTTTCATCAACGTGTGGCATCGGTGCTCCAACCCCAAGAAAGCGTTCTTTACCTTTTCAGCCGTGACAAAGTTGTCCCTGTCCATGATTTCCTGATAGTGGGTGTTTATCTTCACCCGGATTTTGTCCAGCATACGGTTGGTTTCTAACGCAACGGTGCTCCTGCCCGTTGCCCGTCCCGTCTTGGTTTCCCAAATCTTAGGGTCGATAGTCAGCTTGCAACTGAATTGCGTCTGTGTCCCGTCCACCGTGATACGCCCCATGATGGGCACCGTACCGTCCTTTTTCACTACCTGTCGTTTGAGGTAGAAGATTGTCGAAAATGTACTTCTCATTACTCTACTCGTTTTTTTTGATTACAAAATTAATTCGGGTAGAGCTGATGGAATGTATGCAAAACGCGGCAGACCGGAGAGGATAAATCCAAAGGCGAAAATTCTTCGACAATTATTAGGTATTCAGCCACTTATTACCTGATATTGTGCCATAAAGCGCCTGAATTCCGTTGGTCACGAATAGGTAACGCAGTTCAGGCTTCAATTGGCGTTTTCATGGTTTCTCGTGGCGTTTACACATCATTTAAAAATCCTTTAATCATCTGTATCTCAAATCATCTTCCCCGTTCTTCCGTATATCAAGAAAAAATAGTACTTTTGTTTAATCAATTTATTACTATACTTGAGAACAGGATTCAAGTATAAAACCTGAATCCTGAAGCTTTTCTATCTACGCAAAATGCAGGACAATATCAGTAACAAAAAATAGGGTGATATTGTGGTTCCCCACTTTATCACCCTATTGCTTTTATCATGTTTTTATTTATTCCAGTCTACGTGCACCGTCACTGATTACAACATCATAAATCTTCGGGCTTCTGTTGAATTTAGCCTTAAATTCTTCTTTGGCCTTTTCAATGAATGTACTGTATAATTCTTCTTTTACAAGGTTGATTGTACAACCGCCGAATCCGCCACCCATTACGCGTGAACCGGTTACACCGCAATCAAAGGCAAGGTCATTCAGGAAGTCAAGCTCTTCGCAGCTTACTTCATACAGCTTGCTCATGCCATGATGTGTTTCGTACATCTTCTGGCCTACTGTTTCATAGTCGCCTTTTTCCAATGCATCACAAACATCAAGCACGCGTTGGATTTCTTCGATTACATATTCTGCACGCATAAAGTCTTCCGCACTGATTTCAGCCTTAACTTCCTCGAGCATTTCCATATTGCAGTCGCGCAGGAATTCTACGTGCGGGTGTTTCTTCTGGATGGCTGCAACAGCGGCTTCGCAACTTTGGCGACGCTTGTTGTATGCAGAAGAAGCGAGCTCGTGTTTTACAACGGAGTCTACCAACACCAAGCGGTAACCTTTCGGTTCGAACGGGAAGTATTGGTATTCCAGTGAACGGCAATCCAAACGGATGAGGCTGCCCTTTTTACCGAATACGGAAGCAAACTGGTCCATGATACCGCAATTTACACCACAGTAATTGTGTTCTGTTGCCTGTCCTACCTTAGCCAGCTCAAACTTATCGATTTTATTGTCGCCGAACAGGTCGTTCAGTGCATATGCATAAGTACTTTCCAATGCGGCGGAAGAGGACATACCTGCACCCAGGGGTACATCACCTGCAAAGGCGGTATTGAATCCTTTCACTTCTACGCCACGCTTAATCATTTCACGGCATACACCGAAAATATATCTTGCCCAGCTGGCGCGGGGAGCATCTTCTTCGTTCAGACCAAATTCCACGTAATCCTTCAAGTCGATGGAATAAGCTTTCACTGTATTTGTGCCATTCGGTTTTATTTCTGCAATCATACCTTTGTCGATTGCTCCGGGGAATACAAAACCACCGTTATAGTCGGTATGTTCACCGATTAGGTTGATGCGACCCGGAGAAGCATATACAGCTCCTGTTGTTCCGTCAAAATGCTTGATGAAACGGTTTCTTACGTATTCTATATCCATGATATTGTTTTTTAAGGTGAATAAATCTATTACCTGTATTATCTATCAATCAACTTTAATGTCTTTGTTTACGTTCTTGCAACCTATCAGTCCGTAGAACAACAGATATGCAAGGGCTGCGATGATTACCCAGTAGCTTGCCATGAAGCCTGCCATGTCGGCAACTAAACCTTGGATAACGGGAAGAATACCGCCACCGCATACCAAAACCATGAACAAGCCGGAAGCGGCTGCCAGATATTTACCCAAACCTTCTACTGCAAGGTTGAAGATACCGCCCCACATGATGGAAGTACACAGTCCGACTAATACCAGATACATGGCATTGATGGGTACTTCTGCAAGTCCGAATGACAAGCCGCCGGTAGCGCTCTGTTGGAGTACCGGTAGGTTTACGAGAGAATCAGTAGATGAGAAGATGGCGAGGAATACCAAAACCAGACCCAAAGCCGAGGTGAACGTAAGCATTGCTTTACTGGAAATCTTAGCGCCCAATGATGCACCTGCCAGACGGCCTATCAGCATCAGGAACCAGTAAGTACCTACTACGAATCCGGAGATGGTAGATGCGATGCCTGCGCCGCCCTTTTCTACAGGGTCGGTCAAGAAGAGGTTCAGTGTACCCGGCACACCCACTTCAATACCTACATATACGAAGATTGCGATAGCTCCCAAGATGAAGTGACGGAACTTTAAAGCGCCGGACATCAACTTGCCGATAGGCTCTGTGGTTGTAGCGGCGTTGGGCTCCGGTATCGGAACGAACAACAGTACAAGGAATGCCAGTGCAAATACCGCCATTGCCGTGTACATCACAGGGAATATCTGAGAAATGGTGGCTTTCTCAATAGAACCTGCAATGAGGATACCCACGAACATCGGAGTGATAGTTGCCATTACAGAGTTGAAAGAGCCGCCGATTTGGATGAGCTGGTTACCTTTATTACCTTCACCGCCTAATTTGTTCAGCATCGGGTTTACAACCGTATTCAGCAAGCACATGGAGAAACCTGCGATGAATGCGCCAATCAAATATACGGCGAATGCCATTTCCGGGCTGGAGTGTCCGGACAAAAACTGGATGCCCACACCTATAAAGCCGATGGCTACCGCGATGAGCGCTGTCTTTTTATATCCTACTTTCTGCAATAAGATACCGCTTGGTATTCCCATTACTGCGTATGCGATGAAGTTACCGAAGTTACCCAGCATACCCAATGCGTTGGATACGGAGAATTGGTTTTTAAGTACAATTCCCATCGGTGCAGCAAGATTAGTAACAAATGAGATCATACCAAAAAGGAAAATCATCGTTATGATTGCGATGAGTTTACCATTCTGTTTTTGTTGTGTCATGGTTTTGAAAAATTTATAAGTTTATAATTAGGTTAGTTAGTTCATTTATTTACTCTTGTACACCGAACTTGTAAATCGTGATTTGTTGGTATTCATCTCCGGGGAGTAATACGGCTGACGGGAAATGAGCTTTGTTGGGGGTATCCGGGAAGCATTGCGCTTCAAAGCATACCGCACTTCTTGCCGGGAAAGTGGCACCATGAGCACCTGCGAATCCGTTCAGCCAGTTTCCTGTATAAAGTTGTACGCCATTTTCAGTAGTATATACTTCCATTGTACGTCCGCTGACGGGATCGGTACAGGTTGCGGCAAGGCTTAACTCTCCGCTTTCCGTCTTGTTCAATACGTAGCAATGGTCATATCCGGAACCGTTTATCAATTGTTGGAATTTGTCATTAATGCGTTCACCGATGCTGTGAGGGGTACGGAAATCCATTGGAGTACCTTCTACTTTCTGAACTTCTCCGGTGGGAATGGACACTTCATCAATAGGAGTATAGAAATCGGCATTGATGGTGATGATGTTATTCAGAACATCGGGGGTAGGATTGGCAATACCCGCAAGATTAAAGAAACCATGATTGGTTAAATTGACGACGGTCGCTTTATCGGTTGTTGCCCTGTATTCTATAACCAGAGCGTTTGTCTCGTCTTCCAGACGATAAGTCATTTCCACTTCCAGAGTACCGGGGAATCCTTCTTCGCCGTCGGCAGATGTGTAGTTGAAAATAACAGTTGATTCGTTGGGCTGAACCGCATCCCATATACGGGTATGGAAACCGGTTGGCCCGCCATGCAATGAGTTAGGCCCGTTGTTAATGGTTAATTGGTGTTCCTCTCCATATAGAGTGAATTTTCCATTGGCAATCCGGTTGCCGTAACGTCCTATCGTTGTACTTAAGAAAGGTTCGGGACTGTTGATTACATGATCTATGCTGTCGTGTCCTAAAACTACATTGGCATATTTCCCGTTTTTATCGGGAACCATAATCGAAAGAAGCGCGCAGCCGTAATTGGTTACGGCAACTTCCATGCCCTGAGCATTTTTGAGGATAAATAGATCTGTTTTTTGATTGTTGATATTCTTCTGAAAGTCTTTTTTGTCCAGACCGGACAAATTACTTTCTGTTGGGGTAGTGTCTATCATAATTCAATGGTATTATTTAATTTTCTTGCAAATAAAGAGAAATTCTTTTGTTCCCCCAAGTAATTGAGAAGAAATGTGGAGAACATTTTATGAAAGTTTAGCGTTTAACAATTGGAATACAAATTGATATTTTTTGTATGTTTGTCGCGTTAATCTAAAAAAGAATTGTAACAATATTGAATTGTACTAATTAGAAACAACGAATGTATCCTCTAAAATTTGAGCCTATCCTGAAACAAACACTTTGGGGTGGCGACAAGATTATCCCATTCAAGCACTTGAATGAAACTCTGCCGAATGTAGGTGAGAGTTGGGAAGTTTCAGCAGTAGAAGATAGTGAATCGGTAGTTGCCAATGGTGTGGACAAAGGGTATACCTTGCCCGAAATGGTTCGTAAATACAAAGACGAATTGGTGGGCGAAGCGAATTACGCACGATTTGGAAACAAATTTCCATTGCTGATAAAGTTTATTGATGCCAAGTTGGATTTGTCTATTCAGGTACATCCGGGTGATGAACTTGCCAAGAAGCGTCATAACAGTTTTGGTAAAAACGAAATGTGGTATGTTATTGCTGCGGACAAAGGCGCGAAATTAATTTCCGGTTTTTCCGAAGAAATAACTCCGAAAGAATATAAAGACAGAGTACATAACGGAACATTTGCCGAAGTCCTCCAGACTTGTGCCATCGAGCCGGGAGATGTATTTTATGTTCCTGCCGGTCGTGTGCATGGCATCGGTGCCGGAGCGTTTGTTGCCGAAATTCAGCAAACATCCGATATAACTTATCGTATCTTCGATTATAATCGTAAGGATAAAGACGGCAAATCCCGCGAACTGCATACCGGCCAAGCCATGGATGCCATTAACTTTGCCGATGTGCAGGATGATTTCCGTACAGAATACGATCGCATACAGAATGAGCCGGTTGAAATGGTAGCAAGCCCTTACTTCACTACGTCCGTGTACGACATGACGGAGGAAATAACTTGCGACTATTCGGAACTGGATTCTTTCGTAATCTTTATTTGTGTGGAAGGTACTTGCCGTCTGACAGATGACAATCGGAACGAAATAACTCTGTGCGCCGGTGAGACTGTGCTGTTGCCTGCAGCTATTCAGGAAGTGACAATCGTTCCGGAAGGTGGCAGCGTGAAGTTGCTTGAGACTTACGTATAAGTTAATATCATCGCAGCAATCAAGTAAACTGAATAGAGCGCATTTAGTTAATATCGTTATATCAATGCAGTTAACATCATGTATCCAATGATGTTAACTGCATATTTTTCTTTTTCTCTTTCACCAGCGCCGCAATGAGATATTTTCCTTTGGCGACAATATCGCTCCATCGTGTGCTGTGTATCACTTGCCATACATACCCCTTCAGCCTTCCGTAGTCTGACAGGCGCAGAATCGCGTTGACTTCCTCCGGATTTATGATTCTCATCTGTTGCAGGGTGAACATCAGCCCGTCGTAATTGTGCGTTTGCTTGTTGTAGGCATACCCCGGTACAGGCAGAAGAAAATCCTCTCCGGGACTTCCTTCTTCTGTTTTTGCTTTTATTTGCTTTACTTTACTTTGTTCTGAATTGCTTGCATTTTCGGGTAAAATGTCTGCAAGTTGCGTGCAATTCTCATTGTTCTGCGTACAAACCTCTTCATTTCCCATACAGCTATCCAATAGATAGGGCAGTGCTTTCAAGTCCCTTTTTCTTCGTTTGGTGGCTTCCAGCCATACCTTCTGAAAGGAGGCGGAAGTGAGTACACGCTGTTCTTCATAGGATTTCTTGTCGAAGAATCCCTTATCCAGTAGGATTTGTATAATCTTCTCCATAGATTCCTCTTCAATCCCTGTCTTGTGGGCAAACAGCGTGCATTGCTCTTTGTCCCACAACAGATAATATCCTTTCTCTTTGTACATCTTGCAGAGTAGTTTCATTACTGCGGTAATTCCCGCCAGCCCGCATTTGGCTTCCACGAGTTCTATCGGTGCGTCATCAAAGAAATTCACGTTTAGCGGGAAATACATGATTCCCCCATAATTCATTGCCATAACCTTTTTCTCTTAACTTTCATCTTTCAATTATCAATTTTCAACCGACCACCGCTCTCCATTCCAGGAAATTTTCCATCCGGAAGGTTCTCCACGCTTGCAGTTCTATGTCCCAGTATGCAACGGCGCCTGTAATTTTAGCCATGTCGTATTCTTTCTTGAACGCGTTTTTGTAGGGTAACAGTGTTGCCCTGACAAGTTTGAATGTTCCGTCCTGTTTGTGGTAGGCGATGAGTGCGCATCCGTATTGCATATGGTCTATGAGGCTCTCGATACGTTCTACCATCCATCCGGCGCAGTTTTCCGTGTAGTCTTTTTCCTGCATGATATGGATTTTCCATCGTTTTCTTACCGCTTCCTGTTGTGAAGTGTGCTTTCTTTTTTTCATAATCTTGTTTGATTAATGGATTGATAAATAAGTTATAATACTCTTTAGCTGTCGTTTAAGTTGCATAAAAAAAGATGCCGTCTTTTTCAGAAAAGCGGCATCTTTATTATTAGTGTGGCTCAATCTTTGCTAAAGCGGTTGCAAAGATATGGCCTTTTCATGACAGATTGTCCATTGTTATTTATCGGCTGTGTTTTGTTATTTTATATTACTGTTTTTCTTTTGCTTTTTATCAGTTGTTTGGTATAGTTTTTCTTTCTTTATTTCACTGATGTCTCCTTTTATTGTATTGATTGATAATGGCTTCCCATTCCTTGAATACAGTATGTCCAAATCGGCTATAAATCGGCATAGCGTCGCTGTTCCATACTGTGGGTCGACTCCCATATCCCCTTCAAGAAACATTTCCAATAATACTGTTTCAAGCTTTCTGCGCTCCTTGAAAATCATTATGATTTTCTCTCCTGTTTTTGGCCCTTGATTTCCTTTAACTTTTTGTTTAATAGTTGTTTCACTCTTGTTATAACTGTTGCAGGCAGTTTTTTTTATCTGTCTTTTTACTTGTTTTTTTACTCATATCTAATGTCTTTTTGCCAATACCTAATGAGTGGACACCATGTCATGAAATACGAAGTTAGTGCTAATGATGGAAATATACAAATATCGGAATGTTGTTTTGAGAATTGTCGTTGTAAGTTTCAGAAAATTAAAGGCTTATGGAGTAGGGGGAAAGTGTTTTTTAAACGTTCGTTTAATGTGCACAAAGATACGTGTTGTTTTTGATATGTGCAAAATGTTTGATAAAAATATATTTCATCGCTATTTTATTTCACCTATAAGTACTTGTATAATAGATGTTTAATTCTATCTAATAGGGCTGATTATTTTCTTTGTTTCATTTAAAATCTTCCGGTTTATGTATTGAACAATTTTGACGTTTTTTAAACGAACGTCTAAAAAACACTTTTTGTTTTTAGCCCTTTCGTTTTCAGCTTTTTATAAGCGAATGACTAACATAACTGTTTTTCTACTTCTTTTTCCGTGATGGTAGGAAGTTTTAAAACAAGATGTATGCTAACTAAACTATTGAAAATAACTGCATTACATAAATTGACCGGTAGGTGCTTCGCTACTCCGGTGTCCCTAAAGAATACCCTTTTCACAAGGTTTTAATCACTTTACACTCTACAATTATTATTATAATGTCTCGTTCCTCAGTAAAGACATCTTCTGCTGTACAGTGCAATTCTGGTACTCAACCGTCGACTGTTAATCCTCAATCGGACATGAATTGGTTTGCAATTCGGGTTTCTTACAGTCGTGAGTTGGCTTTGAAAGCGATCCTGGATGCTGAGAAAATTGAGAATTTCATTCCGATGCGTTATGAATATGTCATAAAGTCTGGTAAGCGTGTTCGTAGATTACTTCCGGCTATTCATAACCTTGTTTTTGTTCACTCTACTCGTAAACGTATAGATGCTTTGAAAGATGAATTGGAATCTTCTATGCCTATACGTTTTATCATGAATCGTGAGTTTTGCCGACCTGTAGTTATCCCCGATGCGCAGATGCGTAGTTTTATTCTTGTGGCAGGTAGCCACGAGGAAGCTATTCTTTATGTGGAACCTGCCGAATTACATTTGGCAAAAGGGCAAAAAGTACGTATTACGGGTGGTGTATTCGAGGGGGTAATAGGTGAATTTGTCCGTATTCGCCACGATCGTCGTGTAGTGGTCAATATTGAAGGTGTCATGGCTGTTGCTACTACTTTTATTTCGCCATCACTCGTTGAACCTATTGAATAATTTTCTATTTGTAATTCATAATTTATCAATCATAAACCATACTTAGTCAATGGATTCATTATTTTCCTTAGCCCATAATCTTCTTGTTTATGGGTTGGACGGAAGTCCCATCTACGTTGACCAGTTCACACGTTTGAATCGTGATGTTTACGAGCAGGCTCTTGATCTTTACGGTACTCGAGGCAAGACTGTAGAAGCGGAAGCCGAACTCTGTCTTGGTCTTTTAGTGGCTTTTGCCACTACAATTTACGATAACGGTCATAAGCAAGAATACATTCAGAATGTATTGGACCGTAGTTGGGAAGTTCTTCCTAAACTACCGACATCATTGCTCAAAGTTCGACTTTTGACTTATTGTTATAGCGAAGTTTATGATAAGGAATTAGCTCAAGAAGCACATGCTATTATCAATACGTGGGATCAGTCACAGTTGACGTTGGAGCAGGTGGAGATTATTGAGGAATTAGGGAGGTTTGAGGAGAATGAGTGTCCTTGGGAAGTGGTAGAATAGAGTAAGAATTATACTGCTATTTACTGTGAAATTTGAGACGATGAAAGAGGGAATTAATGGCAAGGAATTAATAAACAAGCGCAGGGAATTTTGGGATGAGATGGAAAGACGCTTTTAGGGAAGCAAAACTCCTGAAGACGATGTTTTTTATTGCCATCCCAATGAAGACTGTACTACCCATCTTTGTCTTGGGTGATGAGTAAATCATTGGAACAAGCATTATGCGTAACTGTCAGATTAAGCCTTGACTAATTCACATTATGTCATAATAAGAGTTTTCTTCTACTGCGGCAATAATTAAGCCGAAATTCTTACCGCTTATCTGACTGAATATGAAATATATTCCGAATGATTGCACTATTGCAATCTTATATTTAATGTCTTGCCCTATGTGTTGAATTCATCTGGTAAGCGCTCAAATTAGGGCTCAAAAATGCTATCTATATCTTTGTTGGAAATTAAATCCAACAATTATGTATAGTAGCGAAGATGTTGAAAAAAAATATTTTTAGTGCTAAACAGGGGGCGTTCTTCATGGAGTATCTCTTCAGTCATTTTGTTCAAAGAATAACGTTCCTTACAACATTTTTTCATAAATGGTACAAGGATACCCGCAGAAAGAGCGGAGATTGCCGCTGTATATCATAGCATAATCAGCATGGTGAAGCTGCAAGCCAGGTCCGCATGGGATTATTATGGCAAATTTTTTACTGGAATTTTTGACAGTTGCAGGGATTTTTTGAGCCTGGCACCGCAAAATATAGACTTGGCTGTATGCCAATAGTTGAAAATTAATCGAATTTAATAACATTTTTTTGTGAGGCACCCCATTCTGGAAAGTCAACTTAAAGTTGATAAGGCTCGAATCCTTGCTGAGTGACAAATAAACCCAAAAGAAACTATTTCTTCACTATTGCAACTTTTTCGAGAAAACAAGTCTGGAGGGTATTTATGTAGTGATAAATTTAATAATATAAACAAATACATTATGAGCATTTTCGCAGGTAAAACGCTGATGATTACCGGTGGTACCGGATCATTTGGCAACGCAGCTCTCAATCGTTTTCTTCGTACTGATATTGGCGAAATCCGTATTTTTTCCCGTGATGAGAAGAAGCAGGATGATATGCGTCACGAGTATCAAGTGAAGTATCCTGATGTGGCCCACAAGATTAAATTCTTCATTGGAGATGTTCGCAATCTTCAGTCTTGCAAGAACGCAATGCCTGGTGTAGATTACATCTTCCATGCTGCAGCCCTCAAGCAGGTTCCTTCTTGTGAATTCTTCCCAATGGAAGCTGTCAAGACAAATGTCATTGGTACAGATAACGTGCTTACTGCTGCTATCGAGGCAGGTGTAGGTGCTGTTATCTGTTTGAGTACAGACAAGGCTGCTTACCCCATTAACGCAATGGGGATTACCAAAGCTATCGAGGAGAAGATCGCTGTTGCCAAGAGTCGTTATTCGGGCAATACAAAAATCTGTTGCACTCGTTACGGAAATGTTATGTGTTCACGTGGCTCCGTTATTCCTCTTTGGATTGACCAGATTCGTAACGGTAATCCTATCACGCTTACTGAACCTAATATGACTCGCTTCATTATGTCTCTCGAGGAGGCTGTTAATCTGGTACTCTTCGCCTTTGAGCATGGCCAAAATGGTGATATTCTTGTCCAGAAAGCACCTGCTTGTACCATTCAGACTCAAGCTGAAGCTGTTTGTGAACTCTTCGGTGGCAAAAAGGAAAACATCAAAGTTATTGGTATTCGACATGGTGAGAAGATGTATGAGACGCTCCTGACCAACGAGGAATGTGCTAAGGCTGAAGATATGGGAGATTTCTATCGAGTGCCTGCTGACAATCGTTCTCTCAATTATGATAAATACTTTACAGAGGGTAACGAAAAACGGGATGTTTTTACAGAGTTCAACTCAGATAATACTCGTCGGTTGAACCTCGAAGAAACTAAGTTAAAGATTTCGGCTCTTGAGTATATTCAAAAAGAACTCTCTGGTGAAGGAAACTCCGTACAATAAGCATTTAAGGAAAGAGATTATGAAGTTTTTTATATGTGGATGTAATGGTATGGCAGGTCATACCGTATCCCTCTATCTCAAAGAACAAGGTCATGATGTCTATGGCTTCGACCTTCGCGAATCGCAATACGTTCCATCCTTTGCTTGTAATGCATTTGATACCGAAACCCTTCGAAAGGTAATCACCGAGGGCAATTATGATACAGTCATTAACTGTATTGGCGTGCTCAATCAGTTTGCAGAACAGAATCACGCATTTGCTTCGTTCCTCAACTCATATTTCCCTCACTTCCTTGCTGACGTAACCAAGGACACAAACACTCAGGTTATCCACATGTCTACCGACTGTGTGTTCTCTGGCCGCAGAGGCTCCTATACAGAAAGCGATTTTCAGGATGGCGAGACTTTCTACGATCGATCAAAGGCTCTTGGCGAACTAAATGACGACAAGAATATCACTCTTCGTAACTCTATCGTAGGTCCTGACATAAATCCTATGGGTATCGGTCTTCTCAACTGGTTCCTCCATCAGGAAGGTGAGATTAACGGTTTCACAAAGGCTATGTGGACAGGTCAGACTACCCTACAGCTAGCTAAGACTATGGAGCAGGCAGCACTCACTCGTGCTCACGGACTTGTCAATACCGTACCGAATCACTCCATCAGCAAGTACGAGCTTTGCGGACTCTTCAACAAATACTTCCGCAACAGTAGCATCAAGATTAATCCTATTGAAGGCGTAAATGCCGATAAGTCTCTCAAGCGCACCAATTTCGAGTTTCCTTACCTCATCCCTGATTATGAGACTATGGTTCGAGAACTTGCAGAATGGGTTTACGCACACAAAGACATATATCCACATTATAATCTTTAATTCTAGATGAAAAAACTGAAGTTAATGACAATAGTAGGTACTCGTCCTGAAATCATCAAGATGAGCGCCATTATTAAGAAAGCAGATAAGTATTTCGACCATGTTTTAGTACATACTGGTCAGAACTACGACTACAACCTCAACGAGGTGTTTTTCAAGGACCTCGGACTTCGTGAGCCTGATCACTACTTGGGTGCGGTAGGCAAAAATATAGGTGAGACCATGGGTAATGTAATTTCTAAGGCCTACGACCTCATGGTAGAGGTGAAGCCAGATGCTATCATTGTTCTTGGTGATACAAACTCATGCCTCTCTATCATTGCAGCTAAACGTCTCAAGATACCTATCTTCCATATGGAGGCTGGCAATCGTTGTAAGGATGAGAACCTGCCTGAGGAGGTTATTCGCCGAATTGTAGATGTTACATCAGATGTCAACATGTGCTATTCTGAACATGCTCGTCGCTACATCCTTCAGAGTGGCGTCAAGCCTGAATATACCTATGTTGTAGGTTCACCTATGGCAGAGGTGCTTCGTGAGATGCTCCCTCAGATTGAGGCATCTACTATTCTTGATGAACTCCACCTTGAATCTAAGAAGTATATCCTTCTTTCTGCACATCGTGAGGAGAATATTGATATTGAGGAAAATTTCATGTCGCTAATGAATGCTGTCAACGAGATGGCTTGTGCTTACGATATGCCAGTTCTATATAGCTGCCACCCACGTTCAGAGAAGATGATCGCGAAGCGTGGATTCAAGTTTGATAATCGTGTCATCCAGCACAAACCTCTTGGATTCTTCGACTATAACAAACTCCAGCAGAATGCGTTTTGTGTTGTATCTGATTCTGGTACTATGCCAGAGGAGGGGGCATTCTTTCACTTCCCAGCTGTATCTGTTCGTACCTCTACAGAGCGTCCTGAGGCAATGGATAAAGGTGTCTTCACAATTGGTTCTATCACTTCTGAGGCTGTATGCCAGGCGGTTGAACTTGCAACCTCTATGCACGAGAATGGTGATGATCCATATCCCGTTCCAGCATATACTGATGAAAACGTATCAACAAAAGTTGTTAAGCTCATTCAAAGCTATGTAGGTGTCATCAATAAAATGATTTGGAGAAAGTCTTTTTAAGACATATTTTTTACCCAAGAGGGGATATTCAATTTGTTGGAGAATCAAAGTGACGAGAAAAGTGCGAATTGACGCTAAGGACATACGTGCAGCTCTAAGGAGAAAAAATAAAAAAAGTGCAACTCTGTGCTTGGTGTCTTTCTGATTTTAGATATGTTGATGGAAAGACTGCTGACATGAAACCTTTGGGACATCAGCTGAATGTTGTTGCAGAAACTATTATGATAGCTCCTGCAGCAGGTTTCTACTCCAATCCTGCACTTGGTAAAAAACAAGTGCGTCTCGCGTATGTGCTTTGCAAGGAGGACTTGCAGCGGGCGCTTTTGATTCTGCAAAAGGCTATTGAAGATTATAATCATGCGAATTGAAACAATACATAATTCGTTAATGCAATCGTGTACATATATTATAGAAGATGAAGGTAATAATTGTGTATATTTAGTAGATTGTGGGGATATTCAGCAAATTTTGTCATATATTCGAAAAAGGAACATTGCGGGTGTGTTTTTAACACACTGCCATTACGATCATGTATATGGGCTAATTGAACTGATTGATAAATTTCCCAATGCGAGAGTATATTGTCATGAGGAAACATTTAAAGGGCTGAAAGATAGTCGAGCAAATGTGTCTTACATGTATGTGGATGATTTTAGCGTGCAAAATGACAAAATGTTTCAATTCATAAATAATAGAGAAAACGTCTATGTTTTTAATCAGAAGTTAACAGCAATCCACACACCATGTCATGATATAGACTGCATATGTTATCTCATAAATGATTCAATTTTTATTGGCGATAGTTTTAATCCGGATTTCCCGGTTTTTACTGAATGGTATCGTAGCAATAAAGACTTGGCAGAGAAAAACGAATTAGTGATTAGACATATCATTAGTCAGTTTAACTTAAAGGTATTTTCTGGGCATTATAAAAAATAATATAAAACTATGTTTAAAGAACAAATAATTGACCCTATTATGCGAAACCTCTTTGAGGGTAAAGACCGCAATGCTTTTTGTATCAAAGATGAGTTCTTCACTTATGGACAATTGGCTAATAAAATCACAAATATCCGCTCATTACTTCAGGCAAGGAAACCACAAAACAAAAATGTAGGTCTTGTAACAAATAACGACATAGAAACTTATGCATCAATAATTGCGCTTTGGTTGGATGGTTATTGTTACGTCCCTTTACATATTAAGCAACCAATAGACCGATGTCTTGATATTGTAAAGCAAGTAGGTATAGATACGATCTTGGATTCTAGTAGCAAGAGTAGATACGATTTGTCACTTGTTGTCACTTCAACAGAAAGAGCTGAATTAACAGCAAACTTAGAGCCGAAAAAGGATATTAGTGACAACGATTTGGCTTATATCCTCTTTACTTCAGGAAGTACTGGAAAGCCAAAAGGCGTTTCTCTTTCACGTCTCAATATCGGTTCATTCATGGATTCATTTTGGGCAACAGGAATAAAACTAAGTTCAGAAGATAAATGCCTTCAGACATTTGACCTAACATTTGATGTGTCAGTACAATGTTACTTGGCTGGATTGATTAGTGGAGCTTGTATTTATACAGTGCCATATGGGGAGGGAAAGTATCTTCATGTTGCAGGTTTGGTGGATGAATACCATCTTACTTTTGCTGTTATGGCACCGTCTATGTTACGTTTTATGCAACCTTTTTTTGAGCAAGTGGATATGAGTTCACTAAAAACTTGTATTCTTACTGCTGAGGCTTGTCCAAAGGTATTACTTGAGACTGTTTATAAGTATTGTCCAGATGTAGAACTATATGATTTTTATGGCCCAACCGAAGCAACAATTTACTGCACATATTACAAACTGTCTAGAGAAAGTGAAAATAAAGAATTAAACGGAATAATTTCTATAGGGAAGCCTCTTAAACATTGTGTTAGTATAATATTAGATGAAAATGGTAATGAAGTCCCTATTGGAGAGAAAGGTGAACTTTGTATTGCCGGTCCACAGGTAACTCCAGGTTATTGGAACAATCCGGAGAAAAATGAATCATCTTTTTTTATCCGTAAATACAAAGATGAGGATCTTCGTTTCTATCATACTGGAGATTTGACCTTCCAAGATAGAGATGGTGATATAATGTATTCTTGCCGAATGGATAATCAAGTAAAAATCCAAGGATTTCGCATCGAATTGGGGGAAATAGAGTATCATGCACGTGTTGCAATAGGAAAAAACTTAGTTTGTATTGCTTGTGAATCAAATGGAATAAATGAACTATACCTTGTAATTGAAGGCGAGCAATTTGACACAAAAGAGATGGTTAATTATATGAAAAGTAAAATGCCTTCATATATGATACCTACTCATATCAAGTTTATGGAAAAATTTCCACTCAATAATAGCGATAAAATTGATCGTCCAAAAATCAAAATTGAAATTTGTAGATAATGATAGATAAATTAGCTAAAAATGAATGCTGCGGTTGTAATGCTTGCGGCGATATTTGTCCAAATGAATCTATATCTTTTAACAAGGATGAGGAGGGTTTTCTTTATCCTCATATTAATTATGAAACATGCATTCAATGTAATTTATGTGAGAAGGTATGCCCCATAATAAACATAGACGACTTAAAAAAGAATGATTTTGAAAAGCCAAAGTGTTATGCAGCTGTCCATAAGAATCTTCACGTTAGATTTGATAGCACTTCAGGTGGGGTCTTCTCCGCGTTTGCAAAAAAAGCTTATCAAGAAAAGGCTTTTGTAGGAGGTGCTGTATGGAATGAGGATTGGAGTGTATCACAGTATATCTCCAATAATAAAAAGGACATTGAAAGATTACGTAGTTCAAAATATATACAAAGTAATGCTATCGGTTTTTACGCGAAGGTAAAAAAACTTCTTAAGTCCGGTGAAAAAGTTGTGGTATGTGGAACTCCGTGTCAAATGGCAGCATTACGAAGTTTTCTGGAAAAACCTTATGAAAAACTTTTAATTATTGATTTAGTATGTATGTATGTAAATTCACCTAAGATATGGGATGCATATATCAAACATCTTGAAAACAAGCATCATTCAAAGGTTATTTATATTAAGGACAAGAATAAAGAAATAGGCTGGAGAACATTATGTACAAAGATCGTATTTGAGAATGGAGATGTAATCTATGAAACTAAAGAAAAAAATGCATTTCGTAGATGTTACATGGGGATGGGAATAGCTGCACGTCCATCATGTCACAACTGTAAATTTAAAGGTTTTCCTAGAATTGCAGATATTACACTTGCAGATTTCTGGGGAGTAGAAAAGTACTTGTCTAAAGATTATGATAATAATCTAGGCACATCTATGGTCTTACTTAATTCGGAAAAAGGAAGAGTATTTTATGAAGAGAAAGTCGCTTCTCAACTATTGACAGAGGAAATTGCTTTTGATTCAATATTGGGCGGAAATTTAGGATTATTACAATCTCATAAACCTAATGCATCTATAGATAGACCTGCATTTTATAAAGAGCTGAATTATTCTGATTTTGGGAATCTGGTAGATAAATATCTATCTCAGAAGCTACAAACTAAGACAAAGCTAAAGAACATTGCAAGATTTCTAAAGCAGGCGATATGTGCTTCCGAAGGGAATTGGTTTACATTCTTTAAAACTATTAATTACAATTTGTTTAACAAGCATATTGATGCTAGTATTGTAAATAGACATTATCTTATACTTCATCCGCATACATTGTTCAGATTAGGCAAAGGTAGTAAAATAAAGATAAATGGTGTATTTTGCATTGGGCGTAGTAATTGTACAAAGGATGTGTTATACTCCAAAATTATTTTAAGGGAAAATGCATCGCTTATTGTTGGTGGTAATTATACATTTAGTGCTGGATGCGATATTCAAGTTTTTAAAAATGCGGTTTTTGAAATAAAGGGTGGAGGGGACTCAAATGTAAATATAGAAATTGTATGTGCAAAATCTATTACTTTTGAACCATACGTTTATTTAGGTAGAAATGTAATAATACGTGACACAAATGGAGATCATTATATGTCACGTCAAGGATATAAAACATCAAAGCCAGTAACGATCGGAACACATGCTTGGATTTGTGATCGCGCTTCAATTATGTCTGGAGTACATGTGTGGCCAGGTGGGATAGTTGGTGCTAGCGCATGTGTAACCTTTGATGTTCCTGCATTTAGTATGGTAAGTGGAAATCCTGCTCAAATAGTTGATGAGGAGGTTTATTGGAAAGCATAAAATATTTATATTCAAAGTTATATAATTATGGAAAGTAAAATTTTAGAGATTTTTAGAAGTGTTTTCAACGAAGAAGATCCTTCATCTATTACTCTTGAAACAGAGTTTCGCGACTTGGCGCAGTTTACATCTCTTACTCAAGTCGTATTAATTGATGCTATTCAAAATCAACTCAACATTAAACTTAAACTGTTACCACTAATTAAAGCAGAAACAATTGGAGATGTACTTGAGTTAGTTGAGAACAATGGATAAACTATTATATGTATGGTAGAATCGACAGGTTCTACCATCTCAACCGACTATGGATACGTCAGGTAAAACAATCGCAAAAAATACAGCATTCCTTTATATAAGGATGCTCGTTGTGATGGGTGTAACTATTTTTACATCTAGAATAATATTACAGAGACTTGGTGCTACTGACTATGGAATTTATAATGTGGTCGGTGGTGTAGTATCAATGATGGTTTTCTTAAATAGTGCTCTTAACGCATCTACAAGTCGTTTCCTAACTTATGAACTTGGACTCGGAAATACTAATCAATTAAAAAGGGTGTTTTCTGCATCTCTGAACCTACATATTGGTATTTCATTTATTGTTTTTCTCATATTGGAAACAGCTGGTTTATTCTTTTTTTATGATAAATTAGTTATTCCTCAGAATCGTATAACTGCAGCATTTTGGGTGTATCAGTTTGCCATTGTAACAATGGCTATAAATTACACTCAAGTTCCCTATAATGCGAGTTTAGTTAGTCATGAAAATATGGCTGTGTATGCTTTCGTGGGACTTTACGAAGCTTTTTCAAAATTATTAATTGCATATTTCATTCAAATTTCTCCTATTGACAAATTGGTATTCTACGGACTGTTACTCATGCTTAACACTATAGTAATTCAGCTATTTTATAGGTTTTATACAAAAAGTAAATATGAAGAATGCCGTTTTAGGCTAATAAAGGATAAGTCCTTATATAAAAAACTGTTGTCCTACTCCGTTTGGGATTTGTTCGGGGGGATGGCTGGTGTTAGTCAAAATCAAGGTGTAAATGTACTATTGAATGTATTCTTCGGACCAATTGTTAATGCAGCAAGTGGTATATCATTTCAAATACAATCAGCAGTTAAATTGTTTATTAACAATTTCCTCACAGCTGTACGTCCACAGGTTGTGAAAAGCTTTGCTGAGGAAAACTTTGATCGAATGTATGGCTTAACTTTTAAGGCTATAAAATATTCGCTCCTTTTAATGATGGCTTTGGTTGTCCCTCTAATTTTCGAATCAGAATTTATCCTAAAAATTTGGCTAGGTGATACATATCCACCAGAGACAGTATTATTTACAAGGATAATTCTAGTATCAGCATTGTTTGATGTGATAGAAGGTGGGCAGAATATGGCATTTCATGCAATTGGAAGAATTAAAACTGGAAACATTGTATGTGGTTCAATTATGATATCATCATTGCCTATAAGTTATGTTTTATTAAAATTCGGATGTCCTTCATACATACCATTTATAATTGTAATCATAACGAATGTAATTAATCAAATATTGACTTTACTAATTATGAAGTCTTATGTTGATTTTTCACTTCAAAAATTGATTGTTCATACATATCTACCGGTGATGGCTGTTGTTGTATTTGTGTTTGCTGCCCCATTTTTGATTATTAATATGATAGAAGGTAGTTTGTTACGTTTTATCGTTAATTTTCTTACGATAGAACTGATTATATTATTTATGGGATGGGTCTTTGTCCTAAAAAAAGAAGATAAGACACAAATATTTAATTTAATTAACCAAAAGATCGATAGAGTTTGAATTAACCAGGAATAGCAAGCAAATAGTTGTTTAGGTTCTTTGGTATGCTTACAGTGCTATAGTTAATTTAGACAATAGAAATAAATATTGTTTATATGAACACTTCAAAATCTCTTATTAATGTCCAAGAATGCAAGAAATAAGTTTAAACTAATTATGAAAGAACTAAAAACATTATCCGGTTTGCCTGTACCTCCTATTGGACTAGGTACTTTCCCATTGCAAGGTAGAGAGATGGCAGACACAGTTTTGGCCGCAGCTCAAATTGGATATAGATTAATTGATACATCAGATGATTATCGAGGCGAAACAGGAATTGGTATCGCATGTTCTGAACTTTATCAAAAAACAGGATTAGAAAGAGAAGATTTATTCTTTCAAACAAAAATATCTCAGGATAACTCTTATTGGGATGATCCACTAGATGGCGTTTGGTTTAACCCGAATTCTATTCATCAGAAACTTCATACTGTAAGGGATGTCGTAAGAGAAAAAATCTCTATATCATTGAGAGAGATGAAAACACAATATATTGACTCGGTACTTATTCATTATCCATTTCCTGGCTATTATTATGAAATTTGGGAAGAACTAATTAGTCTAAAAAATGAAGGTATTATCAGATATATAGGAGTCTCCAACTTTTTTCAAAAGCATATTGAAGTCATCAAAAAGTCAGGTGAGATTCCTGCTATTAATGAAGTCTTTTTCAGCCCCCTTTGCACTAGAGAAAACTTGCTTTCCTTCTTAAATAATAATAACATTATGCCATTGTGCTATTCTCCATTACTTGGTGTAAAAGGTAAAATTGCAGAAGAAGCTTTATCGCAAATTATGAATAAATATAATAAATCATTGAGCCAGATAATTTTGAGATGGCATGTTGACAGAGGCTGTATACCTATACCCAAAAGTAAGAATAAAAATAGATTAAAAGAGAATTTTTCTATTTTAGATTTCTCCCTTACTAAAGAAGAAGTTCAATATATAAATTCGTTTAACCAAGATTTTGTAGTCGCTGCAGAATCATTATATTGTCCTGGTATATGAACATGTCAACAAAAGTAAAAAGAAGGATCAATGCACTAATTAAACGTACTTTTTGGTATAGAGAAGTAGTATTTGCAGATTGTGAAAAGTTTTGGAAACAAAAAAACTTAAATCTTGAAATTGTAAATTTGGGTAGCAGTGTATCCAAATATGCATTTGATTATTCTAATTGTAATAATAAGGCCGCTAACTGGGCTATGGCTCCTCAGACTTTTGTTGGAGATTATGCTATCCTTTCTAATTATTTAAGTTTTTTAAGTGACAATGCAATAGTTATTATTACACTATGTCCTTTTTCTTGCTTGGATGATGGAAAACAATATCTCCCAGACAAAATGTATTCTATTGTTGATGCTATGAGCATCCCTAACTTTTCTATGGAGCGGAAGAGCTTAGTATACGACATAAAAGAGAATCCATATAAATATTTTCCACTTGTTTCTTTATTTAGTGAATTAGGTATAAGAATAAAACAAACTAACCATATTCTTACCAAGGAGGAAATAGACAAGGATGCTATTGTTTGGATAGATAGTTGGAAAAAACAGTTCTCTCTTTACAGCTTGAATGATAGATTTAGTCTAGTAAACCAAGATCGATTTAAGATGGCAGTTATTGCATTGGAGAAGCTTATTGAATTATGTATATCTCATAACTTTAAGCCAGTTATAGTTCTACCTCCTACATCCAACTCACTGCTTGAATATTTTGATAGTGCTTTTATTAAACAATACATCGAGGATTATGTGCAGGCTTCAACAAATAATAAAGTTCTGTTTCTAAATTATTTCTCAGATAAAGAATTTCGAGATATAACTCTTTATAAGAATGCAGGAATCCTAAATAAGACTGGTGCAAAGAGGTTTACAAATAGAGTACTATCCGATTTAAAGATATTGAAATAGATTGTTATGAAAATAGGAATCTTAACATTCCACTGGGCAGTAAACTACGGAGCTATTTTACAGGCTTATGCTCTTCAAGAATATTTGAAATTAGAAGGACATGACGTCTGTATTGTTAATTATAAACCAAAGAATTATGATGATACAATCTTGAATTTTATAAGAAAATATAAATTCTTGAAAATTTCCGAATATTTGTTAGAACGAAAAAAAGAACTAAGATTAAGTAATTTCCGGAAAAAATATTTAAATCAGACAGAACGTGTTTGTTCCTGTAAAAAAATATCAAATTTGGTTACTGGATTTGATGTTCTAATTTCAGGTAGTGACCAAGTTCTGAATCCATATTTTCTTGCTACTGGTGAAGGAAATAAGAATGGGTCTTCGGCATATTATCTTGGTTTCAATTTTGATGGAACCAAGATTGCTTATGCAGTTAGTTTTGGATGTATCACTTATCCAGAAGAGCAGTTTTCGATTGCAGCAAAGTATCTGAAATCTTTTTCAATGATTAGTGTTAGAGAGAATACAGGAAAAAATATTGTTTCATCTATGGGAATAAAAAATGTAAGTGTTGCTCCAGACCCTACACTTTTGATGCCCTATTCTTTCTTTGATAATTTGGCTGATCAGTATGAGGGCAAAGTTTCTAGGGATTATACTTATTGTTTTTTTATTAGAAATATGAAAGAAAGAAAATCTTTGATAAAGGATAGAACTCGAGATCTTATTTGGAATAATGATTTAGGTGATTCTTCTGTTGAATCTTGGCTATATTTAATAAAACACGCGAATTCAGTCATTACAGACTCATTTCATTGTGTAGTTATGTGCCTAAAATTCCATATTCCTTTTGTTGTTATTACTGAATTGAATGGTAATGTCGGAATGAACGATCGTTTTTACACTCTCTTAACACCAATTAAAATGGTTAATAGGATACTCTATAAAAATAGCCTTAATGAAATAGAGATTATTTTGTCTACAAAAATTGATTGGAATTCTGTTGATATGTACCTCAATGCACTAAGAAATATTGGAAAGAAATTCTTGAATTTTTAATTTTCATGCAGAGAATATTATTTTTACATCAATCTTCAAGTGTCGGTGGTGGAAGTTATTGCCTATTAAATATTATAAAGACGTTAGATACAAATTGTTATAAACCTATTGTTGCACTAAAGTCATATGGTCCGTTAGTTGAAGAATTATCGAATTTAGGTGTGGAGGTAGTTTTATTTACAAAAATGTCATTCTTTCCATATAATCGTCCAATTTATAAGGTGGGTAGTATTTTGGCATATATTAGACTATTGTCTTCTCAACGGGCATTCAATACTATTTTGAACACATCTAAACCAGATATCGTATATTTTAACAATATGATGCTTGCAGGTTATTTGAAGGTCGCAAAAAAATTTGGAGCAAAAACAATTTGTCATGTTCGAGAGCACTGGCCATCTAATGAACATATTCTTCAACTTGGTTTTATTCGGAAATTTGTAAATATATATTCTGATAGAATAATTGCAATTAATGGTTATAGTAGTTCCATATTTCCTAAGAAAAAGGCTACTATTGTATACGATTGGATTAATATGGAGAAACGCTTTGAATATATGCCACTTGAACAAATTTTTAATGAAAATATGACCGGGAAACGAGTGTTTTTGTTTACTGGTGGCACTCAGATTATCAAAGGAGCGTTAGAAGTAATTAAGGCTTTTTCTACTTATCGTACTTCTGCAGAAGATAGGCTTCTTCTAGTTGGTGTACCTCCATTATCCTCTCAAAATAAACTAATTAATTATTTAAATCGTGGGAAGCACTATATAGATGATATTTATTTGGCAATATCAAAAGATGATAGAATTAAGTGTATGCCCTCCGTTTTTAATCTCAGTCATATTATTAAGCAGTCTTATTGCAATCTTAGTTACTTTACAATTCCTCATGCGAATTTAGCAATGGCTGAATGTATAACTTTGGGAATTCCTTCTATTGCAGCTCAAACTGATGAATCATTGGAGTATTCATGCAATGGAAAGCTTGCTATGCTATATCCAATAAATAATTTCTCTGCATTTTGTGAAAAGTTAGTGCATTTAGACAATGAATATTCTGAATTAAAAGCTTGTATTGATAAAGAATCAAATAAAGTAACAGAATTGTTCGATGAAAACGCTAATATTCTGCGATTACAATCTGTTATTAAATCCTTTCCCTAATCTATTTTTATATGTATGTAGCTTTAGCTGTTTGTTGCTTAGCTGTTTTCTTTTCGTGGCTTGCTTCTATTAGAAGGTTTCGATATGGGTTGTTTGTGTCTTTTTTTATATTGGGTATTTTTTCCGCGCTACGTTATGATTTTGGTACTGATTATTTGACTTATGTTGCTGATTTTAAATATAATGAATCTATAACGTTTAGTACGATTATTTTTGACTTAGAATTTACAAAAGAACAAGGCTGGGCATTTTTTATGAAGTGCTTTTCCCCTTTAGGATATATCGTTTTTTTTGGTTTATTATCTGTTTTTATTTGTAATACATATTATCGCTTAATTAAGCGATATGTTCCAAGAGAATATTATTGGTTTGCCACGTCAATCTATGTCTTTAATTTTAATTTATTTATATTACAGCAGTCAATGATTGGCCAATCATTTGTTATGGCAATTTGTGTAAACATATTTATGAAAATAGATAAACTCTGCACCAAAAATGAGTCTGTAAGTACATGTAGTATTTCAAAACAATCTCAAATTGTTGTTTATGGTCAGAGTAAAAAACTACAGAATACCCTCCCACAACGAAATATAAATCTTGATCAAATTTTACCCATTATTGGTTTATTGTTTGTTATTACAACTTTGCATATGAGTTCTGTTGTGATGATACCTTTTTTACTTTTGTGTTTTTTGCCAATGCAAAATGATAAATTGTTAGGTATTACAATGGGCATATTGGTAATTATAGCATGGGTTTCTAGTTCATTTACTCAATCATTATTCCAACAGTTTATGGTAATAAATGTCGTATCAGAATATAGTGATAAATATTTGATGGAAGATGGCATGAAATTTGGTATCAGGCGTGTTTTTGAATATTTTCCTTTTATTCTTTCTATTTTTTATTTATGTAATGATAAGATTATAGAAAAAAGAAGACAGTTAGTATTTATGTCTATGGTCAGTTTCGTTATCCTTCCTTTTGCCTCAATAATGTTGCTTATTGCTAGATTGGCTTATTATTTCGATATTTTTTCAATAGCGGCATTTCCTTTAGTATATCAAAATATAAAAATAGGATTTATTAGAAAATGCCTCATCGGATTAATGTTAGCCATTAATATTTATATGTGGTTTTATTTGATTACAAATGACGAATGGGATGGTAAATTTCTGGAATATCGAACATTTTTTTCAATACTATGAAGCAAAAGAAAAATGTGGTGGTAATGAGTACTATGTACTATCCTGATATGGGTGCACCATCTGCGGTTATTGATAAGTATATCAAAGCTTTGAGTTGTGTGTGTAATTTTTACTATATAACAAAGACGTATAAAGAACATACTGAATTTGTTAATAAAGAAAACATTTTATATATTTCTAGTATATGGCATAAGTTATTAATGTTTTGTAATAAGAATCAAAACAAGGTTGTTGTTACAATTATTCTAGCATTTATTAATGCTCATAAATTATTAATGACACAAATATGCAATCCAAATGCAAATTCATGGGAGAGTAGTTCGTATTACAATGTGCTTGAGAATCTTCATTCTAAAAAGAAAATTGATTGTGTAATCAGCGTTTCTAATACAGTATTCACACAGTTTGCAGCAATGAGATTTAAGAAGAAGCATCCTAATATTAGGTGGGTGAATTTTGTGACTGATCCATATACTACAAACTATGTATATTACAGGTATAAATTATTTAAGGGATTATGGAATAAATTATTCAAAAAAACGGAAAAGAGTTTCTATCTTCATGCAGATGTTAATCTAATGTGCCCCGAGATGTATGAATATGCAAAGAGTGCACTTTCAATTCCTCTTTCAAAATTAGTATGCATGAATTTCACCTTGAATGAAGAGTATAAAGATTTTTCATCAAATGTACATATTAATGAAAAGGTAAAATTTGTATATGCTGGGGCTGTATACAGGGATATCCGTAACCCTCAATTCATGTTGAATACTATATCACAAATTACAAACAGCGTTACAGATTTATTTATTAAAAAAGGAGAGTGTGAAGATATGCTCATTAATCTGCCTAAAAATATCAATAGATATGAATTCGTTTCGTCTGAGGAGTATGGTCGAATGATATGCGAAAAGTACGATATTCTTTTGAGTATTGGAAATAGAAATACAATACAATTTCCAAGTAAAACACTTGATTTGATTTCCACAGGAAAACCAATTATTAATTTTTATTTTGAAAAAAATTCTCAATACGAGATGATTGAGCAATATCCACTTGGGATAAATATTGCTGAAGGGGATTTGAATGCAAAATCAGTTATAACTAATTTCTGTCAAAAATTTAAAGGAAAACGTCTGAGTTTTGAAACAATCAAGTGTATATTTCCTCAAAATATCTTTGAAAATCAATTGAAAACTTTCAAAAATAATATTGATATAATATGATTGCAATTCTATTATCTACATATAATGGAGAGAAATTTGTTGGTGAACAGATAGAGTCAATTATATCTCAAACTAATAAGGATTGGCATTTGTATATTCGCGACGATGGCTCAAAAGATAGTACTATAAAAGTTTTAGATGAATATGCCTCAAAGTTCCCCAAACAAATTTCAATAGACATCTCATGTCCATCAAACATGGGAGCTGGAGAATCCTTTATGTATCTTCTTTCTGTTGTAGATGCAGATTATTACATGTTTTGTGATCAGGATGACGTTTGGAATAACGATAAAGTGGAAAAGACTTTTCAACGTATAAGAGAGATAGAATCTGTCCATGATGAAACTATCGGAATTGGTGTCTTTACTGACCTGACCCTTGTTGATTCGAATTTAAATATTTTGTCTGCATCTCTTTGGAAAGCAGATAATCGTCATCCTGAATACACAAAAAGTTTCTATAAACAATGGACCAATAGACATGCTTCTTATGGTTGCACACAAATGTTTAATAAGGCAGCGAAGGAATTAGTACTTCCTTATAGACAATTTAAAAATATTATGGGTGGTCATGATAATTGGGTTGAGTATATCCTTATTAAAAAGGGAGTTTATGAGTACATTGATGAACCAACTATTCTCTATAGGCAACATGGAGCAAATGTTGTAGGAGCAAATTTTGGACATGGATATCGTCAGGAATTGAAAAAGATAATTCATAATCCTTCAATATTGTTAAAGAATTTAAGAAAGGACTATGATAGAATGAAATTAATGCCATTCCATGTTTCTTTATTCCTTGTTTTATGGTATAGATTTAAACAGAGTATAACTTCATTTTTTAACATTAATGGATAATATTGATAAATATCGCAATTATGTTTTGGCAAACGATGTCACAATACGTCAGTTACAAGATAAACTTCTTGAAATTTTCATGTACTTTAAGAAGATATGTGAAGATAATGGCTTAAATTATTGGTGTGGTGGCGGAACAATGCTGGGGGCTGTAAGGCATGGCGGTTTCATTCCATGGGATGATGATTTAGATGTTTTCATGCCCCGAAAGGATTATGAGAGTTTGTATAAAATTTGGAACACGATAGCTGATACGGATCATTATGCACTTGTGAGAACTGATCGTTCTCATAATTATCATCATACAGCTATGAACCTTGTTGATTTAAAAACAACTTTTATACAGTTTCATTCCGAAAATGAGGATATATACCATGGTTGTTATATTGATGTTATTCCTTTTGAAGGGTGTCCTGACGGAAGATTGTCAAGGGCATTTCAGATTTATCATTCTATTATGTATTCTGTATTCAACTGCCAGAGGTTACCGAATAATCAAGGAAGAATGCTTAGGTATCCAGTTATGTTACTCTTGGGAATGATAAAGTCTCAAAAATTACGATATAAACTCTGGACTTATCATCAGAAGCAAATGACCAGATATGATTTTTATACTGCTAATATTGTCAAGGAAACAGTATCATCTTTCAAGGGGTTATTTCGTGAATATGACAGGCATGTGTTTGATACCACAGAGATTCTGTTTGAAGGGGTGTCTGTGAAAATCCCTGTAGGATATGATCATTACATGAAAAAAATATACGGAGATTATATGAAGGTTCCTGATGATGTCTATGAAAATATGTCTGGAAGGTATAGCAGAATAAAATTTATTGATTTGAAAAATTCTTTTAAAGTATATAAAGGTCTTTGGTATTTAAAAATAGACAAAAAATGAAAAATATTGCAATTATTTTTGCGGGTGGTTCTGGATTGAGAATGAAGACAGTGTCTAAACCTAAACAGTTCTTAGAACTTAATGGAAAACCTGTTATCATTTACACTCTTGAACTATTCGACAACCATCCAGAAATAGATGGCATTGTTGTTGTTTGTATTGAGCCTTGGATTTCATTCTTGATGAAACAATTAAAAAAATTTGAGATAAGTAAGGTTGGTGCCGTCGTGCCTGGGGGGAAAACTGGTCAAGACTCAATTTATAATGGTCTTACTATAGCAAAGAATACTTATGGGGAGAACTGTAATGTTTTAATTCATGATGGAGTACGCCCTCTAATTAAAGAGCAGACAATTTCGGAATGTATTATTACTACCATAGAAAAAGGAAATTGCATCACTTGTATTCCTGCAACAGAAACATTTGTAATAAAACAAGATGATGACTCTCTAGAAATACCAATGAGGGCAAATTCTTTAATTGCAAGAGCCCCACAATGCTTTAGACTTAAAGATATTTTAGATGCGCACCAAAAAGCACAGAATGCTGGGTGTCATGACTATGTTGATTCTTGCTCTTTAATGAGCCACTATGGGCATAAGATGAATACTATCATCGGTCCTATGGAAAATATTAAGATTACAACACCGACGGATTTCTTTATTTTTAGAGCGATGGTAGAGGTGCATGAAAATCAACAAATTTTTGGATTATAAAGATGAAGAAAAAAATGATATTTTCTTTATTTTTATTTCTCTCTGTTATCCCAATTAGAACTGTTTTATTTCCTTCAGATATTGTCATTGTAGATTATATGGAGCAATCCAAAAGTTTCTCTCAGCAAGGTGCAGCAGCTTTTGGTGACTATCTCTTTCAGTTTACTGCAGAGATGATTTGCGATATATATGATTTAAAAAACAAGAAGTATATAGGTAAAGTGGTAGGAGATTCTTCTCCTATTAAGCATTGTGACACAGTTTGCTTTGGAATAGAGAAATATGATTCGGATGATTCTTTTCCTGTAATTTATATTAGTGGAGCATTAATTGGTCTCGATGAAAAGGAAAGCTATATTTGGGTATACCGAATTTTGAATGATAATAATGTATGGAGTTTGAACCTCGTTCAAACCATAGTACTCCCTACTACTAATGAAATTGGGTGTTGTCCGGATGCATTGATCTCAAAAAAAGATGGTTATTTGTGGATAGTTGGTTGGGATTATGCAATTCCTTATAATCAGGAAAATGGTGCCGGAGCAAGACTCAAGTTGACAAAATTTGATATTCCATCTTTACAGGAAGAATTAGTTTCTCTTTGCATTGAAGACTCTATATCTCGATTAATTGTTGATAATGCCCATGCAATTCAACAAGGTATGTGCATTAATGACGACAGTATCTTTGTCCCATATGGGGATTCAGCATTAGGTTATCAAGGTATTGATGTGATTGATATAAATAAAGAAAAGGTTGTCAAGAATATAGATTTAAACAATACAAGTGTCAGTGAACCTGAAGCTGTTTTTTTTATCAAGGAGAAATTTTCATAGCAGACCAGGCTACAACAATAAAGCATATTATAAAATACTGATTATATGAATCTACACAACTTTACTTCGCAACTGAAGCAGACAAAATTTCTCATAACTGGAGCTTCAGGATTGATTGGATCTTCATTAATTCACACCTTACTATCATTGAATTTGGGAATTAGGATTACTGCTCCTGTTAGAAATTGCGCTAAAGCAAAACTAAAATTTACAGATGAAGAGATTCCATATATTGATTTTATTGAAGGTAATCTAATTGAATTTGACTATTCTGAAATTTTGGGCGTTGATTATATTATTCACTGTGCGGCACCTACTGCCAGTATTTTTTTTATAAAGCATCCTGTTGAAACTTCAGAATTCATTTACGACACAACAAAAGTGTTACTTAAATATGCTGCTAGTTCAGATATCAAAGGGTTTGTTTTTCTTTCTTCTTTGGAAATTTATGGCACAATTATTGATGATAACGAGCCTGTGACAGAAGATGTACAAGGATATTTAGATCCAATGTCTGTGAGAAGTAGTTATCCAATGGCAAAACGCGCTGCAGAAAATCTTTGTTGCCTTTATGCCGATGAATATAATGTGCCAGTTAAAGTCGCTCGACTTACTCAAACAACGGGTGCTGGTTTTGCGATAGACGATAATCGAATAATAGCACAATTTGCACGACTTACTGCACAAGGAAAGGATATTGTATTACATACTACAGGTGAATCTGCACGTCCTTATTGTTACACAGAAGATTGTGTTTCTGCCATCATTTATATTCTTATAAAAGGCAATTCAGGAGAAGCTTATAATGTGGCAAATGAAGAGACATATATCTCTGCATGTAAAATGGCAGAATATCTACGTGATAATTTCAATCCAAATATAAATGTCCGTTTCGAGTTAAATGATAATATGGGATATGCTCCAGCTTCTAAGTTACGCTTATCGACTCGGAAATTAAGAAACCTAGGTTGGGAGTCAAAATTTGGATTGCATGAAATCTTTGAAAAGGTAATTAATTATATATCTTAGATATCTTTCATTAGTAATATGACACTTTCTATAATTTAGTATGCTATTTAATTTGTCGAAAATCAGTTTGTTAAGAAGTTCTTTAATGGGAGTGGGGACACTTCTTATAATAATATGTCATGCATATGGAAATAACGTAAAGATGCCCGGCATTCTTAGCAAAATTGTAAATAATGGACAAATAGGTGTAGACATTTTCTTATTACTTTCTGGTATAGGAATTGCTTGCTCGTTATCGAATATAAATATATTTGACAGTGGTAAATCTCTTAAGGAGTGGTACATAAAACGAGTATTAAGAATATACAAACCATTTACAATATTGTCTGTATGTTATTACATTTATAAGTTTTTCTTTGAGGACATGTCCTTGTATGAGTCATTATTACATTTTTCAAACTTATCATGGTGGATTAATGGAAGAGGTGCATGGTATGTTTCATTAATTATATTACTCTATTTACTTTCTCCTCTTTTATATATTATGTTATATAATGCGAGATTCAAATGGCTTTATCTTGCAATTATAAGTTTCGCCCTAATGATACTATGTCAGGATGATAATTATACCTGGTTTTGGTATGGTAGCAATGCATTGAAAAGGTCGCCATCATTTCTGATAGGAATGGCAATAGCAAAATATGTTCAAGAAGGGAAAGAAATAAACTTTGGGCTTCTTACTGTTGTAAGCATGATTGTTTTTGGCCTATCTTCTTTTTTGTTCCCAAATTCTTTTTGTAAATGGATTGTTGTATTACCATTTGTAATAGTGTTGGTTTATCTAATAGAAAATCTTTCAAATATACAATTTCCATTGAATTTTCTTGGGATGATTTCTTTGGAGTCCTATCTAACAAACATATACATTGGAGATATATTAAACCATAAAAAATGGATTATTTGTGGATGGGATTTAAGTTATGGTCACTATTTAGAGTATTCGTTTGTCATAATCTTAGGTTTAATAATTGCTTATTACGCGAATATTGTATCAAAGAAGATATTAATTCAGATAGGCAACACTAAATACTAAAAATTATCTTATGGACAATCTAGTAAGTAGTCAAAAACTGGCTATTAATTGAAAGTTCTATCTTCGTTGCCAACCCAATTTATAGAATTATGTATAGCAGTGAAGATCTTGAAAGGTTTTACTTTCAGTACCAGACGGAGTCTTTTCCTCATGGAGAATCTCTCCAATCGTTTAGTGTTAAGCACAATGTTACTTATAACATCTTTCAGAAATGGTTCAAGGATACTCGCAAAAAAGTAGTTGAAGTCCGGATTGATGGCGTTCCTGTGATTAACCATGAGGAAAAATCCAAGCCTATTGATCAGCCTCAGACAGTATCAAAAAGCGATAATGACAATCCTGTCCGTAACATTCGCATAAACAATGGATTGCATTTATCTCAAAAGAATTTAAGCTACCGGGATTTAGTTCGGATGGTAGAGAAACTGGAGGGTTTATGCTGAGTGTTACCGGTCTCAATCATTTTTATTATGTTCGTGACTTTACCGATATGCGTTGTAAGCACAGTCGTGTGTTGTCTATCATTCGCGAGTGACTTCACCGGGAGTCAAGTGATGGAGATGTCTTTATTATCTGAATCGGTTCTGGAAAGAGATATTTGCTTACTTGGATGATGGTGGACTGCCGATAGACAATAATCTTGCTGAGCGAACTATTCGAAAGCTGACTACCCAGCGTAATAATTCATTTCATTATGGCAGTGATGCCGGCGCTGAGATGGCTGCAACTTATCACAATGTAATAGGAACGGTAAAGCTTCATGGCAGTTCTATTTGGAACTTCATCGGAACTCTTTTCAAAAATATCTTTAACGGATGCAGGGATTATGTTAATAGGGTTTCTGACAAAATCACTTTGGCTACCAGCTAATGTTAAATTCAAAACTAATTAATTAACAAAAAACGGTTTAGGGCACTGAAAAGTGCCCTAACAAAGGGGGGGATGCCCTAAATTGAGTGCTTACAATAGTGAGTTATTTAGTTGAAAAAGTTATAAATTTATGAGGCTTTTATTTACAGGTTCTTCTGGTTTTTTGGGAAATAGTATATATTCTCTTTTAAAGAATATGTATGATGTCACAACAGTAGGGCTGATGCCTGGTGATAATTATACCATAAATATTGCTAAGGAGATCCCTGCTTTTAATGAAGTATATGATATCGTACTACATGCTGCCGGAAAAGCTCATTCGATACCCAAAACGGAAAAGGAGAAACAACTGTTTTTCGATGTGAATCTACAAGGAACTAAAAATCTTTGTACAGCATTGGAAAGAACAGGAATACCCAAAGCATTTGTCTTTGTTTCTACAGTTGCTGTCTATGGGTGTGATTTTGGTGAGAATATTACAGAAGAACATCCTTTAAATGGAAAAACTCCTTATGCTATGAGTAAGCGTCTTGCAGAAGAGTTTCTGCAAGAGTGGTGTAGTAAAAATGAGGTGGTGTTAGGCATTATTCGTCCTTCTTTAATTGCAGGTCCTAATCCACCGGGTAATTTGGGAGCAATGATAAATGGAATTCGTAGTGGGAAATATATGAGCATTGCTGGAGGAAAAGCCCGTAAGAGCGTGCTTCTGGTACAGGATATTGCCACATTAGTCCCTTTGTTAACAGAAAAAGGAGGCGTTTATAATGTTTGTGACAGTTACCAACCTACATTTAGAGAACTGGAAATAGTTATTTGTAAGCAGTTGAGAAAGTCTTTGCCGATATCAGTTCCGTATTGGATAGCTAAGTGTATGGCATTGTTAGGTAATGTTCTTGGGAAAAGGGCTCCAATCAATACTTCTAAATTGAAAAAAATAACAGAGTCCTTAACTTTTAGTAATAAAAAGGCAATACGAGAATTAGGTTGGAAGCCGACAAATGTATTGGAAAACTTTAGAATCGAATAAACTTTTGATGTTTTTCTAACAAAGAGATAATAAAATGATGTATTATTTAATTATTTTAGTTCTGCTATTTTTAGCAGAACTTTTTTATTTTAAAGTCGCGGATAAGTATAATATCATTGATAAACCTAATGAGCGTAGCAGTCATACACGAATAACCCTGCGTGGTGGGGGAGTTATCTTTTATTTCGGGGCATTGGTATATTTTCTGACGAGTGGATTTGAGTATCCATGGTTTATGTTAGCATTGACTTTTGTGGCTATTATTAGTTTCATAGATGATATTCGTTCCACATCTCAGAAATTAAGATTGGTGTTCCATTTTTCGGCTATGGCTTTGATGTTCTACCAATGGGGATTATTCTCTTTATCTTGGTGGTGGATAATTATAGCTTTGATAATATGTATAGGTATTATTAATGCTTATAACTTTATGGATGGTATTAACGGGATAACTGGAGGTTATTCATTGGTAGTTTTGCTGTCTTTGGCTTATATCAATGAGGAAGTTACTCCGTTTGTGGAACAAGAACTGATTTATACAGTAATAATGTCAGTACTGGTTTTTTGTTTCTTCAACTTCAGAAAGAAAGCACGATGTTTTGCAGGTGATGTGGGGTCGGTAAGTATTGCTTTTATTTTATTATTCTTGCTAGGAAAGCTGATTATCCAAACAGGGGATTTTAGTTGGATTATATTGCTGTCAGTATATGGAGTGGATAGCGTATTGACAATTTTTCACAGGTTGATGTTGCATGAGAACATAGGCTTACCGCATCGTAAGCATTTATATCAGTTAATGGCTAATGAACTAAGGATACCTCATGTGGTGGTGTCTGTTATCTATATGGTATTGCAATTTTTGATAGTAGCAGGATTATTGTGGTTACCGGTAGATCATTGGGTGTATTTTTTTACGGTTATTGGTGGTTTAGCCGTAATTTACATTATTTGTATGTATAGATATTATCCTTTGCACGAGACTTACTTGAAACAACAAAATATAATAAAGTGATATTTGGGATATAGTTACTTTATTCAATATGAATAAAAAGTTAGCGTCCAAAAATGACGTATAGGATAAACGAAATAGCAGGCAGAACTTTGCTTTCGTTAAATCAAAAGCAAAGTTTATGTATAGTTACAATGATTTTGAGCGTCTGTTTGTGCGCTATAAATTGGAAAACCTCCCCTCTGGTGTTTCGATTGAGAAATTCTGTATGTCCAACAAAGTTCCTTATAACCTGTTTGCAAAATGGTACAAGGATACCCGAAAGAAGATAATTCCTGTTCAGGTTTTGGGTGTTCCCTCACCGGAATCGGAAATGCATGAAATTCCTTCCCCAATCTCGGAACAAAATCGGGAAGTGGATACCTGGCTTTCTTCGCCTACCGAACTTCGAATCCATGTTGATATCCGCATGAGCAATGGTGTTCATATCAGTTAGAAAAATTTAAGCTACGCAGGTTTGAAAAGCCTGTTAGAGAAACTGGAGGGCTTATGTTGAATATAACAGGACTAAACCGCTTTTTCTTTGTTTGTGATTTCCACGATATGCGCTGTAAATATGACAAGGTTTTATCCATCATCCATCAGCGGTTGAACCGTGAACCGGAAGACGGCGATGTTTTTATCGTGATGTCCAAAGATTTACGTCTGGTTCGTTTGTTCAGTTATGACCAAATGTCTTACAGCATGTTTGAGAGACGTTTCAGGCCCGGATACAAGTTTCTGTATGTAACCTATGATGGTGATGAGAAGATTTATTCAATCAACTGGCAGGATGTCATTCTCTTGCTGGAATGAAACTGTTTTCTTCCGCAAGGAAGCTTAAGGGACGGGAGGAGACTCCGGCACCTTTTGCAGACCCATATTCAGATATGACCCCTGATGAAAAATCAAAAATGATAATAGCGCTGATGGCTGCCCGTGAGCAGGACGCTGAACATATCCGCCGTGACGAGGCCCGGATAGATGAACTGCTGTCCAAGGTTGACGAACTGTTGTCTTTGCAGAAGGCTGCCATGGCCGCAGAAAAAGAGCGTGACGATTATAAACGGCTGGCCGGTAATCTGGGGTCCTCCCTGCCGCAGTCCGGTGAGGCTTCTGCTCGGGGAGAGGACGTTGAGACAAAATCAAAAGATGCCCGTCTTTATCGTCAGGGACTTTCTTACCGTACCATGAGTGCCGACAATATGGTTTGTCACAACAGTGATATTATCTATTGCTACGAGGACGGTTCCAGAGGACGTGATGCCTTGAAGTATATTCTGGGAGACAGTCAGGTGAAAGCCCTTCAGTCAGACGGCTACAATGCCTATATGTATCTGGATGACCATGTGGTCGATATGGAGCATCTCTGTTGCATGGCTCATGCCCGTGCTAAGTTCAAGTATGCATTGGAGCAGGGCGATGATAAGGATGCCGCTTTCATATTGGAGCTGATAGGTGAGCTTTACAAACTGGAGCGGGAGTATGATGAAGGTAGGTTGTCCCCCGGACAGATAAGGCTTTGCCGGAATAGTTTGAAGACCAAAGAAATAATCATAAAGTTACGCAGTAAGCTTGACGTCTTGCTCAGTGACGGTCATCCGCCCCGTGGAGAGTTGATGGAGAAGGCCATAAATTATATGGATACTTTTTGGACTCAGCTGTTCGCCTACTTGAATGACGGCTCTTATTCAATCGACAATTCCATTGCCGAACGTTTTATCCGTCCCTTGGTGGGTGAGCGGAAGAACTCTTTATTCTTCGGAAGTGACAGGATGGCCCGCGTCTCAGCGGTATATCATACCATCATCTCCACATGTAAGATTCAGGGTGTGTCTGTGCTGGCTTATTTCAAGAAATTTTTCAGCGAAATTGTTAAAGGACGTAGGGATTATGAACATTTATTACTCTTGACTATCGGATTGAACTAACAATAAATCTTAAAAATCAATATCCTTTTTTGACGTTATTTATTAGGAAACCGCCTTGTGGCGGCTTTCCTTGGGGGACACGTCAAAATTGGACGCTAACTTAATAGAATAATAAAACTGATATTTTGCTCTATTAGTAGGAAACATTGTTCTTTTTGTTAACTTTAAGTTTTAAATATTAGCTATTATGTTGTTTTATTCCTACTTTCGTGCCCCGAATTTTAAAGAATAAACAGACATGAGAAAAATTATTGTAAGTATTGCATTATGTATGGCTGTTGTAGCCGCTAATGCGCAGAAAGCTGTAGTAGGGAACAAGTTTACAGACAATTGGTCAGTAGGTTTTAATGCAGGTGGAACTACTCCTCTTACTCACAGTGCTTTTTTCAAAGATATGAGAGCTGTATTAGGAGTGGGCTTGAATAAACAAGTTACTCCGGTATTAGGATTGGGGTTTGAAGCGATGACAAGCATAAACACTACTTCAAGCCAAACAGCATTTGATAACACTAATCTGAGCTTACTGAGCACATTGAATCTGAATAACCTGTTCTGTGGTTATACAGGTGCTCCAAGATTCTTTGAAGTAGAAACTGTTGCCGGTATCGGTTGGTTGCATTATGCCGTAAACGGTGCAAGTGATCTTAACAGTATGTCAAGCAAATTGGGTCTTAACTTTAACTTTAATCTGGGTGAAGAAAAGGCGTGGACCTTGGCTTTCAAACCTGCTTTAGTGTATGACATGAGTGCGGATGGAACAGATAATGTATGTTTCAACGCCAATCGTGCAGCTTGGGAGTTTACAGCCGGACTGAAGTATCACTTCAATTGTAGTAACGGTAAGCGTTACTTTACTTTCGTGAAGCCGTATAATCAATCGGAAATAGATGCTCTGAATGAGCAGATTAACAACTTGCGTCAGGAGGCTAACAACAATGCGGCAGCACTGAAAGATGCCAACCAAAAAGCTGCAGAGCTGGAAACCGCTCTGAATGATTGCAAGAACCAGGCTCCGAAAGTAATTACGGAAACTGTTACCAATAACAAGAAAACTTTGGAATCAGTTGTAACATTCCGTCAGGGCGGAACTTCTGTAGAGTCTTCACAAACTCCTAACGTAGAACGTATCGCTACTTATCTGAAGAATCATAAAAATGCAACCGTATCTATCAAAGGTTACGCTTCGCCGGAAGGAAATGCCGATGTGAACGCCCGTATTGCCAAGCAACGTGCAGAATCTGTTAAGAATTTGCTTATCAATAGATACAAGATTGCTGCAAATCGCATCACTGCGGAAGGTCAGGGTGTAGGTAATATGTTTGAAGAAGCTGACTGGAATCGTGTCAGCATCTGTACAATCAATGAGGACTAATCTGTTGGATTGAACTAATAACAAATTTAAGAATCAATATCCTTTTGATGTGTAACCAGCCGGAATTACTTTTTTTAAAGTGATTCCGGCTGGTTTTATTAATTGTTTCAGAGCTTGTAAATGAAAAACTGTATATTTACATATAGCTTCTAAAAAAATAGAATGGAACAAATGCGTAAATTGCCTATAGGCATACAGACTTTACACATTGAAGTTTCCCAATGATGAAGTTCGTTATGGCTTCTTGAATTTTTTGGTTCCCTTTAGTAAGGAGACGCGCAATATAGAACGTTATGTGGTAGATGAACTGTAAAACCGGAAGTATATAACAGATAGTAAATAAGCATATTATAAATCATTTTCAGAAAACAGCTCCAGCGGGGCTGTTTTCTTTGTTTATGCCTGTATATATTCTCACCTTTGCATCGTTGATCAACGAAATGAGATTTTAAAAAAGATGTTTAATTTAAAATGTAAAGGAGAGATAATATGCCTCTATTTTATTATGCGAGACAGTCGCAAATTGCAACAAAAGAAGGTGTGAAGACATGGCACTTGAGCCTGAAAAAAGTGGGAAAAACGGTAGATACGCAGTTATTGGCAGAGAATATTGCCGAGAAATCTTCATTGACGCCGGGTGATGTGCAGAATGTAATCCGAAACTTGATGTCGACAATGCGGATGTATCTGCTAAATAGCCGTACGGTGCGGTTGAATGGTTTGGGTACATTTACCATGAAGGCTCGTACACGAGGTAAGGGTACGGAGAAAGCGGAAGATGTAAATCCGAGTCAGGTGACAGCGTTACGTTGCCAGTTTACTCCGGAATATACGCGTCCCGCTGCTATGGGTACTACCCGTGCTTTATTGCAAGGAGTAGAATTTGAGAAATGTATGGAAACGGCAACTGATGGCAGTTCCTCCGGTGGCAGTGATGGATTACCTGATGACGGAGAGAAAGATAATCCGCTGGGATAAGTCGTGTAAAGTATGATAGTAATGAGTTATTAGTGTTTAATGATTAAAAAATGAAAATTATGAGTATCAAAGTATCGGTTTGGGATAAGATTCTGAAAGTGATTATTGCAGTGGCAAGCGCTATTGCAGGTGTGATTGGCGGACAAGTGATAGGGATTTAACCTCTTGGTCTGAATATTTTTCTGACTTTTCTCATCAACTTTATTCCAAGCATTACTCCGTCGAATATTGCCATGCCGGTATTAAATGCCCGCATGACAGCTGTTCCTTTGTCTGCTGCAGGAGCAATAGGGGCGAATAAATTACGGGCGGTATCGGACATGACCTGCTTTTGGGCACGCAACTCTTCTAAGGCTTCGGCTCTTTGGCGTTGAAGGTCTTCTAATGTGAGAATCTCTGTCTTGGAAGTTTCATTCATATCCATGATATTTTAGTTCTTGTCGTTATCTATGAATAATCCTGCAATGAATTTGGTCATTGGATTAATAATGAATTTCTTGCGGAATATGACGATTAGTGCAATCAATAGGATGTGGAAACAACTTATCATGGCAAAACTCACCATTAATCCGCCTACTATGGGGTCTAATATATAGGCCAGGGTAAAGGATAGATAGAACAAAGCCACCATGCCGAGGATGACGACCAGTAACACGAGTATAAGTGTGGAAAGCAATATGGTCAGCTTTTCCGCTACTTCCAGCTGGGTGTATTTTTTTTGTAGTTCCAGATATTTCTTGAAATCGAAAAATAGCTGCTGGATATTCTCAATACTGTTGTCATCTGCAAACATAGTGGCTTTGTTTTGAAATGTGGTTTGATTTATTCGTTTGCTTCGCCTTTAATTTCTGCGGCAATCTCATCAACGAGGTTTTCCATTTCATTACGGTTCAACCGGATACCTTTTTTGCGAAGGATTTCTGCAATCTTATGACGCGTATCTTCACCTTTTTCCGGGGCAAACAAAACACCGATGGCTGCGCCCACTGCTGCACCACCTAAAAACGCTGCTAAAACATTTAATCCTTTCATAATAATACTCCTTTCTTTTTATTAGGTCTAATATGACAAAGCTAACAAAATATTTTGAATGATTGTTCAATAATTCTTGTTTTTTAGAAATATGTGCCATGAAAAACGACAAAATGTAGATTTTAATTATATTTAACGGCATTGGAGGGGGGAAGATAAGCGGTTCGGCGTACTTTTGTTCCCTAAATAAAAAAGTGGTATATGAAAAAATTGCTGAACGGGACAATACTATTACTTTTGATGTGTATAGCACCGGGACTGACGTCTTGCATGAATGACGGAGGTTCTGACTGGGTAGGAAAATGGCAGTTGCGCGAATATCAGTATTCCGACGGTAAAGTACAGAAAGTAGACAGTATTTTCTATGGTTTTCAAAAAGGTAGTTTTCTGGCATATTGTATGAATGAAAATGGAAACTATGAAGGTTTTTATGGTTATTATAAGTTGAAAGATGATGAAATTTCTATAACTTTGTGGCCGGATAACAGTTCCGGAAACGAGGCTGCGCATGAGGAGTTGGTGAATTCGGAAAGCTATAAGAAATTCTTTGGCTGGGGAGATACCGGCGAAAGGACGTTTAAGGTGGAAGAACTGACAGGCAAGAAGATGCGATTGAACTATGAAGGAACTAAATATGTTTTTCGTAAGTATTGAGTGTAATTTGAGAATAGACATAGTTACTAACAAAAAATAAAAGAAAAAGATGAAAAAACTGGCAGTGTTAGGAATGGGAGTATGTATTGTACTGGCATTCTCTTCTTGTAAGTCAAGTGAAAGCGCTTATAAGAAAGCATATGAAAAAGCTAAACAACAGGAACTGGCAGAGCCGCAGACTGCCGCACCGGTAGAGGAGGTTGCTCCTGTAGTTAGCGCTCCTGTAGAGGCTAAGGTGGTGGAAAGTGCACCGGTAGGCACAATTCGTCAGGAAAAGGTGACGGTAGTATCGGGCGTTGACGGGCTGAAGGATTATAGCGTTGTATGCGGTAGCTTCGGCGTAAAAGCGAATGCGGAAAACCTGAAGAACTTCTTGGATAAGGAAGGCTACAATGCGGTTATTGCATTTAATGCAGAAGCAGCGATGTATCGTGTGATTGTAAGCACATATGCAGACAGAAACTCGGCTGCCAATGCTCGTGACGCTTTCAAAGCTAAATACCCTAACCGTCAGGATTTCCAGGGCGCTTGGCTGCTGTATCGCATTAATTAATTTGAATTCTTTTTGGTAATTCATAAGAAAGGGGTATTTTCCTCCTTTCAAGATAGGGCAGTAACTGGGAAGTTACTGCCTTTTTTTATAATCCGCTGGAAATGATTATGAAACATCGGTTTCTAAGATTGTGAAAAGTACTTATAAATTTCTCTTTTTCGTTTAAAAGAAGTTATAAAACAAAATTAAAAACTTTTGGCGGTAGAAAAGTTTTTAATTTTGCACCTTGTATATTTTTAGAATACAATATGGAACGACGATATATACTTGACGCGATTGATGCAGCACTGTGTGCGGGTAAAGATATTCTTTCTATTTACAACGATCCGGCGTCAGACTTTCAGGTAGAAAGGAAAGCGGATAATTCTCCTTTGACGATTGCTGATAAAAAGGCGCATGAAACGATTGCCGGTTATCTGCGTAATACTCCTTATCCGTTATTGAGCGAAGAAGGAAAGCATTTGCCCTACACGGAAAGGCGTATGTGGACTACTTTATGGATTGTGGACCCGCTGGACGGTACGAAAGAGTTCATAAAACGAAATGGAGAGTTTACGGTTAATATTGCTTTAGTGCACAATTCCATTCCGGTAATGGGGGTTATCTATCTTCCGGTAAAGAAGGAACTCTATTTTGCAGAAGAATGTTTAGGAGCGTATAAACTGGCTGATATTACAACTCGCGGTGGTATGTCGTTGGAGGAGTTAATGGCAAAGGCTGTTTGTTTGCCGGTTCAGGAGAAACATGATAAGTTTGTGATTGTGGCGTCCCGTTCACATCTTTCTTCCGAGACCGAAGACTACATTGAAAAGATGAAGCGTTGTCATACGGATGTAGAATTGGTTTCCAGCGGGAGTTCTATCAAAATATGTTTGGTTGCGGAAGGTAAAGCGGATGTATATCCCCGTTTTGCTCCGACAATGGAGTGGGATACAGCCGCCGGGCACGCCATTGCACGGGCTGCCGGTATGGAAGTGTATCAAGCCGGAAAGGAAGAGCCTTTACGGTATAATAAAGAAGATTTGTTGAATCCCTGGTTTATAGTAGAGCCCAGGCGTAATTAAATAACGACTCGTAGATATATGACGTTTGAAATCATATTTGTGCTTTTAGCGCTGTTGGGCATGGTGATGGCCTTGATTCTGGACAAGATGCGTCCGGGAATGGTGCTTTTCTCGGTTGTGGTGTTATTCCTTTGCGTAGGAATCCTGACACCCAAAGAAATGCTGGAAGGATTCAGTAACAAGGGGATGATTACGGTAGCGATGCTGTTTTTGGTCAGTGAAGGTATTCGCCAGTCCGGTGCATTGGGGCAACTCATCAAGAAGCTCCTCCCACAAGGTAAAACTACTGTTTTCAAGGCGCAGCTCAGAATGTTGCCGACAATTTCCTTTATCTCCGCTTTTCTGAATAATACTCCTGTTGTTGTAATTTTCGCTCCGATTATAAAGCGTTGGGCGGAGTCGGTAAAGCTTCCGGCTACGAAGTTCCTGATTCCTCTTTCGTATGTAACGATTCTGGGCGGTATCTGTACTTTGATTGGTACTTCCACAAACTTGGTGGTGCATGGCATGATACTGGATGCCGGTTATGAAGGATTTACCATGTTTGAACTTGGTAAAGTGGGGATTTTTATTGCGATAACAGGTATTATCTATTTGTTTCTGTTTTCTTCCAAGCTGCTGCCGGATGTCCGTAAGGATGCTGTGAAGCCCGATGACGAGCCGGAAGAACACAGTGACCTGCATAGGGTGGAGGCTGTATTGGGCGCTCGTTTTCCGGGAATCAACAAGAAACTGAAGGACTTCAACTTTAAACGTCATTACGGTGCAGAGGTTATAGAAATAAAGCGTAACGGTCAGAGTTATGCGCAGGGCTTGGAGAATGAATATTTCCGGGAAGGCGATACGGTGGTTGTTATGGCGGACGACTCTTTTGTACAGACGTGGGGGGAATCTTCCGTCTTTGTGATGCTTGCCAATGGCAAGGATACTGAACCTGTTGCGAGCAAGGGTAAGCGTTGGTTTGCACTTGCTTTACTGATTCTGATGATTACCGGAGCTACGGTAGGCGAATTACCGGCTGTGAAGGAAGCTTTTCCGGATATCAAGCTGGATATGTTTTTCTTTGTGTCTGTTACGACTATTATAATGGCATGGACAAAAATCTTCCCGGCCCGTAAATATACCAAATATATATCATGGGATATATTGATAACGATTGCCTGTGCTTTTGCTATCAGTAAGGCGATGGTAAATTCGGGTGTGGCGGATGCCGTGGCTAAGTACATCATTGGTCTGACAGAACATTACGGGCCTCAAGTGTTGCTGGCTGCCGTCTTCATTATTACGAACCTCTTTACCGAATTGATAACGAATAATGCCGCTGCTGCGCTTGCTTTTCCGTTGGCGCTTTCCATTTCGTCACAGTTGGGAGTAAGTCCGATGCCTTTCTTTGTGGTTATCTGTATGGCTGCCTCGGCAAGTTTCTCGACGCCTATCGGTTATCAGACCAACTTGATAGTACAGGGTATCGGTAACTATAAGTTCACGGATTTTGTTCGTATCGGACTTCCGCTGAATATTATCACTTTCTTGATTTCTATATTTCTTATTCCCTTAATTTGGCCATTTTGATTGAATTATGATAGAAAATAACAACAATATTTATCCAATCTTCGACCGTATGCTGGCACGCGAGGACAAGGAAGAACTCCTGAAGCAGCGTAGTGTGATGATTTGGTTTACCGGGCTGAGCGGTTCGGGCAAGAGTACGATAGCTATCGCTTTGGAGCGTGAGTTGCATAAGCGCGGATTGCTCTGCCGTATTTTGGATGGCGACAATATCCGTAGCGGCATCAATAATAATTTGGGATTTACGGAAGCGGACCGAATAGAGAATATCCGCCGTATAGCCGAGGTGTCCAAGCTGTTTGTAGATACGGGCATTGTAACGATTGCGGCTTTTATCAGTCCCAGCAATGACATCCGCGAAATGGCGGCGAATATTATCGGAAAGGATGATTTTCTGGAAGTGTACGTCAGTACACCCATTGAGGAGTGTGAACGCAGGGATGTAAAAGGCTTGTACGCAAAGGCGCGCCGTGGAGAGATTAAGAACTTCACCGGCATTTCCGCACCTTTCGAGGCTCCTGCTCATCCGGCATTGGTACTGGACACATCCGCATTGAGTTTGGAAGAATCCGTCAATAAGCTACTGGAATTAATTTTACCGAGAATTCAGAAGAAATAATATATAATGAAAGAAGAATATAAACTGAGCCATTTGAAAGAACTCGAAGCAGAGTCTATTCATATTATCCGCGAAGTGGCTGCGGAATTTGAGAATCCGGTGATGCTGTATAGTATCGGTAAGGACTCATCGGTGATGGTACGTCTGGCCGAAAAGGCTTTTGCTCCGGGTAAAGTCCCTTTCCCGTTGATGCATATCGACTCTAAGTGGAAGTTCAAGGAAATGATTCAATTCCGTGACGAGTATGCCAAGAAGTATGGTTGGAACCTGATTGTAGAGAGCAACATGGAAGCTTTCGAAGCAGGTGTGGGACCTTTTACACATGGCAGTAAGGTGCATACCGACTTGATGAAAACGCAAGCTCTGTTGCATGCACTGGATAAGTACAAATTCGATGCGGCTTTCGGCGGCGCCCGTCGTGACGAGGAGAAGTCGCGTGCGAAAGAACGTATTTTCTCTTTCCGCGATAAATTCCATCAATGGGATCCGAAGAACCAGCGTCCTGAATTGTGGGACATCTATAATGCACGTGTCCATAAGGGAGAGAGTATCCGTGTGTTCCCGTTGAGCAACTGGACGGAACTGGATATCTGGCAATATATTCGTCTGGAGAATATTCCTATCGTCCCCTTGTACTTTGCGAAGGAGCGTCCTTGCGTGGAGATTGACGGTAACCTGATTATGGCTGATGATGAACGCCTGCCGGAACAATACCGTGAAAAGATTGAGATGCGTATGGTACGTTTCCGTACGTTGGGCTGCTGGCCGCTGACGGGAGCTGTGGAAAGCAGCGCCGACACAATCGAAAAGATTGTGGAAGAGATGATGACCACCACCAAGAGTGAGCGTACTACCCGCGTTATCGACTTCGACCAAGAAGCAAGCATGGAGCAGAAGAAGCGTGAGGGATATTTCTAAGAAACTAAGAATTAAAAATTGAGAATTAAGAAATGAATGATTCAAGACTTGATATAAAGGCTTTCCTTGATAAAGACGAACAGAAAGATTTGCTTCGTTTCCTTACTGCCGGTTCGGTGGATGACGGAAAGTCCACGCTTATCGGACGTCTGTTGTTCGATAGTAAGAAATTGTACGAAGACCAGTTGGATGCGTTGGAGCGTGACAGCAAGCGTATGGGTAATGCCGGTGACCACATAGACTACGCCTTGTTGCTGGACGGCTTGAAGGCGGAACGGGAGCAGGGTATCACTATCGACGTGGCATACCGCTATTTCTCCACCAATAATCGTAAGTTTATCATTGCCGACACTCCGGGACACGAACAATATACGCGCAACATGATTACCGGCGGTTCTACCGCCAACTTGGCGATTATTCTGGTAGATGCCCGCATGGGTGTCATTACGCAGACACGCCGCCATACTTTCCTTGTGTCCTTGCTGGGTATCAAGCACGTGGTGCTTGCCGTAAATAAAATGGACTTGGTGGATTTCTCCGAAGAACGCTTCAATGAGATTGTAGGCGAATACAAGAAGTTTATCGCTCCGCTGGGCATTCCCGATGTGACTTGCATTCCGCTTTCTGCGCTTGACGGCGACAATGTAGTGGAGAAATCAGACCGTACGCCTTGGTACAACGGTACTTCTTTGCTCGATTTCCTTGAAACCGTACACATCGATAATGACCATAACTTGAATGATTTCCGCTTCCCGGTGCAGTATGTACTGCGCCCCAACCTTGACTTCCGCGGCTTCTGCGGCAAGGTGGCTTCGGGTATTATCCGCAAGGGAGATGAGGTGATGGCATTGCCTTCCGGAAAGAAGTCGCACATCAAGAGCATCGTGACTTACGAGGGAGAATTGGATTATGCTTTCCCGCCGCAGTCCGTTACGCTGACGCTGGAAGACGAGATTGACGTTTCGCGCGGAGAAATGCTGGTGCATCCCGACAATCTTCCGATGATGGAGCGTAATTTTGAGGCTATGGTGGTATGGATGGACGAGGAGCCGATGGACGTAAACAAATCTTTCTTCATCAAGCAAACTACCAATTTGAGCCGCACGCGTATTGACAACATCAAGTATAAAGTGGATGTCAATACGATGGAGAAACTCTCCCTCGAAAACGGCCAACTGACGAAAGAAACCCTGCCGATGCAGTTGAACCAAATTGCCCGCGTAGTGCTTACTACCGCCAAAGAGCTGTTCTTTGACCCTTACCAAACCAACAAAGCCACCGGCTCTTTCATCCTGATAGACCCGATAACCAACAATACCAGCGCCGTAGGTATGATTATCGACCGTGTGGAAGATAAGGATATGCATATTTCCGAGGAACTTCCCGTGCTTGACCTTCCGAAGTTGGGAATTGCCCCCGAACACTATGAAGCCATAGAGAAAGCTGCCAAGGAACTGGAACGTCAGGGAATAGCAGTGATAATTAAGAAGTAGTGTGAATCAGGATGTAAGAAAACATAAAAAAGAACTTTTAACCGAATAAGAATGGGTTTATTAGAATTCAACAAACTGCCGATAAATACGCTTGTCGGTGCAGACTGGAAAACATTCAATTCCATCACAAAGGGACGCGAAATAGATGCCGCATACAAAGGCAAATACCGATTGACGAAAGCCGTTTGCCGCCTGCTTTCCACGTTGGCTCCCTTGCAGGACAAACGCTACGAGAAGCTGTTGGCAGACAAACCGCTGGAACACGATCCCGTATTTATCCTCGGCCACTGGCGCAGCGGAACAACTTTCGTGCATAATGTGTTCTCTTGTGACAAGCATTTCGGCTATAACACAACTTATCAGACCGTGTTCCCGCATCTGATGATGTGGGGACAGCCTTTCTTCAAGAAGAATATGAGTTGGCTGATGCCCGACAAGCGCCCTACGGACAATATGGAGCTGGCTGTAGACTTGCCGCAGGAAGAGGAATTTGCATTGGCAAACATGATGCCTTATACTTATTACAACTTCTGGTTTCTGCCTAAGTATCAGCAGGAGTATGCCGACAAGTATCTGTTGTTTGATGACATAAGCGAGGCGGAGTTGAAGGTGTTTGAGGAAACGTTTACCAAGCTCATCAAGATTTCCTTATGGAATACGCATGGCACGCAGTTCCTCAGCAAGAACCCGCCGCACACCGGACGTGTGAAAGAATTGGTAAAGATGTTCCCCAATGCCAAGTTCATCTACCTGATGCGTAATCCTTACACGGTATTTGAAAGTACGCGCAGCTTCTTTACGAATACCATCCAGCCGTTGAAGTTGCAGGATATTACTCCGGCGGAGTTGGAACAGAATATCTTGTCTATCTACGCCAAACTTTATCATAAGTATGAGGCGGACAAGGCAAGTATCCCGGCAGGTAATCTGATTGAAGTGAAGTTCGAGGACTTTGAAGCCGATGCAATGGGAATGACGGAACACATCTACGATGCGCTGTCCATACCCGGTTTTGCGGATGCACGCGCTGCTATCGAACAGTATGTGGGCGGTAAGAAAGGTTATAAGAAGAATAAATATAAATATGACGACCGTACGGTGCAACTGGTTCAGGATAACTGGGACTTTGCACTGAAACAGTGGAATTATGAACTTTAATTGATTGTAGGAGAATAAAGAAATGATTCGTAAAAAACTTCGTGTGTTGAGTTTGCTGTCCGTAATGCTATGTAGCGTAGCAGTATCGGCGCAGCATAAAGTCGAGATGATTCCTTTCGGAAATATGGATCAATGGATTGACCGCCAGATTAAAGAATCGGGAATTATCGGCGGCGACACCAAAAATGTATTTGCCATTGGCCCCACGGCCACTATTCGCGAGAATAAGGCTTATAAGAATATGGGAGGCTCCCCTTGGGCTACCTCTAATGTAATGGCACGTGTGGCGGGCATCACCAAGACCAATACCTCGGTATTTCCGGAGAAGCGCGGCGATGGCTTTTGTGCCCGTATGGACACCCGTATGGAGAGCGTAAAGGTGCTGGGCATAGTGGATATAACGGTACTGGCTGCCGGTTCCATCTTCCTCGGCGATGTGCACGAGCCTATCAAAGGAACGAAGAACCCGCAGAAGATGTTGAACTCCGGTATTCCGTTTACGAAGAAACCCATTGCCGTCCAGTTTGACTACAAGGTGAAGATGTCCGACCGCGAGAAGCGTATCCGTGCCACAGGTTTCAGCAAGATAACCGACGTAGAGGGGAAAGACTTCCCCGAAATGAACCTCTTTTTGCAGAAACGCTGGGAGGACAAGGACGGTAATATCTACGCCAAGCGCGTGGGTACGGTAGTGGTGCGCTACTACACTACGACGGATGACTGGCGCAATAATGCCACCTATTCCATTATGTACGGCGATATAACGGGCAATCCCGAATACAAAGCGCATATGATGCGTCTGCAAGTGCAGGAACGTTATGCCGTGAACAGCAAAGGCGAGAGCGTGCCCATCAAAGAGGTGGCATGGGGAACGGAAGATGATGTCCCCACCCATATCCAGTTGCAGTTTACGTCCAGCCACGGCGGGGCGTACGTCGGTTCTCCGGGCAACTCGTTCTATGTGGATAATGTGAAATTGGTATATTGATTTCGTTCCTATACCGGCTTAAGTAAGTCATAAGAATTAATTTACTGATAATTTTGCCTATGGTGTAAAACTTGTTTGATGTACATCAAATGAGATTTTCACCATAGGCAAAATCTTTTTTGATACGTATGAAAAAGAGTTCAAATATAAATCGTAATTTTGTAGCCCATTATGAGTAGAATAATAGCTATTGATTACGGTAAAAAACGTACGGGTATAGCCGTCAGCGACACGTTGCAAATGATTGCCAACGGACTTACCACCGTGCCCACTCACGAATTGCTCGCTTTTATCATGGACTATGTGGCAAAAGAACCCGTAGAGCGGATTCTCGTGGGACTGCCGAAGCAGATGAATAACGAGGCTTCCGAAAACATGAAACGGATCGAACCGTTTGTGCGTTCCCTGCAAAAGAAGTTGCCCGATATGCCGATAGAGTACGTGGACGAGCGTTTCACTTCGGTTTTGGCGCACCGCACCATGCTGGAAGCCGGCCTGAAGAAGAAAGACAGGCAGAACAAGGCGCTGGTGGACGAAATCAGTGCCACTATTATCCTGCAAACTTATTTGGAGAACAGACGTTTCTCCGCTTTATGACGAACAAGAAAATAATTCATAATTGATAATTCATAATTAAAGAAATGATTTTACCTGTTTATGTATACGGGCAACCCGTATTGAGAAAAGTGGCAGAGGATATTACCCCTGATTATCCGAACTTGAAAGAACTGATTCAGAATATGTTCGAAACAATGGACCATGCCGACGGCGTGGGACTGGCAGCTCCGCAAATCGGTTTGCCGATTCGTGTGGTGGTTGTGGATTTGGATGTGCTGTCGGAAGATTATCCCGAGTACAAGGGTTTCCGCAAGGCATATATCAATGCGCATATTCTGGAAGTATCGGGTGAAGAGGTGTCAATGGAAGAGGGTTGCCTGAGCCTGCCCGGCATCCACGAATCTGTGAAAAGAGGCAATAAAATACGCGTGAAGTATCTGGATGAAGACTTGGTGGAACACGACGAGGTGGTGGAAGGCTATCTGGCACGTGTAATGCAGCACGAGTTCGACCATCTGGACGGCAAGATGTTCATCGACCATATCTCACCCCTGCGCAAGCAGATGATAAAGGGAAAGCTGAATGCCATGCTGAAAGGTAAGGCGCACTGTACTTATAAGGTGAAAACCATCAAATAAGCAAACCATATAATAAGGTATAAAAGGCTCAAAAAATATAAAAAGTCTTCCGTATATCCTGATATGTAAATGAATAAACGCTACTTTTGTTTTGTTTACAAGCATTTATAGGACAAGATGATTAAAAAGATATTGCTGGCAATTTTGTTATTGCCCACGTTGTTATATGCGCAAATCAATACGGAACGGGTGATGACTATTGCCCGGAACGCATTGTATTTCGAAGACTACGTGCTTTCCATCCAATACTTCAATCAGGTAATCAATGCGAAGCCTTATCTATATGAGCCTTATTTCTTCCGTGCACTGGCAAAAATCAACCTGGATGATTTTCAGGGAGCGGAAGCGGATTGCGATTTGGCTATCCAGCGCAATCCTTTTGTTGTAGGCGCGTATCAGATAAGAGGTTTGGCGCGTATCCGCCAAGATAAGTTCGACGGCGCGATAGAGGATTACAGGACAGCTTTGAAGTACGACCCGGAGAATGTGGTGCTGTGGCATAACCTTTCCCTTTGCCATATGCAGAAGGAGGACTTCGACTCTGCCAAAGATGATTTGGGGCAGTTGCTTTCCATAGCTCCCCGCTATACGCGTGCGTACCTGATGCGTGGTGAAGTCAATCTCAAACAGAATGATACGATACAGGCTCTGAAGGACTTTGATAAGGCCATCGATATGGACCGCTATGACCCCGACGGCTGGGCTGCGCGTGCCATTGTCCGTCTCCAGCAATCTGACTACAAGAAAGCTGAAAGTGACTTGGACCAAGCTATACATCTGAGCGCACGCAATTCGGGCAACTACATTAACCGCGCTTTGGCACGCTTCCATCAGAACAATTTGAGAGGTGCGATGAGCGACTATGACTTGGCGCTGGACATAGACCCCAACAACTTTCTCGGACACTATAACCGCGGTTTGCTGCGTGCACAGGTAGGCGATGACAACCGTGCGATAGAAGACTTTGACTTTGTGCTGAAGATGGAACCGGACAATATGATGGCGGCCTTCAACCGCGGTTTGCTGCGTGCACAGACGGGCGATTACCGCGGCGCTATCAGCGATTACTCCAAAGTGATAGACGAATATCCCAATTTTATGGCGGGTTATTATCATCGTGCCGAGGCCCGCAAGAAGATTGGCGACCGCAAGGGGGCTGAACAGGATGAGTTCAAAGTCATGAAGATGCAGCTTGACAAGCGCAACGGGGTGACAACCGGCGGCAACGATAAGGATGTGGCGGATAATACGGACGGTAATTCCGGACAGGATAACGGCAAGACCCGTAAGAAGTCCGACAAGAATATGGAGAACTACCGCAAGATTGTGATTGCAGATGATTCGGAAGCCGACCAGCGTTACAAGAGCGACTATCGCGGACGTGTGCAAGACCGCAACGTGACTATCAAGCTCGAACCTATGTATGCGCTGACCTATTATGAAAAGCTGAGTGATGTGAAGCGAATTGTGCATTATCATAAATATATTGATGATCTGAATCACTCGAAGGCGTTCCCCAAACCGTTGCGCATCACCAATATGGAGTCTCCGCTGACGGAAGAGCAGGTACGTTTCCACTTTGCATTAATAGATGCCCACACATCGGACATCGTGGCGGATGACAAGAATGCCAAGAAACGCTTTATGCGCGGGCTGGATTTCTATCTGGTGCAGGACTTTGCAAGTTCCATAGACGACTTTACGCAGAGTATCCTGCTGGATGATACCTTCTTCCCCGCATACTTTATGCGTGCTCTGGTGCGCTACAAGCAATTGGAATACAAGAAAGCGGAAGCGGGCATGAGCGAAGGAGCGATTTCCGGTACGCAGGAAGCGAAGAAGACGGAAGTAACGGCTATGGATTACGACATTGTGAAAAATGACTTGGACCATGTCATCCAATTGGCTCCCGATTTTGTGTACGGCTATTATAACCGCGGTAACGTGTTGTCCATGCTGAAAGACTATCGTGCGGCATTGGCAGATTATGATAAAGCTGTCAAACTGAATCCCGACTTTGCCGAAGCCTATTTCAATCGCGGTCTGACGCACATCTTCCTGGGCAATAACAGGCAGGGTATTTCGGATTTGAGCAAGGCGGGTGAGCTGGGTATTGTCTCGGCTTACAACATCATCAAACGATTTACGAATACGCAGCAATAACATTTTTTTGCTAAAAAATAGAATATCAATAAAGAATTAGCTATTTTTGCGTTCTAAAAATTGAACTATACATAACATTATGATAAAGATAACATTTCCAGACGGCTCCGTTCGCGAATACAACGAGGGAGTAACAGGACTGCAAATAGCAGAAAGCATTAGCTCACGCTTGGCACAGGATGTGCTGGCTTGTGGCGTAAACGGAGAAATTTATGATTTGGGGCGTCCCATCAATGAAGACGCTGAAGTGGTTCTCTATAAATGGGAGGACGAACAAGGTAAGCATGCCTTCTGGCATACCAGTGCCCACTTGCTGGCGGAAGCTCTGCAAGAACTGTATCCGGGCATTCAGTTCGGTATCGGTCCGGCTATCGAGAATGGTTTCTACTATGATGTAGATCCGGGAGAAGCTACCATCAAGGAAGCCGACCTGCCCGCTATCGAAAAGAAAATGGCCGAACTGGTTGCCAAGAAAGAAGCTGTTGTCAGAGAGAGCATCTCAAAGACAGATGCTTTGAAGATGTTCGGCGACCGTGGCGAGACTTATAAATGTGAGCTTATTTCAGAACTAGAAGACGGTCACATCACTACCTATACGCAAGGCGCGTTTACCGACCTCTGCCGTGGTCCTCACTTGATGACTACCGCACCTATCAAGGCCATCAAGCTGACTTCCGTTGCCGGCGCATACTGGCGCGGACAGGAAGACCGCAAAATGATGACCCGCATCTACGGTATCACTTTCCCGAAGAAGAAAATGCTGGATGAATATCTTGTATTGCTGGAAGAGGCCAAGAAACGCGACCACCGTAAAATCGGTAAGGAAATGGACTTGTTCATGTTCTCCGATACGGTAGGTAAGGGGCTGCCGATGTGGTTGCCGAAGGGCGCTGCATTGCGTATCCGCCTGCAGGAATTCTTGCGCCGCATTCAGGCTCGTTACGACTATCAGGAAGTAATGTGTCCGCCCATCGGCAACAAATTGCTGTATATCACATCCGGGCACTATGCCAAATACGGTAAGGACTCATTCCAGCCTATCCATACACCGGAAGAAGGTGAAGAGTACTTCCTCAAGCCGATGAACTGTCCTCATCACTGTATGATTTACAAGAACTCGCCCCGTTCTTATAAGGACCTGCCTTTGCGTCTGGCCGAGTTCGGTACGGTTTGCCGTTACGAACAGAGCGGCGAGCTTCACGGACTGACTCGTGTACGCAGCTTTACGCAAGACGATGCGCATATCTTCTGCCGTCCCGACCAGGTGAAGGATGAGTTTCTGCGTGTAATGGATATCATCTCAATCGTATTCCAGTCTATGCACTTCGAGAACTTTGAAGCGCAAATCTCCTTGCGCGACAAGGTGAACCGCGAAAAGTATATCGGCAGCGATGAAAACTGGGAAAAGGCAGAACAGGCTATTATCGAGGCTTGCGAAGAAAAGGGGTTGAAAGCTAAGGTGGAATATGGTGAAGCCGCTTTCTACGGTCCCAAACTGGACTTTATGGTGAAAGATGCTATCGGCCGCCGTTGGCAGTTGGGTACTATCCAAGTGGATTATAACCTGCCCGAACGCTTCCAGCTGGAATATACGGGAGCTGACAACCAGAAGCACCGTCCGGTAATGATTCACCGTGCTCCGTTCGGTTCTATGGAACGTTTCGTTGCCGTACTCATCGAGCATACCGCCGGTAAATTCCCGTTGTGGCTGACACCCGACCAGGTAGCCATCCTACCTATCAGCGAGAAATTCAATGACTACGCTCAGGAAGTGAAAGACTATCTGAAGAGATACGATGTTCGCGCCATTGTGGATGAACGTAACGAAAAAATAGGACGTAAGATTCGCGATAACGAAATGAAACGTATTCCGTATATGCTGGTTGTAGGCGAAAAAGAGGCTGAAAACAGAGAAGTTTCTGTCCGCAAACAAGGCGAAGGCGACCAAGGAACCATGAAATTTGAAGAATTTGCTAAAAAAGTGAACGAAGAAGTTCAAAATATGATAAATAAATGGTAACTTTGCGCCCAATTGTAAAAGCATAGCATACATACGATGTTCTAAAGACAGCTTTTACTTAACAAAAAAATAATTTGGTAGTAATAAACAAGAAACAAACTGGAAGTAAACGTTATTTAATGAAGAATGACAGCTTAAAAGGGCAACATCGGATTAATGAGCAAATCCGTGCCAAAGAAGTCCGCATTGTGGGCGATGAAGTGGAACCTAAAGTATATCCGATAGCTCAGGCTTTGAAGATAGCCGAGGAAATGGAAGTGGATCTCGTAGAGATTTCTCCCAATGCACAACCCCCTGTTTGTCGTATTATTGATTACTCTAAATTTCTTTATCAGTTAAAGAAGCGTCAGAAGGAACAAAAGGCGAAGCAGGTAAAAGTGAATGTGAAGGAAATACGTTTCGGTCCTCAGACAGATGACCATGACTATAACTTCAAACTGAAACATGCCAAAGGATTTTTGGAAGATGGCGACAAGGTAAAGGCATACGTGTTCTTCAAAGGTCGTTCTATCTTATTCAAAGAACAAGGCGAAGTTTTGTTGCTGCGTTTTGCCAATGATTTGGAAGACTATGCGAAGGTAGATCAGATGCCGATTCTGGAAGGAAAGAGAATGACTATTCAGCTTTCACCGAAGAAGGGCGCCGCTCCCAAGAAGCCTGCCGCACCGAAACCCGCAGAGGCTCCGAAAGATGCAGCTCCGGCTGAAGAACAAAGCGAAGACTAAAGAAATGAGCAACGCCGCAGGTATAGTGCGTTGCCATATAATTAAATAATTAAAAAATAAGTAAGATGCCAAAGATGAAGACTAACTCCGGTTCTAAAAAGAGATTTACTCTTACCGGAACAGGTAAAATCAAAAGAAAGCACGCTTTTCACAGTCACATTCTGACTAAGAAAACCAAGAAGCAAAAGAGAAATCTGTGTTACTCTACACTTGTCAGCCCGACAGATGCGAGCCAGGTTAAGGAACTCTTAGCTATGAAGTAATCAAAAGCGTACGAAGTATTATTAAAGTTATTAACCGGATGCATTAGCTTTAAGTCCGCTGCGTGAAGCACCGGCGCTAACATTCAAAAACAAGTAAAACTATGCCAAGATCAGTAAATCATGTTGCTTCTAAAGCAAGAAGAAAGAAAATTTTGAAATTGACCAGAGGTTACTTTGGTGCAAGAAAGAACGTATGGACCGTTGCCAAGAATACTTGGGAAAAAGGTTTGACTTATGCGTTCCGTGACCGTAAGAATAAGAAAAGAAACTTCCGCGCTTTGTGGATTCAACGTATCAACGCTGCTGCACGTCTGGAAGGTATGTCTTATTCTAAACTGATGGGAGCTCTGCACAAAGCTGGTATTGAAATTAACCGTAAAGTTTTGGCTGATTTAGCAATGAATCACCCGGAAGCTTTCAAGGCTATTGTTGCTAAAGCAAAAGCTGCATAAGCTGAGGTAAAGAATAAACCTGCAAAGTGCTGATTACAAATACGTAATCGGCACTTTTTGTTTTTAGTAAGCTCGGTGAAGTGTGAAAACATGAGGTGCAGACAAACAAATTTCTTGTTTTTCTTGTTTCTTTCGTATAATCTTACTACCTTTGAAGTAGAAAAAATAGCCGCATTGATTGGATCGGGAAACTCATCAATTTTAATGAAATACCGAGACAAGCTTCAGTTCTTAATGGCGGGCCACGCCCTTCGGGGTAACTCTTGAGTCGGTGGATTACAAAGAGGACGGGCACTCAAATCATGTCATACGGAGTTTCATCACATCATCGGTGCGGCTTTCTATAAAAGGGGAACGGTAATCTTGGTTGACTACCGTTCCTCTTTCTTTTATTCTTTTCCCTTTCTTCTCCTTTTCATAGCTTCCTTTCTCCCAGTGCTTTTATAGTCATTACTACGTTCTATATCTTGTTTTGACAGTTGTATAATGGAGCAGAACTATAAGTAAAATCTCGTTTTTCAATTGCGGGCTGTACGGTTTCCATATGCGGGCTCTGCAGCCCGCATATGGAAACCGTACAGCCCGCAGCTGAAAAACGAAGTTTTGCTTCGTGCATAATGATGTTTTGTACGTACTAAAAGGGGAAAATCAATGAGGGAGACGGTTATTGCCGGCACAGCGCAAGTGATTAATCTGCGTTGTAATAACGCGGGGAAATGCTGTGTGCCGGCAAAAATGCTATTTGTTATCTCGCAAGTCTTTTACTCTGACGGCTTTTCCTTCGCTTTGTGGCAAAGAGCCTTTCTTGACAAGCTTTACCTTGGGGGTGACAAGGATTTCATCTTTCAGCTGACGGGAAATAGCCTTACGTACTTTCTCCAGTTCTATATAGTTGTCGGTGGATAAGTCGCTGAGCTCTACTTCCACAATCATTTCATCTTGATTGTTGATGGTTTCCAGGGTAATGAGGTAGTTGCTGCCCAGTTCGGGGAACTGTACCAATACTTTTTCCACTTGCATGGGGAAGATGTTGACACCCTTGATAATGAACATATCATCGCTGCGGCCTTTGATACGGTCGATACGCAGGTGCGTGCGTCCGCATGGGCACTTGCCGGGGAGTATGCGGGTGAGGTCGCGCGTACGGTAGCGTATCAGCGGCATCATTTCGCGGTCAAGGGTAGTCAGCACCAGTTCTCCAATCTCGCCGTCGGGGACAGGTTCTCCGGTTTCGGGATTGATGATTTCGACCAGATAGCAATCTTCCCAAAAGTGCATTCCGTTCTGTTCGGTGCACTCAAAGGCTACACCGGGACCGTTCATCTCGGTCATTCCGAAACTGTTGTAGGCTTTGACGCCCAACATACGTTCAATCTTCTTGCGTTGTTCGTCCGTATGGGGCTCGGCTCCGATGACGAGCGTTTTCAGTGTGGTAGATGCCGGGTCGATACCTTCTTCCTGAAATACTTCCGCTAAACGTATGGCGTAGCTGGGGATGGCATGCAGGGCGGTGGTTTTGAAGTCCATGATGAACTTGATTTGCCGCTTGCTGTTTCCGGCAGCTGCAGGTACGGTCAACGCTCCCAGGCGTTCGGCGCCGTACTGGAAGCCCAATCCGCCGGTAAACATGCCATAGCCGGAGCTGTTTTGGAAAACATCGGTTTTGCGGATACCTACTGTGTACAGGCAGCGTGCCACAAGATTCGCCCAAGAGTCCAAGTCGTGCCGGGAGTGGACGATGACGGTAGGAGTTCCCGTGGTTCCGCTGGAAGAGTGGATGCGTACGCCGTCTTCGTGCATATTGCCTGCCACGAGTCCGAAAGGGTAGTTGGCGCGCATATCCGCTTTGGTGGTGAACGGAATTTTCCGGATGTCTTCTACCGACTGAATACTGTCCGCTGTAATGCCGTGCTCTTGAAATACTTGTTTGTAATAGGGAGAATTTGCTGCAATACTGATTGTTTTTTTAAGCCGCTGAAGTTGCAGTTCACGCAACTTCTCACGCGGCATGGTCTCTATCTCTTCTTCCCAGTATTTGTCATTCATGGTTATTGGAATTTTGATTTACATCAGATTTTCTGCGATTTCCTTGCCGGCGGCCAGGGCTTTGAGATTCAGTTCTACGATGGCTTCGCCTTTGCGTTGGAAAATGTCACGGATGCTGTCCTGTACTTTTTGGTAATCAATGCCGAGGAACGGGATGGTGGCTCCCAGCAGCACGATATTGGCAACGCGGGGAGAGCCGACTTCTTTGGCTACTTCGTTCACGTTCAGCACAATTTTGTGGGGAAGTTTGTCAAGCTCGGCCTTGAGCGCTTCCTCGGCAGGATAGCGGGGGATGTTGATGAAAGGGGCTTCGTTGGTCACCAGCCAGCCTTCGGGACTGAGGTAGGGGAGATAGCGCAACGCTTCCATCGGTTCCAGGGATATGATGAGGTCGCATTTGCCCGTAGGAATGAGGTCGGAGGCGATGGGGCGGTCGCTGATGCGAAGATTGGACTGTACGTCGCCGCCTCGCTGGCTCATTCCGTGCACTTCGGCTTGTTTCATGTATAATCCGCCTTTCAGGGCTGCCTGGCCGATTACGGTGGCGATAGAGAGGATACCTTGTCCACCTACGCCGGAAAGTATAATATCTTTTTTCATGGTTTTACTTGTTTCGTTTCTTACGTGCTAAGGTTTGGATACATTCTCTGCGGGGAATGATGACGGATACGCCGCGGTATTCGATTTCTTCACGGATTACTTGTTTCATTTCCTCGTAGTTCTTCTTCAAAGGAACTACCACCCGGATATGTTCCGGCGCTACGCCGATTCCTGCGCAAATAGCTTCGAGACGGCCTGTTCCGGCTGAATCTTGTCCGCCGGTCATGGCGGTGGTTTCGTTGTCGGAGATTACGATGGTTACGTTGGCATTCTCGTTGACGCAGTCCAGCAAGCCTGTCATGCCGGAATGGGTGAATGTGGAGTCGCCGATAACGGCAACTGCAGGATGTACTCCTGCATCCGAAGCGCCTTTAGCCATTGTAATGGAAGCACCCATGTCTACGCAGGAGTTGATGGCGTTGAAGGGGGCGTTGGCTCCTAAAGTGTAGCAGCCGATGTCGCTGAATACCTTATGGGCGGGATATTCCTCACGCAGCACTTCGGTGAGTACGGTGTACATATCGCGGTGTCCGCAGCCTTCGCACAAGGCGGGCGGGCGCATCTCCACGAGTGACGGAACGGCGAACTCGGCTTTGTTTTCTTTGCCTACGGCACGTGCTACGCTGTCCGGATTCAATTCTCCGTCTTGTGACAGTGTACCGTCCAAACGTCCTTTGACTTTTATGCCGATGCCGAGGTAGCCTTTCAGTTGTTTTTCTACAAAGGGTTGTCCGTCTTCCAGGACGAGTATTTCGTCGCAGGCTTCTACGAGCTGCATCAGTTGCTTCTTGGGGAGCGGGTATTGACCGATTTTTAATACCGGATATTCGCAGCCTTCGGGATAGTTCTCCATGAGGTAGTTGTATCCGATACCGCAAGCTATGACACCGAGCTTTTTGTCGGGACCGTCAATGTACTGGTTGTATGGTGAGTTTTCCGATGCTTTTATGAATTCATCCTGACGTTGCAACAGCTGTTTGTAGCGTTTGCGGGCATTGCCGGGAAGCAGGATGAACTGGCGCGGATCATCGCTGAAGGAAATATCGTTTTGGGGTTGTTGGGCTTTGCGCTCTACGCCGGAACGGGAGTGTGCCAAACGGGTAACCATACGCATCAGCAGAGGTTCGCCGGTTTGTTCGGAAAAGGCAAATCCGTTGTAAACCATATCGTAGGCTTCTTGCTGGTTGCTCGGTTCGTACATCGGGATTAATGCGAAGTCACCATAGAAGCGGCTATCTTGTTCGTTTTGTGATGAATGCATACTGGGGTCATCGGCTGCAATGACGATTGTACCGCCTTTAACGCCGGTAATGGCGGAGTTGATGAAGCAGTCGGCTGCTACGTTCATACCTACATGCTTCATGCACACCAGTGAACGTTTTCCTGCGAACGACATTCCCAAGGCTGCCTCCATAGCGGTCTTTTCGTTGGAACACCAACGGTTGTGGATACCTTTTTCGGCAGTAATCGGTGCCATTTGGATATATTCGGTAATCTCCGTCGAAGGAGTGCCCGGATAGGCATATACACCTGAAAGTCCGGCGTCTAATGCAGCTTGTGCAATGGCTTCATCGCCAAGTAAGAGTTGCTTGCTCATTTTTTATTGTTTAAGTGTTAGTCACGGTTTTAATAATAATCGCAAATATAGCTTTTTGCTTTTATTTTATTATAATATTAATTGAAAATCTTTCTTTCGTTTAAGGCCTTCCAGTATTTTCTTGCATTTCTCATATGCTCGGCATAGTTGGATGCAAAGTTATGAGTACCGGAAAAATCTTCTTTGGCACACATGTAAATGTAGTTGTGCTTGGTATGGTTAAGTACTGCGTCCAGACCTATGGGAGAAGGAATGCGGATGGGACCGGGCGGCAGGCCGAGGTTGCGGTAAGTGTTGTAGGGCGAATCAATTGTGAGGTGTGCATTGGAGATTCGTCGCAGGCCGAAGTCTTGCAGTGCAAACTTTATGGTGGGGTCAGCTTGTAGCGGCATACCGGTATGCAGGCGGTTGATGTACAGACCTGCAACCACGGGTTTCTCCGGGTTGTCGTTGGTTTCTTCCTCAACGATGGAGGCGAGCGTGCATACCTCTTCCGGCGTCATGCCGATGGTTCGGGCTTTATTGAGACGTTCTTGAGTCCAGAACTTTTGATGTTCTTTCTGCATTCGTTTAAAGAAATCGTCCACACTCATGTCCCAATACACCTGATAGGTTTCGGGAATGAAGAGGCAGGCTATCGTCTCTTTGTTGTATCCCAATTTCTGTTGGAACAGCGAATCGTTCATTACTCCGGCTATTTCGGCGGAGTCAATCATCAGCTGTCTTCCTACGCTGCGTGCCAGTTTGTCTAAGGTGCGTACACTTCCTATTGTCAGGTTCATGGGTTCTTGGTATCCTCTGTAGAAGCGGCTGAATACATGATAGACGTTTTCACCGGGACGTATCGCGTAGCGTCCGGTATGGATATTGCGGGGGTACTTGCGCCATTGGGCCATCCATTTGAAGCCGATGAAGCTGTTGGGCTTTCCCAGTGTTTTCACCTTATTATATATGGAATCTGCCGTGTCGTCACGGTCGATGTAGACGTAAGTTGTCTTTTGAGGGTGAAATTGCGGAGCGAACAGGTAATAATACACTGCGCCTGCACCTGCGATGCCTGCGAGCAGAACAAATGCCAATACTCCGAGAAGGATTCTTTTTTTCTTCTTCTTTTCCATATAATCCTGGTTGTTTTTTGAGTCGGGCAAAGTTAGCAAGATTTTGGAAAAAAAAGAAAAAGACCGATATTTAGATATCAGTCTTTTCATTGAGCCGCTAGCCAGACTTGAACTGGCGACCTACGCGTTACGAATGCGTTGCTCTACCAACTGAGCTATAGCGGCCTTTTACTTACGGGGTGCAAAGGTACATCTTTATTTGAATTGGCAAAAAGAATTGCCCGATTTTTTAGAAATATTTGTGGCGTTCAAAAATAACTTATGGTAAAAAGATTGAACTTCAAAAAAATGTCCGGAAAACAAGGTCTTTGCAGTAGGTGATAATAGTGAGGAAGTCCCTGTAGTATTGAGGTAGGGAATTAATTCTTTTTCCGAAACTTCGGAATGAAATAAATGTATATTATGAAAATAAAGTATTACCTTTGCCCCCAATTTAAAAACATAACTAGATTACTAAAGGATTAATCAAAAGTCTTATTTATGCGCAGATTTATACTTTTATGTTTGTTGATGTTCACAGTATCAAGTGTAGTTTTTGCCCAGAGAATGACAGACGAACAAGTCATTCAATACGTGCAGGAGGCTCAACAGGCGGGAAAGACACAACAGCAGATGTCAATTGAGTTGATGAAGAAAGGGGTTACGAAAGAACAAATTCAAAGAATACAGTCAAAGTATTCAGGAAAGACGGATGTAAGTGCCGGAGTGGAGAAGAGTGACTCGCGCTTGCGTACTCCCCAAAAATACGAAAACAAAAACAAGAATATTTCTCAGAATGATTCCGAGCTGAGCAATGCCAACTCTAAGAAGCAAACTATTAAAGGGTTGCGTGCTAAGACCGACAAGAATAAACAGCGCGACGGAGGTGAGATGGAATCCGAATTGGAATTGGATGGTGAAGAACAAACGGACTATTTGGGATATGATAATTTGTTTGCTCCGACCAAGGTGAAAAAAGAGAAAAAAGAGGATCCCACCCAACAAATTTTCGGACATAATATTTTTGATAATGAGTATCTGACATTTGAGCCTAATATAAATGTGGCAACCCCTAATAATTATCGTTTGGGTGCAGGTGATGAAGTTATCATTGATGTTTGGGGGGCTTCTCAAACTACCATCAGAGAGACGATTTCTCCTGAAGGCACTGTGCAGATTGAAAATTTAGGTCCGGTTTATTTGGGTGGAAAGACTGTAAAAGAGGCCAATACTTATCTGAAGAATGAATTTGCCAAAATATATGCAGGTGTTACGGGAGAAACTCCTAATACCCAGATAAAATTGACTTTGGGTGAGATTCGTTCCATTCAGGTGAATGTCATGGGAGAGGTTGTTGTGCCCGGTACCTACACTCTTTCTTCATTCGCGTCCGTTTTCCACGCATTGTATTGGGCAGGGGGAGTAAATAAGATAGGTAGTCTCCGCAGCATAAAAGTTATACGTGACGGAGTGACTGTCGCTGATGTAGATATCTATGATTTTATAATGGAAGGCCGCCTGAAAAATGATATTCGTTTGCAGGATGGTGATGTAATTCTTGTTAATCCTTATCAAACTTTGGTGCAAATCTTGGGCAAGGTAAAGCGTCCTATGTTCTACGAGATGAAACCTACCGAAACGATTGCCACTTTGCTGAGATATGCCGGTAATTTTACAGGTGATGCTTATAAGAAGGCTGTCCGCCTTGTACGTAAGAGTGGTCGCGAGCATCAGATATTCAATGTTGATGAAATGGATTATTCCGTATTCCGCCTTGAGGATGGAGATGTATTGACGGTGGATTCTGTTCTTGACCGTTTTGAAAATCGTGTGGAAGTTCGTGGTGCCGTATATCGTGAAGGGTTGTATCAGTTGAGCGGAGAGGTAAATACTGTGAAGCAGTTGATAAAGAAGGCCGAAGGTATACGGGGTGATGCCTTCTTGAACCGTGCCGTAATCAGCCGTGAATACGAGGACTTGACCCGGGAAATGATTTCAATAGACTTGAAAGGTTTGTTGGAGGGCGTTGTTGCGGATATTCCTTTGCAGAAAAATGATATATTGTTTATCCCCAGTGTTCAAGATTTGAGGGAGGAGACTACGGTAGCCATTCATGGAGAGGTTGCCGATCCCGGAACTTATCTGTATGCGGATAAGATGACGGTGGAGGATTTGATTATACAAGCAGGCGGTTTATTGGAATCTGCAGCTACTACCAGAGTGGAAGTTGCCCGTCGTATGAAAGACCCGAAAAGTACCGCATTCAGCGGCAATGTCGGCCAGAATTTCTCTTTCGACTTGAAAGACGGTTTGTTAGTGGGTGAGGGAGGCGAATCTTTCCATCTTGAGCCGTTCGATGAAGTATACATCCGCAAGAGCCCGGCTTACTATCGTCAGCAGACTGTGACAGTAGCGGGAGAGGTGCTCTTTAGCGGAAACTACGCGTTATCTAAGAAGAATGAACGCTTGAGTGATTTGATTACCAAGGCCGGAGGTATTTCTTCGGATGCATATGCGAAAGGCGCTCGTTTGTTGCGTAAAATGACCGAAGAAGAACTTCGTCGTAAAGAGGATGTGCTGCGTATGGCACAGATGACTTCCGGCGGTGATTCCATTTCTGTAAAGAAGTTAGATTTGTCCGATACTTATTCGGTTGGTATCAACTTGGAAAAGGCTTTGCAAAATCCGGGTTCAGACTATGATATGGTATTGCGTGAGGGAGATATGCTCTTTGTGCCTGAATTTGTAAGTACAGTCAAGATTAGCGGTGCTGTGATGTATCCCAATACAGTTCTTTATAAAGAAGGAGAGGGCTGGAAGTATTATGTGAACCAAGCGGGTGGATTTGGTAATGATGCCAAAAAACGAAGAGCATACGTTGTACATATGAACGGTACGGTGTCTCGTTTGAAGTCGGGTAGTTCAAAATATATTGAGCCGGGATGTGAGATAATTGTTCCGAGCAAAGATCCGAAGAAGAAGATGACTCCTGCCGAAATAATAGGTATGGGTACCTCTGCGGCTTCTTTGGCTACGATGATTGCTACTATGGTTAACCTCTTTAAGTAATTAAGAATTATGAGCGAAGAAAATATACAGAAGATAACACCTCAGCAGCCGGAAGAACAAGAAATAGACTTGATTGAGCTTGCCCAGAAAGTATGGGCCGAGCGTAAACTACTTTTCAAGGCATGTGGTATTGCTGCTCTTATAGGTGTGGTTGTAGCGTTCAGCATTCCCAAAGAATATTCTACGAAGGTGACATTGGCTCCTGAGAGTTCCAGTAAGACAGGTGGTGGAAGCATGGGAGCGTTAGCGGCCATGGCGGGTATTAATATCGGTGGCGCTTCGTCCGGAGAAGATGCCTTATCGCCTGAGTTATATCCTGATATTGTCAAGTCAACGCCCTTTTTGTTGGAATTGTTTGATGTAAAAGTAAAAGACCAAAAAAGCAAGATAGATACTACTTTATATGCTTATTTGGATGAGTACCAGCGTTCATCTTGGATGAGTGCTGTAGTGTCCGCTCCATTTAAGGCTCTGGGATGGACAATGTCGTTGTTCAAAGATAAGCCGGAAAAGCGGGAGGGAAAGACCGATCCTTTTCATTTGACCATGGATGAAGCAAGAGTGGCAGAAGCGTTGAGCAAACGTATTTTGGTCACTATTGATAAAAAGACAGGAGTCACAACGCTGGAGGTTACGATGCAGGATCCTTTGATTTCGGCATCGTTGACAGATACGGTTATGCACTGTTTGCAGAATTACATCACAGACTACCGTACCAATAAAGCCCGCCACGATTTAGCTTTTACCGAAAGACTTTATAAAGAAGCTAAGGCTGATTATGAGGAAGCTCAAAAAAAATATGCTACATTTGCAGATGCTAACCAAAACATCATTCTGTTGAGTTATCGTGCTGAGCAGGAACGCTTGAAGAATGAAGTGGAATTGGCATATTCTGTTTATACGCAGGTTTCCGGCCAATTGCAAATGGCAAGGGCCAAGGTGCAGGAAATCACTCCGGTATATACAGTTGTGCAACCGGCTACAGTACCGTTACGTGCAGCCAAACCGAATAAAATTATGATTCTTATCGGATTTGTATTCTTGGCGGGAGTAGGATGTGTCGGTTGGATACTATTTGTGAAAGATTTAATTAAAGGATGGAGAAAAGCAAACAAAGCAATATGATAGCTAATAATGAAATGAATCGTTGGTACGCTCTGTATACAGCGCCAAGGTCGGAACGTAAACTGATGCAGCGTCTGAATGCTGCAGGTTATACTGCATTTTGTCCTATGCAAGTCGTATTCAAGAAATGGAAAGGACAAACCAAAGAAGTGTTTGTGCCTCTGTTCCCCGGTTGCCTTTTTGTTGAAGAAACAGCTGATGTAGCATCTTTCGCTGCTTCGCAGAATGCTGCTTTGTTGGTAGATTCTAAAGGGGATAACTTATTGGTTAGTGCAGATAAGGCGGAGTTGTCGGCAAAATTTGCTCATTTATTGAAATAGTTATTACTTCATAGATAGCAGAATAAGACTGAGAAAATGCAGGAGGGTGTCTCAATATTCATTTTGAGACACCCTCCTGCATATATAAATATAGATGTCAGCACTCAAACATCCGGCTTCGTGCCAGCATACAAGCACCTATGATTCCTGCTTTGTCTTTCAGTTTGGATAGTGTGATGGTGGAATCCTGATTCACTAAATTCAAGGAATATTTTTTTATCGCTGTTTTTATAGGTTGGGCTATATAATCATCGGTCAACGACAAAGTCCCCCCGATAATTACAAGTTCGGGATTAAAAATGTTGATTAATCCTGCTATTTGTTTACCTAATTTCTGACCGATTTCTTCTACGATTTCAATACATAATAAATCTTCCTTATTTACGGCAGCTATTATTTCATCCAATGTAAGCGGCAGTTCTCTGTTGTCTATTCTACCCGATAAGATAGAACATTCACCATTTTTGATGCGTTCCAGTAAGGTTCTGTATAGTGCAGAGCCGGATGCTTCCGTTTCCAGGCATCCTTTTTTACCACAGTGGCATAGTATTTCATTGTCAAAGACATTTATATGGCCAAATTCTCCGGAGAAGCCGGATTTTCCGGTATATATTTTGCCGTCTATGATGATTCCTATACCAAGTCCCCAACTAAGGTTGACAAAGATGATGTTTTTTTCTCCTTTTACGCATCCTTGCAGGTATTCTCCATAGGTCATCGCCCGGGTGTCGTTATCTATGCAGACCTGATATCCTATTTTCTCGGTGAGGACTTCGGCTAATGGACGCTCGGAGAAATTAAATTGGCTGAAGCTGTAACCCGATTCCGGATTAACACGTCCGGATATGTTAATATTGATATTTAGAATTTTCTCTGTATTGACTTTTGCCTTTTTGATGAAAGAGTTTATTAATTTGCATAACTCTTCCATTGCTTCCGGTGTATTTTCAAGTTTATATGGAATATTCATTTTTAACTCCATCATGTCACCTTTGAAGTTGATTAAACCGATATTGACAGCGAATTTTTTTATGTCAACTCCGATAAAGTACCCTGATTCAGGATTAAGACCATACAAACTGGGGTGTCGTCCTCCACTGGTTTCTAATTTTCCATAATCATTGATATATCCATCTTCGCACATCTCACTGATAAATTTAGTGACGGTAGGTATGCTTAAATCCAATTCTTTGGATAAATCCGTAATGGTGGAACTGCCATTATATATATAATGTGTAATAATCCTCTTTTTTACGAGAGCACTTTTGCTTCCCGACTCTATTTCTTTTAATAGCTGCTGTCTCATACCTTTGCTTATATTGAATTTTTACAAAGATAATAAATTTGCTTTTATATTCGATATTAATAAAATAATTTATTAATAATTCTTTTAAAATTAAATTTGTTTCTATATTTGCCTCCGAGATTATATGTTTAATTAAAAAAATAGAATATGATTGTATCAAATTTGCAGAACAGTGGTAGGATAGAGATGCTTCATCCTCAGTTTAAAACTCTTTTTGACTATGTAAAAACGCATGATTTGCTTCATGCAGAGTTGGGGCGTATTGATATAGACGGTGATAATTTGTTTGTCATGAATATAAATCCTGAATGCGTTGCACAGGATAAGCAGGTGCTTGAAGTGCATCGTGCCTATATTGATGTACATATTTTGTTGCAAGGCGTGGAAAGAATAGGATGGAAAGCGATTGAAGATGTAAAACAGCAAGTTAAGCCTTACGAAGAAGAGGGTGATTGCGCCTTGTATTCAGATTGTTCTACTACGTGGGTTGATTTAAATCCCGGTCAGTTTATGATTGTATATCCGGAAGATCCCCATGCGCCTGTCATTGGGCAGGGGAAGATTCGTAAGCTGATAGCTAAGGTAAAGTTGTGATATACTCTCTTATTAGATATATATCTTTAATTATATCTCATTATTTAATAAAATAATTTATTAAATATTTTGTATATATTAAAATGATTGATATATTTGCAACGAGATAAATAAATATAGCTTTAATTAATGATTATGAAAAACAAAAATCTGTATCCTTGGGTAGTCGTTGCTCTGTTATGGGTGGTTGCTTTGCTCAATTACATGGATCGCCAAATGCTTTCTACTATGCAAGAGGCGATGAAGGTCGATATTGTAGAACTGAATAAGGCGGAGGCGTTTGGTGCGTTAATGGCTATCTTCTTGTGGATTTACGGATTCATGAGTCCTGTTGCCGGTATGATTGCCGACCGTTTTAGCCGTAAGTGGCTGGTTGTAGGTAGTTTGTTTGTGTGGTCTGCCGTTACTTATTTAATGGGATATGCCGATAATTTTCATGAATTGTATTGGTTGCGTGCGGTGATGGGAGTAAGCGAGGCACTCTATATACCTTCCGCTTTATCTCTAATTGCAGACTGGCATCAGGGTAAATCCCGTTCATTGGCTATTGGAGTACATATGACGGGGCTTTATGTGGGGCAGGCTATCGGTGGTTTTGGCGCTACGGTTGCAGCAATGTTTTCATGGCATTCCACTTTTCATTGGTTTGGTATAATAGGTATTGTTTATTCATTGATATTAGTGGTTGCACTTCGTGAAAATCCGGCTCATGCTTCAGTAAAGGAAGTTCCGTTGGAGAGGGGAGAGAAGAAACCATCTTTGTTCAGCGGGCTCAGTATGCTTTTCTCCACTTGGGCGTTTTGGATTATCCTCTTTTATTTTGCAGCTCCGAGCCTTCCGGGGTGGGCTACAAAGAACTGGTTGCCAACGCTGTTTGCCGAGAACTTAGATATTCCGATGTCAGAGGCAGGTCCCATTTCTACCATTACAATTGCCTTTTCATCCTTTATAGGAGTCATTATCGGAGGTATCTTGTCCGATCGTTGGGTCCAGAAAAATATCCGGGGACGTGTCTATACAGGAGCCATCGGATTGGGACTGACTGTGCCGGCGTTGCTGTTGCTGGGATTCGGTCACAGCTTTGTGTCCGTTGTTGGAGCGGGACTGTTATTTGGAGTCGGCTTTGGTATTTTCGATGCCAATAATATGCCTATTCTTTGTCAGTTTGTATCTGCCAAACATCGTGCTACAGCCTATGGAGTAATGAATATGACCGGAGTCTTTGCAGGTGCTGCCGTTACCGAGTTGTTAGGAAAGTGGACAGACGGAGGTAATCTGGGGCAGGGATTTGCCATGCTCAGTGTAATTGTGCTGATTGCTTTGTCATTGCAACTATACTTCCTTCGTCCTAAGACAGATAATGTGGAATAATAACAGATAATATGTATAACAATATAAAGAATATGAATATGGAAAAGATTATCGGATTGATTGATGCGCCTTTTACTCCATTTTATGAAAATGGTGAAGTGAATTATGAGCCCATTGAGGCTTATGCTAAGATGTTACAGAAAAATGGGCTTCAGGGAGTGTTTATTAATGGTTCATCCGGAGAGGGATATATGCTGACGGAAGAAGAGCGGATGAAACTTGCTGAGCGTTGGGTTGCAGTAGCCCCTGCAGGTTTTAAGGTGATTGTCCATGTGGGTAGTTGTTGTGTAAAGGCGAGTCGTATGCTGGCGGAGCACGCTCAAAAAATCGGAGCTTGGGGTATTGGTGCGATGGCTCCTCCTTTTCCTAAAATCGGTCGTATTGAAGAACTGGTGAAGTATATAGAAGAAATTGCTTCCGGCGCTCCGAGCCTTCCTTTCTATTACTATCATATCCCTGCATTCAACGGGGCATTCTTGCCTATGGTTAAGCTATTGGAAGCTGTTGATGGACGCGTGCCCAATTTTGCAGGTATAAAATATACGTTCGAGAGTATGTACGAATACAATCAATGCCGATTGTATAAAGGAGGAAAATACGATATGCTGCATGGTCAGGACGAAACAATACTTCCCTGCCTTGCAATGGGAGGCGCGCAAGGCGGTATTGGCGGTACTACCAATTATAATGGAAAAGAATTGGTTGGTATCATAGATGCCTGGAAAGCCGGTGATTTGGAGTTGGCCCGCGAACGTCAGAACTTCTCTCAGGAGGTGATAAACGTTATCTGTCATTTCCGTGGAAATATAGTGGGAGGCAAGCGTATTATGAAGTTGATAGGTCTTGATTTGGGCAAGAACCGTACTCCTTTCCAGAATATGACGGAGGAAGAAGAGCAACGGATGAAGGCAGAACTTGAAGCTATCCATTTCTTTGAACGTTGCAATAAATTTTAGATTGATAAACTTTAAAAAAGAAAACCTATGAATGTGACGGATTATTTAAATTCGTGGTCTGCATCCTATCGTCAGGATTTCACAGAGAATATCATGCCGTTTTGGATGAAGCATGGGCTCGACCATAAACATGGTGGGGTTTACACTTGCATTGACCGTGACGGAACTTTGATGGACACCACAAAATCAGTATGGTTTCAGGGACGTTTTGGATTTATAGCAGCCTATGCTTACAATAATATGGAGAAAAATCCCGAATGGCTTGCTGCATCCAAGAGCTGTATCGACTTTATAGAAAAATATTGTTTTGATACAGACGGGCATATGTATTTTGAGATTACCGATGACGGTAAGCCCTTGCGTAAGCGCCGCTATGTATTTTCCGAATGTTTTGCAGCTATTGCCATGGCAGAGTATGCCATAGCTTCCGGCGACGGGAGTTATGCAGAAAAAGCACTGTCGCTTTTCAAAAACATACAGAGGTTTCTTTCCACCCCCGGATTCTTGGAACCTAAGTATCTGCCTACGCTGCAAGCTCGCGGACATTCCATTACGATGATTCTAATTAACACTGCATCTCGTATACGCGCAGCCATTTCCGATCCGATACTCGACACGCAAATCAACGACTCGCTTGCGGCTCTTCGCAAATACTTCATTCATCCTGAGTTCAAGGCATTACTGGAAACGGTAGGTAAGGATGGGGAGTTTATTGATACTTGCAACGGTCGGGTCATCAATCCGGGGCATTGCATCGAGACTTCTTGGTTCATTTTGGAGGAAGCCCGCTTTCGTAATTGGGATAAGGAGTTGGTGCAGATGGCGCTGCAGATTCTTGATTGGTCTTGGGAATGGGGCTGGGACAAAGAATATGGAGGCATAATTAATTTCCGGGATTGCCGTCATTTCCCTGCGCAGGATTATTCTCAGGATATGAAATTCTGGTGGCCGCAGACCGAAGCGATTATTGCTACTCTTTATGCCTATCAGGCGACTCATGATGAAAAATATCTTGCTATGCACCGGCAAATCAGCGACTGGACTTATGCCCATTTCCCCGATAAGGAATATGGTGAATGGTACGGTTATTTGCATCGCGACGGCACGATAGCCCAACCCGCTAAGGGTAATCTTTTTAAAGGTCCTTTCCATATACCTCGGATGATGATTCGCAGTTATATGTTGTGCAAAGAACTACTTTAGTTAATCTTAATTACCTATTTATAATCCAAAAATTAATTCTATGAAGAAGTATTTATTAATGCTGTTCTGCTTATGCTTTTCTTTATATGCATTGGCTCAACAAATATCGATTACAGGTGTTGTGGTCGATACTCACAATGAACCTGTAATTGGAGCTTCCGTTTTAGAAAAAGGGACTTCCAATGGTACTATTACGGATGTTGACGGAAAATATACTTTGAAAGTGGCTTCTGGATCAACTTTAGTTTTCAGTTATATTGGCTATACGACACAGGTAATTGAAGTTGGCTTTAAAACTTCTATAAACGTGACCTTGGTGGAAGATACGGAACAATTGGATGAAGTTGTGGTCGTTGGTTATGGTGTACAAAAGAAATCCAGTATGACCGCTGCAGTTGCATCAATCTCGGCTAAAGAAATTCAAAAGCAGGTTGCTGGTAATGTAGCTTCCGCTCTACAAGGTCAAACTCCGGGTGTCGAAATTATTCAAAAGGGTGGTGAAGCTGGTGCAGATGTTAAAATATTGGTTCGTGGAGCAGGAACTTTTGGAACGACTGAACCTTTGTATATCATTGATGGTGCCGTGAGTAATAATGGGCTGAATTCTTTGAATCCTAATGATATTGCTTCTATTGAAATCTTAAAAGATGGATCTGCTGCAGCAATTTATGGCTCACGTGCTGCAAATGGTGTTGTCCTCATCACAACAAAACAAGGTAAACAAGGGAAGCCTGTAGTTGAGATATCTGGAAATTTCTCATATCAAACACCATCTAAACAACTGGATTTTTTGAATGCTGGTCAATGGAGAAATTTTGCGAATATGGTTGCTGATAACAGTAATTTGAAACGGGCTCCCGAGAATGTTAATCCAACATATCCGTCTATTGATACAGATTGGCAAGATTTATATTTTCAAAATGCACCTATCTATAATTTGAGTGCAAGTATTTCAGGTGGTGGTGATTATACAACATATAGTACAAGCGTGGGATATTTTAATCAAGAAGGTATAATTGTTGAATCTAAATATGAAAAATATAATGCACGTGTGAATGGTTCTTTTAAAAAAGGGATATTGAGTATCAATGAAAATTTGTCAATAGCTCATACAAAGAAAAGGCCGACACCTAAACATCGTATGATTGGTATTCCTACAGCTCCGGTTACAGATGAATATGGACGATATGTATCTGTTGGTCCAGAATATAACATTCTTTCTTCTGCAATAGAAAACCCACTTGCTGAATATTATAACCGTGATGCTATAAATAGAGCTACAGATATAACCGGTAGTTTAAGTTTAGGACTGAATGTCTTTAAAGGTTTCAATTATAAATTGAATTTGGCTGGGAGCTATTTGAATTCTCATGATTATGTTCATACACCTGCATATAGTACTATGTGGGATGAAAGTGGGGAACCTGTTTCCGGTTTCGGTCAACTTTATACTTCTTTAGCGGAAAGTCGTGGAGAAAATTTTAATTATACGATTGATAATTTGATAACTTATAATAATACGTTTGCAGGTCATACGATAGATGCTTTATTAGGAACCAGTTGGATGCGTGAGTTTAGCAGAACAATGTCTATTAATTCCGATAATAATGACTTAGGGGCACCTACTATTACAGGATATGAAGGAGCAGGTACTATTGCTGCCGCTGAACAGAATTCGGCATTATTATCTTTTTTTGCACGTTTAAACTATGATTACCAAAACAGATACTTGTTGAGCTTGAGTATTCGTAGTGATAAGTCTTCCAAATTTGCAAAAAATCATAGAGTGGGGTGGTTTCCTTCTGTATCTGTCGGTTGGAATGTACATGAAGAAAAATTCTTTAAAATACCTTGGATGTCCAAATTGAAGATAAGAGGTAGCTATGGTGAATTAGGAGCGAACTTTATTGACCCTTATTCATTCTTGTCTTTGGCTTATGGACCGGTTCCAGCTATATTTGGAAATAAACGTAATTATGGTTATGTGACGAGGTTTGCACAGGAGAGTTTGACTTGGGAAACAGCGATTTCTTCTAATGTGGGTGTAGAATTGGGCTTTTTGGATAATTCATTGACTCTTACTGCAGATTTGTTTCTGAGAAGAAATAATGATTTATTAGCTCCTTTGGCTCCATTACCTTCATCTGGGCAGACTATTATTATCAATGATGGTGATTTGCCTTATTTCAATACAGCTTCAGTAGAAAATAAGGGTTTGGAGTTGACAGCTGGTTATCGTAAAATGTGGGGTGATTTTAGTATAGATGCTTCAGCTAATATATCTTTCTTAAAAAATAAGGTTCGTAAATTAGGTGAAGGAGTACAACCGATACGTGGTGAAAGTTTAAGTTCTAAATTTAATGACCGCGCTACAATAACTAAAGAAGGACTCCCTATCGGGACATTCTGGGGGTATAAAGTATTGGGTATCGATGATGAAGGGGATTTTATTTTTGAGGATAACAATGGTTTGGATGAGAATGGTAATCTGACAGGAAAAAAAGATGGAGTTGTAAATGAAAATGATAAGACTGTCATCGGTAATCCTAATCCGGACTTTACCTATGGTCTTAATTTGTCTTTAGGATATAAGAACTGGGATTTTACAGCTTTTTTCCAGGGAAGTCAAGGTAATGATGTCTTTTGTGGAGCAAAATATTATTTTTACTTCAATTATGGAACAAATAAGTTAACGGATGTCATGAATTCTTGGACTCCCAATAATATGTCAACTAATGTTCCAATTGCAAAAACGGATAATTATTCTGGCGGAAACTCATTGCCGAGTACTTTTTATATAGAAAATGGTTCGTATTTCAGGTGTAAGAATCTGCAATTTGGCTATACATTTGATGAACAGATGTTGAAAGGGACATTTATAAAAAAAGTGAGAATATATGCAGGTGTACAAAATCTTTTCACAATTACTAAGTACCCGATGTATGATCCTGAAGTAAGTAATAATACTTTGTTTGACAGAGGAGTAGACGGACAATATGATAATCCTCCTACTGTGAATGCACGAATCTATAATGTCGGATTTAATTTAACATTTTAATATTGAACGATATGAAAACATATAATAAAATTTTGTTAGCTTTGATTACAGCAATTGGATTTTCATTGTCTTCTTGTGATGATGTATTTGATGATTTGTCTGTACATCCTAATCAGCAAGATGTGAATGGATTCTATTCTACTCCTACTAATATCAACAAGGGTATTATCGGAATCTACTCCTATATTACGTCACCAAGAGCTTTGGGAGCTTCAGGTACAGGATTAATATTCAATAGAGGAGATGAGGGTAGTGGACGTTCTGATTATGCTTCTCCGGGGCAATATACAACAATGTTGACTCCTTCCTATTATACAATTGTTCAACCTTATCAATTATTTTACACAGCAGCATCTCAAGCCTGCCAGATGATTGAAGTTATACCGAATGTGGAATTCGTTAATGAGGTACAGAAAAATGCATATTTAGGTGAAGCGTATATGCTGCGAGCATTTTCGCATTTCTTTTTACTAATTCATTTTCGGAATATTCCTTTAATGAAGGAATTACCAAAATCGGCTAAGGATTATAAACCACAAGCGAAGCCCGAAGAAGTATGGGATTTTATTTGCGATGATTTGATAAAGGCCAAGAAATTGCTACCTAAAAAGGGATATTGGACTGGTGATAATATAGGACGCGTAACCAGTGCTTCTGCAACCGCATTACTTGGTAAAGTATATTTGTATAGGTCTGGTATTGAAAAATATTATGGTAATTCTACCAAAACTTATTATGATGAAGCAGCTTCTGCTTTTGATGAAATTATAAAAGGTGATCATGGTCACTTTTCTTTAGTAGACGATTATACTTGGAACTTTGATGTTGCGCATGAAAATAATGATGAATCCGTATTTGAATTTCAATTTTTGGGTGATGTCGTAAATACAGGCTTTAATCCGGGGCTGGCAAATAGTGGTGTTTGGAAAGACCCACGTGGGTTATTCCCTCCTAATATAGATAAAAATAATACTGGGCTTGATCAGGTTATGCATGATTGGATTTATGATACTTTTGCTAATTCAAAGGATGCGGATGGTCATACTGATTCACGGATGTTTGGAACTTTAATATTTAATGATAATGCACCTGAAATTTCTGCAAAATCTGGTGATAAAGTAACAGTGTTTGATGGTAAATCTTTTCAAGAAACTTATGGCGAAGCGGGCTTCGGTTTGTCGAATGCTAAAGCTGCCAAATATAAATCAGCCGGAAGGAAATGGTTGGATTGGACACTTCCAACAGCAGATCCGGGCAATAAGATTTATTTTTATAATCAAAGAGCACATGGCGTAAATTATCGTTATATTCGTTATGCTGATGTACTGTTGATGTATGCTGAAGCTGTTATTAGTGGAGGGAAGCTGGGAAGTATCACCCCTTTGGAAGCAGTGAATCGAGTACGCACTCGTAAAGGGGTCAATATGCCTAAATTGGTTACGGTTGATATGGCATCTATCGAACATGAACGTGTATTGGAGTTTACAGAAGAAGGTCATCGTTTTTTCGATTTACTGCGTTGGGGTAAAGTCGCCGAACGTTTTAAGGAAATGGAGGTGGCAGATCCTGATTTCAAGCAATATAATATATCTGATTATTTAGGTTTCCAAAAAGGTAAGCATGAATGGCTGCCTATACCTATTGATGAGGTAGAAGGCAATCCGTATATAACTACGAATAATCCAGGATGGTAAAACATATTTGGGAGGGTATTTTATAATACTCTCCTGCATATTAAATTGAAAAAACTATGAGAACAAAGATATTTATTTTATGCCTTGCAGTTATTGGACTGTTTGGAGCATGTAATTTTCAACAACAAGATAAAGAAGAGGCCGATAAAGGAGTGGTACTGCATAACGGTATCCGTTTACCGGTTGAGTGGCCTCCGTGTTATGAGGAGCCTGTAACACCTAAAGAGATGCCTGTGCCTTATTTAGATAAGAAGCCAGATGTGATTCCTGTGAATGTAGGAAGACAATTATTTGTGGATAATTTCTTGATTCAGGAAACGAATATGAATCCTATTTATCATACTCCAAATTTTTATGCAGGCAATCCTGTATTGTATGCTGATAAAGATTGGGAAGTTACTCCAGAAGGATATGCTTATGCCGGTCCATTCAGTGATGGTATTTGGTATGATGAGAAAGAGGGAAAGTTTAAAATGTGGTATTTGGCAGGAGCCGGTAAAGTAAATAAGGAGAAACATAGTTTTTATACTTGTTATGCTGAATCGCAAGATGGTAAACATTGGATTAAAAAAGATTTGGGGATAGTACCGGGAACTAATGTTGTGGATACATGTAATCGGGATGCTTCTACCATTTGGTTGGATAAAAAAGAAATAGATCCTTCTAAAAGATATAAATTCTTTAACGTTCAATATCGTCCAGATTATATACAGTGGCAATATGTACTAAAATATTCGGCTGATGGTATTCACTGGTCGGATGCTGTTGCACAATCTGGAGCTATCTCGGATAGGTCGACAGCGTTTTATAATCCATTTATAGAAAAATGGGTGCTGAGTATGCGACATCATAATAAAGTATCTTGGCGTTCTCGTGCATATTTGGAACACTCCGATCCGGAAGAAGCGGTTAGTTTAGCTCATCGTCTGAGAAATGGAATAAAAGATAAGCATATTGTTTTTTGGTTTACACCGGATGATAAGGAAAAGCGGCATGAGAAGTATCCTGATGTAGATCCTGGGATCTATAATTTTGATGCCATAGCTTATGAAAGTATTATGTTGGGATTCTACAGTCAATGGCAAGGACCGGAAAATAATATTGCAAGAAAATTGATGATACCTAAGCGTAATGAAATAATGTTAGGGTATAGTCGGGATGGCTTTCATTTTTCAAGACCGAGTCATAAACCGTTTATGGGTGTGAATGAAACAGAAGGTGCATGGAATTATGGTAATATGCAATCAATTAACGGAGTACCTCTAATTGTAGGAGATTCATTATATATTTATTCTACAGGTCGTAGCCTTAATAAAGTTTGGTGGGATGCTGGAACCTCAACAGGTATGGCTACGCTTCGTCGTGACGGATTTGTCTCTATGAATACAAAAGAGGACGGATACTTGTTAACGGAAAAAGTCTCATTTGATGGGAAGTATGTATTTGTAAATGCAAATTTAAGAGGAAAACTGCTAGTAGAAATTTTAGATGAGAATAAGCAGCCTATTAGCGGGTATACGAAAGAAGAATGTATTCCTGTGCAAGGCGATCATACGAAGATAATGATTGCATGGAAAAACAAGAAAGATGTATCAACTTTAGTAGGAAAGAATGTTTTCTTGAAATTTTATGTGACTGATGGCGATTTATATGCATTTTGGATAACCCCTTGGATTACAGGAGAGAGCCGTGGATACACAGCTGGAGGTGGTCCTGGGATGAATGAAAATGGAATAGATATGCCATAAATAGTTGTCCTTGGATATAGATTTATAAGCTGTTTTATTAAGAAATATATAAATTGAAATTTGTTATTTCTATCAGAGATAGAATAGTGTTATATATTGATAATCAATGTAATTTAATTTAATGATCTTAATAAAGATTCTAAATGAGAAAGATTATATTTTTATGTTGTTCTATCATTTCGTTTTCTGTTTTTGCACAGAATGAACAGAAATATTCAGCTGTAAATCCGGCTTTATTTCTATATTCAACGGAAGATGTTTATATAAACCCTCCCATGAAATATAATGATGGAAGAAATATTATATCTCCGGATCCTACTCATTATCCATGGGAGGATAAACTTGAAAATGGAATGCCAAATGTTATTATGGATAATAATGGTAATTTGGCTATTTATATTTCATGTTTTTTAGTACATTCAAATATACCGTATTCTAAAGTTGGTGCATTTGTTTATACTAATAATACAACGAATGTAAATAGTTGGACGAGACCTGATGCTGGTCTTTATTGGTATAATCCAGCGGGAAAAACAGTAGACGATAAAATCTCTCCTGTTGCAGGTGTAGGCTTCCAATCTTCAAATATTGTTGCTGTAGATATTGAAAGTGTCGGTATTTATGATGATTATGAGGTAACGAATAAGCCTATAAAATTAATTTATTTACCTCAAAGAGAATCTGAGAATCAAAGACTTGCCGGGTATGAAATGGAACGAAATTTTAATGCAAATGGGGTTTTAAGCGATTTTGCTAAATTGAAAAACGATCGTAAATCTCAAGAAAAGATATTTACTTTTAGGTTCATTAATGGAGATACTCATATGAATTATTTGAAACAAAATGGTAAATATTATTTTGTTTCCCGCATTAATGCTAAACGGTCGATGCTAAAGTCTGGTGAGACACTTCCTTTTACGGTTGATCCACGTATTCGTTATCGAAGAGAAACACTAACAGAAGTTGGTGAGAACTTGGTAAGTAAAAAAGTGGATTTCAATGTAATATTGGATATGTCAAATACACAATGGGAGCCTTATAGTTTACAGCCTTTTAGATTACCGGGGTTTGAAAAAGATCTTTGGTGGGGAATTGTAACAGCTTTTGGCACGCGTGCTGATGAAACGGTTGCTAATAGACAACGTACAGAATTGGCTATTTCATGTGATGGAATCATTTGGAAGTACTTAAAACCAGGAATCCCATTTTTGGATAATGGAACTGATCCTAAAAGCGATGACTATGGATGTATTAATATGGCAAAACCGGTTATTAATACAAAGTTCTCATCTTCTTCTCCCCTTGATATGTATTATTTTTATGCTGCCTCAAGACAATTGCATGTTGCTAAACGCAATTCCGGTATTTCATTAGCAATTGGTAAATATGGTAAGATGGCTGGATTGAGGGCAGAACAGATAGAGAAAGTTTTTTATTCCATGGAACCGACTACTTATCCGATAACGATAGATGAAATGCCTAAGTTTTCCATATATGAGGCTTTTAGGGATGGTAGTAGTTCTTTTCCTTATGTATTGGCAGATGTAACGGAAGATCCTAGAGGAAAATCTCTGTCACAATTGAATAGTTATGCAGTTGTTTCGATTTATTCTTATGCAGCATCTGGTGAACATGGCAAAGGGGCGTTCTTGTCGGGAACTTTGGGTAGTTCCGTTAAAGGTACTAAAAGTGTTTCTGATAATTATGAAGCTGTTGGATATGTCGCTGCAGGGAAGGATGGAAATAGCAAACAGACCCTTTTGACCTATTTGAAAGACTATTCAGATCTTCATCCTCAAGAATTAGTTTCAATAAAAGATTTTCCAGAAATACCAATTGTAGCAGAAGCAAAAACTAAAAATGCAGTTTTGTATGGCATTAAGTTTAATGAGGGAGTGGCTGCAAATCGAGTTTGCTTGAATTTAACAGCTCCATCAAATTATCGTGGAGGTAATCTATGGAGTTATAAGCCGGAAAATCCTCAACATCCTTGTCGTACGCAGGATTTTACAGATGTTAAGATGCTTCCTAATCAAAAATTGCCAGTACATAAGGAAACTGGTAGTATAGCTTTAAAGTTCATTCCTAAAAGAGGTTCAACTAGACAAACTCTAATACGGATTTATGGAGATACAAATGGTAATGATATTGGAATATATTATACTCCATCAGGTAGCTTGGAATGTATAGTACAGAAGGATGCAACTTCTTTTGCATCAATGACTGTGAAACCTCCTGCTGGAAAAATGTTTGACGAATGCGAAACTATTATAACTTTTGAGGCTGTAAAAAGAGCAGATCAGAAATATGGAAAAACGGAAACGAGTGAAGAAGTGTCGGCATTTCGTGTTTATTGTCCATCAATAGGAGTGAATACTATTGTTAAACAACCGATTTTGTGGGAGTGGAAACATACAGAGGGTAGTATAACTGATGAAGATAGAGCTAATGCTAGAGCCTTTGCATACCTTGATTTTACGTCTTTTGTAGCCAGTATGAATAAAATAACGGTAGGCGGAAAAAATTTACAATGTGAGGAGCCTTTTTTAGGAAGTATAAAATGTGTTGAAATAGCTCAAAAACTTCCAGCTGGTAGTAGTGATTTTTGGTCTGATACGAATTCTACAACCACAGTTCCCGTTAAGTATGCAGGACAAAAGGAATAAAAATGGATTATTTGTTAAAAAAACATAGTATGATTTAAAATAAAATGTTATGAAGTATAGATTAAATGTTATAATTGTTATACTGTTTGTTTGCGCATCTACTAATAATAGTTATGGGCAATTAATTCCAGTTTCAGGTGGTAGGACTCATCCTGTTAATGTACTTGAAAGTGGAGATATAGCTTTTGGTTGGGGCAAAACGGGAATATCTGCTTTCTATATTAATGCAGGACAAGAAGGGGCTTATAGTCCGGTGGATGTAATGCAAGTCACTAATAATGGTAATTTTTGCTTTAGAGGTATGTTGGAGTCTCAAGATACCTATTTACATCTGCTTAGAGGAAATACGACGTACGCTAGATGGTCTACTCAAGGATATAATAGTAATTTTATTGCAAAAAACAGTATTAAACTAATCACGAATAATACCCATGAAATAGCCACGTTTCATACTGATAAAGTTTCATTTTATGATAATTTGGAGGTGGAAAAAAATGATATAGTTGTGAGATGCGGGCTGAGTGATAAAAAAAATACCGGATGGATAGGTACAATAAGTGCAACAACTTGTGTGTTGGGCTCCGCTGGACATGCAAACATACACATGGATACTAATTATGGAGTATATATAGGTGGAATAGATGTTGAAGATATTGTAAGGTATAAAGAGACTTTAAAGAATAAGTATAAACTTTTTGTTAAAAAGGGAGTGCTTTCAGAAGACTTTGGTATTCTTCCTAATTCTTCTTGGGCAGATTTTGTATTTGATAAAAATTACAGCTTGCGTCCACTTCAAGAACTAGAAGAGTTTATTCATGCAAATAAGCACTTGCCAGATGTACCATCTGCCGAGGAAATAGCTAAAGATGGATATTCACAGCATGAGGTTAATAAAGCTCTATTGCAAAAGGTGGAGGAATTGACATTGTATGTGATTGAGCTACAGAAAAAAATTGAAAAATTAGAATATAAAAAGTAATATAGAAGTTTATGAAGAAAATAGCAGTTAATGTATTATTTGTGTGTTTTTCCTTGATATCATATGCACAGACATTGTCTAATGGCATAACTATATCAGACCAATGGCCACCTCGTCGTCCTGAACCCACTGTACGTCAAGAAATGCCTGTGCCATATCTGGAGAATAAACCGGCAATATTTCCTGTAAATGTAGGAAGGCAGTTGTTTGTAGATAACTTTTTAATAAAAGAAACAAATCTGGAGAGCGTATACCATACTCCTAATTTCTATGCGAAAAATCCGGTATTAGAACCTGATAAAGAGTGGGAAAAAACTATTCAGGGAGCTTTATATGCAGCTCCGTTCAGTGATGGGATTTGGTATGATGATAATGATGGAAAATTTAAAATGTGGTATCTTGCTGGTGCCGGAACCATTCATAAGGGGGATAAACAGACCTTCTATACTTGCTATGCCGAGTCGAAGGACGGTAAAGTATGGGAAAAAGTGAATCAAGATATTGTACCCGGGACCAATATTGTGGATACTTGTAATCGCGATGCAGCTACTGTATGGTTGGATCGTGAAGAAAAAGACCCGGCTAAACGTTGGAAATTCTTTAATATAGAACGTCGTCCGGGTGACAGACGCTGGCAAGTTGTTCTGAAGTATTCTGCTGATGGTGTTCATTGGAGCAAAGGAGTGGCACAATCCGGTGATCAGGGAGACCGTACTACGGCATTTTACAATCCTTTTACTAAGAAATGGGTGCTGAGCATGCGGGGTGGTACTCCGGTTTCAAGTCGCTCTCGTTTCTATATAGAACATGAAGATCCTGAGATGCTTGTCAGTTTGGCACATCGTATTCGTAAAGATGCCGATGATAAATTCATTGTTTACTGGTTTGCTCCGGATGACAAAGAACTTCGTCATGAAAAATATCCGGAAGTAGAACCGGGTATTTATAACTTTGATGCGATACCTTACGAAAGTATTATGCTAGGATTTTATAGCGCATGGGCTGGGCCAGAGAATCATATTTGTGAGCGTGATGGTATTCAGAAGCGTAATGTGATTTCATTGGGATATAGTCGTGATGGTTTTCATTTCTATCGCCCTACACATCAGCCATTTATGAATGTAAATGAATCGGAGGGCGCTTGGAACTGGGGAAATATGCAGTCTGTCAACGGAGTCCCTTTAATTGTTGGTGACTCACTTTATTTTTATTCAAGTGGTCGTCGATTAAGCAAAATTATGTGGGATAGCCATACATCTACGGGACTTGCATCGTTGCGGCGAGATGGATTTGTTTCAATGCGCGCTGGTAGTGAAGAAGGATATTTATTGACTGAGAATATAACTTTTGATGGAAAATATTTCTTTGTGAATGCAGATGTACATAATAAGAAGAGTTCCTTACTCGTAGAACTACAAGACGAACATGGCACTCCTATAGCTGGATTTACTAAGAAGGATTGTATTACAGTGAAAAGGGTAGATAGCACGAAATATCAAATATCTTGGAAAAATAATACTAATCTTGAACCTTTAAGAGGTAAAATAATTCGTGTAAAGTTTTATGTTCGCAATGCCGATTTATATGCGTTTTGGATTTCTCCTTGGGAGACTGGTGAGAGTCGTGGATATACGGCCGGTGGCGGTCCGGGATTGAGTCCGACAGGTATTGATGAGAAATAGTATTGTTACTGATAGATGAAGGCAAAAGATAAAACTATCAGCGATGATTAGTAAAATTATAACGGATGATACATATTCGTAGATAAGAATTTGCATAATGAATTTTGAGCTATTAATATACCGATAGACATATGAAACAACTATTTTTTTTCTTAATCTTACTGTTTTTTGCTCATGATATATCTGCCTGGCGCGGACGCATATTGATTGCTGACCATCCGGATTGGGAATCTGCGGGTGTGGAGCGTGTTTTTCATACGCCTTCCTATTATCTTGAAAATCCCATTCTGAAGGCTGATAAGACTTGGGAACTGAATATAAATGGAGACCCATATGCAGCTCCTTTCAGTGGAGGTGTATGGTATGACGAACTTGCCTCAAAATATAAGATGTGGTATTCTGCAGGTGGCAATAAGGTCTTGGGATTGGTTACTTGCTATGCGGAATCGGCAGATGGCAAGCATTGGTTCAAGCCGGATTTGGATATTGTCCCGGGTACTAATATTGTAGACACTGCGGAGCATGATTGCGTATCAGTGTTACTTGACAAGTTTGAGCGTCATGCAGACAAACGATATAAAATGTTTCTGATGGAATTTAACGACCGTTTTTCTGTGAGTATGAAGCTGAAGTATTCAGCAGACGGTATACATTGGAGCGAACCGAAAGCTTTGTCAGGAGAACTTTATGATCGTTGTGCAGCTTATTATGATCCGTTTCGTAAGAAGTATGTGCTTTCTCTGAAAACAATCAATGGAAAAAAATACCGTCGTTCCCGTTGTTTTTTGGCACATGAGGATCCTGAGATGTTAGTAAGTTTGGCCCATAGAGTATATGACAATAAAAGTGATAAATTTATTAAATATTGGTTTAATGCAGAAGATGATGACCCACGTAATCCGGACTTTCCTGCTATTCGTCCGCAGATATACAATCATGAAGCGATGCCTTATGAAAGTAGTCTGTTAGGATACTTCACTATTTGGCAGGGACCGGAGAACGATGCTTGTGATAGTTTGATGATTCAGAAGCGGAATGAGGTATTGATAGGTTGGAGTGAAGACGGCTTTCAGTGGAAACGCGAGTTTAAAAGGCCGTTTCTTCCGGTCAGTTTCGATTTTGGCGCTTGGAATGCCGGAAATGTTCAGTCTGTGGCAGGAACCCCTTTGATAGTTGGTGATTCACTCTATTTCTATGTAAGCGGGCGCTACAATAGTAAGCCAGTACACGATTCTAATTTTGCGACCGGCCTTGCTACTCTCCGTCGTGACGGCTTTGTTTCACTGCGGGCGGCTGCGTCAGAGGGATATGCAGTGAGTGATACTTTTATTATTGATGGAAATTATTTCTTTGTGAATGCGGATGTACGTAACAAGAAAAGTTTCTTACTTGTAGAATTGCAAGATGAAAATGGTACTCCTATACCCGGTTTTACCAAAAAAGACTGTGTTGCCATGAAAAAGGCAAATAGTACGAAATATCAAATATCTTGGAATTCTGACCGGAATCTTGGGGCGTTGGAAGGTAAGGCTGTTCGTGTCAAGTTCTATTTGCGTGATGCCGACTTATATGCTTTCTGGATTTCTCCGTGGGAGACTGGTGAGAGTCGTGGATATACAGCCGGTGGCGGTCCGGGGTTGAGCTGGACAGGTGTTGATGAGAAGCGATGATAATAAGGGGTATAAACAAAATAGATAATGCGTTTTAATGAAATAGATTATCTATTCTGATGAAACAGATAATCTGTTTTATTACGATGATAAATCTGTTTTGATATACTTGAAAAAAATACTTGGTGCGCTTGATAATTTGTTTTAGGAGATGGCTGCCAATTCTAGTTAATTTATTAAGATTTTGGAAAAAAAGTCACCTGCTATTAAAAATGGGCGTTATTAATTAAAATAAGACGGAATAGTTATATATTTATAAACTATCCCGTCTTATTATTTTAACGAGAGTATAAAATGAATTTTAGGATAAAGCGTATAGTGTTATTAATGAGCACCTTAATAATGATTAAATAATGATTAGTATAGATATGAAGAAAATAGTTTGCATACAAATATTGTTATGGGTGTTATGCTTGATAAATGTATCAGCGCAAAGTTCTTACAAAGGATATGAGCAAAATGTGTACGTGTCTTCTCAAGGCGATTCTTTACGATATTGCTTGTTGCGTCCGGAAGTGGAGAAGCCGGGCGAAAAATATCCATTGGTACTATTCTTGCATGGTGCAGGTGAGCGAGGCAATGATAATCGGAAGCAGTTAAAGCATGGAGGACAAATGTGGCTTAATCCTGTAAATCGAAAAAAATATCCGGCTTTTATCTTGTTACCTCAATGTTCTGCAGAAAATTATTGGGGGTATGCAACGCGTCCTGATTCTTTCGAACCTTTTGAGATGCCTGACAATCCGGAACTCACCACTACTATACGTACGTTGAAAAGTTTGCTTGACACTTTTCTTGATATGCCACAAGTAGATAAACTTCGTGTTTATATAATGGGGCTTTCTATGGGTGGAATGGCAACCTATGATATGGCTATTCGTTATCCTGAAATCTTTGCTGCTGCAGTTCCTATTTGCGGCACGGTAAATCCTGTCCGCATTGAAAAAGAACTAAGAGAAATTAAGTTCCGTATTTTTCATGGTGATACGGACTCTGTTGTAACACCTGAAGGTTCCCGGGAAGCTTATAAAGCATTGAAGGCTATTGATGCCAGTGTTGAATATATCGAGTTTGTAGGATGTGATCATAACAGTTGGAATCCTGCTTTTAATTATCCTGACTTTATGAGTTGGTTGTTTAATCAAAAGAAAGAGAAATAATTCTCTTTCTTTTGATATGCAAATGTATAATTCCCTGTTTTTTTTGTACTCAGAAGTATAATCTTTAGTCAAACAAACTCTTGAACTTCTTGAAAATCTTCTCCTTAATGGAAGTATTCGGCTTGAAGTTATCCGAACCTTCCATTTCTTCCAAGGCTTTTTTCTCCTCTTTATTCAGAGTTTCGGGTACATAAACGCTGACATTTACCAGTAAATCTCCGGTTCCGTATCCGTTTACATTAGGCAAACCTTTGCCGCGTAAGCGGAGAACCTTTCCCGGTTGTGTACCCGATTCGATTTTCACCTTAACCTTTCCGTCAATGGTCGGGATTTCCACTGCACCGCCCAATGCAGCTGTCGGGAAGCTGAGTAACAAGTTGTAAATTAAGTCGTTTTCGTCGCGAATCAGTTCCTTGTCCTGTTCTTCCTCTACAAGAATCAGTAAGTCGCCCGGTACACCGTTGTGCTTGCCGGCATTACCTTTGCCGCCCATGGAGAGCTGCATACCTTCGGCTACACCCTTCGGGATGTTTACGGTAACCACTTCTTCACCGTAGACGATTCCTTCACCGGCACATTCCTTACATTTATTCTTGATAACTTTGCCTTCGCCGCCGCAGGTAGGACAAGTGGTGCGTGTCTGCATTGTGCCGAGAATGGTCTGCTGGTTGCGGATTACCGTACCGCTGCCTTTACAAGTAGGACAGGTTTCCGCACCGCCGTCTCCCTCTGCACCGGTTCCGTGGCAGTGGCTGCATGGTACATACTTTTTCAGTTTGAATTTTTTCTCTACTCCGGTAGAAATTTCCTTGAGGTTCAGCTTTACTTTTACGCGCAAGTCCGAGCCGCGATAACGGCGTTGCTGTTGTGCACCACCGCCGCCGAATCCGCCGAAACCACTGAAACCGCCGCCAAATCCGCCGCTGTGTCCGCCGAATATATCGCCGAACATGGAGAATATGTCGTCCATGGACATACCGCCGCTGAAACCGCCGAACGGTCCGCCGTTACCGGCAGCACCACCCATTCCGGCGTGGCCGAATTGGTCGTAACGGGCACGCTTGTCCGGATTACTTAATACATCGTATGCTTCTGCCGCTTCCTTAAACTTCTCTTCGGCTACCTTGTCGCCGGGGTTTTTGTCGGGGTGATATTGGATGGCTTTCTTGCGATAGGCTTTCTTTATCTCTTCTACCGATGCTGTTTTTTCGACTTCCAGTACTTCGTAATAATCTCTTTTTTCCATATAACTGTGTATGTTATTCTCCAACCACTACTTTGGCATGGCGGATTACTTTGTCGTTTAGTGTGTAACCGGTTTGTACGCAGTCCAGAATTTTACCTTTCAAGGCTTCGTCGGGAGCCGGAATTACGGCAATGGCTTCGTGGTAGTCTGTGTCAAGCGGTTGTTCTTTGGTTTCGATTACTTTGACACCGTTCTGCCCCAATACTGTCATAAACTTGTTGTAGATAAGTTCCACACCTTCTTTTACGGCAGCTACATCGGTGGCAGTCTCCATGTTTTTCAGGGCGCGTTCAAAGTCGTCCACGATAGGAAGAATACTGCTGATACTCTTTTCTCCACCATTCAGGATGAGTTCGGCTTTTTCTTTCATTGTACGTTTGCGGTAGTTGTCGAACTCGGCGGAGAGACGCAGATACTTGTCTTTTTGGTCTTCAATCTCTGCATTGGCCTTTTCTAATTCCTGAGTGAGTTTCTCTTCTTCAGTCAGGGCAACTTCTTCTTTCTCAGTTGTTTCTTCACTATTCTCGTCTTGAACAGCCTCTACTTTCAACTCTTCTTCGTTAATGTTTTCTTTTTCTTTTGGGTCCATATTGTTATGCTTGTTATTCTTATAAAATGATTTTGCTTTCATCGCTGTCAAGGGTTTAAGTTAATATGATACGGTTTGGATAGCAAAAACTTTGCCAAATTGACGGCTTTTGCCAAAAACGCTGCAAAGGTAATACTTTTATGTCAGATTGACAGCGAAATATTCTATAAATAGGAAGTTAACATCGTGATAGAAGTAAGTTAACTTGATAGGTTGCAGTAAGTTAACTTCATTGTAAGTACTTAGTTAACTTTATATCATGCAATAAGTTAACTTGTTGTAATCGCCGGCACATATCTTTTGCTGTCAATACATATAAACAAGTTTGGTCTGTATATATAATACAAAGGCCTAAACTAAGGGAAAGTCTATATAATCCCAATTTTAAACCCATCGAATTCGAGGGGGGGTAGGAAAGAGGTTGGTCTAAATGCTTTTACCCTTTCGTCTAAAAATGGATAGATTCTACTAATGCTATTATACCGATGCCATCAAGCAGAATTTGATTCCTGCCGAGGTTACTCCTATGTAGGCTAATATAATTCCTGCCAATGAAGCTGATGTATTGAATGTAGTAATGTTTGGCAAGACTGCTAAAATGTGGCGTGAAGAGAGTCCCGACCTTAAAGGCAATAATATACGCAAAAATCTCAAAAATATTACACTAAAAATGTATTTTCTTTCTTTTTTTTTGAAAAAAGTAAAACATACCCCATTACATCAAGCATTTTTCTTTGCTTACAACCTTCTTGTACTAATTTGCTCCCATTCTCGGTTTTTATCATTATCTTTGTGCCCGCAATTTGCAGAGTTATAGCATACTTGAAAGTTAAGTTGTAAGAAGTCCTTTAACTCCTACAGAATAATGTTAGGATTAGGTAAGTAGTACATAATAAAATAGTAAATATAAAGATGATTACAGTCTCGAACGTATCGGTACAGTTTGGTAAAAGAGTGTTGTTTAATGATGTAAACCTGAAGTTTACAAGTGGTAATTGTTATGGTATAATTGGTGCTAACGGTGCGGGAAAGTCGACTTTCTTGCGGACCATTTCGGGAGATTTGGACCCGACGACAGGCTCTATCATGCTGGGACCGGGCGAACGTCTGTCTGTTTTGAGCCAGGACCACTTTAAGTGGGATGCCTATACGGTGATGGATACCGTAATGATGGGACACACAGTGCTGTGGGACATTATGAAACAACGCGAAGAGCTCTATGCCAAAGAAGACTTCACGGATGAAGACGGTTTGAAGGTTTCCGAACTGGAAGAAAAATTCGCCGAGCTTGACGGCTGGAATGCGGAAAGTGACGCTGCCGCTTTATTGAGCGGATTGGGCATCAAGGAAGACAAACATTACGTGCTGATGGGCGAGCTGAACAATAAGGAAAAAGTACGTGTCATGCTGGCGCAGGCTTTGTATGGCAATCCCGATAACTTGCTGCTGGACGAGCCTACCAATGACTTGGATATGGACACTGTAACTTGGCTGGAAGAGTATCTTGCCAATTTTGAACATACCGTTTTGGTAGTAAGCCACGACCGTCACTTCCTCGATTCCGTTTGTACGCATACGGTGGATATCGACTACGGAAAGATTAATCTCTTTGCCGGTAACTATAGTTTCTGGTATGAGTCCAGCCAGTTGGCACTCCGTCAGCAGCAGAACCAGAAGGCGAAAGCTGAGGAGAAGAAGAAAGAGTTGGAAGAGTTTATTCGCCGTTTCAGCGCCAATGTGGCAAAGAGCAAACAGACTACCAGCCGTAAGAAGATGTTGGAGAAGCTGAATGTGGAAGAAATCAAACCGTCGTCACGTAAATATCCGGGTATCATCTTTACTCCCGAACGTGAACCGGGAAATCAGATTCTCGAAGTTTCGGGATTGACAAAAACATTGGAGGACGGTACGATACTGTTCCGCGATGTAAACTTCAATGTGGAGAAAGGGGATAAGATTGTTTTCCTTTCACACGACCCGCGTGCCATGACCGCCTTGTTCGAGATTATCAACGAGAACATGAAGCCGGATGCGGGAACATTCAGCTGGGGCGTTACGATTACCACGGCTTACCTGCCGTTGGACAACACCGCTTTCTTCAATACGGATTTGAATCTGGTAGACTGGTTGAGCCAGTTTGGCGAGGGCAATGAGGTGTACATGAAGAGCTTCCTCGGCCGTATGCTTTTCTCCGGCGAAGAGGTGTTGAAGAAAGCAAGCGTATTGTCGGGTGGCGAGAAGATGCGTTGTATGATTGCGCGTATGCAGTTGCGCAATGCCAACTGTTTGATTCTGGATACTCCGACCAATCATCTTGACTTGGAGTCTATCCAAGCGTTCAACAATAACCTGAAGATGTATAAAGGTAATATCCTGTTCTCATCCCATGACCATGAGTTTATTCAGACTGTGGCAAACCGCATCATCGAACTGACGCCGAACGGTATTATCGACAAGATGATGGAATATGATGAATACATCACTTCAGACCATATCAAGGAATTGAGGGCAAAGATGTATAATAAATAGCGGTTAGTGATTTCCGAATACTTTTAAAATCACTCCTGTTCCCGCTATCATTAATACAGTACAAAGGATGGAGCCTTCAAACCCGAAGGCTCCTCCGTTTATCAGATTGGCTTCGGGCAGATGAAGCGTCAACAGACCATCGCAAAATTTATTCCCACTGACCTCATAGCCCAAGACAGGACCTTGTATCCAGTTCCAAAACCAATGCAAGGCTATCGGAAAACTGAGGTTACGCGTGTATATATAGGAAGAACCCAAGAGGATACCTGCCAACAGGAGGTTGATGAAAGACAGGAAGTCAAAGTTGGGGTTGCCTATATGAATCAATGAGAATAGGGCGGCAGAGAGGAACAATGCCCAAAACTTATTTACTCCGCCTTGCAGCATACGTTCCAATACAAAGCCCCGCAATGCCAACTCCTCCGTGATGGCCACCAGCAGACAGAAGCCGAGGCTAATGAATAGGGTAGAGAGATTAAGCGCAACGCCTGCAACTTCTACCGCTCCTACCAGTAAGGATATGCCGAAGCCTACGGCGTAGAGGACGACCGCCAGCAATATGCCCGCCAGCACATCTTTCCGGCGCAGAGCCAAGGAGCGTCCCCATACTGCCAATGAAACCTTGCGGAAACGCCACACCACCCAAGCGGAGAGGAATACGCTAATCAGTGTCAGTGCTTCGAGCGGTATGAGATAGAATATTTCGTTGGCTCCTCCGTTGCCCGGACTTTCCCACATAGCCCATAGAGGTATGCCTATTATTGTAAGAATGATAAAAGCAAGCGCCGCGAATAATGCAATGTCGATTGCCACTTGTCCAAAGCGTTTGGTTTTGGAGCTGGTTTCAATGGTTTCCATACGCGAAAAATAATTTCGGTTAATTAATATCCGACAAAAATAGCAATAAAAAGAGAAATCATTATTCAAGGTTGACAGTTTCTTCTTATATTTGGAAAATCAAATCAATCTGACACTTAAAACATGAACCTGAGAAAGATACTTTTAGTGGTAGCCGGATTGGGCATTATATTGAGCGGTTATGCCCAGAGTTCCAAAAGATATACCGTTGCAAAGCCCGGCACTTTGGTGGAAATGCTGACTGAAGAGGAAGCTAATGAGATTACCCACCTTGTTTTGCAAGGCAAACTGAATGCGGTTGATTTCCGCCACCTGCGGGATGAATTCAAGAAACTGCAGATACTGGATATATCCAATGCGTCTATCAGTATGTATGCCGGAAAGAACGGCACGCATCCCGACCGTTTTTATATCTATCCCGCCAATTGTATTCCGTCCTATGCTTTTTGCAGACAGGGCAGTGACAGTTCTTTTGTAGGAAAGACATCATTAACTCAAGTTATCCTGTCCGATAAGATAAAGAACATTGAGGACGGAGCATTCAAGGGATGTACCAATTTAAAGATTTGCCAGATACGTAAGAAAACTCCCCCGAACTTGTTGCTCGAAGCCTTGGCAGACAGTGTGACGGCCATATTTATTCCGTTGGGCAGCGGTGATTCTTATCGTCGCGGCAAGAAGTGGGAAACGTTTGCATTTATAGAGGGTGAGCCGGTAGGGGCTACCGTACAGATAGCTACGATGGGTAGCCTTGCCAGTGAACTGATTCGTGTCGGCATACAGCCCAAAGACGTCAACTTCCTTACAGTAGAGGGTAAAATGGACGAGGCGGACTTCACCCTGATACGCAATTATATGCCCAATCTGGTGAGTGTGGATTTATCCAAATGTAATGCCACCGTCATCCCTGACTACACATTTACCCAAAAGAAGTATTTGCTCAACATCAAGTTGCCTCATGCCTTGAAGAGCATCGGGCAGCGTGCATTCAGCGGTTGCGGACGTTTGTGCGGCACATTGGAGTTGCCTTCTACCGTAACCGCCATAGAATATGGTGCATTCATGGGATGCGACAACCTGCGCTATGTCCTTGCCACCGGCAATAAAATAACAACTTTAGGCGACAATCTTTTCGGTAATGGGAAAGACAAGCTGATTTATAGAAAATAATGAAGAAGGAGCTTTTAATGAAGAATGAAGAATGAAGAATGAATAATGAAGAATTACCTTGCGGCGTGCTTGCATTGCGCAGCCAAATTCTTCATTATTCATTTTTCATTCTTCATTAAAAGCCCTTCTTCATTAAAATTTATTCCTGTTCCACCCCAATCATCGTCAACTGTATGCGTTTCCGTTCAGCATCTACGCTGAGTATCTTTACGCGTACTTGTTGATGAATGGACACAATTTCATTAGGGTCTGATACATATCTCTGCGCAAGTTGGGAGAGGTGTATCAGGCCGTTTTCTTTGATGCCTATATCAACGAAAGCGCCGAAATTGGTGATGTTCCCTATGATGCCCGGCAGTTCCATGCCTACACGCAGGTCGTCAATGGTGCGTACATTTTTGTCGAACTCAAAGATTTTGATAGGACCGCGCGGATCACGTCCCGGTTTCTCCAACTCTTGCAGAATATCTTTCAAGGTCGGCATTCCGACGGTAGGCGAGAGGTAGCGTTCCGGTTGTATCTTCAACCGCAATTCTTTGTTGGCGATTAGTTCGGCTACGCTGCATCCCAAGTCTTTGGCCATTTGCTCTACGATGTGGTAGCTTTCGGGGTGCACTGCCGTATTGTCCAACGGGTTTTTAGCATCCGGTATGCGCAGGAATCCGGCACATTGCTCAAAAGCCTTTGCACCCATACGCGGGACTTTCATCAACTGTTTGCGGGATGAGAATGCTCCGTTCTCGGCACGATAATTCACGATGTTCTGTGCCAGTTGGGGACCAAGTCCTGAGATGTAGGTCAGCAAATGGCTGCTGGCTGTGTTCAGGTTCACACCGACCAGGTTTACGCAGTTCTCTACGGTTTGGTCGAGGGACTTTTTCAGTTTGCTTTGGTCTACATCGTGCTGATACTGGCCTACGCCGATAGACTTCGGGTCTATTTTGACAAGTTCCGCCAACGGGTCCATCAGTCGGCGTGCAATGGAAACTGCGCCGCGTACCGTTACATCGTATTCGGGAAACTCATCCCTGGCGATTTTGGAAGCGGAATAAATGGAAGCGCCCTGTTCGCTGACAATGAAAATCTGTACGTCCCGGTTGAAAATCTGCCGCTTCAGGAAATCCTCCGTTTCACGGCTGGCGGTACCGTTCCCTATGGCGATAGCTTCCACTTTGTAGGCTTCTATCATCTTTTGCAGTTTGGCGAAAGCCTCTTTAGGCTGTTTGACGGGAGGGTGAGGATAGATATTCTCATTATGCAGCAAGTTGCCCTGTGCATCCAGACACACTACCTTGCAACCGGTACGGAATCCGGGGTCTATTCCCATTACCCGTTTCTGTCCCAAAGGCGAGGCAAGCAATAGTTGCCGCAGGTTTTCAGCGAAGACGCGGATTGCTTCGTCGTCGGCGCGCTCCTTGCTTTGTGCGGCGAATTCGGTTTCGATGGACGGTTTCAAGAGACGCTTGTAGGCATCCTGTACGGCTTCCGCCACTTGCTTTCCGCAAGCGTTGTTGCTCTGTACAAACTGTTTTTCCAGTCGCTCCACACACTCTTCGTCGTCAGGACTGATACTTACTTTGAGCAAGCCTTCCGCTTCGGCGCGGCGAATGGCAAGCAAACGGTGTGAGCTGCATCGCTTCAGAGGTTCCGAGCAGTCGAAATAGTCTCTGTATTTGGCTCCTTCCTCTTCCTTGCCTTTTACCACTTTGGCGGTCAGTACGGCTTGGCGTGCAAAGGTGTTGCGCAGGGTGTTGCGGGCACGCTCGTTCTCGCTCACCTGCTCGGCAATGATGTCGCGTGCGCCTTTCAGGGCATCTTCCGCATTTTTTACATCGCCTTTCACAAATCCGGCGGCACGCTGTTCGGGATGAGGCTCGCGTTGCAGCATCAATAAGGTGGCAAGCGGTTCGAGCCCTTTTTGGCGGGCAGCTTCCGCACGAGTTTTCCGTTTGGGCTTGTAAGGCAGGTAAATATCCTCGAGGACGGTGCTGTCCCACGTCTCATCAATGCGCTTTTGCAGTTCGGGAGTCATTTTACCTTGTTCCTGAATGGTGCTGATGATGGTCTCCTTCCGTTTCGCCGTTTCATTCAGCTTTTCGTAGTGAGTTTGGATGGCTTCTATTTGTACTTCATCCAGTCCGCCCGTCATTTCCTTGCGGTAGCGGCTGATAAACGGGATGGTGGCTCCGTCATTGAGTAGGGCGAGTGTCTGCCCGATTTGTTTCTCTGATATGCCGAGGATGGCAGCTATCATGTGATGAAAGATTTGCGTCATGTCAGCTTCTTTTTTTTATAATGTGCGCCAAAAGTACGAAAAACAATCTTTCCTTGCGCCTTTTTTGAGTTTTATTGTATCTTTGCGGCAGTTCCGGAGGACTTTAGATGAGATTATCAAAAAAAATACTGAACAGAACGCTACTATATCTGGCGGCATTCCTTTTCCTTACGATACCTGTCTACTCTGCGACGGGTGACCACCCTGTGCTGATTATCAGTTCTTACAATCCGGATTCACGTCAGACTTCGGACAATATTTCCAATTTTATGGAAGAGTATCAGCGTTTGGGAGGTAAGTGTGGCGTAGAGTTGGAAAACATGAACTGTAAGAGTTTCTCTGAATCGCCTTTTTGGAAAATGCGAATGGCAGGCATCTTGTCCAAGTATCAGGGCGCTAAAGAGCCGTCGCTCATTATATTGATAGGGCAGGAGGCATGGGCTGCCTATCTGTCATTGGAAGATTCACTTCGGGGTGATGTGCCTGTAATGACGGCGCTTGCCAGTCGGAATGTGGTGCTTTTGCCCGAACAGGGTGCGGACTTGAAGACATGGATGCCCGAATCGCTGGATTTCTTCGAGAACTTTTCCAATTCCCCGATAAAGAGCGGATTTATCTATCAATATGATGTGGTCGCCAATATCCGTATGATAAAGCAACTGTATCCCAAGACGGAACATATTGCTTTCATATCGGACAACAGCTACGGCGGTGTCACTTTGCAGGCGCATGTGGTGAAGGAAATGAAGAAATTTCCCGAATTAAGCCTTATCCTGCTGGACGGTCGTGTAAATACCATTTATACCATCAGTGACAAATTGCATTCATTGCCCCCTAATACCGTCTTGCTGATGGGTACATGGCGTGTGGACATGAATGACGGCTATTTCATGCGCAATGCCACGTATGCCATGATGGAAGCGGCTCCCGGTCTGCCCGCTTTCTCTATAACCTCCGTAGGCATCGGCTACTGGGTCGTGGGTGGAGTAGTGCCCGTTTATCGTGCGTTGGGTAAAGATATGGCACGTCAGGCTTTCCGTTTGTTGGAAAACCCGGAGGAGGCTGAAATAGAGCTCATTTCTTGCGAGACTGTAATGGACGGCAAACTTATCAAAGACAAAAATCTGAATATCGTTTCCATTTCGGGTCCTGTCAGGTTGGTGAATGTAACTCCGGGATTTTATGAACAATATAAATACCATATATGGGGAGTTGTTGCCGTTCTGCTTATCTTGTTGACAGGCTTGCTTATCTCGCTCTATTTTTTCTATCGTACCAAGAAGCTGAAAGACGATTTGGAGGTTTCCGAGGTAGCCTTGCGTGAGGCAAAGGATAGGGCGGAAGAGTCCAACCGCCTGAAGAGTGCGTTTCTTGCCAATATGAGCCATGAGATACGTACACCGCTGAATGCTATTGTAGGATTCTCGGACGTGCTTTCTGCGGGCGATAGTTCTGTGGAAGAGCAGCGTGGATATTTTGAAATCATAAAGACCAATTCGGATTTGTTGCTTCGGCTGATTAACGATATTCTGGATGTATCCCGCTTGGAGGCAGGCCGCGTCACCTTCAGTTGGGAGAGGCTTGACGTGGTGCAGGTCTGTGCGCAGATAGTGGCTTCCGTATTGCAAGCGCGCCGTTCTGATAATCAAATCGTGTTCGAAAGCGCCGTAGAGAGCTTGGAAATCCGTACGGATATCCAGCGTTTGCAACAGGTGGTAATCAACTTACTATCCAATGCGGATAAGTTTACGAAGAACGGCACGATAAAATTGCAACTTGAAGTGGACGAGAAGAAACATATCGCTCTCTTTTCCGTGTCGGATACGGGCTGCGGCATACCGTTGGACGAACAAAAGAGAGTTTTCGAGCGTTTTGAGAAACTGAATGAATATGCGCAGGGAACAGGGCTCGGCCTGTCTATCTGTAAACTGATTGTGGATAGGTGGGGCGGAGAAATCTGGATAGACCCGCTTTATACCCAGGGCGCTCGCTTTGTATTTACACACCCGTTGGATTTATAAAAGAGAAGAAACATGAAGAAACAGATTTGTTGCTTTGTATGGATTATCCTGTTGATTGGCACGGTTGCCGCACAGGAGAAGACGGTTAAATTAAAGGTGGTACAAACCAGTGATATACACGGGAACTTCTATCCCCGCGACTTTATTCTTCAGCGTGAAGCTGCCGGAAGCCTGGCACGTGTATATGCTTTTGTCCGGAAAGAGCGTGAGACGTATAAAGATAATCTGATATTGCTGGATAACGGTGATATTCTCCAAGGGCAGCCTACCGCCTATTACTATAATTATATTGATACGGTATCTCCTCATCTGACGGCTGAAATGCTGAACTTTATGGGATATAATGCAGGCAATATGGGCAACCACGATGTTGAAACGGGACGTGCCGTTTTCGACCGTTGGGCAGGCGAATGCCATGCTCCCGTACTGGGTGCCAACATCATTGATACGGCTACGGGCGAAACTCATTTTCCGCCCTATGTGGCGCTCGAACGCGACGGTGTAAAGATTGTTGTCCTCGGCATGATAACGCCCGCCATCCCGGTGTGGCTGTCCGAGAATCTGTGGAAAGGGCTCCGCTTCGATGATATGGAAGATACGGCACGCAAGTGGATGAAAATAATTCGTGAAAAGGAGCGGCCGGATATTGTTATCGGTATGTTCCATGCCGGGCAGGACGCATTGCTGATGGGAGGCAAGTATCGGGAGAACGCTTCGCTGAATGTGGCGCGCAATGTACCGGGTTTCGATATTGTATTGATGGGGCACGACCATGCCCGCGAATGCAAGAAGGTGCAGAACGTGGCGGGTGACTCTGTGCTGGTGATTGACCCTGCCAGCAACGGTATAGTGGTAAGTGATATTGATATAACTGTGAAATTGCGTAATGGCAAAGTCGTGGATAAGAAGATTGACGGTACACTGACCGAGACCGGGAGTTATGGCATCAGTGACGAGTTTATGAAACACTTTGCCCCGCAGTACACCACTATTCAGGATTTCGTATCGAAGAAAATCGGGCGTTTCACGGAGACTATCTCCACCCGTCCCGCTTATTTCGGCTCTTCCGCTTTCATAGACCTCATCCATACCTTGCAGCTGAAAATCAGCGGCGCTGATATCTCGTTTGCGGCTCCTTTGTCGTATGACACGCAGATAAAGGAGGGGGATGTCTACGTGTATGATATGTTCAACCTGTATAAGTATGAGAATATGCTCTACACCATGCGGCTTTCGGGCAAGGAGGTGCACGATGCTTTAGAGATGTCTTATGACCTCTGGACAAACCGGATGGCTTCGCCCGATGACCATATTCTGTTGTTCCGCGACAAACCCCGCGAGGGTGCGGCGGACAGGGCTTCCTTCAAGAACTTCAGCTTCAATTTCGATTCGGCGGCAGGCATCATCTATACAGTGGACGTTACGAAACCGAGCGGACAGAAGGTTACTGTCCTCAGTATGGCGGACGGCACTCCGTTTGATATGAACAAGATGTACACTGTGGCCCTGAACTCTTACCGGGGCAACGGTGGCGGGGAACTGTTGACAAAGGGCGCGGGCATTCCCCAAGATGAATTGAAAGGACGTATCATCAGTTCCACGGACAAGGACTTGCGTTATTATCTGATGCAATATATCGAACAGACGAAAGTGATTGAACCGCGTGCGCTCGGCCAGTGGAAATTTATTCCCGAAGAGTGGGCGGCTCCGGCTTCCAAACGCGATTATGAGTTCTTGTTTGGTAAAGTTCAGGAATAATCATTACCTTTGCGCCCTCTAAATAAAACGAACAACTGATAAGACGTGAAAGGAATAAAAAGAAACATATGCGCATTATGCTTGCTGGCGCTCTTTGCGGTGTACCAGACAAGTGTGACGGCATTTACTCACGTCCATTACATCAACGGGGTGCTGATTACCCACTCGCACCCTTTTCACAACCAACACTCGCATTCAGCCACTTCGCTGATTGTTATCGGTTTGCTGTCTCATTTCAGTTCGGACAAGCCGGACTGTTGCGAGATACAACACCCGATGCGTTCCTTGCTGCGAGTGGTTGAAAACGAAACCGATACTCCCGTCATCAAGGGAAAAGCGTATCGGGTACTTTCACTTCGCGCTCCCCCTTATTTCGTTACTCTTTAATATTGTCTGTACCAACGCTTGGTATTCGTCGTACCAACGCTTGGTATTCGTTGTACCAATGTTTGGTATTCGCCGTACCAATGTTTGGTATTCGCCGTATCAAACATTGATACCGGGACGGCATCATAAACTGACAGATTTTATAGTAAGTAAATATTAAAGATTAGCTTGTATCAAGACTATCTGTCATTCAGAGCGGAGCGAAGAATCCCTTCTCCGCACACATATTAAAGAGAGCAGATTCTTCGCTCCGCTCTGAATGACAACTTGTATAAGTTGATTTTGTAACAGAAATAAAAGCGATTATTCAAATGAGACATTATATATTGGCGTTGGTGCTTGCCATGACAAGCATCGGCGCAGCTATTGCCGCGAACCCCATCAGGGAAGGCAATATGATTTCCGGCCATGTCCTTGTGAAAGGCTCGGAAGAGAACATACCGTATGCCACTATTTTGATTGTAGGCAGCGGACAGGGAACAGTATCCAATGAAGAAGGCCAGTTTGAGTTTAAGAACCTTCCGGCAGGCAAATATAAGTTGCGCGTATCTGCGGTAGGCTACAAGACGCAGGAAAAGGAGATTGAAGTCAACAAGGACTTTACGGCGGTAGTGCATTTCCAGATGGAGGAAGAAAGTTTTATGACGGATGAGGTCGTTGTGTCTGCCAACCGCAATGAGGTAAGCCGCAAGGCAGCTCCTGTGGTGGTGAACGTGATGAGTACCAAACTCTTTGAAATGGTAAACTCCACCGACCTTGCCAAAACCCTTAATTACCAGTCGGGACTGCGTGTGGAGAATAACTGCCAGAACTGCGGTTTTCCGCAAGTGCGTATCAACGGTCTGGAAGGACCTTACTCACAAATTCTGATTAACAGCCGTCCCATTATCAGTGCGTTGAGCGGAGTGTACGGACTGGAACAGATACCGGTGAACATGATAGAAAGAGTGGAAGTGGTACGTGGCGGCGGCTCGGCGCTGTTCGGCGCCAATGCCGTGGGCGGAACTATCAATATCATTACCAAAGACCCCATCAACAATTCCTTCCAAGTATCGAGTATGTTCTCCAACATGGACGGCAAGTCGTGGGAGCAGTATATGGGAGCGAACGTTTCTCTGGTAGCCAAAGACAATTCTTACGGAATAGCCCTCTACGAAAGCTACCGCAACCGAAACCCCTACGACCGTGACGGTGACGGCTTCTCCGAACTGGGCAAGCTGAACATGAATACTTTCGGCTTCCGTGCCTATTACCGTCCCACACATTTCAGCCGCATCAATCTGGAGTACCACACTACCAACGAATTCCGTCGCGGCGGTAACAAGTTCGACCTCCAGCCGCATGAGACGGACATCACCGAGCAAACCAAGCACGTCATCAACAGCGGCGGGCTGAGCTACGACCTCTTCTGGCGCGAATATAAACATAAAATCTCGTTGTATGGCTCTGTACAGCACACCGACCGCAACAGTTATTACGGCGCACAGAAAGACATGAATGCCTACGGCAAGACCAACGACCTGACTTGGGTGGCAGGTGGTATGTATGTGGGCAATATGGATAACTGCCTTTTCGCCCCCGCCACTTTTACGGGCGGACTGGAGTACCAAAACAATTCCATGCACGATGTCATGACGGGCTATCATCGCGATATGCGGCAAGATGTCCGCATCGCCAGCGCTTTTGTGCAGAATGAATGGAAGATGAATGTGCTGACTATGCTTGTCGGCGCCCGTCTGGACAAGCACAACCTGATAGACAAGCTGATTTTCAGCCCTCGTGTCAACTTGCTTTATAAACCTGCCGAGGATTTTCAGGCGCGTCTGACGTACTCCACCGGTTTCCGTGCCCCGCAGGCATACGATGAAGACCTCCATGTCACCGCAGTCGGTGGTGAAGGCGTGCAAATCAAGCTGGCGGACAACCTGCGCGAAGAGCGGTCCAACAGTTACAGCGGTTCGGTAGACTGGACTACCCGTTTGGGGCATTGGCAGGCAAACATCCTCATAGAGGGCTTCTATACCGACTTGCGCCATGTCTTTGTCCTCGAAGATATCGGAAAGAACGATATGGGCGATGTGATTAAGGAACGCCGCAACGGTAACGGCGCCCGTGTGTACGGCGCAAACCTCGATGCCAAGATTGCCCATGGCAAGGAAACTCAGTTCCAGCTGGGCTTTACCGCACAGCGCAGCCGCTATACCCGTGAGGAGGCTTGGACGGAGGTGGACGGTGAGAGCCTGACAACCAAACGTATGCCCCGCACACCCGATTATTACGGTTACTTCACTTTCTCGTCCGCTCCGGTGAAGAATTTCGATTTCTCCCTATCGGGCACTTATACGGGCAAGATGATTGTGCCGCATTATGCCGGATATATCGAGAAAGACCGCATGGAGCATACCCCGCACTTCTTCGATCTCAACCTGAAGCTGAACTATACTTTCGTATTGCACGACCACATCAAGCTTCAGTTGAATACGGGTGTGCAGAACATCTTCAACAGTTTTCAGAAGGATTTGGATAAGGGCGAGTTTCGTGATGCCGGTTATTTCTACGGGCCCACACAGCCGCGTACATTCTTTATAGGGTTTAAAATTATGAATTAAGGTAACATTCACGATTTTTAAATTAATTATTCCATGAATAATCCTATATTTGCCGGCAAAGCACAAGACTGATGAATACAAAACAGATTCGCAACGTTGACATTTCCGGAATACATCATTTGCCTATGATTGATTTTATAGGCAATGATTTCGCTATCTTTGATGATATAAAGGATATGCCTCTGACTGCATATCCCACCCGCTTGAATGCTGCCTGTCTCGCTGTATGCCGTAAAGGCTGGTGCAAGCTGAACATCAATCTGCGGGAGTATGAGATGCGGGAAGGTATGCTCTGCATCGTCCTGCCCGAACAGATTGTGCAGCAGGGCGAACGTTCCGGTGATTTTTCCGGCGGGTTTATCGCGGTGTCCAGAGATTTCATGGACATGGTGATACCTACGGTGCAACAACTTTTCCCGATGTTCTTTATGATAAAGGAGCGGCCCTGTATCCGCGTCTCTGCCGAAGAACTGCAATCTTTCGAGGAGTACCACTCTTTCTTGTGGAGCAAAGTGAAGCTGAAAGACAATCCGTATCGTAAAGAAATAACGCAGGGCATTTTGTTGTCTTTGTTCTACGAGATATACAATATCTATCAGGGGCATACCGTTAAGGAACATATGCCCAAAAGCCGCAAGGAAGATTTGTTTGAACGTTTCATCCGGTATGTTTATGAGTTTTATAAACAGGAGAGGAGCGTGTCTTATTATGCCGACAAGATGTTCCTTACGCCCAAACATCTCTCTACCGTAGTGAAAGAGGTGAGCGGAAAGACAGCGGGCGAGTGGATTGACAGTCTGGTGATTCTGGAAGCGAAAGCCATGCTGAAATCATCCGAACAGAGTATTCAGGAAATATCCGACGAGCTGCATTTTGCCAACCAGTCTTTCTTCGGAAAGTACTTCAAGCATCATACGGGACTGTCGCCTAAAGAATACAGAAGGCAATAACCTCTAAAGATAATCGATATGGAAAAAAGAGAAATAGATCTTGCCGTCTCCTGTTATGGAAAGGTGAAAGACGTGAAGTATGACGTTGTAGTTCTTCCTTGGGGGGCTACCGAACCCCATAACCTGCATCTGCCTTATCTGACGGATTGTATCCTTCCGCATGACATCGCCGTAGATGCCGCTGCATTGGCGCTGGAACGCTCCGGTGTGCGTTGCATGGTGATGCCGCCTGTGCCTTTCGGCGCCCACAATCCCGGACAGCGCGAGCTTCCTTTCTGTATTCACACCCGCTACACCACCCAGCAAGCTATTCTGGAAGATATTGTAGCTTCCCTTTATGTGCAGGGCATACGTAAACTGGTTATTCTCGGCGGTCACGGCGGCAACAATTTCAAGGGGATGATTCGCGACCTTGCTTTTACTTATCCCGATTTCCTGATTATGGCGACCGACTGGTTCAGCATCATTCCCACAAAAGGGTATTTTGAAGCTGCCATTGACGACCATGCCGGCGAATCGGAGACTTCAGCCATGATGTACTATCATCCCGAACTGGTGAACCTTGCTGAGGCGGGCGATGGAGAGTCCCGCCCGTTTGTCATCGCTTCATTGAATGAGAAAGTGGCATGGACGCCCCGCCATTGGGATAAGGCTACGGTGGATACCGGGGTGGGTAATCCCAAGAAAGCGTCTGCAGAAAAAGGCAGACGCTATCTGAAACCGGTCATTGAGAAACTGGCTGCACTCTTTACAGAGGTTGCGCGGCATGACCTTTACTGATTTGTAGAACGACAGATGGCTGCCCGGTTCTATTTACCCATGGACATCAGCCATTTGCCGTCTTGTTTCACCATTTTTTGCTCACCCTCTTGGGTCTCGCCGTTTCCGTAAGTATATTTGGTCTTTACTACGGCAGTATTGCCGTCTTCGGCAATTTGTTCCGACAGGATTTCAATATCCTTTATACCGCCTTTTTTATCATATTCCTTAGACAGTTTTTCCTTGAGCATGGAAACCAGCGCTTCCTTTTGTTCTTTTACTTTTGCTGCATCTTGGCTGTCTTTAAAGGCCATTCCCTCTACGAACTTCTCATACTCACCGTTTTTCAGGTACTCGCTATACTTTTTCAGCGCACCGCCCGGAGTATTTGAGGAAGAAGAACAGGATGTCATTACGAACATAGCCATTACCATCATACTGAAGTAGAATACTTTTTTCATACGTTTTTTGTTTTAAGTGAATAATGTGTGTTTTAAAAATAGTATATCAAACAGAGACGTTTGTTCTGCGCAATATCATTCGGCATTATATAGTCACCGTTCATTCCGGGTATGTTGACAGAGGTGGTGCGTCCCTCCGGTAAATCTATTCCTTCTTTCCGGTACACATAGTCAATGAGTTCCGTGCAGTACATCTTGGTGGTATCATTCAAGTCATAATCATGGTCAAACAATACACGCTTGTGAAAAAGTCCGAGTGCGCTTTGGGCAGCCCTGTATGCAAGGCTGTAGTCAACCTGCAGATGCATTACGGCGCCTCGTGTAGCTTTTGTGGCATCAAAGAATTGTTCTACCGGCTCCAGTTTCACCCGGTCTGCATCTCCTTCAAAGTCCGGTTCGCCGGGTACGGCATGTATCACGCACCATACTCCGTTTTCCTTTTTCAGGATGCCGATGTGCGAATATCTTCCTTCGTTGTCGGTTGCCAGTACTATGCGGCTGGTGAATCCGGTCCCTCTTCTGAAAACAATATCTCCCTCTCTGAATAATTCTTTGGGTAGGCTTCTTTGCTCTTCCTTGAGATTATTACCTTTGCAAGCACTGAAGAAAAACAGGGAAAACAGGCCGGTTGCAAACAGAGTGTTATGTATGTTTATTTTCATTAGGGGCAAATATACAAAAAAGGCAACATCCTTTAACAGATATTGCCTAATTTTTTTAGTGTACCCTAAAAACTAATCTCTCTCTTATAAAAACTAATTTACTCTATTGCTTTCTAAATGACGTTGCAAAGTTAAAGAGTTCTTTCGGGAGAGGATTTGACATAAATCAAAAAAACGATTATTTTTTTTCAAAGTATGCCCGAACGTACTCTACTCAATGTCTCAGGAGTCATCAGCAGGTAAGAGGCGATGTGCGACAAGGGAGCTCGCTTGATAACTTCGGGCTGGTGCTGCATCAGTTGGTTGTAACGTTCACGTGCAGTTTCAAACCGCCAGGAGTCGGCTTTAATTTGTGAAACAATGAGGGAATATTCCAGAATTTTACGATAGAACATATTGATTTCCCATGATATTTCGGTGAGCAGCATCAGTTTGTCGTAGGGCAGGAGATAGACGATGCTGTCTTCGAGTGCCTCAATCATGAGGTGTGTAGGCTCTTTTTTCAGGGTACTTTCAATGCAGATAACAATGCAACCTTCATAAGAGAAATGTTCGGTAACATCCTTGCCGTTCTTATAGTAGAACTGGCGCAACATACCCTTGCCGACGAATACAATGTTATGGCTTATTTGTCCCTCTTTCAGTAAAAGCTCTCCTTTTTCCACTTCTTTGCGAATCAGGATTTCTTCTATTTGCCGCCTGCCTTCGGGGGCCATGCCTGAGTAACGGGAGTTGACAGTAATATCTACCGTTTCTTTGAGTAATGTATCCATAACAATTATGTAGGTTTGGGTGTCATTTAGTGCGGCAAAGATAGGAAAATTATTTGATATGTATCAATTTCATCTCCTTTTCATTTGCGTATCTTTGCGCGATTTTTTGTCATGGCACATTCTACGATATAAATGATACAGCAAGAGAATTTGAAGAAGCGGCTTGCCAAGCTGGCGGCTCCTATCTTTATTGAGACATTACTTATTATGATGCTCGGTGCGGTGGACACCATAATGCTGAGCCGTCATTCGGACAACAGCGTGGCTGCCGTAGGTGTGGTCAACCAGATTATCATGCTGACTTTTTTGGTGTTTGAGGTGATTAACCTCGGTACTTCCGTGCTATGTTCGCAATATCTTGGTGCACGCCTGCATAAACAGGTGGTGCAGGTAGTGGGAGTTTCTCTTTTGGTCAATCTGGTGGTGGGCGTCAGTATCAGTATGCTGCTGTTTGGCTGCGCAGGACCTATTTTACGCCTCATGGGACTTGGACCCGAACTGATGCAGGATGGTATGGACTATATGCGTATTGTCGGGGCGTTCGCGTTCTTTCAGGCATTGTCGCTGACTCTTTCCGCATCATTGCGCAGTGCCAATAAGGCGGTGTATCCGATGATGGTTACGGTGGTGGTCAATATTCTTAATATCATCGGTAACTATTCTCTTATTTTCGGGCGGTTCGGCTTTCCGGAGCTAGGAGTGGAAGGGGCGGCTATCTCCACGGCTTTCAGCCGGGGTGTTTCAATGGTAATCCTGTTCGTAATCCTGTTCCGCAAGCATATACAACGTTTTCCGTTGGCTTATTTTCGCCCGTTCCCGTGGATAGAGTTGAAAAATTTGCTGAAAGTGGGGTTGCCCTCTGCCGGTGAACAGCTTTCTTACAGCTCTTCGCAGGTGGTGATTACCTATTTCATTAATATGCTGGGAGTAGAGGCGCTTGCCACGCGCACGTATTGCGTTAATATCATTATGTTCGCTTATCTGTTCAGTATCTCTATGGCGCAGGGCGGGGCAATATGTATAGGGCATTTGATAGGGGAAAAGAAGCCTCGTGCAGCTTTTCTGATGGGAAAATACGTGATGAAGAAGTCGGTGATGATTACTGTTATCCTGTCCTGCATACTTGCGGTCTTCGGACATACCATTTTCGGCTGGCTCACGTCCAACCCCGAAATTATCAAAATGGGAACCGCAATCCTGATTATAGACATTGCAGTGGAGATAGGAAAACCTATCAATATCTTCGCTACGAATGCGTTGCGGGCGGCAGGAGATGTGAACTATCCATTCTATGTGGGGCTGGTGGTGATGTGGAGTGTGGCTGTAGGGCTTGGATATTTGTTCGGCATCCCGTTGGGCTGGGGAATTTGCGGAATGTGGGTCGCTTTCTTATTGGACGAAAATATTCGGGGTGCTATCTTTGTGCGGCGTTGGTACAGCATGAAGTGGGTAAGCAAGAGTTTTATAAAATAAAGTTTGGATGAAAAATCCGGAATTTATTATTTTTTTTCTGTCTTATTAAATTTTGAGTGTTAACGTGTTATCTCTTTTCTTCCGAAAATGTAGAAAAAAATATGCAGGAAAGATTTGCATAGTCCAAAAGTTTGCCCTACATTTGCACCGCATTTGAGAAGAATGCTGGGTTACTAAGGAAGTTTGGGTGAGTGGCTGAAACCACCAGTTTGCTAAACTGACGTACGGGTAACCGTACCGGGGGTTCGAATCCCCCAGCTTCCGCAAGGAATACAAAGAGAAAGCATCGGTTTGAAAAAGCCGGTGCTTTTATAAAAACTCGGTGGATTCGTCTAACGGTTAGGACACATGCCTCTCACGCATGCAATACGAGTTCGATTCTCGTATCCACTACAAACTTGAATTTTTTTGCACAAATGCACTCTTAGCTCAGTTGGTAGAGCAACTGACTCTTAATCAGTGGGTCCAGGGTTCGAATCCCTGAGGGTGTACTTTATTATGCATAAATTAATAAACACAAAACGGTTGTCGGAGAAGACAGCCGTTTTGTGTTTATTGTCGTTTTATCTTATTGATGGGTTGTTGATTAGTATAAAAAAAGAGAGTTACTTAGTGTAACTCTCCGATTTCCTGTGAACCGCTTGGGGCTCGAACCCAAGACCCCAACATTAAAAGTGTTGTGCTCTACCTGCTGAGCTAGCGATTCAGACCTTATTGCTGTTAAGCGGGTGCAAAGATAGAGACTTTTTTGGAAGTTGCAAAAGAATTTCGCTTTTTTTCTTATCTTTGTCCCGGAATTATGTGTGAGGAAGTCACATATTACATCTTGAACATTATAATTTATATTTCATACTTTATATTTAAATTACATGGCAACAGTAGACGATAAGAAAATTATCTTTTCTATGGTAGGGCTGAACAAGACCATTCAGCAGAACAATAAGCAGGTGTTGAAGAACATCTACCTTTCGTTCTTTTATGGAGCGAAAATCGGTATCATCGGTCTGAACGGTTCGGGTAAATCGACCTTGCTGAAGATTATCGCCGGCTTGGATAAATCCTATCAGGGCGAAGTGGTGTTCTCGCCCGGATATTCGGTGGGATATTTGGCGCAGGAACCTTACCTTGATCCCACAAAGACCGTAAAAGAAGTGGTGATGGAAGGTGTACAGCCCATTGTGGATGCACTGACGGAGTACGAAGAAATTAACCGGAAGTTTGGTTTGCCCGAATATTATGAAGATCAGGATAAGATGGACAAACTCTTTACCCGGCAAGCTGAGTTGCAGGATATTATAGACGCTACAGATGCTTGGAATCTCGACAGTAAGCTGGAGCGTGCTATGGATGCACTCCGCTGCCCGCCCGAAGATCAGTCCGTAGAGCATCTTTCCGGTGGTGAACGTCGTCGTGTGGCACTTTGCCGCCTGTTGCTCCAGAAGCCTGACGTATTGCTTCTCGACGAGCCTACCAACCATCTCGATGCCGAATCTATCGACTGGCTGGAACAGCATTTGCAGCAGTACGAAGGTACGGTAATAGCCGTCACTCACGACCGTTATTTCCTTGACCACGTAGCAGGCTGGATTCTTGAACTTGACCGTGGTGAAGGCATTCCTTGGAAGGGCAACTATTCCAGCTGGTTGGAGCAGAAGACCAAACGCATGGAAATGGAAGAAAAGACCGCCAGCAAACGCCGCAAGACGCTGGAACGTGAGTTGGAATGGGTGCGTATGGCTCCTAAAGCCCGTCAGGCAAAAGGAAAGGCCCGTCTGAACTCTTATGATAAACTGTTGAATGAAGACGTCAAGGAGAAAGAAGAAAAACTCGAAATTTTCATCCCTAACGGTCCCCGTTTGGGTAACAAAGTTATTGAAGCCAAGCATGTGGCAAAGGCGTTCGGTGACAAACTCTTGTTTGATGATCTCAACTTCATGTTGCCGCCTAACGGCATTGTAGGTATTATCGGTCCTAACGGTGCAGGTAAAACGACTCTTTTCCGTCTCATTATGGGCTTGGAGACTCCCGACAGCGGTGAGTTTGAAGTAGGGGAGACTGTAAAAGTGGCTTACGTAGACCAGCAGCATAAGGATATAGACCCCAATAAGAGTGTCTATCAGGTGATTTCCGGTGGAAATGACCTCATTCGCATGGGTGGACGTGATATCAATGCGCGTGCCTATCTGTCACGCTTCAATTTCTCCGGCGCCGATCAGGAAAAACTTTGCGGCGTACTTTCCGGTGGTGAACGCAACCGACTTCACTTGGCTCTTTGCCTTAAAGAAGAAGGTAACGTGTTGCTTCTTGACGAGCCTACCAATGACATTGATGTCAATACGCTGCGTGCCCTCGAAGAAGGTCTTGAAGATTTTGCCGGATGTGCTGTGGTTATCAGTCACGACCGTTGGTTCCTCGATCGTATCTGTACGCACATCCTTGCGTTTGAAGGCGACTCTAATGTATTCTTCTTCGAAGGCTCATACTCGGAATATGAAGAAAATAAACTGAAACGTTTGGGTAGAGAAGAGCCTACACGTGTACGTTATAGAAAATTAATGAATGATTGATTTTAGCTTTTAATCTGAAAGCATATCTATTATATTTGTAGCAAAAAGAAAGCTCCGCAGGAAACTTGCGGGGCTTTTTTATTTAAAACATTTTCAGAATTGTTTATCAGCCTAAAAAAATGTAGCACAATCGTAATGAATATCTGATATATTAATACTATATTTGCAACTTAAGAGTATTTTTAAACTTTAATTAACACTATCTATTAACTAAAAGCAGAATTATGAGAAAAAGTCTAATTCAATTTCTGTTGGTTGCCATGTTGTCGGTGTTTACATCTGCAGTATGGGCTCAGACCACAGTGCATGGTCAGCTTGTCGACGCTGAAACCGGCGAACCTTTGGTAGGTGCTGCCGTTATGGTAGAAGGTACTACTCAAGGTTCGGTGACGGACATTGACGGCTATTTCAAGCAGAGCGTTGCTTCGAATGCCACATTGTTATTCAAGTATGTAGGTTACAAGGACCTGAAGAAGAAGATTACACAGAAGGGCGCTTCTGTAGAACTGGGAACTATCAAGATGGAACCCGATGCAGTGATGCTGGCGGACGTTACTATTACCTCTTCTGTTGCGGTAGCCCGCAAAACTCCGGTAGCGGTATCTACCGTAGATCCGGTATTTATTGAGGAAAAACTCGGTTCACAAGAGTTTCCCGAGATTTTGAAATCCACTCCGGGCGTATATACCACAAAAGACGGCGGTGGTTATGGTGATGCGCAGACCCGTATTCGTGGTTTCTCTAGCGAGAATGTAGCTATGATGATTAACGGTGTACCTATGAACGGAATGGAGAATCAGAAAGTATATTGGTCTAATTGGGCCGGTTTGTCGGACGTAACTCGCAGTATGCAGGTACAGCGTGGTCTGGGTGCAGCTAAAGTCTCAGTTCCGGCAGTGGGCGGTTCTATTAATATCGTTACTAAGAGCACGGAAGCCAAGAGAGGCGGATTCGTGTCGTATGGTATGGGTAATGATGGCTACAACAAGATACTTTTCAGCGTATCATCCGGTTTGTCCAAAGATGGCTGGGCATTCACTTTGTTGGGGGGTAAGACCTGGGGTGACGGATATATTCAAGGTACGGAGTTTGAGGGTTACAACTGGTTTGCCAGTATAGCCAAGCGTTTCAACGACAATCATCAATTGTCACTTACAGCATTCGGCGCTCCGCAGTGGCACAATCAACGTAGCAACCAAAATGGACTTACTATTAAAGAGTGGCAGCGTGTAAAACAATATATGGGTGAGGATAGTCCATACAAATATAATCCCACTTTCGGTTATAGAAACGGGCAAGTGTTCAACTCTTCCAGAAACTCATACCACAAGCCTCAGATTTCTCTGAACCACTTGTGGCAGATAGACCGTAAGTCCAGCTTAAGTACGGCACTATATGTATCTATCGGCCGTGGTAACGGTTATAGTGGTTCCGGTGATAATGCCAATCGTAGTAAATGGTATGGTGCAAGTAATGGTTTAGTGAACAACGATTTCCGCGAAATAGACGGAACATTTGCATATGACCAAGTGGAAGCCATGAATGCGGCAAGTACCACCGGTTCCAAAATGATTATGTCTAAAATGATGAACAATCATATGTGGTATGGATTGCTTTCTACTTATACAACTAAATTTGGTGAGAACTTCGATTTCTACGGAGGTATCGACTTGCGTTACTATAAGGGATTGCATCAGAATGTCATTACCGACCTCTTTGGCGGATCGTATTTTGTAGATGCTGATAATCGTAAATATGTGCGCGCCGAGAATAATGCAGCTGCTGCTGATCCCAACTACAAGAATCAGAAGCTCGGAGTAGGTGATGTGATATACCGCGATTATGACGGCTTTGTAATGTCCGAAGGCGTATTTGCACAGTTGGAGTACAACTACGACAAGTTGAGCGCATTCGTTTCCGGCGGACTTTCAAATACCAGCTACTGGCGCTACGACCGTATGTATTACGACAAGGCGCATGCTAAGTCCGATAAGAAACATTATCTGGGCGGAAACGTAAAGGGTGGTGTCAACTACAACCTCAATGAGTACAACAACGTTTACTTCAACGCAGGTTATATCAACCGTGCTCCGATGTTTGATACATCTTTCATTAACTCTCAGAAGTCACACGCACGTAACGGTGATGCCAAGAATGAGAAAGTAATCTCCTTCGAATTGGGCTACGGTTTCCGTTCAGGCTTCTTTACGGCCAATGTGAATGCTTATTATACCCGTTGGAAAGATAAAGCCCTCTATGATTCGGACACATATGATTATGAGAACGAAGAAGGTGTGAAAATAGAAGATCGCTGGACGTTGAATATGACCGGAGCCAATGCTAATCATATGGGTGTGGAACTTGATTTCGTTGCCAAACCTTTCCGTTGGCTCGATGTTACGGGTATGTTCTCATGGGGTGACTGGCGCTGGAACGGTAATGCGAAAGGTTTCTACTATAATGGAGCTGGCCAGATGCTTGCTGATTTGAAGAGCGGTGAAGTAGTTACCGATATGGCAAATGCAGAGCAGTACCGTGCCAACATCAAGATGGATAATATTCACGTAGGTGGTTCGGCACAGACTACAGCCGCATTGGGTGTAAATGTACGTCCTATGAAAGGTTTGCGTCTTAGTGTGGACTGGAACTTCTTTGCCCGCAACTATGCCGGTTACGATATTGATGCAGGACAAGCCGGTATGGGTAATGAATACGTAGTGACAGAGCCGTGGGAGATCCCTTCTTACAGCACTTTCGACTTGAGTGCTGGTTATTCCTTTGATTTTGGTAAGGTACGCGCTACTTTGAGCGGTAATGTCAACAACCTCTTCGATCAGGAATATATTGCTGATGCACGTGACGGTAGCAAGCACGATTGGGAAACTGCGACACGCGTACTTTACGGTTTTGGCCGTACCTATTCCGTACGTTTGAAATTCAATTTCTAAACCTTTAAGCATTATAATTATGAATAAAAAGTTAATATACAGTTTGTGTGCGGCTTCGTTCCTGATAACAGCCTGTGATTACAACGAAGATAACTTTCCCGGCTTTGACCAGGAACCCCTGACAGATGTTATCTATTATGAGGGAGATTTTACCGGAAAATATCCTACCGAAGGTTATTTTAGCATTGTGCAAGGTAATGAAGATGCAGGAAAGGAAACTATAGAAAAAGCATTGATCAGTATGCTTGAAGATACCTATCCGTATTGTGATAAGGGCTCGTCAGCGAAAATTAAGGTGAAAGTGGCGGACGTGATGCCCGAACAGATGGAAGAACCTGCATTTGATGACAAATATACTCTGCAAAAGGAAGATTATGATGCAATGGGTACGGGTAAAGGTCAGCCCGGAGAACATGACAATTTCAGTTCTACTGCTAAACCGAATGATTATCTGCCGGCTTTCTGTGCCACGAAATTTGCGGACAAGGCAGAGGGCATTGTGATGAAAGTGACGTATGTTTACTATAGTGGTAAGGCGGTGAATGAGTATAAGTTTTATAAAAAAGGTGCAAACAATGTGTGGAAAGAAGAACCCTTGTTCTACATTGCTGACAAGAACTATGAACTCACCAATGATGATTATGCCGCTATGGGAACTGAAACAGGCGAGCCTGGGGAGAGTAATACATTTACATCTGTTGCCCAAGCCAATAGTGTCCTGCCGATATTCTTGCAGAATAAATATGTGTATGTTGCTACAGCCGGTTTAACCGTGGAAATGACCTATAAAGTAGCAGGAGCCAAGAAAAGTGCTTTTTATCGTTATGATGGTTCTGCTTGGGGAGTATATAATCCCAAAGCATCTGTTGTTGTTTCCATCAGCGAACGCATTACAGTGATGAAGTTTGATGGTAAAGATTGGAAGCTCTCTAACCTTATCAGCCGCATAGAAAAAGTAAATGTGGGTAAACCTGAATATAAGAAGTTGGTAGAGTGGGTAAAAGCAAACAAGCCTGAATATATGAGTACGATGAATGAAACCTCCGAATATTATTTTGGAGCAGATTGTGATAAGAACAATAACATCAACAATAAGTATTCTACTTGGACGCAGTACTATAACGTAGACGGCTATTTGGATGGATTGGATGATGCCGAAATTCAGACCATTATGGACGAGCGTTTGGCAAAAGAAGCTTTCCCGCTTATCTTACTCCCTGATATGGTGACAAATCCCGACCCGGATACAAGTTATACAGTTATCTATAAAGTATATGGCGGACGTGGTAACGGCAATTATGCAATGTCATTCTATTATAATGCAGATGATAAAACATATATTTGGGATGAAATGACACCCGTTATGCAATAAAATAGTATAGTGATATTTTTAGAAATCTAAAAAAGAGGGGGGCTGTCCTATAAAAGGACAGTTCCCCTCTTTTTTTCAGTTTTTCTTTTTTCCCTTAAAGTACGAGTAGTTTACTTTTTGCATAAATTTGTAATTTTCTTGCAATTAGCAATTAAAAAGCACTATCTTTGAGCATCCTTCTTCCATTGAGGCAGTGGGAAAGTTTTTTTGGTTGAGAGTAATCCCAATGTTTTTTTGTAAACTGACGAGGTTCTCATTAATTAAAAAAATAATAAGCAATGGATAATAATCCTGTTTGCACCTGCCTTATCAAGCAGGATTTGGAAGAAGCCGACGATCCATATAAGTTTCTCGACGAAAATTACTCTGTCCCCGGTATTCTTGATAATCTGGATAAACTTTCCAAAAATGAATTACGTTGTGCTTGCTGCCTGTTTGGGGTAGCGCTCCAAAAAGCCTTAAGCAAGAAATAGTTTTGAGAAAAATGACTTTTTCGGAGCAGTAGAAAAACCGTGGGGAGTGGTATGAAACTGGAATCCAAGAATATTCCCAGTTTTTATATACATGATAATCCGTTTTGAAGTATATCAAAATGAATTATGATATACATCAAAACAGGTTTCTGCCGGCTGAATATTTCTTGCACAAGTAGTATTTATTTGAATACTTACGCTCAAATGAAGCCGCTGAGTCTTTTAATGCTAAAATAAAATTGTTCAGAGCCAATTTGCATGGAGTAGCTGGCGATTTACGGGGTGAGATACCCGCAGAACAGGTGAGGTATCTCTAATAATGGCTATAAGGCTCTGTAACGAACTGCGGCTACTTTTAATTATCTCTTAAATAATGTAGCATAAATGTAACGATTCTATATATTATTTTACTTATCTTTGCCTCTGTTTTGAGAAATATAACATTTTAAGAAGCTAATTTAGAAACAATTATGTTAAAAAGACTGAGAATTATTTTTACGCTGATGCTGGTTTTGGCAGCTGTGGGCGTAAGTGCACAATTTACTACCTCTTCAATGAGCGGTAAAGTAGAGGATATGCAAAAGGAACCGATTATCGGTGCTACTATCCAAGCTATCCATGAAGCATCTGGAACCCGCTATGGGGCTATAACCAACGTAGACGGACGCTTCTCCATTCAAGGTATGCGTACGGGTAAGTACACGGTTGAAGTTTCTTTCGTGGGTTATCAGTCTGTAAAAGTGACAGATGCTACTTTGCAACTGGGAGTGAACTATCCGCTGGATGTGTTTATGAAGGAGTCTTCCGAGCTGTTGGACGAGGTGGTTGTAATGGGAACTGCTTCCAAGTTTGCCGGCGTAAAAACGGGAGCCGCTACTAATGTCTCTAATGACCAAATGCAGTTGCTCCCTTCTATAGACCGTAGCTTGAGCGACTTTACACGTCTCTCTCCCTATTCGGGTGCAAACAATACGCTCTCCGGACGTGATGGACGTACCAATACTTTCACCATAGACGGTGCTAACCTGAACAATAATTTCGGACTTTCTTCTACCTTGCCCGGTGGCGGTAATCCTATATCTCTGGACGCTATTGAGGAGTTGCAGGTAGTGGTGGCGCCTTTCGATGTACGCCAGACAAACTTTGTGGGTGGCGGGGTGAACGCCATCACCAAATCGGGGACGAATGTCTTCAAAGGAAGTGCCTATACTTATCAAAAGAATGAAAAATTCCGTGGTAACAAAGTTGATGGTTATAACCTTGGTGAGCGTGAAGAGGAATCGAAAGAAGTATATGGTGTCACTTTCGGAGGACCGATTATCAAGAACAAATTATTCTTCTTTGTGAACGGTGAGTACGAAAATCAACCGCAACCTATCACTAAGTGGAAACTCTCTGCCGATGGCAAAGCAAATGCCGACCAGATGATTTCGCGTGTGACGCCCGCAGATATGAAAGAATTTGCTGACATTCTGCAGAACAGATACGGTTATAATCCTGGCTCTTACACTGACTACGATGGTGGTACCAAGAACTATAAGTTTTTGGGACGTATCGACTGGAATATTACTGATGCCCATAAGTTGAGCGTACGCTATAATTATACTACCAATACGCAGGATTTACCAGCCAACGGTACCTCTACCGTAGGTGATCGCGCTTCTTCCAACCGTATCTCTAAAGATGCCATGGCTTTCGTAAACAATTGTTATGCCATGGAGAATACCGTATGGTCACTGGCTGCCGAATTGAACAGCCGTTTCGGTAACAATCTGGCAAACCGTTTCCTGTTTACATATTCCAATATTGAGGATTTACGTACTTCAGAATCATCTCCCTTCCCTCATATTGATATTTGGGATGGTGCGGGAAATGCCTTTATGAGTGCCGGTTATGAGTTATTCTCTTGGAATAATGCCGTGAAGAATAATATTCTGAATATTCAGGATAACATTACTTGGACACTGGGGAGACACAAGATAATCGGTGGTTTCAACTTTGAATATCAGAAGGCTTCCAATAGCTTTATGCGCTATGGAACAGGATATTATAAATTTAAGTCTTTTGAAGACTTCAAGAATGGCGCAGCTCCTATTGCTTTTGGTTTGACATATGGTTATAATGGTGAAACAGAACCTCTTGCCGAAGTTTCTTTTGCCCAAAGTGCTCTTTATCTGCAAGATGAGTGGGATGTTACCGACCGATTTAAACTGACTTACGGTGTGCGTGCCGACTTGATGTCTTATCTTACTGACCTGCAAACTAACGAGGCATACAAAGCATTAGATTGGAAAGACCATTTCATCAGCAAGAACGATCCTAATTACGACAACTATAAGGCCCCTGTGATTGATACGGGTAAATGGCCGAAAGCTTCCGTGCTGTTTTCTCCGCGTGTGGGATTCAATTGGGATATTATCGGTGACCGCAGTCTGGTGCTTCGCGGTGGTACAGGTATCTTTACGGGACGTATTCCATTGGTGTTCTTAACGAATATGCCTACCAATGCAATGATGTTGCAGAATACGATTTCCATATCCAATGACAAACAAGGTCAGTTAACAGCTCTCCAGCAATATGCCGCCAAGAATAACGGTGCGTATCCGACGAATGTGAATGATATGATTGAAGTACTTGGCTTGCCTAAAACTACTCCTTATACGGATGCTAATACTCCCGTCAGCTACGCTACCGTAGCAGGTGTTGCCGACGACTTCAAACTTCCGCAGGTGTGGAAGAATTCATTGGCGATAGATTATCGTCTGCCGATTTCGTTCCCGTTAACGCTGACTTTCGAGGCTATGGTAAATAAGGACATCAACGCTGTCAGCATGGAAAATTATAACATCGTTAATGTAGGTAATCTGGAACGTTTTGCCGGTCCTGACAATCGCTATGATTATAAATCTTGGAGTGGAAAGAATGGTACGATACAGTCAGGTGTAACAAGTGGAGCCGTTGTTCTGAAGAATACCAGCAAGGGACACAGCTCTACCATTAACGCTATGGTAACTGCCCAGCCTGTCTCTGACTTGAACTTGATGTTCTCTTATACTCATACCGTGTCTAAGGAACTTACCGGTTTACCGGGTAATCAGGCTTATTCTTCTTGGCAGAATCTGTACAGTGTAGACGGTCCAAATGAAGTGGGGTTATCTAATTCTCAATATGTAACTCCTAATAAGGTAATTGCATCCGCTTCCTATCGTATCAAGGAAGGTAAGAACTTTGCAACCAATATCGGCTTGTATTATGCCGGTTATAATAGCGGTATGTTCAGTTACTACTATGCTAATGATATGAACGGTGATGGTGCAGCCTATGACTTGATGTACATTCCTAAGACAAAAGATGAACTGAATTTTATTGATGTAAATCTGAAAGACGGTTCTATCGTCACAGCCGAAACACAGCGCGACATTTTCTGGAATTTTGTTGAACAGGATGATTATCTGAGCAGCCATAAGGGTGAATATGCTAAAGCTTATGACGTGAAGATGCCTTGGGTTCATCGTTTCGACTTAAAAATAGCACAGGACTTTAAACTGAAAGTGGGTAAGTCTACGAATACGCTTCAGGTTTCTTTGGACATCTTGAATGTGGGCAACTTGCTGAATAATGCGTGGGGTGTAACGAAGACAAACTCTTCTTGCAACTATGGTAAACTGTTGAATTATCAAGGAAAGACCGCTGATAATCAACCTAAATATTCGCTGTATGCTTATGACGGAAGCAATAAGTACTACAAGAGTCCTACTTTGACTGAAAAGTCCACAACTTTCACTAATTACAACAACTCATCCAACTGCTGGCAGTTGCAGATTGGTGTACGTTATATCTTCAATTAAAGTGGATTCTGTTCTCCGAGATAGAAATCAGAGACATTGAACATAAAAGCAAGGGCTGCTTCGGGAAAACCGAGGCAGCCTTTACTTTTTTTGCTTAGTATTTTACCGTAAACACCACCGGATTGTGGTCGCTGCATAAATCCAAGTTGGGAGAGTAGTAGTTGATGCAGTCCAGCTCGGGTGAATGGAAAGCATAGTCGATGCGCAGCATACGTTTGCCATAGCGATAGGTATACATATAACCGCATCCGCCTGTCTTGAAGCCATCTTTGAGAAACTCGGACAGTTGGTAGTAGGTGTAGGAGGAAGGCAATGAGTTAAAGTCTCCACACACCAGCACGGGATGGGGGCTGGCGATGGCAAGGTGACAAATGCTGTCCGTTTGGGCTGCACGTTTCATGAAGTTCTCGTGCAGAGTTTCGGCTGCATTTTGTACGGCTTGCGCCTCGCGACGGGTATCATTGGTGACAAGTTCGCGTTCCCATTTCCGACGGTTCTGGCTGACACTGGTGGTTTGCAGGTGGTTGTTAATAAGGCGGAGGGTGTCTGTACCCAAAACGACGTCGCACATCATACTGCAATTGGCGCTGTGGGGATAGGTGATGAAGCGTCCGCCCGCAAGCGGATAACGGCTGAATATCGCAATGGGAAGGATACCATGAATGGAGTCGTCTGCAGGAATAAGGGCGTACGGCCATTGGGAGAGGGCACGACGCAGGCTGTCTACCGTGAAGTGTTTGTTGTCGCCAAATTCCTGAAAACAGAGCACATCTACATACTGTTGTTGCATATACTTAGCTATTTCCTTGCAGGAATAGCCGGTAATTTCACCCCCGAAACTATGGACGTTGTAGGTGGCTATGGTGAGGTAATCGCCGGGTTTGCCTTTCTGATTTAGCGCCAGGGCAGTGGCGGGCACTTCATGGGTAGAGTTGAACTGGATAACTGCCGTCAGGTATTCCCAGTTGAAGAGGAAGGCTATCAGCGGGACGAACGCCCACTTCTTGCGTGCCAATGCCCAGCAAAGGGAAACTATCAGGCAGGACACCAGCAATACCGGCACGGCAAGACCTAATAATGGCATCATGGTGGAACTTTCCGGGTGGTAATGTCCGGAACGGGATGCTGCAATGGTGACAGCCGCCAACACGAAGGTGGCGGCTATCAGTATCAGTTGAAAGAGGCCTTTGACGGCGGCTTTTCCCATGGTAGATTTATGATTTATGGGGAACTATTTTATTACTGAGTTGATAGGCTTTCCGTCCATGAAGGCTTTTACATTATCCAGCATGATTTGCATGAGGCGTTCGCGTGCTGCGGCACTTGCCCAAGCTATGTGCGGGGTGATATAGCAATTCTTGGCAGTGAGCAAGGGGTTGTCTGCACGGGGTGGTTCTTGTGAGAGTACATCCAGTCCGGCGGCAAAGATAGTGCCGTTGTTCAAGGCATCGGCGAGGTCTTGTTCGTTGACGAGCGGTCCACGTCCGGTATTGATGAGAATGGCATTGGGCTTCATTTGCTTCAGACGGGCGGCATTAACCAGTTCGCGGGTGGAGTCTGTGAGAGGACAGTGCAGGCTGATGATGTCACAGTTGGCAAAGAGTTCGTCAAGCTCTGTTTTCTTGATTTCGGGAGGAAGCTGGAACGGTGATTTGGATGTGTACGCGTGTACCTCCATGCCAAAGCCGATGGCAATACGGGCGGTGTTGTAGCCTGTTTGCCCCAGACCGATAATACCGATTTTCTTGCCACGCAGTTCGATGAGCGGGGTGTCCCAGAAACAGAAGTCGGGGTTACTGCTCCATCGGCCTTTACGTACTTCGTCGGTGTAGTGCTGCACATGCTGCGCGATGTTGAGGATGTGTGCAAAGACCATTTGCGCAACGGAAGCAGTGCTGTATGCCGGAATATTGGTGACGATGATACCCCGTTCTTTGGCAGCTTCGGTATCGACAATGTTATATCCGGTGGCGAGCACTCCGATGTATTTCAGATTGGGCAGGGCGGCTATGGTTTCTGCGTTGAGCACAACTTTGTTTGTCAACAATATGTCTGCTCCGGCAGCGCGCTCCAGTACTTCGGAAGGGGCGGTACGGTCGTAAATGGTGCATTCTCCCAGACTTTTCAGTTCCTCCCAAGAGAGGTCTCCGGGATTGGCGGCATAGCCGTCTAATACTACAATGTTCATCTTTATGGTTATTAGTTATTAGTAATTGATGATTATTCCTTTTTCCCCCATAATGCTTGCATCCTTTCCTTATGTTTCTGTTCGGCGGGATTATCTTGAGGGTGCCAGATGCGGCGGTCTTTCAGATCGTCGGGCAGGAACTGCTGGCGGACGAAGTTGCCGGGATAATCATGGGCATATTTATAGTTGTCGCCGTAGCCGAGCTGTTTCATCAGCTTGGTAGGGGCGTTTCGCAGATGCAGGGGGACGGGCAGGTTACCTGTCTGTCGCACCAGTTCGAGGGCATCGTTGATGGCCATATAGGCAGAGTTGCTTTTGGGACTGGTGGCGAGGTAAATCGTGGTCTCTGCAAGTGGAATGCGTCCTTCGGGCCAGCCCACTTTCATAATGGTGTCGAAACAGGCATTGGCAAGTAACAAGGCGTTGGGGTTTGCCAGTCCGATGTCTTCGGAAGCGGATATGACGAGACGACGGGCTATGAAAGCGGGATCTTCACCACCTTCTACCATGCGTGCCAACCAGTAGATAGCTCCGTCAGGGTCACTGCCGCGGATGGACTTGATAAAGGCTGAGATGATGTCATAGTGCATCTCCCCGTCTTTGTCGTAGGCAAGGGGATTTTGCTGAAGACGGTCGGTCACCATTTCATCGGTGATGACTATGGGGTCTCCGGCTTCGGACTGTACAACGAGGTCGAGAATGTTGAGTAGTTTGCGGGCATCACCTCCACTGTAACGGAGCATAGCGGTAGTCTCCTTGAGCTCTATTTGCCGCTCTTTCAGTTGGACGTCCGTAGTTATGGCACGTTGGAGTAGTTCCGACAGGTCTTCTTTCTCCAGTGATTTCAGTACATAGAGCTGGCAACGGGAGAGTAACGGACGGATTACCTCAAATGAGGGGTTCTCGGTAGTAGCGCCTATCAACGTCACCGTTCCCTGCTCCACGGCGCCGAGCAGCGAGTCTTGCTGCGATTTGCTGAAACGGTGGATTTCATCGATGAACAGTATAGGGCTTGCCTGAGAGAAAAAACGGTTGCTCTTGGCACGGTCTATTACGTCGCGTACATCCTTTACACCGCTGGTTACAGCGCTGAGAGTGTAAAACGGTGTTTCCAGTTTGTTGGCTATAATCTGGGCAAGCGTTGTCTTGCCCACTCCTGGAGGACCCCACAGGATGAATGAGGAGATACGCCCTGCGTCAATCATCTTGCGCAGTACAGCTCCCGGTCCTACCAAGTGTTTCTGACCGATGTACTCGTCTAATGTCTTTGGCCGAAGCCGTTCTGCTAATGGTTGCATGACTGTATTGAATTATGAATTCATAATTCCTTAAAATATCATTAATATCATAAACCGTACTCCGCCTTTCTTTACCCCCGGTATGTCGGTGTAGGTGAGGCGGCGCACATATTCTATATGCAGTAACTTGAAGATGTTATAGATACCTACACTGGCTTCAACGTAAGGCGTGTGTCCCATAACGTGGCTGGTGGGCATACCGTCGCGCATGGGGAAAAGGAACAAATCGGGGTTGTTGCTTTTGTACGGGTTGTTTTTGTCTGTCAGTGTGCCCCACATACCGCGGATGCGGAACATCTCTCTCCACTTCAGTTTCTTGATGAGGGGGATGCGGTTGAAGAGCTTTCCGTTCATGTCGTAGCTGAGGGCGAGCGAGGCGTAGCGGTCGTTCAGGAACTCCATATTGTCGATGAGGTTGAACGATTCGTTATTTTGGGTAATGTATGAAAGGTTTGCCATCGGGAGGTTCAGCAACGGGAAGGGGACGGTGTTCCATTGCGCACCGGCGCGGGCGGTAACGTCCAGTTTACCCCACGAACCAAACCAAAAACGTTTGCGTATACTGGCTTCTGTAAGGTTGAAGTTGTATTCGCCTCCCAGCACGCCTTTCAAGCCTACGGTGTGTGAGAGGGTGAATGTAGGTGCATCCAGTGATACGGGTACGCGGCGTTGCTTGGTGTTGACAAACGTCTCACCGGGGGCATAGCGTAGGGTCAGCCCCATTTCGGTGGTGGTGATGTCGTGCACCAGAGTGTTCTTTTCGTCCCATTCGCCGGGGGTAGTGCCGTTGTTCTTCCAATATTGCAACATTCCGGCGGGTTGGTCGTTACGGTGGCGTGCCATAGCCTTGACAGAGAAACCGGATTGGGTTTCGAGTTCGTAGGTCAGGGTGGCGTCGCGCATATATGACATCTGGTCTACGGTGGTCCATTTCCAGCCGACGAACATATTGTCCTTGTCTGTTGCCAGGTATTTGTCCATAGGGGACATCACATCGTAGGTGTACTGGAAGGCGAGGTAGTGCTTGGGGAACTCCCAGAGGACGTACTCGCGTTTGTTGAAAGAGTAGGCAGCCTGTCCGGAGTAGAACCATTTTTTGTCACGCGTACCGTAGGCTCCATAGCCGCTGAAACTCCAGTGCGGATGCAGGTTACCGGTGGTCATACCACTGAGACGGAAACGGGTCCCGTTCACATAGTTACTGGTAATCATGGTGTTGATGGGGCCGAAGTCAAACTTGCTGGGATGCTTCTTGCTACCCGTTTCCACAAAATTCTCAATGAGCGCCTTTGCACCGAAGATGACATATTTGAAACCCGGTATCTGTTCGATGCGGTTCATGAATACGTCCATAGAACTTTCTTTCTTGGTGAGCGGCACTTGGCGTACTTTAGCCCAGTATTCGTCACTCTTGGCAAGCATATTGGCTTCTTTGATGACACTTCCTTTCAAACGGAAAAGACGGGGTTCTATCTCGTCGAATTTGTAGTCGCTGTACTTGGTGGTACGTTGCACTTCCAGACCTTGTATGCCTTTCATCAGGGCGAGTTCCACTGTCATGTCGTCGTCGGTGAGTACCCAATTGCTGTCGGGCAGTTGTTCAAACTGTTGCACGATGTCGAGGTTCTCCACGAAGTTGACGCCTGTCTTCTTGGGTAGGTTCATAATGGCCTTCTTTACGGCATAGGTGGAATCTTTCACTACATACAGGTGTCCGGTGAAACCGAAATCCTGTGAGTTCTGGGGCACAAAGGTGAGGTGCACGCACTCTTGCTTGTCCACCATAAGGGTGTCCATGAGGTAGAACTTGTAGAAGCTGATAGCTCCACGTCCGATAGGGCTGACAAAGCGACGTTGCAGCAGGCGGATGTCATCATCATAGATGTTGATATCAGAGAATACGTCAGTGAGAATAGTTCCCAGCATATCACCCGTATTGAAGAATTCTTCGATACCGTTGGAGTTCATACCTTCGATGATGGTCTTTTCGCTCTTGGGGCTTTTGCGGTAGATGGTCTTGGAAGCTGTCTCCTTGATGGAGATAGGCAGAATCATCTTATTGGTTTTGGGCGAGAGTTCCACTTGGTCTTTGAAGAAAGAGAATTTCTTGTAGATGCCTTTTTCCATTTTCTCCGGGGTGACATCGTTGATGGACATTTTCATCTTTTCGTACTTTTGGTACTGGTAGTAGTCGTTCTCTTCGAGTTTTAAGGCTTTCTTATTCTCGATGACTTTCTTCATGAACTCTACGGCAGGATTGTTCTTGCGCGAGTATTTCTCTTTTTTGGGCTTGACAACGACTTCGGAAAGCATCACGTCGGCAGGGGCCAGCTTTACGTTGAGCTCTTTTGTTCCGGGAGCGAATTTTACTTTCTTGGTGATGTAGCCAATGGCGGAGAAGGTCAGCTCGTTCCAGCCTTTACGGGTCTCTACCTGATATTCTCCGTCGGCATTGGAAATACTGCCTACGCCTTTTCCCTCGTACTGTACGGTGATGTACATCAGCGGCTCGTGGGTCAGAGAGTCCGTTATGACTCCTTTTATCTGTGCCGATGCTCCGGTAGAAGCGAATAGCAACAGTAGAAGAAACAGGGTTATACTGTATAATGGTTTCATATGTTTCATAATCAATTTGCAAAGTTAGCAATTTACTGTTAATCAAGAAGCAAATATTTTTTAAAGAATACTTAAGAGAAACCCGCTTTATCAGCCGCCACCTTATTTCCCTATCTCTCCTGTTTCTTCCCTCTTGTTTGTTAATATTGACAGGATAGAGCGTGATTTATATAGAATAGTGACAATCTTTCATACGTATGAAAAACAGATATGATATACATCAAAACGGACTTTGATGTATATCATAATTAATCCGCAAGGGTATCTGTCTCCTGCGGGATGATTTCCGAAATGGTTTTCCTATACCTTTTCTCCATTTATCAATGTCTGTACAATGCGTTCGGCTGTACGTCCGTCCCAGCGGTCAGGCAGAGTGGCGTGTTTCCATTCGCCGTGCAACAGTTTGTCGAGGGAGGCGGAAAGAGCGAAGGAGTTCTCTCCGACAAGTTCGTTGGTTCCGATGCGCCAAGTCTCGGGGTGTTCGGCATAAGTGTTGAGTGTGATGCAGGGTACGTCGAGGAAGGTGGCCTCTTCGGCTATGTTGCCGGAGTCGGTCACTATACCTTTAGCTTGGTTGATGAGGAAGCCGAAGTGCAGATAACTTTGGGGCGGGAGGATATGCAGGTGGGGCATATCAAGCCCCAGTGATTTGATGGCGCGCTCTACGTACGGGTGTATGGGGGCTACGATAGGCATATCGCCGGCTTTTTCTGCCAGCGTCTGCATCAGGGAGGAGAGTATGGCTTTCTTCTCCAACAGATCGTGGCGATTGAGGGTGAGCAATAGGTAATTGCCTTTGCGCAGTCCGAGGCTGGAAAACCAAAGCGGTTGTATCAGGCGGTGGCGGTTGTAACGAATGGTGTCGATGAGAATATTGCCTACGTAATGGATGTATTCCGGTATCATTCCCTCTTGATTGAGGTTTCGGTTAGCTATCATTCCGGCAGTGAAGAGATAGTCGGAAATGGCATCTACGATGGTGCGGTTTACCTCACGAGGCATATTCATGTCGAACGAACGCGTACCGGCAATGACGTGTGCCACTTTCAGTCCGCGCTTTTTGGCTACGATGGCACAGCTCATGGTGGCGGTCATGTCATCCACAACGAGTACTACTTGGGCGGGATGCTCGTTGAGCTCACGTTCGAAAGCGAGCATGATGGAGGCGGCTACCTGCGAGTGGTCGCGCCCGCTGATACCTAAATAGGCATCGGGTTTGCGCATGGCAAGGTCAGAGAAGAGCGAGGCATCCAGGGTGGTATCATCCTGAGGACCGGTGTAGACTATGCGATAGGAGATGTTTTTACCTGTCTCTCTGGCGGCGTCAATGGCACGGCAGAGGGGAGCAATTTTCATGAAGTTGGGACGTGCGCCCGATACGATGGTTATTTTCATTGCTGATATATAAATTGGTGGGACAAAAATACATTTTCTTAGGGAATTTATTTGTTACTTTGCAAAAAAAGAAATACTCTCATGCCAACATTTGTTCAGATACTCGACTTCATTGGTACGTTTGCATTTGCTATCAGCGGCATACGTCTGGCTTCGGCAAAGCGTTTCGACTGGTTCGGCGCATACGTGGTGGGCTTCGTTACGGCCATTGGCGGTGGTACGATACGTGACCTTCTGCTGGATGTCACCCCCGGCTGGATGACAGATCCCATTTATCTGATATGTACCGGACTCGCTTTGTTGTGGGTTATTTTTTTCGGGAAGCATCTTATTCATCTGCACAATACATTCTTTATCTTCGACACAATCGGCCTGGCGCTGTTTACGGTGGTGGGCGTGGGCAAGAGTTTGGCGTTGGGCTATCCGTTTTGGGTGGCAATCATCATGGGAAGCATCACCGGAGCGGCAGGCGGTGTGATAAGGGATGTCTTTATCAATGAAATCCCTCTTATTTTCCGCAAAGAGATATATGCGATGGCATGTGTAGTGGGGGGTACGGCCTATTGGATATGTGAACTGTTGGGTATGCACTCCTACGGTTGTCAGGTGATAGGCGGAATATCGGTATTCATTACCCGTATTTTGGCTGTGAAATATAAAATTTGCCTGCCTATACTTACGGGTAATGACGAAGAGGGAGAAGGGAAATAAAGCTGACTTTTCCAACCCTTTTTCTGTGTTTGTGTTTGCCTGAAATGACAATCCGCTTTCATTACAGGCAAATATTTTTTATAGGTCTACCTGCGTTTGTACTCTCCTTAGCCATATTTTTGTTTATCTTATGGTAATATTGTTATAAATTAGCGATAAAATTGTACTTTTTACCGGGTTACGTTACCTTTTGCTAACCTGAAAACTGTCAAAATAGGGGGTGAAATCTGTCAAGTGATAGTTTTCACCCTAAAGAATGCCCGTATTTCATCCCTCAAGACTTGGAAACTTCCGTATACTTGCAACCACTAAACCTAAACGATTATTAACCATAAAAAAAATTAGCAAAGTATGAACACTTACAGTTTTAGAAAAGATTTGCTTGCTGTGCAAGAAGAACTGCTTCGCTTTGCATACAAATTGACGGCCGATCGGGAAGAAGCGAATGATTTGTTGCAGGAGACCTCTCTTAAAGCCTTGGATAATGAGGACAAATACGAACCTGACACCAATTTTAAAGGTTGGATGTATACCATCATGCGTAACATCTTTATTAATAACTACCGAAAAATAGTGCGCGAACAGACTTTCGTCGATCAGACTGATAATCTGTATCATCTGAGTATGCCGCAGGATTCCGGTTTTGCAAGTACCGAAGGCGCTTACGACCTGAAGGAAATGCACCGCATTGTCAATTCATTGCCACGTGATTATAAAGTTCCTTTTTCCATGCACGTTTCCGGATTTAAATACCGTGAGATTGCCGAGCGCCTTGGATTACCCCTCGGAACGGTAAAGAGCCGCATCTTCTTCACCAGACAGAAGCTGCAGGAAGAATTGAAGGATTTTATTTAGTAAATTGAGAATTGAGAATTTAAAAATCCCAATTCTCAATTTACTAAATGATATAAAACATATCTTTTAAGTGAATTTTTATAGGATTATTTTGACTATATGTTAGAATAATCCTTTATATTTGTATATACCAAGTTAACCTGATGAACAAATAGTTAATAACCTATTGCAATGAAAAAAGAAATTAAATTCAGTCTTGTTTACCGCGATATGTGGCAGTCGTCCGGTAAATACCAGCCGCGAGTAGACCAGTTGGTGCGTATCGCACCGTTGATTATCGAAATGGGCTGTTTCGCACGTGTCGAGACTAATGGTGGTGCTTTCGAGCAAGTGAATCTTCTCTATGGTGAGAATCCGAACAAGGCCGTCCGTGCCTTTACCAAACCTTTCAATGATGCCGGCATACAGACCCATATGTTAGATAGAGGACTGAATGCATTGCGTATGTATCCCGTACCTGCCGATGTACGCCGGCTGATGTACAAAGTGAAACATGCGCAAGGTGTGGACATTACCCGCATTTTTTGCGGACTGAACGAAACACGCAACATCATCCCATCCATCCGCTATGCACTTGAAGCCGGCATGATACCGCAGGCAACACTCTGCATTACTCATTCGCCTGTACATACGGTGGAGTACTACACAGGTATTGCTGACCGGCTTATCGAAGCGGGGGCGCCCGAAATTTGCTTGAAGGACATGGCGGGCATCGGCCGTCCGGGTATGTTGGGAGAACTGACTAAGGCTATCAAAGAAAAACATCCTGACGTACTGATACAGTATCACGGGCATAGTGGTCCGGGGCTTTCAATGGCTTCTATTCTCGAAGTCTGTGAAAACGGAGCCGACATTATAGATGTAGCTATGGAACCTATGTCGTGGGGAAAGGTGCATCCGGATGTTATTTCAGTACAAGCCATGTTGCGTGATAAAGGCTTCCAAGTGCCCGACATCAATATGAAGGCTTACATGAAGGCACGTGCCATGACACAGGAATTTATCGACGATTTTCTCGGTTATTTTATGGACCCAACCAATAAGCATATGTCATCCCTGCTCTTGAAGTGCGGGCTGCCGGGTGGTATGATGGGGTCCATGATGGCTGATTTGAAAGGGGTGCATTCCGGCATCAACATGATATTGAAAGGAAAAAATCAACCGGAACTCAGTATAGATGACTTGTTGGTGATGCTCTTTGACGAAGTGGAATATGTATGGCCTAAATTGGGTTATCCGCCTTTGGTAACCCCCTTCAGCCAATACGTCAAGAATGTTGCGTTGATGAACGTGATGCAGCTGGTGAAAGGTGAAGAACGCTGGACGATGATTGATAACCATACTTGGGATATGATTTTGGGCAAAAGCGGACGTTTGCCGGGTGAACTGGCCTCTGAAATCATAGAACTTGCCAGGTCCAAAGGGTACGAGTTTGTTGATACGGATCCTCAGTCCAACTATCCGGACGCTCTGGATGAGTATCGTAAAGAAATGGATGAAAATGGTTGGGAATATGGTGATGATGAGGAGGAACTCTTTGAATTGGCCATGCACGATCGTCAGTATCGCGACTATAAGTCGGGTGCTGCCAAGAAGCGTTTCCGGGATGAACTGGAACGTGTTAAAGATGCGGCTATGGCAAAGAGCGGATATTCGGAAGAGGAGATAAGGAAGCTGAAACGCGCTAAAGCCGATCCTATCATAGCTCCATCCAAAGGACAGGTGCTTTGGGAAGTTTCTGTAGAAGGTCCGTCTGCAGCACCGTTTATCGGACGCAAGTATCAGCATGACGAGATATTCTGCTATCTCTCTACGCCGTGGGGTGAGTATGAAAAAGTAATGACCGGATTTACAGGTCGTGTTGTTGAAGTATGTGCTCAGCAAGGCGCTAACGTCAACAAGGGAGATGTTATAGCATATATCCAGCGAAGTGATATCTTTGCATAAAACAGGAAAAGTAGTGGTTAGCGGTTAGTACCTTGCGACATAATAGCGCAGTCTGCTAATCACTAGCCACTACTCGTAAATCACTATTTCAAGTATTTTTCTATCAGCCCTTTAAGCTTTTCCTGTGTATAGGGTTTTGTGAGGAATTCATTGCAACCGACATCAAAGGCCGCTTGTTTGTCTTGTTCGTAAGCATAGGCGGTGAGGGCGATTATGGGTGTCTTGGGCGAAAGCTCACGAATGATTTTTGTGGCATCTAACCCTCCGAGATTAGGCATTTTCATATCCATTAGAATCAATTCCGGATGTAGTTCCTCAAACATGGCTATGGCTTCCATGCCGTCTTTGGCGCGCTCCAAGTGGTATGACTTTCCTAAAATGGCCTTGACGAGGATGTAATTACTGTCTGTATCTTCGGCCACCAATATGGTCGGGGATTTGAGTTCTTCGGAAGCTTTTAATGTTGCGGGCTCTTGTACTCCTATGCTCTCTGCGTCAGAACCGGAGGGATTACTTCTCTGTTCCGTAGCGTCAGATACACCGGAATTATTTTCAGGTAGCTCGGATGATGTTTGCATTACTTCTTCTTTCTTTGTGGGTGAGGGTAAAGTAAAAATGAAAGTTGTCCCTTCTCCCATTTCCGAACTGACGGATATAGTGCCGCCCAGCCGCTCGATGATGGTTTTGCAGATGGATAATCCTAAACCTGTGCCTTGTGCAAAACTGTTCACCTTGACAAAACGTTCAAAAACCTTACTCAGCTTGTCTGCTTCAATGCCTATACCGGTGTCGCTAACGTGAAATTCTATTTCGTCTCCTTTGCGGCAATATCCGTAGCTGACACTACCGCTTGTAGTGAACTTAAAGGCATTGCCAATGAGATTGGATACTACTTGGAAAATGCGGTTCTTGTCTCCTTCGATAACAATATCCTCCTCAGAGGGCTCGTAGATGAGCTCCACTCCCAACGGGCAGCGGAATTTCAGCGCATCGTGTATTTCCTTGCAGAGCGGATGCAGACGGACGGGGGTGATGGTGAATTCTACCATACCTGCTTCTATCTTGGAGAGGTCCAGAATTTCATTAATCAGTTGCAGAAGCCTTTCGTTATTGGCTTCCACAATGTCGTAGTAATTTTTTCGTTCTTCGGCATCGGTGCTTTCGGCGATGATTCTGGAAAATCCTACAATGGCGTTGAGCGGAGTACGTATCTCGTGGCTCATATTGGCGAGGAAGGCGGACTTCAATTGGTCGGAGGTTTCCGCTTTTTCTTTGGCAACGAGGAGTTCGCGCTTCATTCGCTCCATTTCGGTGATGTCCCATTCAATACTCAATAGGATAGGGGGGAAGTCGTTGCTGTCAATGCGCATCTTTCGTTTATCCAAGAAGATGGACTTGCCGTTCTGGTCGTGTTCCTCGGCAATCCAGTGTTTTTCGATTCCGGTTCTGGCTATTTCGATGTCCTGTCTTCTCTTTTCTTGTGCAATGTCAAGGGGGTAGAAGTCAAAATCGTCCTTGCCCAATGCTTCTTTCATGGGGATATTGCGGTTGTATGATTCGCGGTTGCGGTATAGGTATCTGAAACCGTTTTCAATGTCTTTTACGACGATGCCGGCAGGTAGGTTTTCAATCGTCTTATCCAGGATTTGGCTGAATCGCTTGATTTGCTGTTCGTTTTTGATGCGTAGGGTAATGTCTCTGCCAAAGGCCCATAGAATGTCCTCTCCCTTGTCGCTGGTCACCCAGTAGGCATTCCCTTCCATAGCCAGGACTTCGGGGTGCAGAGGCAGGGGCTTTGGAAGAATAAATCCGTTATGTTCCTCTCCTTTATTTACGGAGGCTATGACTTTTTTCCACCCTTCTTCACCTTGAGGATATGCATCCAACTGACAGATATTTATCTGTGTGATGTCGTCTGTTATTCCGATATTATGATGCTGTCTGAAACGGCGATTGGCAAAAACGAGCATACCGTCCTCGTGAGCGGCAAATATGTCTTCCGCAGAGTTGTTGATGGCATGTGTCAGTAAATTGATGTCATTGCGTCGTTGCTGTATATCGGTAATGTTTTGTATATAGCCTTCCAATATAGTGCTTCCATTTTTGTGTATTTCACGTGAGAAAGTTTTCAGGCGGATATAGTATACTTGTTTTTGATAGTGAATACGATATTCCACGCTTTCTTCGAGGTTCCCTTGTAGGTTTCGTATCAGCCACTTGCCGAATACGTCACGGTCTTCGGGCAGGACGTATTCCATATATTCTCCAAGTTGTATCTCCTGCTTTTCTTCCGTACACATCACTCCGCTGTGTCCAGAGTAGCCAAAGCTGGTTTTGTTGGAGTCGTATCGCCACCTTCCGATAAGGGCGGCTTTCTGTATTTCGTTGAGTTCGTAGTTATTCTTCTCCAGTTTCAGTTTGCGCTGGCTTCGTTCTGTGATATCACGGTATTGGCAGAGCACCATATCTTCGTAGGGGCGCATGATACACTTGAAGAAGTAGGTTTTGTCGCCGATAGTCAGTTCATAATTCTGAATGGATATTTTTCTGTGTACAAGTACCTTCTCGAATTCAGGGCGGACCTGCCGATAGGTGGAAGGCGGCAATAATTGGAGGATATTCTTACCTTGTAACCGGTCTTCTTTCAGAAACCATAGATCGACGTTGTACACTGCGATGTCCACGCAGATGCCGTTTTTGTCCAGTAAGATCATGGTGTCTGATGTCAGTTTCAACAGCTTTTCGGCATTCTCTGCGTTTTTTAGGATGTTTTTCATAGTTCTCTTGTTTTATGCCCTTCGTGCTTTTTCCCAGGCACCGCCAGCTTGCCCCCGGCGTTTGCGCAGGTAGTTGAAGCCACGGATAACATTGACATTCATGAAAAGGAAATAATAAGGAACAAAGAGTATCTTATTTTTTATATGTTTTTTTGACAGGTAATAGCCCCAGCTTGCCATGAGGTAGAACAGCGTTTGCAGCAGCCAGATAGTGGCATAGAGTAGGGGGGAATCTGTCGTAAAAATAAGAATCGTATTGAGAGGGAGTAATAAAAACAATAAAATAGGAGCAAGAGACCAACGCAGTACGCGGTGGGAAATATATTGAAAACAAAATACACCGTAGCGTAGCGGATTGAGCAATGCGCGCAGACGCCATATGGATTGCAGTCCTCCGGCAGCGATACGTACTTTCCGTTTTTCTTCTTCGTGCATATCTGCCGAACCGTTTTCTGTGGCATAGGCATTGGCGCAATAGGCGATGGTATATCCACGCATCACGATGTGCAGGGAGAGGATGAAGTCATCCAGTAGCGTATCTGCAGGCATCTCCTCGAACAGTTCACGGCGAATGGCAAACAGTTCTCCGGCAGCTCCTACTGCCGAGTAAAGGCGGGAATCGAGTTTTTTGAGGGTGGATTCGTATTTCCAGTAAAGGCCTTCACCGCCGGATGCGGCATTGTCTTTGGTTTGTACGGCAATACGCTTTTCTCCGGCTACACAACCCACTTGGGGATTGGTGAATGCGTGTACAATCTCGCGTAACGCTTCGCGGTTGAGGTGCGTGTTGGCGTCGGTGAATACTACAAGCGGTGTGTTGACGAAGTGGATACCACGGTTCAGCGCAGCGGTTTTTCCTTGCCGTTGGGGTTGATGAAGCACGGTGGCTTGCGGCCAATGTGAGAGATGTTCGTTGGTGTGGTCGTCGCTTCCGTCCGTCACCCAAAGTATGTGCAGCTTGTTTGCCGGATAGTCCAAAGCAAGGCAGTTACGCATTTTCTCGTCTACGACATCTTCTTCGTTGTAGGCGGCAATGAACAGGGTCAGTTCGGGAAGCAAGTCATCTGCCGGCAGGGGCGGGATAATCGTTTTACGAAAACATTCCTTTAGCTTGACCAAGATATAAAGAATCATTCCATACCCTATATAGGTATAGAATACAATGAATAAACTTATCCAAAAGATAATAATGCAAGTCTTCATCCGTATTAGATTTCTAATATTTCTATGTCAGGGGTTCGGGATTAATGCCCAAAAATATAGATAATCTTTTGGAGGTGCAAGGAAAAAGAGGAATTTATTAACTACTCAAAACGCTTCTGTCATGTTGAAGTAGAACAGCGTTTGCTTATTTACTGTATTTTTGCCCAAGTCCAGACGCACATTCATACGTGGCTGCACTTCGATGCGCAGCCCTATGCCATAGTTGGGCAGCACACCTTCAATCTTGCCCATGGTGGGCCCCATGAATCCGCATCCTGTCCATGCTACGAATCCGATATGGTGCAACATACGCTTTATCCAGTTACTGCGGTCGGTGTTTATCATTTGGCGGTATTCAGCCATGACCACGTGTGAGGATTTGTCACGGTATTGTCCCATATAGTAGCCTCGCAGGTCGAAGGGCGTACCGGTCAGTGAATATTGGGTGAGGGGGACGTTGCCGAATACATTTTTGGTTTGCGCAGTCCATGCGAACACTTTGCGGTGGCCTACGGATTTGTATTGGCGGTAATCCAATTCCAAACGGTAGAAATTATTATCACTGCCGAAAGCTTTGCTGTACATCATACCTCGGAAATCCAAGTATATGCCTTTGTAGGCATTGGCGGGAATGTCTCGGCTGTCGTATGTCAAGAGGAAGCCCAGGCCGGAGTTGAAGTTTTTGTAGCCGTTGGCCGTACCACCGGCTGCTATGTAATCGGGTTCTTCGATGAGGTACTTGGCGGGTTCGGTTATTTTGTCGTAGTTGATGTCTACCTGCGGACCGGCAAAGACGTTGCTTTGGCCCAAGCGGAACAGAAACCAAGGATTGATTTGTATGCCACTGTAACGATATTTACTGGTACTGTCACTACGGACATAATTCTTATTCGTATTGTAACCTACACCGTAGAAGTTGTCTTCCGTATTTTTATAAACGAATTTTCCGAAGATACGAAAGCGGTCGCCTTTGAAGAAAAGTTGCGGTTTTACCATTATATTAACGCCACCTTTGAACATATAGGCTATGGACATAGGCAGTACCGAGCGTAGCTGTGTAGTGTCACTGGGGTTCATGCGGAAAGTCATTAACGCACTTCCGCCTATCAGTGCGCCGAAATCGGGTGTATAGCTTGGACCACCTAATATATTATAGTGGAAGTTTCTGCGAGCCACCCTTTGTTTGCGCAGTTCCTTTTTGGTCAATACGGGAGTAGTGTCGTTGGCCGTCGTAATGCTTGTTTCTTGTGCTGAAACAGTCGTAATTACCAGCAGCAGAGTAAATATACTCAGTATATATCTTTTCATATTGTACGAATGTGGTTGCAAAGAAAACTAATTTATTTGAATTGGTTTTGAGAAGAATAGATAATAAATCTAAAAGAGGACACTAAAATTATCAAAAAAGACACTACATTTGCTCTTTTATGATTCTATACGGAATGAAATTCCCGAAGCAAAACGTATATATTGATTAACATAACATATATTTTAAAATGAATAAACGTATTTTATCTGTAATTGTTTTCAGCACTGCACTGCTATCACTGCAGGCGCAGGATGGCAAAGGTGGGATAAGCCCCGCTATGCTCAACCAAATCCAGCAGAGTTATCGAGGAACGGCTTCCGACAAGGCACTACGCAATGCCATTGGCAATAACGACATCCGTAAATTGGCGCTCAACCAAGAGAATATGCAGGGCATGGACACTCATTTCTCTATTAAGGTAGACTCCAAAGGCATTACCGACCAAAAGTCCTCCGGTCGTTGTTGGCTCTTTACAGGGCTGAATGTAATGCGTGCCAAGACTCTTGCACAATATGGGTTCCAATCATTCGAGTTTTCGGAGATATATCCTTTCTTCTGGGACCAGTTGGAAAAATCCAATCTTTTTCTGCAAGGTATTATCGATACCGCCGAGAGCCCGCTGGAAGACCAAACCGTAGAATGGCTTCTGAAACACCCGCTAAGCGATGGAGGCACATTCACCGGAGTGGCGGATATTGTTTCTAAGTACGGTCTTGTACCCAAGTGTGCCATGCCGGAAACCAACAGTAGCGAGAATACAGCCCGTATGGCCAATCTTATCACTTTGAAACTGAAAGAGTATGCCCTCCAACTCCGCGACCTTGCTGCCAAAGGTGTCAAGCCTGCTGCTTTGGAGAAAGAGAAAACAGCTATGCTTGGTACTATCTACCGTATGCTGGTGCTGAATTTAGGTGTTCCGCCTACGGAGTTCGACTACGTGCGTACCGACGTTAAAGGCAATCCGGTGGAAACAGAGCATCACACTCCGATGTCTTTCCTTGAGAAGTACGGCGATAAACAATTGCTTACTAATTATGTGATGCTGATGAATGACCCCAGTCGTGAGTATTACAAATGTTATGAAATAGACTACGACCGCCATCGCTATGACGGCAAGAACTGGACTTATGTCAATCTGCCCGTAGAGGATATCAAGCAAATGGCTATCGCCTCATTGAAAGATAGTACCATGATGTATTTCTCTTGCGATGTCGGTAAGTTTCTGAACTCTGAACGTGGTTTGCTTGATGTGAAAAACTATGACTACGAGTCGCTCATGGGCACAACTTTCGGAATGGACAAGAAGCAACGTATTCAAACCTTCTCCAGCGGCTCTTCCCACGCCATGACCCTAATGGCAGTAGACTTGGATAAAGGAGGGAAACCTGTCAAATGGATGGTTGAAAATAGCTGGGGTGCTGACAGCGGATACAAAGGTCACCTTATTATGACGGACGACTGGTTCAATGAATATATGTTCCGTTTGGTAGTGGAGACCAAATACGTACCAGCCAAAATAATGGAACTTTTCAAACAAAAGCCTGTCCGTTTGCCTGCATGGGACCCGATGTTTGCGGAAGAGGAATAAAAGGTAGGAATTTCTCTTCGTGTTCGTTAACGAAAGGAATTACGGAAATTTCTCCGTAATTCCTTTCTTTTTTGCTCTTTATTCACATTCTTTTTTGCTACTTTTGCGGGCAAATTAATGAAACCATTATTTTATATAAACGCATGGCAAATGTAATTAAGTTACGCAAAGGCCTTGACATCAACCTGAAAGGCAAAGCTGCCGAAGAGCTTATGTCTGTAAAAGAGCCGGGATTCTACTCGTTGGTTCCCGATGATTTTACAGGTATCACTCCGAAAGTGGTGGTGAAAGAACAGGAGTATGTAATGGCCGGGGGACCCTTGTTTATCGACAAGAATCATCCTGAATTGAAATTTGTTTCGCCCGTAAGCGGCGTAGTGACAAGCGTGGAACGCGGTGCACGTCGTAAGGTGCTGAACATCGTGGTAGAAGCTGCCGCTGAGCAGGATTACGAGGAGTTCGGCAAGATGGATCCGTCCAAGATGAGCGCACAGGAAGTAAAGGAAGCATTGTTGCAAGCCGGTATGTTCGCTTTTATCCGCCAACGTCCGTACGATGTAATTGCTGATCCGACGGTAACTCCGAAAGCTATTTTCATTTCAGCTTTCGACAGCAATCCGTTGGCTCCCGATTTCGAATTCGCTTTGAAAGGCGAAGAGACAAACTTCCAGACAGGACTTGACGCTTTGGCCCGAATGGCGAAGACCTATTTGAACATCAGTGTAAAACAAAAGGCAGCCGCACTCGTGCAGGCAAAGAACGTTACCGTCACTGCATTTGACGGACCTAATCCGGCAGGTAACGTAGGGGTGCAAATCAATCACATCTCTCCCGTAGTGAAAGGTGAGACAGTATGGACTATCGGCGCGGAAGCCGTACTCTTTATCGGGCGTTTGATGAACACCGGTCGCGTAGACCTCACTCGCACCGTAGCCGTGACAGGCAGCGAAGTGCTGAAACCTGCATACTGCAAACTACAGGTAGGTGCATTGCTGACCAACGTCTTTAAGGGTAACGTAACCACCGATAAAGACCTGCGCTACATCAGCGGTAATGTACTGACGGGTAAGAAGGTTTCTCCCAACGGTTTCCTCGGCGCTTTTGACAGTCAGCTGACCGTAATCCCCGAAGGAGATGAAATTCACGAAATGTTGGGTTGGATTATGCCGCGTTTCAATCAGTTCAGTGTCAACCGCTCTTATTTCAGCTGGTTGATGGGCAAGAAAGAATATGTAATCGATGCCCGTATCAAGGGTGGCGAACGTCATATGATTATGTCCAACGAATACGACCGTGTGTTCCCCATGGACATCTTCCCCGAATATCTGTTGAAAGCTATCATTGCAGGAGATATCGACCGCATGGAAGCTTTGGGTATCTACGAAGTAGCTCCCGAAGACTTCGCGCTTTGCGAATTTGTATGCTCTTCCAAAGTCGAAGTTCAACGTATTGTTCGCGCCGGACTTGATATGCTTCGTGCCGAAATGGCGTAAAAATTAGGGATTAAAAATTAAGAATAAAAAAATGATAGTTGAAACATTGCGATATAAACTGTGGAGTGTATACAGCTCAGCCTATTTCTCAATTTTCAATTCTCAATTATCAATTTAATAAATGAAAGCGTTAAGAAATTATCTCGACAAGATAAAGCCGAACTTTGAAGAGGGCGGCAAATTCCACGCATTTCGTTCGGTGTTCGACGGCTTCGAGACATTCTTGTTCGTGCCCAACACCACTGCGAAATCGGGAACGCATATTCACGACTCCATTGACAGCAAACGCATCATGTCGATGGTGGTTATTGCGTTGATACCGGCACTGCTGTTCGGTATGTATAACGTAGGTTACCAGCATTTCCACGCTACCGGTGCTACCGGAAGCTTTATCGAAATGTTTGCTTACGGTTTCCTGGCAGTATTGCCTAAAATCATAGTATCTTATGTAGTGGGTCTGGGTATTGAGTTCGTTGTGGCTCAATGGAAGAAGGAAGAAATTCAGGAAGGTTTCTTGGTTTCGGGTATCTTGATTCCGATGATTGTGCCGGTAGACTGTCCGTTGTGGATTCTGGCGGTAGCCACTGCATTTTCTGTAATTTTCGCCAAAGAAGTATTCGGCGGTACGGGTATGAACGTGTTCAACGTAGCTTTGATTACACGTGCTTTTCTGTTCTTCGCCTATCCTACAAAAATGTCCGGTGATGCCGTTTGGGTATCGGGCGACAGCATTTTCGGTTTGGGACAGACGGTGGACGGACTCACCGTTGCCACTCCGCTGGGAGCCGCAGCTACTGCGGGGGCTTATCCGGAATTCTCGTGGGATATGGTGACCGGTCTTATTCCGGGTTCTATCGGTGAGACTAGCGTTATTGCCATTGCCCTCGGTGCTATCCTGCTGTTGTGGACAGGTATCGCAAGCTGGAAAACTATGTTCTCCGTATTTGTGGGTGGTGCATTCATGGGATGGGTATTCAATACTATCGGCCCGGACACTGCAATGGCTCATATGCCGTGGTACGAACACCTCGTATTGGGCGGTTTCTGTTTCGGTGCTGTATTTATGGCTACCGACCCTGTAACTTCTGCCCGTACGGAAACAGGTAAGTACATCTTTGGATTCCTTATCGGTGCAATGGCTATCATTATCCGTGTGCTGAATCCCGGTTATCCCGAAGGCATGATGCTTGCCATCCTGCTGATGAATATCTTTGCTCCGCTGATTGACTATTGTGTGGTACAGAGTAACATCAGTCGTCGCGAGAAACGTGCAACCGCTAAGTCTAACAATTAAAATACCGGAAAAAGAAATGAATACCAATAGTAATAGTTATACTATCATTTATGCTTCGGTAATGGTTGTTATCGTTGCATTTCTGCTGGCATTCGTAAGCTCTTCTCTGCGTGCTACCCAGAACAAGAACGTAGAGCTGGACACGAAGAAGCAAATTCTTGCCGCCCTTAATATCAAAGATGTGAAGGACGCTGATGCAGAATATAATAAGTACATTAAGGGCGATATGTTGATGACCGAGGACGGTACGCTGACCGAGAACACCGACGCATTTGCCACTGCTTACGAAAAGGAAGCTAAGGAAAACCACCGTTTGCACGTATTCGTTGCCGAGGTGGATGGAGAGACTAAATATGTATTCCCTGTTTACGGCGCAGGTCTTTGGGGGGCTATCTGGGGCTATGTTGCCCTGAACAGCGACAAGGATACCGTTTACGGCGTCTATTTCTCTCATGCCAGCGAGACTCCGGGTTTGGGTGCCGAAATTGCAACCGCCCAATTCCAGGGAGAATTCTCCGGCAAGAAAACACTGGAGAATGGTGAAATCGCCCTCGGCGTTGTGAAGAACGGAAAAGTAGAGAAGCCTGACTATCAGGTAGACGGTATTTCAGGCGGTACTATCACCTCTGTGGGTGTGGATGCCATGCTGAAAACTTGTCTGAACAGCTACAAGAACTTTTTAACTAATAATAATGAGGAGAAATAAGAATATGGGATCATTGTTTTCAAAAAAGAATAAAGAAGTATTCTCTACTCCGCTTGGATTGAACAACCCCGTCACCGTACAGGTGCTGGGTATCTGTTCTGCCTTGGCCGTTACCGCCAAGTTGGAACCGGCTATCGTAATGGGACTTTCCGTAACGGTGATTACGGCATTCTCCAATGTAGTGATTTCATTGTTGCGCAAGACTATCCCCAACCGTATCCGTATCATAGTTCAGTTGGTAGTGGTTGCAGCGTTGGTAACTATTGTAAGTGAGATTCTGAAGGCCTTTGCTTACGACGTAAGCGTGCAGCTTTCCGTATACGTAGGTTTGATTATCACAAACTGTATCCTCATGGGCCGCTTGGAAGCATTTGCCATGCAGAACGGTCCGTGGGAATCCTTCCTCGACGGTGTGGGCAATGGTTTGGGATATGCCAAAATTCTGGTTATCGTGGCTTTCTTCCGCGAGTTGCTGGGTTCGGGTACGTTGCTCGGTTTCAACATCCTTAATTACGAGCCTTTGCAGAAGATAGGTTATGTGAACAACGGTTTGATGCTGATGCCGCCTATGGCGCTGATTCTCTGTGCCTGCATCATCTGGTATCAACGTGCACGTCATAAAGAATTGCAGGAAAAGTAATATAAATGAAGAATGAAGAATGATGAATGAAGAATGGGTCGGTGCTGTGCGCTGTATGGAGATTCTTGATTCTTAACTCTTAGTTCTTAATTAAAAGAATTATGGAACATTTATTAAGTTTATTCGTCCGCTCCATCTTTGTGGACAATATGATATTTGCATTCTTCCTCGGTATGTGCTCTTATCTGGCCGTATCAAAGAATGTAAAGACAGCCGTAGGACTGGGTATCGCCGTAACTTTCGTGTTGGTGGTGACACTTCCGGTCAACTATTTGTTGCAAACGAAAGTGCTGGGTCCCAATGCCATTATTGAGGGCGTCGACCTCAGCTTTCTGAGTTTTATTCTTTTTATTGCCGTGATTGCCGCTATCGTTCAGTTGGTAGAGATGATTGTGGAACGTTTCAGCCCTTCGCTCTACGCTTCACTGGGTATCTTCTTGCCGTTGATTGCCGTGAACTGCGCCATCATGGGTGCATCACTTTTCATGCAGCAACGTATCAACGTAGGCGAGAGCGATCCGAAGTTCATCGGTGACGTTTGGGATTCTATCTCTTATGCACTGGGTTCGGGTATCGGCTGGTTGCTGGCTATCGTAGGTTTGGCTGCTATCCGCGAGAAGATGGCTTACTCTGATGTACCTGCCCCGCTGAAAGGCTTGGGCATCACCTTCATCACTGTAGGTCTGATGGCAATGGCATTCATGTGTTTCTCTGGTTTGAACATCTAAAAGAAAGGAATAAGACAATGGATATGAATATGATATTAGCAAGCATTGGAGTGTTCCTCGTGGTTGTTCTTCTGCTTGTGATTATTCTGTTGGTAGCCAAGCAATTCTTGGTTCCCTCAGGTAATGTGAAATTGACAATCAACGGCGACAAGGAATTGGAAGTCGCTTCCGGTTCGACGCTGCTGAATACACTGTCTGTAAACGGTGTGTTCCTCTCCTCCGCCTGTGGTGGTAAGGGTTCATGCGGACAGTGCAAATGTCAGGTTGTAGAAGGCGGCGGTGAGATTCTGCCTTCCGAAATACCTCACTTTAGCCGTAAGCAAATCCAAGACCATTGGCGTTTGGGTTGTCAAGTGAAGGTGAAAAGTGACATGGGAATTAAAATCGACGAATCTGTACTCGGTGTAAAAGAGTGGGAGTGCGAGGTTATTTCCAACAAGAACGTGGCTACGTTCATCAAGGAGTTTATCGTTGCGTTGCCTAAGGGTGAGCACATGGACTTCGTACCGGGTTCTTATGCACAGATTAAGATTCCTAAATACTCCATGGATTATGACAAGGACATCGACAAATCTCTTATCGGTGAAGAATATCTGCCTGCATGGGAGAAATTCGGTCTGTTGGGCTTGAAGTGCCGCAATGATGAAGAGACCATTCGTGCTTACTCCATGGCTAACTATCCTGCAGAGGGTGACCGCATCATGTTGACGGTACGTATTGCTACTCCACCGTTCAAACCGAAAGACCAAGGTCCGGGCTTCATGGATGTAATGCCGGGTATCGCATCATCTTACATCTTCACCTTGAAACCGGGTGACAAAGTTATCATGAGCGGTCCTTACGGAGACTTCCACCCGATTTTCGACTCCAAGAAAGAAATGATGTGGATTGGTGGTGGTGCCGGTATGGCTCCGTTGCGTGCACAGATTATGCACCTCACGAAGACGCTGCACACTACAGACCGCGTGATGAACTACTTCTACGGTGCACGTGCGCTGAACGAGGTGTTCTACTTGGAAGACTTCCTGCAGATAGAAAAGGATTTCCCCAACTTCAAGTTCCACCTTGCGCTGGACCGTCCGGATCCGGCAGCCGATGCAGCGGGCGTGAAGTATACTCCGGGTTTCGTTCACAACGTAATCTACGAGACTTACTTGAAAGACCACGAAGCTCCCGAAGACATCGAATACTATATGTGCGGTCCCGGCCCGATGTCCAAAGCCGTTGAGAAGATGCTCGACGACCTCGGCGTTCCGGCTCAGAACTTGATGTTCGATAACTTCGGCGGATAAGATGATGCGTTGTTAAGACACATAATAGTAAAATAGTGAAGAAACTCCGGTAGGGCTTTGGCTCTTGCCGGAGTTTTTTTATAACCATGTAGCGGGGCGCTTCGGATGATATGACTATTTGATGTACATCAAATCGAATTATCAAGCGTATCAAATAATATTATCAAGCCTATCAAACGGATTTCTTTTCTTATCTTTGCTCCATTAAATAAAAGGATGCTATGGAACAATCTGATATACTACGTAATTTACAAATAGAACAGCTCACTCCGATGCAGGAGGCTGCGCAGAATGCTTACCGGTTGGATAAAGACCTCGTTCTGTTGTCGCCCACAGGTTCGGGCAAGACACTGGCATTCTTGCTGCCGTTGGTGCAATCGCTTAAGGCAGACGTACAAGGCGTGCAGGCAGTAGTGCTTGTTCCTTCGCGTGAGCTTGCTTTGCAGATAGAAACTGTATTCAAGTCGATGAGTGTGCCTTTCAAGGCAATGAGTTGTTATGGCGGACGCCCTGCAATGGAGGAGCACCGCACGATGAAAGGTATTAATCCGGCTGTTATTATCGGTACTCCCGGTCGTATGAACGACCATTTGCGGAAGCAGAACTTTGATGCCCGTTCCGTCACTACGCTGGTGATAGATGAGTTTGACAAATGTCTTGAGTTCGGTTTCCACGATGAAATGGCGGAAGTTATCGGGCAGCTACCTGTTCTGAAGAAGCGTGTACTGCTTTCGGCTACGGATGCCGAGGAGATTCCGCTGTTTGCAGGAGTGGGAGGGGAAGTGTCCGACGGCGTTGCATCGTCGTCACGGGTCATTAAGCTGAACTTCCTTTCGGAAGAAACCGTTTCTGAACGCCTGAACTTACAGAAGGTGATTTCTCCCGACAAAGATAAACTGGAAACGTTGTATCGCCTGCTTTGTACGCTTGGCGACCATTCTACATTGGTGTTCGTGAACTATCGCGAAAGTGTGGAGCGCGTGGTCACCTACTTGAGGTCAAAGAAGTTTCCTTGTGACGCATTTCATGGAGGTATGGAACAGGACGACCGTGAACGGGCGCTTTACAAGTTCCGTAACGGCAGTTGCCCCGTCTTGGTATCTACTGACCTTGCCGCACGCGGGCTGGATATTCCGGGCATCGATAATGTGGTGCACTACCATATGCCTGTCAACGAAGAAGCCTTTACACATCGCAACGGACGTACGGCACGCTGGGAAGCACGCGGTTCATCTTTCCTTCTTCTCCACACGGAAGAACGCCTTCCGGACTATCTTCCGGAGGAAATTCCCGTATTCGAATTGCCGGAGCAAACTCCGAAGCCTGCCAAACCTCGCTGGACTACCTTATATATAGGTAAAGGCAAGAAGGATAAGTTGAACAAGGTGGATATCGTTGGATTCTTATATAAGAAAGGTGGACTGGTGCGCGAAGATGTGGGGCAGGTGGACGTAAAAGAACATTATGCTTTTGTGGCGGTTCGTCGCAGCAAAGTGAAGCAACTGCTTACGCTGCTGCGCGGTGAAAAGATAAAAGGCATGAAAACGCTGATAGAAGAAGCCCGGTAGCCTCATGTTATTAAGCATATAGGGCAATGTTATTAAGCATAAGGAGATGATTTGTTTCTGATAATTATGCACTTTCTTTTCAGTTTTCATTCTTAGTAGAAAGTTATTTCCGCTTCTATCTTTTAGTTTACCTTTTAATACCTTTTTTGGTAAGTATACATAACAGATTGGTGTATATTTCTTGTATATACCAATAAAAAGTAAGGTAAATACGCAATAAAGAAGGATTTTTATAAGGAAAGATTTGCAATACAGAAATAATTCCGTAATTTCGCCATGTCGTAAGACACAAAATGAACGAAATTGTATAACCAAAACAAACTTCAAATGAAAAAGCATAATTTCAATGCAGGACCTTCCATTCTTCCGCGTGAGGTGATAGAGGATACAGCGAAGGCTATTTTAGATTTCAATGGATCCGGTCTCTCTCTTATGGAGATTAGCCACCGTGCTAAGGACTTTCAGCCCGTAGTGGACGAAGCCGTAGCACTGTTCAAAGAACTACTTAACATTCCCGAAGGTTATTCGGTATTGTTCTTGGGCGGTGGTGCAAGTATGGAGTTCTGCATGGTTCCTTTCAATTTCCTCGAAAAGAAAGCTGCTTACCTCAACACCGGCGTGTGGGCTAAGAAGGCAATGAAAGAAGCCAAAGGTTTTGGCGAGGTTGTAGAAGTTGCCTCTTCTGCTGAAGCCACTTATACTTATATTCCGAAAGACTACACAGTACCTGCCGATGCGGATTATTTCCATATCACAACAAACAATACCATCTATGGTACGGAACTGAAAGAAGACTTGGATGTAAATGTACCTATGATTGCCGATATGTCATCTGATATTTTCTCTCGTCCTATCGACGTGTCTAAATACATCTGTATCTATGGCGGTGCACAGAAGAATCTGGCTCCTGCGGGCGTAACTTTCGTTATCGTGAAGAATGATGCGGTAGGTAAGGTGTCACGCTACATCCCGACCATGCTGAATTATCAGACCCACATTGACAGCGGCTCCATGTTCAATACTCCTCCAGTTGTTCCCATCTACACTGCATTGCAGACTTTGCGCTGGATTAAGGCTCAGGGCGGTGTGAAAGAAATGGAACGTCGCGCCATCGAAAAGGCAGATATGCTGTATGCTGAGATAGACCGCAACAAGATGTTTGTGGGTACTGCTGCCAAAGAAGACCGCTCTCGTATGAACATCTGTTTTGTAATGGCTCCCGAATACAAAGAATTTGAAGCCGACTTCCTGAAATTCGCAACCGAAAGAGGTATGGTAGGCATCAAGGGACACCGTTCTGTAGGTGGTTTCCGTGCATCTTGCTACAACGCTATGCCGAAAGAAAGCGTACAAGCCTTGATAGATTGTATGCAGGAATTTGAGAAACTTCATTAACAATATTATTTATTCACCACAGAGGGCGCAGGGTCCCACAGAGATTAAAATGAAAAGGAAAACTCTGTGAAACTCTGTGTGATTCTGTGGTGAATCTTTTTTAATACCATTAAATCATGAAAGTATTAGTTGCAACAGACAAACCGTTTGCAAAAGTTGCAGTAGACGGTATTCGCAAAGAAATTGAAGCAGCAGGTTATGAACTTGTTTTGCTGGAAAAATATGGTGATAAAGCAAAATTGCTGGAAGCTGTGAAGGATGCCAATGCTATTATTATCCGTAGCGACATCATTGATGCCGAGGTTTTAGATGCCGCCAAAGAATTGAAAATCGTGGTACGTGCCGGTGCCGGTTATGACAATGTGGACTTGGCAGCCGCCACTGCCCACAATGTATGTGTGATGAACACTCCGGGCCAAAACTCTAATGCCGTAGCCGAGTTGGCTTTCGGACTTATGGTAATGGCTGTCCGTAATATGTACAACGGTACTTCCGGTACGGAACTGATGGGTAAGAAGTTGGGTATTCATGCTTACGGTAATGTAGGCCGTAATGTGGCACGTATCGCCAAAGGTGTCGGTATGGACATTTACGCATTCGATGCTTTCTGTCCGAAAGAAGTTATTGAGAAAGACGGTGTAAAGGCTGTCGCTTCAGCCGAGGAGCTTTACTCTACTTGTGATGTCGTTTCCCTGCATATTCCAGCAACGGCAGAAACCAAAAACTCTATCAACTATGCTTTGGTGAACCAAATGCCGAAAGGCGGTTTGTTGGTAAATACTGCCCGTAAGGAGGTTATCAACGAAGCCGAACTGATTCAGCTCATGGAAGAACGTGCCGACTTGAAATATATGACTGACATTATGCCTGCGGCCAATGAGACTTTTGCCGCCAAGTTTGCCGGCCGTTATTTCTCTACACCGAAAAAGATGGGTGCACAGACTGCCGAAGCCAATATTAATGCAGGTATTGCCGCTGCCAAGCAGATTGTTGGTTTCCTGAAAGACGGTTGCGAGAAGTTCCGCGTTAATAAGTAAAATAGATTCTTTAATAATCTAATAACCATGGCTGTAATAAAACCTTTCAAGGGCGTTCGCCCTCCCCAAGACTTGGTGGAACAAGTTGCATCCCGTCCTTACGATGTATTGAATTCTGCCGAAGCTCGTGAAGAAGCGGAAGGAAACGAAAAATCCTTGTATCATATCATTAAGCCGGAAATAGATTTTCCTGTCGGTACGGACGAGCATGATGAGCGTGTTTATCGGAAAGCTGCCGAGAACTTCCAAATGTTCCAAGACAAAGGCTGGCTGGTGCAGGACGAGAAGGAAAACTATTACGTATATGCCCAAACCATGAACGGCAAGACGCAATTTGGTTTGGTGGTGGGTGCATACGTACCCGATTATATGAATGGTGTCATTAAGAAGCATGAGCTTACCCGTCGCGACAAGGAAGAAGACCGCATGAAACATGTGCGTGTGAACAATGCGAATATTGAGCCTGTATTCTTTGCCTATCCCGATAATGCTACATTGGATACTGTCATAGCTCGTTACACGGTTCAGAAGCCCGTTTACGACTTTATCGCTCCGGGTGACGGTTTCGGGCATACATTCTGGATTATCGACAAACAGGAAGATATTGATGTTATAACCAAAGAGTTTGCCAAGATGCCTGCGCTCTACATTGCAGACGGACACCACCGTAGCGCAGCAGCTGCTTTGGTTGGTGCGGAGAAGGCTAAGCAAAATCCTAATCATCGCGGAAACGAGGAATACAATTACTTTATGGCTGTTTGTTTCCCTGCCAATCAATTGACTATCATCGACTATAATCGTGTAGTGAAGGATTTGAACGGCATGACTCCCGGACAGTTCCTGACTGCCGTAGGCAAGAACTTCACGGTAGAAGAGAAAGGAACGGAAATCTACAAACCGGCGGGATTACATAATTTTTCTCTTTATTTGGACGGTAAGTGGTACAGCCTTACTGCCAAGCCGGGTACTTACAACGATAATGATCCTATCGGTGTGTTGGATGTTACTATTTCGTCTAATTTGATACTGGATGAAATTCTTGGCATTAAAGACCTCCGTTCCGACAAACGCATTGACTTTGTTGGCGGTATCCGTGGTTTGGGTGAATTGAAAAAACGAGTGGATAGCGGAGAGATGAAAGTAGCTTTGGCACTTTATCCTGTATCTATGAAACAATTGATGGACATAGCCGACACCGGTAATATCATGCCGCCCAAGACTACTTGGTTTGAACCGAAGTTACGTTCGGGACTGGTAATTCATAAACTGGACTAATCAAATATAATCTTGCAGAATGAATAGGAAACGGAGCATTGTATTATACAGTGCTCCGTTATTTTATATTGTCGTTTTCTTTCCTGTTATATAGAAAATGCTGACCTTTGCCGGAAAGGTCAGATTACGTGCGTAACGGCTTTTCAATGTAAGTCATGAAAACAGGATCGATATGAGCAAAAAAGAAGAATACAAGCTGAAGAACGAACAGTTTCTGCAAACTCTGCGTACTGAAGAAGGCGTAAAAGAATTAGGTGCCGGTGTGCTTTACCGTGTTTTGGAGAGCGGACAGGGTAATAACGCCACTCCTCGTTTAAATAGTATTGTGTCGGTGCATTATAAGGGAATGCTCATTAACGGCAGAGAGTTTGACAATTCATGGAAACGTAACTGTCCGGAAGCTTTTCGGCTGAACGAAGTAATTGACGGTTGGCAGATAGCTTTGCAGCAGATGCATGTGGGCGACCACTGGATGGTCTACATTCCTTATGCCGTGGGATACGGTACACGTACCAGCGGGCCTATTCCGGCTTTTTCCACGCTGGTATTTGAAGTGAAACTATTGGGTATTGCCTAAAGAAGATAGTAGTGGGGATGTTACGAAACGGAGACCTTACACAAGGCGGCATAACGGGTACACTGTTGCGTTTCACCTTGCCTATGATGGCGGGTTCGCTGCTGCAACAATGCTATAATATAGCCGATACGCTGATTGTAGGGCAGTGCATCGGTGCGGATGCGTTAGCGGCAGTAGGTTCGGCATATACGCTGATGGTTTTCCTTATTTCCGTTCTTCTCGGTTTGTCTATCGGTAGCGGTACGGTGTTTTCGTTGCACTACGGTGCGGGAAACAGTTTCGCTTTGCGTCGCAGTATTTTTGTTTCATTCGTGCTGATAGGAGCGGTTACATTTTTGCTGAATGTGGCTGTATTTGTATGGTTAGATCCAATTCTCCGTTTGCTGCAAGTGCCGCAGGACATCTATGGCATGATGTACAGCTATTTGTGGGTAATTTTTTGCGGCATCGCCTTTACATTTATCTATAATTTCTATGCGGCATTGCTGCGTGCGGTAGGAGATTCTGTAACTCCTCTTTGGTTTTTGGCTGTCTCTGTTGTAGTAAATATTGCTCTCGATTTGTTTTTTATCCTGCAATTGGATTGGGGCATCGAGGGAGCTGCGATAGCCACAGTGATAGCACAGGGAGCTGCTGCGGTAGGTATAATGCTCTATACCTGCAAGAAACGTCCGGAATTGCGGCTGCATCGCGAAGATATGTACTTTGACCGTTGCAGTCTGAAAGAGATAGTCTCTTTTTCCACACTGACCTGCGTACAGCAATCGGTCATGAATTTCGGTATTCTGATGATACAGGGATTGGTCAACAGCTTTGGTACAGCCGTCATGGCGGCTTTTGCTGCTGCTGTAAAAATAGACTCCTTTGCATATATGCCCGTGCAGGAGTTCGGAAATGCTTTTTCCACCTTCATCGCGCAGAATTTTGGGGCGAAACGTTACGAACGTATTCGCCGGGGTGTTCGCAGCGCGTTTTTTACTACGGTTATCTTTTCGCTGATAGTTTCCGTACTCGTTTTTGTCTTTGCAGAACCGTTGATGCTGATTTTCGTCCGTTCGGACGAGACGGAAATCCTTGCCACCGGAGTGGAATATCTGCGTATAGAGGGTGCGTTCTATTATGGCATCGGTATTCTCTTCTTACTCTACGGTTATTATCGTGCCATCCGCAAGCCGGGGATGTCGGTTGTGCTTACGGTAATTTCGTTAGGTACTCGTGTGATACTTTCCTATGCGCTTGCCGCCATTCCCTCCATTGGGGTAACAGGCATCTGGTGGTCTATCCCTATCGGTTGGCTGTTGGCGGATGCGGTAGGAGTACTGTATTATAAAATGAAGAATGAAAAATGAAGAATGAAGAATTTTGCTGCGCTGCACAAGTATGCCGCAAGGAAATTCTTCATTCTTCATTTTTCATTCTTCACTTAAAAGCGGTATCTTTGCGCCCGATTTTTAGAAAGAGATATTGCTATGACTAATGAACGTTTGAAAGGATTTACTTACGGAGCTATTGCCGCAGCCAGTTACGGAATGAATCCGTTGTTTGCATTACCCTTGTATGGGGCTGGGATGGATGTGGATTCTGTCTTGTTCTACCGTTATTTTTTTGCTATTGTGATGCTGGGCATTCTGATGAAAGTAAAGAAACAGTCCTTCGCTCTGAAAAAGACGGATATACTTCCGTTGGCGGTAATGGGATTACTGTTCTCTTTTTCTTCGTTTTTCCTGTTCGAGAGTTATAATTATATGGATGCGGGCATCGCGTCTACTATTTTATTTGTCTATCCGGTGATGGTGGCTATCATTATGGCGGTGTTCTTTCATGAGAAAGTCTCTTTTATTACGATGTTTTCCATTGCGCTGGCATTTACGGGCATCTCTTTGCTGTACGAGGGAGGAGACGGCAAGACATTGAATATGTTGGGGGTACTGTTTGTTATCCTGTCTTCACTGACGTATGCCATATATATAGTAGGGGTAAACCGTTCTTCCTTGAAGGACCTGCCTACGGCGAAGCTGACTTTTTATGCTTTGCTGTTCGGTATCATCATTTATGTGGTACGTTTGGATTTCTGTATGACCTTGCAGCCTGTTCCTTCTCCGGTGCTGTGGTTGAATGTTCTTTCATTGGCTTTGTTCCCCACTATCATTTCATTGATTATGATGACGCTTTCCATTCATAGCATAGGTTCTACGCCGGCTGCCATTTTGGGAGCGTTGGAACCTGTAACGGCCTTGTTTTTCGGTGTGGTGGTGTTCGGTGAGCAACTCACGCCGCGCATTATGCTTGGTGTACTGATGATATTAACTGCCGTGACATTGATAATTGCGGCAAAACCATTATTGGAACTGGCGAAGAGACACACCCGGCGCTAACGGGCGGCTACCGGATAATCCTGCATATTTGTTCTACGGTACGGCGGATATTCATTCGCGTAAATTCCGGTTGCATAGCTTTTTCCGGAGTGACGGGACTTGGAGTTATGGAGAATATCCCATGAAATCCGGCATGCGTAAGAATGTCCGTATCTTCTATGCCACCCGCTATCAGGATGACGGGAATGTTCAGTTTTCTTGCTTCCGTTAGTATGCCGTACGGTACTTTTCCCATAACTGTTTGTTTGTCCGATTTCCCCTCTCCGGTGATAATCAAATCGGCGGTTCTTATCTGTTCTGCAAAGTTCTGCGTTTCCAGCACGAGTTGTATGCCCGGCTTCAGTTCGGCATTAAGGAATGCCGACAGACTTCCGCCCATTCCGCCGGCTGCCCCTGCTCCGGGATAGGTAGATATGTCCTTTCCGGTGACCCGGAAGACGACGGCTGCCAGATGCCGCATATCTGCATCCAATGTTTCTATCATAGCTGCGTCGGCTCCTTTTTGCGGGGCATATACGTATGCCGCTCCATTCGTTCCGTAGAATGGGTTTTGTACATCGCAAGCAACGGTAAAGGTACATTTGGAGAGTAAGGGGTGGACGGACGAAGTGTCTATGGCATCAACTTCACTCATTATCTGCCCTCCATAACCCAAAGTATTTCCGGTTTTATCCAGAAAGCGGAATCCCAATGCTTGGAGCATTCCCAATCCGGCGTCATTTGTGGCGCTTCCGCCCAGACCGATGATAAAATGCCTGCATCCGCGGTCCAGCGCATCCCGTACCAGTTCGCCCGTTCCGAAGGTTGTTGTCAACATAGGGTTACGTTTTTCCGGGGAGACGAGTGGAAGTCCGCTGATAGCTGCCATCTCGATAAAAGCCGTCTGCCTGTCACCGGAAATGCCGTAACGGGCCTCGCGAAGTTCCATTAAAGGACCGTGAGCCTGTACGCTGATACCCTTTCCATGAGTAGCGGCAATTAGGACATCCAGCATGCCTTCGCCGCCGTCGGCTACTGGGATGCGGATAACTTCACATTCCGGCAATGCGGCGTGTAAGCCTTCGCCAGCCGCCGCTTCGGCCTCTGCAGATGTGAGACAACCTTTGAAAGAGTCTATGGCAAGAACCGCTTTTTTGATCGGGGGGGTATATATTTTCATAAGAGGATATTCTTTTTTTGTGGGAAGATGACTTCTTTCTTCTGCAAAGATAAAGTTTTTTGATAGCTATCAAAAGGCGGATAGCAAAAAGTATAGTATCTTTGCAACATGAGTGAAGATACGTATAAAACCATTGCCACCCCGTCCGAAGGAATTTATACCGAGAAGCGCAGTAAATTTATCGCTATCGCTTTGCCGGTACGTACGGTTGAAGAAGTAAAGGCGCATCTGGAAACTTATCAGAAGAAATACTATGATGCCCGCCATGTGTGTTATGCTTATATGCTGGGGCACGAGCGCAAGGATTTTCGTGCTAATGATAATGGAGAACCGTCCGGTACGGCAGGAAAACCTATCTTGGGGCAAATAAATTCGAACGAACTGACGGATATTCTGATTGTCGTAGTCCGCTATTTCGGCGGTATAAAGTTGGGTACGAGCGGGCTGATAGTAGCTTATAAGGCCGCCGCTGCCGAGGCTATCGCTGCTGCTACTGTTATTGAAAAGACAGTGGACGAAACGGTGACCGTTCTCTTTGAGTATCCTTTTATGAATGATGTAATGCGCATCGTGAAGGAAGAAGAACCGGAGATGCTGGAACAGTCGTATGATATGGACTGCCGTATGAAGCTCCGCATCCGTAAGTCGATGATGCCCAGGTTGAGGGTGCGTCTGGAGAAAGTGGAAACTTTACGTTTTGAGGAAGAGTAATAATAAAAAATAGAATTGATATGGCATTTGAAGCAACTAAGCGTGAATTGGGCGAACTTTATACATTCTTTCGTCTGTTGGCGGACGGAAAAGTTTTTCCGGGTACTCCGAACGCGCAGAGAGATGACAAAAAGTGTTGGCCTGTGGCGCTGATACAGAGAGAGGAGCATGACGGTACGCGCCGCTATTATATCGGGGAAGAGGATGTACGCATTGTCAGCGGTACGGTGGAAAAGGACGGTGCATTCACAGTATCGGCAGATAAAGAGGAACTTTTGTTCCCCCGTGCGGACTTTGGCGATGCGGCGGAAATCATACTCTATCTGTTGAGGAATGAGCAAGGTGAGGAAGTGGAAGTTTCCGAAGGGCTGGAAGCTTTTCTGGATGCTGTGAACATTTACGATTTGGAGTCCAAGACTGATGACCGTACAGACTTCTCCGTAGCTTTTTGGAGTGCAGACGCTCCGTTGACGGGATTCACTGTCCGTTGCCGTCTCAGCCGTATGAATCCTTTGCTGGATGGGGGACGCACAGCCAATCTGAAGTTGGAGCAGAGCGGCGTAAAGTTTGCCGTGCCCACTGTGAACAAAGTGAATGCCTTGCCTGAATCGCCTACGGAAGTTGCCGAACGTATGCTGATGATTGAACGGTTGGGCGGTGTATTGAAGTATTCCGACGTTGCTGACCGCGTGTTCCGTTGTAACCTGCTGATGATAGACCTTCACTTTCCCCGTATGCTTGCCGAAATGGTGCGTATCATGCACTTGGACGGTATCACCCGTGTTTCCGAACTGACGGAACGCATCAAGGAAATGAATCCCCTGAAGATAAAGGATGAATTGATAAACAAACACTGCTTCTACGAGTTTAAGATGAAACAGTTTTTGCTGGCGCTTGCACTGGGTATGCGTCCTGCAAAGATTTACAACGGTACGGACTCTGCCGTAGAAGGATTGTTGCTGGCTAATGGAGACGGTGAGGTGCTCTGTTATCATAAGTCCGACCGACAGGCTTTTGCCGACTTTCTTTACCGGAACACCCGTTTTGAAAAAGGTTCGGTGGATAAAGATAAATACGGCTTCTTGGAACGGGAGAACGGTGTGTACTACTTTAAGTTGAATGTAAAAATAGGGTTGCTGAAACGCTGACCCCAATCATAGAATTGTAAAAACAAACATACAATGTTGAACGAAGTATTAGAAAACATTAAGTTGCGCCGCAGTGTGCGCGTTTATACAGAACAACAGGTTTCCGCAGAAGATTTGAACCTTATACTGGAAGCGGCAACGTATGCCCCCAGCGGTATGAATTTCCAGACTTGGCATTTTACCGCCATTCAGGATGCAGCCATACTGACCGAACTGAATGAAAAGATAAAGGGTGCTTTTGCCAAGAGTGATGATGCCCGTATGCAGGAACGCGGACACAGTCAGACCTACTGCTGTTATTACCATGCCCCTACCTTGATTATCGTTTCCAATGAGCCCACTCGCTGGTGGGCATCTATGGACTGTGCATGTGCCTTGCAGAATATCTTTCTTGCCGCCAAATCTTTAGGCATCGGCTCTTGTTGGATTAATCAGGTGGGACAAACCTGTGATGACCCCGATGTGCGTGCTTTCCTTACCAAACTTGGTATTCCCGAGAATCACCGTGTGTACGGCTGTGCCGCTTTGGGCTATGCTCCTGAGAATGCTCCGGTGAAAGATAAGAAATTGGCAGAAGGCACGGTTACTGTAATCCGTGCCTAAAAAATCATCAGGTATGTTTTGACACCTTCTCTTGGTATTCTATTCAAAGCATCCGTAGCATGTGGGCAACAGTTTACGGTCCCCCAGTGTATTATCTACCCGCGCCACGTTCACCCAGAATTTGTTATCGCGAACACTTTCTATCGGATAGGCTGCTTTCTGCCGGGTATAACTGTGTTCCCATGTGTCTGCCACTACTTCATATTCGGGATGCGGAGCATTTATCAGCACATTGTCTGTCTTGTCCGCTTCGCCGTTCTTCACTTCCTGTATTTCTTGCCAGATAGTGAGCATTACGTGTACAAAGTTATCCAGTTCGGCAAGGCTTTCGCTTTCTGTCGGCTCTATCATTAATGTGCCGTGAACGGGGAAGGAGAGGGTAGGCGCGTGATAGCCGTAGTCCATAAGGCGTTTGGCAATATCGTTTTCGCTGATACCTGTTTCTTCGTGTACTTTGCGACACTCCAATATCATTTCGTGCCCTACGAAGCCGGTTGCTCCGCGATAAACGATGCCGTAGGTATCATTGAAACAAGTAGCCAGATAATTGGCATTCAGAATGGCTATCTTGGTGGCGCGTGTCAGTCCTTCGGAGCCCATCATGCGGATGTAGCCGTAGGTGATAGGCAGAATTCCCGCGCTGCCGAAAGGAGCTCCCGATACTTGGTTGGCAGCATTGCCGAACAGTTCGTGACCCGGCAAGAATGGAACCAAATGTTCGGCTACACAGATAGGGCCTACACCCGGTCCGCCGCCGCCATGAGGAGAGGCGAATGTTTTGTGCAGATTCAGGTGGCAGACATCCGCACCGATAAATCCGGGATTGGTCAAACCTACTTGGGCATTCATGTTGGCGCCGTCCATATAAACCTGTGCGCCACAGGCATGGATAATCTTGCAGATTTCCACGATTTCCGTTTCAAAGATGCCGTGAGTAGAGGGGTAGGTAATCATCAATGCGGCGAGGTCGGCCTTGTTCTCTTCGGCTTTGGCACGCAGGTCGGTCATGTCGACATTTCCTTGTTCATCGCAGGCGCAGGTAACTGTGGTGAAACCTGCCTGAACTGCCGAAGCGGGATTAGTGCCGTGGGCCGAAGCGGGTATCAGTACTTTGTTGCGGTGTCCTTGTCCGATGCTTTCCAGATAGGCACGGATTACGCGAAGCCCCGCATATTCTCCGGCAGCGCCGGAATTGGGTTGCAGGCTCACTCCGGCAAATCCGGTTATCACTTTCAGTTCTTCGCTGAGGTTATGTATCAGTTCGTGATACCCCTCTGCTTGGTCTTCGGGAACGAGCGGGTGCATACTCATGAATTCCGGACGGCTGAGCGGCAGCATTTCGGCGGCGGCATTTAACTTCATGGTGCATGAGCCGAGGGAAATCATGGAGTGTGCCAATGAGATGTCCTTGCGGTCCAACCGCTTGATGTAGCGCATCATTTCCGTTTCCGTATGGTATTTGTTGAATACCTCGTGCGTCAGGTAAGCGCTTTGACGCCGGAACACTTCCGGAATGGTGCAGCTGTCGGGGATGTCAGCGGCTTTGGTGTAGTCTTTGCCGGCTGCGATGCCGAAAATGGAAAGCAGTACGTTGACTGCAACCAAGTCCGTTGTTTCGTCAATGCTCATGCCTACATCTCCATTTTTGAAGTAGCGCAGGTTCACCTCTTTGCTCAGGGCAACGGTGCGGACTTGTTGTGCCGATACACCGTCGGGCAGTGCAAAGCGGAGCGTGTCGAAGTACCGGGAGTTCACTTGCCTGTATCCTAATTCATTGATTTCCTTTTCCAGATATGCGGCGATATTGTGAATGCGTTCTGCAATGGTGCGTATGCCTTCCGGTCCGTGATATACGGTATAGAAACCTGCCATTGTAGCCAGCAACGCCTGTGCGGTACAGATGTTGGAGGTAGCCTTCTCACGTTTGATGTGTTGCTCGCGGGTTTGCAATGCCATACGGTAACATAGCTTCCCGTATTTGTCTTTAGACCAGCCGATGATACGTCCCGGCATATTGCGCTTGTACTCGTCGCGTGTGGCGAAGTAGCCGGCAGACGGACCGCCATAGAACATCGGTGTGCCCAGTCGTTGGGTAGTTCCGAATACGATGTCAGCTCCCCATTCTCCCGGCGGAGTAAGCAGGGCAAGGCTCAGTATATCGGCGGCAACAGCTACTTTGCAGCCTGCAATATGTGCTTTCTCTACAAAAGAGCGGTAGTCTTCTATGTTTCCGTTGGCATCCGGATACTGCAATATGCAAGCGAAGACATCCGGGGTCAGTTCCAATTCATTGTATTTACCCGTCCGTATCTCGATGCCCTGCGGGATGGCGCGGGTGGTGATGACAGCCAGTGTTTGCGGGAATACGTTTTCGTCTACAAACACTACATTGGCCCCTGCTTTCTGCATATCGCGCGGACGCAGTGCATACATCATCGTAACGGCTTCGGCAGCGGCGGTTGCTTCATCCAACAGGGAACAGTTGGCAAGGGGCATACCGGTGAGGTCGCAAACGGCGGTTTGAAAATTCAGCAGAGCTTCCAGTCGTCCCTGCGACACTTCTGTCTGATAAGGCGTATAGGAAGTGTACCAAACGGGATTCTCGAATACATTGCGTTGGATTACGGCAGGCGTAATGGTGTTGTACCACCCCATGCCGATATAAGTAGTGTATAGTTTATTTTTAGCTGCCAGTTTCGCTATATGTTGTCCGTACTCATATTCGGTCATCGCTTCGGGCAGAGCCAGCGGCTCTTTAAGACGGATATTTGCAGGAATGGTTTTTTCAATCAGGTCGTCCAGACTTGCCACGCCGATTTTGCGGAGCATCTGTTCTTCATCCCTCTTGCTGATACCGATGTGACGGTTAGCCAACAGATCGTTTTTCATACGTATATATTATTTAAAGTTGTTATCTAAAGAACGGATTCTCCGCCTTTTCTATGCCGATAGTTGTAGGTGCTCCATGTCCCGGATAAACAATCGTTTCATTGGGGAGTATGAACAGGCGGCTGCATATATGTTCTATCAGTTCGTCGAAGTTACCCCCGGCAAGGTCGGCGCGGCCGATACTGCCTTGAAACAGTACATCGCCGGAGAACATACAATGGTCTGCCGCACAATAGTAGACCAAGCTGCCCGGTGAGTGTCCCGGTACATGGATGGCTTCCAGTTCCGTATTGCCGAAGGTGATGATGTCTCCGTCGTGCAGGTAAGTACCTAATGGCACGGGCGGTTCCTGCAACTGGAAACCGAACATACGGCTTTGCTTGGGTGCTTCGTCAATCCAGAACTCGTCGGCTTGGTTGGCTTCCGCTTTCAGTCCGAATTCTTTCAGCATGAAAGGATTTCCGAAGATGTGGTCCAGATGCAGATGCGTGTTCAGCAGATGTTTCACATTCAGCTCGTTGTTGATGATAAAGTTCTTTAAAGCCTGTTTCTCTTCTTCGTAGAAGCAACCGGGGTCGATGACTACGGCTTCGTTGGTTTCGTCCCACAGTACATAACAGTTCTCCGGGAACATATTAAATTCAAATCTCTTTATCTTCATAATGCTATATTTACTGTAATAAATTCTTCTTTCAGACTGTTACGTATACCGCTTTCTTTGTTTCGAAGAATTCCTCCTCGAAGAACTCCTTCAAGTCCCACATCGTAGTTTTGTTTTTGACGGGCATCGCTTCTTTCTCCAGTTCGCCGCCTTTCAGGCAGATAAGTCCGTTGGGCAGTGCATTCTGTTGTTTGGGGGAGATGTTCTTGCGGATAATTTTCAATAAGTCGGTAAGGGGCATTACGGCACGGCTCACAACGAAGTCGAACAGCTGTTTTTCTTCTTCGGCGCGTGCATGGCGGGTAGTTACGTTTTTCAGTCCGATGCTGTCGGCTATTTCGGTGGCAACACGCACTTTCTTACCGATACTGTCTACCAGATGAAACTGTACTTCGGGGAAAAGTATGGCCAACGGAATACCCGGGAATCCGCCTCCTGTACCCAAGTCCATGATTTTCGTACCCGGAGTGAAACGGACGACTTTGGCTATGCCCAAGGAATGGAGAACGTGGTGCTCGTACAAGTTCTCAATATCTTTACGTGAAATAACGTTTATTTTGGAGTTCCAGTCCGTATAGAGGTCGTAGAGTGCGGCAAATTGCCTTTTCTGTTCTTCTGTCAGGTCCGGAAAGTACTTTAGGATGAGTTCCATTACTAATACTAAGTTTTTAAGCTTTTGATTTTTTGGGGTTATGAGTTGCGCACTTCGTTCAGTGCCATAGTGTCGTCGCTCAGCAGATGTTGCATCATTTCGTACGGCAATGTTATCTTTACAGGTCCCATTACATAAGGAGCGATGTCATATACATTATAATAGAACGTGATGCCTTCTTTGCTCAGATAGAAGTTCTCGGTCGGTGTCAGGTCGCCGGTAGTGACGTAGCCCATGTCTTCCAGTTCCTGACGGGTGGCTACTTTGTTGTCGGCCATAAGCTGGTTCCACAGGAGGTCTGTTAGCTGCTCCTTGTAGTCGCCTACGAACAAATCGTCCAGACGGATAGGGGCCAATGTGCGCAGGTCGAAGTTGAGGAAAGTGGACATATAGATGCCGTGCGCGCCGCCGGTATATTCGTTGTAATCTATGCGGTAGACGAGCAGATGCCCGGTGTACAGTTGCACGTGGCTTTCTATACCTTTATAGTAAGAGTACCATGCACCCATATCTTCTGCATTTTCCTTGTCTTGTTCGTCTTTCTTGTACATCGGTTCCAAGTCTTTGCGGTAGTCGCTGACGTATTTTCCGGTGTATTGTTTTACGGCTTCTTCGGGACTCATATTCATATATTTCTCACCGAAGCAGGCAGAAAGGAAATAGGTGTTCAGGCTGTCCTTCATCTTCTCGTCGGAAGATTGGGAAGCATACGTAAGGTTGATGATGAGGTTGCATGCCGGTTTGGCGGTATCACCGAAAAGGTGGGCGGTTTCGTTCACTTGTATACTGTCGAACTCCAACGCTCCGGCGTTTTTGTTCATGATGTTACCGCAAGAAAAGAAAAAGCCGCTTGCCGCAAGCAGAAGGACAAGTAGGCTGACAGTTTGCTTTTTCATATTGAATTTTGTTTATAAATCAACATTTCAATCAGGAATCTTTATCGACAAATATAGAACTTATTAACGAACTCCACGCATAAAAAAGGAAAAATTAATTCCTGCAAACGGTTAAAACTTTCTATCTTTGCCGGCGTCTATGAAGAGGCTCCGTTACATACTCGCTATACTAATGTCCTCACTTATTATTGTAAGTGGGGCGGGAGTTTCTATTATCCATTATTGCTGTTCGGGATGCCAGACGGAGCAACGTTGCTGCACGTCCGGTTGTTCGAAATGCGAGAAAGCGCACCATTCATCACAGGAAACCTGCAAAGATACCGGTTGTACTACCTTCCACTATAAAGTGGATGTGATGAAGCATATACAAGGAGCGTCTTCGACAGTACCCGTCTGCACATTATACTGCGAGCAGTTGCCGCAGTTTGGTTGCCTGTTGCCGGAGGGACTGCCGGTGACTGAACCCCAAGTCTATTCACCGCCACACTATCGCAGTTCCAGGCATTATCTGGCGCTTTATTCCACACTTCTTATTTAGAGAGATATCCTTGCAGGAGAGTGTTTGTTCCCTGTCAGGGAACGGTCTGTTCCTTGCCGTGAAACTTGTTGTTCCCTACCTGGGAACGATAGGTTTCATCTCATGGAACAGACGGTTTCACCCCGTGGAACGAATCGTTTCACCTCATGGAATGAATGTTTTTAATTGTTTTATTGTGAAATTTCAAAATAAGAAAGAATCAGATATGAGATACATATGGTTAATATTGCTGTCTTTTCCTTTTATCACCTTGCAAGCACAGGTAAAGGGAATGGTAAAAGATAATCTTGGTGAACCGGTTGCCGGAGCCAACCTTTTTTGGATGGGGACGACGCAGGGGGTTACTACCTCTGCCGATGGAACTTTTTCCCTCGCAAAACCTGCCGGTAAGCATATGCTGGTGGTCAGTTTCATTGGTTTTGAGAACGATACGATACATGTGAACGGCCGTGATGAAGTGCTGGATATAGTGCTTCGCGATGGTGTGGAACTGAGCGAAGTCAATGTTGTCAGCCGCAGGCTTGGGACGATGAAGTTGCGCAGCAGTGTGATGAACGAGGACATGATAAGCAGTGCCGAACTTACACGCGCTGCCTGTTGCAACCTCGGGGAGAGTTTCGTGACCAATCCCTCGGTAGATGTGACCTATTCCGATGCCGCTACGGGAGCCAAGCAAATCAAACTGTTGGGGCTGTCAGGCACTTACGTACAAATGATGACGGAAAACATTCCCAATTTTCGCGGAGCGGCAGCTCCGTACGGATTAGGGTATGTGCCCGGTCCGTGGATGCAAAGCATACAGGTGAGCAAGGGTAGCGCATCCGTCAAAAACGGTTACGAGGCCATCACCGGGCAAATCAATGTGGAATTTAAGAAACCCCAGTTGCCCGAAGCCGACTGGTTGTCAGTCAATCTTTTCGGTAGTACCACCAATCGTTACGAAGCCAATGCGGATGCCACTGTGAAACTTTCCAAGCGTTGGAGTACTTCATTGCTGGCGCATTATGAAAACGAAACCAAAGCCCACGACAGCAACGATGACGGCTTTGCCGATATTCCTCAGGTGAAACAATACAACGTATGGAACCGTTGGGCATATATGGGCGACCGCTACGTATTTCAGGCAGGCATCAAAGCCTTGTCCGAAGACCGTAACAGCGGGCAGGTGAGCCATGAAGGCAATCATCCGGCCGACCCTTACAAAATATCCATCGGAACCGACCGTTACGAGGCTTTCACTAAAAACGCTTATATTTTCAATAAGGAGAAGAATACCAACCTTGCGCTTATCCTTTCCGGTTCTCTGCACAGGCAGGATGCCGTGTACGGACGCAAATTGTACGATGTAGACCAGCACAATGCCTATGCGTCCCTTTTGTTCGAGACGGAACTCGGCAAGCGTCACAGTCTGTCTACGGGACTGAGTTTCAACTACGATTCTTACAATCAGCATTATCGCCTGACGAATGATGCGGAGCAACCTCTTACGAGACAGTTCGTAAAGGAAACCGTTCCGGGGGCGTATGTGCAGTACACCTATAATCTGGATGATAAACTTATCCTGATGGGGGGTATCCGTGGCGACCATAGCAGCGAGTACGGTTATTTTGTCACTCCCCGTTTCCATGTAAAGTACAATCCCAATGAATATGTACATTTCCGTCTCTCTGCCGGAAAAGGCTATCGCACCAATCATGTCCTTGCCGAGAATAATTACCTTTTGGCAAGCAGCCGCCGGATGGATATTGCCCGGAACCTCAATCAGGATGAGGCGTGGAATTACGGAGCGAGCGCTTCCGCTTATATTCCCTTGTCCGGCAAAACGCTGAACCTGAATGCGGAATATTACTATACGGATTTCCTCAGGCAGGTAGTGGTGGATATGGATACCGATCCGCATGCCGTTCTGTTCTACAACCTCAACGGACGGTCGTACTCGCAGGTGTTCCAAGTGGAAGCCACCTATCCGTTCTTTCCGGGATTCACCCTTACGGCAGCCTATCGCTGGACGGATGCCAAGACTACTTACAACGGACAGTTGCGGGAAAAACCGCTTACCGGCAAATACAAAGGATTGCTTACCGCTTCGTATCAGACTCCGCTGGGTTTGTGGCAGTTCGATGCAACCTTGCAGTTGAACGGTGGCGGCCGTATGCCGACCCCTTACGAACTGGGAGACGGTACATGGTCGTGGGAACACCGCTACAATGGCTTTGAACAGCTAAGTGCGCAGGTCACCCGTTATTTCCGTAACTGGTCTGTCTATATCGGAGGGGAAAACCTTACCAACTTCAAGCAAAAGAACCCCATTATCGATGCTGCCAATCCTTGGGGAAGTAACTTTGATGCCACTATGGTATGGGGGCCTATGCATGGGGCAAAAGCATACATAGGTGTGCGTTTTAATATTCCGAGAGTATGATTTCTCAATTAATAACTAATTACTAAAATGCGTTTCAATATGAAAACAAGAAAGATTTTTATTGCCTTAGCAGTTGTATTGCTGAGTGCAACGACAGTTATAGCCAAAGACCTGCGTACCGCAGTGTTCAAAGTGTCACAAATGACGTGCGAGAACTGCGTGAAAAAGATAAACAGCAATATCCGTTTCGAGAAAGGGCTGAAAAAGTTCAACACGGACTTAAAGACGAAGACGGTGACTATCACTTACGACGCCGATAAGACCGATATTGAAAAACTGAAAGAAGGCTTCAGAAAGTTTCATTACGAAGCTGAGTTTGTGAAAGAGAGCAAACAGGAGGATAAGAAGTAATTGAACAAACGGCTCATTCCGGTTGTTGCTTTAGTGGATTCAGAGTAACAACCCCCTAAAAATATAACAGAATGAGCAATATATTGAAGAAGGTATGTTCTGCGCAGGAACTGCATTGCGCGGAGTATGCCGATAGTATGGAAAGATGCAACATGGAAGAACGTAACAGGCAGTACCGCAGCTTGAAGATACAGGCTGCCGGTGCATGGCTGTTGGCCGTTCCGTTGTTGCTGCTTTCCATATTCCGTAGTTATGTGCCTTATGGCGGCGAAATACAGATGTTGTTGGCTGCCACCGCATTGGTATTTTTGGGAACCTCTTTCTATACGGACTCTTGGAGACAGCTTCGTACAGGACGTACCACAATGGATACGCTTATTGTTTTCAGTGCTTCTGTGGCTTTCCTTTTCAGCGTGTTCAACACTTTCTTTCCGGATTATTGGTACGGTGTGGGACTTCAACCGCACGTCTATTACGAAGTGGCCGTTTTGACCGTTGCTGTGGGACTGACCGGAAAAATATTCCACTTCCTGCCTGAAGAACTGCATGATGAAAATCGAATTGCCAATATCATTTTTCCCGTTCTGACGGGAATGGCAATTGTCGTGTTTTTTATCTGGATATTGTTTGGCGGTGTGGAAGCTGTGCCGTATGCTCTCTATTCGGTTATCTCGATTTTTATAGTTGCTTGCCCGTGTGCGTTAGGATTGGTTACGCCTGTTGCCCTGATGCGTGGAATCGGCAAAGCGGCCAAGATGCACATCTGGATTAAAAACTCCCTTGTTTTGGAACGTTTGGACAAAACAAATGTGGTGGTTTTTGACAAGACCGGTACGCTAACCGAGGGGCATCCTACTGTCACGGCTTGGTTGTGGGCGCAGTATCAGGAAGAATATTTTAAAAGGGTATTGTTGGCTGTCGAAACGAATTCGTCCAATTCACTGGCAATGGCTATCACTGCCTCCTTGAAAGAAGAACAGGTAACGCCTGTCCGGTTGGATGGCTGTGAGATATTGAAAGGAAAGGGAATGAAAGCCGCCTATAAGGGTACGGAATATTGGGTAGGCAGTCATAAGCTGTTAAAGGATTATCAGGTCTACCTTTCCGATGTTCTGGGCGATATGTTGGTGGAATATGAATCCGAGGGCAACAGTATCGTTTACTTTGGACGGGAGGGAGAGTTGCTTGCCATAATCGCTGTTAAAGACCAGTTGAAGATTACCGCACTTGGAGTAGTGAAAGAACTCCGCGGACAAAATCTTGACATTTGTATGCTTACGGGCGACGGCGAACGTACTGCCTCGACCATAGCGGGAAAGTTAGGAATTATCAGCTATATGTCCGATGCTTTGCCAGACGATAAAGAAACCTTTATCCATGAACTCCGATTGCAGGGAAAGACGGTTGTCATGATAGGTGACGGCATCAACGATATACAGGCTTTGGCCTGTGCCGACGTAAGCATTGCTATGGGTGGAAATGCCGATGATGCGATAGCGGAAGAAGCTATGGTAGTGATGAAATCTTCTGATTTGCAATCGCTTCCTAAACTGTTTGACTTATCCCGCCATACACTTCGCCTGATGCGTCAAAACTCTTTTTGGGTGATAATCTATCATCTGATAGGCGTGGTGGTAGCTGCCGGCATCCTTTATCCTGTATATGACATATTGTTGACCCCTATGCTGGCTACAATAGCCATAGTGCTCTCCTGTGTGACGCTGGTGAGAGGTTAGGTCAGCTGTTTCTATACTCCAACGGACTCATGCCCATGTGTCTCTTGAAGTATTTTCCGAAAAACGAGGCGCTGGGGAAATTCAGCGAATAGGCTATTTCCTGAATAGTCATGTCGGTGGATTTCAGTTTGGCTTTTATGTCGATAATAACGACGTGCGCAATTATATCCAGTACATTTTTGCCTGTCACTTGTTTGATGGTGGTGCTGAGGTGCTGCAGAGATATACCCAGTTTCCCGGCATAAAACTGTGCGCGGCGTTCGGTGGTGTAGTTTTCGATGACCAGTTGTATGAACTCACGGCAGATTTCCTCTTTCCGGCTCTTCATCCTGTTTTGCGAGTCGGGACGGTTGCTGTATAGTTCATTGACGCCATAGAGTAGGGTGTCCAGCACATTTTGCGCCATTCGTGTTTTGGGCATATAGGGACCGGTGGAGACACGTGCCAGCAATGCGAAATAGTCTCTGAAATAGGATGCGACAGTCTCGTTGAGGGGTATAACAGGAGTTTCTATAATCTTGGAGTACGAACTCATGGTAGACTGGATTATGTTGACTCCGTTGAGACAATGTTCGGAAAATCCGGCGAATCCGATGCGTACTTTTTCTTTCTGTCCGTAGAACTGGATGATAGTGCCGGGGAGAAGCGTTACAAAGTCTCCTTGTTTGATTTCGGTATCCATTAAATTGATAGATACCGTAATGGAACCTTCGATACACAATGCGAAGATACATGCTTTCAGGCGGCATGATTGCTTGTATATGTTCAGAATGTCTTCTGTTACATCTGTCCATGCAATCAGGTCTACGGGGAGATCGACTTGGGGAAATTCCATAAGTGTTGTCGTTTTGGTCTGCGCAAAGTTACGCTTTTTTGTGGAAATGAGAAAAAGTAGTATATTTGTTTTATGAGATTGGAAATATCAGATTGGAAAACAGTTCCCTATGCCGAAGCATGGGACAGACAGACTGAGTGGTTTGATGCACTTGTACAAGCCAAACAGGCGGGGGAGGAGTATGTAAATCATATTGTGCTTTGTGAACATCCGCATGTATATACGCTGGGACGTAGCGGTAAGGAAGGCAATATGTTGCTGAGTGAAGAACAGCTTTGTGCGATAGGCGCTTCATTATACCATATAGACCGGGGCGGTGATATTACTTATCATGGTCCGGGGCAGCTTGTTTGTTATCCCATTTTGAATTTGGAAGAGTTCTCTTTGGGATTGAAAGAATATGTGCATTTACTGGAAGAAGCCGTAATCCGTGTTTGTGTTTCTTATGGGATAACTGCCGGTCGTATGGAGAAAGCTACCGGTGTGTGGCTGGATGGAGATTCTTCGCGCGCCCGTAAAATTTGTGCCATCGGTGTGCGCAGTAGTCACTACGTCACGATGCATGGTTTGGCATTCAATATCAATACGGATTTACGCTATTTCAGTTATATCAATCCTTGCGGATTTATAGATAAAGGAGTGACTTCGCTTCAAAAAGAGTTAGGACGGACAATGCCAATGGAGGAGGTGAAAGAGCGACTTTGCCATGAGCTGAAAGTTATGCTGTAAGATAAGCAAATTGAGAAATATTGTTAGTTAACATCATTCTTGTGATGATGTTAACTTTTTGTTTTGTAGTTAGTTAACTTGCTGTCTGCACGATGTTAACTTATTACTGCCAATGATGTTAACTTCATTAAAAACCTTCTTGATTTTGGTTCTGTGGGCATTAAAAAATAGTAGGAAAAAGACCTGAATAGTGTTTTTTAAACGTTCGTTTAATAAACAGTGTTCAGATGCGAACAGTACAGGGTAGAAATTATGTGGAAAAACGTAAAAAATAACAGAGGTTATTGGAAAAGGTTACTATTTCATTAACAAGTATTTATCTTATACTAAGACTATAAAAATCAAAGATTTTCTATCAAACATTTTGCCAGTACAAAAAACTACCATATCTTTGCGTTTATTAAACGAACGTCTAAAAAACTATTTTTGTTTTTAAGTTATTCGTTTACAGCTTTTTAAAAGAGCTTATTGATCACATAACTGTTTCAACGTTCTCTTTCTGTGATAGTGGGGAATTTTGGGATAATATGGATGCAGACTAAACTATTGGAAATAATTGCATTACATGAATTGATCGGAAGGTACTTCACAACCCCGGTGTCCCCAAAGAATATCCTTTTCACAAGACTTTATTTTATCCGAAATCTTACGATTCTTGTTTAGTAATGCTCCGTCAATTACATTGGTATGCTGTCCGCGTAACTTACAGCCGCGAATTATCTCTTAAAGACTATCTTGACAAGGAAGGTATAGAGAATTTCATTCCTATGCATTACGAATACATCGTAAGGAATGAACGTCGTGTTCGCAAGCTTGTTCCTGCCATACACAATTTGGTCTTTATCCGTTCCACTCGTGCTTGTATTGATGAAATCAAAAATAATTTTTCTTTGAATATCCCTATACGTTATATAATGAATAGGGAAACCCGCCAACCGGTTATTATTCCGGATGCACAGATGCGTAGTTTTATTTTAGTCGCAGGTACATATGATGAGGCTGTAATTTATGTGGAACCGGAGGAACTGAAATTGGTGAAAGGTACTAAAGTACGTATCACAGGCGGGATTTTCGAAGGGGCTATCGGTGAATTTGTCCGCCTTCGCCATGACCGTCGTGTGGTGGTAAACATAGAAGGTGTCATGGCAGTTGCCACTACATTTATCCACTCCTCGCTCGTAGAACCGATAGATAGTAACTGAAATATTTGTAACTCAATAACTTCTATATCTTAGATAAAATGAACGATCACGTTTCATCTTTGTACACCCTTGCCCATGAACTCTTGGACTTGGGGATGGACGGCAGTCCCATTTATAGCGATCACTTCGCCCGTTTGAATCGCGAAGTTTATGAACAAGCACTGAATTTGTACAACTCTCCGGAAGGCAGTACTCCGGAGGAGGAAGCCGAACTTTGTCTTTCTATTCTCGTAGCGTTGAACGCTACTTTTTATGACAACGGTCGCAAACAGCAATATATACAGCGCCTTCTCGACCGTTGCTGGGGGATTCTTGATAAACTTCCGGACTCGCTTTTGAAAGTTCGTCTTCTTACCCATTGCTATGGTGAGGTCTATGAGGAAGAACTGGCTAAGGAAGCCCATTCCATTATCAATACTTGGGACGCAACATCACTGACTTCCGAACAGGCTGAAATCATCAATGAATTGGAAAATCTGGAAGATAATCAATATCCTTTTGAGGTTATAGAATAACACCTTTACCCCCTTATCGCCCTATAGCCTTATCACTCTGTCACCTTATTATTCCATCACCCACGTGAACCTTTTCTTTATTATTCTAACCTTTTTGATATCGGCATTGATAGCCCGTATGCTGATTCCGCGTATCTTGCTGATATCCATGCGTAAGAAACTGTTCGACATTCCGGACGAGCGCAAGGTGCATAAGAAAGCCATTCCCCGTCTGGGTGGTGTTTCTTTCTTTCCGACCACCTTGTTTTCTTTCTGTCTTGTCTATACTTTCCGCCTGTTGTGCGGCGATAGTATTTCCACAGTCTATGCCGGCTATTTGTTGCCGGAGTTATTGCTGTTTGCTTGCGGCATGACCTTGCTTTACCTGACAGGTATTGCCGATGACCTTGTCGGTGTCCGTTACCGCCAGAAGTTTATTATCCAGATATTTTGTGCGGCCCTTTTTCCCTTATCGGGGCTTTGGATAAATGATTTGTACGGTTTGTTCGGCATACATGAAATATCCGCATATATAGGTATGCCTTTCACAGTTCTTACAGTTGTTTTCATAACCAATGCAATCAATCTGATAGACGGCATAGACGGTCTTGCTTCGGGTTTGAGCAGTGTGGCTTTATTGATATTCACTTTTCTTTTTATAGAGAAAGGGCTTTGGAGTTATGCCATGCTCGCTGCCGGCACTTTCGGTGTGCTTGTCCCGTTTTTTTATTACAACGTTTTCGGCAGCGCCGAGCGTGCCCGCAAGATATTTATGGGTGATACGGGAAGTCTGACCTTGGGCTATACGCTTAGTTTCCTTGCCATAAAGTACAGCCAGCTGAATCCTGATGTCATGCCTTATACCGAAGGCGCTTTCATCATTGCTTTCAGCACGCTGATAATTCCTTCTTTCGATGTCATTCGTGTGGTTTTGGTTCGTATTCGTGAAGGGCACAGCCCTTTTGAACCGGACAAGAATCATATTCACCATAAATTGCTGGCTATCGGTCTGTCACCGAGAAAGGCTATGCTGAGCTTGCTTTGTATGTCTTGTGCTTTCAGTGCAGCGAATATTCTGTTGATGCCTTATGTGAATAATACGGTGATGTTGATTGCCGATATTGTGATTTGGATAGGGCTGAATCTGTGGTGGGATTATTTGAGAGATAAAAAATAAAAGTCATATTTATGAATAGAAAAGACGAACTTAAACAACAAATTCTGGCTTTGACCAAAGAATATTATGCTGAAGTTCATGGGCACAAAAAGCCTTTTGACGCCGGCAAGAGTTTTGTGAATTATGGCGGTCGTTATTACGACCATGCCGAACTGGTCAATTTAGTTGATTCTTCCCTTGACTTTTGGCTGACTGCCGGACCATGGGCTCATAAATTTGAGAAGCGCTTTGCATCATGGCTGGGAGTTAAATACTGTTCTTTGACAAATTCAGGTTCTTCCGCCAATTTGTTGGCTTTTTCAGCACTGACATCGCCTTTGTTGGGTGAGCGGCAAATCAAGCGTGGTGATGAAGTGATTACCGTTGCTTGCGGCTTTCCTACTACTGTCACCCCCTGCATTCAGTATGGAGCTGTCCCGGTTTTTGTAGATGTCACTATTCCCGAATATAATATTGATGTGAGACAGTTGGAAGCCGCTTATTCCGAGAGAACAAAGGCGGTTATGATAGCCCACTCTTTGGGCAACCCCTTTAATCTGGCGGCTGTAAAGGCTTTTTGCGACAAGCATAACCTTTGGCTGGTAGAGGACAACTGCGATGCTTTAGGTTCTACTTATACAATCAATGGGGAAGAGAGAAAAACCGGTACGATCGGAGATATCGGTACCAGCAGTTTTTATCCTCCTCATCACATGACTATGGGAGAAGGCGGTGCTGTCTATACAAACAATCTCCAATTGCATAAGATTGTGAATTCATTCCGCGACTGGGGGCGCGACTGTTGGTGTGTAGGGGGTGTGGACAATACTTGCGGTTGCCGTTTTACCAAACAATTCGGTGAGCTTCCTTTGGGTTACGATCATAAATATGTCTATTCCCATTTCGGTTATAATTTGAAAGTGACTGATATGCAGGCTGCCATCGGTTGTGCGCAGCTGGATAAACTGGATGGAATTGTTGCAGCCCGCCGGAAGAATTTTTCTTATTTGAAACAAGGGCTTGAAGGTACTCGGGGTCTGATTCTTCCCGAAGCGCAGAAGAATTCAAATCCCAGCTGGTTCGGCTTTCTGCTTTCGGTAAAAGCAGATGCGGGATTCACCCGTAACGAGTTGTCCCAACATCTGGAAAACAAGAAGATACAGACCCGCAATCTCTTTGCCGGTAATTTGCTGAAACATCCGGCTTTTGACGGGATGCGTCGCTCCGGTGAGGGATTCCGTGTTGTCGGTAATTTGGACGGTACAGACTTTATCATGAACAACACACTCTGGATAGGTGTCTATCCGGGTATGACTCATGATATGCTTGATTATATGATAACCACTATTAAGGATTTTGTGAAATGAAAGCGGTAATACTTGCCGGTGGTCTCGGTACACGTCTGAGTGAAGCCACCAATCTGATTCCCAAGCCGATGGTAGAGATTGGCGGGAAACCTATCCTTTGGCATATCATGAAAACTTACAGCCATTATGGCATCACTGAATTTGTAATCTGTTGTGGCTACAAACAGTATGTCATTAAAGAATATTTTGCCAATTATTTCCGGCATAACAGTGACATGACTGTAGATTTGTCGAACAATACAACTACTATTCTTGACAATCATTCCGAGAATTGGAAAGTAACCATGGTAGATACCGGGCTGAACACCCAGACGGGCGGACGCATCAAGCGGGTTCAGAAATACATCGGCAATGAACGCTTTTTGCTGACCTATGGCGATGGCGTGACGGATTTGAATATTGCTGACACTCTTGCCGTACATGAGGCATCGGGGGCCGCTCTTTCGTTGACAGCCTATAAACCGGGAGGTAAATTCGGTGCTTTGCAGATAGATCTGAATACCGATAAGGTACTTTCTTTCCAGGAAAAGCCCGACGGCGACCGCAATTGGATTAATGCCGGTTATTTTGTCTGCGAACCGGAAGTGTTCGGTTACATACCGGATAATGACGATACATCCATATTCGAGCGCACCCCTCTGGAGCGGATAGCCAAAGACGGCAATATGCACGCCTATCGTCACACTGGTTTCTGGAAACCGATGGACACACTCCGTGACAATACGGAGTTGAATGAAATGTGGGATAAGGGGCAGGCTCCATGGAAAGTTTGGTAATGAACAGATGAAAATTCTTAAAACATTTGTCGGTTACAGATAAAATGTATTCCTTTGCTATATCTAAACGAGGAGAATACCCATGAAAGTTTCAGAACCTGCAGTTGCATACAATACCCCCTATCTTCAAGGTTTGAAGAACAGGCTGATTGCTTCCATCGATAGTACTACCGATGAAGGGAAGTTGCAGGAATGTCTTGAACTCCTGCACGAAGACACTATGCCTTGTTGCTTTACAGAAGAAGAATTGGACGAAGAAATCAGATTGTCTGAAGCAAGCGGCTTTGCTACTGACGAAGAAGTAGCAGCTATGTTTGCAAAATGGAAAATTTGAAGATAAAGTGGTATAAGCGTTCTCAGGACCAGTTTGATAAGATTGCTACATGGTATTCTTGTAATATGGGTGCTAAGGCTGCAATACATTTCTCCGAGGATGTTAGTAAAACTGCAGAAACTTTATCCCATTCTCCGCAAATAGGAATTTTAGAAGAAAGACGTAGTACTGACAAGATGAAGTATTACAGTATTTTGGTACATCCCAAATATCGTATTATCTATCGTTATACAAAAACGACTCTTTATATAGTAGCCTTTCATGCTACTATGATGAAATATAATTAATCATCCTATTGTAATTTATTCCATTCATTCATGATAGACATTTTCAATGCCTTCTATCATGGAAAGCGAGTACTTGTCACCGGTCATACCGGTTTCAAGGGAAGCTGGCTTTCCATTTGGTTACATGAGCTTGGCGCGGAAGTTATCGGTGTCGCACAAGACCCATTTACGGAACGTGATAACTTTGTGCTTTCCGGCATCGGAAGGAAAATCAAGGCGGATATCCGTGCTGATATCCGTGACGGTGAACGGATGAAAGAAATCTTCCGCCAATACCAGCCCGAAATAGTTTTCCATCTGGCAGCCCAGCCATTAGTACGCCTTAGTTATGACATTCCCGTCGAAACCTATCAGACTAATGTTATGGGGACTATTAATATTCTCGAAGCTATCCGTGCTACAGACAGTGTAAAGGTGGGCGTGATGATAACCACTGACAAGTGCTACGAGAATAAGGAACAAATCTGGGGCTATCGTGAGAACGAGCCTATGGGCGGTTATGACCCTTATTCTTCTTCAAAAGGAGCGGCGGAAATTGCCATCGCTTCGTGGCGCAGAAGTTTCTTCAACCCTGAAGAGTACAGGAAGCACGGCAAGAGTATTGCCAGTGTAAGAGCCGGGAATGTAATAGGCGGTGGCGACTGGGCACTGGATCGTATTATCCCGGATTGTATCAAGTCTTTGGAAGCAGGCAAGCCGATAGAAATTCGCAGCCCCCAGTCAATTCGTCCCTGGCAGCATGTGCTGGAGCCTCTCAGCGGTTATATGCTTCTTGCACAGAAGATGTGGGACGAGCCTACAAAATATTGTGATGGCTGGAACTTCGGTCCAAGGGCGGAAAGTATTTCTACGGTTTGGGATGTGGCAACAAAAGTTATAGAGCATTATGGCAGTGGTGAGTTGAAAGATTTGTCCAATCCTGATGCATTACACGAGGCAAAACTGTTGATGCTGGATATCAGTAAGGCGAAATTCCGGTTGGGATGGGAGCCGAGGATGGATATAGAGCAAACGGTGGCACTGACAGTGGATTGGTATACGGGGTATAAGGAAAAGAAAGTACATGATTTATGCTTGGAGCAAATCCAAGAATATATTAGTCTTGGCATTTAAGATGAAGACAATATTATTAACCGGCGGAAACGGCTTTATTGGACGTAATATACGTGAGAGTTTCTTGATGGAGAAATATAATATACTGTTTCCTTCAAGCCGCGAGTTGAATCTTTCCGATGAGAATAGCGTAGATGATTATTTTAAACAACATACTGTTGATATAGTTATTCATGCAGCTGTGAAACCTTGTCATCGCAATGCAAAGGATTTATCCAATCTTTTTTATACGAACACCCGCATGTTTTTTAATCTGGAGCGGCATAAACATGAGTATGAAAAGATGTTGGTATTGGGCTCTGGTGCTATTTATGATATGCGGTATTATCGTCCTAAGATGAGTGAGGAAGAGTGGACGGCTTATATTCCCTCGGATGAGCATGGATATTGTAAATATGTATGTGAGAAGGTAATAGAAAACAGTGCGAATATATATGATCTGCGCATTTTTGGAATTTATGGAAAATATGAGGATTATGCCATTCGCTTTATCTCCAATGCCATATGTAAGACTTTGTTTGATCTTCCCATAACCATCAAGCAGAATAGAAATTTTGATTATCTGTATGTAAATGACTTAATGCTTGTTTTGGATTGGTTTATCGAAAATACTCCTCAATATCATTCATATAATATCACTCCTGATCTATCTATTTCTTTGTTAGACTTGGCTTTGATAGTTAAAGACATCTCTGGTAAGGATTTGCCTATACACATACATCAGGACGGGTTAGGCTTGGAATATAGTGGTGATAATGCAAGATTGAAAAATGAATATATAGATTTACGATATACTTCCATATATGCCGGAGTGAAAGAACTTTATTCTTGGTATGAAAGCCATATGGAACAGTTGGATAGGAACCTTTTATTAACCGATAAATAATTATGATTAAAGTTAGTGATTTCATTTTTAAGCATCTGGTAGATGCTTATCAGATTCAGCATTGTTTTTTAGTCACAGGAGGCGGTGCCATGCACCTAAATGATTCAATCGGTCGTACACAGGGCTTGACCTATATTTGCAATCATCACGAGCAGGCTTCGGCTATCGCCGCCGAAGGATACTATAGGGCAAGCGGTCGTTTATGCGTCACAAATGTCACGACAGGTCCCGGCGGAACTAATGCCGTAACGGGAGTTCTCGGACAGTGGCTTGATTCCATTCCTGCCTTGTATATATCCGGTCAGATAAAACAAAGTACCATGAAAGGCTCTTACCCGGAACTTCCTCTTCGTCAATTGGGAGATCAGGAGGCTGATATCGTCAGTATCGTAAGGCCTATTACCAAATATGCTATTACCGTAACCAATGCTTTGGATATCAAATACGAACTTGATAAAGCGATAACAATAGCCCTTACCGGACGTCCCGGTCCTGTATGGATTGATGTTCCTCTGGATATTCAGGGAGCTATGATCGATGAAAATAAACTGAAAGAGTTTGATTCGGCGGAATTGGTAGATACGGTAAATCATATATTAGTAGACCGACAAATAGAGGAACTGATAGCGAAAATTCAAAAGGCGAAAAGTCCTGTCATATATGTGGGAAACGGTGTGCGCTTGGCTAATTGTACGGATGAATTTATCAGTGTGGCAGAAAAAATGCAGATACCTGTTGTTACGGCAATCAGCGGTTCGGATATTATTTGGCATGATCATCCGTTGTATTTCGGAAAACCGGGCATCTGTGGTGACCGTATCGGTAACATTATGGTTCAGAATGCCGATTTGCTGATAATTCTAGGTACTCGTCTGAGCATCCGCCAAGTAGGCTATGCTTATGAACTTTTAGCGCCAAAAGCGTATAAAGTTATGGTGGATATTGACCGTGCCGAACAGCAGAAACCGACATTGAGCATTAATCTGCCTATTCATGCGGATTTGTCGGAATTCATTGATAAGTTATCCGTTCGATTGGATAGCCTGACTTTGCCTGATTTTTCCGGTTGGCGACAATGGGGTAGGGAGATAGAGCACGCACTTCCATCCCTTTCCGATGATAATCCCTCCATTCCGGGTTATGTCAGTTCTTATGTCTTTGCAAATGAACTGTTCAAGCAATTAAGAGGTGGCGATGTGGTGGTAACGGGTAATGGTACTGCCTATACCTCTACCTATCAGGCAATGAAAGTAAAGAAAGGAGTCCGGGTTTTTGCCAATCAAGGGTGTGCTGCCATGGGATATGATTTGCCTGCCGCCATCGGTGCATTGACAGCCAATCATCAAGGGCGTACGATTTTAGTTACGGGCGATGGCAGCCTGCAGATGAATATTCAGGAACTTCAAACGCTTGTGACATACAAAATGCCGTTAAAGATATTCGTACTTGAAAATGAGGGTTACTTAGCCATCAAGACGACACAGAAATCGTTTTTCGGTGGTTACTTTACAGGTAGTAATCCTGCAAGTGGTGTGGTTTGCCCGAATTTGAAAAAGATAGCAAAAGCCTACGGCATACCTTATGTGAGTATCAGTGAGGAAGGACAAGTGCTAACGGACACTATTACTGATGTATTGGATCATCCGGGCAGTATGATTTGTGAAATTCATATGCATCCGGAGCAGACCTTGTTCCCGAAATCGGCTTCTTTTATGGGCGAGGATGGCAAGATGACTTCTGCTCCATTGGAGAAGATGGCACCGTTTATGCCGGATGATTTACAATTGAAATGTATATATTCTCCCATAAGAAATTTATGAGTTTTCTAAAAACACTTGCCTCAAAATTAGGAATAGACAAATCTATTTTCTTCACTTCTTTGGCAAGAATTGTTCAGGCTGTAGGCGGAGTCATTTCCATATTGTTTGTAGCCCGTTATCTCACGGAAATAGAACAAGGATTTTATTATACTTTTGGAAGTATTGTTGCCATTCAAGTATTTTTTGAACTGGGACTGAATGGAATTATTACTCAATATGTAGCTCATGAAACGGCGCATCTGAAATGGAAAACCTCCACCGAACTGGCGGGCGAACATAAATACTTGTCTCGTTTGTCGTCTTTGCTGCATTTCTGCATCAAGTGGTACTTATGTTTTGCGGGGGTGTTATTGGTAACTTTAATAATCGTAGGATTTGTTTTCTTCGGTAAATACGGATTGGATGACAGTGTTACGTGGAAGCTTCCCTGGATTTTGCTTGCGGCAGGTACGGCTTTGAATTTGCTGTTGGCTCCCGCCCTTGCCTTTATAGAGGGATTAGGCAAGGTTGAAGAAGTGGCAAAAGTGCGCTTGTATCAGCAATGTTGCAGTCTTTTGATTGTATGGGGCGGTTTGATATTGGGAGCTAAATTGTATGTTTCCGGTCTTAACTTACTTGTCATCATCGTATTGGTTGCAGCTATATTGTTCTTCAGCGATTTCAGAAAATTATTGCTGAGTATCTGGAACGTATCTTTAACGGAGAAAGTAAATTATCGTAAAGAGATATTTCCTTACCAGTGGAAGATAGCTTTGAGTTGGATAAGTGGATATTTCATTTTCCAATTGTTCAATCCAGTGCTGTTTGCTACGGAAGGAGCAGTTGTTGCTGGACAAATGGGAATGACATTGGCTGCATTGAATGGCATACAGGCATTATCCTTGAGTTGGATGACAACCAAAGTACCATTGTACTCTGGTTTGATAGCCCAAAAGAAATATCCGAAATTGGATACTATTTTCAATCGTACTTTGAAGCAGTCTGTTTTTATCAACGGTATGTTGCTTGTATTGATGTTTATTGTGGTTGGGGCTGTTCGTCATTGGCATATCGTCATAGGCAATAAGGATTTAGGTAACCGCTTTTTGCCCTACATACCTATGCTTTTGATGATGATTCCGTTATTTATTAATCAATTCGTAAGCTCCTGGGCAATCTATTTACGCTGCCATAAGCAAGAACCATTTTTGATAAATTCTATTTGTGCGGGCATTACCTGCTGTCTTTCTACTATCGTGTTAGGTAAATGGTTTGGGGTGTTGGGAGTGACAGGTGGTTATTGTTTAATTACTGTCGCTTTATTGCCGTGGGGTTATTGGATTTATAGAACGAAAAAATATGAATGGCATGGAAAATAAACGACCTTTATTGTCAATTTGTATTCCTACTTATAATAGGGCTGAGATACTGGATAAAACACTTTTTTTACTTTTTTCAAATCCTGATTTCAATGTTGATGAAATAGAGGTGGTAGTATCAGATAATTGTTCTACTGATCATACAAAACAAATTGTAAATAAATATCCTTTTGTTAAATATTTCTGTAATGAAAAAAATGTACGGGATGCAAATTTTTCATACGCATTACAGCGTGGTTCTGGAGAATATTTAAAATTACTAAATGATACAGTGCGATTTCCTTCAGGAAGTTTAAAGTTTATACTTGATACAATAAAAAAAAATATATCAACTAAAGATGCGTTACTTTTTTATGAAAGAAGAAGTAACTCTCAAGTAGAAATAGTGAATTGTGATACTCTTAATCAATTTATAGCATATACATCTTTTTATACAACTTGGATTAGTAATTTTGGATTATGGCGACAAGATTTGTACATAATAAAAGATATTGCATTATGTGATACATTGTTATTGCAAGTAGCTTGGTCTTATAAACTAGCACAAGTAAAATCTGTGAAGATTTATTTTGGACATTATTTTATTGTATTCCCTGTTGCAGTTACGAAAAAAAGCGGCTATAATGTTTTTGAAATATTTATTAAGAATTATTTAGGTTTTAGTCGAAGATATTTGAAACAAGGGACAATATCTTATTGGACTTTTGAAAAAAATAAATTTGTTTTATTTTACAGATTTATAGCAATTAGGGTAATATGGTTGATGTTCCATTCTAAGAATATAATTTATTTTAATAATCAAGGCTCTTGGAAAATCATTTTGAAAGAATATAGCTATTGTCCTTATTTTTGGATAATAATATTATGTGGTTCTTTATGGTATCTGTTCAAAAAGGATAAATAAAAATGATTATTACGATATTGTGTATTTTTATAATAATCACTTTGTTTTGTTTAGTAGGTTTTTCCAATAATAGTAAAACATCTTTGGCTCTTTTTGGGACATTGTGTTTAATTCTTATTGCTTTTACAGGACTGCGTGATGGTACAAAAGTTACCGATTATGAAAGTTATACAATTCTTTTTGAAACGGGCGGTGATTATATAGAACCTACATTTGTGCTTTTAAGATATGTGGCTAAATTTTTGTTACGTGGTGATGTAGTGGTCTTAATGTGTTTATATGCACTGTTAGCTATTCCATTGAAATTTCGGGCGATTCAATCTTATTCGGAATTTATTTTTTTAAGCCTTTTGATTTGGATTGGAAATTTGTATTTGCAACAAGATTTTACACAGGTTCGTGCTTCAGTTGCAACAGGTATATTTTTATTTTCATTAAATAGTTTATATAATCATAATAGAAAATATTGGGTATATGTAATCGTAGCTTGCTTGTTTCATATTTCATCATTGTTAATGATACCTTTATGGCTCATATCTCCTTATAAAATAAAAAAGCAGATGTGGATAGGTCTATTGATAATATCTTATATTATGGCATTATATAAAATAGATTTTATTGACTTAATAGGTTTAATTCCAATAGAACATATTCAAAGTAAATTTGAAATGTATAAATCTTTCCAAGAATTTGGGGATTATTCGGCAAATATTTTTAGTTTATTGCATTTGTCCAGAATTATCTTATGGGGACTTTTACTTTGGAAGTCGGATTTAATTTTCTTGAAGAATAGATATGTTTATTTGTTACTGAAAATAATGGCATTATCACTTGTCGCTTTACCTTTATTTTCACTTAATATAGCTGCAGCATTACGTATTATGGAATATTATGGCATTGTTGAAATAATATTATTTCCAATGTTATTGTATACTATAAAGCCAACTTTTGTTTCAAAGGTTATTCTTGTATGCTTTGCTTCGATGGCAATTTATATGCGTATATTTATATCGGAACTGATAAAAGTATAAATCAAATGTTTTCACCTACTATCTTAATTGTAATTGTTCTTTATAAAAACAAAATAGCTAACTCTGTATCATATCAAATTATTAAAGAACAGTGTAATTCAAATTGTAAAATATTTATTTATGATAACTCTCCTGTCATAGATTCGGATTTTATTAAATATCCGATAGTTTATATACACGATCATTCTAATGGAGGATTAGGCAAGGCTTATAATAGTGCAGCACAATATGCCAAAGAAAATGGCATTGATTGGTTATTAATTTTAGATCAAGATACAAAGTTACTAAGTGGTTTTCTTGAAAATTACATTCAAACTATAAAAAAACATCCTGAAATTTCAATACTTGCTCCACAAGTTAAATTACCTGACGGTACATTATTATCTCCACATTGTAGGAAGCGAAAATTAAAAAAAATGGTATCAGATGCTTTTTATCCTATGAATGTTTATTTCTTGATAAATAGTGGACTTTGTATTCGTACTAGTGCTTTTTTACAAGTAAAGGGGTATAATGAGGATGTATGGTTGGATTTTTCAGATATACAATTTACTCGAAAATTATCACATTCAGGAATAAAAAAATTCTTTTTACTTTCTAGTGAGTGCATACAGAATTTTTCAAATAACGAATTAGATGTCAATGTGTTAAAACGACGTTTTGATATATACATAGAATGTGCTGGAAAATGTGAATATTTTGATTTTCCGGATTGGCTTTTTAGACAACATAGTATATTACGCCATACTATGGCATTATCATTAAGAACCATGTCGTGCTATTTTATCAAATGTTATTTTACTAAATATCTTTTCAAATAGCTGTTTTGTTATGATTTCTGTATGTGTTGCTACCTTTAATGGAGAAAAGTACATTCGAGAACAATTGACATCTATATTATTACAGTTGTCGGCTGATGATGAAGTTGTTGTTTCTGATGACTCATCAACAGACAACACTCTTGATATTATAAATGAATTACAAGATAAACGGATAAGAGTTTTACATCATCAAAAGGAAAAATATCGTTATCCATTTGACTATACCACTCATAATATAGAAAATGCAATAAATCATAGTCGAGGAGATATTATTTTCTTAGCAGACCAAGATGATGTGTGGCTTCCTGATAAAGTTAAGATTATTATGTCTTACTTGGAACAATTTGATTTAGTGCTATCGGATTGCTTTGTGGTTGATTCTGATTTAATGATACAGCATCCTTCTTATTTTGCCTTGTTAGACTCCAAACAAGGAATATTGCATAATATTATAAAGAACTCGTATTTGGGTTGTTGTATGGCTTTTAGAAGGAAAATTGTAGAATATGCTTTGCCCTTTCCTAAATCAATGGTCGCCCACGATATTTGGCTTGGTTTAATTGCGGAGATGAGGGGGGATGTTTATTATCTTAAAACACCTACACTATTATACAGGCGTCATTCTCTGAATGTTTCAAGTAGTTCAGGACGTAGTCCTTATGATTTAAGATTTAAAATAATTTATAGGATGAAAATACTATGGTGTTTATTAAAGAAAAAATATTTAATGAGTTAGTATTATGAAAATTCTACATATAGCTAAATTCTATTATCCTGTTGATGGAGGAATTGAAAGTACAAGTAAGTATATAGTGGACTCCCTGCCTCAGTTTGAACATCAAGTTGTATGCTTCAATACAAGAAATAATACAGAAATAGACTACGTAAATACTATAAAAGTAACACGGGTGGCCACATTAGGAAAAATAGCCAGTCAACCTATTTCTATATCATATTATCGAAGATTGAAGACGATTTTGAAAGAATACTCTCCAGATATTATTCATCTTCATTATCCTAATCCGTTGATCGCATTTTTTCTGGTACTATTAATGCCACGAAACGTACATCTTGTTGTGCATTGGCATTCTGATATTGTTGAACAGAATTTTTTGTATCAATTTGTAAAAGGTATAGAAAGAAAATTACTTGATAGGGCTAATCTGATATTGACTACTAGTCCGAATTATGGAATCGCATCCAAACCATTGGGTAGATATATGGCTAAAATAAAAGTTCTTCCAAGTGCAATTGAACCCTCTTTATTTATGTTGGATGAAGGTGAAGCAGAGAATGTTGATGCAGTGAAGAAAAAATATCAAAATAAAAAAATAGTATTTTTTGTAGGAAGGCATGTTAAGTATAAAGGCATTGTTCATTTGTTGGAAGCAGAACGGTTTATAACATCCGATTGTGTCTTTGTCATAGCAGGGAATGGTCCTTTGACGGATGATTTGAAGAGAACATACTTGTCTGAAAGAATAAAATGGTTAGGACGAATCAATCAAGACGAATTGAAGTGTTGCTTTTATGCCGCCGATGTGTTTGCTTTTCCCTCTCTTACAAAGAATGAGGCTTTTGGCTTGGTATTGGCGGAAGCGATGTATTGTTATTGTCCGACAGTGACTTTTACGATTGCAGGGTCGGGCGTCAATTGGGTAAGTTTAAATGGAGAGACCGGCATTGAAGTCAAAAATGGCAATAGCAGACTATTGGCAGATGCGATAGATTCATTGTTAACGGATGATTCAATGAGAAATCAATATGCTCAAAATGCACGAAGAAGAGTTTTAAAATATTTTGTAATGGACGAAATAAAAAAAGAGCTTACAAAAATATATACAGATTTAATGAATAACGTTTAATTAATATATAATGATACTTTATCGTAGCAAAGCCCCTTTCCGGTTAGGTATTGCCGGTGGAGGGACTGACGTATCTCCCTATTCTGATTTATATGGTGGAGCTATACTGAATGTAACCGTGAATCTCTATTCGTATGCCTCCATTAGACCACTAAATAATGGAAAAATTATTTTTCGCCATATTAATGAAAATATTGTGGAAGAACTTGACGCGGTCGGTGAGCTGCCTTTGGAAGGAAAACTACTTTTGCAAAGGGGAATATATAATTCAATAGTTAAGAAATACAACAAAGGGGAGCCTCTGTCTTTTGAACTGACAACATATATGGATGTTCCTTCAGGCTCGGGATTAGGGACTTCTTCCACGGTTGCTGTATCTATAATTGGGAGTTTTAAGGAATGGTTGAAACTTCCATTGGGCGAATATGATATAGCTCAATATGCCTATGATATAGAACGTAAGGATTTATGTATGATGGGAGGTAAGCAAGACCAATATGCGGCTACTTTTGGCGGGGTCAACTTTATGGAATTTTATGCGGATGACAAAGTGATAGTAAATCCCTTACGTATTAATGTGGAAGTTTTAAATGAATGGGGACATAATACGCTTTTGTATTTTACGGATACCCGTCGAAAATCAGCCAAGATTATAGAAGAACAAGTTGCCGATGTGGTAGCAAAAAAAGAATCTTCTATTGAAGCTATGCATAAGGTGAAGAGTGAGGCATATCGGATTAAGAACCTATTACTTAAAAATGAATTAGGGCAATTAGGAATTGCTCTGAATGATAGCTGGATGTATAAAAAGCAAATGGCTAAATCCATCTCTACTTCGGAAATAGATGAAATTTATGACACGGCAATATCGCATGGCGCTTTGGGTGGAAAAATATCCGGTGCCGGTGGTGGTGGCTTTATGTTTTTCTATTGCCCCGACATTGTAAAATACAAGGTTGCTAAAGTCTTGGAAGAGAAATATAATGGTAAGATATATAATGTGGAATTTGTAGAAAAAGGATTAACGACATGGACAATCAAAGATTAATAGAAGTTCGCATACAAGAGCATTTGCAATCAATAAGCCTGTTACAAACAAATAAAGAATTGTTGGAAGAATTATCACAAATTTCAGCTATAATTATTGAATGTTTTCAAAATGGTGGTAAAGTGTATTTTTGTGGTAATGGTGGAAGCGCAGCGGATGCACAACATTTAGCAGCAGAATTTTCAGGGCGCTTTTATATTGATCGTCGTGGATTGCCAGCAGAGGCTTTGCATTGTAATACTTCTTATTTAACCGCAGTTGCCAATGATTATTCATACGATGTGATATATTCCCGTTTGATAGCAGGAATGGGATGCAAAGGCGATATCTTGATAGGGATTTCAACTTCTGGTAATTCCCAAAACATAATTAATGCTTTTGAAGTGTGTAAAGAAAAAGGGGTAAGTACAATAGCTTTAACAGGGCATTCCGGTGGTAAAATGGGTGAAATGGCTGATTATAGTCTTATTGTGCCATCCGATGATACTCCAAGAATCCAAGAAGCCCATATTATGTTGGGACATATTATTTGTGAGATAGTTGAAGCTGCGATTTTTGATAACTAATCAGAAATATAATAATGAAAGTCGTAATAATAGCTGGCGGACAGGGAACCCGTATAGCATCTGTTAATAGTGAGATTCCTAAGGCTATGATACCTGTTAATGGTAAACCTGTGTTGGAATACCAAGTTGAACTTGCCAAAAGATATGGTTTTACAGATTTTATATTTGTAATAGGATATTTAGGTGAGGTTATCAAGGACTATTTTGGTAATGGCGCTAAATGGGGAGTTACTATTACATATTATATTGAGCAATACCCTTTAGGGACAGCTGGTGCTATGCCTGAAATTGCTCATTTATTAAAAGAGGATTTTTTTATGTTTTATGGAGATACAATAATGGATGTTGCTTTAGATGAAATGTTGAGATTTCATCAAGAACATCATTCTGAAGCGACATTGTTTGTACATCCTAACGATCACCCTTATGATTCAGATATTGTAGAAATAAACAAAGATAATAGATTGGTTCAGTTACATATTAAACCTCATCCTGAAGGATTTATCAGTCGTAATTTGGTAAATGCTTCTTTGTTCATACTTTCTCCTCGTATAATTGATTATGTTCCTAAGGGTCAGAAAGCAAATTTTGAGAAACATGTATTTCCTAAATGTTTGGCTGAAGGTATGCCTATGTATGGTTATGTTTCTGCTGAATATATAAAAGATATGGGCACTCCAGACCGCTATGAAAAAGTTTGTCGGGATGTAATTAATGGTAAGGTAACTCGTTTGAATAAAAAATATCCTCGTGCGGCAGTCTTTTTGGATAGAGATGGAGTGATAAACAAAGAAGTAAAGTTCCTGCACAGAGTGGAACAATTGGAACTGATACCGGGTGTGGCAGAGGCAATTCGTTTAATAAATCAGAAAGGATATCTTGCCATTGTTGTAACCAATCAACCGGTGATAGCCCGTAATATGTGTACACTCGAAGAATTGGAGACTATACATGCTACATTGGAGACCCTGTTGGGCAAAGAACATGCTTATCTGGATGCTATTTATTATTGTCCTCATCATCCGGACAGTGGTTATCCTGAAGAACGTAAAGAATATAAAATTGTTTGTGGTTGTCGGAAACCTAAACCTGGAATGATATTACAAGCTGCAAGGGAATGGAATCTTGATTTATCGCAGTCTTATATGATAGGAGATAGTACAAATGATATAATGGCGGGAGAAAGTGCTGGAATAAAAATGAACTTTTTGATAGAGCAGAATAGAGGTAATGCTTTATTAGATTGTATAAATAATTTTTTGTGTACTGGCTGAATATAAATATTAAGGTGTAAAATGGATATTGATTTTAGGGAATATGTTAAGATTGAACGGTCAGGATGGAAGTAATTTATCTAAAATATACCCTTTCTTAAATTTTTCTGCTTCTTAATTACCATAGTCAAAAACAGGACTAAAGTGTATAATAAATTCAGTGAATGTTTACTGTATGTAAAGTGGCACTTTAGGATGCTAATATAGAGCTTTAGCAACGTAGAGTAGAACTTTTGCTTGACAACCTGCCACCTTAGTTGCATAACTTTTCTTTTACGCCCACGCGCGCAGGAAGAGAAAACTATCAAAAAAAAGTAAACGTCATACGTGTATATTCCTACACGCATACGTGAAAGAAAAGTTATGCAACTAAGGTGGCAGGTTGTCAAAAGGAGTGCAATACGGCGAAAACATACAAAATGCACTTAATGTAGTATTTATAATTGGAAGGAACTTTTATGAGTATGATGGATTATAAAGCGATTGATACGCAGAAAATCAGAAATTATATAGACGCTGTGGATGCAGTGGTGACGGTGGACGATATTATTCGGAATGCCAATGCCGACAAGTTACGGGTGTATCCTGCACTGTTTGAATTGGAACAGGAAGGGTACATCGAAGTGACGGAGCGGGAAGAGCTTGGTGCACCCTCTGTCGTTCGCAGACGGAAGGATTAGATGACAGGTAACAGCGGTTATCTTGTTTTAGGCGCAGCCGGAATCGCTTAGTTTAGTGATTCCGGCTGTTTTTATATGGCTAATATATTGATTTTAGGAAAAAGAATATTACCTTTGTAAACAAAAGAAATAGGTATCATGTCTGCAAATGAATATATACAACAATTCTCTCCACATCTGTTTTGGGATGTACGCAAAGAAGATATTGACTTTGACGTACATGCACAATATGTGATAAAAAGGGTTTTGGAATATGGTTTATTGAACGATTGGAACCTCATTAAAGCATATTATGGTTTACCTCAAATTGTAGAAATCGTAAAGGAATTAAGATGCTTGGAACCCCGTGCATTGGCATATATTGCTGCGATTTCGAAAACTCCTAAAAAAAGTTCAGATGTTATACTTGGAAACAGTTGAATCCTCAACTTTGGAACTCCTGAAAAAAATGCAAAAATTGCCGGTACTTAATAATACTAGATTGGTAGGGGGGGACTGCGCTCGCTTTGCAATTAGGACATCGTAAATCTATTGATTTGGATTTTTTTGGTACAATAGACTGTGAGGTTTAGTTTCTGAGAGAATCAATAGCGGAAATCGCTTCATTGACCATATTAAAGGAATCTCCTCATATTCATAAGAAGAAATCTTAAACTTTTATGCTGCCAAATATAATGACGGTTCTGTTTTCATGGCAATGAAAAGTATGGTCTATTTTGATGATGCAGAGGTAGAACCGATGCCTGATATGTTTGTAAATCAGTCATGGGAACAGGTGAAAGAATATATACTATCGAAGATTTCCTGACTTTTTTTCCCTTTCTACAGGAAAAACTTATTAACTTTGCGGGTCACTTTTGGAAACAATAAAAAAATAATGATATGAATATCTCTTATAATTGGTTGAAAGAGTATGTCGATTTCGATTTGACACCGGATGAAGTCGCCGCTGCACTGACTTCCATAGGATTGGAAACAGGAAGCGTAGAAGAGGTGCAAACCATTAAAGGCGGACTGGAAGGTCTGGTCATTGGAGAAGTGCTGACATGCGAAGCTCATCCTAATTCAGACCACATGCACATCACTACTGTAAATCTGGGACAGGGCGAGCCTGTACAGATTGTATGCGGTGCGCCTAACGTGGCTGCGGGACAGAAAGTAGTAGTAGCTACTTTGGGTGCAAAACTTTACGACGGCGATGAATGCTTTACAATTAAGAAATCAAAACTTCGTGGTGTAGAGTCCAACGGTATGATTTGTGCGGAAGATGAAATCGGCATCGGTACAGACCATGCGGGCATCATTGTACTGCCGGAAACGGCTGTGCCGGGCACACCTGCCAAAGACTATTATAACATTAAGAGCGACTACGTGCTGGAAGTGGATATTACTCCCAACCGCGCCGATGCTTGCTCGCACTACGGTGTGGCTCGCGATTTGTACGCTTATCTGGTACAGAACGGCATGCCTACTTCTCTGAAGAAACCGTCTGTGGATGGTTTCGCCGTTGAGAACCAAGACCTTGATGTTAAGGTTACGGTGGAAAACAGTGAGGCCTGTCCGCGTTATGCCGGGGTGACTGTAAAAGGTGTAACCGTAAAGGAGAGCCCGGAATGGTTGCAAAACAAACTCCGTATCATCGGTTTGCGTCCTATTAATAATGTAGTGGATATTACGAACTACATCGTCCATGCATTCGGTCAGCCGCTTCATTGCTTCGATGCCGACAAGATTAAAGGCGGTGAGGTAATTGTGAAGACTATGCCCGAAGGTACTCCCTTTGTCACTTTAGATGGTGTAGAGCGTAAACTGAGCGAACGCGACCTGATGATTTGCAACAAAGAAGAGGCAATGTGTATCGCCGGAGTATTCGGTGGATTGGATTCCGGTTCTACGGAAACGACCAAAGATGTATTCCTTGAAAGCGCTTATTTCCATCCGACTTGGGTGCGTAAGACAGCCCGTCGTCATGGTTTGAATACGGATGCTTCTTTCCGCTTTGAAAGAGGTATCGATCCGAACGCCACCCTTTACTGCTTGAAACTGGCTGCGATGATGGTGAAGGAACTTGCCGGCGGAACTATCTCTTCCGATATAAAGGATGTATGCGCCGCTCCTGCCCAAGATTTCAGGGTGGAACTCTCTTATGAGAAGGTTCATTCATTGGTGGGCAAAATTATTCCGGTAGAAACTATAAAGAGTATCGTGACAAGTCTGGAAATGAAGATTGTCAGTGAAACGGCAGAGGGCTTGATGCTGGATGTTCCGCCTTATCGTGTGGATGTACAGCGCGACTGCGATGTAATAGAAGATATTCTCCGTATTTACGGTTATAATAATGTAGAGATTCCGACAGCCTTGAAGTCCAGCCTGACAACGAAAGGCGAATGGGACAAGTCCAACAGATTACAAAATCTGGTTGCCGAACAATTGGTGGGTTGCGGTTTCAATGAGATTTTGAATAACTCGCTGACGCGCGCCGCATATTATGACGGATTGGAGTCTTATCCCTCCAAGAATCTCGTGATGTTGATGAACCCGCTTAGTGCGGACTTGAATGCCATGCGTCAGTCTTTGCTGTTTGGCGGGCTGGAGAGCATCTCTCATAATGCCAACCGTAAGAATGCCGATTTGAGATTCTTTGAATTCGGCAACTGTTATTACTTCAACGAAGAGAAGCGTAATCCAGAAAAGGCGCTTGCTCCTTACTCAGAAGATTATCATCTGGGCTTATGGGTTACCGGTAAAAGGGTTTCCAACTCATGGGCACACCAAGACGAGGATAGCTCCGTATATGAATTGAAGGCGTATGTTGAAAATATATTTGCCCGTCTCGGATTGCAGATGCACGATTTGGTGGTAGGTAATCTTACGGACGACATATATGCTGCGGCCTTATCCGTACAGACAAGAGGCGGTAAGCGTTTGGCCACATTCGGTGTGGTGACAAGAAAACTACTGAAAGCGTTCGACATCGACAATGAAGTGTACTATGCCGACCTGAACTGGAAAGAGTTGATGAAGGCGGTTAAGAACGTGAAAGTAAACTATACCGAGATTTCCAAGTTCCCGGCTGTGAAACGCGATCTCGCTTTACTGCTTGACAAGAAAGTGCAGTTTGCAGAAATTGAGAAAATTGCCTATGAAACGGAGAAGAAGCTACTGAAGGAAGTGTCTCTCTTCGATGTCTATGAAGGCAAGAATCTGGAAGCCGGAAAGAAATCGTATGCCGTAAGCTTCTTGCTGCAGGATGAAAATCAGACGTTGAACGACAAAATGATTGATAAAATCATGTCCAAGCTGGTGAAGAACCTGGAAGACAAGCTGGGGGCGAAACTTCGTTAAAAAAAGTTTTATAATTCTCATATAACTCATAATTCATAATTTATAACTCATAAATATTTATTCCAATGGGAAGAGCGTTTGAATATAGAAAAGCTGCCAAATTGAAAAGATGGGGTCATATGGCTAAGACCTTTACAAGACTGGGTAAACAAATTGCTATTGCAGTGAAAGCCGGAGGGCCTGAGCCGGAAAACAATCCGACATTGCGTTCCGTTATCGCTACTTGTAAGCGTGAAAACATGCCGAAGGATAACATTGAACGCGCTATCAAAAACGCAATGGGTAAAGACCAGAGTGACTACAAGAGCATGACTTATGAAGGATACGGACCTCATGGTGTAGCTGTATTCGTTGATACTTTGACCGACAATCCCACTCGTACAGTGGCGGATGTACGCAGCGTATTCAACAAGTTTGGCGGAAACTTGGGTACAATGGGCTCATTGGCTTTCTTGTTCGACCATAAATGTGTGTTTACTTTCAAGAAGAAAGACGGAATGGATATGGAAGAGTTCATTCTTGATATGATTGACTTCGACATTGACGAAGATTATGAAGAGGATGAAGAAGAAGGCACAATCACCATCTATGGCGACCCGAAAAGCTATGCAGCTATCCAGAAACACTTGGAAGAAGGTGGATTTGAGGACGTCGGCGGTGAATTTACCTATATCGCAAATGACTTGAAGGATGTTGAGCCGGAACATCGTGAAACTATCGATAAAATGGTGGAACGTCTGGAAGAGTTTGACGATGTACAGACGGTTTATACCAATATGAAGCCGGAAGAAAGCGAAGAATAATGACTTATACTTACAAGACTAAAGGCACGTGCAGTAGTAATATCGAACTTGAAGTGGAAGACGGAATCGTAAAGGATATCGCATTCTGGGGTGGCTGTAACGGCAATCTGCAGGGGCTGTCCCGCTTGGTTACCGGAATGCCGGTAAGTGAGGTGATTTCCCGTTTGGAAGGTATCCGCTGTGGCGGACGTCCCACTTCTTGTCCCGACCAGCTTTGTAAAGCGTTGCACGAAATGGGATATTAAATCTGCTTTGATTAAAAAAGGGGGAATTTTTAAAAGAGGGGTGTCAAAACGAATTTCAGCTATCATTCTGTCATTCAGAACGGAGTGAAGAATCTCTTCTCCTTACATAATAAGAGAGAAGATTCTTTGTCACAAGTTCCTCTGAATGAAAGAATGATACCTGAATTCATTTTAGTGCATCCCTTTTTGATTTTGAACCAAGTTATAGTGTATTTGTTTTTTATTTGAGTACTTTTATACTCCCAAATAAAAACAACACAATGAAGAATATTTTTAAAGACTTACAACGGAAAGACCACAAACGTTATCTGGGTGGTTTGGACGTATTCAGATATATCGGTCCGGGACTGTTGGTTACGGTAGGTTTTATTGATCCGGGAAACTGGGCGTCAAATTTTGCAGCAGGTTCGGAATTCGGTTATTCACTGTTGTGGGTAGTGACCCTTTCCACCATTATGCTGATAATCTTGCAGCATAATGTGGCCCACTTGGGCATCGTCACCGGATTGTGTTTGTCGGAAGCTGCCACGCAGTACACTCCCAAATGGGTATCGCGCCCTATACTGGGAACGGCTGTGCTGGCTTCCATATCTACCTCTCTGGCTGAAATATTAGGTGGAGCCATTGCACTGCAAATGTTGCTGGATATCCCGATTGTGTGGGGTTCGGTGCTGACTACGGTTTTCGTTTCGGTAATGCTTTTCACTAACTCCTACAAGAAGATTGAAAGAGCTATCATTGCATTTGTGTCCGTTATAGGACTTTCATTCATCTACGAGCTTTTTCTCGTCAAGATTGATTGGCATATGGCTGTACAGGGCTGGGTGACTCCTTCGTTTCCGGAAGGGAGTATGCTCATCATTATGAGCGTACTTGGTGCTGTGGTGATGCCTCATAATCTGTTTCTCCACTCGGAAGTGATACAGAGCCATGAGTACAATAAGCAGGATGATGCTTCTATCCGTAAAGTATTGAAGTATGAATTATTTGATACGTTGTTCTCCATGGTTGTGGGGTGGGCCATTAACAGTGCAATGATATTGCTGGCGGCTGCCACTTTCTTTAAGAGCGGAATTCAGGTAGAAGAATTGCAGCAGGCAAAATCATTGTTGGACCCGTTGCTGGGAAGTAGCGCTGCGATAGTATTTGCGTTGGCTTTGCTGATGGCGGGCATATCTTCGACGATTACGAGCGGCATGGCGGCAGGTTCCATTTTTGCCGGCATATTCGGTGAATCATATCACATTAAGGACAGTCACTCGCAGGTGGGAGTAATTCTTTCTTTGGGTATTGCCTTATTATTGATTTTCTTTATCGGTGACCCGTTTAAAGGATTACTGATTTCTCAAATGATATTAAGCATACAGCTACCGTTTACCGTATTCTTGCAAGTGAGCCTTACTTCATCCCGTAAAGTAATGGGACCATACGTAAACAGTAAGTGGAGCACATTTGTACTCTATACGATTGCAGCTATTGTGACAATATTGAATATAATGTTATTAATATCAAGCTTATAATGAAACATTCCCTGTTAAACGAAAGGTTCGTAACGATAGAATCTATAGCCTATTCTTTTGCGGATACATTTCTGGGAGAAATGTTGGTTGCTTCTACGTCTAAAGGCGTGTGTTATATGGCATTCGTAACCGGAAGCAGAGATGCTGCATTGGCCGAGATGACAAGCCGGTTTCCCGGAACTTGCTTTGAAGAACATACGGACGAGTATCAGCGCAAGGCCTTGAATGCTTTGTCTGCGGATAAGGATAATAGGGATGTTGTGCCTTTGCACTTGAAAGGGACTGATTTTCAGTTGCGTGTGTGGCAGGAACTGCTAAAAATACCTTTCGGTGAAACGGCTACGTACAGTGAGATTGCTGCCGCACTACAATCTCCCAAAGCGTGTCGGGCCGTAGGTTCGGCTATCGGTTGGAATCCTGTTTCCGTTTTGATTCCCTGTCATCGGGTGCTACGTACGGATGGTGCTCTTGGTGGTTATCATTGGGGATTGGAACGTAAAATTCAATTGTTGGAGTGGGAGAAGCAGCATAAAGTAACTGAATAGATAAACTCAAAACAGACAGACATGAAGATTATAACTTACAATGTAAACGGTTTGCGCGCTGCCGTGGCCAAGGGGCTTCCCGAATGGTTGGCGAGTGAGCTGCCGGATGTGTTGTGCTTGCAGGAAACCAAACTGCAGCCGGAACAATACCCTGCAGAAGCGCTTGATGCATTGGGCTACAAGCATTATCTGTATTCCGCCCAAAAGAAGGGATATAGCGGAGTCGCTATCTTGACTAAACGTGAACCGGACCATGTGGAATATGGTATGGGTATTGAAGAGTACGATAATGAAGGGCGGTTTATCCGTGCCGATTATGGCGATATGTCCATTGTGAGTGTTTATCATCCTTCGGGAACAAGCGGTGACGAGCGTCAGGCCTTTAAAATGGTGTGGCTGGAGAAGTTCCGGCAATATGTGGTAGAGTTGCAACACACCCGTCCCAAGCTGATTCTCTGCGGTGATTATAATATCTGCCATGAAGCAATAGATATTCACGATCCTGTTCGTAATGCCACAAACAGTGGTTTCTTGCCTGAAGAAAGAGAGTGGATGACCCGCTTTCTGAATGAAGGATTTATAGATACTTTCCGCCAGCTGCACCCTGACAAACAGGAATATACATGGTGGAGTTACCGTTTTAATTCGCGGGCAAAGAATAAAGGCTGGCGTATAGATTATTGCATGGTGAATGAGCCGGTACGTCCGATGCTGAAAGAAGCGCGTATTCTGAACGATGCGGTACATTCGGACCATTGCCCTATGATGTTGGAGATTACAGATTAAGATAATAAGATGATGAAAGACAGGATAGAGAAAGCCGTTGAGTTGTTTAAGAGCGGCTATAACTGTTCGCAATCGGTAGTAGCTGCCTTTGCTGATATGTACGGTTTTACGGAAGAGCAATCTTTGCGTATGTCCGCCTCTTTTGGCGGCGGTATCGGGCGGATGCGTCAGACTTGTGGTGCTGCCTGCGGTATGTTCTTGTTGGCGGGATTGGAAAAAGGCGCCGTAGACGGTAAAGACCGTGAGGGAAAAGCCGCTAACTATGCATTGGTACAGGAACTTGCTGAAGAATTCAAGAAACGTAACGGTTCGATGATTTGCGCCGAATTACTGGGGCTGAAAAAGCCGGAGGAGTCCTCCGTTCCCGAAGCCCGTACGGAACAGTATTATGCCAAACGTCCCTGTGCTAAAATGGTAGAAGGAGCTGCGACAATATGGGCTGAGTACTTGGAAAAACAGCAAAAATAAGATGATTTTAGCCGTTTTTATAACAGGAATATGAAAAAAAATAGAGTTAACGTGTTATATAACATAAAAATAGCTATCTTTGCCGCTGAAATAAAATCTGATTTCTTCTTGATGGAAACGGATTTTTAAGCATGTCTAACTAAAAATAAAGAGAAAATGTTAAAAGAAAAAGCTGGTGAAACTGCAGGAAAAATTTGGAATGCACTGAATGAAACTGAAGGTTTAACTGCTAAACAAATCAAGAAAGCCACAAAATTGGTAGATAAAGATTTGTTCTTGGGTCTTGGCTGGTTATTGAGGGAAGACAAGATTTCTACTCAAGAAGTTGAAGGCGAACTGTTTGTAAAGCTGAACTAAGAAAGAGATTGGAATGTTATAAAAAATGCGTTGATACATTTGATATGTTATCAACGCATTTTTTTTTGTCTTCTCCTTTTTGTATCTTTGCACACCAAAATTTTAGAAACGAATGAAAAAGAATATACGTAACTTTTGCATCATAGCCCATATCGATCATGGTAAGTCAACTTTGGCCGACCGTCTGTTGGAGTTCACCAATACTATCCAAGTAACTGAAGGACAGATGCTGGATGATATGGATTTGGAAAAGGAGAGAGGTATCACCATTAAGAGCCATGCTATCCAGATGGAGTATATGTACAAGGGCGAGAAGTATATTCTGAACTTGATTGATACTCCGGGACACGTGGACTTTTCCTACGAGGTGTCCCGTTCCATTGCTGCCTGTGAAGGCGCGTTGCTTATTGTAGACGCTTCACAGGGCGTGCAGGCACAGACCATCTCTAATCTTTATATGGCCATTGAGCACGATTTGGAGATTATTCCGGTAATCAATAAATGTGATATGGCAAGTGCCATGCCCGAAGAGGTAGAGGATGAAATCGTGGAATTGCTCGGCTGCAAGCGTGAAGAGATAATCCGTGCTTCCGGTAAGACGGGAATGGGTGTTGAGGAAATTCTTGCGGCAGTTGTCGAGCGTATTCCTCATCCCGAAGGTGATGAAGAGGCACCCTTGCAGGCTTTGATATTCGACTCCGTATTCAATTCTTTCCGCGGTATTATAGCCTATTTCAAGATTGTGAACGGTGTGATACGTAAAGGAGATAAAGTGAAGTTCTTCAATACGGGCAAGGAATACGATGCGGATGAGATAGGTGTGCTGAAGATGGATATGGTTGCCCGTCAGGAACTGCGTACGGGCGATGTAGGCTATATTATTTCGGGCATTAAGACTTCCAAAGAAGTAAAAGTGGGCGATACGATTACACATATAGCCCGTCCGTGTAAGGAAGCGATTGCCGGTTTTGAAGAAGTGAAACCAATGGTTTTTGCCGGTGTATATCCCATTGAGGCGGAAGACTTTGAGGACTTGCGCTCTTCTTTGGAAAAACTGCAACTGAATGATGCTTCACTGACTTTCCAGCCTGAATCTTCATTAGCTTTAGGCTTTGGCTTCCGTTGCGGATTTCTGGGATTGCTCCACATGGAGATTGTACAGGAACGTTTGGATCGTGAATTTGATATGAATGTGATTACCACTGTGCCGAACGTATCATACAATATCTACGACAAGCAAGGACACATGACCGAGGTGCACAACCCCGGCAGTATGCCCGATCCTACTCTGATAGACCGCATTGAAGAACCTTATATCCGTGCGTCCGTGATTACCACCACGGATTATATCGGTCCGATTATGACACTTTGTCTGGGCAAGCGCGGCGAGCTGGTGAAACAGGAGTATATTTCCGGTAATCGTGTGGAGATATATTATGATATGCCGCTGGGTGAAATCGTTATAGACTTTTACGATAAGCTGAAAAGTATTTCCAAAGGATATGCTTCTTTCGATTATCATGCAAACGGTTTTCGTCCCTCCAAACTGGTGAAGCTGGATATCCTCTTGAATGGCGAACCGGTGGATGCCCTTTCTACCTTGACGCACTTTGACAATGCATACGAACTGGGACGCCGTATGTGTGAGAAGCTGAAAGATCTGATTCCGAGACAACAGTTTGATATCGCCATTCAGGCGGCTATCGGTGCCAAGATTATTTCCCGCGAGACAATAAAGGCTGTTCGCAAGGACGTTACGGCTAAATGTTATGGCGGTGACGTGAGCCGTAAACGAAAATTGCTTGAGAAACAGAAGCGGGGTAAGAAAAGAATGAAACAGATTGGTAATGTAGAAGTGCCACAGAAAGCGTTCTTGGCTGTGCTGAAATTGGATTAGTTGCTAAAATCTCCTCTTTTAATTATCAAGAGAAGAGATTCTTCACTACGTTCAGAATGACAGAGTGATAGGGCTTTTACGTTTTGACACAACCTCTTTCCCGGAGAATGATGAAACCTTAAATCAAATATTTATGATAATTCTACGTACTGTGAAAAACATTTCATCGCTGAATATAGTGGCGAGCATTCTTTTATTTCTGACTGCTATCTTGGCTGCTGTTGTAGCCAACTCGTCTTTATCGCCGATATATCAGGATTTTTTGCTTCAAGAGCTTCATTTGCGTATCGGGAACTTCAATCTGCTTTCTCATGGCGGGCATCCGTTGAAGATGATAGAGTTCATAAACGACTGCCTGATGACTGTTTTCTTTTTGGCAGTGGGATTGGAGATAAAGCGTGAGTTGTTGGTCGGTGAATTGTCCTCTGTCCGAAAGGCGGCTTTGCCTTTCATTGCAGCATGCGGCGGTATGCTGGTTCCGGTTATCATCTATTCGCTTCTTGTAATTTCCGGTACTCCCGAAACGCGTGGTATGGCTATTCCCATGGCTACGGATATTGCTTTTTCTTTGGGAGTACTCAGCTTGCTGGGCAAGCGTGTTCCGTTGAGTCTGAAGATATTTCTAACGGCATTCGCTGTGGTGGATGATATTGGCGGAATATTGGTTATCGCGCTGTTTTATAGTGCTGACGTGGCATACGGATATTTGATAGTAGCGGCTGTTTTATATGTATTTCTTTACTATATGGGTAAGTTAGGAGTGACGCAGAAGATATTCTTTTTGTTCTTCGGTATAATTATCTGGTATTTGTTTTTGCAATCGGGCATACATAGCACAATCTCAGGTGTGATACTGGCATTTGTGATACCGGCGCGTCCCCGTCTGGATGCAGGTAAATATATCAAGCGCATTCGTGATATTATAGGAGAGTTTCCGGTTTCCAAATCAGATAATATCGTGCTGACTAATGCACAGATTGCTACGTTGAAACAAGTGGAACAGGCATCCGATTATGTTATTAGTCCGTTGCAGTCATTGGAAGACAATCTGCATGGAACTGTGAACTTTGTAATTTTGCCGCTGTTTGCTTTTGCCAATGCCGGTGTGGTGTTCAGCGGTAGCGGAAATATTGTGGGAGATGTAAGTGTGGCTGTGGCTGCCGGTTTGCTTTTAGGTAAATTCCTGGGCATATATCTGTTTACGTGGCTGGCGATAAAAAGCGGTTTGGCCTTGATGCCTGCGGGGATGAACTGGAGGAATATAGCCGGTGTTTCCTTGCTGGGCGGTATCGGCTTTACCGTATCTTTGTTCATTGCCAATCTTTCGTTTGCGGGCGAGTATCCGGAATTACTGAATCAGGCGAAGTTCGGTGTACTTCTGGGAACGATACTTGCCGGAATATCGGGCTATGTGGTATTGAATAAGGTGCTGCCGAGGGAAAAGTAAGAATATCTTCCCTTTCGGACAGCGTTCTTCATCTTTCAGAACATAGGTCTTTTTAAGGTTATTATCAGGCCTTTATTTTTCGTCTTCTTGTTCTGTATCTTCTTGTGCTTCTTCTTTGGGGAGCAGTCTTGCCGAGATGCGTTTCTTCGGAGTGAGGCTCATGTCTTTCAGCATTTCTGCTTGGCGGACTACGCTTCCATTGCCTTCGGACAGTTGGTTAAGCGCCTTGTCGTAGTCTTTTTGCAAGGCTGCCATGCGGTCGCCGAGGGTGAGGAAGGTGTCGGTGAAACCCACAATCTTTTCGTACAGGGCCGTACCGCGCTTGATGATGGCCTGTACGTTTTTCACTTGGTTTTCCCGTTTCCACAGGTCGAGTGAAAGACGCAGGGCGCTGATGAGGTTAGTGGGGCTCATAAGTACGACTTTCTTGTTGTAGGCATACTCCCAAAGATTGGCGTCGCTTTGTATGGCAAGCAGGTAAGCGCCTTCTGTGGGGATGAACATCATAACGAAGTCCGGCGACTTGATGTCGTAGTGCGAATAGTCTTTCAGGCTGAGTTCGTCAATGTGGTTGCGTACAGATTGCAAATGCGCTTTGAGCCAGCGCATCTGTTCTTCGCGGTCTTCGGCGGATGTATAGGCGGCGTAGGCGGTGAGGGAAACTTTGGAGTCTATTATCATCTCTCGTTCGTCGGGATACTTGATGAGGATGTCCGGTTGCATCTTCTGGCCGCTTTCTTCGCTGACAATCACTTCACCGCGTTCGTCTTTGAGAAACTCCTGACGGAAATAGTGTTCGCCCTCAATCAGACCGGATGCTTGCAACAGACGTTCCAAAATCATTTCGCCCCAGTTGCCTTGCATCTTGGAGTCACCTTTCAAGGCGCGTGTCAGGTTGTTGGCGTCTTCACTGAGGCGGTTATTTAACTCCACCAGTTCCTTGATGCGCTCTCCCAGTGAAAAGCGCTCTTTGGCTTCGGTGCTGTATACTTGCTCTACCTTTTCCTTGAAGTCTTTTATTTTTTCGTCCAGCGGTCGCAGAAGATTGCCTAAATGCTCGGCATTCAGCTTGGTGAAATCTTCTGTCTTGCTTTGAAAAATGCGGTTTGAAAGGTTTTCAAACTCGGTATTCATACGCTTATGCAGGGCTTCGGCTTCTTCTTTTTGTTGTGCGAGACGTTGTTCCCATTGCCGTTGTTGTTCGGTGATGCGTTCTCCGAAAGAACGTTCCTGTTCGGCAAGGCGTTCGTTGAAGCTGTGTGCCTGTTCGGAAATACGCTCGGCAAACAGCCGCTCTTGTGCGCTAAGGCGTTCCGCAGCTTGGCGGCCGGCTTCCTGCAAGCGTTCCTCTGCAATGGAACGTTCGCGGATGATGCGCTCTTCGGCAGTACGGTTCAGTAAAGCTTCACGTTCTCCGGCGGCTTCTACTTGTGTTTTTAGGGCAGCGGCTTTTCTGCCGGCTATCAGATAGCCGATGATGGCTCCTGCGATAATCCCAACGAGTAATAGTGTGATATTCATAATTGTGTTTATTGTGTCAGTATCTCGTTCCCGTCTTCGGTAATAAGAATCATGCTTTCCCATTGGGCGGAAGGCAGACCATCGTCCGTGCATACAGTCCAACCGTCGGCTTCGTCAATAAAAACCTCGTATGTGCCCATATTAATCATCGGTTCGATAGTGAACGTCATGCCCGGTACTATCAGCATACCTGTACCGCGTTTGCCGAAGTGTTCTACATCCGGTTCTTCGTGGAACTTGATGCCCACGCCATGCCCACAGAGGTCGCGTACTACACTGTAACCGTTCTTTTCGGCATGCTCCTGAATGGCAGCGCCCACATCGCCCAATCGTGCCCAAGGCTGCGCGGTTTGTATGCCGATGTCACGGCACTCTTTGGTAACCTGCACCAAACGTTGCATTTCGGGACGGACATCTCCAATCATATACATACGGGATGCGTCGGAGAAATATCCTTTATATATGGTAGATACATCCACATTTACAATATCTCCGCTGCGCAGAAACTCTTTCGTACTGGGGATGCCATGACACACTACATCATTGATGCTGACACATACGCTCTTCGGAAATCCCTCATATTGAAAAGGAGCGGGGATGGCATCGTGGTCTGTCGTGAAACAATATACCATGTGGTCTATCTCTGCGGTGGACATCCCTTCGCGGATATTTTCTGAAATATAATTGAGCAATGCAGTATTTATTTTTGCACTTTCGCGTATGCCTGCCAGTTGTTCTTCCGTACGCAGCAAATGACGTGACGGTAATTTGTATCCCTCTCTCTTATAATATTGAATCTTAGCTTCTACTTCGTCGGAATAGTTTTTAGGAGCAAACCGGACTCCTTTCACGAACTTCTTCATTATTGCATATTTTATAAACGATGTGCAAAAATACGAATAATTTGGGTGCGAGTATTTATAATGTTTGAATAATTAGAAACCAATCTGTACTTTAATGATATGCGGACAATAAAATGGGGATGTGCCAAAATGTAAAAGCCCTATCATTCAGTCATTCAGAGGAGCTTGCGACGAAGAATCTCCTCTCTTATGTATGCAGAGAAGAGATTCTTCACTGCGTTCAGAATGACAGAATGATAGGGCTTTTACATTTTGACACCCCTTGGGTATATAAATGTCTTGCGCGAATTAGAATTCGTAGTGGAAACCGAATGAAAGGTCTTCGCTTGTAAAGTTGAAACCATAGCCGCTGTCTGTAGCCATATAATCGTCTCTGTAGCCCAAAAAGCCGCATTTGGCAACTAAACTGAACTTGTTATTCAGCTTAACGGCGATACCCGGTTTGAAACCGAGTTCAAAGCCGTTTACAGAATCACTTCCTTTTATCTTTTGAGTAGAGAAGCCGAAACCGCCGTCAACGAACAGACGGACAACCTTGTTTTCATAATATGAGTAACGTGCATATGGGGCGAGGCCGAAAGCATTGTATTTACCTTCGTCCAATTTGCTGTGTGCAAATGTCAACACACCTCCAACTGCCCATTTCTCGTTCAGGTTGTAACCAACTTCCGGGTTCAGTGCAAAAATCGTTGCATCGATATCTTCACTGTGCCACCAAGTTACACTTCCGCCAACATACACTTGTGCTTTTACTGATAAAGCAGTCATTGCTACAAATAATAAGATTACAAATTTTTTCATTTTCCTTTTACCTTTTAGTTATACAAATTGTTATCGAATTATAATAAGAACGTGTCCGAACTCTGAATGACAGGATAGTTAAGCTCTTATTGACGCGTTCTTTTTCGGTACGCAAAAATATAGGTTATATTCATATTGTACAAATTTTTAGTTACTTTTTTATAAAATAAGTACTTTTGAGACATACAATGTATTACTTTTGCAGCGGTAAAAAGTTTGTTTTATAGGTTGTATTTTTTCAGATGAAGAAGAGTCTTATTGCGTTAGCATTCGGTACGTTGGGATTGGGGATTGCCGAATTTACAATGATGGGGATTTTGCCCTATGTTGCCCAAGATTTGAATATCAGTATCCCGGTTGCGGGACATTTTATTTCTGCCTACGCGCTGGGTGTTTGTGCCGGCGCTCCTATGCTGATTTTGGCACGTAAACGTCCGTTGAAACATATCTTGTTGGTATTGATGGCTTTGATGCTGGTAGGAAACCTGGGTGCTGCAATGGCTCCCGATTACTGGTTGCTACTGGCTGCACGTTTCATTTCGGGATTGCCGCATGGGGCATATTTCGGAGTTGCTTCCATTGTGGCTGGCAAGTTGGCGGACGAGGGGAAAAGTTCTGAAGCCGTATCCATTATGATAGCGGGCATGACAGTTGCCAACCTGTTCGGTGTACCGTTGGGCACTTCTTTGAGCCATATGCTCTCTTGGCGGGTTACATTCTTGCTGGTAGGTTGTTGGGGGTTGATAGTTCTTTATTATATATGGCGGTGGGTCCCGGCGGTGGAGGGATTGAAAGATACCGGCTTCAAAGGACAATTCCGCTTCTTGAAGACACCGGCTCCCTGGCTGATATTGGGAGCGACGGCTTTGGGTAACGGTGGTGTTTTTTGTTGGTATAGTTACATTACGCCATTGCTGACCAATGTCTCGGGCTTTAGTGCGGAAAGCGTGACGGCGTTAATGGTTTTGGCAGGCTTTGGCATGGTGGTCGGCAATCTGGTGAGTGGCCGGCTTTCGGATAAATATACTCCGGGCAAGGTGGGGACGATAGTACAGGGTATGATTTGCATTGTACTGTTGATGATATTCTTTCTGTCTCCCAATCCATGGTGTTCAGCTATATTGATGGCGCTTTGTACGGCGGGATTGTTTGCTGTTTCAAGCCCCGAACAGGTTTTGATTATTCGTGTGGCTCCCGGTGGAGAAATGCTGGGCGGTGCTTGTGTGCAAATGGCTTTCAACTTGGGCAATGCCATCGGAGCGTATGTGGGTGGCTTGGCTCTTAGTGGCGGATATCGCTATCCGGCATTGGCAGGCGTACCTTTTGCATTGACTGGTTTTATCTTATTCTTAATCTTCTACAAGAAATTTCAGGCGAAGTATTAAGCGTTTCAATATTTTTATGTATGTTTGCCTATAAATATTAACTAAACTTGATAATCATGAAGATTTTAAATTTTGCGAAAATAATGCTGTTGTGTGTAATGACTATGGGACTGGCTTCGTGCGGGGATGACAATTATTATACTACAATAGAGAACAGCGATGAGAAACTCTGCGGGAAAACTTGGACTGAGAAATATGAAACCGAAGACGGAACTTGTACTTATCAGCTACAATTTGAGAATAAAAATAATCTGACTTCAAAAGAAGTGATTAAAGTTGTCAACGGTTCGGAAACAAAGACTACGGAAAGAATGTTTACTTGGAAATGGGCCGATAACTCAAAGGAAACTTTAATCTTGATTTTCCCTGCCAATGAAGTGAAATATTTTGAGAATGTATGGGTACGTGATCATTATCTTTCAGGAAAACTGGATGGTGAAGTAGTTACGCTGACGGATTTGACATTGCTTAAATAAAAAGTTATGATGAAATATATAAAGGTTTTCTTTCTCTGTATGCTAGTCGTGGGATTAAGTTCCTGTGATACGGATGATGATATCGAATATTGGTTGTCTGGTACTTGGAATGGTACAGTAGGGAGTAGAGATGCTTCCTTTATATTTAATGAGAATCGAAGTGGCAGTTTCCGTATAGAAGGCGGAGATTATGGAGATTTTCGTTGGTATTTTGAAGATGAGGAATATTGGGATGCGCCTTCCGGTACCATTATTTTAGACTTTGGAGCCAATGATAAAGCTTGCATAGCAGGGTCTTGGGCTGATAGAGCATCTTTATCAGGTTGGTATTATGAGTATTATGAAGATTACTTGGATGGCTTTGAAGGTAGAACTTTAGTCTTGCGCAGAGTGGGATTTTAATATTCTGATTATTAATATAATACTGTCATTCAGAGCGAAGCGAAGAATCTATTCTCACATAAATTAGAGAATGGATTCTTCGCTTCGCTCTGAATGACAGTATTATATATGTTATAAGCTTTATCTTGAGATAACTTTTAGCTTATACCTTTTCTATTTCTTTAGAAACAACTTCTTGAACTCCCCCGGATACGGTGTTTCAAACTGCATCAACTCTCCGGTTACAGGGTGATAGAAGCAAAGCTTGAAGGCATGTAATGCCAACCGCCCGATAGGATTGATTTCTTCCAGCCCATACCGTCCGTCACCGATAATGGGGTGTCCCAAATCCTGCATATGCACACGAATCTGGTTCTTGCGTCCTGTTTCCAAGTTCAGCTCTACGAGTGAGAACCCGTTGGCGCGTTTAATGGTGCGGTAGTGGGTGATAGCTTCCTTGCCGCCATCGTCCGTAGGATTGGAATATACATAAAGTTTGCGGTCGGTAAGCCAAGACCTTACCATGCCGGCATTGTTTTCCATTTCCCCTGCAACAACAGCTACATAGCGTCTGTCAGTCACAATGTTATGCCAGTTGTCGCGCAAGGTATTTTGCGTCTTTTCGTCTTTGGCAAACATCATCAGTCCCGAAGTATCACGGTCCAGACGATGAACTATGTACACACGGTGTTGTCTGCCCGACCGCTGAACATATTCGTTCAATATAGTATAAGCTGTACGCTCTTTCTGCCTTTCCGTATTGACAGACAGCAGACCTTGCATCTTTTCGACAACAATGATATAGGCATCTTCATACACAATTTTCAGCAGTTTGTTGCTAAATTCTTTACGCCCCTTTTCGCGGCTGATTTGTACCTTCATGCCCGGCTTCAGAGGGAAGTTGTACTGTGTGGTGATGACACTGTCCACATACACGATGCGCTTGCTCAATAATGATTTTAACTTGGTACGGCTGGCATCCGGCATTTTGGCGGCCAGAAATTCCATTAGTTCCATTGGCGCATTTACCATATAGTCCGTATATTGTGTGCGGGCTTTTGCCATATTTCTTTCTTTTGCCACGAGGATAATTATTTGTAATTAATGATTGGTTTCATTTCTGAGTTCAAGCAGTACCACGTTCTCCACATGATGGGTATGCGGGAACATATCTACCGGCTGTACGGCTTTTACTTTGTATTTCACATCAAGCAACTGCAAGTCCCTTGCCTGAGTGGCCGGGTTGCAGCTGACGTACACAATGCGTTTCGGCTCTGCAAACAAGATAACATCCACCACATCCTGATGCATACCTGCACGGGGAGGGTCGGTGATGATTACATCCGGACGCCCGTATTCGTTAATGAAATCCTGCGTTAGCATATCCTTCATATCACCGGCAAAGAATAATGTGTTCTTGATGCCGTTGATTTCCGCATTGACCTTGGCATCTTCAATGGCTTCGGGCACGTATTCAATTCCGATAACCTGACGCGCCTGTTTGGATACGAAATTGGCGATGGTTCCCGTACCGGTATAAAGGTCGTATACCAGTTCGTTGCCGGTGAGCCCTGCAAAATTGCGGGCTACTTTGTACAGATTGTATGCCTGTTCGGAATTGGTCTGATAGAAAGACTTCGGACCTACTTTGAAACGCAGACCTTCCATTTCCTCAAAAATGTGGTCTTTGCCTTTGAACGTATGTACGTCAAGGTCGGTAATGGTGTCGTTGCATTTATTATTAATAATATATAGTAAAGACGTAATTTCGGGGAAAGTATCCGCTACGTACTGCAACAACTGTTTGAACAACGCCATTTCCTCGTCTTTCTCAATCTTGCAGATGAGAATAACCATTAGTTCGCCGGTGCTGGAAGTACGCACAATCATATTGCGCAGCATTCCTTCCTGTGTGCGCAGGTTGATGAACGAATAGTTGTGTTCGTAGGCATAGTCGCGTACCGCATTGCGGATGCGGTTGGATATATCATCCTGCAACCAGCATTTCTCTATGGCCAAAACCTTATCGAACGCATTGGGAATATGGAAACCCACTGCATTCATTTGTTCGTACACCACATTTTGCCGTACTTCTTCTGTTGTCAGCCAGCGTTTGTTGGAAAAAGTGAATTCAAGTTTATTCCGATAGAACTCGGTTTTCTCGGATCCGAGTATCGGTGATATTTCCGGAAGTTCTATTTTCCCGATACGGGTAAGGTTGTCCGTTACTTGTTTTTGCTTGTATTTTATTTGTTCTGAATAGGGGAGCACTTGCCACTTGCAACCGCCGCATACACCGTAATGTTGGCAAAATGGGACAGCTCTTACCGGCGAGTATTGGTGGAACTTCACCGCTTCCGCTTCAGCATAATGATGCTTTTTTCTCTTAATTTGCAGGTCTACTATGTCACCCGGAACGACATATGGTACGAAAATTACCAAATCATTGACTTTTGCGATGGCTTTTCCTTCGGCAGCCACATCCGTAATTTCCACCTTCTCTAAGAGGGGGAGTTCTTTTCTCTTTCTTGCCACTTTTACACCAGTATAATAAATTCTGTGGCAAAAATAGGTATTTTTTCGGGATTTCTCTCTATGAATTGAAATATTAAATATTGCAATGTCGAAATTGCATTTTGCATTAAAGTTTTTTCTCAAAAAGTTTTCTAGTCTGTGAAATATACTTAGATTTGCGAACAGAAAAATGAAAAATCACAATCAAAAACTTTAAATTTATATTATGGACAAAAAAAGAGTTTATACCTTTGGTAACGGCCGGGCAGAAGGAAAAGCCGGCATGAGAAACCTTTTGGGGGGTAAGGGCGCTAACTTGGCAGAGATGAACCTTATCGGAGTTCCGGTTCCTCCGGGCTTTACAATTACGACTGAAGTTTGTACAGAATATTATGAAATGGGGCAGGACAAGGTCGTTGCCTTGTTGAAGCAGGAAGTGGAAAATGCCATTGCACACGTAGAAACGCTGATGCGTTCCAAATTTGGTGACGTGGAAAACCCGTTGTTGGTTTCCGTACGTTCGGGTGCGCGTGCTTCCATGCCGGGTATGATGGATACTATTCTTAACCTCGGTTTGAACGACGAAGTGGTAGAAGGTCTGATTCGCAAGACAGGCAATGCCCGCTTTGCATGGGACTCATACCGTCGTTTTGTACAGATGTACGGTGATGTGGTGCTGGGCATGAAACCGGTGAACAAAGAAGATGTTGACCCCTTCGAAGCCATTATAGAAGATGTGAAACATGCGAAAGGCGTGAAACTGGATAACGAACTGGAAGTGGAAGACCTCAAGGAACTTGTCAAGAGATTCAAGGCTGCCGTTAAGGAACAGACAGGAAAAGACTTCCCGACTTGTGCATACGAACAGCTGTGGGGAGCTATCTGCGCCGTATTCAATTCATGGATGAACGAACGTGCCATTCTTTATCGTAAGATGGAAGGAATTCCTGATGAGTGGGGTACAGCCGTTAGTGTTCAGGCAATGGTGTTCGGTAATATGGGTGACACTTCGGCTACGGGAGTTTGCTTCAGCCGTGACGCCGCTACGGGCGAAGACCTTTTCAACGGAGAATACTTGATTAATGCACAAGGTGAAGATGTTGTAGCTGGTATCCGCACTCCGCAGCAGATTACCATTATCGGTTCCAAACGTTGGGCTGAACTTGCCGGCGTAAGCGAAGAAGAGCGTGCAGCCAAATATCCTTCCATGGAAGAAGCCATGCCCGAAATTTATAAGGAACTGGATGCTTTGCAGACTAAACTGGAAAACCACTATAAAGATATGCAGGATATGGAGTTTACCGTGCAAGAAGGTAAACTCTGGTTCCTCCAGACACGTAACGGTAAACGTACCGGCGCGGCTATGGTGAAGATTGCCACAGATCTGTTGCATCAAGGCATGATTGATGAAAAGACAGCTTTGTTGCGTTGCGAACCTAACAAACTGGACGAATTGCTCCATCCCGTATTCGATAAAGCCGCTTTGAAGCAGGCTAAAGTTCTCACTCGCGGTCTTCCGGCTTCTCCGGGTGCGGCTTGCGGTCAGATTGTATTCTTTGCGGACGATGCTGCCGAATGGCATGCTGCGGGTAAACGTGTGGTAATGGTACGTATCGAAACTTCTCCGGAAGACTTGGCGGGTATGGCCGTTGCCGAAGGTATTCTGACTGCGCGTGGCGGTATGACTTCGCACGCGGCTGTTGTGGCACGCGGCATGGGTAAGTGTTGCGTATCCGGAGCCGGAGCGTTGAACATCGATTATAAAACCCGTACAATAGAAGTGGACGGCATTACTTTGAAAGAAGGCGACTTCATTTCCTTGAACGGCAGTACAGGTGAGGTTTACAAAGGAAAAGTAGAAACGAAGGCAGCCGAGCTTTCCGGTGATTTTGCCGAATTGATGCAGTTGGCTGACAAATATACGAAGCTTCAGGTACGTACCAATGCGGATACTCCGCACGACGCGCAGGTGGCACGTAATTTCGGAGCGGTTGGTATCGGTCTTTGCCGTACGGAACATATGTTCTTCGAGGGTGAAAAAATCAAAGCCATGCGCGAGATGATTCTGGCAGAAAATGCAGAAGGACGCCGCAAGGCATTGGCTAAGATTTTGTCGTACCAGCAGGCAGACTTCAAGGGTATCTTCAAAGCTATGGCAGGTTGTCCGGTGACTGTTCGTTTGCTCGATCCGCCTTTGCACGAATTCGTTCCCCACGATTTGAAGGGACAACAGGAAATGGCAGATACTATGGGCGTAAGCTTGCAGTACATCCAGCAGCGTGTAGAAGCTCTTTGCGAACATAATCCGATGTTGGGCCACCGTGGTTGCCGTTTGGGTAATACTTATCCGGAAATCACTCAGATGCAGACCCGTGCCATCCTCGGTGCGGCTTTGGAACTGAAGAAAGAAGGCGTTGAGACACATCCTGAAATCATGGTTCCGCTGACGGGTATCCTGTACGAGTTCAAGCAGCAAGAAGAAGTTATCCGTGCCGAAGCAGCCAAACTGTTTGCCGAAGTAGGTGACAGCATCGAGTTCAAAGTAGGTACAATGATTGAAATTCCGCGTGCAGCTCTTACAGCCGACCGCATCGCCTCTTCTGCAGAGTTCTTCTCATTCGGTACGAATGACTTGACGCAGATGACTTTCGGTTACTCACGCGACGATATTGCTTCTTTCCTGCCGATTTATCTGGAAAAGAAGATTCTGAAAGTAGACCCGTTCCAAGTGCTCGACCAGAATGGAGTAGGACAGTTGGTACGTATGGCTACCGAAAAGGGCCGAGCTATCCGTCCGGACTTGAAGTGCGGTATTTGCGGTGAACATGGCGGTGAGCCTTCATCTGTCAAATTCTGCCACAAGGTAGGTTTGAATTACGTCAGTTGTTCTCCATTCCGCGTGCCCATAGCAAGGCTTGCGGCGGCACAGGCGGCAATAGAAGACTAAGCAATGAAGCAGACGCCGTAAGGCGGACTGAATAAGATAGTTAGGGGTCGTAGTCTCATTTTTATGGGATTACGACCTCTTTCGTTTGCAAAAATATGCGTTGTGCGGTCTGATAATTGTATTTTCTTTTCTATATTTGTATGCGCATACATTTGCATTCTTATATACAAACAAAATATACAAACGAATTTGCTATGAAACCGATATTTGCTGCAATTCTTGCAGATTTAGGGAGTGACTTCTATCAGAAAAATGAAATATTGGTAATCTGCCTTGCAGTGATAGTTCTTTTACTCTTGCTTATCATGATTATTGTCTCTATCAGTAAATCAAAAAGTGTGAAGACTTTAAGGCGCATGAATGAAGTTGCGGAAGAGAGCCGTCAGTTGCAAAATGCGTTTATAGCCAATATGACCCATGAGATACGTACTCCTCTGAATGCGATTGTCGGTTTTACCACTGTTCTTGCCGAAACCGATAATTTGGGCAAAGAAGAGCGTATGGAGTTTCTGAAAGAGATTAATGAGAACAAAGACGTCTTGCTGCAACTGGTGAATGATTTGCTGGACTATTCTAAGATTGAAGCCAACACAATGGAATATAATGATGGTGAGGTGGATGTGAACGCATTGATTCAGGAGACTTGTATTGTGGAAAATACGCATACCCGTTCTTCCTGTATTCAGGCGGAGTTTGTGGAAAAGCTACCCCAATGCCGTTTGATGATTGACCGGGTACGCTTCAGGCAGGTAATCGGTAACTTGATACGGAATGCACTGAAGTTTACCGAGCAAGGTAGTGTAAAAGTAGGTTGCAGAAGACTGAGCAACCGGAACTTCTACTTCTATGTGGCCGATACGGGATGCGGCATTGACGAGGAAGGCCGTCGTGCCATCTTTGAGCGTTTTGTAAAGATGAACTACAATATTCGCGGAACGGGGTTGGGACTCTCCATCAGCAAGTCCATAGTGGAACATTATGGGGGCGGCATCGGCGTGGAGTCCAAGAAAGGCGAAGGTTCCACTTTCTATTTCACCTTGCCTGCCACACTTGAGTATAGGGAATACGGCAAGTTTTGACCGGCTCTATTCCTGTCCGGCATATAGATATATTAAGAAAAGGGGGATGTGTCATTACGAATTTAAGCTATCACCCTGTCATTCAGAACGAAGTGAAGAATCTCTTCTCCTTACATATGAGAGAAGAGATTCTTCGTCGCAAGCTCCTCTGAATGACAGAGTGATAGCTTAAATTCGTTTTAACATATCCCCTTCAACAGGGTTTTATAAGGGGTTGCTTATTTCATTCGCTTTCCTACCGCATCCCAGTCCACTATACTCCAGAGGGCGTTGACGTGGTCGGCGCGTTTGTTTTGATAATCAAGGTAGTAAGCGTGTTCCCAAACGTCGAAGCCCAGTAGCGGGGTCAGCCCCGAACGTACGGGATTACTTCCGTTCGCTTCTTTGGTGATATGCAGCTTCCCGTTCTTATCTACCGACAACCATGCCCAGCCCGAGCCGAATAACCCGACTGATGCTGCATTAAATTCTTTCTTGAAGTTTTCGAAGCTGCCGAAATCACGTTTGATAGCTTCCGCCAGTTTACCGGCGGGTTCGCTTTGAGACGGCTTCGGAGAGAATTGCAGGAAGTATAATGTATGGTTCAGCACTTGTCCGGCATTATTGAATATGGCACCGTCGGGTGCGGTAGCTACGATAGTGACCAAATCTTTGTTTTCATACTCCGTACCCGGAACAAGGTTGTTCAGATTGTTCACGTACGTTTGTAGATGTTTACCATAATGGTAATCTATTGTTTGCTGACTGATTACAGGTTCCAGCGCATTGTTTGCGTAAGGAAGTTTTGGCATTTCATGTGTCATAATCATTATCATTAAAGACATTAATAACGTATTCATAAGTTCAATTATTTAGTTTTGAAACTTTACTATACTAACGTGATAACCCATGGAATTGTTCGCTGGTGTCCGAACCTTTTTTTATCTTTGTACCCAAACTTTACCCGTTAGATGATTAGGAATATGTCCGATTACATACAAGAACTGAATGAGGGACAGCGTGCTGCGGTGCTCTATAACGAAGGCCCGTCACTGGTGATAGCCGGTGCAGGTTCGGGAAAAACCCGTGTGCTGACCTACAAGATAGCCTATCTGCTGGAGAACGATTACCAGCCGTGGAACATTCTTGCACTTACCTTTACCAATAAGGCGGCACGTGAAATGAAAGAGCGCATCGCCCGGCAAGTAGGCATAGAGCGTGCCCGTCATCTTTGGATGGGAACGTTCCACTCCATATTCTTGCGCATCCTGCATGCGGAAGCCGCGCAGATAGGATTTACCCCGAAATTCACCATTTACGATACGGCGGACAGCAAAAGCCTGCTGCGCTCTATCATCAAGGAAATGGGGCTGGATGAAAAGGTGTACAAGCCGGGCATGGTGCAATCCCGTATCTCCAATGCCAAGAACCACTTAGTGTCTCCTGCGGGCTATGCCAACAACAAGGAAGCCTACGAAGGCGACTGCGCCGCCAAAGTGCCCGCCCTGCGCGATATTTACCGCCGCTATTGGGAACGTTGCCGACAGGCGGATGCTATGGACTTCGATGATTTGCTGTTCTATACTTTCCTGCTTTTCCGCGACCATCCGGAGGTGCTTGCCCGCTATCAGTCGCAGTTTCGCTATATCTTGGTGGATGAGTATCAAGACACCAACTTTGCCCAGCACAGCATTGTGCTCCAGTTGGCGAAAGAACACCAGCACGTCTGTGTGGTGGGCGATGATGCGCAAAGCATCTATTCCTTCCGGGGGGCGGACATTGACAACATCCTGTATTTTACAAAAATATACCCGGGCACGAAGGTCTTTAAACTGGAGCAAAACTACCGTTCCACGCAAACGATTGTATCTGCCGCCAACAGCCTGATAGAGAAGAACCAGCGGCAGATTCGCAAGGAAGTCTTTTCGGAAAAGGAGAGGGGAGAGGCTATCGGGGTGTATCAGGCATACAGTGATGTGGAAGAGGGCGATATTGTAATCAACAAGATAGCCGAATTGCGCCGGCAGGAGAATTATGCTTATTCCGACTTTGCCATACTCTATCGCACCAACGCGCAAAGCCGTGTCTTCGAGGAAGCCATGCGCAAGCGCAGTATGCCGTATCGCATTTACGGCGGACTGTCTTTCTATCAGCGCAAGGAAATAAAAGACGTAATCGCCTATTTCCGCCTGACGGTCAATCCGAATGATGAAGAGGCTTTCAAGCGTATCATCAACTATCCGGCACGCGGGATAGGCGACACTACCGTAGGAAAAATCACCGCTGCCGCCACTGACAACAACGTAAGCCTGTGGACCGTACTCTGCGAACCGCTGACTTACGGAGTGAACATAAATAAAGGTACAGCGGGCAAACTGCAAGGCTTTCGCAACTTGATGGCGGGCTTTATAGAGAGCGTTGCCGAGAAAAACGCCTACGAACTCGGTGCGGAGATAATCCGTCAGTCAGGCATCATCAATGATGTTTGCCAAGACAATTCTCCCGAAAATCTCAGCCGCAAGGAGAATATCGAAGAGCTTGCAAACGGTATGGGCGACTTCTGCGCCCAACGGCAGGAAGAGGGCAATACAAACATTACGCTGAGCGACTTCCTTTCGGAAGTCTCCTTGCTGACCGACCAAGACTCGGACAAGGACGGAGACGACGAAAAGATAACCCTGATGACCGTGCATTCCGCCAAAGGACTGGAATTTAAGAATGTCTTTGTGGTAGGCATGGAAGAAGAACTGTTTCCCAGCGGTATGGCGGGAGACTCTCCGAGGGCGCTGGAAGAAGAACGCCGCCTGTTCTACGTAGCCATAACCCGTGCGGAAGACCATTGTTTCCTTACTTATGCCAAGAGCCGCTATCGTTATGGAAAGATGGAGTTTGGAAATCCCAGCCGCTTTCTGAAAGATATAGATGTGCGTTTCCTCAAATTGCCGCAGGATGCGGGATTGAGCCGCAGAATAGACGAGACTGCCACGTCTTTCCGCCGGGAGAACAGAGAGGATTTCTCTTCCGGCATGATGTACGGAAAACGTGAGGAAAAAGCTCGTCCCCGGCAGGAAATCATTGCCCCCACCGTTCCCCGCAACTTAAAACGGGTGACGCCTTCTATGGGAACAGCTTCCGCCGCATCCCATTCATCGGCCGCCGCAGGAGGAAGTGCGGTGCAACCGGGGCAACTTATCGAGCATGAACGTTTCGGCTTGGGTGAAGTGATGAAAGTGGAAGGCGAGGGTGATAATGCCAAAGCCACCATTCGCTTTAAAAATGCGGGCGACAAGCAACTTCTTTTGCGTTTCGCACGTTTCAAGATTATAGGACAATAAATATACTTTACAGTTTGAGGAACTGTCCCGAATCGCGGAATTCGTTCTACTAAATTGTTTTCGGCGATTTACTAAAAGAGGGAGGACGATTTAGTAAATCTTGCCCGAAGTTTTAGTAAATCGTCGGAGACTTTTGGGAAAGGCGCTGATTAGGGTTTCCTCAAATTATTTATGAGTGATAAAAAAGATATACAATAATGATGACAGACAAAGATTTCGGCCTTTTCCCTTCTCCTTGCTATATCATGGAAGAAGAACTGTTGAGGAAGAACCTCACACTGATAAAGAGCGTTGCCGACCGGGCGGGAGTAGAGATTATTCTTGCTTTCAAGTCCTTTGCCATGTGGCGCTCGTTTCCCATATTCCGTGAGTATGTAGAGCATTCTACGGCGAGTTCCGTTTACGAGGCGCGCTTGGCGTTGGAAGAATTCGGCAGCAAGGCGCATACGTATTCTCCGGCATATACGGAAGCCGACTTTCCGGAAATCATGCGGTGCAGTAGCCATATTACATTCAATTCGTCGGCTCAGTTCCAACGTTTCTATCCCATGGTTCAGGCGGACGGACAGGGCATATCCTGCGGCATACGCATCAATCCGGAGTATTCCGAAGTAGAGACGGAACTGTATAATCCTTGTGCTCCCGGCACTCGTTTCGGCGTAATGGCCGAACAACTTCCCGATGCGCTGCCGCAAGGTATCGACGGATTTCACTGCCACTGCCATTGCGAGTCGTCCTCGTACGAACTGGAACGCACGTTGGAGCATCTGGAAGCGAAGTTCTCCCGCTGGTTTCCGCAAATAAAGTGGTTGAATCTGGGCGGCGGGCATCTGATGACGCGCAAGGACTACGATGTAGAACATCTGGTTAGTCTGCTACGCGGACTGAAAGAGCGTTATCCCCATTTGCGTATTATCTTGGAGCCCGGCTCTGCGTTTACTTGGCAGACGGGAGTGCTGACTTCCGAAGTAGTGGATATTGTAGAGAATCGCGGCATCCGTACCGCCATCCTGAATGTCAGCTTCACCTGCCATATGCCCGACTGCCTGGAGATGCCTTACCAGCCTGCCGTCCGGGGTGCTGAAATGGGGGATGGCGGCCCGTACGTCTACCGTTTGGGCGGCAATTCTTGCTTGAGCGGCGACTACATGGGCTTGTGGAGCTTCGACCATGAACTGCAAATCGGCGAAAGAATCATTTTTGAAGATATGATACATTATACGATGGTGAAGACAAATATGTTCAACGGAATTCATCATCCCGCCATCGCCATGTGGACAAAAGAGGGGAAAGCTGATGTGTTCAAGCAATTTTCTTACGAAGATTATCGTGACCGAATGAGTTGATAATCAAAAGTCTGCTTTCACATTGGACGGAATGTTCAATTTTATGTGTGAAAAAAGTGCGTAGAATGTTTGCAGGTTTAAGGAAAATATCTACCTTTGCAACCGCAAACGCGGAAATAGCTCAGTTGGTAGAGCATAACCTTGCCAAGGTTAGGGTCGCGAGTTCGAGTCTCGTTTTCCGCTCTTGTCTATGATTTAATGATTGCAATTACCTAATGCCCAGGTGGCGGAATTGGTAGACGCGCACGTTTCAGGTGCGTGTGTCGAGAGGCATGCAGGTTCGAGTCCTGTTCTGGGCACAAGGGTAGAGGCAATGGTCTGTGAAATGTTTAGAATATGTTGGAGAGGTGGCGGAATTGGTAGACGCGCTACTTTGAGGGGGTAGTGACAATTATGTCGTGGGAGTTCGAGTCTCCTTCTCTTCACATAGCATATTGCGGAAATAGCTCAGTTGGTAGAGCATAACCTTGCCAAGGTTAGGGTCGCGAGTTCGAGTCTCGTTTTCCGCTCTTTCTTTGATTTAATGATTGCCCAGGTGGCGGAATTGGTAGACGCGCACGTTTCAGGTGCGTGTGTCGAGAGGCATGCAGGTTCGAGTCCTGTTCTGGGCACGCTCTTTGTAAGAAGGGCATCATTTGCGGAAATAGCTCAGTTGGTAGAGCATAACCTTGCCAAGGTTAGGGTCGCGAGTTCGAGTCTCGTTTTCCGCTCTTTTCCTATTTAAGTTTATTAAAAAAAAAAGCAAAAATCCCCGTAAGTAATGATACTTACGGGGATTTTTGTTTTTCCGTTATAGGGGTTATTCGGGTCAATCCGAAAACCCTATTGGTGTGTTTATTCCTTTTTCAAGGCAAAGCCCAGCATCATGCCGTCATAGCTGTTTGCCAGTGAGCCTATTGTCTTAAGCGTGGCATTGCTGCTCTTGCTGGAAATCAGGGTAATCAGCTTTAATAGTTTGTCCGAATTGAACAGCAAATCCATACTGGTGGATGTACAGTTTACTTTGGCGCTGAGCGGAATCAGCTTCATGAATTTCAGGTTCGCATGCTGTGTGGAAGCGTCGTAGGAGTAAGTCCCTTTTATGCTTTTCGCACCCACTTTGGCTGTGAAAGTGCTGTCTGCATTGAAGGTGAAAGACATTTGTCCTTCTTTGATGCCCACCTTTGCCAATTGCTCGTTCAGCTTGCTTTCGGCAGCGCCGGCAGCTACCGAACCGCCTGCTTTTTGCAGTAGGTTGTCCGATTCGAATTCAATGGCCGAACCGGTATATGCCCATGTTCCTTCCATGCCGGCGGTGCTTTTTCCGGTTACGGTGCTTACTACTTTCTCGATGTTCTCCTTGTTTAATAAATCTTTCAGAGATTGTGCTTGGCTATTGGAAGCCATTAGCAATGCGGCAACGAATATGTGCCAAAAAACAAATCTTTTCATTTCGGTTATAATAATTATAGTTTGGAGTTAATGTCCTTGTTGATTTGTTCGATGTAGCCCAACAGTTCTTCGCGTCCCATACGGTTTTCGGAAGACGTGACGAAGTAGGGGGGAAGCTCTTCCCATTGTTCGTGCAGTTTCTCCAAATAATGGCGGATGTTGCTGTTTATCCTGCCGCCTTTCAGCTTGTCGGCTTTGGTGAAAACGATGGCAAAAGGCACTCCGTTTTCACCCAGCCATTCTATGAAGGCAAGGTCGATGGCTTGCGGCTCGTGGCGGCTGTCTACGAGAACAAAGAGGTTGGTCATTTGCTCGCGTTGCAGGATGTAGGTTTCTATGATGCGCTGAATTTGCTCCTGTCCTTTCTGTCCGCGCTTGGCGTAGCCGTAGCCCGGAAGGTCTACGATATACCAGCTCTTGTTAATAAGGAAATGGTTGATGAGCATGGTTTTTCCCGGAGTTGCGGACGTCATGGCAAGCCCCTTGCGTCCTGTCAGCATATTGATGAGGCTGGATTTTCCAACGTTGGAACGTCCGATGAAGGCGTATTCGGGGAATGTCCCGCCGGGGCACTTGGTTACGTCTGTATTGCTGATGACGAATTCAGCGTTTGTTATCTCCATTTTGTTATCTGTTTTTTAATTTGTTTCTTCCTGCAAAGGTAGCACTTATTTCAAAAATCTTTGTTCATAATGCGGATTTCTCTCTATCTTTGCCCGCCAATAGGAGAACTTTAAGTATGAACGGACAATTTCCCTCGATATTACTGGAGAAAGCGGTGAATGAGTTTGCCAAACTGCCGGGTGTGGGCCGGAAGACTGCCATGAGGCTGGTGCTTCATCTGCTGCGGCAGGATACGGCGGTGGTGGAGGCTTTCGGCAATGCCATCGTTACGCTGAAGCATGAAGTGAAGTACTGCAAGGTGTGCCATAATATTTCTGATACGGAGACTTGCCGTATCTGCTCCAATCCTCAGCGTGATTCTTCCGTTATTTGCGTGGTGGAGAACATACGTGATGTGATGGCGGTGGAAGCGACGCAACAATTCCGCGGACTGTATCATGTGCTGGGCGGGGTGATTTCGCCGATGGACGGAATAGGCCCCGGTGACTTGGAAATAGAGAGTCTGGTGCAGCGGGTGGCAGCGGGTGGCATTAAGGAAGTGGTGTTTGCCCTCAGTACTACTATGGAAGGCGATACGACCAACTTTTATATTTATCGCAAACTGGAAAAGTTGGGAGTGAAGCTGTCTGTGATAGCGCGCGGTATCTCTGTGGGAGACGAACTGGAATATGCGGACGAGGTAACGCTCGGACGCAGCATTGTGAACCGTACTCCGTTTACGGGCGCGGTATGACACATAACTTAAAAAAATGATTGTATGGAAGAAAAGATAAAGCGGGTTGCTTCCCGCACGAAGATGGTGTTTGTATATTTCTGGATGTTGCCCGTATTCCTCGTGGCTTTTGGAGAGACGGGCGGAGAATGGGTTGGCGCCTATGCGGGAGATGTGCGCGCTACGTATTTTGCGGAGACTGTTACGATTCTGCTTACGGCTGCGTTAGTGCCCGTTTCCCTGAAACTTTTTTCGTGGGTGCTGGCTAAGAAAATAGATGTTGTTGCCATTACGGATGCACTGCGCTTGTACGCGCTGTGGAGCGGAGTGCGTCTGGCTCTGCTTGCCGTGCCGGTATTGGCGGGATTTCTCACTTATTATATGATGCTGAGCAATAAGGGAGTGCTTTGCGCTTTGATTGCTCTGACCGCGTCGCTGTTCTGCCTGCCGGGTGAAAATCGTTTGCGTAAGGAACTGCATATAGATAAAGAATAATGAAACCTTCTTATTTTGTAAGTGAACGTGTACGTCTCCGGGCCATGGAACCGGAAGATTTGGAGATAATGTATGCCATGGAGAATGACCCGCAGACGTGGGATGTCACGAACTTCTCTGTGCCATATTCCAAGTATGTGCTGAAGCAATACATGGAAAACTCGCAATGCGATATGTTTGCCGACCGTCAGCTTCGCATGATGATAGTGCGTCTCGAGGATGATGCCGTGGTGGGTACTATTGATGTTACGGACTTTGCCCCGATGCACTCCCGCGGTGAGGTGGGGATTGCGGTGCGAAAGGAGTATCAAGGGAATGGATATGCTTCCGATGCCTTGAAACTTTTATGTGATTATGCCTTTGGCTTTTTGTTTCTGAAGCAACTGATTGTTCATGTGGCTGCCGATAATGACGTGAGCCTGCGTCTGTTCGGCTCTTGTGGGTTTGTGCAGTGCGGACTGTTGAAAGAGTGGTGGTTTACAGGCGGCGAATTTAAGGATGTTGTTTTGATGCAGCGTATTCGTCCTGAGAGTGCGGAACCGGATAAAAGGTAATCGGCAATCGGGTTTGTCGGTTGCTGTCAGTTCAGGGTGGGGATTTGCGGAAAGCGTGACCACATTTCATATTTCCCGCCGAGTTTGCCAAGCGCGTCTTTCCATAGGCTTCTGCTGGCTTTTTCATCCATGAGTGAGGGAATATCCGCTTTGTCCACCAGCCAGGTATTTTCTTCTATCTCCTGCTTCAATTGTCCGGGCTCCCAGCCGGAGTAACCGAGGAAGAAGCGTATTTTTCCTTTTATAGAATTTCCTTCCGCCATAAATCGCTTGATGGCGGTGAAATCGCCGTTCAGATAGAATCCGTTGGCTATCGGGAGTGAGTCTGCTACGTTATCCAGCGTGTGCAGATAGAAAAGGGTGTCGGTGCTGATGGGACCGCCTTTATAGATAGGAATATCTTCCCGGCAGTCGATTTCGCTTAATAAATCATTCAAAAATAGAGGCAACGGTTTGTTCATGACCAATCCCATTGTTCCGTCTTGTGTATGGTCTACTAATAAAATAACCGCTCGCCCGAACATATGGTCACACAAAAAAGGTTCGGATATAAGAACTTTTCCTCGTGTAGGAACTATATGGTTAGTTTCTATTTTGAATATGTCCGTATTGATATACATGCCCCCAAATTAAGTATTTTTCTATAAAGGAGCAAATTATATTTCTCTTTTTTGCGAGAAAAGTGTCTTTCTTGGGGTTTTTAAGGTTTTACAGAGAATGAAGTGTCTTCATGGTTTTGAACGTTCATTCTCTGTAAAAGGCATATACGGTCTATTTTATAGGATGGTTTTCTGCAAAAATAGCCATACGTTCATCCAACTGGGCATATTGATGGTCTTGGATGAATGAGGTGCAGGCGCGTAATCCTTCTTGGTGGCTTCCGGTGGTTACCAGTGAAATGGCGCTTACGCCGTAGTACATCAGCTCTTTGGCAAGCTCGCCGCTGCTCATGCCCGGATAGCCGATAGTGAAGTAGAATCCGTCTGCTACGGGGTCTCCGAGGTCGTTGTCGTATACCAGATGGAAACCGTGACGCAGGAAAATCTCTTTCAATCGCCGTGCGCGTTCTCCATATATCTTTACTTCGTCCAAGAAGTTGTATTCGCCTTCATTGGCAGCTTTCAGCATGGCGGCAAGCGCATATTGCGCCGAGTGGCTGGTTCCGGAAGAAAGGGCGTACAGGACGCGGTGAATGAACACTGTGCCGAACGTACCGCCACCATAGCGTTGTGTCAGTCCCGGATATGCCCGGTGATAAAGTTTGTCCGAGATGCAACTTACTCCGATGCGTTGTCCTGCATAGCTGAATGCTTTGGAACCGGATATGAGCAAGACATAATGGTCGGTGTAATGGGCTACTGAAGGCTGGTATGGCGCTTGGAACGGTTTGCTTAGGTCCTGACGGAAATCCATGGCGAAATAGGCAAGGTCTTCCAAGACAATTACGTCATATTGAGTGGCAAGCTCACCGATAATGCGGAGTTCCTCTTCTTTCAGACATATCCAGCTGGGATTATTCGGGTTGGAGTAAACAATGGCGGAGATATTGCCTTTTTTGAGATAGCTTTCCAACTTTTCTTTCAGTTTGTCACCACGGTAATCGTACACATCAAAGGTTTCATATTTCTGTCCCATTACAACTAATTGTTGCTTTTGCACGGGGAAACCGGGGTCGATGAACAGGATGGTATCTTTCTTCCCGTCGCATTGGCTGCATGTGAGGAATGAGGCAAAAGTTCCCTGCATGGAGCCTGTTACCGGTACGCATCCTTCCGGCGCTACATCTACGTTGATGAATGCTTTGATAAAGCGGGATGCTTCCTCTTTCAATGCCGGCAAACCGTTGATGTCCGGATATAGGCTTGCTATCCCTTTTTGCAGAGATTCAATTTCCGCCTTTACTCCTACGGCCGAAGGTGGCAGTCCGGGAACTCCCATTTCCATTTTTATAAATTCCACACCGGAATCAGCTTCTGCCTTAGCTGCGATAGCTTTTACTTCGCGAATAGTAGCTTTTGCAAAGTCTGCAATATGAAAATCTTCGATAGTTTCATCTATTAATTTACGTTCAATAGGGGTATTTTTCATGATTTCTATTTTTTTTGTCTATGCAAAGGTAACATAAATCTCTTATAATCAACCAATGTTAAAAAAAAGATGATTTTTTTTCTTTCAAGCTATTGCAGGTTAAAAAAAAACGCCTACCTTTGCAACCGCAATCGAGAGAGATAGCGATGAAAGAATGAAATTCTGGTGCGTTAGTTCAGTTGGTTAGAATACATGCCTGTCACGCATGGGGTCACGGGTTCGAGTCCCGTACGCACCGCGAAAGCAAATAGCAAATTAAAGCAAAGCTCTGAAATTCAAGGATTTCAGAGCTTTGCTTTTTTGTTGTTTCTGCAAAAAAAAAGGCTTTAGATAGCCTCTATATGGCTTATTCGTGATGCTTTTGTGATAACTGTATCCGGGGGCGGTAATTATTTAAATTGGATAGGTTATGGACAAGTTTTTATTGTTTATCTTTGCAGCCGCATTTATTGGCAGATAAAAGATATTATGAAACAGAAACGAATACCGTTGGTGGGGGAACAATATCTTGTTCCTTTTATATTGATTACTTCTCTCTTCTTTTTATGGGGATTTGCGCATGCCATTTTGGATGTGCTGAACAAACATTTCCAAGAATTACTGGATATTACGAAAGCGCATTCGGCTTTTATCCAAGCAATGATGTATATGGGATATTTTGTTATGGCTATTCCTGCAGGCTTATTCATAAGCCGTTTCGGGTATCGCAGAGGGGTGGTTTTCGGATTACTGCTGTATGGTATCGGGTCGTTATTGTTTATTCCCGGACAGTACTATCTGTCGTTCAATATGTTTTTGTTTGCTCTTTTTGTCATTGGTTGCGGACTGACTTTTTTGGAAACTGCAGCCAATCCTTATGCTACGGAATTGGGAGCAAAAGAGACAGCTGCCAGCCGCTTGAATTTTGCACAATCGTTCAACGGATTGGGATGTATTTGCGCTCCTGTATTGGCAGGGTTGCTTTTGTTTTCGGAAGACGGGAATGGCAGTGGGGGTAATGTGGCTCTGCCTTATGTCGGTATGGGGATAGTTGTATTGTTAGTAGCACTGGTTTTTTCAAGGATAAAGCTACCCGAAATAGAGCATGGGATAGAGGTGGATGAAGAAGGGCATCAGATAGGGCTGTGGTCACACAAACTTTTTATCTTTGGTCTGCTCGCTTTGTTTGCCTACGAAATAGGAGAAATTTCCATTAATAGCTTTTTTATCAATTATGTAGTAGAGCAGGGCTGGATGAATGCTCGTGATGCTTCACTGGTACTCTCGTTTGGCGGATTGGGCTTGTTTATGCTGGGACGTTTTGCGGGTAGCTGGATTATGGGACGTGTACGTGCAGAGAAAATGTTGTTGGTTTGCGCTACAGGAACGGTAGTGACTACTTTGGCGGTATTGCTTGATGTCGGTATGGTGTCACTGATAGCGTTGCTCTGCGGATATGCTTTCGAGGCTATAATGTTTCCTACTATTTTTGCTCTTTCTCTAAGAGGGTTGGGCAACCATACCAAGCGTGCTTCTTCTTTCTTGATGATGTCTCCCGTAGGCGGGGTAGTAGGTCCTCTGTTGATGGGGCTTGTAGCCGATTATACAACAATGGTGATAGCGTTTATCGTACCGTTGGCTGCTTATTGCGTGGTTTGGTGCTATGCACGCAAAATGCTGTCTGTCGCAGGAAAAGTGCGGTAAAAGACCTGTCAATATAGAATATATCCGGCTATTCCCGCAAGTATTATCAGCAGGATAGGATGTATCTTCCACTTCCAAGTCACTCCGAAAGCAGCCGCAAAGATGAGAATGCTTTTGTAGTCAATGAAGTTTTCTTTATTCATCAGTAACAAGGCGGCTGCGGCAATCAGTGAAACAGACATTGGCAATAGTCCCGACATGGCAGCCTTGATGTATTTGTTGTCTCTGCATTTCACGAAGAAATAGGATATGAGCAGTACTAATATGAATGAAGGCAGGCAGACAGCCACGGTGGCGGCAACAGCTCCCCATGCGCTTTGAGTAACGGTATAGCCTACATATGTGGCGCTGTTGATACCAATCGGTCCCGGTGTCATCTGTGAAATAGCTACGACGTCGGTAAATTGCTGGAGTGTGAGCCAGTGATAGCGGTCTACTACTTCGTGTTGGATTAATGAGAGCATGGCATAGCCACCTCCGAATCCGAACATTCCAATTTTTAGATATACTAAGATTAGCTGCCAATAAATCATGCTTGTAGTTTTGTAAGTTTATCTTTTAACCATAGTGTGTAAATGAGCCCGCCGGCAATTCCTGCCAAAACAATGTAGACAGGCGACAGTCCGCATTGCCAGATGAGCAATGTTGCGATAGCGGGAAGCACCAGTTGCCAGTATTTCAGTTTCAAGGCACGCACTGCGGAAATGCAAGGAAATACGATTAAGGCTACCACCGCCGGGCGAATGCCATTGAAGATGCGTATCATAATTTGATTGTCTTGAAAACGGGCAAAGAACATTGCTATCAGCATCATAATGACGAAAGACGGTAGTATGGTAGCCAAAGCGCATACCAAACTGCCTTTTACTTTGTGCAGTTTGTAACCGACAAATATGGATATATTGACCGCAAACACTCCCGGTAGCGACTGGGTTAATGCGAACATCTCCATAAAGTCGTTTTTAGTCATCCATTTTTTGTTTACAATCTCTCGCTCAATAAGTGGTATCATGGCGTATCCTCCACCGATGGTAAACATTCCTATTTTGGCAAATGTAAGGAATAGAATCAGGTATTTCATGTCTTCTTATATCTATACTAAAAGAGTTGCAATATAGGGGAAAAATCCCACTATTGCAACTCTCTTATGAGTTATATCAAGATGTACGTTACTTCATCTTATTCAGGTTTTCCTGTGCTTTTTCAGGCTCTACGGTCAAGGCTTTGGTAAACCATTCCTTTGCGATTTCCGTATCGCCGGACAGCCATGCCAATACTCCCAGGTTGTTCCATGCACGAGGGTCATCTTTTACTCTTTCCAAGTATTGTCCGGCACGGTCAAAGTCACCGTAAACGATATTGGCGGAGGCGGCATTGATATTCGCCACAATGTCTGCAGGGTAATTAGTGGCGGCTATTTCATAAACTTCCTTATATTCCTTTGTGCCCGGTTGGAAGTTCTTGGCCACACCATACATTTCCTGCAGGTTCAGCATCTTGGGATTGGTATAAATCAATGTTGCCGCTTCGGAGTTGCGGACTTCACGTATTTCGTAATCCACGGAGATAGACAGACGGCGCAAACGGGAATAATATTCGTTTATCATGGTGCGATAAGTCGTGGCTCCCAATCCGGTCTTCAGTCTGGCTTCACGTACATCAAGGTTGGTGTATTTGTTGATGATTTCCAATGCCTTGTCTGCATATGCAGGTTTGTCTTCTTCGAGCATCTTAATAAGGCTGTCCCAATCTTCACCGGCTGAAGTTACGTTCAATATGCTGTCAGGGAAGTGATAGCTTCCTCTCAGATAAAGAGCGAAGGAGTCGGCACGTTTTGTAGCCACGCGGTCGTTGGTCTTGGCTGAGCCGTCGGGTGAAGCGTATCCGCATACGTTGATAGCTTTGAAAGTAACCAAATCACCTTCGGTCAGCGGGTTCAGAGTTTCTTTCAGCTTTTGCAACTCTGTGGAGTTGTTCTTGAAATCAGCTTTGAATTCTGTGCCGCCTACTGCATATTCTATGTACAGGGTGTTTTGTTCGGAACGGACTTTCAAAGGCTCTTCCGTTGGAGTAAGGTAAGACACCATGCTCATACAAGGTTCGCAAATAGCCCCTTTCTGTGGCAATGGCTCTTCTTCTACGATAACTACCGGTTCTATTACCTTTATTTCGGGTAAATCCAGCAGACAGTCTTTTCTGCCTTCCTGCAATATCCACATATCCGCCTCGTTCATCCATTCTTCATAAGGAAGACATACGGTGTAGTTAACCAAATTTTGGCGGTCGGCAGACTTTCCTTTAATTATGGTATAAGGTGCATCATAATAGCCTTTCTTGGCAAGTTTGCGGTCTTTATGGCGCATCTTGAATTTCTTCTTACCGGTTACAACAACGGGCGGCAGGGTTTTGTACTTCTTTCCGGCAAACAGTACCGGAGTAAATGCATAGGATTGAGTACTGTTGACTTTCACGGCTTCCATATTGAACTTGAAATCCAGTGTCAGCGTATCGTTCTCCAAAGTCAATGCCGGTTTGGTGACTTTTACTTCACCTGCAAATGCAGCCAGTGGCAACATGGCAAACAGCAGACAATATATTTTTTTCATATTCTTCTTGTTTTAGTTGATGAATTTAGAGTGATTGAGTTTCTACCGTTTTGTATTTACGCTTGTGCTTGGGTCCGAAAGTGAAGTTGATACCCATGTTTACGTTGACTTGCGCACGGCTGATAGGAGCGAAGTAAGCCGGTTCGTATTTGCACATGGGGACGTCTGCACCGATGAAGAAGTTGAAGCCGCGCGGGTGGAAGTTCAACATGATACCGGCATCGGAGCCGAAGTTGGACAAGGCATAGTTTACAGATGCTTCAAACCAAGAGAGAGGAGCTACATTGGCAGAAACGCGGGCTTCTGTCCATGAGTGCTTACCTTGCATACGGGTAGTGGAGAGGAAACCGAAGCTCAGACGGTCGTAAGCGGGCAATGTGTATTGTGCACCCAAGTGCAGGGTGGCTGCGAGGGCGGTGGTACGTTTCATGCCTTCACCTGCCTTGTCAAATTTGGCGAGGTCGGCAAGGTCGTCTACCAATTCGTCTACTTGGGTATCCAGTTTTTGATTACTATCAGTTCCGTCGTCTTTTACAGAGATTTCACTGAAACCGTCGAAAGTGAAGTCCTTGCTCATTGTTCCTTTAGTTGTATTCTTCCAAGATATGAAACCGAGGTCGAGCAGAGAGGCGGAGAATGTCCATTCATCGTTCAGCTTGTACGTTGCTCCCAAATCAATAGCCATACCGAAGCCTGTGGGGCCGAGGTTGTCTGTATCAAAATCCATATCATCATACGAAATCTGTCCTTCAGTGCCTTCTTTCAATGTTTGGGTTCTGTTTCCGTCGGCATCCAGCGTATAGTCGTCTTCCTGATAGTTGCCGGTTTCACCTTTGGTAGGTATTATAAGACCCTTGGCGGACATATAGAGTTCGGCATTCTTAGGAGTGATAGTCCATTTGTCCTGAGAGGCGAGGATGTTCAACTCATCAATATGCATGGTTGCTTTTGCCAATCCCACGAGAGCCTTGACTTTGGCGCCTACTGTCAGGCGTTCATTGATTTCGCGTGCATGGCCGAAAGCGATTTCCGCATAGTTGGTAGATACGATATTCAGGTTTTTCACATTGTAATTGCTTCCCGTTTCGCTGGCTACTCCGTTCTTCATGAACTTAAAGAGCTCATCGGGCATGAAGAAGTTGGTGTTTGACTTTACGGAGATACCTAATGTGTTGAAACCGCCCCAAGCGTGAAAACCTAAGGAGAGTATCGACTCGTCTATGTTGACGCCTACTTTCAGTCTTTTAGGCAGTCCTTTCATGAATTCGGCGCTGCTGACTTCTTCATTCATGAAGGTGGTGAGGTCTCCATTGGCTTTCTTGAAGATAAAGTCGCCTACGCCACCTGTGGACTGTGCACCGATTGTAAGATTTCCCAAACCGGGGAAGCTGACATAACCGCGTTCGCCCATAAAGGCAGGATTGAGTTCATGACGGTAAGTGCTTCCTTCCAAAAAATAGGTTGAACGGCTGTTCTGTGTCTGTGCCATTGCGTCACTGATTGCAAGTGTCGCTACTGCTCCGGACAGTATAATTGCTAAAACATTTGTTCTCATTCGTTTCATTATATATGATTATTGAATCTTTAGTTTGTATCGCATGAAATATATTTTTCTTAATTCAAATCTACTTTGATGCCATTAGGTATTTTCAGCTTCATATCTTTCAGTTGCATCCACTGTGAGCTTAATAACTGAACATCGGTGGCTTGTCCCGGTACAGCAGTTACTTTCAGCTTCAAACCGTCCAGTTTGCTGATTGCACCTTCTGCCGTTGCGTTGAGATTGATGGATAACGTGCTTGAAACTTCAGTTTTGCCATCTTTGCTTTCCGTGATTGTTCCTTCTACGGTTACATCAATATCTTCTATCACGTTGCCATTCGCATCAAGTGCGCTGACGTTCTCATTCTTGATTTCCATTGCTAAAGGAATGGTGTTGACTGCGTTTATTGAAAGAATCGCTTTTTTGATGTCTACATCTTCAAGGTCGAGATCGAAGTCGTCAATGGTCTCTTCGTATACAATTCTCAGATTGCTGCCGAAACTCAGAGGAACATCAATGTCGTAACTACTGTTTAATATGTAGTCTTGCCCTAAGCCAACATTATAATAGTCATTGGATTTTACAGCCGGTTCCAAATCGACGGTTATTTTGTCGGGGATAGTTTCGATTATGTCATTTAAATTGGGTACAACAACATTAGTCACCCCTTCTATTGTGGTTGCAATACGTGTTAAAGAAATGGTTTGTTCGTTTTGTCCACTTGGTTTTAGTATAATTGACTCTCCACCGTTACCGCTTCCTATTTTTACGCTTTTAGTAACTGTCCCATTCTTATAGCCAGTCATAACTCCATCCAGTTCTATATTTGTATTTAAGGGGTTGTTGGCTTTAAATGAGAAAATCGGATTGATAATATCCAGTTGAACATCGTCATCTTGTAAAAAATCCGGTAAATTACTTAATTCCACTTCTGTGGGTTTTACATTCATATCGGGTTTTACAGTACCTTGCATACTGTTTACGGTCATTTTGTCCAGAGTGATTTGCGGCTTGATACTTAAAGAGGCTTTCTTTGAAAGATCGATTTCGGTAACGTTAACAGTAGCTTCTACATTTACAGCTTCATGAAGCGAGAGTGTACCGGCATCAACTTTTTTCCCCTCACCGTATTGTTCACTAAATGTAAATCCGGTTACATGCAATACAACCTCTAAACCGTTATTCTTATCAATTTCCTTATTGGTTATAGTATATTTATTGTCGGTAAGTTGCTCTTTGAATTGTAAAAAATCAGGGAACGCAATTTCCATAGTCTTAATTGTAGCTTTATTATAGCTTAGTGCACCGTCGAGCTTGAATTTCAAGGTTAGGTTTACATCATCCATGGCTGTCAAAGAACCGATTTCTATTACAGCCGGATCTATTTCTGTGGCTGTTGCATCAATGAAGCCGTTACTTTTTACATTTTCTGCTGTATAGTCGACATCTGTAGGGAATTCATTTTCATTAATAATGCTAATTGGACTAATATTATTCTCTGATTTATTTATGTCCACTAACTTTACCGATGTATTTGTCTCATCAATATTGTCCGATTTCAGCAAATGGTATTCTCCATTCTCCAATACCTGCAAATCATCTCCTTCGTCAATTTCAATGATTTTATCCAGCGTTATTTTCTCCGTATATCCTACGGGAATTGCCAAATGTTCGCCACCTATATTGACTGTCATGTCAATATCTTTGTTTAAGTCATAACTATTATCGATGCACGATGTGGTTATTCCTAACGATGTTAATAGTAGAGCCGCAGCTATGAGCGGTCTTTTTTTTGTGTTTAGCATCATAATTTTTACTGTTTATAATCGATATTATTGTTTTGTTTATGCGGTTTATTCTTTTTAAAGAATCTGGAAAAATAGGATAAATTTAAAGACCTTTGGAATACTCTTTAAAAACTGCGCAAATATATGAATATTCTTTAATAAGTCGGTGAAAACAGTGATAAAATGTGGAAAATTTCGAATAAATGTTGCATACACCTATTCTCAGTGCGTACGAGATCTATTGCCTAAAAAACTTACATCAGACAGAGGGGGGCTTCAGCCGTACACTCAGGGTGTCTCAGTCGTATACTGAGATAGGTTGTTTGTATATATCTGATTGACAGTTAGTTGTGATGTATTCTCAAAAATAGAATAATTTGTGACAAATAGACGCTCAATTCTTAAATCTATTTAAAAGCCGCTCATTTTATAAAGTTTAATATTTATCTTTGAACATTAAAAGAAAAATTGGCCTGACAACACTACAATGATACAGATTACACAACTACAAGGAACAGACAGACGGCTGTACGAGCTCGTGGCGCCATTGGTGATGAATCCGGAAATACTGAAACAGAATTATAACTATCCATTTCGCACATCGGAAGACTTTGTCTGGTTTGTGGCAATAGACAAAAAGAACGTTATAGGTTTTATACCGGTAGAAGAAAAGAAGAAAGAGTATGTTATCAATAATTATTATGTGGAAGGTAATAATGAGGATACACTAAAACTGTTATTAGAAAAAGTCATATCAGAAACGGATTCGAGTAAAGAATTGACTTCGGTTACTTTCATGGAACATTGCTCTCTTTTCAAAGAGTTGGGCTTTTCGGAGGAGAAAGTCTGGACCCGTTATGTGAAAATGAAAAAAGACAGATAACTATGGTCACATCTAAAAATGTATACGAACTTGCACAGGAACGTTTGGGATTGATTTTTAGGGAGTTTGATACTATATGCGTGTCTTTTTCCGGTGGTAAGGATAGCGGTGTACTGCTGAACTTGTGCATAGATTATATCCGGCGCAATAACCTGAAGCGAAAGATATGTGTGTTTCATATGGACTATGAGATACAGTATACCGTAACCATAGACTATGTAGATCGTATATTAGAAGCCAATAAGGATATCTTAGAGGTTTATCGGGTATGTGTGCCTTTCAAAGTTACAACCTGTACATCTATGTATCAAAGCTATTGGCGGCCATGGGATGAGGATATGAAAGAGCTTTGGGTACGCCAGATGCCCCCGGGGGCCTATACAAAGGAGGCTTTCCCTTTCTATACGGAGAATATGTGGGATTACGAATACCAAATGCATTTTGCCAAATGGTTGCATTTGCGAAAAGATGCGGTGCGTACTTGTTTCCTTATAGGCATCCGTACGCAGGAGAGCTTTAACCGTTGGCGCAGCATCCATTTAAATCGCAAATACCAAATGTACCATAATTACAGGTGGACCTCTAAAATCGGTAATGACATATATAATGCGTACCCCATATACGATTGGAAAACGACGGACATTTGGACGGCCAATGGAAAGTTTGGTTTCGATTACAATCATTTATACGACTTGTATTATAAGGCGGGAGTCAATATAGAACGTCAGCGTGTGGCAAGTCCGTTCCTTTGCGAAGCACAGGAAAGTTTGGCGTTGTATAAAGTGATAGACCCTAATACTTGGGGAAAGATGATAGGACGTGTCAATGGCGTGAATTTTACGGGTATTTACGGTGGAACCCATGCCATGGGATGGCAGAGTGTACGGATACCTGAGGGGTATACTTGGAAGAGTTTTATGCAATTCCTGCTCTCTACGTTACCCGAAGAAGCCCGGCGCAACTATTTGAAAAAGCTGACTGTCAGCATCGAATTCTGGCGAACTAAAGGAGGGTGCCTTAGCGAGAATACTATCAAGAAACTGCAAGACGCAGGCATCCCTATCGAAGTGGTGAACTATACCAATTACAAAACAAACAAGAAACCCGTCCGTATGGATTATCTGGACGATATTGATATTGCAGAATTCCGGGAAATACCTACCTATAAACGTATGTGCATTTGCATCCTGAAGAATGACCATGCGTGTAAGTACATGGGATTTGCACTGACAAAAGAAGAGATATACAAACGAGACAAAATAATGGAACAATTCAAAAATATGATGTTATGAGTGTAGATAAGAGTCCGGTATATGGTGTGAAAGCAGTTCCTATAGAGAAAATACAAGCTAATGATTACAACCCGAATGTAGTGGCGCCGCCCGAAATGAAATTGTTGGAACTGTCTATTTGGGAAGACGGCTTTACGATGCCTTGCGTCTGCTATTATGATAAGGAGAAAGATAATTATATTTTAGTGGACGGATACCATCGTTATCAGGTGTTGAAGACTTCCCAGCGGATTTACCAGCGTGAAAACGGTTTGTTGCCGGTTGTAGTGATAGACAAGGAACTGTCTAACCGTATGGCATCCACCATTCGCCATAATCGTGCGCGCGGAACGCATAACATCGAACTAATGTGCAACATTGTTGCCGAATTGGATCATGCCGGGATGTCCGATCAGTGGATAATGAAAAATATAGGAATGGATCGTGACGAATTACTTCGTTTGAAGCAAATTTCAGGGTTGGCGGACTTATTTGCCAATAAAGATTTCAGTATTCCTGATAATAAGCCGGAATATATTCCTTAACATTCAAAATAATTCTTTTGCAAACTTGCATAATTTAACCAAATCGCCTACATTTGTCAGCACATAAACAGAATAAACTGGTTGTATAGTCTTCGGACGTAGAATATAGTGCTGCATGAAAAAAATATTAGTTAGCGGCGGTGCCGGCTTTATAGGCTCCCATCTGTGTACTCGGTTGATTAAGGACGGTCACAAGGTAATATGCTTGGATAATCTTTTTACCGGTTCAGAGGAGAATATAGAGCATTTGAAAGGGAATTCCCATTTTGAGTTTGTACTTCATGATGTTGAGTTTCCTTATAAGGCAGAGGTCGATGAGATTTATAATTTGGCTTGCCCCGCATCTCCGATACATTATCAGCACGATGCGATAAAGACTATAAAGACTTCCGTGTTGGGAGCTATTAATATGTTGGAGCTGGCGAAAAAGACAAATGCAAAGATTATGCAGGCGTCAACCAGCGAAATCTATGGTGATCCTGTCGTACATCCTCAAGTAGAAAGTTATTGGGGGAATGTAAACCCAATCGGAATCCGCTCTTGCTATGATGAAGGCAAGCGTTGTGCCGAGACGCTTTTTATGGATCATCACCGCCAGAACGGGATACGCATTAAGATTATACGTATTTTTAATACATATGGTCCGCGTATGTTGCCTAACGATGGGCGAGTGGTTTCTAATTTTGTGGTTCAGGCATTGCGGAACGAGGACATTACGATTTACGGTTCAGGTGCCCAAACTCGTAGTTTCCAGTATGTGGACGATTTGATAGAAGGAATGGTACGCATGATGAATACGGAAGATGAATTTGTGGGGCCGATCAATTTGGGTAACCCGAACGAGTTCTCTATTCTTGATTTGGCGGAAAAAGTTATTAAGCTGACAGGTTCTAAGTCGAAATTGATATTCAATCCATTGCCGAACGATGATCCTAAGCAGCGAAGACCGGACATTACGTTGGCAAAAAACAAATTGGATTGGCAGCCCACTATTGAATTGGAAGAAGGGTTACGCCATATGATTGAATATTTCAGTAGATATCGTTCTTGAATAAATATAGTATCAATAGCGGGAAAAATATAATATAAAGATGAACATGGAAATAAATCCTTCTGAGTACAAAATCCTCATCGTAGATGATGTGATGTCCAACGTATTGTTGTTGAAAGTACTCTTGACAAATGAGAAGTTTGCGATTGCTACGGCAAACAACGGACAGCAGGCTTTGGAGCAGGTGGATAAAGAACATCCGGACTTGGTGCTGCTGGACGTAATGATGCCGGATTTAAGCGGGTTTGAGGTCGCACAGCGTCTCAAGTCCAATCCCGACACGGCAGATATTCCAATCATCTTTTTGACTGCGCTGAACAGTACGACAGATATTGTGAAGGGTTTCCAAGTAGGGGCTAATGACTTTATATCCAAACCTTTCAATAAGGAAGAATTGATAATTCGTGTAACTCACCAGATTTCATTGGTGGCAGCCAAACGCATTATTTTGAAGAAGACGGAAGAGTTGCAGCGTACCATTGCCGGACGCGACAAGCTGTATTCTGTAATAGCCCATGACTTGCGTTCTCCGATGGGTTCTATCAAAATGGTGCTGAATATGCTGATTCTTAATCTGCCTGTTGAGAAGATTGGCAGTGAAATGTACGAACTGCTGACAATGGCAAACCAGACAACGGAAGATGTATTCTCATTACTGGATAATCTGTTGAAATGGACAAAAAGTCAAATAGGCAGTCTGAGTGTGGTTTATCAGGATATTGATGTAGTGGAGGTGGTAGACAGCGTGATTGATGTATTCAATATGGTAGCCGGTTTGAAGAAGATTACCATTCGCGAAGAGAAGCCGGAGAAGTTACCCGTCTGCGCCGATATTGATATGCTGAAAACTGTTATTCGCAATCTGTTGAGCAATGCCATTAAATTCAGTAACGAGAATTCCGAAGTACTGGTGAAAATGGAGGAACAAGGAGATGTGGTAGTAGTCAGCGTAAAGGATAGCGGTTGCGGCATTGACGAAGAGGGGCAGAAGAAATTGCTGCATACCGACACGCATTTCAGTACTTTCGGTACAAACAACGAAGAAGGTTCCGGATTGGGATTGTTGTTATGTCAGGACTTTGTAGTAAAGAATGGCGGTAAGCTGTGGTTCACATCCAAGAAGGGAGAAGGATCTACATTCTACTTCTCTATACCGTTGAAGAAATAAATGAAAAAGGTGATAAGTGGTGTGGGTGTGTCAAAATACACTTGAACATCTCTTTTAGGCACGGATTACACGGATTTCACGGAAAAAGAATAAAGAAAATCTGTGAAATCCGTGTAATCCGCGCCTAAAAAGAAACAAGCAGTAAGCGAGTTTTTGTTTTGACACATTCCCATCGCTTTACTTGTTACATAGTCTTTTGAAGTCGCAGTATTCACATTTTTTCGTGTCTTCTGTTTGAGTGAAAGGCTCTTCAGGATTGTATATCTCCTGCAATAGTGTCAATAGCCGTTCACGAAAATCATCTTCATAAAATGCAAAATTATAGACCGGTACTTTAGGTTGGCGCGGTGCACCCATTTCTATAACGGGCGAGTAACTTTCGGACGCTGCACGATGAATATACAGCAGGGATGGAGCCACTTTTAATGTTTGCTTGCGGCACATGATGGCGGCATACAGGAAAGTCTGGAAAATATAGTTCGGGCGGTTATCAGCAGGGGTGAACAGTTGTTCTATATTTTCGGGAGTTTTGGGAGTACCGCCTGTCTTATAGTCCACAATACGCAGGGTATCGTTTTTACTATCCATACGGTCTATCGTTCCGCCAATATTTAAAGGCAGGATTCCTAAGGGGGTATTTACTTCGATGGTTTCCGTTACTTTCTGTTCCATGGCTTCCATGCGGAAAGGAGCATACTGCAAGTCATTGCGAAGCAGCTGCCGCAAATAGGATGCGATGACTTGGGAGTGGACAAGTTGTGTGCCGTTATACTCGGGCTGTTCGTTGGCGGGTACATGAAAAAGCTCTTCTTTGAAGGCGGTATCTACGTAAGTTTGCAGTTTGACGTCATTGCGAAGCAGCTGTTCCAAGTCCTCCTTGCGTATCTCCTTTCCATTGGCAGTAAGGTCTTGATAGACCAGTTCGGCAGAACGGTGGAAGATGGTTCCGAACAGAGCGGAGTCAATTTCTGCACTGACCTCATCGGGTGCTTTCAGCCCGACAACGTAGCGGTAGTAGAACTTTAACCGGCAATCGAGGTAGGTGTTGAGTGCCGAAGGAGAAAAGAGTGCATTCGGATGTCGCCGGATGTCGTATGTGTTGTACATCCGTAGCAATACCTCATCTGTTTTACGTATTTCTATCTCACGGCTGTGTTGGGGAGATTGTCCTGCTTCCAGATATTCGCGTGAGATGTCGTGTGGAGACTCTACAAGGAACTGCAGCATGAAACGTGACATTTCACCTCGGTTTAAGCCGTCGGATGCCGTATTATATAATAAGGTGATATTTTCCGCACGCTGTATCAAGCGGTAGAAATAATAGGCATATACCGAGTTCTTATGCTCAATGGTAGTCATACCGAATGCCTTGCGCAGGTTATAAGGTATGAAAGACGAGTCGCCGCCGGATTTTGGAAGCTGGCCTTCATTAAGGGACAGCATTATAAGGTTGCGGAAGTCAAGATTACGCGTTTCCAATACTCCCATTACTTGCATACCGATAGCCGGCTCGCCATGAAACGGGATGTTTGTCGAGGTGAGCAGACGGTTCATCAGACGTTTCAGGGTATCTGTCTGCAAGTTTAGTCCGTCACTTTCTATCAAGTTGAGCAAGCGGTTGACGAGAGTGTAGCTCTTGAATAGTGATTCCCGGTAAAGTTGGTTGAAAATATCTTCTTTGTCCTTTTCCTGACGGTAAACGACGGCTACCTCGCGCAGCAGTTCGGTGAGGTAACGGCAGATGGAAGAGATGCCGCTTTGCGGGGTGAATATCTGTTCAAGAAAAGCATCCTTCTTAAGTTCCGATGGAAGAGGATAGAAGCGGTTGTTTTTAGTGAGTTGTTTCTCCAAGTCTTCGGAGATGGTAGACAGTTGCCGGGTATAGGGATGTTTCAATACGGCAAGTACTGTTTCGTATGTATAGCGTCCCGTATCTCTGCGGTATCCCGTGGTCTGCAACTCCATAAGAGCGTTGATGTAACTGTATATAGGTGTCTGCGCCAATGGGAATCCCATAGTTATATTGACGTTTTCCACTTCCGGGGGGATAGAGTGCAGTACGGGCAATAACAGTGATTCGTTGCACAATACAATGGCGTTTTCTTTCTCCTTACTCGTCTCGGTGTCGTTTTTCATGACAGTACGCACCCATTTGGGCAGGTAGCGGGCTTGTGCATTTTCTGTCGGAGCAGAGATGAAACGGATTTTCTTGGGATGCCGCAAGACGTCAAAGGCTGTTTCGGGCAGCTGGTTGGGAAACAGCTTTAAGTTGCGCAGAATAAATTCGCCTGCCTCGTGGATGTATGGAGGTTGCTGTTCGTGGGGCAGACGGGTGTAGAATATGTCATAATCCCAGTAAAACATGGCTTTTCCCGCATCTTGCAGAAGCCGGAAGAAGCGGGTTTCTACTTTATTCAGCACATTGAAGCCGACGAATACGTAGCGGTCATAACGCAACCGGTCTGTGTCAAGCTGTTCTATGACATGGCGGTACATCATACCTTCATAAGCGATACCCAGTTCGGAGAGATTCTTCCGGTAATTCCTGTAAATATCTCCTAACTTGTCCCAAAGAGAGATAAACTTCTCTTTGAGCTGCGTGCGCTTGTCGATGGAGAAGTTTTGAAAGAACTGTTGTATGGCTTCTTCCTGCTCTTTATCGAGGAAGTCGTAGCTGTCCATGATATTCTTCAACTCCTGCAGGTTGCTGAACAGTTTGCCGGCATCTACAAGGTTTTTGTCAACGTCATCGAAATCGCTGATAAGCAGTTCTCCCCAAAAATAGAAGTCATCCAACGGTTCTTCGCTATGAGTCTCTTCACGGAATACTTTATACAGCTCGCACACCAGTCGGATAGGATCACCCGGTTTCAAGGGCGAAAGCTGGCGGAACAGTTCGCTGATGTTGACATATGCGGGAGACCATAACGGGCGATCGCTTTGGGCAGCCAGATATTCATTAAAGAACAGGCTGGCGCGTTTGTTGGGAAAAACGATAGCTGTGCGTGACAGATCGTTTCCTATTTTGGAATATAGGTCTTGGGCTACTAATTGAAGGAACGTTTTCATACTTTCTCTATTATTTCTTCTTCTACATACCACAGATACCCGCTGATAGTATTTGCATCATACCCCATGCGGATGAGTAAATCTATGTATCCTTGTACCTGTTTGTTATATTTTTTATTGGGTTTGCCGAACTTGAAGTCTACAACCACGATTGTTCCGCCACGCATCATCACGCGGTCCGGACGGCGGTTGCGCAGTTCTCCGTTTTCCTGCCAAATAATGTCGCATTCATTGAATAACTGCCAACTACCCGAATACCAATCCTTGATTTGCGGTTGCGAGAACGCCCTGAGGGTCAGTTCCCGTATTTCCTCTTCTTTTTCGGTGCGCCCTATGATACCCTCGAATACCAGACGGCTGATGGCATCGTCAATATCCTCTTCCGTTTCGATGGCAGAGAATAAAGTGTGCAACAGACGTCCCCGATTGATGAAACGCCGGCTGGACTTGGCTTCGTCTACTCCGGCTATGAAGTCGGCGGAACGGTTGGACTGGCGGAACTCGATGTCGTGGCGCATACTTTCCATATGCACCGGAAGTTTAACGGGCTTCTGTGCAAGCTTGTTCAGGGCTTGGCTGTTGTCATTCTCTTCTTCCGACGGATATACCTCTCCACTTTCATAAATGCTCTCTTCTTCATCCCAACTGCCTTCACCCGCTTGGGCAACTTGAGGCAGTGCGGCGGAAAGAAGTTCTGCCATTGTGCCTTTCTGGTCTTTCTTGCTCCATAATATCAGGTTTTTTCCGGCACGGGTAAATGCTACGTAAAGCAGATTTAGATTGTCCACCCATAATTGTAAGCGTTCGTCAAGATAATCCTGACGGTAAACAGACTCCGCCATCGTGGAAGAGTAGTTGACGGGAACAAGGTCTATTGCGTTGTAAGGTGGTTCGGGGGCGGTGCACCACACGAGCTGGTTATATGTTTCATTCTCCAGTTTCCAGTCGCAGAAGGGGATGAGGACGGTATGGAATTCCAATCCTTTGGACTTATGAATGGAGAAGATGCGTATGCCGTCCATTTCTCCGCTGGGGATTGTCTTGGCGCAAAGTGTTTCGTCCCAATAACGGATAAAGCCATCGAGGTCGGAGGAATTGTTTTGCAGATATTCCGTCACTGCATCGAAGAAAGAGAACAGATAAGCGTCTTGCTTTTCGATGCCGCCCATGTTGAATAGTGTAAACAGTTCTTCCAATAGCTCGTATAGAGGCATCAGGCGTAGTTCATCCATACGGGAGACGAATTCTGCAGGGAGTGCTGTTCGTGCATCAGCCGTTAATATGTCGTGCCAGTCTGCCGGTTCTGCCTTATCTCCACCTGTAATTTGTAATTTGTAATTTGTAATTAGCGAAGCTTTCGCTATCTTTTCTTCCGGATTCGACAGATAGCGTAGAGCATCTATCAGCATACAGATGGCAAGAGACGCATCCAAGCGGAACGCTTCATCCGATACAACGGGAAGGTGTAACTCTTTGTCGAAATAGTCCGCAATAGGCGGTATGTTTTTATTTTTGCGTACAAGAATGGTAATATCATTTAGTTTCACACCTTCCGAGAGTAGCCTTTGTACTTCTTCGCCCATAGCGGATAAAGTTTTTTGGGTATAGTTCTGTTCTTTGTCAGGCTCTATGAAAGAGACTTTGACATAACCCTTGCTGTCTGTTTTAGGAGATTCTTGGATTACATCGGCATAGGCGCGTTTCAGCGGGAAGCATTCTTCTTTCAGTTCTTCCAAGTGCAAAGAGTTCAGGTAATCGACCGCAGCGGTAAAAAGACAGTTGTTGAAATTGATGACATTCGTTTCACTTCGGCGGTTTACCTTCAATGTTTCCACGCGCACCGGGAAAGGAAAAGAGAGTTGGGGACTGGTGTCGCAGAATTGAGGTTTGGATTGGTTGCTTCCTAAGCTGTTCAATATTCCCCAATCACCGTTGCGCCAGCGGTAAATGGACTGTTTCACATCACCCACAATCAGACTGTCTGCTCCCTGCGACAGCCCTTCGAGCAACAGTAGCCGGAAATTATCCCATTGCATACGGCTTGTATCCTGAAACTCGTCTATCATAACATTGCGGATGTTGGCGCCTATTTTTTCGAATACGAAAGAAGAATCGCCTTCGTGCACTAATTTGTGTAACAGGGCGTTGGTGTCTGACAACAGAAACCGATTATGTTCGCGGTTCAGTGTGCGCACTTCTTCATCAATATGATTGAGCAACTGCAATTTGTTGAGATGTTGCAACGAGAGACGGCAACTGTTTATCGTACGGCTTTTCTGCGGACGCAGTCTTTCCGCATCTTGAAGCAAGGGTATCAGGCTGGTTTCCGCAAGACGGATAATCTCATCCTTGCGGGAGGATGTTTTTGTTGCCCAGTTCTTGGCATCTGCCAAGCTGTTTTGTAAGGTAGCGTTCAGTACATCCTTGTCTGTCAATCGTCCGTCACGCAGTTTACGAAAATAGCTGCCTATGCTGCGTGCACCGCCTTTTAAGTCTTCGGGTACGAGGGCGTGACCGTCTAACTCGCCTTCAAATTGGTCGTAGAAGCCTTTCATCTGTTCCAATGCGTCGGTTTCCATTTCGCGTAGCACATTCCGATAGAGTTTTATCGTTTCTGGAGAACGAAGTTTGAGACGAAGCCCTTCACCACGTTCTATATAGCTTTCATCGAAGATATTCCGTCCGAAACTCTTGACTTCACTGGAGACATTCCAACGCTTGTCATCGGCAATGCGTTCATTGATGTAATCCAACAGCCAAGCAAGTACGGGCGAAGAGGGAGTCAGTTTTTCAATCATACTGTCGACAGCGTCACTCAGCACATCGGCGTTATTCAGTTCGATGTTAAGGTTTGGGCTGAGTTCCAGTTCGCGGGCAAGGTTGCGCATGACGGACTGGAAAAACGAATCGATTGTCTCTACACGGAAACGGCTGTAATCGTGCAGCATATATTGCAATGCCATTCCAGCCCGTTGGCGCAGTTCTTTGTCAGGGGGGGGAGAGGGATTCAAATCCTCTTTGATGCGTTTCAGATAAGCGTCCGATGCAGGGTCCTCCTTCCAAATGCCGTACAGTTGTGTTAAAATGCGCTCTTTCATTTCCGCCGTAGCTTTGTTGGTAAAGGTTACGGCAAGTATCTGACGGTAGGCACGGGGATTGATAATCAGAAGTTTGATGTATTCCACAGCCAGTGTGAAGGTCTTTCCCGAACCGGCTGAGGCTTTATATACTAATAGTTCCATTGGATATGCAGCTTTGAAGTTTGACTACAAACATACATAAAAATCATGAGAAAGGCTTAAGGATAACGTGAAAAACAGGTATGCAAAAAAGGACTGCACCCTTTTGTCCGTACGGTGCAGCCCTTTAAATATGTATTTTCAATAAAGATTTATACGCTCTTATCAAAGAATGGGTGTCTGGAACAGGAATGTGAAAGAGGGGCTGTCTTTCAAATCTTTTACGGCATCTCCGGCATATATTTCTCCGTTGGTCAGCGAGAGTTTTTTTACTGTGGCTTTAGGGTTGAAATTTATTTTCTTCAAATCAAGCCAGAACAGGTTAGGAGTGAGAGTCGATTCGAAATAATAGACTTTGTCTTTCTGATTGGAGACCGAACGCCAACGGGTAGAAGATATGTGGGGCTTGTCCGGGGTAGTGATTCCAAACGGAACGGATACGGTACGCATCACGCTCAATACACTGGGCACTGCAATCTTTGCGTCTGCCGTCTGCGGAATGGCATGGATGTAGAATGACGCGCGTACAAAGCGGTCGCTGGAACGATTGGTTCCGGGCAGCATCTGTAATCCACCGACTTCTTTCCAATAGTCGTTTATAGCTAATTGATTTTCATACTTGGGTGAATTGGTCATTACCTGATATTCTTTACCCTCGTGGATACTCAGTTTTCCGTCCAGATATTCCAGAATAGCGGTATTTCCCGTTTCGTCTGTAATAGCCAGATGGAGGGTGGAAGCCGAGCCGTTAGGCATTTGGGGAGCATCAATGCGGAAGGTCTCTTTTTTCAGTTCGTCTACAGCTTCGCGTACAGTGGCGAAGTTGTCAAGTACATATTGCGTCCAAATGCCGATGCCCATTACCGGACGGGTATCTCCGGGACGGTCGTATACGGACTCCGGCAGGAACAGCAAACTGGCTACCAGTCCTCTTTCGTTCATGCCGTCGCACGTACCTATGTCATAACCTGTTGCGATGACACTGCCATACTTGGAAGTCCATTTCACTGTTTCACCTTTATTGTATCCGGCTCTTTCCATTCCCCGGGGAAATACGTAGAGGTTACTCATGATATCCTCTTTCCAGTCCATCGTACGGCCTGTGATAACCATATTGTCCGGTCCGATGTAAGTGGCGCGCGTACATGCGCCCGCTTGTTGTATGCCTAATGAAAACAGGGCAGCTAAGGCTGTTAATGCTACCGTTCCTCTTTTTGTATTCATAATTTTATTTGTTAAATGATTTATATACAAAGAGTAACAAATACAACATCAAACAGTTTGATGCAGACCGGCTTTTTAGGCTCTATTCTGTTTTCTCTTTCAGAAGGTCTTCCATTTTCAGCACTTCATCACGATATTGAGCGGCTTCAATGAAGTCGAGTTTCTTGGCGGCTTCCTGCATGAGTTTTTTGGTACGCTCAATACTCTTTTCAAGTTGGGCGCGACTCATGTACTGAACAATCGGGTCTGCAGCGAGTGTAGCGGTACTGTCTTGTTCCACATAGGGACGGGGAGTGGTTGCGGAAGATTTTTCTTTACCCGCTCCGCTTTCGGCGAGTCCTTCCGTACCGGCAAACACATTGAGATTCTTTGCTTTCTTTATTTGCTGGGGAGTAATGCCATGTTCTTCGTTGTACTTCAATTGTTTTTCGCGGCGGCGGTTGGTTTCGTCAATGGTGAGCTGCATACTGTCCGTAATTCTGTCGGCATACATGATAACCATACCGTTGACGTTACGGGCGGCACGTCCGGCTGTCTGAGTCAACGAACGGTGAGAACGGAGAAATCCTTCCTTGTCCGCGTCCAAGATAGCCACAAGAGAAACTTCCGGCAAGTCCAGTCCTTCACGCAAAAGATTGACACCGACAAGCACATCATATTCACCTTCACGTAAATCACTCATAATTTTTACGCGTTCCAGCGTGTCTACATCACTGTGTATGTAATTACACTTTACGCTGTTATTGAGAAGATATTCTGTCAGCTCTTCCGCCATACGTTTGGTCAGAGTGGTGACGAGCGTACGTTCATTGCGTTCTATGCGCAATTGGATTTCTTCCATCAGGTCGTCTATCTGGTTATGGCTGGGACGCACTTCGATGATAGGGTCCAGCAAACCGGTGGGGCGAATCACCTGTTCCACTACAATACCTTCGGATTGCATCAGTTCGTAGTCGGCGGGGGTGGCGCTGACGTATATCACTTGCTTGGCCATTGATTCAAATTCCTCAAATTTCAACGGGCGATTGTCCATTGCGGCGGGAAGCCGGAAACCGTATTCTACAAGATTGGTCTTTCGGGCGCGGTCACCGCCATACATGGCACGTATTTGCGGAACACTGACATGGCTCTCGTCAATGACAATCAGGAAATCATCGGGGAAAAAATCCAGTAGACAGTAAGGGCGAGTACCCGCTTCACGTCCGTCAAAATAGCGCGAATAGTTCTCAATGCCCGAACAGTGGCCCAGTTCGCGTAGCATTTCCATGTCATAGGTGACCCGCTCCTGCAAGCGTTTGGCTTCAAAAGGACGTCCCTCGTTTTCAAACCACTGCACCTGTTTGTGCAAGTCGTCCTCTATCTCGTGGATAGCCCGCAGGGTGGCTTCTTTGGTCGTCATAAAGAGGTTAGCGGGATATATTTTGTAGGCATCGAACCGGGCGATTGTAACTCCGCTTATAGGGTCCACTTCTTCAATGCTGTCTACTTCATCTCCCCAAAAAACTATGCGCAGAAGGTTGTCGGCATAGGCAAGGTAAATGTCTACGGTATCACCCTTTACGCGAAAATTACCGCGGTTCAAGTCGATGTCGTTGCGGACATAAAGACTGTCTACAAGCCGGCGCAGGAATACGTTGCGGCTGTAATTTTTCCCTTGTTGCACGTCGATGACGTTATTATAAAAATCCGCCGGATTTCCCATACCGTAGATGCACGATACGGAAGATACCACTACCACGTCCTTGCGTCCGGAAAGCAGGGCGGAAGTGGCGGCAAGCCGAAGTTTGTCAATTTCGTCATTGATGGCGAGGTCTTTCTCTATATAAGTGTCTGAAGAAGGAAGATAGGCTTCGGGTTGATAATAATCATAATAGGATACGTAATATTCTACCGCGTTGTTTGGAAAGAATCCTTTGAATTCACTGTATAGTTGCGCTGCCAACGTCTTGTTATGGCTCAATATGAGCGTAGGTTTGTTGATGTTGGCTATGACATTGGCAATGGTAAATGTTTTTCCGGAACCTGTCACACCCAGTAATGTCTGTGCAGGGACTCCTTCACGCACACCTTCGGTAAGCTGCGCAATTGCTTCCGGCTGGTCGCCGGTGGGCTGATAGGCGGATGTTAACTCGAATTTGTTCATTTCATCAGAATTGTAGGGCAAAGATAGGAAAGTTACATCGAAAATTTGTGAATTCGTAAGTAAAACATATCTTTGCGGTATCAAATTAATAACAACCATTAATGTAATACAACAAAAACATGATTTGGAACGAAAGTATCGAATGCATGGATCGCGAAAGCCTTCGTAAAATTCAGAGCATTCGTCTTAAAAAGACAGTGGAACGTGTATATCATGATACTCCTTTCTACCGCAAGAAAATGCAGGAACTGGGAATTACTCCCGATGACATCAACAGCATTGACGACATTGTGAAACTTCCTTTTACTACGAAATACGATTTACGGGACAATTATCCCTTCGGGCTTTGTGCCGTTCCTATGAGTCAGATAGTTCGTATCCATGCATCTTCCGGTACGACCGGAAAGCCTACCGTGGTGGGATATACGCGTAAAGACCTTTCAGCTTGGTCGGAATGTTTGTCACGTGCTTTTACAGCTTATGGCGCAGGCAGCTCGGATATTTTTCAAGTGTCTTACGGATATGGGCTTTTTACCGGTGGATTAGGCGCTCATGCCGGTGCCGAGAATATCGGCGCTTCTGTTATTCCTATGTCCAGCGGTAATACGGAGAAGCAAATTACGTTGATGCATGATTTCGGTTCGACAGTACTCTGCTGCACGCCCTCTTATGCGCTGTATCTGGCGGATGCCATTAAAGATTCGGGCTTTCCGCGTGAAGAGTTCAAGTTGAAAGTCGGGGCATTCGGTGCAGAGCCGTGGACGGAGAATATGCGCCGGGATATTGAAACGAAGTTGGGTATAAAGGCTTATGATATTTACGGATTGAGCGAAATAGCGGGTCCGGGTGTGGGATACGAATGCGAATGCCAAAATGGTACACATCTTAATGAAGATCATTACTTCCCGGAGATAGTAGACCCGAAAACGCTTGAATCGGTTGCACCGGGTGAAACAGGCGAGTTGGTATTTACTCACCTAACCAAAGAAGGTATGCCGTTGCTGCGTTATCGCACCAAAGACCTTACGGCTTTGCACTATGAAAAATGTGCTTGCGGACGTACACTGGTACGTATGGATCGTATTCTCGGGCGTAGTGATGATATGCTCATTATACGCGGTGTGAATGTATTCCCCACACAGATTGAATCTGTTATTCTTGAAATGCCTGAATTTGAACCGCATTATTTGTTGCTTGTCGACCGTAAGAATAATACGGATACCATGGAACTGCAAGTGGAAGTCCGTCCGGAATATTACTCCGATGAGATTAACAAGATGCTGGCTTTGAAAAAGAAACTTACTGCACGTTTGCAGAGTGTATTGGGCTTGGGCGTAGATGTCCGTTTGGTAGAGCCACGCAGTATTGAACGCAGTGTAGGTAAAGCGAAACGCGTAATAGATAATCGTAAATTGTAAATCCTCAAATAGTAAACTTATGGTAGCAAAACAACTTTCTATTTTTTTGGAAAATAAGTCCGGTCGCCTTACGGAGGTAACGGAAGTTCTTGCCCAAGAAGGTGTTAATCTTTCTGCTCTCTGCATAGCCGAGAATGCCGATTTCGGTATTCTTCGCGGTATCGTCTCCGAACCGGATAAAGCGTATAAGGCTTTAAAGGACAATCATTTTGCCGTAAACGTAACAGATGTGGTGGGAATCAGCTGTCCCAATGTTCCGGGTTCATTGGCAAAAGTGCTTCGTTGCCTGTCTGATGAAGGTGTATTTATTGAATATATGTACTCTTTTGCCAACGGACAGACTGCCAATGTTATTATCCGTCCCAATGATATGGAAAACTGTATCCGGGTATTGACGGAGAAAAAGGTGGATTTACTCGCTGCAAGCGATTTATATAAACTGTAAAAAGGAAGAAAAATAACAGAGTGATAGGGTATAATTTCAGTACCTCATCACTCTGTTGCTCTGTCATCTTATTATCTTGCATCACTTTACCCTTCTGTCACTCTATTATTTTTTTCTTTCCCTATTCATCGATTATCTTTCTCCCTTCGTCTTTGTTTTTGAAAAATTAAGGTGCGTATCGTTGTTTAATTCGATGCGAACCTCTATCTTTGCGCATTATTTGAATAAAAGTAATGAAGAAGAACATCCTTATAACTTTGCTTGCAGCACTGCTGCTCTCCTCATGTGGAGAATACAACAAGTTGCTGAAAAGCACAGACTACGAATACAAGTACGAAGCGGCAAAGAATTACTTTGCAAAAGGCCAGTACAATCGTGCTGCAACTTTGCTGAATGAATTGATTGCTATTCTTAAAGGTACTGATAAAGCGGAAGAATCACTTTATATGCTGGGTATGAGCTATTATAACCAGAATGATTATCAGACTGCCGCACAGACATTTACCCAATATTACAATGTGTATCCGCGTGGTACGTTTTCTGAATTGGCGCGTTTCCATGCAGGAAAGGCGTTGTATTTGGATACACCGGAACCCCGTTTGGACCAGTCCAGTACATATAATGCAATTCAGCAATTGCAGATGTTTCTTGAATATTTCCCGAACAGTTCAAAAAAAGATGAGGCTCAAAGCATGATTTTCGCATTGCAGGACAAGCTGGTTATGAAAGAATATCTTTCGGCCAAACTCTATTATAATTTAGGAAATTATTTGGGAAATAACTATGAGTCTTGCGTTATCACTGCACAAAATGCGTTGAAGGATTACCCTTATACCAATATGCGTGAAGATTTGTCTATTCTTATCCTGCGTGCCAAATATGAAATGGCAGTGTATAGTGTGGAGGATAAGAGAGCCGAACGTTATCGCGAGACGGTAGATGAATACTATGCTTTTAAAAATGAATTTCCTGAAAGCAAATACATGAAAGATGCCGATCGCATTTTCAAGGAAGCGCAGAAGATTTTGAAAGACTGATAGAAAGAGAGATTATCATCGTTATAGAATAAAATTAATTTAGATAGAAATTTATGGATTACAGAAAGACAAATGCTCCTGTTACTACGGTGACCCGCGATATGATGGAGTTGTGTGAGGATACCGGTAATGTATATGAAACAGTAGCGATTATTGGTAAGCGTGCCAATCAAATCAGTGTTGAAATCAAGAATGATCTTTCTAAGAAGCTGGCTGAGTTTGCTTCTTATAATGACAATCTTGAAGAAGTATTCGAGAATCGCGAACAGATTGAGATTTCCCGTTACTATGAGAAATTACCGAAACCTACATTGATTGCTACTCAGGAGTATCTTGAAGGTAAGGTATATTATCGTAATCCTTCTAAGGAAAAAGAGAAATTGCAGTAATGATACAACGTATTCAATCCGTTTATTTATTGTTAGTAGCAATTCTGCTGGTTGTGGCTATCTGCTTGCCGGTGGGAGAGTTTATAGGTTCGGATGGGATATCCGCTCATGTTTTCAAACCACTGGGGGTAACTTTGGCCGACGGGAGTTTTCAGTCTACATGGGGCTTGTTTGGTATTCTTTTATTGAGTGCAATCATTGCGCTATGCACTATATTCCTGTTCCGTAACCGTATGCTGCAAGTTCGTATGACGATATTCGGCAGTCTTTTACTGATAGGCTATTACATTGCTTTCTTTGTATTCATGTTTATCTTGAAAGGCGATTTGAATGCAATGAGTTTCCAGTTGGGTTGGGCTTTATGTTTACCTGCCGTATGTATCATACTGAATTATTTGGCTTTCCGTGCTATCTATCGTGACGAACTGATGGTGAAAGCTGCGGATAGATTGAGATAATGAGTCTGTTTCGATAAGAAGCGGAGATTGAAATAATAAAGGGGTTGTCAAAATATAGAAGTCCTATCATTCTGTCATTCTGAACGCAGTGAAGAATCTCTTCTCTGCATACATTAGAGAGGAGATTCTTCGTCGCAAGCTCCTCTGAATGACAGATTATACCTTAGTGTAAAAATCAAAAGATGTTTTGAGCGAAGCTAATGATAGGACTTTTACATTTTGACACCTCTTTTATTTATCAGACCTGTCGTTATTTTGGCTCAGTTTGAAAACTTGAGAGCTTGGTAAAAAACGGAGCGGTAGAGAATTCGTGGAGATTTTGTTTAGTGTAATAAAAGTTCGAGCTTTGTCTTGTGGCACAAACAAATCAATTGCAATTGTTGGCAGAAGCCGTGTTGCTTTCATGCCACCCCCTTTCACCCTTCCGAATCCTCCTGTTTATACGGGATAGCGGGTGGAACCCCATATCACAGACTGCATATTCCGGCAATTCCAATGACGCATCTCAGCTCCCTAAACCACACACCTCAGCTCCTCAAATGCCTGTGGTTTGCAGGACAAATGCTCGTGGTTTAGGGAGTTGAAGTGTGTGGTTTAGAGAGCTGAGATGTGTCATTGGGGAAGTAAAAAGCGGGTTCCACCCGCTATCCCGTATAAACAGGAGGATTCGGAAGGGTGGAAGGGGTACAGGCGCAAACTGAAATCCAAGAATATTCCCTGTTTTGATGTATATCATAATCCGTTTTGACGTATATCAAAATAAATTGTGATGTACATCACTTCCTCTTCAGATTAGCGAATGTGTATACATAAAGGGGAATTAGAAAACGTTAATCCCCCAAGAACTACAACTGAACCGTTATTTTCTTAAATCGAATAAATAAGTGATTTTAGCCGTGATAACTCCATGGGCTGAACGGGAGAAATAGTCTTTCTTAGTACTACTGTAAAAGTCGGACAAAGCATAATAATATCTGCCTTCTACCAAAAAGTTTCCAGCTTTGGTACGAAGCTCTATGCCGGCCCCGCCCGTAATACCATAGTCAAACTTGTTATCTACAGCTTTGTCGTGTTGCTCAACGGTTATTCCCGTATCATTGTCCCAGTCACCGCTAATTGTATAACTGTCTCCTAAGAAGAAGCCAATCTGCGGCCCGGCATGAATAAAGAATTGCAGCCCCCTGTCTTTTCCGAATGCCAGATGCGCAAGGAAAGGAATTTCTACATAGTTCATCTTGCGTGTGTATTGCAGTTCGGGATAGTCCTGGTAAAATTCATCCCAGCCATGCTGGGAGAAGTTCAGCTCTATTTGCGCACCGCATATCATACTGAAGTACTTCTCGGAAATATAACGGGCTGTCAGTCCTCCGTTGATGCCCATCAGATTGCTTTGGCGGACTCTGGGAGAGAAACTTACACTATTCAGGTTGATACCGCCGTTGATGCCCACAGAAAAGTTATGGCGTTGTTCGCCCACCTGTGCGCTTGCCGGCAAGGCACACATACCTGCCAAGAGTGCTGTTCCTATAATTGTTTTTAGTTTCATTTTCCTAAAATTGCGAATTGCTATGACCTAATGGCTGTAGTGCCGTCTCTTTAATCAAAATCGAGCTTTATCAATTCAAAGTTTTTGGTGAAATGCACAAAGAATACTTTCCGGTTGATAAATCCGCCCCAGTTATTTACGCGCTGGAACTTGAATCCGGTCTGAATGGGAACGAGGTCCATTCCGTTCAAGTTCTTTTCAAATCCGGAACCGTATCGGGACAACCCTTTGAGGAAGAAATAACCTGTATCGAAACCTAACATGCCGAATTTGGGATAACGCTCATCCATTTCTTTTCCATACCATTTGCGATAACTCTTGGTGAAGTTGATAGCTGCCGGCAACAGATTGTTCGTATAGAAAGATGAATAGAAATATGTATCGAGTTCAAAGAAGGCTTCAAGATGATCTTTTGTGTAAGTCTGCCATTCCGGGTAGCCGAACAGATGTACGCGGTTGTCGGGCTTTTCGCGTACCAATAACGTCAACTGCGGAAGTATCTTAATCAGTGTGACGTTACTTCCGGAAGTGGGGATGAAGATATTTTCGCGGTCGTCACGCAGTACGGCTTTCAATGATTCTACGGTAGCATCTTCTTTCAAAGATTTCATCGGTATGGAGCGGTTGAGCAGTTCCTCCTTCAGCCCTTTTATAAAATCCGCTTTGTCTTTAGTGCCTTGGCTGGCTTCGATGAAGATGACATTGGCATTAGGGAACTGGCGGACAAAGTGGTCGTGCACTTCTGAATAGAGATAGGATTGGGGCGTATTGATTTGGTACACCGACGGATTACGGAATACGGTATTGTCTTTGGATGTAAACGGTATGACCAGACGTATATCATGCTTGTCGGCAAAGTCGGCCAGCGGCTTGATGTGTTGCTGGTGTAGCGGACCGAAAATAATATCCATATCCTTCATCTCGTTTTTTCCAAGTATGGAGTTCAGGGATGATGTGGCAGGACCGGTACTGTAAGTATAAAGGTCGATGGAAGTGCCTGTACGCTTCAAACTGTCTACCGCCATGAGGAAACCTTCATAATATTCCACCATTTTTGCGGATTCGCTTTTACTTGCCCCGTCGGGTAGGAACGGAAGGATAACGGCAGCTTTGATAACATTGATGCGCTCATTGCTCTTTTTGTTTTCACTGAATAGTTCGCTGTTGCTTGGCACAGCTTGGGGGTGTGTGCTTTGCTGCGTTTGGGAAGATGGATAGGGGATACAGAGGAATGATCCCTTCTTTATTTTATTCTCACCCCGCAACTCCGGATTGGCGGCAATGAGTTCGGCCTCAGTGATGCCATATTCGCGGCTGATGCTGAATACTGTTTCTTTGCGTTTTACCTTGTGCATATCGCGGCAACGTGATTGTACCGGAGCTTGAACAGATACAGTCCCTGCAGATGTGCCGGAAAGTTCCGGTGCGTTTGCGGTGGCGGTTGTCGCGTCTGTAGAAGAAGGTATCTGAATTACCTGCCCGATGCGGAAGTTTTCGGCACTCAGTCCGGGATTGGCATCGCATATGGCTTTGGCGGATACGTTATATTTCACGGTCAGGCGATATAGAGTCTCACCGGGAGCTATGGTATGAAAAGTTTCCTTTTGCGAATTGGCATCCGTACGCGGAATGCGTAAGGTGCGTCCCACATATATCTTGTCATCGCTGCCGGGATTTAGTTGTACTATATCCGCTTGGCTGATGTTGTACATGCTGGCAATGGAATATAAGCTTTGACCTTTTTCTATTGTATGCAGAAAATATGACTGGTTTTCTTGTGCATTTACACCGAAACTGCATGCGCCGGCAAACAGTAGGGAGCAAAAAATACGGTTGATTGTTTTCATTCAGTAATCGTTGGTTTATGTTTACAATTTCCCAAAGTAGCTGCAAAGTTAGCAATATTGTCCTATTTTAACCAAAGGATTGCGTTAAGAAATAATATTGTGCATTTCAAAACTGAAAAATACATCTTTTCGACTGATATTCGGTGGGAAACCGTTATTTTTGCACAAATTCATTAATTAAAGTATGCAAGAAGAAACAGAATATATCAATGTATACGGAGCGCGTGTACATAATTTGAAAGACATTGATGCTGAAATCCCCCGCAACAGCCTGACTGTTATCACCGGGTTGAGTGGAAGCGGCAAGTCATCTCTCGCATTCGATACGATATTTGCCGAAGGCCAGCGCCGTTATATTGAAACATTTTCAGCCTATGCCCGTAACTTCTTGGGCAACTTGGAACGCCCTGATGTGGATAAAATTACAGGATTGAGCCCTGTGATTTCCATAGAGCAAAAGACAACCAATAAAAATCCACGTTCTACCGTAGGTACGACAACGGAGATATACGATTATCTTCGTCTGCTGTATGCCCGCGCCGGTGAAGCTTATTCTTATCTTTCCGGTGAAAAAATGGTGAAATACACCGAAGAACAGATTCTTGAGCTTATTCTGAATGATTATAAAGGGAAACGTATTTACATTCTTGCTCCGTTGGTGCGTAGTCGTAAGGGTCATTACAAGGAATTGTTCGAGCAAATTCGCAAAAAAGGTTATCTCCATGTCCGCGTGGACGGCGAGGTGCGCGAAGCATTGCCCGGCATGAAACTGGACCGTTACAAGAGCCACGATGTGGAGGTGGTCATTGACAAGCTGGTGGTAACGGATAAGGATGACACCCGCTTGAAGAACAGCGTTGCCACTGCCATGCGTCAGGGTGACGGATTGCTGATGATTCTTGATGCCCAAAGTGAGAGCGTTCGTCATTACAGCAAGCGCCTGATGTGCCCTGTAACCGGGTTGTCCTATCGTGACCCCGCTCCCCATAACTTCTCTTTCAACTCCCCGCAGGGGGCTTGTTCCAAGTGTAAAGGTCTGGGTGTGGTGAGCCAGATTGATATAGACAAGATTATCCCCGACCGCGAACTGTCCATCGGAGAGGGAGCCATCGTTCCTTTGGGAAAATCCAAAAACAGCATGATTTTTTGGCAGATTACCGCATTGTTGGAGAAATACGAAGCTACGCTGAAAACCCCTGTCAAGGAACTTCCGGACGATGCCATTGATGAAATACTGTACGGTTCGGACGAGCGTATAAAGATAAAGAGTTCGCTTATCGGTACATCTTCCGACTACTTTGTTACTTTTGAGGGAGTGGTGAAGTACATCCAGATGTTACAGGAAAAGGATGCGTCTGCCACGGCACAGAAGTGGGCGGAGCAGTTTGCCAAAACGGCTGTCTGTCCTGAGTGTCATGGCGCAAAGTTGAATAAGGAAGCCTTGTCGTTTCGCATTCATGATAAAAATATCTACGAACTCTCCACAATGGATATCAACGAGTTATATGACTGGTTGATGAATGTAGACCAATATCTTAGCAATAAGCAACAACAGATTGCTGTAGAAATATTGAAAGAAATCCGTACCCGCCTGAAGTTCTTGTTGGATGTGGGATTGGATTATTTGTCATTGGACCGTAGCGCTGTCAGTCTTTCCGGTGGTGAAAGCCAGCGTATCCGGTTGGCTACGCAGATAGGTTCGCAGTTGGTAAATGTGCTCTATATTCTGGACGAGCCGAGCATCGGATTGCATCAACGTGATAATCAGCGGCTCATCCATTCGCTGAAAGAATTGCGTGATATGGGTAATTCCGTTATCGTGGTGGAGCATGATAAAGACATGATGCTCGCTGCGGATTATGTTATAGATATGGGACCCAAAGCGGGCAGGTTGGGTGGTGAGGTCGTGTTTGCCGGAACTCCGCAGAAGATGCTGCAAACGCATACGCTGACTTCTCAATATTTGAACGGTGAACGTGCCATTGAAATTCCTGCCGAACGCCGGAAAGGCAATGGACATAGTCTTTGGCTGCGTGGTGCAAAAGGCAATAATCTGAAGAATGTGGATGTAGAGTTCCCGCTTGGCAAGCTGATTTGTGTAACGGGCGTGTCGGGTAGCGGGAAGTCTACATTGATTAATGAAACGCTTCAGCCTATTCTATCACAGAAGTTTTATCGTTCTCTTCAAGATCCTTTGGAGTACGGCAGTATCGAAGGATTGGAGTATATAGATAAGGTGGTGAATGTAGACCAGTCACCATTAGGACGAACCCCCCGTTCCAATCCGGCTACCTATACGGGGGTCTTTTCCGATATCCGTAACTTGTTTGTAGGCTTGCCCGAAGCCAAAATCCGCGGCTACAAAGCGGGACGTTTCTCGTTCAATGTCAGTGGCGGACGTTGTGAAGCCTGTCAGGGTAATGGTTACAAAACCATTGAAATGAACTTCCTGCCCGATGTCTATGTTCCTTGTGAGGTTTGCCACGGCAAGCGTTACAATCGAGAGACGTTGGAAGTGCGCTTTAAAGGGAAATCCATTGCCGATGTGCTGGATATGACAATAAACCGTGCAGTGGAGTTTTTTGAAAACGTACCTCAGATATTGAATAAGATTAAGGTTATACAAGAGGTTGGCTTGGGGTATATCAAGTTGGGACAATCTTCCACCACACTCTCCGGTGGAGAGAGCCAGCGTGTGAAATTGGCTACCGAACTTTCCAAACGGGATACGGGCAAGACACTTTATATTCTTGACGAACCTACTACCGGACTACATTTTGAGGATATTCGCGTTTTGATGAACGTATTGAATAAACTGGTCGATAAGGGTAATACGGTTATCGTTATCGAGCATAATCTTGATGTTATCAAAATGGCGGACTATATTATCGACATGGGTCCCGAAGGAGGTAAGGGCGGGGGAGAACTTCTCTCCTGCGGCACGCCTGAGGAAGTAGCGAAGAGTACGAGGGGATATACGCCGAAGTTTCTGAAAGAAGAGCTTCATGATTTGTAATAAAAGAGTCCTGATTTGCAATGAAAGAATCCAAGATTAATAAAACGAATGCAGCCCGGCTGCTTGATAAGGCAAAGATAGCCTACGAACTCATCCCCTACGAAGTGGATGAGAAAGATTTGAGTGCCATACACGTTGCCGCCAGCTTGGGAGAGGATATAGAACAGGTCTTCAAAACACTGATATTGCATGGTGACAAGACCGGCTATTTCGTGTGCGTCATTCCCGGAGAGCATGAAGTCGACCTGAAATTGGCGGCTAAGGTCTCCGGAAACAAGAAGTGTGACCTCATCCCTATGAAGGAGCTGCTTCCGCTGACGGGGTATATTCGCGGCGGTTGTTCGCCTATCGGTATGAAAAAGCCTTTTCCCACTTATATTCACGAGACTTGCCTGCAATTCTCCCATATCTATATCAGCGCCGGACAACGCGGATTGCAGCTTAAGTTGAATCCGAAAGATTTGATAAAGGAAGTACGCGCCGAGGTTTGTACTCTTTTTGAGTCATAAAAGCTCGGTTCGGGTAAGAGATATTCTGTTTTCTTACCGAAAATCTCGATGAAAAGCATATATTTGCAAAAAATATAAATAAACTAATACTAATTACTAATTTACAAAAACTTATTTTTATGTTTAGCAAACACCCTAATGGTTTGATTGCTGCCGCTTTGGCTAATATGGGAGAGCGTTTCGGCTTCTATATTATGATGGCAATCCTTACATTGTTTATCTCGGCTAAGTTCGGGTTGTCTGAAACGACTACCGGATATATTTATTCCGCATTCTATGCATCCATCTATATCTTGGCATTGGCAGGCGGTATTATAGCTGACAAAACTAAAAACTTTAAAGGCACTATTCTTGCCGGTTTGGTGATGATGGCTGTCGGCTATTTGATTATTGCCATTCCTACTCCTACGCCGGTTCCCAGTATGGCGCTTTACTTGGGATTGACCTGTTTCGGACTTTTGGTAATTGCTTTCGGTAACGGTTTGTTCAAAGGTAATCTTCAAGCACTGGTAGGTCAGATGTACGATGACCCCAAGTACTCAAGCTTGCGCGACTCCGGTTTCCAGATTTTCTATATGTTTATTAATATCGGCGGTTTCTTTGCTCCGTGGATTGCTATCGGTGTGCGTAACTGGTGGTTGAAGGTCAATAACTTCGACTATGATGCCACTTTGCCCGAACTTTGTCACCAATTCCTTAAGGAAGGTGATAAGATGGCTCCTCAGGCAATGGAAAATCTTGCGTCGTTGGCAGATAAAGTTACACTCAACGGCAGCCATGTGACTGATATGGGCGCATTTGTCAACAACTATCTGGATGTGTTTAACCGTGGTTTCCAATATGCTTTCATGGCTGCTATTGTTGCCATGTTGATTTCATTGGTAATCTATCTGGTCAATAAGAACCGTTTTCCCGACCCGGCAAAGAAAGTGGTAGCTGCCACAGAGCAAAGTGCTACTGTAAGTAAGGAAGAAATCAAGATGAGTGCAGCAGAAATCAAGCAACGTATCTATGCTTTGTTCGCTGTATTCGGTGTAGTAATCTTCTTCTGGTTGTCATTCCATCAGAATGGTTATTCGCTGACTTACTTTGCGCGCGACTATGTGGATTTGAGTGTAATCGATATCGACCTTGGATTTACCCGTATCAAGGGTGCTGAAATATTCCAATGTGTAAATCCGTTCTTTGTGGTATTCCTCACTCCGTTTATCATGTGGTTGTTCGGTTCGTTGAAGAAAAACGGCAAGGAACCTTCTACTCCGATGAAGATTGCTATCGGTATGGGTATTGCGGCATTGGCTTATGTGTTCCTGATGGTATTCTCATTCACTCTGCCCGCCAAAGATGCGCTGAGTACAATGAGTGCGGCCGAAATTAATGCTATCCGTGTAACCCCGTGGATTATGATTGGCTTGTACTTCATCCTTACGGTTGCCGAATTGTTTATCTCACCGTTGGGCTTGTCTTTCGTGTCGAAGGTGGCTCCTCCTCATTTGCAAGGTTTGATGCAGGGCTGTTGGCTGGCTGCAACTGCAGTAGGCAACTCGTTGCTTTTCATTGGCGGTATTCTTTATACTACCGTTCCAATTTGGGCATGCTGGTTAGTCTTTGTGGGTGCCACAGGTGCTTCTATGATTGTAATGCTCTCGATGGTTAAGTGGCTGGAGAGAGTGGCAAAATAAATGAGAAAACTTATTTAAATGAAGAATGAGGAATGAAGAATGAAGAATTTTTTGTTCCTCATTCTTTATTCTTCATCCCTCATTCTTTATTCTTCATTAAATTCAAATTTCCTTTCCCATTATATAGTCATTCATATAATATCCGTTTCCTATCGGGAAATCCCCTTCTCTCAGTTTTCTCATTCCCATGTGTTCGTAAAAGTGCATTGCCTTATTATTGCGGTTTACGTTTAATTCCAGCATACATGGCTCCGGGTGTACTTCCTTGATGTATTTTATAGCTTCACGAAACAGGAAACTTCCGCAGTGTGCTCCTTGATAATAGGGGAGTACATAAATCTTTTGCAGATGAAACAGGTCCTTGCCCTCCGGTTGTACGGATACATATCCTGCCGCTTCACACTCTTCATAGGCTATAAGGTACACATGCCCTTCTTCTTCCATTTGTTTGCGGATATTCTCTACAGAGTACATCCATTCCATCATGTATTCGATTTGCTCTTTTGAAAGTATTTCCTTATAAGTTTCGGGAAATATCTGCCAGGCAAGTTTGTGAATCAACTCACAATCAGCACTTGTTGCTTTTCTGATAGTAAACATATTTGTGGCGTTTATATTGTTAATCGGATACAAATATAGTATGCTTTGTGAATTAGTAGTATAAACTTAAGATATAAAAGGTATAAACCTTAAGTGTTATGGGTACAAAATACGACTTTATTGTTAATTAATATAAATATAAAGTACTTTGTAATACATAGTACTAATATAATACATATATTTGTGCCATACAAAGGATGTAGGTATGGCATCTTTGTTGTACTTAGTAAAATAATTTAATAATATATGGATTATGGACGTTAATAATGTAAAGTCGCAAATGCGCAAGGGCATGCTTGAATATTGCATCATGCTATTGCTCCATAAGGAACCGGCTTATGCTTCGGATATTATACAGAAGCTGAAAGAGGCACGGCTGATTGTGGTAGAGGGTACGCTTTATCCGTTACTCACCCGCTTGAAGAACGATGATTTGTTGAGTTACGAATGGATAGAGTCTACACAGGGGCCGCCGCGTAAATACTACAAGCTTACAGAGAAAGGCGAGGTCTTTTTGGGCGAATTGGAAGTATCTTGGCAGGAATTAAGTGACACGGTCAACCATATTGCCAATAATTAGTTGCTGATAGCTATATATAAGTAATAAATGAAAAAGTAAAAAACATACAACAATGAAGAAGACATTAACGGTAAATTTAGGTGGCACTGTTTTTCATATTGATGAAGATGCCTACCGCCTTTTGGATAATTATTTAAGTAATTTAAAGATTCATTTCCGTAAGGAAGCCGGTGCGGACGAGATAATCGATGACATTGAACGTCGTATTTCCGAACTCTTTGCGGAGAAACTTATTGCAGGTTCTCAAGTGATTACCATCGCTGATGTGGAAGAGGTGATTACCCGTATGGGAAAACCGGAAGATATGGAAGCGGAGAACGATAATGAGCCTTTTGCCGGCACCGGAAACACAACCCGTACTACAACACATCGTCGTCTTTACCGTAATCCGGATGATAAGTTACTGGGTGGTGTTATCAGTGGTATGGCAGCGTATTTGGGATGGGATGTGACTCTGTTACGTCTGTTATTGCTGGTTGTATTGATTTGTGGAGTGGGAACGTTGATACCGGTTTATATTGTTTGCTGGTTGGTTATCCCCGAAGCGCGTACGGCTGCCGAGAAACTGAATATGCGCGGCGAAGCTGTTACAGTGGAGAATATAGGAAAAACCGTGACTGACGGTTTTGAAAAGGTTGCCAATGGTGTGAACGATTATGTGAAATCTGATAAACCCCGTACTGTCTTGCAGAAGTTGGGTGATGCATTGGTTATGGTTGCCGGTTGGTTTTTCAAAATCTGTTTGGTGATATTCGCTATCATCTGCAGCCCGTTGTTATTTGTATTCGGAGTGGTATTTGTCGCTTTGCTTTTTGCGGCTATAATGGTGGCTATCGGCGGCGGGGCTGCGCTTATTTCGATGTTCCCTACTTTTGATGTGGTGTTGCCTACTTCTCCGTTATCGGCTATCGTCATGTATATTGCGGGTATTCTGTTGGTGGGTATTCCATTGGTAAGCCTTGTTTGGGCAATATTCAGCCAGCTATTTAAGTGGCAGCCCATGGCTTCCGGACTGAAATGGACTTTGGTTATCCTTTGGATTGTAAGTGCGGCTGTTTTTGGCATCTGTTTTGCAATGCAGGGGGCGACGTTTCCGATATTGGGTATCTTGGTTTGACAGGTGGAATAATATCTTGTTAACATTATGGCAGATATGAAGTTAACAGGATAGCTTACACTAAGTTAACATCATAGAAAAAGGAAGTTAACATCATTGTTGCGATGATGTTAACTTCCTTTTTTATGTTCTCTTTTATCTTTGTTATTTAGCCGGCTTCAGCCATTTGTCCAGCCATTCAAAGAATGTGCGCTGCCACAGAATACCGTTTTGCGGTTTCAGCACCCAATGGTTCTCATCGGGATAGATAAGCAATTCGGCGGGAACACCGCGCATAATGGCGGCATCAAAAGCTGCCATAGCTTGGTTGGCAAGAATACGGAAATCCTTTTCACCGTGGATGCAGAGGATAGGAGTATCCCATTTGTCTACAAAAAGGTGGGGAGAGTTGGCAAATGTACGTTGGGCTGTAGCGTTGTTCTTTTCCCAGTATGCACCGCCCATATCCCAGTTGGCAAACCATTTTTCTTCTGTTTCCAGATATTGCATTTCCATATTGAAGATACCGTCGTGAGCGATAAACGCCTTGAAGCGTTTGTCGTGATGTCCGGCAAGCCAGTAAACGGAGAAGCCGCCAAAGCTGGCGCCTACACAACCCAAACGGTCTTTGTCTACAAACGGTTCTTTGGACATTTCATCAATGGCGGTGAAATAATCTCTCATACATTGACCGCCGTAATCACCGCTGATGGCTTCATTCCATTCTACGCCGAAGCCCGGAAGACCGCGACGGTTGGGAGCCACGATGATATAGTCGTTGGCAGCCATAATCTGGAAATTCCAACGATAACTCCAGAACTGGCTGACGGGGCTTTGAGGACCGCCTTCGCAGAAGAGTAGGGTAGGATACTTCTTGTTGGGGTCGAAGTGGGGCGGATAGATAACCCATGTCAACATCTGCTTGCCGTCGGTGGTTTTCATCCAGCGTCCTTCCACTTTGCCCATTTCCAGTTGGTCGTAGATTTGCTTGTTCTCGAAGGTGAGTTGCGTTACGGGATAAATCTCTTTTACGGAATCGGTGCTGTTGTAATTGTTGCACACATCCGTACGGAATATGCAGACGGGGAAAGGTTTGCTGTCCAATTGTCCGATGGAAAAGATTTCGTCGCCCGCAGACATGGAGTGACGTTTGGCAATCATGCTGTTGCCGCATAAGGCCATCGAAGCATAGTCGTACATACCGTTGGTCAGTTGGTATATCCAATCGTCTTTCAGGTTGGTATTGTAGATTTGGGTTCTGCCTTGCCATACGCCCAAGAAGAAGATGCTTTGCGAATCTTTGTTCCATAAGAAAGCGTCTACATTGGACGGGAATCCCTGACTGATGAAACGTTTCTCTCCGGTGGTACGGTCCATTACACACAAGCGGTTGAGGTCTGCCTCATAGCCGTCTCGCTCCATACTCTGCCATGCGATGTATTTGCCGTCCGGAGAATATTGCGGATTGGTGTCGTAGCCTGCCATTTCAGCTTGCCCGTTGGAGGCTTTCGCATCCTTTTTGCAAAGGTTGATGAAGCCGCCTTTCTGTACATCGTATTCGTAAATGTCCGAGTCGGTGGAGATGGCATATGCCAGTCCGGTTTTCATGCGGCAGGTGAAAGCCACTTTATCCGATGTGGGGCTCCATGCCAGTTGCTCGATGCCGCCGAAAGGCTTCATCGGGCTTTCGTAGGGAAGTCCTTCGAGGATATCTCTTACGTTGCTGATTCCATTGCCGTCAAACTCGGCGACGAAAGGATGCGGGGCGGTTGTAACCCACTCATCCCAATGCTTGTACATCAGGTCGGTAATGATGATACCGGTTGCTTTGGGCAAATCGGAATGCTTGTCCGCAGTGCTCTGCACCGTTTTTACTTGGGCTATGAAAAGTAACTTCTTACCGTCGGGAGAGAAAGAAAAGCCTTCGATGTCTCCGTCATATTGAGTAAGCTGTTTACGTTCCGTGCCGTCGGGATTCATTTCCCATACTTGGCTGCTGCCGCTTTCATTGCAGAGGAAAGCAATCTTCTTACCCTCCTTAATCCAGGCTGGTTGGCTTTCCTGCCAATTGTCACGAGTGATTTGCTTGTTATTGTTGCCGTCTGCATTCATGACAAACAACTCGTTATTGCTCTTGTTTTCCGGTACACTGTAATAAGCCACCGAATAGGCAATCTGCGTCTCGTCGGGCGATACGGCTACACTGCCTATACGTCCCATTGCCCAAAGCGCTTCGGGCGTCATGCGTTTACCTTCAATCTTTATATCCGATTTCTCGATAAGCGCCCCGTTTTGTCCTGCGTCTTTAGTTCCGCCGCAGGATGCCAACATCATTGCTGCCGACATAAATAATAGGTTTGATTGTTTCATATATGTTTGAAGATTTATTTTGGTAGCGAAGATAGGGAATTAATTTAAATTTTCTTCAGACTCCATTTTCCTTTCTTCATGTAGAAGTAACAAAGCACCAAAATACCCACGGAATAAACTATTTCAGAGGTCCATGCAAATGCCACGTCCAATTTCAGATAGGCAACGATATATGTGATATAGCAGGTGTAAATCACCAGCGTTATCATTTCCAAAGCCAATGCGGTACGTGTGTTACCCGTTCCCGATACGGACTGGAAATAAACATTGGCCGGCACGAGGAACAGGTATGCGGAGCAAAGTACCCAAAGCGAGGGGATGGCCGCTTCCTGCAGTTCCGGAATGTCCGTATACACTCCCAATATCAGTTTGGGGAATAGTGCAAAGAAGATGGCGAAGGGCAATACAAAGGCATAGGCTATGCGTATGTGCTGCCGTATTGTTCCGGGTACGCAACTGATGTTTCCCGCCCCGATAAGGTTGCTGACCAGTGAACCGCAAGTAGAAGCAAATGCCATCATCACCATGAACATGATTCCGGATACGTTGCGGATGATATTTGTAATGGCGAGTGAACGTTCTCCCAAATGCTCTACATAGAGGAAGAGCAGGAACCATGTGGAGAGTGAGAGGAAATTCTGCACCATGGTCCATAGGGAAACGTTGAGCATACGTTTGAGTATGTTCCAACGGATACCCGGTATCTTGTCCAGTCCGTATTTGCGAATATCAATACGGTTGCGGGTATAGATAATGAAGAATATCAATGACACCAATTCCGCCATTGACGAGCCGATGGCTGCTCCGGCAATGCCGAGGGCGGGGAAGCCGAACTTTCCGAATATCAGGATATAATTGAACACGATGTTGCTTAATACCATGACAATGGAGTTCAGTGTCAGTGTTTTGGTTTGTGTAGTTCCCAGAAAAAAGGCACGGAACATTACTGCCGTAAAGGAGAAGAAGAAGCCGAAAACACGCCAGTTCAGGTAACTCATTGCCGCATCGTAAATGTGTTCGGAAGAGACAAGCCGTTTCAATATTGCCGGTGCAAAGCTGTAGCATACAGCAAACATGACCGCTGCCATTCCTACTTGAAAATAGATGCCTTGATAGAATAAGTTGCCTATTTCTTTATATTGTTGCTCACCGTTACGCCGTGCTATCAGAATTTGCGCTCCGATACTGAAACCGAATGCCACCATGAACATTACTATATAGAAGATGCCTGCAATGGCAGATGCTCCTAATTCTATTTCGCCTACACGCCCCAAGAAGGCTGTGTCTGTCATACCAATCATCTGCTCCATGAGCAAGCTGATTAAAATAGGGTAGGCTATGAGCCAAATCTCTTTGTAGGTGTATTTAGTTTGCATATTCGATAGATAATTTTTGGATATACTTGAAAAAATCATTTGATATACTTGATAATCCTTTTTGATGTACTTGAAAAAGGAAAAGAAAGCCGGGCAATGCGAATTGTCCGGCTCCCTTCTGAAAAATATCTTGAACGGAAGTTTATTTCCTGTTCTGCTTTTCTTTCATCATCTGCTCTTGTTGCTTCTGCATTGCTTCAAGGCGGGCGGCGAAGCCGGTTTTCTTCATCTTTTTCGGATCCTTCTTCTTTGCCTCCAATTGTGCAAGAAGGGCTTCTTCGTTAGTGGCTTTACGCATGATGAGCGTAGTCACTACACTGATGAGCGTCGAAATGAAGTAGTAATAGTTCAGTCCCGAAGGATAGTCATTCAATATGAACAGGAACATTACAGGCATCAGATATGACATCCACTTCATAGCTGCCATTTGCGGATTGGCGCCTGTGTCTTGCTGCTGCATCATAAACTTGGTGTTCAGAATATTGGTTACTGTCATCAGCAAACAGAATAAACTGAGGTGACTGCCCAAGAACGGAATATGGAACGGGAAGTTGATGAATGCATCGTATGTAGACAAGTCATCGGCCCACAAGAAACTTTGCTGGCGAAGCTCAATGGCACTCGGCACAAACATAAACAATGCCATCAGAATAGGAAACTGAATCAGCATCGGCAGGCATCCTCCCATGGGGCTGACACCGTATTGACTGTAAAGCCCCATTACTTCCTGTTGTTTCTTCATGGCATCTTCCTGCTTCGGGTACTTCTTGCCGATTTCGTCAATTTTCGGTTTCAGCACACGCATCTTGGCTGAAGAAATATAGGTTTTCCATGTTGCAGGGAATACTACCGCTTTTACAATTAATGTCATCAGCAACAAAACGATACCCATACTCAATCCCCAACTCGACAACCAGTCGAAGATGTTGATGGTGAACCATTTGTTTATCCAGCGGATTAACGGCCAGCCCAGATATACCAGACGGTTGAGTTCCCACTTGTCTTCACGCCCTTTGTCAAGTGCGGTCAGTGTCTTGTAATGGTTAGGGCCGAAGTAGAAGAACAACCGGGTAGGATTTTTGCCGCTCGGATCAAAAACAGTGCTCATTTCTGCAGAATAGTCCTTGATATATCCGCTGCCTTGCGCTTCCATCTTTGAGTTTAACTTTGTCTTTTCAAAATCTGCGTCAGCCAGGAATACGGAAGAGAAGAACTGATTTTTGAAGGCAATCCAGTCCAGACGTTCTGCAACTTCTTTTTCATCATTCTTGCCGGCGGACAAATAATCGGTTCCGTCTCCGGTAATTTTATAAGTCAATTCAGACAAACGGTTCTCGTAGGTGTAACCCTTTTCTATCTGGCGTGCACGTTGCGACCACTCAATGTCTACATAGTTGGTGCTTGCCAGCTTGTCTTCCATGCCTACGGCATCTATTGTGAAATCCACCAAGTACGTATCATTATGCATGGCATACTTAAAGTCGATATAGCTGGCACTGTCTGCAGACAAACGCATGGTTACGGTGCTGTCCGTACGGTTTGCCACTGTAAAATAGTAATCCTCTGTCTGTATCGTTTCCTTTTTGTTGTAGAAAAGGAAGTTCATGGAAGCGTCATCGCCGCTGAATAGGGTAACAGGCGTCTTTTTGTCCTGTCCCATATACTCTTTCAATGTAGCTGATGAAATACGTCCGCCTTTGGTGGCCACTGTCAGTTCCGCCAGGTTGTTTTGTATTGTAACCTGTGAGTCAGTTCCTTGAAGCGCATCAAAGAAGAGGGCGGCGGAGTCTGCCGTTTGAACCTCTTTGTCGTTAGCCAAAGCGGCTTCCGCCTTTGCTTTCAAGTCAGCTTCGCGTTGTTGTACTTGGGCTATGGAGTCATAATAGTGTTGTTGTGCTGCCAGCTGTTCCTTGCTCGGACGGCTTAAGAAACTGAATCCGACTAACAAAACGGCTATTAGGACAAGGCCTGTGATGGTATTTTTATCCATTTAATCAATTATGAATTATCAATTATTAAAATTAGTAATGATTACTTTTTTTCATTTTCAATCGCAGCTTTTACAAAAGCTACAAACAACGGATGCGGATGCAATACCGTACTGCTGTATTCCGGATGGAACTGTGTTCCGACATACCATTTCAGTTGCGGAATCTCTACAATTTCCACCAAGTCGGATTCAGGATTGATACCCGCGCATTTCATGCCTGCTGCTTCATATTCTTCCTTGTAAGCATTATTGAACTCATAACGGTGGCGATGGCGCTCCTGTATGTGTTCTGTGCCATAGGCTTCGTATGCCTTGCTGCCTTCTTGCAGCACACATTCGTAAGCGCCTAAACGCATGGTTCCACCCATATTGGTAATGGATTTCTGTTCCTCCATGATGTCGATAACATTATGGGGAGTCTTTTCGTCCATTTCACGGGAGTTGGCATCCGCATATCCCAAGACGTTACGTGCAAATTCAATGGCTATGCACTGCATACCCAGACAGATACCGAATGTGGGAATGTCGTGTGTACGTGCGTACTTGATGGCTACAAATTTTCCGGCAATGCCGCGTTCGCCGAAGCCCGGTCCGATAAGAACGCCTGACATACCTTTTAATGCTTCCGCTACGTTTTCGTCTGTCAGCTTTTCGCTGTTTACAAAATCTACCGATACTTTGCGGTCATTGTATGTTCCGGCTTGTGAGAGCGCTTCGCGGATAGACTTGTAGGCATCCTGCAAGTCGTACTTGCCAACCAATGCTATATGCACCGGTTCTGTTGTTTCCGCCTTGTGGCGGCGTTCGAGGAAAGCACGCCAAGGACCCAATCCCGGAGTGTCTCCGACAGGAAGTCCCATTTTCTTCAGGATAGTTTGGTCCAATCCCTGAGCTTGCATCAAGATAGGCACTTCATAGATAGTAGGCGCGTCGATACTCTGTACAACGGCATTCTCGTCTACATTACAGAAAAGTGCCACTTTCTTGCGTAAGTTGGTGCTCAATTCATGTTCCGTACGGAGCACAAGTATATCGGGCTGGATTCCGGCGCTTTGCAGTTCCTTCACGGAGTGCTGGGTCGGTTTGGTTTTCAGTTCACCGGCAGCTGCGAGGTAGGGTACATAAGTAAGGTGTACGCACAGTGCATCTTTACCCAATTCCCATTTCAGCTGGCGGATACTTTCCAAATACGGGAGAGACTCGATGTCACCTACCGTACCGCCAATCTCGGTAATAACGAAATCGAATTTATATTTATTGCCCAAGAGCTTTACATTACGTTTGATTTCATCCGTAATATGAGGGATAACCTGAATCGTTTTTCCCAAATAGTCGCCACGACGCTCTTTGTCGATGACGCTCTTATAGATACGTCCGGTTGTAATGTTGTTAGCTTTGGTAGTCTGGATGCCCAGAAAACGCTCATAGTGTCCCAAGTCAAGGTCAGCTTCATGACCGTCTACCGTTACGTAGCATTCTCCGTGTTCATAAGGGTTCAGTGTACCCGGGTCAATGTTGATGTACGGGTCGAACTTTTGAATCGTTACTTTATAACCTCTTGCTTGCAATAACTTACCGATGGATGACGAAATGATACCTTTGCCTAATGAAGAGGCAACGCCACCGGTGACGAAAATATACTTTGTTTCTCCCACAACTATACTGTTTTAAATGTTTTCTCTAAAAATTAAAGCGCAAAATTATGAAAAAAAAGAGGAAGTACATAACAGTTTAGTGAAAACAATTATAAAAAGTGGAATATGCGTGTATAATAAGGTTCTGATAAACTTTCACTTCACTCCTTTTGTAATCTGAACATTTTGGTTTAATTTTGCGTTCAAATATAGATTTTAAGAAATTATGAGGAATAGACGTGTTTTAATAGGATTAGTTGCCGCACTATTTTCATTTCCGGTAATAGCCCAGGATTCTATAAAGAAACAGGCTGCAACGGAAAAGGCGGATACATTGTCGGGCATTTGGAGCCAAAATTGGATATTGAAGCTGCAACCGTACAATGAAGGATATCAATTGGATACAGTCTCGGTGTTGCATGAGAAATATTTTGGAGTGCTGAATTATTTAAATGATCCGGCCACTCCCGAACGCTATATTGCATACAACCCGGACTATTACCGTTTGTTTGTTCCCACTACCTATTATTATGCTCCAATGGAACGTTTGTCTCAGGTAAACTGGAGTTTTCAAAAGCCTGATACGGTACCGGCAATGACAAAAGAACTTTTGCCGTTTGATACATTGAGCTTCTTGTCGAAGGAAAATGCCAATAAGATAGTAGACCGTGTGATGCTGAATACCTATGTTAATCGCCCGGACTTAGTGGTAATGACTGAAAAGGAAATTAAAAAAACGAAAGTTTTCAAGGATAATATTGAAAAGGAAGTTTCTTCCAAGCCTTCCGTTGCCAAACTTTTTGCCCAAGAAAAAATGATAGGGGTGAAAGAAGAAGCGGAGGTGGTGATACAGAAACCTAACTGGTGGGTCACCGGAGGAAACGGTTCATTGCAAATTACGCAGAACTATATCTCCGATAACTGGTATAAAGGTGGTGAGAGCACAAATGCCGTGCTTGCCAATTTGCAGTTGTTCGCTAATTATAATGATAAGGAGAAAGTTCAATGGGAGAACCTGCTGGATGCTAAATTAGGCTTCAGTTCCGCCCCTTCCGATGAGTTTCACAATTATCTGGTAAGTACCGACCAACTTCGTATTTATAGTAAAATAGGTATTCAGGCTGCATCTAAATGGTATTATACAATTACTACCGAGTTTAAGACACAGTTCTGTCACGGTTATAAAGCGAACAGTGAGGAGTTGGTTTCCGCTTTCTTTGCTCCGGCAGACTGGTCGTCCAGTATCGGTATGGATTATAAACTGAAAAAGAAGAAATTTAATTTGTCTGTTTTCATGGCTCCGTTGACTTATATGTTGCGTTATGTGGGCAATAAGGAGGTAGATGAAGTAAAGTTCGGTTTGGACGAAGGCAAGTGTGTCAAACATAATTTCGGTTCTCAAATACAACCGACGCTGTCATGGACCATTATACCTTCCATTGTGCTGGATTCTCGTTTGGATTTTCAGACCAGTTATGAATGGACACGTATTGAATGGGAAAATACTGTGAATTTTGTACTGAACCGTTATCTTTCCACTAAGCTTTATGTACACGCCCGTTTTGATGACAGTGCCAAGCCAACCGAAGGAGACAGCTATTTTCAGGTAAAAGAATTGTTGAGCTTCGGTATCAATTACAAATGGTAAACCATACATATTGTTAACGACTAAAAAGAACGCCCCGTTGAATGAAAACGGGGCGTTCTTTGTGTGTTTTAGTAGAAAAAATAAAGAAAAATCACTAAAAACGGGAAAATGAACGTTTACGTACACAGAAAAAACAATCTAATCCCTTGCAGTTCGCAAATAATGCGTAAATTTGCCGCGATTTGTAATGCACACTTTGCAAAATGGCGAATACTATAAAACATCAGGGTATTGTGGAAAACATAAACGGTTCTCATCTTCAAGTGAGAATTATTCAGACTTCAGCATGCGCTTCATGTAGTATCAAGGGACATTGCAGTTCCGCCGATACGAAAGAGAAGCTCGTTGATGTTACCAATGACAGCGAAACAGCCTATCAGCCCGGTGACCGCGTATGGGTTATCGGTGAATTGTCAATGGGAGTGATGGCGGTTCTGCTTGCTTTTGTACTACCTTTCTTTGTTTTAATTTTTTCCCTTTTTATTTTTATGGCTATATGGAATGATGAACTGAGTTCCGCACTTTGTTCGTTAGCTCTCCTTATACCTTATTATTATATATTGTGGTTGAACAAGTCGAGGTTGGGAAAGAAGTTCTCTTTTTCAGTCAAACCAATGAACTAACTAATACATAAAATAAATAATTAATAAACAACTAATTTATGAATGTAATTCTGATTGCAGTAATTTCATTGGGAGCTATAGCACTGGTTTCAGCGGCTATACTTTATGTAGCTTCCAAGAAATTTGCCGTGTATGAAGATCCGCGAATTGCGCAAGTGGCAGCTGTGCTTCCCCAAGCAAATTGCGGTGGATGTGGTTACCCGGGTTGTAGCGGATTTGCTGACGCTTGTGTCAAGGCAGGTTCGCTGGAAGGTAAGCTTTGTCCGGTGGGTGGACAACCCGTTATGACGAAGGTTGCCGAAATCTTGGGATTGGATGCAGCAGCTGCCGAACCTATGGTTGCAGTAGTGAGATGTAACGGAACATGTGCCAACCGTCCCCGTATCAACCAATATGACGGTGCAAAGAGTTGTGCGATTGCATCTTCTCTTTATGGTGGTGAAACAGGATGTAGTTTTGGCTGTTTGGGTTGCGGTGACTGTGTGGATGCTTGTCAGTTCGATGCTATCCACATGAATCCCGAAACCGGGCTTCCGGAAGTGGACGAAGCTAAATGTACCGCATGTGGCGCATGTGCTAAGGCCTGTCCGAGAAACATTATCGAAATCCGTCCTCAGGGTAAGAAATCCCGTCGCGTGTATGTGCAATGTGTAAACAAGGATAAGGGTGCAGTGGCACGTAAGGCTTGTACTGTAGCTTGTATCGGCTGTGGCAAATGTGTGAAAGTATGTCCGTTTGAAGCGATTACTTTGGAAAATAATTTGGCGTACATCGATCCGAACAAATGCAAATCTTGCCGCAAGTGTGAAGAAGTTTGTCCGCAAGGTACAATTATCGCACTTAACTTCCCTCCACGCAAGCCGAAAACAGATATAGAGGCTCCGAAAGTAGAGGCATAATATTAAAAGTAATAAAACGACTAAAAATACAGAATTGTATGTTGAAGACATTTTCAATTGGTGGAGTTCATCCACACGAAAATAAACTTTCAGCACATCAGCCTATCGTGCAGGCAGAGATTCCGGCAAAAGCCACAATCTTACTGAGCCAGCACATCGGTGCTCCTGCAAAGCCTATCGTTGCTAAGGGTGATGTCGTGAAAGTAGGTACAAAGATTGCCGAACCCGGTGGCTTCGTATCAGCTGCTATTCATTCGTCTGTCAGCGGAAAGGTCGCTAAGATTGACACAGTTGTCGATGCCAGCGGATATGCCAAACCCGCTATCTTTATTGATGTAGAAGGAGATGAGTGGGAAGAATCTATCGACCGCACCGATACATTGGTAAAAGAGTGCAACCTCACTGCAGAGGAAATTGTGAAGAAAATTGCGGATGCAGGTATCGTTGGTTTGGGTGGCGCTTGCTTCCCTACACAAGTTAAGTTGTGTCCGCCTCCGGCTTTTAAGGCAGAATGTGTTATCATCAATGCCGTAGAGTGTGAACCGTATCTGACTGCCGATCATCAGCTGATGTTGGAGCATGCCGAAGAGATTATGGTGGGTATTTCTATCCTGATGAAAGCCGTAAAAGTGAATAAGGCATTTATCGGTATTGAGAATAATAAGCCCGATGCTATCCAGCTAATGACGAAAGTTGCTGCCGGTTACGCCGGCATTGAGGTTGTTCCTTTGAAAGTTCAATATCCGCAAGGTGGTGAAAAACAGCTGATTGATGCTGTAATCAGTCGTCAGGTTGCTGCCGGAGCATTACCTATCTCTACCGGTGCAGTCGTTCAGAACGTAGGTACCGCATTTGCTGTGTATCAGGCTGTTCAGAAAAATAAACCGTTGTTTGAACGTGTAATTACCGTAACCGGCAAATCTCTTTCCAAACCTTCTAACTTCCTGGCACGTATCGGTACGCCGATGAAGCAATTGATTGATGCTTGCGGTGGTCTGCCCGAAGATACAGGTAAGATAATCGGTGGTGGTCCGATGATGGGTAAAGCTCTGGTTAATACAGATGTACCGACAGCCAAGGGTAGTTCCGGTATTCTGATTATGAACGATAAAGAAGCTAAGCGCGGTGAGGCACAACCATGCATCCGTTGCGCCAAGTGTGTAGGTGCTTGCCCTATGGGACTGGAACCTTACTTACTGGCTACTGTATCGGCTCACGGAGATTTTGAAAGAGTAGAGAAAGAAGATATCATGTCATGTATCGAATGCGGCTCATGCCAGTTCACTTGTCCTTCCAACCGTCCGATGCTGGATTATATCCGCTTAGGTAAGGGAAAGGTAGGAGCAATGATACGTGCACGTCAAGTAAAAAAATGAAAGATTTAATTTAGTATAATCTTATGAATAAATTAATCGTATCCCTTTCGCCCCATGTTCACGGTGGTGACAGCGTGAAGAAGAATATGTATGGCGTGCTCATTGCATTGATTCCTGCATTTCTTGTGTCGCTTTACTTTTTCGGACTGGGTGCACTGATTGTTACGGCTACTTCCGTAGCTGCCTGCTTGTTCTTTGAATGGGCTATCGGCAAATTCCTGATGAAAAAAGAAACCACAACCATCTGTGACGGTTCTGCTGTTATTACCGGTGTGTTGCTGGCATTTAATTTACCTTCCAACCTTCCTATCTGGATAATCATCTTGGGCGCTTTGTTTGCTATCGGTGTGGGCAAGATGTCTTTCGGTGGTTTGGGTTGTAATCCTTTTAATCCGGCATTGGCAGGACGTGTATTCCTGTTGCTCTCTTTTCCGGTGCAGATGACTACATGGCCAGCTGTCGGACAGTTGACAGCCTATACGGATGCTACTACTGCCGCTACACCGCTGGCTATTATGAAAGGTGTAATCAATGGCGCTCCGGGTATGTCATTAAGTGATATTCCCGCATCTTTTGACTTGCTGATTGGTAATAATGGCGGTTGCTTGGGTGAAGTCAGCGCATTGGCTTTGTTGCTGGGATTGGCTTATATGTTGTGGAAGAAGATTATTACATGGCATATTCCTGTTTCTATTCTGGCTACGGTGTTTGTTTTCTCCGGCATTATGTATATGGTTAATCCGGAAATTTATGTATCTCCGGTGGTGCAGCTGTTGTCCGGTGGTTTGATGCTGGGTGCTGTCTTCATGGCTACGGACTATGTAACTTCTCCGATGAGCCATAAGGGAATGTTGATTTACGGTGTTTGTATCGGTCTGTTGACGGTAATTATCCGTTTGTTCGGTGCATATCCGGAAGGTATGTCATTCGCTATTCTTATTATGAATGCGTTCACTCCGCTAATCAACACATATGTTAAACCTAAACGCTTTGGGGAGGTAGCGAAGAAGAAATGAAAAAGTTAGAATCATCCTTAAAGAATATGTTGCTGGTACTTACGGGCGTTACTGCTATTTCCGTAGCATTGCTGGCTTATGTAAACGAACTGACGAAGGAACCTATCGCACAAGCCAATGCCAAGACATTGAGTGATGCTGTGAGTGCCGTAGTTCCGGGTTTTGATAATGATCCGATTGCAGAAAAGAAAACTCAAGAGGTGAACGGTGTTGAATACTCTGTATATCCTGCCACAAAAGAAGGTAAATTCATCGGTGCAGCTGTTGAAGCAACTTCTATGGGCTTCGGTGGTGAACTGAAGGTTCTGGTAGGTTTCGATGCTGAAGGTAAGATTATTGATTACTCTTTGCTGTCGCATGTGGAAACTCCGGGATTAGGTTCCAAAGCCGCAGATTGGTTCAAGAAAGGAAATAAGGGAGATATTACCGGTATGAATCCGGGAGAAGCTCCTCTGACTGTAAGTAAAGACGGTGGTAAAGTGGACGCTATTACAGCTTCTACCATTACTTCACGTGCGTTTTTGAATGCCGTGAATGTTGCATATGCTGCATATGCTGGTCAAAATACGGCAGATAGTGCTACGGGAGCTACTATTAAAGTTGAACTCACTGATTCTATCAGTGCTAAATAAGAAAGGAGTAGAGATATGAATAATTTTAAAGTATTGATGAACGGGATTATTAAAGAGAATCCTACGTTTGTGCTCCTGCTTGGTATGTGTCCTACCTTGGGTACTACTTCGTCCGCTATCAACGGTATGGGCATGGGATTGGCTACAATGTTTGTGCTCATCTGTTCTAATGTGGTAATTTCGGCTATTAAGAACTTAATTCCGGACATGGTGCGCATTCCTTCCTTTATTGTTGTAATTGCATCATTCGTAACTCTGCTGCAAATGGTGATGCAAGCTTATGTTCCTGCGCTTTATGCAACATTAGGCTTGTTTATCCCGTTGATTGTGGTAAACTGTATTGTATTAGGACGTGCCGAAGCTTTTGCTGCCAAGAATAATCCGGTGGCATCGCTTTTTGACGGTCTGGGTATGGGGTTAGGCTTTACTATTGCATTGACTTTGCTCGGTGCTGTTCGCGAATTCTTGGGTACAGGCAAGATTTTCAACCTTACGATTCTTCCCGAAGAATACGGAATGTTGGTATTTGTCCTTGCTCCGGGTGCGTTCATTGCTTTGGGATATCTCATCGCATTGGTTAACAGCTTTAAGAAAGCATAATTTGTAATTCATAATTAGTAATTGATATTATGGAATATATATTGATATTTATCTCGGCAATCTTTGTCAATAACATCGTGTTGTCGCAATTCTTGGGTATTTGTCCGTTTTTGGGTGTATCCAAGAAAGTAGAGACAGCGTTAGGAATGTCAGCGGCAGTAGCATTTGTGCTTACTATTGCAACAATCGTAACGTTCCTCATTCAGAAGTATGTGCTTGATGCTTTCGATTTAGGATATTTGCAAACTATCACCTTCATCCTTGTGATTGCCGCATTGGTGCAGATGGTAGAGATTATCCTGAAAAAAGTGTCTCCTTCTCTATATCAGGCTTTAGGTGTATTCTTGCCTCTGATTACAACGAACTGCTGTATCCTTGGTGTGGCTATCCTTGTTATTCAGAAAGACTATGATTTATTGACCGGTGTGGTTTATGCATTCTCCACTGCTCTTGGTTTTGGCTTGGCATTGACACTTTTTGCAGGTTTGCGTGAACAGATGAGTCTGGTAAACGTGCCGAAAGGTATGCAGGGAACTCCGATAGCTTTGATTACAGCCGGTTTGTTGGCGATGGCATTTATGGGCTTCTCCGGTGTAGTTAAAATCTAAGATATATCCGGGAATTAGTATAAAGCGAGGAAACTACTCTCTCCATAAAAGCAGAGGGTAGGTTCTTCGCTTTATTTTGTTTTATGGGGAGTTATCGTACACGGTAGGGGTAAGATAATCTTTAGTTAATTTTCTCCTTCATGTATATATGTATTCTGAATTTATTTCCTTACATTTGTAGCCTAATGATAACCTAAAAGCTAAATTATCTATTTTAATATGAAAGAAAAAATTTTGGTTACAGGTGGAACAGGTTATATTGGTTCTCATACTGTTGTAGAACTTCAGAACGCAGGTTATGAAGTTATTATTATCGATAATCTGTCAAACTCCAGTGCAGATGTCGTAAATAACATTGAAAAGGTATCGGGTATTCGTCCTGTATTTGAAAAGTTGGATTGCTTGGATTATGCAGGTCTTGATGCTATATTTACCAAATATAAAGGTATTAAAGCAATTATCCATTTTGCAGCAAGTAAAGCTGTGGGAGAGTCCGTAGAGAAACCGTTGCTTTATTATCGTAATAATCTGGTTTCTTTGATAAACTTACTGGAACTGATGCCGAAACATGGAGTGGAAGGTATTGTATTTTCTTCTTCTTGTACAGTATATGGTCAGCCGGATCAACTTCCCGTAACAGAAGAGGCGCCTATCAAAAAAGCGGAGTCGCCTTATGGGAATACCAAGCAGATAAACGAAGAGATTGTTCGTGATACAGTTGCTTCCGGTGCACCTATTAATGCTATTTTGTTGCGCTACTTTAATCCGATTGGCGCTCATCCTACAGCCTTGCTTGGGGAACTGCCCAACGGCGTGCCGCAGAACCTGATACCATATCTTACTCAGACTGCTATCGGTATCCGTGAGAAACTGAGTGTGTTCGGTGATGACTATGATACTCCTGACGGTTCTTGTATTCGCGATTTCATCAATGTGGTAGATTTAGCAAAGGCTCATGTTGTAGCCATTCAACGTATATTGGAGAAGAAACAAAAAGAAAAAGTGGAAGTATTCAATATTGGTACGGGACGGGGGCTTTCTGTTTTAGAGTTGATTAATGCATTTGAAAAAGCGACCGGTGTGAAGTTGAACTATCAGATAGTGGGTCGTCGTGCCGGAGATATTGAAAAGGTGTGGGCTAATCCGGAATTGGCTAACAATGAATTAGGCTGGAAAGCAGAAGTGGGTATTGAAGATACTTTACGTTCTGCATGGAATTGGCAATTGAAACTTCGTGAAAGAGGTATTCAATAAGAATAAACGGATTTGTTTTTATTAACAAATAGAAAATAAACAAATGCCTCCCCGCATTTGTTTATTACATGCAAATCAGCCTGAAGCTGCTTATGTGTATGTGAATATCCATAACCGGTACATATGCCTCCCCGGCATAGACAGGTAAGATTGCATAGTAGTTTTGTCGTGTTTTATTTTGTGTTTGTGTTGTGAATAAGCCTTGTCGAGAGACAGGGCTTATTTTTTGTGTATTGGGGTTGGCAGCATTTCATGGTTCAGTAGAGATTATTCAGCCAACAAAGACCTGTTATATCCCTTCCACCCTTCCGAAACCTCCTGTTTATACGGGGTAGCGGGTGGAACGCGCTTTTTGCTTCCCCAATGACGCATCTTAGCTTCCCAAACCTCACACCTCAGCTCCCTTAACCACGGGCATTTGTCCTGCAAACCACAGGCATTTGAGGAGCTGAGGTGTGAGGTTTGGGAAGCTGAGATGCGTCATTGGAATTACCGAGATGTGTAGTCTGTGATATTAGGTGCATTACTAATTGTTAATCAACGTTATTATATATGGAATAAATTGTTCCTATTGTAGTATAAAACGTTCAAAATCGTATAATTTATAGAAAAAAAGCTTCTAAGGAGAACAATTAGACGTGATTTGTTTATACATTTGTGAGGTTGCTTATGTAACTATTTTGAATGAACAAACAGCCTGGTGCAAATGTTAATAGGGCAAAGTGAAATTGAGTGATGAAGGACGCGACTTGGCTGGTAGAAGATTACACGCGACGACTTACAACTTTACTAGATAATAATTAAGAAAATAGAATATAAAAAGATTGCTTATGTCACAGATTATTGGACATATCTCTCAGGTTATCGGACCTGTTGTAGACGTCTATTTTGAAGGTACGGAGGCAGAACTGATGCTGCCAAGCATTCACGACGCACTGGAAATAAAAAAGAATCACGGTAAGAGGCTGATTGTAGAAGTACAACAGCATATTGGTGAAAACACCGTAAGAACCGTAGCTATGGATAGTACGGACGGCTTGCAAAGAGGTATGAAAGTTTACCCGTTGGGCGGACCAATCACTATGCCGATAGGAGAGCAAATTAAAGGCCGCTTGATGAATGTAGTAGGCGACTCTATCGACGGAATGAAAGAGTTGGATCGTGCCGGTGCATATCCCATTCATCGCGAACCCCCAAAATTTGAGGATTTGACTACTGTACAAGAAGTCCTTTATACAGGTATCAAAGTTATTGACTTGTTAGAACCCTATAGTAAGGGTGGTAAGATTGGTCTGTTCGGTGGTGCCGGTGTGGGTAAGACTGTACTTATTCAGGAATTGATTAATAATATTGCCAAGAAGCAAAATGGTTTTTCCGTATTTGCCGGAGTAGGAGAGCGTACCCGTGAGGGTAACGACTTGTTAAGAGAAATGATTGAGTCCGGTGTTATCCGTTATGGTGAAGAATTTAAAAAAGGAATGGAAGAGGGGCATTGGGACCTTTCTAAAGTAGACTATAATGAAGTGGCCAAATCGCAGGTATCTTTGATATTCGGTCAGATGAATGAACCGCCGGGTGCACGTCAATCCGTTGCATTGTCAGGTTTAACAGTGGCGGAGTCTTTTCGGGATATGGGCTCCGAATCGAACGGTCCGCGTGATATATTGTTCTTTATTGATAATATTTTCCGTTTTACCCAAGCCGGTTCTGAAGTATCTGCATTGTTGGGACGTATGCCTTCTGCTGTAGGCTACCAGCCGACACTGGCAACGGAAATGGGTGCTATGCAAGAACGTATTACTTCTACACGTAATGGGTCTATTACTTCTGTGCAAGCTGTTTATGTACCGGCTGATGACTTGACCGACCCTGCACCTGCCACAACTTTTACACACTTGGACGCAACAACCGTATTGAGTCGTAAGATTACCGAACTGGGTATTTATCCGGCTGTTGATCCATTGGAGTCGACCTCGCGTATTCTTGATCCGCACATTGTAGGGCAGGAACATTATGAAGTGGCCCAACGTGTAAAACAGATTCTGCAACGTAACAAAGAATTGCAGGATATTATTTCAATCTTGGGTATGGAAGAATTATCCGATGCTGACCGTACGTTGGTGAACCGGGCACGTCGTGTACAGCGTTTCTTGTCCCAACCGTTTGCTGTTGCCGAACAGTTTACTGGAGTTCCCGGTACAATGGTTTCCATAGAAGATACTATCAGAGGCTTTAAAATGATTTTGGATGGTGAAGTGGATTATCTGCCAGAACCGGCTTTTTTGAATGTAGGAACTATTGAGGAAGCGATAGAGAAAGGCAAGAAGTTGTTGGAGCAAGCAAAAAAGTAATCGGAGTATTTAATTTTCAATAGACTAAAGAGATGAAGGGACTGCATTTGGATATTGTGTCACCGGATAAGGAAATATTCAGTGGTGAGGTCAACAGTGTTACTTTGCCGGGTACGCTTGGTTCGTTTACTATATTATCGAACCATGCGCCTATTGTGTCATCGCTGGCAACCGGTGCATTGGCTTATGTTACAACGGATGGAGAAGAACATGTGCAGGATATCCATGGCGGTTTTGTGGAGATGAACGGCAATAAAGTTTCGGTTTGTGTAGACTGACCCTTTTGATTTCTAACCTTAAAATGATTTGACGTGAGTATTACAAAACGAAACTATTTGTGGCAGGTAGCGCTCTTGACCGTGTTGGTAGGTGGTATAGGTGGCTGGGTTTACTATTCAGTATTTCCGCATCATTATTTTGGTGGTTATCCGCTGATACCGATCTTCTTCTTGGTCTTTGGCGTATTTATGATAAACATGGTCGAAAGTTGCCGCTATCGGATGCCGGGACGTATGTTGCAGATATACTTGCTGATGCGTGTTATGAGGATGCTTGCCTCTATTATTGTGATGTTGGTGTATTGTGTTGCGGTACGTGAGGAAGCCAAAGGCTTTTTGCTGACGTTTATCGCAAACTATCTGATATATTTGATTTATGACTCTTGGTTTTTCTTCACTTTTGAAGCTAACCGAAAGTTGAAAAAGAAAATGAGAAAAGAAAATGAAACAATTGCGTAACATACTAACCGGAGTATTATTGGTGATAGGACTGTTACTACCAGCTGCTGTGCAGGCTGATAGTATTCCTGCAGAACAAGAGAAGGCTACGGTGAACGTAAAGGAAATCGTATTCGGTCATATTGGCGATTCGTACGAATGGCACATTACTGCTTTTGGAAAAACGCAAGTTATTGTTCCTTTGCCTGTCATTCTATATAGCAATACAACGGGATGGCATATGTTCCTGTCTTCCCGTTTGGAAGAGAATGGTGGATGTTATGAGGGCTTCTCCATTGCTCCGGAAGGCAGTAGGTACGAAGGAAAATTGATAGAATATGATGCTGCGGGTAATGAGGTGCGTCCTTGGGATTTGTCCATTACGAAAGTTGCGTTAGCATTGCTTATCAATAGTGTGTTATTGCTCGTTATTATTCTGGGTGTAGCCCAATGGTATCGTAAGCATCCGCAAGGCAGTGCAGCTCCGGGTGGCTTCATCGGATTTATGGAAATGTTTATTATGATGGTGAATGATGATATTATAAAAAGTTGTGTAGGACCAAAGTATCGCAAGTTTGCACCATACTTGCTAACTGCATTTTTCTTTATTTTCATAAATAATATCATGGGATTGATTCCTATATTTCCCGGAGGGGCCAATGTCACCGGAAATATTGCTATTACAATGGTATTGGCTATTTGTACATTCCTTGCCGTTAATATTTTTGGAACCAAGACATATTGGAAAGAAATTTTTTGGCCGGATGTGCCTTGGTGGTTGAAAGTACCTGTACCTATGATGCCGTTTATTGAGCTCTTTGGTATTTTTACAAAACCATTTGCACTGATGATTCGTCTTTTTGCCAATATGCTGGCAGGACACATGGCTATGTTGGTGCTTACTTGTTTGATATTCATATCGGCAAGTATGGGACCTGTTTTGAACGGGTCGCTGACGGTAGCTTCGGTATTGTTCAATATCTTTATGAACGGATTGGAGTTATTGGTTGCCTTTATCCAAGCATATGTGTTCACTATGCTGTCCGCTGTGTTTATCGGTTTGGCTCAGGAGGAACACAAAGAAAAGGCGGGCGAGAAGGTGATAAAGTGATAAAATTGAGAATATAAAACATTAATAAAATAATCATTTAAAAACTGAAAGTTATGTTACTATCTGTATTATTACAAGCTGCTGCGGCAGGGGTTGGAGTTAGTAAATTAGGTGCAGCGCTCGGCGCTGGTTTAGCTGTTATCGGTGCCGGTATGGGTATTGGTAAGATTGGTAGTTCTGCCATGGAAGCCATAGCACGCCAGCCGGAAGCATCGGGAGATATTCGTATGAACATGATTATTGCCGCTGCCTTGATTGAAGGTGTTGCTTTGTTGGCAGTTGTTGTGTGTCTGTTGGTATTCTTCTTATAAAAAAATAAAATTATGTCATTGTTATTACCTGATAGTGGTCTGCTGTTCTGGATGCTCCTTTCATTCGGCGTGGTTTTTGTGGTATTGGCTAAATATGGTTTTCCTGTCATTACAAAAATGGTGGAAGGTCGTAGAACCTACATAGACCAATCTCTGGAAGTGGCACGCCAGGCTAACGCCCAACTCGCCAAATTGAAAGAGGAGAGTGAAGCGCTGATTGCTGCTGCGAACAAGGAGCAGGGACGCATCATGCGGGAAGCAATGCACGAGCGTGACAAGATTATTATCGAAGCACGTAAACATGCGGAAGCCGTTGCGCAGAAAGAACTGGATGATGTGAAACTGCAGATTCAGCAAGAAAAGGAAGAGGCTATTCGTGATATTCGTCGTCAAGTTGCTGTACTATCGGTAGATATAGCAGAAAAAATTATCCGTCGTAACTTGGACGAAAAGCATGAACAAATGGAAATGATTGACCGTATGCTGGATGAAATGCTGACGGCTAATCACTAATCAGTAACCTTTAGAAAAAATGGATATAGGAATTGTTTCGATGCGATATGCAAAGGCTCTTATGGAGTATGCTAAAAGTACGGGTACGGAAGACAGGCTGTATGCAGAGATACGTATGTTGAGCCGAAGTTTTGAGAAGCACCCCGATTTGCGTACTGCATTGGAGAATCCGGTTTTGCCGATGCAGGAGAAATTTTCGCTTATCTGTACTGCAGCTGTGGGAAATGCTCCCGCCGAACGAGAGTTAACCCGTTTCATTACACTGGTATTAAGAAACAGGCGTGAGTCATTTTTACAATATATATGTTTGAGTTTTCTGGATTTATACAGAAAGAGCAGGCATATCGGTGTTGCGAAACTGACGACTGCCGTGCCTGTAAGCCGTGAAATAGAGGAACGTATTCGAAATAGTGCTTCCCATTTGTTACATGCCAAAATGGAGTTGCAGACAGATGTTGATCCATCTATTGAAGGCGGCTTCGTTTTCGACATCAACGATTTCCGTTTGGATGCGAGTATTGCTACTCAGTTGAAGAGAGTGAAACAACAGTTCATTGATAAGAACAGGAGAATTGTATAACACTAATCTAATTAATCACTAAATAAAATGTTGTCTGAAAATATAAAAGTAAGCGAAGTCTCCGATATTTTGCGCAAACAGTTGGAAGGTATTGATACCCGTGTGCAACTGGATGAAATCGGTACGGTACTGCAAGTCAGCGATGGTGTTGCACGTATCTACGGATTGCGCAATGCCGAAGCAAACGAGTTGCTGGAATTTGACAACGGTATCAAAGCTATCGTGATGAACCTTGAGGAAGACAATGTAGGTGCTGTATTGTTGGGACCTACGGACAAAATCAAGGAAGGGTTCGTGGTGAAACGTACCAAACGTATTGCCTCCATTATGGTAGGAGAAAGTATGTTGGGGCGTGTTATCGATCCGTTGGGCGCACCGTTGGATGGCAAAGGACTGATAGGCGGTGAACTCTGTGAGATGCCGCTGGAACGTAAAGCACCGGGGGTTATTTTCCGTCAGCCGGTAAACCAGCCGTTACAGACCGGTTTGAAAGCCGTTGATGCTATGATTCCCATCGGTCGCGGACAGCGTGAGCTGATTATCGGTGACCGCCAGACGGGTAAAACTGCCATTGCTATTGATACCATCATTAATCAGCGTGCCAATTATGAAGCCGGTGATCCGGTATATTGTATCTATGTAGCCATCGGTCAGAAAGGCTCTACGGTGGCATCTATCGTAAATACACTGCGTGAATACGGTGCAATGGATTATACTATCGTTGTGGCAGCTACAGCGGGCGATCCGGCTGCATTGCAGTACTATGCTCCGTTTGCAGGTGCTGCAATTGGCGAGTATTTCCGTGACACCGGTCGTCATGCACTGGTTGTTTATGATGACTTGTCCAAGCAGGCAGTGGCATATCGCGAGGTGTCTCTGATTTTGCGCCGTCCCTCAGGGCGTGAGGCGTATCCGGGTGATATTTTCTATCTGCACTCCCGTTTGTTGGAGCGTGCGGCAAAAATTATCAGTCAGGAAGAAGTGGCGCGTGAGATGAACGACCTGCCCGAAAGTCTGAAAGGCAAAGTAAAGGGAGGCGGTTCATTGACAGCGCTTCCTATTATTGAAACGCAAGCGGGTGACGTGTCAGCTTATATCCCGACAAACGTAATTTCCATTACGGACGGACAGATATTCCTCGACACAAACCTATTCAATCAGGGCAACCGTCCGGCTATTGATGTGGGTATTTCTGTGAGTCGTGTAGGTGGTAATGCCCAGATTAAGGCGATGAAGAAAGTGGCGGGTACATTGAAGATAGACCAGGCTCAGTATCGCGAATTGGAAGCATTTACCAAATTCAGTGGTGATATGGACCCTGTAACAGCATTGACTATTGATAAGGGACAAAAGAATACCCGTTTGTTGGTGCAGCCTCAGTATAGCCCGATGCCCGTAGAGAAGCAGATTGCTATTCTTTATTGCGGTACCCACGGTTTGCTGAAAGATGTACCTTTGGATAAAGTGAGCGAGTTTGAACGCAGTTTCCTCGAATTCCTTGAAAGAGATTATCAACTGGAAGTGCTCGACGTACTGAAGACGGGCGTCATTGATGATAAGGTCTGCAAGAAGATAGAAGAGACAGCGGCAAAGGCAGCCAAGCAATTTATGTAGATGGCGGTTAGATATCCAACCGCTAATCACTAACACCTAATCACTATATAAAATGGCTTCACTGAAAGAGGTAAAAAATAGAATAAGCTCCGTCAAGAGTACGCGTCAGATAACTTCGGCGATGAAGATGGTAGCATCTGCCAAACTGCACAAGGCGCAAGGGCGGATTGAGAATATGCTGCCTTATCAACGGAAGCTGAACGAGATTCTGACAAACTTCTTGAGTACAGATGTTACGGTAGAGTCGCCCTATACCAACGAACGTCCGGTAGAGAGGATAGCGATTGTGGCATTCTCGTCCAACTCGTCCTTATGTGGTGCTTTCAACTCTAATGTGGCGAAGATGTTGGAACGTACATTGGAAGACTATAAATCATTGGGTAGGGAGAATATCTTGATATATCCCGTAGGTAAGAAGGTGGAAGAAGCCGTAAGGAAATTGGGTTATGAACCGCAAGGCAGTTATCAGGAAATGGCTGACAAGCCTTCGTATGTGCAGGCTTATGAACTTGCGGGACTCTTGATGAAAGAATTTTTGGAGGAACGCATCGACAAGGTGGAGTTGATTTATCATCATTTTAAATCTACCGGGTCACAAGTTCTGACAAGAGATAAGTATTTGCCTATCAACTTGGAAAAGGTAGCGGAAGAAGCAACCGAAGCCACCGTGGAGAAGAGCCGTTTCAATAATGATTATATTGTAGAACCCTCTGCAGCACGGTTGATAGCTGAACTTCTTCCTAAAGTTCTGAGCCAGAAGATTTACACGGTTTTGTTGGATTCGAACACTTCCGAGCATGCAGCCCGTATGCTTGCTATGCAAGCGGCTACGGACAACGCCAATGAACTGATTCAGGACTTGACAAAGCAATATAACAAGAGTCGTCAGCAAGCGATTACGAATGAATTGCTGGATATTATCGGCGGTAGTCTGAAATAATTTTCTCAGCGAAGAGAAAAATATAAGAGGTTATGTTCCAAAAGGATATAACCTCTTATATTTATGTCTGCCGTTTGTCCCGCAAAAAACATCCGGGCAATTCCCTCTTTCTTCTTATATTTGTACTACCTTTACCACTCGTAAAAACAAACTGAAAAGAATAATGGAGCAGAACTCTGAGTTAGCGCTTGCATGGCAGTTCATTGAAAACACAGGCACTCATCTTTTTTTGACAGGTAAAGCAGGAACAGGTAAAACAACTTTCTTACGTAAACTCAAGCAGGAGAGTCCTAAACGCATGGTCGTTATTGCGCCTACGGGCATCGCGGCTATCAATGCAGGCGGTGTCACAATCCATTCTTTCTTTCAGCTTCCCTTCGCACCTTATGTACCCGAAAGCTCGTTCAGTACGAATGGAAAGGCCACCTACCGTTTCCGTTTCGGTAAAGAGAAAATCAATATCATACGTAGCATGGACTTACTGGTGATTGATGAAATCAGTATGGTGCGTGCCGACCTGTTGGATGCGGTAGATGAAATGCTTCGCCGTTACCGTGACCGCCACAAGCCGTTTGGCGGTGTGCAACTATTGATGATTGGCGATTTACAACAACTGGCACCCGTGGTGAAGGATGAGGAATGGCAGATGCTGAAGAAGTATTACGACACTCCCTATTTTTTCTCCAGCCGGGCATTGAAACAGACGGAATATTGCACTATCGAACTCAACACCGTATATCGGCAGAGTGACGGAACTTTCTTGAACTTATTGAACCGCATTCGCGAAAATCATTGCGACCCTCAAGTATTGGAAGCGTTGAACCGTCGTTATCTTCCCGGTTTCCAGCCCCGAAAAGAGGAAGGCTATATTCGTTTGGTTACCCATAACTATCAGGCGCAGCGTATCAACGATTATGAGTTAGAACAGCTTTCGGGCCGTTCCTATGCTTTTCGTGCCACGATTGAGGGGAAGTTTCCCGAATATTCATACCCCACGGACGAAGTCCTTGAACTGAAAAAAGGCGCCCAAGTAATGTTTGTAAAGAATGATTCGTCCGGCGAACACCGTTACTACAACGGCATGATTGGTGAAGTTTCTGATGTTTCCGCCAACAGTATTGAAGTGTGTGCCAAGGACAGCGGCGAATCTTTCTTACTGCAAGAAGAGGAGTGGACAAATGCAAAATACGTATTGGACGAAGAAAGCAAGGAGATTGTGGAAGATATTGAAGGGACTTTCCGTCAATTTCCTTTAAAACTGGCATGGGCCATTACCATCCATAAAAGTCAGGGGCTTACGTTTGAGCGTGCCATAATCGATGCCAGTTCATCTTTTGCACATGGGCAGACGTATGTGGCTTTGAGTCGTTGCAAGACGTTGGACGGTTTGGTGCTCAGCGCCCCTCTTTCTGCAAAGGCCGTTATCAGTGACCAAGCGGTAGACCGCTTTACGGAAGAAGCCCGCAGAAACGAACCGGATGAGAATCGTTTCCATTCATTGCAACGAACCTATTTCCACGAACTGTTGTCCGGACTATTCGATTTCCAACCGTTAGAGCAGGCGTTGCAACACTATATACGCCTGATTGACGAGCATCTTTATAAGCTCTATCCCAAACAGTTGGGTGCATACAAAGAAGAAGCGGAACGTTTTCACAAAAAGGTGGTGGAAGTAGCGCAGAAGTTCGGTATGCAATACAACCGTCTGATTGACGCTGCACAGAACTATGCTACGGACAAGACATTGCAGGAGCGAATTGTCGCAGGAGCCAATTACTTCAGAAAAGAAATGGAACCCCAATACCTTGTATTGATAAGAGAACAGATTCTTGCCACTGACAATAAAGAATTGAAGAAACAGCTGAATGCAGCGAAAGAAGAACTGAATACTCTTTTCCTACTGAAAGACGACCTTCTGGCTTACGTTATGGAAAACGGATTCCACACAGCCGACTATTTAAGGCAGAAAGCGGTACTCTCTATCGGCGACCGTGCTATCTCCGGAAAAGAAGATTTGAAACGGAGAGGTATGTCGGAGGCGGTAGAGAAGCATATACAGGAGCGGAAGAAGAAAGAATCAACTGCAACTGCCATTCAAGTTCCGTCAGACGTGCTGCATCCCGAACTATACGACCGGTTGGTAGCGTGGAGAAACTCGGAAGCATCCCGATTGGGGCTGCCCGTTTATACGGTTATTCAGCAAAAAGCAATTTTAGGTATAAGCAATTTGCTGCCGGCAGATAAAGCCATGCTTGTCCGCATTCCTTATTTCGGAAAGAAAGGAGTAGAGAAATACGGAGATATAATTCTGGAAATGGTGCGTGTGTACCGTAACGAAAAGGGATTGGCAGAACCGGAACTTATGTTTTAAAACGGTGTCCTGTTTCCTTGCTGCACTTCGATGCGTATGCCGAAAGCGCCGTTGGAAGATTTCATCTCGAATGCTCCCTTGAAGTTATTCCTTTCCCAAGGCAGTGCCGAACGGTTGGGCACTTTCCAACCGTCTTTGTCGTACTCGCCATAAGTATTGATGCGCATACCGTTTTTCAGTTTGAAGCTGCCCATTTGCAGATTCTCCGGTGACGACCAGAATCCGGTCAGTCCGAACGGGTTCATACTGTAAACGGTGGAATTGGTAAGTGAAAATACATTTGAAAGCCCTTGTGAGTAGATAGCGTTCGGATTAAGACGGAATAGTCTACCGTAGTCTTTGCTTGCATCCGGTATTTCCAGCGTAAACTTAGGCAGGCGGGGCGCTTCCATTTTCATTAAACTCATATCTAAGAGAAAGCCGTCATAATTCTTCACTTCAGGCATAAGCATCCCTTCAGGCGGAGTGCCGTCGGGCAAGGCATTGGAGTGTATGCTGTCACCTTTCACTTCGCTTTGGGCATACAGTGGGGCAGCGCTTACAAGTAATGTGATGATAAAAAAACAAATTCGTTTCATTGTTCCATTCAACTATTCTTAATGGAGCCTTCTCCAATTAATTGGCTTGACTCTTTAATCCTTTAACTCCTCATCTCTTAACTACAAAGATAAATCTTTCCAGCCATTCTCCGAATTTTCTTTAAGTAAATATTAAAAAATCAGTTTATATCCTATTCCCCGTACATTTACAATGCGGATTCGGTCGTCCAGCGCAAGTTTGTGGCGTAATTTGGTGATGAATACGTGCAAGCTGCGGGAATTGAAAAAGCTGTCGTCTCCCCAAAGGTCCAGTAAAACATTCTGAGTGTTGACCACTTGGTTACGGTTTTCGCAAAGGCGTTTCAGTATTTCCGATTCCCGGTGGGAGAGCTCCACTTCCGTAGCAGCTTGCGGAGATACGGCGGTTCCTACATACGACAACCGTTGTGTGACAGAGTTAAAACGGTAATCTCCTATCTCAAAGTCGGTGACTTCTTTGGGTGCCGCTTCTGTGAAGCTGAAAGCCCTGCCAGCCAGTGCTTTGATGCGTATAATCAGTTCCTGCATACCGAAAGGTTTTTTCAGATAATCGTTTGCGCCGAGTTCAAAGCCCTCTACGACATCATTGATGGCAGAACGGGCAGTAAGAAAAAGTACCGGTGTATGCTTGTCCGTCTGACGGATGTGGCGTACCATTTCAAAGCCGTCCATGCGAGGCATCATGACGTCTGCCACAAGTACATCGGGACGCAGGTCGAAGAATTGGCGCAATCCCTCTTCGCCATCGGCAGCGGTGTATATAATGAAGTCTTGTCCTTCCAGTGTATCTTTAATAATCATGGCGAGGGTTTCTTCATCCTCAACTAATAGAACTTTTATTTTATCCATCGTTTATTTGTTTAATTTTACAATAAAAGTGCTTCCTTTGCCCGGTTCGCTCTTCACGGAAACGCTTCCTCCATGTTTTTCGGTCATGGTCTTGACATAGAACAGACCGAGCCCGTAACCTTTCACATTGTGCAGATTGCCGGTGGGGACGCGGTAGAACTTATCGAATATATGTTTCTGTTTCTCGGAGTCAATGCCGATTCCACGGTCGCTGATAGCGATTTCAACGAGTTCTCCTTGTTCCGCAGAACAGGTTTGGCGACAGCGGATGTTCACTTCCGCTTCTTCGGGGGAGTATTTTATGGCATTGTCAATCAGGTTGCTGATGATATTGCTGAAATGGGTACGGTCTGCGGTGAGGGTAAGTCCTGAGGGTTCGATATCCATCGATATATGTACGGGCTTTTCCGACTTCAGTTTATGCTGTTCGATGAGCGGTTCGAGAATGCCTTCTATGGACAGTACCTCCGGATGCAAGCGGAACGTCTTGCGGCGTTCCATACTCATGGAAAGAATCTGTTCTACCAGTCCGCTGAGTCGTTGCAGCTGTTCCTGACAGATACGCAGATATTTGTCGCGTTGTATCTTTTCTTCCGCTTGGTTAAAGTTCAGCAAAGCATCGTTGGCTGCATAGGCAACGGCGATAGGGGTTTTCAGTTCATGGGTGATGTTGTTGGTGAAGTCGCTTTTCATTTCCTCGAGTGTCTTTTGCCGCAAGATAGTTCGGATGAGTACCCAAAATGCAAAAACAAGAATAATAAGGATTACGAATGAGGTAGCGAGAATTCCCGACATTTGTTTCAATACCAACTGTGTGACGGGTTCTATCCAAAGGCGGTAACTTTGGTGGGTATTGAGGTCGAAAGCATAGTTGTATTGTTTGGCTTCGGAGCTGGGAATGTATCCGGCGGTACCGGCAACGGCAAGTGTGTCCACGAATGCGTAAGACGATTCCCGGTCGCTCGTGTAAATGTGCTCCAAGCGGTGGGGAAGTGTGATACCTCGCTCTTTCAGTTGCAGGGTCAGCAGGCTGTCATATACAAGGACATCGGGATCGGAAATAATGTCCAGACCGGAATGCAGACCTCGTTGGAAGTATATGGCGAGTTCCAGCATGCTGTTTTGGTCACGTAGAATTACATCCAGTCCGTCTTTGGCTATCAAGGCAGCCCGGGGTGAGTTGTCGGAGTCCGAGGCTGCAGTGTCATCGCGGGTGATAATAGCTTGTACAGAAGAATTGTCCGAGATATTCATCGAAATGGTATCACTCTTTTGATGAATGACCTGTTGGGTGGTGGTTTCTTCTTTCCGGCCGTTGCGGTCTATACTGGTGCTACTGCGTACATAGGTTTTGTTTTGCGTTCCGTCTTTCTCGAATCCGGCGGATACGCTCACTTCTCCATGGTCTGTATTGTCCTTACGCATCCTTTCCACGCGCAGCATCATCTCGTTGTAGTCACTCATGCGCATGGCTTCTATAACATTACGTTCCAAATCATCGCGCATGGTACGGTACAATCCGCCGAGCCAATAGGCCTGATAGGAGAAGATACCCGCCAAAGACAGGATAACGAGTACGGCAATATATTTCAGAGGCAGTTTCATAATGATTCCTTTATGCTTATGCAGGCAAATATAAGGAGTTATATCGTGTGCTGTATCATGTGGTAAGACTAAATAACACTTCCGATAACAGTAGATAACACTTGGTAAGCCGATGATAACACAGGGTTACGCAGCTAATGCCGTACTTTGCAGAGGTCAATACAAAATATAATATGAAACATATGAAACGGTTCTATTTATTATCAGTAATCTGCCTGACAGGCATCAGTCTTTTCGCCCAAGAAAACACCGGCGCAGAACGTACTCTCAGTGCAGACAGTATTATAACCTCGGATGCACGTTTGGACAGCATTTACCAGAGCCTTCCCGAAGTAATGATTACCGGCGAACGTCCCGTTGTGAAAGCATCGCAGGGCAAACTGGTTTACGATTTGCCTCGCCTTATCCGCGACCTGCCTGTGGACAACGCCTATGATGCCGTAAAGGAGCTTCCCGGTGTAACCGAGATGAACGGCGCTTTACAACTGGCAGGGCAGGGCGTCACCGTCATTCTGAATGGAAAAGTTACAACTCTCAGCATCGAACAGCTTTATTCATTACTGCGGAGTATCCCCGCAAGCCGGATAGAAAAAGCCGAAGTTATGTATAACGCACCTGCCCGCTACCAAGTGCGTGGCGCCCTTATCAATGTACATTTGAAGCAAACTTCGGACGGTCCTTCTTCTTGGCAAGGCGAACTCTATGCCAAATACCATCAGAAGTATTACGAAAACTTTGAAGAACGCGCCAGCCTTTTATATAACGGAAATAAATTCTCGGCAGATTTTCTTTACTCGCACAAACACGGCCGTACTTACAATACGACGGACAAAGATGCTGTGCACACTTTAGCGGATGGCTCGGTGCATCCAATGACAACCGATGAGGTGCGCCGCGGCCGCTCGCATACGCATAGTTTCCGGGTGGGAGCCGATTACAATATCGCTAAGGAGCATCAGTTGAGTTTTGTCTATAACGGAAACTATACAACGTTTCACAACCGGATGAACATCTTCGGTTCGCAGCAGTCCACTACCTTTAGCAACAGCACCGACTGGCTTCACAACGGACGCTTGGACTATCGCACTCCTTTCGGTCTGAAGGCGGGTGTTGAGCTTACTTATTACCGTTCTCCGTCCGACCAGTTGCTGCACAGCCGTTTGTTGGATAGTGATGAACTTGATTTCTTTACACAAGACTGTCAGCGCATCAATCGTTGGAAGATGTTTTTGGCACAGGAGCACAACTTGGGTAAGGGCTGGGCACTGAACTATGGAGTGGTCTATACCACCAGCACAGACAACAGTTACCAATATTATTATAATCCGGAGACAGGAGAACAGTTTGGCAATACAGATGCAACGTCATCGGCAACGGATGAAAATACCGGCGCCAATCTTAGCGGCATGAAGTCCCGCAAGCGGGAAGAGACGCTGAACATCTATACCAGTTTCAGTAAGAGTTTCGGCGACAAGCTCTCACTGGATGCTTCCTTGGCCATAGAACGCTATAAGTCACCTGTTTGGAATCAGTGGGATTGGTATCCTACCATCAACCTCAATTATATGCCTGCCCCCGGACATATCCTGCAACTTGCTCTAAGCAGCGATAAGGACTATCCTGACTATTGGGCTGTGCAGGATGCCATTTCTTATCTTGGCGGCGGATATTCCGAGATTCACGGTAATCCTCTGTTGAAGCCTGCGCAAAGTTACGAGTTTAAAATGAACTACGTTTTGAAAGGAAAATATATCTTCAGCGCTTGGCTCAACCACACTAAAGACTACTCGACGCAGACGCTTTACCAATCCTCGCAACGGTTGGTTGAGATTTATAAATATATGAATTTTGACTATCAACAACAAGCTGGTATACAGGCATCCGTACCATTTAAGATAAAGAATTGGTTGAACTCTCGTCTGACGCTCATCGGGATATGGCATCACGAGAAAGACAATGATTTTTGGGATATTCCTTTCAATCGCAAGCAATGTTACGGCATAGCGCAAATGAATAATACTTTCACCCTTTCCACCCGGCCCGATTTGAAGCTGACCGTTACCGGATTTGTACATAGCAAGGCCATTCAGGGAATTTACGACCTGCCTACTTCCGGCAATGTGAATGCCGCCTTGCGTTATGGCTTTGCTAATGGAAAAGCGATACTGAACTTGTATTGCAACGATATATTTGAAACCGGACAAATCTCTCCACGTATCCGCTTCCTGACACAGAACGTAACCAATCATTATTCTTGCTTCCGTGAATTGGGCGTGTCGTTCACATATAAGTTTGGCGGTTATAAAGAAAAACAAAGGGAAGGGGTGGATACGTCGCGGTTTAAATAATGATGTGCCAGTCAATTAATGATTAATTAATTAATTAATGATAAGTATTAGTTGGTAATTAGTTTATATCAAGGGTATCTGTCATTCAGAGCGGAGCGAAGAATCTCCTCTCCCTATATTTGAGAGAAGAGGTTCTTCGCTCCGCTCTGAATGACAGATAGTACAAGTTGATTATACCTGTTTTTTTATGCCAATCAATTTATAACATAGTAATCAATTCATAACATAGTGATCAATTTATGACATGATAATTAGTTTATGATTTGAAAAAGACCTAAGGCTGAAAGCCTTTTATCATATAGCCCGGGGTAACACCCCGGGGGTATGCATATGATTAACATTGCGCCCTGTAAGGGCAAAATCTGTGAATATTGATGTTTTGCCCTTACAGGGCACAAAATATTTGGGGACAAAATGTCCCCGGGGTGTTACCCCGGGCTATATGATAAAAGGCTTTCAGCCTTAGGTTATCCCATTAATCCCTAATAATTTTATCCAATCTAATAATCTCATCCAATAACCTAATCTAACCTGATAACTTAATAAACTACTGTTTTACTAAATTCTTTGTATATACCTGTATTTTCCCTTCTTTTTTGTACTTTTGCAACTTTCAAAAATCAAAGTTGTTATTTAAAGAAAAGCCCTATATGAAATCAGACATTGAAATAGCGCGCAGCATAGAACTGAAAAAGATAAAGCAGGTTGCTGAAAGTGTGGGTATTCCTCGTGAAGAAGTAGAAAACTACGGCCGTTACATCGCTAAGATTCCCGAACAGCTGATTGACGAAGAGAAAGTAAAACAAAGTAACCTGATTCTTGTAACCGCTATCACGGCTACGAAGGCAGGCATTGGTAAGACCACCGTTTCTATCGGTCTGGCATTGGGGCTCAATAAGATTGGAAAGAAGGCGATTGTAGCTTTGCGTGAACCCTCGCTCGGTCCGTGCTTCGGTATGAAGGGAGGAGCGGCGGGAGGCGGCTATGCACAGGTGCTTCCAATGGAGAAAATAAATTTACATTTCACAGGAGATTTCCATGCTATCACTTCCGCTCACAACATGATTTCAGCTTTGCTGGACAATTATATTTACCAGCATCAGGCAGATGGCTTCGGTCTGAAAGAAATTATCTGGCGGCGTGTGCTCGATGTAAACGACCGTTCTTTGCGCAGCATTGTTACCGGCCTCGGACCGCGCACTAACGGGGTCACTATGGAGTCCGGCTTCGATATTACGCCCGCATCGGAGATTATGGCAATCCTTTGCCTCGCAAAAGATACGGAAGACCTTCGCAGGCGTATTGAAAACATTATACTGGGCTTTGATTTTGACGGCAAACCATTCACAGTAAAAGACTTAGGAGTTGCCGGTGCCATCACCGTATTACTGAAGGACGCTATTCATCCCAACTTGGTACAAACTACCGAAGGGACAGCCGCTTTTGTTCATGGCGGTCCGTTCGCCAATATTGCACATGGCTGCAACTCCATTCTCGCCACCAAAATGGCAATGACATTTGGCGACTATGTAGTGACGGAAGCCGGCTTCGGTGCAGACTTGGGAGCGGAGAAGTTCTATAACATCAAATGCCGCAAGAGCGGTTTGCAACCCAAGCTGACTGTCATCGTTGCCACTGCACAAGGATTGAAAATGCACGGTGGCGTCAGTCTCGACCGCATCAAGGAACCGAATATGGAAGGTCTGAAAGAGGGTTTTGGTAATCTTGACAAACATATTCGTAACCTGCGCTATTTCGGGCAGACCGTTGTTGTTGCTTTCAACCGTTTTGCCAGCGATACGGATGAAGAAGTGGAAGCCATCCGCCGTCATTGCGAAGAAGATTTGAAAGTGGGCTTTGCCATCAACAATGCTTTTGCCGAGGGTGGGGAAGGCGCTATCGATTTGGCTAACCTTGTAGTAGACACGATTGAAAAGAAACCTTCCGCTCCGCTGCAATACACCTACGAAGAAAACGATAGCGTGCAGCAGAAGATAGAGAAGGTGGCTTGCAACCTTTATGGAGCAAGTGTGGTGACTTACAGCAGCGCTTCGCGCAAGATGATGAAGCTCATCGAAGAAATGGGCATTGCACATTACCCCATCTGCATAGCCAAGACGCAATATTCTTTCTCTGCCGACCCTAAGATATACGGAGCGGTCAATAATTTCGAGTTCCACATCAAAGACATCGTTATCAACAACGGTGCGGAAATGCTTGTAGCCATTGCCGGTGAGATACTCCGGATGCCGGGCTTGCCCAAAGTTCCGCAGGCAGAGCATATCGACATAGTGGACGGCAACATAGAGGGACTTTCTTGAAATTGAATGAAGAACCACTGAAATGAAGAACCACTGAAATGAAGAATTAAGAATGAAGAATGAAGAATTGGGAGTGATGAATTAAGAGTAAAGGATTAAGAATAAAAGGAGATAGGCTGCGTAATGTTCGTTTTGAACTACGCAGCCTATCTCCTTTTTATTCTTAATTGTAGAAACTTATATATTCCTCAATTCTTCATTCTTCATTCTTAATTCTTCATTTCAGCGGTTCTTCATTCATTTAGCCCTTCCTTTGTTTTAGTAGGCGAACAGCGGGTATTCCTTCATCTTGGCATTCACGCGTGCGCGAACGTCTGCGATGACCTGTTCGTTTTCTACATTGGAGAGAACGGTTTCAATCATTTCAGCGATTTCCAGCATTAAATCTTCTTTTGCGCCGCGGGTTGTGATGGCGGGAGTACCCAGACGGATACCGGAAGTCTGGAATGCAGAGCGGCTGTCGAACGGAACCATATTCTTGTTGACAGTGATGTCTGCGGACACCAATGCTTTTTCGGCTACTTTACCTGTCAAGTCAGGATATTTGCTGCGGAGGTCTACCAGCATGGAGTGGTTGTCCGTACCGCCGGAAACGATTGTAAAGCCGCGGTCCATCAAGGCTTGTGCCAATGTAGCGGCATTCTTCTTCACTTGCTTGGCGTATTCTTTCCATTCCGGTTGCAGAATTTCACCGAAGGCAACGGCTTTTGCTGCGATGACATGTTCCAGCGGACCGCCTTGAATACCGGGGAATACGGCAGAGTCGAGCAATTGAGACATCATCTTGATTTCGCCTTTCGGAGTTTTCTTGCCCCATGGGTTGGGGAAGTCCTTACCCATCATGATAACACCGCCGCGAGGGCCGCGCAGGGTTTTGTGGGTGGTAGAAGTTACGATATGGGCATATTTCACAGGGTTATCCAGTTCGCCGGCGGCAATCAGCCCGGCAGGGTGTGCCATGTCAATCATCAGGATAGCGCCTATCTTGTCGGCAATTTCGCGCATACGTTTGTAGTCCCATTCGCGTGAATAGGCAGAACCGCCGCCGATAATCATTTTCGGTTTTTCGCGCAGTGCCACTTCTTCCATTTGGTCGTAGTCCACGCGTCCGGTTTCTTTATTAAGGTTGTATTCGCAGGGGGTGTAGATAATACCGGAAGTATTAACCAATGAGCCGTGAGAGAGGTGGCCGCCATGCGCAAGGTTCAAGCCCATGAATTTGTCACCCGGATTCAGCACTGCGAGGAATACGGCTGCATTGGCCTGTGCACCCGAGTGCGGCTGTACGTTAGCCCATTCTGCGCCGAAAATTTCTTTCAGGCGGTCAATGGCAATCTGTTCGCTTTGGTCTACAACTTCGCAACCGCCGTAGTAGCGTTTGCCGGGATAGCCTTCTGCATACTTGTTGGTGAGGCAGGAGCCCATTGCCTGCATAACTTGGTCACTTACGAAGTTCTCTGATGCAATCAGTTCAATGCCTTTGAGCTGACGTTGATGTTCTTTTTCGATGATGTCGAAAATTAAATCGTCTCTTTTCATTCTTGCTTATTAGATAAGTTTGATAATTCTGTGTTCTCTTATTAAGCGCACAAATTTAAAGGAAATAAATGAATAAACTGTAAGAAAAGTGAGAAATTTCCTATCAAAAGAACACTCCCAGCGAAAAGCTGAGCACATTATCCCGCCTGTGGAATCGTATTTGGTTGGCAAGGGGGGCTTCTTCGCCGGCACTCTCGTCGTAGATGGGCTTGTAGCTGATGCGTTTGGAGATGTTGTGCAGTCCGATGTCGTACCGGAAATCGAAGAAAACGCGGGAAATGGTTACGGCAACGCCGGCGGTGAAGCTGACGTTCAGCGGGTAGAGTTCTTCTTCAATATCCCGTTGGTCGAAATTATCAAAAGTAACCTTGCTTTGCTTGTCCCATATGTAGCGTATTTTCGGGCCGCCGAATACGGCAAGGCTGTAAGGCCCTTCTTTGATGATGTTGTAGCCGTAGATTACGGGAATCTCGAAACTGTGGATAGAGGAGGTGATGGATGCCATTTCGGGCACGCTGTTTTCGGGTGCGTCCTCCGGCAGCGGCTTTTCAAAGGTGATGTTGCAGCGGTTGATTGTATAAGACAGTTCCGGTTGCAGGAAATGGCGTTTGAAGTTTATCCGCATAAAGAACGAGCCGAAAAAGCCTATCTTGTAGTTGTTCTGCACTTCGTTGATGACAGTGCCGTTAAGCACTAAGTCCGACACGAGGAAAAGCGAGGAGGTGAAGCCGCCTTTGACACCGAAGTTCACCCGTCGGTCATGGCGGTGGGTGTGTTGGGGCTGTTCCGGTTCTTCCGTTCCGGGCACAAAGGGGAGTTGCCCCCACATGGCTGTGGAGAAAGCCAGTAGGCAAAACCCGAAAAGCAATCCTCTTTTTCCCATATTTGTTTTTGAATAATTAATGTAATGATACGCTTGGGTGTATCTTATCATTTTTTCTTCTCTACCGACCAGCCGAATTTTCCGATTTTCTCTCCCAATTCATAATAGCCTCCATGCACATAGACCAACAGGTTGGACTCTGCCAGTTCCAGTTTTCCGGTTTCCGTGTTCAGGTGGGAGGTGTCGGCACGCACATTCACCACGTCGGCTATGAACATATCGTGCGAGCCCAAGGCTACGATTTCCTTCACCCGGCACTCAATGCACAAGGGAGACTCCTCTATGAGCGGAGCGCTGACAACGGTACTCTTGCCGGGCGTCAGCTTCATCTCCTCGAATTTATTGTAATTCTTGCCCGAACGTACGCCGCACCAGTCGGTGGCACGTGCCATGTCTTTGGTTGTCAGGTTGATGACAAACTCCATGTTGCGCTTGATGATGTCGTAGGAGTGGCGTTCCGGACGTACGGAGATATAGCACATAGGCGGGTTCGTGCAAAGCGTTCCCGTCCATGCGACAGTCAGTATGTTGTATTCTTCCGGTGTGCTCCCGCAGCTCACCAGCACGGCGGGGAGCGGATAAATCATGGTTCCCGGTTTCCAGTCTTCTTTCATGAAATCGCTCAAATTATCTCTATTTCTTCTCTTTTCTGTTCTTTCTCGCAATAGTGGCATTTGATGACGCAATTATCCTTGTCTACCACATGAAACAGGGTGGGCATCGGCTCGTTGTTGGTGATGCACTTGGGATTGGCGCACTTCACGATGCCGCATAATTCGTCGGGCAGGTTCACTTCGCGTTTTTCCACCACTTCGTAGTCGCGGATAATATTCAGTTTGACGTTGGGGGCAACTACGGCGATGCGGTTGATTTCCTCGTCACAGAAGAACTTGTCCGCTATTTTGATGATACCCTTTGTTCCCAGCTTCTTGCTCTTGAGGTTGAAGCCGATTGTGATGTTGTTGCTCATCTGTTCCAGTCCGAGAAGCGACACCACTGTAAACAGCTTTTCGGAAGGTATATGGTCGATAACAGTGCCGTTTTCTAATGCGGCAACCTGTAATTCTTGCTTTTTCTCGCTCATGTGTGATTGATGTATAAAGTGTAAAATTAGAAGTATGAAGTTTGAAAAAACACACTTATTTCCCGTCTCTTCTCACGTCGTCCAGCGTAATGCCGAGCACATCGCACAGGATGGCTTCGCGGGCATAGAGTCCGTTTTGCGCCTGTTGAAAATAGTAGGCTTTGGGGCTGTCGTCCACGTCGAGCGCTATCTCGTTGACGCGGGGCAGCGGATGAAGGATGCGCAGGTTGGGACGGGTGTGTTCCAGCATCTTGTTGCGCAGGATGTAGATGTTCTTTACACGTTCGTACTCCATGAGGTCGGTGAAGCGTTCGCGCTGCACACGGGTCATGTAGAGGATGTCTGCATCGGCTATTACTTCTTCGGTGAAGTCGGTGTGTTCCACGAACTTGATGCCGTGTTCGCGGCAATAAATCTTGTACTCTTCCGGCATTTTCAGCTCTTCGGGAGCGATGAAATGGAATGTGGGGTTGAAGTGCCGCATTGCCATCAGCAGGGAGTGCACGGTGCGGCCGTATTTCAGGTCACCCACGAGGTAGATGTTCAGGTTTTCCAGTGTGCCTTGTGTCTTGTAGATGGAGTAGAGGTCGAGCATCGTTTGCGAAGGATGCTGGTTGGCTCCGTCTCCGGCATTGACGATGGGCACTGCGGTTACTTCGCTGGCATAGCGTGCCGCCCCTTCCAGATAGTGGCGCATCACGATGATATCGGCATAATTGCTCACCATTTTGATGGTGTCTTTCAGTGTTTCGCCTTTGGACGAACTGGTGGCTTTAGGGTCGCTAAAACCGATGACGCGTGCCCCGAGACGGTTGGCGGCAGTTTCAAAACTTAAGCGGGTACGGGTGGACGGCTCGAAAAATAGGGTGGCGACAACTTTCTCATCAAGCAGATGCCTGTTGGGCTTTGCCTCAAACTCTTTCGCCATTTCGAGCATGTAGAGGATTTTTTCCTTGCTGTGTTCGGCGATAGTGACTAAACTTCTGTTTTCCATATCGTTGATATTCTTTTTACTTTTCGAGAGTGTAAAGGTACGAAAAAGATGTGGCGCACGAAAATGTGAGAGGACTTTTTTGAGATAAAAATGCTCGTTGCCGCCAATGACGCACCTTGCCGTCCGAAAGCACGCACCTCGTCAACCGAGACCACGCAGTTCGTATGATTCGGCGTGCGTGGTCGGGCTTCGCGAGGTGTGTACTTTCGGGTGATGAGGTGCGTGCTTTCGGACGATGAACTGCGTGCTTTCCCGAGGAGAAAAAAGCGGCGGCAACAGCAGCGTTTTTTCTTTCTTTCTTTTATGTTGCTGCTGTTATATAAATATAATATATACTTTTTTATACGGAAAAATGGCTTATTGGTTTGGTTGTTAGTTGATTAACGTGTGTTAATTAACTCAATTTTGTTCACTGAAACGGCAGTTCCGTGAACAAAAACGACAAAAAATGGTCAAAAATGTTCAGCGAACTGCGCTTTCCGAACCTAAAAAAAGACGAAAAAAGCGGGAATGTTTGAGTGTATATACATTATATTTCCGTACCTTTGTCCTATTATTATAATCACAGAAATTGTTGAACCGGACATGATAAAAAAAGTCGTAAAAGTCCTTTGGATTTTCATAGCACTGATAGCACTGGCATGCGTTATTATTTTCTTCTCGATAGCAAAAGGTTGGATTGGCTATATGCCTCCCGTTGAAGACCTGGAAAATCCCAATTATAAATTTGCAACGGAAATCTTCTCGGAAGACGGAAAGGTTCTGGGCACTTATTCCTATAGTAAGGAGAATCGTGTGTTCGTGGGATATAACGACCTGTCTCCCCACATCATCAATGCGCTGATTGCAACGGAGGACGTGCGCTTTGCCGAACATTCGGGCATCGATGCCATTGCCCTGTTCCGCGCTGTGGTGAAGCGTGGCATCCTGATGCAGAAGAACGCCGGCGGAGGAAGTACCATCAGCCAGCAGCTTTCCAAGCAGCTGTATTCGCCGAGCGCCGATAACATAATGGAACGTCTGTTCCAGAAACCCATCGAATGGGTTATCGCCGTAAAGCTGGAACGCTATTACACCAAAGAGGAGATTCTTACGATGTATCTCAATAAGTTCGACTTCCTGAATAATGCGGTCGGCATAAAGACTGCCGCCTACACTTACTTCGGTTGCGAGCCGAAGGACCTGAAGATAGAGGAAGCCGCCACGCTGGTGGGCATGTGCAAGAATCCGTCCCTTTACAATCCGGTGCGCTACAATGAACGTTCGCGCGGACGCCGCAACGTGGTGCTCGACCAAATGCGCAAAGCCGGATATATCACCGTTGAGGAGCGTGACTCATTACAGGCGTTGCCCTTGAAACTTTCGTATCACCGTGTAGACCATAACGAAGGCCTCGCAACGTATTTCCGCGAATACCTGCGCGGCGTGTTGAATGCCAAGAAGCCCGATAAATCGGATTATCGCGGCTGGCAGATGCAGAAGTATTACGAGGATTCGCTCGACTGGGAAACCAATCCGCTCTACGGCTGGTGCGAAAAGAACACGAAGAAAGACGGAAGCAAGTACAACCTTTATACGGACGGGCTGAAAATCTATACCACGATTGACTCCCGTATGCAGAAATATGCGGAGGATGCCGTGACCGAGCATCTGAAGGAATTGCAGGGCTATTTCTTCAAAGAGAAGAAGGGAGCCAAGAAAGCGCCTTATACTTTCCGCCTGACTCAGGAACAGGTGGACGAGATTCTGGGACGTGCCATGAGACTGTCCGACCGTTACCGCATCATGAAGAATGCCGGGGCTTCCGAAGCCGAAATAAAGAAAGCGTTCAACACGCCCGAAGAAATGTCCGTTTTCAGTTGGAGCGGCGAGAAAGATACCGTGATGACTCCGATGGACTCCATACGCTATTATAAATTTTTCCTGCGTGCCGGATTCATGTCGATGGACCCGCGCAACGGCCATGTAAAAGCGTATGTGGGCGGCCCGAACCACCACTACTTCAAATATGACATGGCGATGGTGGGACGCCGCCAGATTGGCTCTACCATGAAACCCTATGTGTATTCGCTGGCTATGGAGAACGGGTTCTCTCCCTGCGACCAAGCCCGTCACGTGGAATATACGCTGATAGACGAAAACGGGACGCCTTGGACACCGCGCAACGCCAACAACAAGCGCTACGGCGAAATGGTGACGGTGAAGTGGGGCCTGGCTAATTCGGACAACTGGATAACGGCCTATCTGATGAGCAAGCTGAACCCCTACGAACTGAAACGTCTGGTGCACAGCTTCGGTGTGCGCAACCGCGAGATTGTACCTTCCGTATCCCTCTGTCTCGGCCCTTGCGAGATTTCCGTAGGCGAGATGGTGAGCGCGTACACCGCATTTCCCAATAAGGGTATCCGGGTTGCACCGCTGTTCGTAACCCGCATCGAGGATAACGACGGCAACGTGCTGGCTACATTCTCGCCGGAGATGCAGGAAGTAATCAGTGCATCCAGCGCCTACAAGATGCTGGTAATGCTGCGTGCCGTAATCAATGAAGGTACGGGCGGGCGTGTTCGCCGCCTGGGAGTAAAAGCCGATATGGGCGGCAAGACGGGTACTACCAATTATAATGCCGACGGCTGGTTCATGGGCTTCACGCCGTCACTGGTTTCCGGCTGCTGGGTAGGCGGTGAAGACCGTGATATCCACTTCGATACGATGCTTCACGGGCAAGGCGCCTCCATGGCATTGCCTATTTGGGCCAAATATATGGTGAAAGTGCTTGGCGACAAGTCTTTGGGATATGATGAGAACGAAACATTCCAACTGCCCGAAGGCTTTGACCCGTGTAAGGATAATGAATACGAGGAGACGGAGCCTGCATCGGAAATGGGGCTGGACGACCTGTTTAATTGAAAATGAGATTCGGAACTTAAAAAATGGTTTATACAATCTGCATCGGCAGCAATGAGCATAGGAAGGACAATTTGGCGCTGGCGCGTAAGAGGCTGTCAGAGCTGTTTCCGAATATCCGCTTTTCTGCAGAGGCGGACACGAAACCTTTGTTCTTCCGGCGGCAGGCATTGTTTGCCAATCAGGTGGCACGCTTCATGTCCGACTGTGATGCCGACAAAGTAATGCACCATCTGAAAGATATAGAACGGGAAGCCGGAAGGACTCCCGATGAAAAGAAACAGGAGATTGTCCGTCTTGATATAGACTTGCTTTCTTGCGACAGCCGGGTGTATAAGCCGGAGGATTTGAAACGGGACTATATCGTGCGCGGGCTGGAGGAACTGGACGAAAAAGCGTAGCCGGACCGTCTCCCGAATAATAACACAGTAAATAAAGTTTTGACGATATGAAATTTCTGGGAATAATCCCCGCCCGTTACGCATCTACGCGTTTCCCTGCCAAGCCTTTGGCTTTATTGGGCGGAAAAACCGTTATCCAACGGGTGTACGAACAAGTGGCGGGTGTTCTGGACGATGCTTATGTGGCAACCGATGACGAACGCATCGAAGCTGCCGTAAAGGCATTCGGCGGAAAAGTCGTAATGACATCCGTGCACCACAAAAGCGGTACGGACCGTTGCTACGAGGCTTGCACCAAAGTAGGGGAAGGGTTTGATGTAGTGGTGAACATTCAGGGTGACGAACCTTTTATACAGCCGTCTCAACTGGAGACTGTAAAGGCCTGTTTTAACGACCCGTCCACACAGATAGCCACTCTGGTAAAACCCTTCACCGCAGACAACGGCTTCGAGGCATTGGAGAACGTCAACTCTCCCAAAGTGGTGCTCAACAAGAATATGAATGCTCTCTACTTCAGCCGTTCCATCATTCCCTACCAGCGTAATGCGGAAAAACGCGAATGGCTGAAAAACCATACATACTACAAACACATCGGCTTGTATGCCTATCGCGTGGAAGTGCTGAAGGAGATAACCTCACTTCCCCAATCTTCATTGGAACTGGCGGAGTCACTGGAGCAATTGCGCTGGTTGGAGAACGGCTATACCATTAAGGCAGGTGTCACCGAAGTGGAGACGATAGGCATCGATACCCCGCAGGACTTGGAGCAGGCGGAACGCTTCTTGCAAGCCCGAAACGCCAAATGAATACCTGACTGACAATGCCTGTGGACAGAACCATCCAACCCGAAGTGAGGAATATAGAGCACTTGGCCGTACAGATGCCCCGACGCTCTGTCATGCCCAATGGCGTATCTCTGAATGTGCTCGATTCCGGTGATAATGAAGTGGTGCGCATCGACTTGCTGATGGAGGGCGGACGCTGGCAACAGTCCCGGCCCCTGCAAGCTCTGTTCACCAACCGTATGCTGCGTGAAGGGACACGCCGGTACAATGCTTTGCACATAGCGGAGAAGCTGGATTATTACGGCGCATGGTTGGAATTGTCCATCGCATCGGAATATGCCTACATCACGCTCTATTCACTGAATAAATATCTGCCGCAGACGTTGGAGATACTGGAGTCTATCGTAAAAGAGCCTGTATTTCCGGAGAAGGAGTTGGGCATTATTGTAGACAATAATATACAGCAATTCTTGGTCAATTCGTCCAAAGTGGACTTCTTGGCCCACCGGGCATTGATGGAGGCGGTGTATGGCAAGGAGCATCCTTGCGGACGGCTGGTGCAGAAGGACGATTACGGACGGATAAACCCGGCTGTGTTGCAGGAGTTCTACGACCGCCACTACCATTCATGCAACTGCACGATTTATGTGTCCGGCAAAGTGAGCGATGATTGCATCCGGCGGATAGAAGACTTGTTCGGCAAGGAAGCGTTCGGCAGGGATTTCCGCAAACCGGAGAAGAAAGATTTTATCCCGGCTTCATCTGCGGACAAACGGATTTTTGTGGAGTATGCGGATGCCATGCAGAGTGCAGTCCGCATGGGCACGCTCTCTTTGGAACGCAACCATCCCGATTACCTGAAGACGCGGGTAATGGTGACGTTGTTCGGCGGATACTTCGGAAGCCGCCTGATGTCCAACATCCGCGAAGAGAAAGGCTATACCTATGGCATTTCCGCAGGCATCGTCCCGTATCCGGGAAAGGGGATGCTGGTTGTCAATACGGAAACGGCAAACGAGTTTGTAGAACCTCTCATTCAGGAGGTTTACCATGAAATAGACCGCCTGCAGAATGAGTTGGTGCCGGAAGACGAACTCTCTATGGTAAAGAATTATATGCTGGGCGAGATGTGCCGCAGCTATGAATCGGCATTCTCACTGGCAGATGCGTGGATATTCGTCCAAGTTTCCGGTTTTGGGGACACTCACTTTGAGGATGCCCTGAATGCGGTTAAGGAGATTACCCCCGAAGATATACGCGAACTTGCCGGACGGCATTTGTGCAAAGAGAAATTAAAAGAAGTCATATCCGGCAAAAAAATGTCATAAAAAGCGGAATGCGTCTCGTGGTTTTAGCAGATTAATCGTATCTTTGTCCAAATCCTAATCAAGTAATTTGTAACCAAAGATGAAATATCTATATACTGCAATCATTCTGTTATTCTTGTCACAGGGAAATGCCGCAGCCCAAGAAAAAAGCGGTTTCTTTGATAAAATAAAAGGGACTTTCTCATCGGAAATAAAAATAGGGACGCATACGTTTAAAGACGGTTCCGTATATACCGGCGAGATGAAAGGACGCAAACCCAACGGCAAAGGAAAAACGGTTTTCAAGAATGGCGATGTGTATGAAGGCGAGTACGTCAAAGGAAAACGAGAGGGATACGGAGTTTACACTTTTCCCGACGGCGAGAAATACGACGGCCAGTGGTTTCAAGACCAGCAACATGGCAGAGGAATCTATTATTTTATGAATAACAACCGTTACGACGGTATGTGGTATCAGGACTACCAACACGGTAAGGGTACCATGTACTATTATAACGGCGACCTGTACGAAGGTGACTGGGCAAACGACAAACGTGAAGGCGAAGGCACTTATACTTGGAAAAACGGTTCCAAATATATCGGTTCGTGGAAGGATGACAAGAAAAACGGAGAAGGCACATTAATATGGAATGACGGCTGCAAATACGACGGGCATTGGAAAAATGATGTCCGCGACGGCAAAGGCACGTTTGAATATGCCAATGGTGACAAGTACGTGGGCGACTGGAAAGAGGATATGCAGCATGGCAAGGGTATTTACTTCTTCCATACGGGCGATCGCTACGAGGGTTCTTATGTGCAGGGCGAACGTACGGGCGCAGGTATTTACTACCATGCGAGCGGTAATAAATATGTAGGAAACTTCAAGAACGGTATGCAGGACGGGCACGGTATATTTACGTGGGCAAGCGGTGCTGTATATGACGGTCAGTGGAAGGACAACCAACGCAACGGTTATGGCGTTTACAAATGGAACGTCGGTGACTCCTACGAAGGTGAATGGAAAGATAATAAATTCAATGGTCAAGGAACCCTGATTCTTACCGACGGCACAAAATACAAAGGTGGTTTTGTGAACGGACTGGAAGAGGGAAGCGGCGTACAGGAAGATAAGAACGGCAACCGCTACGAAGGCTTCTTCAAACAAGGCAAAAAGGATGGCCCGTTTGTAGAAACCGACAAGAATGGAAAGTTAGTGCGGAAGGGAACCTACAAAATGGGAAGATTGGAAAACTGAGAATTGAGAATTGAGAATAAAAAAAGAGAGAGGGCTGCACAGTTTCATTGCGCAGCCCTCTCTCTTTTTTTATTTTCAATTTTTTATTCTCAAATAATGTATTGAGAACTGATGGATTCGTTTGACATTACTCTTCTGATAGTTTCGGCAAACATATCGGCAATACTTAATTGCTTAACTTTAGCGCACTTCTTGGCATAAGGAATACTGTCTGTGAAAACCATTTCCGTCAAACCGGATTCTTGTACACGGAATGATGCGGGGTCGGACATTACGCAGTGGCTGGCAATGGCACGTACGGACTTGGCACCGGCCTCCATCATGATATTGGCTGCTTTGGTAATAGTGCCTGCCGTATCTACGATGTCATCTACCAATACGACATTCTTGCCTTGTACATCGCCGATAATCTGCATGGTGGCAACTACGTTCGCCTTTTCGCGCGTTTTGTTGCACAAAACCAATGGTACACCGAGGTATTTGGAGAATGTGCTGGCACGTTTTGAACCGCCTACGTCGGGGGTTGCAATAACAAGATCATCCAGCTTTAATGATTCGATATAAGGAAGGAATACTGCCGATGCATACAGATGGTCAACCGGAATGTTGAAGAAACCTTGAATCTGGTCAGCATGGAGATCCATAGTAATCAAACGGTCGATACCTGCAACAGAGAGCAGGTCGGCTACCAGCTTGGCGCCGATGGAAACACGAGGTTTGTCTTTTCTGTCTTGACGTGCCCAACCAAAATAAGGAATAACTGCAATTACACTTTTGGCAGATGCTCTTTTGGCCGCATCAACCATCAGCAGAAGTTCCATCAAATTGTCGGAATTAGGGAAAGTGGATTGAACCAGGAATACGTTTGCGCCACGGATAGACTCTTCATAAGAAACGGCGAATTCACCATCAGCAAAGTGGGTGATGTTCATCTTTCCTAAGGGGCAATCAAGGCTGGCGCAGATTTTTTCTGCAAGGTATCTCGAGTTTGTTCCTGAGAATACCATAAAGGGTGCTTTTTCGCTCATTTTGTAATAGATGTTACCTATTTATTAATTTGCATGCAAAGGTATGAATTTCCCGCTACATAATACAAGACTTATTGTAGAAAAAATATTTTTCTTTACCGGATTTATTTGTAGCTTTGCTTTGTGAAACGCCTTTCATCTATATTATTGTCGGTGGGAATGCTATACTTGGTTGGTACGGCATTTGTTTCGTGCGTGGGTACGGCTCCCACAAAGGAGGTGCACCTGATTGACTCCTTGAATCAGGCGGCATACTCCTATCGATATAAAAATCTGGATTCATCGTTCCATGCGGCTTCAAGGGCCTATCAAGAGGCGGAACTTTACAGGCAGGGAAAGGCCGAAGCCTGTAATAACTTGGGATTCTGCGCCTTTATGCGTATGGATTTTGAACAGGCCGAGAGGTATCATCAGGAAGTGTACAATCTGACAAAGAACGAGTTGGAACTTCTTATCGCCGATATCGGTTTGATGAAGATTTATCAACGGACAGCGCTGAACAAGGAATTTTATGATTATCGAAATAGCGCCGTACGCCGTATGAAGCGTATTGCGGAGGATAATAACCTGTTTGCAGACAGGCATGAGCGAATGCGCCTGAGTTATGCGCGGTCGGAGTTCTATATTGTATCTGCCGTATACTATTATTATCTGCAACAGCGTCCGGAAGCTCTGGCATCCATAAATGAGGTGTCGGAGAACGAGGAACTGGCAACAGATACCAACCAGTTATTGTATTATCACTATATAAAAGGTTCGGCTTCTTTGTGCGAAGGCGAGACGCCGGATGAGCGTCGTCTAAGGGAATTTGACGAACTTTATACTACTTGGAGGCTGGCTTCCAGAAAAGGGTATTTGTATTTTGAGGGGAACGGTGTGCAAGGTCTGGCAAACCTGACGGCTTCGCCGGATGATTATGAATTTTTTCAAGGACGTCGTTCGCACGCTCTGAAGCAGTTTGGCGAGCCGATGGATTCTTTATTGCCCATGCGGTTGGGACAATTGGCTTTGGAGAAGTTCCGGCAATACAATGACATTTACCAGATAGCAGGCGCTTATGTGTCTATCGGGAAGTATCTGAATGCACACGGGGAGTATGGACAGGCTTTGGACACATTGACACGTGCTCTGGAATGTGTGAACGATCATCATCGACGCTTTTACGATTGTCACGACAGCTTGGATTGGCTGAAGGCATATGACCGCCGTGATACGATATGCGCGGAGAAGTCGTGGATTCAACAGAAACTGAAGACCGTGCCCGAGTGGATTTCAAGAATACGAGAACAACTGAGCGTGACATATGCCGGACTGGAGATGAAAGAATATTCCGACTATAACAGGAATATCTATTTGGATATTCTGGAAGATACCCGTCAGGACAAAGAACTGGAAAGCCGCTACCAAGCATTGGAGAAGGAGGCGGGACAACTGAACTTTTTGCTTTTCTTTGTGATTACGGGAGTTATTTGGGTATTGATATTCTTTTGGTTCTTTAATAAACGCTCCAAAATACGCAACAAATTACATCTGCGCCGCTTGCAATCCATGCTGGATATATGTCAGGGGATAACTGCATCTATCCCCGCCGATGCACAAACCGAGGAGGATATAACGGATGCGATTTTAGCGGCAGTACGTCCTGAGCTGAAAGACTTATTCGGTACAGAAGATATATCTATTAAAGATAGAAAACTGGTATTCGTACAGCGCATGGGGAAAGATGAACAGGCTATGATGCAAGTAATCAACCCTTATATACAATGGGCGCTGGACAACGGAATGACTTCCATCTCCCTCGGCGAGGAACAGCGCAGGCTGGAAAAACAACGTTATATCCACGAACAGCACATCGCCGGAAACAAACGGCAGAATCTGATAAAAAAGGCTTGTCTGTCTATTGTGAACGGTATTCATCCGTATATTGACCGTATTCTGAACGAGGTGCACAAGCTGGTGCGCATGGGGTATATCCATGACGAAACTATCAAAAAAGAGAAGTATCAGTATATTGACGAGCTTGTCACCACGATTAACGAGTACAACGATATTTTGGCTTTGTGGATTAAGATGAAGCAAGGTACGTTGAGCCTGAACATTGAAGCATTTGAACTGAATGAACTCTTCGAACTGTTGAGGAAAGGAAGCCGGGCTTTTGAAATGAAACAACTGGATTTGGAAGTGCAACCGACCGATGCTTGCGTGAAGGCAGACAGGGCATTGACTCTCTTTATGATAAATACACTGGCTGAAAATGCGCGCAAATATACTCCTAAAGGAGGAAAGGTAAGGGTTTATGCCCGTAAGGAGAATGACTGCGTGGAAATATCCGTTGAAGATAACGGGTGTGGCCTGTCTCCGGAAGATGTTACCCGCATCGTAGGAGAGAAAGTGTATGACTCCAAAGCTATCGGTATGAAAGATGCGTCCGACCGGGAGGAATTGAGGAAGAACAAAGGTAGCGGATTCGGCTTGATGAACTGTAAGGGCATCATTGAGAAGTATAAGAAAACGAACCCGATTTTCAATGTGTGCCTGTTCAATGTGGAAAGCACATTGGGACAGGGCAGCCGTTTTTACTTCAGACTGCCTACCGGTGTACGCAAGGTTCTGACAATGATGTTGCTGGTACTGTCTGTGAGTGTGGCTTCCTGTACGAAGGCAGCCGGCGATGATGTGCCTATGGACACTCTTACGGATTCGTTGACATTGGCTTTGCAGGAAGAATACGGGGTTTTGCTGGACCGGGCTTCCGATTATGCCAATGAAGCGTACTACTGTAATGTGGACGGCGAATTTGCAATGGCTTTGCAATATATAGATTCCGCAATGACTTGCCTGAATGAACATTATAGGAAGTATGCCGGGCAACCGGACCGCTATATGACTTTAACGGGGAATGATATGCCTGCCGAACTGGACTGGTGGAACGAGATGTTCAATTCCGATTTTCATGTGATACTGGATATTAGGAATGAGGCGGCTGTGGCGTTTCTCGCCTTGAAGCAATGGGATAATTACAATTATAATAATAGCGCTTATACTACTTTGTATAAGCTGCTGGGTGAAGATCAGTCTCTGGAGAGCTTCTGTCGTGAGTTGGAACGTTCTACGAATAATAAGATGGTGAGTATCTTACTGGTCGCTATTTTGCTGGTTACGCTATGTCTGGGGTATTACATCCTGTATTTTCGCCGGAGGTTGGTGAACCGTTGGAATCTGGAACAAGTGTTGGAAATCAACAAACAGGTATTTACTGCGTCTGTAATGCCTGTATCTGAAAATGAGGAGATGCTGCAACGGGAAGAAGATACGTTGAAAGATATTCCGCAACAAATAGCGAACAATGCGTTCGATGCCGTTAATGAGTTGCTGGGCATAGAACGGCTGGGTATTGCTGTATATAATGAAGCCGCCCGCAAACTGGAATACGCAGCCAATCCTCTGGAAGAAATAACCGAGGGGCAGCAGCCTGCATGGACAGACCTGATGCAACGTTGTTTTAAGGAGCAAATGTACTTGTCGGAGAATGGAATGCAAGCGCTTCCTCTTGTCGTGAAAGCCGGAAATTCCAGTCAATGTATAGGAGTGCTGTGTTTGGTGAGAAGTGAAGCGCAACAAGAATCCGACCGTTTGCTGCTGGAACTGATAGCCCGCTACGTTGCGATAGTGGTATTTAATGCGGTGGTGAAGTTGGCCATAAAATACCGGGATATCGAAACGGCTCAGGATGAAGCACGCCGTGCATCATGGGAAGATAGCTTGCTGCATGTGCAGAATATGGTGCTCGACAATTGTTTGTCTACCATCAAACATGAGACGATTTATTATCCCAACAGGATAAAGCAGCTGATAGGCAGGCTCCGTTCCGGTGAATTGCCGGAAACGGAAGAACAGGAAACTGTGGCGGCCATCAGTGAACTGATAGAGTATTATAAAGGCGTATTCTCTATTTTGAGCCAATGTGCGTCCCGCCAGCTGGAGGAGGTTACTTTCAGGCGTACGGTGATTCCTGTACCCGGACTGCTGGAAGCTGCGGAGAAGTATTTCCGCAAGGCAAGCAAGGGAGTTTCCACCTCCGTTGTTTTCAATGCGGAAGCAGTGGATGAGTCAGTTGTCGGAGATGTGAATCAATTGCGTTTTCTGCTGGAGAATCTGATTGATGAAGCCCTGTCTGTATCTGTTTCAGGAAAAATCTGCCTGACTTGTGCAGTAGAAGATGATTTTGTGCGTTTCCTTTTTACGGATATGCGGCGGGAGAAAACAAAGGAAGAATTGAACCAATTGTTCTACCCGGACTTGGCACGTATGACGGCAGGTGAAAGGGGAGAGTTGCATGGTACGGAATATCTGATATGTAAACAGATTATTCGCGACCATGATGAATTTGCAGGAAGGAGAGGATGCCGCATCAATGCAGAGCCGATGGAAGGGGGAGGATTTGCAGTATACTTTACGTTGCCCCGTTGTCTAAAGAGAGTTTAGCCCGGAGGATAATTGTTTTTTCTCGGAGCAAATCAAAATAAGTTAGGATGAAAAGATATGAAATATGAAAGCAAAGAAATTTAAAGTCATCATTGTAGAAGACGTAAAACTGGAGTTAAAAGGTACGGAAGAGATATTCCGCCATGAGATACCGGATGCGGAAGTTATCGGTACCGCCATGACGGAACAGGAGTTCTGGACCTTAATGGAAGCCGGTGTACCTGATCTCGTGTTGTTGGATTTAGGCTTGGGTGGCTCTACTACTATCGGTGTGGATATTTGCCGCAATATCTTTAAACGGTATCCCGGCGTGCACGTGCTGATATTTACCGGAGAGATTTTGAATGAGAAACTATGGGTGGATGTTCTTGATGCAGGAGCTGACGGTATCATCCTGAAAACCGGAGAATTGTTGACAAAGACGGACGTACAAGCCGTTATGGATGGCAAGAAACTTGTTTTTAATTACCCCATATTGGAGAAGATTGTGGAACGCTTTAAGACTTCCGTCCAAAATGACGCGAAACGGCAGGAAGCCGTCATCAGTTACGATATAGACGAATATGATGAACGTTTTCTGCGCCATTTGGCCCTGGGATATACCAAAGAAATGATTGCCAATCTGAAAGGAATGCCGTTCGGAGTGAAATCATTGGAGAAGCGGCAGAATGATTTGGTAGGACGCCTTTTCTCGGCTTCCGAACGGATGGGAGTGAACGCTACGCGCCTTGTTGTGCGTGCACTTGAACTGCGCATTCTTGATATTGACAACTTGGAAGCGGACGATGAATAGTCCGGAGGCACTGAGAAACTATGAGAAATAAATGGCGCATGCCCCATCCTGCAACGATGTTCTTCCTGTTGACGCTGGGAGTCATCTTTCTGTCGTGGATATTTGATGTCTACGGTTTAAGCGTGCGTCTGCCTCAGACCGGAGAGGAAATACGTGTACAAAGTTTGTTGAGCCCGGAAGGGATTCGTTGGTTGCTGCGCCATGTGGTGACAAACTTTACCGGTTTTGCTCCGTTGGGACTGGTTATTGTGGCGATGTTCGGAATAGGGGTTGCCCGGCATTCGGGGTTTATAGATGCGTGTATACGCAAAGGCATACGCAACCGGGAACATAATCCGTGGCGTATTGTGCTTAGTGTTATTGTTCTGGGATTGCTGTCCAATGTAGTGGGGGATGCCGGATATATCATATTACTGCCTATTGCCGCAACATTGTTTCACTCAGTGGGATTGCATCCCATAGGCGGTATTATTGCATCCTATGTGTCTGTATCGTGTGGTTATAGTGCCAATATTCTTTTAAGTACGCTCGACCCTATGCTTGCGGCTGCAACACAAGAGGCCTCTGATATGACGAATGTATCGGGTGGAAGAGTCGGACCGCTATGCAATTATTATTTCTTTTGTATATCTACTTTTCTATTGATATTCATTATCTATTACATCACCCGTAAAAAGTTATTGCCAAGTTTGGGAAAATATAATGGGAACAGTGCTTTTTGCGGTTATAAGCAGCTCTCTCGTAAGGAACAGAGGGCTTTGTGGGGAGCGGTAATTGTAGGGTTGCTTTATGCAACGCTTGTTCTGTGGGCTACATTCTCTTCATGGGGAATTTTGAGGGGTGTCAACGGCGGGCTTATCCGTTCACCTTTCATTATAGGTATCTTGTTTTTGCTCTCTTTGGGTATCGGTTTAATGGGAATGGTATATGGATTTGCATCAGGGCGTTATCGTACGGACAACGATGTAATAGAGGGGCTGACCCAACCGATGAATCTATTGGGCGTTTATTTTGTCATTGCTTTTTTTGCTTCCCAGATGTTTGCTTGCTTTGAGTATTCCCATTTGGATAAATGTATCGCAATAATGGGAGCGAATGCACTCTCTTCTGCCCAACTGGATAGTTTGTGGATATTGATATTATTCATTCTGTTTACTGCTCTTATCAACCTTATAATGGTTTCCTCCACGTCGAAGTGGGCGTTTATGTCTTTTATCTTTATTCCGGTATTGGCCGGTATGGGAATTTCACCGGATATGACGCAATGTGCATATCGTATTGGTGACAGCGCGACGAATGCCATAACCCCCTTTATGTTCTATATGCCGCTTGTGCTGACCTATATGCAGCAATACGACAGGCAGTCCACATATGGTTCACTACTTCAATATACATGGAGATATTCGTTGGCTATTCTTATTGCCTGGACTGCTTTGTTTGTACTTTGGTACGCCTGTAAACTACCACTTGGGTTGTGATATCTTGACATTATAGATAGAGCAGAATGTGAATGATATTGATTTAAATAATCGTTTGGAAAAACATATACATTTGTTAAGACTGTTCTGAATAACTTGAGAATACTTGGAAATCTATTACATTATAGCTGTTAATAAGTAAGTTTATGTTTGAATTTTGTTCGCTAGAATATAATTTAATGGTAAATATTATTTGCAAATAATAGCTAAGAAGTCAAGACGATATATTATTTTTGCAAAAAAAGGTATTCAATAATGATACTATAATATAACCATTGAAACAAAAATGAAAACAGAATTAATAGAAAATTTGGATTTTACAGAGGAAGACTATAATGAAAAAATTGCCGGTGAGGATGTTGCCACTTTCAACGAATTTATAGATGCCGTTATTGCATTTGTAGAACAAAGTGGAGGTACTTTGGAAGATGCAATTGTTATGGCTAATGATACCTATTATCAGTTGTAGTACAATTATAATTGATACCGAAATAGGAGAGGGATTGTAAAAACTCTTCTGACATATAACTCGTATATTCTTTAGAATGACTTCATGGGAGTTAATGTGTTGTATTTCAATTATACAACTATTTACTCTTTATGCAAGATATTATCATTTTAATACAGATAATAAATATTTTGAATATAATATTTGCAGTTTTCATAAAAAAGCGTACCTTTGCACCGCAATTAAGGCTGGTTCCGTAGCTCAGCTGGATAGAGCAACGCCCTTCTAAGGCGTGGGTCTTGCGTTCGAATCGCAACGGAATCACGAAGAAAAGGCAAGTAGTCGATAAAACTGCTTGCCTTTTATTGTTTTTAGAGGGTGAAAATATTCAACTTAACGGAGCAGTAGAAAGTCCGTGGGGATTTTGTTTGATGTAATAATACAGTTTTATTTCATTCCTTTTACGCCCGCTATCCCCCTATAAATAGGACGTTTTGGAAGGGTGGAAGGGGTACAAGTGCAAACTGAAATCCAAGAATATTCCTTGTTTTTATATACATGATAATCTGTTTTGACGTATATCAAAATGAATTATGATATACATCAAAACAGATTTTTGCCGGCTGAATACTTCTTGCGCAAGTAGTGATTTGAGATTGTTATTGAGGGCGCAAAACTACAACCCCAAAAACAAGGTACGCAATGTGTATCTATTTGAATGCTTATGTTCAAATGCAGCCGCTGAGTTTTTTAATGCTAAAATAAAATTGTTCAGAGCCAATTTGCATGGAGTGGCTGACAAAAAGTTCTTTTTTTAGAATTGATTATACATGTTTATTCCCACTAAATCTCTGCCGAGTCCCTTTCAGTACGTTGCTTACTCCAAATAGGCAGGGCTGCATTTATACTTTTACTTGAATAGCAATTGCGCCATATGGTACAAGCTTCTGCGCCAAGTCAGAAATTCATGTGCTGTGTCGGGAGACACGAACGAGGTGGCGTTGAAGCCGGCAGCTTTTAGGTCTTCTACAGCTTTGGTCACACCTGTAGGATTTTCTTTGCTTCCGCAACTGATGAAGATACCTGCCACTTGGTTCTTGTCTTTGATGTCATTCGGAGTATAGATACCACCACTCAATAATCCATAGTAATTGAATACTTCAGGACGACGGAGAGTAATCAGTTTCGTTTCGAAGCCGCCCATGGAAAGTCCTGCCATAGCACGATGTTTCTTGTCGGCCAGCGTGCGGAAATTGCTGTCAATGTAAGGTATCAGCTCGTCTACCAGCACTGTTTCAAATTCTTTGGCTGTGAACTCGTTGATATGTCCGAACTTTACATCGTTCGTCATGCCGTAGGTCATTACAATGATGAAAGGTTCTATCTTGCCTTCGGCTATCAGATTGTCCATGATGAGATTGGCATGTCCTTGATTGGACCAAGCTGTTTCATCTTCTCCCCAACCATGTTGCAAGTAGAGAACCGGATATTTCTTCTTGTCTTTACCGTAAGTCGGCGGAGTGTAGACGAATGCGCGGCGGTGGGTATTGGTGCTCTTGGAATAGAAATAGATTTGCTGTACGTTACCGTGAGCCACTTCCTTCATGGCATAGAAATCTGCATCGTGAGCCGGAATTTCAATACCGCTTTCCCAACGGCAGGAACCGTAGTAATTCTTTGCGCCCGGGTCGTTGAACACACCACCGTCAATATCGAGGTGGTAATAGTGGAATCCTTCGTCCATAGGTCCTTCGGTAGTACCTACCCATACGCCGTCTTTATCCTTGCGGAGAACTGTACCTCCACGACCGCCCAAACCGAGGCTGACAATGACTGACTTGGCGTCCGGAGCCACTACGCGGAAACGGGCATATCCCTGAGAGTTGACCATAGGATATTCTTGTCCCGGTTGGTTGAGTACGGATGGACGAAAATCTTCTTTCACTACCGCATTGTCGGCTGCAGGGTCAAAATTCTTGATGAGGTTGTACACACGCTTTGGCTTGTAGTTCTCGTCGTAGGGCAACGGATAGTTGCGTACACCAACCCATGAGTCTTTGTCGGATAGATTCCAAAAAGTAACGTTGCCTACCACATCCTTATGTTTACGGAGAACCTTGAACAGACGTGTATATTGGTCTTCCTGAAGTGTTTTTACCGTTTGGCTGATATTGCCGGCCTCACGGCTGAAATTGAGTTGTCCTCCCATTTCCTCGTTGGCGCGGATATCCAGTTCGGTGATATGGATGTGCTTTACTATCGTAGAGTATTTTGTCAGGGCGGCATCTACGTCTTCCATGCTCGGACCGTAGATGTTGTAATGTCCCTGCATACCGATACCGTCAATGGGGATACCTTCTTCTTTCATAGATTTCACCATGTTATAAATGCGGTCGCGCTTTTGCGGATCGGCGGCGTTATAGTCATTATAGAAAAGGAGTGCGTTGGGGTCGGCTTCACGAGCATAGATAAAGGCTTTTTTGATGAATTCGTCACCCGCTATCTGATAGAGGGGAGAATTGCGGTAAGGGCTCGGTTTCTGCCCCATACCTCTCCGTCCACCTTGCCAGCCACCGTCGGAGATTGCTTCATTCACTACGTCCCATGCATATATCACGTCTTTGTAGCGTTCCATGATGGCTGTGATGTGGTGCTTCATGTTCTGAAACAATTTTTCTTTCGATACGAGGTTTCCTTTTTCGTCCTGATACATCCATTTGCCTATTTGGGCGTGCCATATCAGGCAGTGTCCGCGGAGCTTGATTCCGTTGTTACGGCAGAAGTTGGCAATCTTGTCGGCATTCTCCCAGTTGAACTGTCCGTAGGCCGGTTCGGTTGGTTGCGGTTTCATGTCGTTTTCCGCAGTGATACTGTTGAAGTCCTTTTTGATAATGGCAATCTGTTCAGGATTTGTGATGTTGCGCATATTTACTGCTACACCAATGGAGAAGTAGTCTTTGTAAGCATCTTTTAGTCCTGTTTCATCGTTTTGTGCCAATCCGCTGCCTGCGCCCATGACGAATGCCAATGCGCAGAGGGAAAATTTAAATAAATGTTTCATACAATAATAAATTAAAGGTTTTACTTTACGATTACAAAAGAATGCTTTTTGTACAAAAAGTAACTATATCTATGTTACACATTCTTTTTTGTATGATACATATTTCAGAAAAATGAAGAAAAACGGTATATTTAGATAATTTCATCATTCGGAAATGTCACTCCCCAGTCCCGCCTTAGCTCATCCATTATGCGCATGATACGCAGGGTTTCGCGATGTGGCATATAAGGAGATTCCAGCAATCCTTGTTCGAGAGCCTCGAAGCTGGCGATAACTTGATATTCGTAGCCTGTAATCTGAGGAGGGGCGGGATATTCGGCGGTCAGACGGTAATCCAAGTCGTAAACACGCGCTATTTCCGGATTGTTGATATTTTCCACAATGATATATCCTTTATCACCCGAAATTATTCCCTTGCGATCGCTGCGCGGATACATGGAACTGTTTAGTACCGCCATTCTGCGATTACTGAAAAACTGTGTGATGCTTTCTTGGTCGTCCATTCCCGTGTCGGTCTTGGTACAGGCGGATACGGTACGTTCTATCTCGTCTCCATAAATCATAGCGGCAAAGTTCAGTGCATACACGCCGAGATCGAGTAAGGAGCCTCCTGCCAGTTCGGGGCGTTGCATCCGTTCCTTTTCCGAAACGGGGTAACATAGATTGGCAGTCAGTGTATAGGGATGTCCGATGACACCTTGCCGAACCAATTCGATAACTTTGAGTGACAGAGGCATATAACGGGTCCAAATGGCCTCGGTGATGAAGACCTTGCGACTTTCGGCAAGTTCCAGCAATGTCTCGGCTTCGCGGGCATTGGCGGTGAATGCCTTTTCGCAAAGTACGGGCTTGTTGTGTTCGATGCAGATACGTGCATGTTCGTAGTGCAAGGCATGGGGAGTGGCGATGTACACCAGTTCCACGTCATTGTCCTTGACCAGTTCTTCGTAAGAGCCATAAGCGCGGGCAATACCGTGCTTGGCGGCAAAGCTATCGGCGTGCGCTTGTGTACGGGAGGCGATGGCGAGACATTCGTAACCCTTCATTCCTGCAAGAGTGATTGCCATTTTTTCGGCAATCCAGCCGGAACCGAGGATGCCTACAGTGTGGTTCTTTGTATTCATACTGTTTGAAACGGTTATTAAAGTTTATATTAAATATATACGATTGCGTTATTTTCTCGGGGTAAAGGTACGAAGATATGGATTTTCATCAGATTATTCAATTGTTTTTTCAGGCTTTGTGCGAATTTCCTGCATTTATCTTTTTTAGGCTTCGCGGAACTTCCTATCTTTGCACTCCTAAATATAGAGATAAAACTGTAACATTTTGGACTGGCTATATAGTTTGTTTATCGAACATTCCGCCCTGCAGGCAGTGGTGGTACTCTCGTTGATTTCCGCTATCGGATTAGGCTTGGGGAAAGTGCATATTTGCGGCATTTCCCTTGGTGTGACGTTTGTTTTCTTTGCCGGTATTCTTGCCGGACATTTCGGATTGTCCATTGATCCGCAGATGCTGAATTATGCGGAAAGTTTCGGACTGGTGATATTTGTGTATGCGTTGGGGCTGCAGGTAGGGCCCGGCTTTTTCAGTTCTTTCCGCAAAGGCGGCGTGCAACTGAATATGTTGGCTCTGGGTGTGGTGCTGATAGGCACGTTGATGACGGTGTTGGGCAGCTACGGACTGAATATTCCGTTACCGAATATGGTGGGTATCCTTTGTGGAGCTACGACCAACACACCGGCTCTGGGTGCGGCACAACAGACATTGAAGCAAATGGGACTGGAATCCAGCACCCCGGCTCTGGGTTGTGCGGTGGCGTATCCATTGGGTGTGGTGGGAGTGATTCTTGCCGTATTGGTAATACGCAAGGCTTTGGTTTGCAAGGAAGATTTGGAACTGAAAGAGAAAGACGATGCGAACAAAACCTATATTGCAGCGTTTCAAGTACACAATCCGGCTATTTTCAATAAAAGCATCAAGGAGATAGGCGGGCTGAACTATCCGAAGTTCGTTATTTCCCGTTTGTGGCGGGATGGTAACGTAAGTATTCCTACCTCCGAGAAGATTATCAAAGAGGGAGACCGTTTATTGGTGGTGACTTCGGAAAAGTATGCTCCGGCATTGACCGTACTGTTCGGTGAACAAGAGCATACCGATTGGAATAAGGAAGACATTGACTGGAATGCCATAGACAGCCAACTCATTTCACAACGTATTGTAGTGACGCGCCCCGAGCTGAATGGAAAGAAGCTGGGTTCGCTGCACTTGCGCAATCATTATGGCATTAATATCAGTCGTGTGTATCGTAGCGGCGTGCAGTTGCTTGCCACTGCGGAACTGACCTTGCAGTTGGGCGACCGCCTGACAGTGGTGGGTGAGGCTGCCGCCATACAGAATGTGGAAAAAGTATTGGGAAATGCTATCAAAAGTCTGAAAGAGCCCAATTTGGTGGCTGTATTTATAGGTATCATTTTAGGACTGGCTCTGGGGGCTATTCCCATTTCCCTGCCGGGCATCAGTGCTCCGGTGAAGTTGGGATTGGCAGGTGGACCGATTATCGTAGGTATTCTGATAGGCACTTTCGGGCCGAGGATGCATATGGTGACTTATACTACACGTAGCGCCAATCTGATGCTCCGTGCCTTGGGGTTGTCGCTCTATCTCGCTTGTCTGGGATTGGATGCAGGGGCACACTTTTTCGAGACGGTGTTCCGTCCGGAAGGCTTGCTGTGGATTGCTGCAGGTTTTGCGCTGACTGTGATTCCGGTGCTGATAATGGGTGTGATTGCCTTTAAATGGATGAAGGTGGATTTCGGTTCCATGGCAGGTATGTTGTGCGGAAGTATGGCAAACCCGATGGCACTGAATTATGCCAACGACACTATTCCGGGTGACAATCCGTCAGTGGCTTATGCTACGGTATATCCGATGTGTATGTTCTTGCGGGTAATCATAGCGCAGGTATTGTTGATGTTTTTGTTGAGTTGAGAATTAAATGTAGTATTAATTACTGATAACCGAATATAAATCATAAATCTAAAATCATAAATCTTGTCATGGGAACTATTACTCCGGAAAGTATAATCAGTGACTTGCGCTATTTGCAATTATTGTCGCGCAGTTTTCCTACCATAGCCGATGCCAGTACGGAAATAATCAATCTGGAGGCTATTCTGAATTTGCCTAAGGGTACAGAACATTTTCTTACGGATATTCATGGAGAATACGAAGCTTTTCAACACGTATTGAAGAACGCTTCGGGGGCAGTAAAACGGAAGGTGAATGAAATCTTCGGCCATACGCTGCGCGAGAGTGAGAAAAAAGAAATCTGCACGCTGATTTATTACCCGGAGGAGAAGTTGCAGTTGATAAAGGAACAGGAAACCGATTTGGACGATTGGTATCTTATCACTTTGAACCAGTTGGTGAAAGTGTGCCAGAACGTATCTTCCAAATATACACGCTCGAAGGTACGCAAGGCGTTGCCGGCAGAGTTCTCGTATATCATTCAGGAGTTGCTGCACGAGTCCAGTGTGGAACCTAACAAGCATGCGTATATCAATGTCATTATCAGTACGATAATCTCGACCAAGCGTGCGGATGATTTTATCATAGCCATGTGTAACCTTATCCAACGGCTTACGATTGACTCCTTGCACATTGTGGGAGACATCTATGACCGTGGCCCGGGCGCACACATCATCATGGATACGCTTTGCGATTACCATAACTTCGACATTCAGTGGGGCAATCATGATATTCTGTGGATGGGAGCCGCATCGGGCAATGATGCCTGTATAGCGAACGTAATCCGTATGTCCATGCGCTATGCTAACTTGGCAACGTTGGAAGACGGATACGGCATCAACCTGTTGCCGTTGGCTACATTTGCAATGGATACTTATGCGGATGACGCCTGCACTATCTTTGCCCCGAAGATGAACTTTGCCGATGCCAATTACAATGAAAAGACATTGCGCCTGATTACACAGATGCATAAAGCAATTACGATTATCCAATTCAAACTGGAGGCGGAGATTATCAACCGTCGTCCGGAGTTTGGTATGGAGGGTAGGAAGCTGTTGCATAAGATAGACTTTGAACGGGGGGTATTTGTGTACGAAGGAAAAGAATATGAATTGCGTGACAGCAATTTCCCGACCATCGACCCGGCTGACCCGTATCGCCTGACTGATGAAGAACGGGAATTGGTGGATAAGATTCATGCTTCGTTCATGAACAGCGAGAAACTCAAGAAACATATGCGTTGCTTGTTTACCTACGGCGGTATGTATTTGGTGTGCAACAGTAATTTGTTGTACCATGCGTCTGTACCTTTGAATGAGGACGGAAGTTTCAAGCATGTACGTATCGGTAAGAAAGAGTATTGGGGACATAAGTTACTGCAAAAGACCGACCAGCTTATCCGTACCGCTTACTTTGATGAGGACGGTTCCAAAGAAAAGAATTTTGCATTGGACTATATGTGGTATATGTGGTGCGGGCCGGATGCACCGTCTTTCGACAAAGACAAGATGGCGACTTTTGAGCGATACTTCATTGCGGACAAGGCTTTGCACAAAGAGAGTAAGGGCTATTACTACACGCTCCGCAACCGTGCCGATATTTGCGATAATATTCTGACTGAATTCGGGGTAGAACCGGGTCCTCATTCACACATCATCAACGGGCATGTACCTGTGAAAATCATCAAAGGCGAGCGTCCTATAAAAGCGGACGGCAAATTGCTGGTGATTGACGGTGGTTTCTCCAAAGCTTATCAGCCCGAAACAGGTATTGCCGGATATACATTGGTGTACCACTCACACGGTATGCAGTTAGTGCAGCACGACCCTTTCCAAAGCCGTCAGAAGGCGATTGAGGAGGGACAAGACATCAAATCTACAACATTCGTCATTGAGTTCAACTCGCAGCGTATGATGGTGAAAGATACGGATAAGGGCAAACAGCTTATTACGCAAATCCAAGACCTGAAGAAGTTGCTTGTAGCATATCGGACAGGATTTATCAAGGAAAAAGAAATCCTTTAAAACAATACCACACCGCCCTCTATAATGGCACCTTTGTCAAAATTGGCGTTCCTGTTGTAATACCTATCCCAACCATAACCGCCTGTAACGAATACTCCCAAGTGTTTGGGCAGGCGGTATTCAAGGTTGATGCGGGTTTGGAGGGAATAGAGGCGGGCAGGGAAGCCGTAGTCTTTGTTTTTGAAAGTTTCCACATGTTGGTAGCCTAAATCACCGCTGATGAACAGTTGTTTGTATACAGGCAATTCCAAACCTGCACGGTAGAACAGTGCGCCGGAGAACTTATCGCTGAAACCGAGGTAATGTGTACCCCCTCCAAGAATGGTGTAGAACAATTCGTTTTTGAAGCGGGCTGCCATATTCAGTTTTGTGGTGTTACCGCCAAAAATCATCATCTGCACCTTTGTGTTCGGATTGGCATTCACCAGTCCCAACTGGAAACCGTCCAGCTTATCCTTGTAATAGTTCACCAAACCTATCTGAAGACCTTTGGCATGGACAGCCACATTAAAGGGAGCGAGTTGCACACCGACGGACGTGCTTCCTGTGATATTTCCTAAACCGGAAATCTGTATTCCTTTCATATCGCCGCCTACCACATTCAGCAGTCCGGATGCAGTGACACCTGCGAAGTCGCCGCCCGAAATGTTGGCAAGTCCTGCAAGCTGTACACCGGCGCTTTTTTCACCCGTAATATTCAGTAAGCCGCCCATGATGACGCCATTGCTGTTATCCCCTGTAATGTTCGCCAGACCGGAGAGAACCACTCCCTGCGCATAACTGCCGGTAATGCCCACCAGACCGGAAACGGACAAACCGCTGAGATTGCTCCCATTGATATTGGTTATACCCGCTACCTGTACGCCCCGCATACTTCCACCCACCATATTGGATATACCGGAGAATTGTACTCCGTTCATATCTCTGCCTACAACAGCTCCCAAGGCATTTACTCCCAAACCGTTCAGGCGGTTCATGGCGGAAAAGATACCGAGATTGAAGAAAGTACTTCCAACAGTGTCCGTACGTTGTGTGGCAATATTTCTCCAAAGAGAAAGGTTGATGCCTGTTTTTTCTTTACGGATGGGTTGTTGCTTGTTTACTTGGGCATGAACTGTCCCGGCTGAAAGCAGGGACAGGCAAATGAGTGAAAATATACGTTTCATAATTCTTTATAGCATTTCATCCGGCCATGGAGCCAGCTGTCCGGTAGTGTGCAGTGTAGGACGCTGTGCATCCACTGACCGTAGGTAGTTACTTAATTTTTTGGATAGCTTCTTTACGAGTTTCGGGTTCTTGGCGGCTACATCATGCTTTTCGCTGATGTCGGCCGGGATATTGAACAATTCGTGCTTGCCGCTTCCGAAGTAGTACACCAGTTTCCATTCTCCGGATCGGATGGAGCAGGTAGCGCCTATGCCGGGTCCGGAAGGACCCCAGCTATGCGGATAGTGCCAGTAGATGTCACGGGAGGGTATTTTACCTTTGCCGGTAAGTAGGGGCAGAAAGCTGATGCCGTCGCGTTGCTGTACGGTATTGTAATCCTTCACCCCGGCTATTTCGAGAATGGTAGGGAAGAAGTCCTCTATCATCAGATAGTGGTCGCATTTGGTTTTGGCGGCTACTACACCGGGCCAACGCACAATCATCGGTTCACGCACTCCGCCCTCGTAGGCTGAACCTTTTCCGCTGTTGAGCGGGTAGTTCTGCACGTGCAGCTGTCCGGCACGAGTGTGTGCGGCCAATCCGCCGTTGTCGGACATGAACAGAAGGACGGTGTTGTCGGTCAGGTTGTTTTTGTCCAGATAATCCATTATGTCGCCGAGACTCTTGTCCATGCCTTCAATCAGGGTGGCATACGCGGCTTCTACCAGGGGAAGTCCTTTGTCCAGATACTTCTGATAGAAACGCATATCGGGCTGAATCGGTGTATGGATGGCATAATGCGCCATATAAAGGAAGAAAGGCTTGTCCGTTTCCAGTGCATCATCCAGTGCTTTCCCGGCTTCTATGGTGAGGGCTTCGGAGAGGAAGATATTCTTTCCATGATACTTCTCCAGTCCGGGTACAGCTGCCAGCGGACTCTTTCCTCCGGGTTTGTTTCCGAAGTTATTCATGCCGTAGTAGCTGGCGGGAGAGCCAGCCGCATGACCGGCTATGTTTACGTCGAAACCCATTTTCAGAGGATCGGCCCCGGGAGTATCGTTAGCGCCGAAGTGCGCTTTGCCGCAATGTATGGTGTGGTAGCCGTTGTCCTTTAGCACTTGTGCCAGTGAGGTGATATGTGTGGTACGCTCCACGCCGGGTTCTTGACAGATGCCGTTGACGTTCCATTCGGGGTAACTCAGAACCGAGTCCGGCTTTTCGTGAGTGGTGTTCTTGCGCAATGTCCAGCTTGTCACCCGGTGGCGTGCAGCGTTCATTCCCGTAAACAGGCTGACGCGTGTGGGTGAGCTGACACTGCAAGCATAGGCTTGCGTAAACATTTTACCCTGAGTTGCCAAACGCTCCATATTAGGCGTATGATACGTATCGTTGTAGCGGGTACGCTGTGTCCAGAAAGGCAGGGAAGTATCCTGCCAACCCATATCATCCACTAAAAATAAAATGATATTGGGACGTTTCTCCGCAGCGGGTGCTACTTCGCTTGGCGGCATTGCTTTTGCTTCTCCTGCCATTCCACATAACGGAAGTAGCGCGGCAGATAATAATAATTCGTTTTTCATTGAGAGGTTAGATATGTTTCTTCTTATCCTTTTGCTTCCTGATACAAGAAGCGTTTGATGGATTTCTTAGGCGTTTTTTCAAATTCTTCAGGATATATCTTCATCTTTGAAACCTGACAGTAGGCAGGGAGTTCAGCATTCAGGGCTACACGATTCTCTTCCATGACACGTTCTATGTCGTCATTGGTGAGACCGTGGGCAAAGGCGTCGTCAAAGTCGGGATATACCAATCCTACAAGTTTTTCGTTTTGCTGTACGATGATGCTTTCAGATACGTACGGCAGGTTGTTCAGCTTGTCTTCTATCTCTTCGGGGTAGATGTTCTGTCCGCTTGGGCCAAGGAGCATATTCTTGCTGCGTCCTTTGATGGTGACATTGCCTTGGGCATCCATAAGGGCGAGGTCGCCGGTATGTAGCCAGCCGTCTTTGTCCACCACCTCTTCGGTGGCCTCCGCATTCTTGTAGTAGCCCAGCATGACGTTTGGACCGCGGCAAACAATCTCACCGGGGATATTCTCCGGGTCGGGAGAGAGAATCTTCACTTCCATACGCGGGGCGGCTTTACCGCAAGAGCCGGGTTTGAAGCGTGTCCAGTCTTCATAACAGATGATAGGGCCGCATTCCGTCATACCGTATCCTACGGTGTAGGGGAAGTCTATCATACGCAGGAATTGTTCTACTTCTTGGTTGAAGGCTGCACCGCCTACAATTACCGCTGCAAAATTACCGCCGAAAGCCTGTATCATTTGTTCGCGTACGGTGGCCTTTATCTTGTCGTTGATAATGGGCACTTTCAGCAACAGTTTCATGGTAGGCGTTTCCAGTTTGGGCAATACGCTCTTCTTGATAATTTTTTCGATGATGAGCGGCACGGCTACAATGAGGTTGGGCTTTACGTCGGCAAAGGCTTGGAAGATAATCTTCGGGCTCGGCATACGGGTGAGGTAATAGATGTGGCAGCCTACGGAAAATTCATACAGGAATTCAAAAGCCAGTCCGTACATATGCGCCATTGGCAGCATACATACCAGTTTGTCTCCGGCTTTCAGCGGCAACACTTCAAAGGCGAACTTGGTATTGGACCACAAGCTGCGATAGGGCAGCATTACGCCTTTCGAGTAGCTGGTTGTACCTGAGGTATAGTTGATGACCGCCAGTTCTTCGGGCAGGTCTTTGTGATAATCGATGTGTTCCTTGCGGAAGTTCTTGGGGAATTTCTTGCCGAACATCTCGTTGAGGTGCTCTCGGGCGTAAGTGACCCGTTCGTTGCGTGATACCAACAGGGTGAAATCCGTCATCATGAAGATGCCTTCCAATAGCGGCATGGCGCTTTCATTGAGGTTTTCCCACACTTGGTCGCCCACGAAAAGAAGCTTGGCTTCGGAATGGTTGACGATGTTGTGCACATTGTCCGCTTTGAACTCATGGAGGATGGGCACAATGACTGCGCCATATGTCAGCGTAGCGAGGAAGGTTACTCCCCAGTGTGAGCTGTTACGTCCGCAGACAGCGATTTTATCGCCTTTCTTGATGCCGCTCGCTTCAAAAATGATATGCAGTTTTTCTATTTTGCGGGCTACATCCTTGTATTGCAGGGTCGCTCCCTTATAATCGGTCAGGGCGTCCAAGTCCCAGTTTTCTTTGATACTATTCTCTATATAGGCGATAAAACTTTGTTCCATTATATATTGCACATTTAGTTGAAAATTGTGCAAATATAAGGGTTTATATAGAGAATGCAAACTTTTAGGGGAAAATAGTACCTCGGCGGACTTTCTAAAACTCTACGGTGATACCCAGAGTGGGCAGCAGGGTTCCGCTTTCCTGTTTGAGGTATTTCATCTTATAGCGTTGTTCGGATGCGGGTGCGGAGGGATTTTCAATGACTCCTGTGCTCATTATGACATCTGGTTGCTTCAGTTTGCTTCCGGTCACATTTTGCAAATCCAGATAGATTCCCACCATGCAACGGCGGAGGTAGAACGATTTGTCTGCACGTATGTCCAGTTGGGCGAAATCGGGCAGTCGCCCGGTATTGTAGAGTGAGTAGTCGTAGTAAGGTTGTCCTTTGGCGTTCCATGCTTCCACGAGCGATGATTTCTCTTCATCGTAGGGGGTGTAGGGCGCACCGCCTATGTAGCTCAGTTTGCCGCCTATGCTCCAACGTTTGGGCAGGTTGTACGTGCCGCTCATATTGAGGATGAAACGGTTGTCCCATGCGGACGGAATGTACTTATCTCCGGAATGGTTGCGGTACTCGCTTTTATAGAGGGTGAAGGAAGATACCAAATTGAATCTGCCGGATACCTGCCACCTGAACATGGTTTCCAGTCCATATGCCATGCCATCGGCGGTAGAAGCAAGCAATTCATTACCCACCACTCCGTAGTCATTGCCTTTGCAGGCAAGCGGGATATTGTCTTGCAGGGAGAGGGGGATACGGTTGTAACGCTTGAAGAAGCCTTCGGCTGAAACCATAATACGGTCGTGCAGATGCCAGTCTATTCCGATGCTGCCCTCTGTTACCTGCATATATTTCAGTGCTTTGTTGAGGTAAACCCCTTCGTTATTCTTGTAGCCCAGTGCCGTGTAGGGCGGCAACTGGTGATAAAGTCCGGCGCTGCCGTTCAGAATCCATTGCTCCGACAGTTTGTAGGAGGCGGAGAGACGGGGAGACAGTTGTTTCCACAATTGTTTCATGCTGCGGTTGTAGTTGTTGCCGTCCATGCGGATGCCGGTGGAGAGGGTAAAACGATTGTCGCGGGTGGAGTAGCCGGACGAGAAGAAAGCTCCCCAACCGATGATGTTGAGCGAGGTTTCGTATAGTGAGAACGGGTTGCCGGAGTTACCCTTGTACAGTAGTTGCCGGGAGTTGTTGGTATAGATGGAGTTAGTGAGTTCCGCACCCTCTTTCAGAGTCCATTGTCCGAGGCGGGTTTGGTTCTCGAACAGGGCGGTGGTTTTCTGTTCTACCGAACGGAGGCGCAGAGTGAGGTTGTCCTCGGAGGAATCGTCGTTGTTGCGGTATTTCAGGTTACGGTTGTTCAGATAGTTATGGCTGAGGGTTACGGACTGTACATGTTTTCCGGCGTAGTGCCTGTACGCGGCTCCTACGGTGAATGTTTCCTGATGGATGGCGGGCAGGTAGCTTAGCAGGTATTCGGCATCTTCTCCTTTTTCATCCGTATTCAGTTTCATTTTGTCGATGCCTGTCAGGGCGAGTACGGTCAGTTCGTCATGTTCAGTCAGTTTGGTTTTGATTTTGAACTGTCCGTCTATGAAGTTGGGCAGGAAAGGCAGTCCCAAGACTTTGAATAGCAGTTGCAGGTACGATTGCCGTACGGAGAAGAGATAAGTGGTGCGGTCATTGAAATGCCCGCTTCCGCTCAGGGATACTTCGGATGCTCCGAGGGTTGCTTTGAAAGTCTGTTTGTCGGGGTTGCCGTCACGCAGGCGGAAGTCGAGAACCGAGCTCAACGCTCCGGAGCGGTTCGTGGGGAATGCACCTGTATAGAATGTAATCTCCCGTACGAGGTCGGCATTGACGATACTCACCGGACCTCCCGATGCTCCTTGCGTGGCGAAATGGTTGATGTTGGGAATCTCGATGCCGTCCATGTAGAAACGGTTCTCGGAGGGTGCGCCGCCCCGTACAATCAGGTCGTTGCGATAGCCGACGGGTGAGAATGACACTCCCGGATAGGCGCGTACAATGCGGGAAACGTCCCGGTTGGCTCCGGGGCTTTTCTCAATTTCCTGCAGGCCGATGACGCGCATACTTACGGGGCTTTCTATGCTTCGCCGGAAGGGGGAAGGCGTTACGACTACCGCTGCCAGCAGGTTGGCGTCTTCTTCCATCTCTATCTCGATGAACGGGGTGGAGGCGGAGACTATATATTCCGGGGTAGATGAGGTGACATAGCCTATGCACGTGGCTTCAAAGCGGTATATTCCCGGAGGAACTTGTTCGATGCGGAATATGCCGAGTGAGTCGGTGGAAGCCCCCTTGCCGGGAATGCCCGCTACCATCACATTGGCGTAGGCAACGGGTTTCCGGGAGTTCCTGTCAATGACTTTTCCCCGCACAGGGTAGGTTACGGTAGCGGCTGTAACCACTACCGGGGCGATATACAAGAGAAGTATCAGCCATACTACGCTACCGATGTGGCGGAGTGCTATTCCCATATCGTTTACTTGTCGTTGCCCAAGTACCAGCGGTACATCCGTTCCACACCTTCCTCAATGTCAATCTTATGCTGCCAGCCCAGTGCGTGCAGCTTGCCGGGGTCGGTGAGTTTGCGCATGGTTCCGTCGGGTTTGCTACTGTCGAAAGTCAGTTTTCCGCGGTAGCCCACTGTGTCCACAATCAGTTCGGCAAGTCGGCGGATGGTGATTTCCTTGCCCGTGCCAATGTTGATGTGGCAGTTGCGGATGTCCTTGTCGCCGCATTTGTAGGTATCTTTAAAGTCTACGTGCTCCATGACGAACACGCTGGCATCCGCCATTTCTTCACTCCAGAGGAATTCGCGCAGCGGTGTTCCCGTGCCCCAGAGTTTCACTTCTTCTTCATTGATGCCGTATTTGGCGAGTATGCCCAGTATCTCTTCGTTGCTGTTGCTGCCGTTGACGCCTTCCACGGGACGTTGGTCCATGTCGCGGCGTACGGCGTCCCAGTCGCCCTGTTGCAGGCAGTGGGCGAGGTGTATCTTTCGAATCATGGCGGGGAGCACGTGGCTGCGTTCCAAATCGAAGTTGTCGTTGGGACCGTAGAGGTTGGTGGGCATAACGGCGATGTAGTTCGTACCATATTGCAGGTTGAAGCTCTCACACATTTTCAGTCCGGCAATCTTGGCGATGGCATACGGTTCGTTGGTGTATTCCAACGGAGAGGTGAGGAGTACATCTTCTTTCATCGGTTGTTCGGCATCACGCGGGTAGATGCAGGTGCTGCCCAAGAAGAGCAGTTTCTTCACGTTGTGGCGGAAGCTCTCGCCGATGACGTTTTGCTGTATTTGCAGATTCTTGTAGATGAAGTCGGCGCGGTAGATGCTGTTTGCCATGATGCCTCCTACGAAGGCAGCGGCGAGGAACACATATTCCGGTTGTTCTTCATCGAAGAAACGGCGGACGGCTACTCCGTCCAAGAGGTCGAGTTCATTATGGGTTTTGCCTATGAGGTTGGTATATCCTTTCTCTTGCAGGTTTTTCCAGATGGCAGAGCCTACCAATCCGCGGTGGCCTGCGATGTATATTTTTGCGTTCTTGTTTATCATTGTGATGACTGCGAATGGTTTGTTCTTCGTTTATTTATTCAAATCTCTTTGCTTCTTAGATGCAGTTTGTGTACGAACTTCATGTCATGCTCCGCCATGATGCGCACCAACTCTTCAAAGCCGGTCTGTCGGGGATTCCAGCCCAACAATGTTTTGGCTTTGGTGGGGTCGCCCAGTAGTTGCTCCACTTCGGAGGGGCGGAAGTATTTGGGGTCTACCTCCACCAGTACCTTTCCGGTGCGGGTGTCGATACCTTTTTCGTCAATGCCGGTACCCTCCCAACGCAGTTGTATGCCTACTTCCTTGAAGGCGAGTGTGGCGAATTCTCGTACGGTGTGCATCTCTCCGGTGGCAATCACGAAGTCCTCCGGGGTGTCATGTTGCAGGATGAGCCACATACATTCTACATAGTCGCGGGCATATCCCCAGTCACGGCGTGCGTCGAGGTTTCCCAGATAGAGCTTGTCCTGAAAACCTTGTGCTATGCGTGCGGCGGCCAGTGTGATTTTCCGGGTCACGAAAGTTTCTCCGCGCCGTTCGCTTTCGTGGTTGAAGAGAATGCCGTTTACGGCAAACATACCGTAGCTTTCGCGGTAGTTCTTCGTAATCCAGAAACCATATTGCTTGGCTACGCCGTAGGGGCTGCGCGGGTAGAAGGGAGTAGTTTCTTTTTGGGGCACTTCCTGCACTTTGCCGAACAGTTCGGAGGTAGATGCCTGATATATCTTCGTCTTTTTTTCCAGTCCGAGGATGCGTACGGCTTCAAGCATACGCAGTGTGCCCACGGCGTCTGTTTCGGCTGTATATTCGGGCACGTCAAAGGACACTTTTACGTGGCTTTGTGCGGCAAGGTTATATATTTCGTCCGGTTGCACTTGTTGGATGATGCGGATGAGCGAGCTGCTGTCCGTCATGTCTCCGTAGTGCAGGTTGATGGTACGTTTCTGTTTCATGTCGCGCACCCATTCGTCGAAGTACAGATGTTCGATGCGTCCGGTGTTGAAAGATGAGGAACGGCGCATGATGCCGTGCACTTCATATCCTTTTTGTAATAGGAATTCTGCAAGGAACGAACCGTCCTGTCCGGTGATTCCGGAGATTAGAGCTTTCTTCATTTATCTTTAGTTTTTATGACCGTTGTTTTGAACGAGCAAAATTCGTTATTTTTTGCGAGACGGCAAAATATAACTACTGAATTAAATAAGTGAATAGGTATAGTTAGCTTATATCATCTGTCATCCAGAGCGTAGCGAAGAATCTACTCTCTTGGCATAAATTAAAATTCAACACTCTTATATCTAAAGGGAAGATAAAAACGGCTTACCGAATAATGAACGCATTGGGTGTCCAAAGATAGCATAAAAGTTAGAATCTATGAAGTAAAGGAGTCTTTATTTTAGTCATGGAATGATGATGCAAAATTAAAGTAAGATTGCTTTCTTTGCATATGAAATTGATAGGTGTAGCTGTGGGATGCGGCGGATTCTTGCTGTACATCGCCACCCCTAAAGGTAAGAGATGGTTCGGCTCTTTATAGAATTTGCTTCTTTATAAATATAAAGCCTCGTTTTTTCAAACGAGGCTTTTTTTATGATTCTGTTTTTCAATATCCTATGGCTTTACAAAAGGCTCGCCGTCGGGACGTATGGTACCGCTGTCGGGGCCCATATCGATGGGATAGGACTGGTTGGCGACGACGTCGGAGTAAAGGATCTGTACCAGCTTTGGGGGATTTTTGGCCATAAAAGTTATGCTTCCGGGAAATACATAATATACTTCGTTAGTAGTCAATTCCTTGGCAGATCCAACAATGGCGTGGGTGATGCTGAAACTGCCGTTGGCAGGCTGTGTGTCTATGCTTTGGGGAATATCAATATTGGCCAAAGCGGTGTTGGTGTTGCTTATTCCGGTTATATCCAACCGCACCAGTTCGCTTTTGAATTTTAGCGGAATGGCGGCGGTAGAAGCTGTAATTGTAATGTTTGTGGAGGTTGCTTTCATTACGATGTTCTTTTCGGTAAGGGTCATGATATTGCCGGACAGGGTGCCGTTGGTATAGATGGCTTCTATCTTGACGGTGGCGCCTGACGGGACGGAGAGTGCCGGGTCGGGGTCGCTCCAAGTGCCGGTACTGCCGCTGATGGTGTATGTGGCGGTGGAGTAGGCATACGTGGTGGTTCCGTTTAGGGTGATTGTTGCGGCAAGATATATCTTGTCGCCGTTCTCCCATGTCAAGGTTGTGCCCGAATCTGCGATGCGGGTGTTGGAATTTCCTGTTACTTCCACAAAGGGGACGGTCTCGCTTATGGCGAGGGTAAGTGGCTGCGGGTCGGCAGAGGGCAGCCCGTCTTGTTCCGTGCAGGCAGCACAGAGTACTAATAGGCTCAGGCTGCATATGCTGAGCGTACTGTACAGGGTGTGTAAGAGATACTTTTTCATTGTTATGCTGTTTTCAGGTTAGGGGGTAATGTTCAATTTACTGTAGTTTATTCTGGGATACTTATTGTCGTCAGCGGACGTAGCATCTGCCCAGTATGTGGAGGATAGCCACTGCTTGCCTGTATCATCTATAAAATATGAATTGGTAGAGGGATCATACTTTATGAACTTGAATGTGTTGGTTGATTGAATATAGGTTTTCATAATCGTCATTACGTTGCTCGTTGAACCGTAAGTATGGCAATTATCACGAGTACCGCCACTGGGTGCGAAAATGTTATAGACAAAAACATTTCCCCAGTCATTCCAGTTGGGTATAGTGCGGCTATCTCCGTAACAGTTTTGTAGTGTACAAGACAGTGCATTGCCGGCAAAACCGCTAAAATAGAAATTGTTCATCCTAATACCGTTCTTCAGAGTAGGATGTGTGAGATTAATCTCCGTATAGGTATAGCATGATGCACATTTAAAGGTAGAAGAGCCGGCATAGCCTATAAAACCGCCTGCAAACAATTCTCTTGAGTCCGCCGTACTGGAACTCCCTGTGAAAGTGATATATATTCTTCCCGTAGAATAAGAACCGAGAATTTCGTCGAAACTACTGCCGTCATCGCTGGCAACGAATCCTCCTATCCTGATATTATGAGTGCTGGCTGCATTGATTGTTTCCAACCTTATGTCACCTGAAGAACGGCAGGATGCGATGTTACATCCGGATATATCTCCTATGAATCCTCCTACATAACAGGAGTAAAACGTAGGACTGTTACTGGTGATGAGAATGCCGCCTTCTCCTATTGTAATATCAGAGCGACAGAAAGATATGTAGGTATTGCTTGCTTTTCCTATTAATCCGCCTGTTGAAGGAGGTGTATTGTAATTATATTTATCGCAATAAATTATCCACATATCTCCGATGGCAGAACAGGCTGTTATGTTTCCTCCGAGGGCTTGTCCCACTAATGCTCCTGCAGATTCAATGTCCCTTTTTAGGTCTATATCTACATTTCTCAGGTGTATGCCCACCAGAGTGCCACTGCTTTTACTGAAGAGACCGGTGGGGTATCCCTGACTATTGTGGGCGGTTATCTTCAAATTCCTTATGGTGTAACCGTTCCCGTTGTAGGTTCCGGTAAAAGCCCTGTCTTTGCCTATCGGAGTCCAGTCGGTAGCGTCATCGGCATAGTTGGTGGTGTTTTTGAGGTCTTGCAAGTTGATGTCGGCTATTTGTATGGCTTTCTTATCTGTGGCTTTGCCATTATTCACCAGATCACGGAAAATGGCGAGGTCTTCGGCGGTGGATATATAATAGTCGTACTGATTAGGTACAGGGGTAGGTTTGGGCTTTTCCTGTGCATCCCATGCCATGTCTGCATCTACTGTGATGGAGATGATTTGGTTGTCCTTTATAGTGAAGGTGTAGCCGATGGCTTTGCCCAATATCCAGTCGTTGGCATTGGGGAGGGTGGTTTCTATGGTTTTGGTAGTACTGCCGTCGAGGTAGGAGAGTGATACTTTGGTGTCTGTCATGTGGTCGGGCGGCAGGAAGAATTCTTTGACGGTTGTTGCTGTGCTGCCTGCGGTGATGTTGAGGTTGGTGGCGGTGCAAGTGGTTCTATTTTTAGATAGAGTTCTCACAGTGATTCCGGTGTCGCTACCATTAAATTTGATTCCCGTAGCATAGACACACTCGGTGCTGACTCCGGTTATCGTCTTTGACCCGCCGCCTTCCACTTTCACTTTAAAGATTACTTTGGTCGTAGCGTGCTTCATGGTGAACCGAACGGTGCCATGATTGTTGGTGCAATTCAGTTCGCCTAAAGAGTATAGGATGTCGAGTTCGCCTTTTACGGGTGTATATATAATGGCGGGGCTGCCATTTGTGGTGACAGAGGTGGGAACTGCTGATATTTGGTCACCACCGGAAGGTACAGAGGCGCTGTGTGGTGCATATGCAAAGAATGAGACTTTATCGTTGGGGTTGGCGGGCCAATATTTTACGGGGCTGTACGTCCATGTTCCGTTTACTTTCTTCACCGATTGGTTGCATAGGAGATTGGGGGCAAAACCTGTGGAGGCCATGTAGCTTGTGCCTGTATTGTATGCAAATACGCCTATTTCCGTGAGGTTGGCGGTGGTGGCTTCGGCACGGGTGGCGGCATGGGTATCGCTGTCGGCACGGGTGGCGCTGTCGTCTACTGATGTTGAGAAGCCGATGGGCTGTGTTGGCATTAGGGTTGTGTCTTCGTTGTCACAACCGATGCACAGTAGGGTGCAGAATAGTGGAATGAGGATGTATGTACCTTTTATTCTTCTCATTATTGCTTGCTTTTTTTATTAGAAAGAGTTTTTTGTGTGCCCGAAGAAAGACATTCAACCTTCTTCGGGCGTGTGTCAATGCTTTGATTGACGTTTCATTGGTTTCGCTCAGAAACATCTCTTCTCTTGTATGTAAGGAGAAGAGATGCTTCGCTGCGCTCTGCATGACAGGGGCGGGTGTCTCACTTCTGACAGGGGTGGGTGTTTCACTTCTGACAGGATTGGTTGTCTCACCCCTGACAGGATTGGTTATTGGACAGTTATGGAGTTGTCAGTTTCTGCTCCCCAGCTTGCGTCTGTGTTTACATCGAATGTGATAGCATTCAGACCGATGGTGAATATGAATTTGTGGGCTGAGCCTTTCTTAAAGACACCGGCGGGCAGGTCCACTGTCTTTTCGACTGAAGATTTGGCGTGGGTGGTGTCGCTTGTCTTGTTCACGATGTCGTATGCTATTTTTACTTTTACGTCACCGGCATTGGCTGTTCCTGTTCCATTGTTTACTGGGAGGAGGAACAGGAATTCGTCTGTGTTTTGGCCGCTTGCTTTTTTAATGAATAATGATGTAGCGGTTGTTCCTCCTGCAGAGATATCTATGGACGAGGTGGTGTAGCCTGCGAAGTTGGCTGCCGTCAGGTTCAAGATACCGCACTCGTTATTTTGATTATCGTATGCTGTCAGCGCATACGGAGAAGCTAAGTAGTCCGTTGTATTGTCTGCCCATGTCAGGGTTTTCATATCGAGTGTGCCTTTTTTGTTCAGCTTGCTGGTGTGTATCAGCGATACGCCTGTGATGAATACCTTTGTAGCGCTGTTTTTGCTGATGTCCGTGCCTGTTTTGGCTACCATATCCACTCTGGTCAGCGGGTGCATGAACTTGAATTTTACTGTTCCCGAAGCCGAAGTCATGTTCATTGTATTGTTGGTCGCATCTTCGGGGTTGGACACTACTATGTCTATCATCTGATATTGGTAGTCTCGTAGTGTATAGGCTATTTTGGGGTTGTTGCTTGCGTCAGCGGATGTCGGTGTGATGTCGTAGGGAGGCGAATAGGCGAAGAACGAAACTTTCTCATTGGTTCCTGCAGGCCAGAATTTTACGGGGGCGTATTCCCATTTGCTGGTGGTGTTATTCCAATCTACCGACTCCTTATTCATGAATTCTGATTTAGCTCCGGTTGTGCTGTAATCTCCGGTCGTCTGATACGCCATAACTCCGATTCCATCACCTTTTAAGAGCTCTATGTCCGCTTCTATTCCGCGTGTCTGCACGCTTGCATACGTATCAAATCCGATTGGCTTGTTCACCTCGGGGTTTTGTTCGGTAATCTCGTTTTCCGAACACGCTGCCAGTGCCAGCATGGTAATGGTCAGCAAGA
>NZ_JAHBBW010000003.1 GCF_018390535.1 Bacteroides propionicigenes | reverse complement strand
TCTTGCTGACCATTACCATGCTGGCACTGGCAGCGTGTTCGGAAAACGAGATTACCGAACAAAACCCCGAGGTGAACAAGCCAATCGGATTTGATACGTATGCAAGCGTGCAGACACGCAGGCAAGAAACGGACATCGAGTTCATAAAGCAGCATGGGCTCGGAGTTATGGCATATAAGACAACCGGAGATTACAGTACAACCGGAGCCAAAGAAGAATTCATGAAAACCCAGAGAGTGACATGGGATAAGACCAACAGCAAATGGGAATATAGCCCCGTAAAATTCTGGCCTGCAGGAACCGATGAGAAAGTTTCGTTCTTCGCCTATGCACCATATACCTACGGTGGTCCTACCTACAACACCACACTGACATCCGCCGATGCAAGCAACAACCCTAAAGTAAACTTGACTTTACAAACCTTCCAATACTATCTGCATGACTTGGTAGTATCCAACCCCGATGATGCGACCAACGGAACAATGAATATGAGTTCGGGAACAGTAAACTTCAAGTTCCAGCATCCACTGACCAGAGTAGCTATGGAAGCCAAGACAGGCACGGACATCAGCAAAAACACTGATACAAAGGTATTCATCACAGGCGTATCGCTGATACACAACAACATACTGAACAGCAAGGGAACGCTCGACATGAAAACCCTGACATGGGCAGATAATAAAACGGACTACATAAAATCTCCGTATGTATTGCAAGCATTTAGCGATACGACCCCCGATTGCGGTTGCTTGAATCTGACGAAGGCTAATTTCGCAGGCTACAAAGAACTTTCCCTCGACATCTCCGCCGGAGGAACAAACACTACATCACTGTTCATTAAAAGTGTAGGCAAAGACTTTTACCTGTTCCTCCTCCCAGTAAACAATGGAACAGGAACAGCCAATGCCGGTGACGTAAAAATAAAAATCGCATACGACATCGTGAACTGGACAAGCACCACCACCCACATCAAATCTTCAGTCGAAAAGACAGTGGACCTGCCCGCCGGTGTCTTTAAGAAAGGCGCAGCCCACAGATTCATATTCACCATCGGTCTGAATGCTATCACATTCGATGTAGACACAGATATGGGCTGGGGAACAGTAACTGATAATGACATAACTATCCAATAACCAATCCTGTCAGAAGTGAAACAATCGCCCCTGTCAGAGGTGCCCCCCTTGTCAGGAGTGAGACACCCACTCCTGTCATGCAGAGCGCAGCGAAGCATCTCTTCTCCTTACATACAAGAGAAGAGATGTTTCTGAGCGAAACCAATGAAACGCCAATCAAAGTATTGACACACGCCCGAAGAAGGTTGAATGTCTTTCTTCGGGCACACAAAAAACTCTTTCTAATAAAAAAAGCAAGCAATAATGAGAAGAATAAAAGGTACATACATCCTCATTCCACTATTCTGCACCCTACTGTGCATCGGTTGTGACAACGAAGACACAACCCTAATGCCAACACAGCCCATCGGCTTCTCAACATCAGTAGACGACAGCAATACCCGTGCCGACAGCGATACCGATGCCGCCACCCGTGCCGAAGCCACCACAGCCAACCTCACGGAAATAGGCGTATTTGCATACAATACAGGCACAAGCTACATGGCCTCCACAGGTTTTGCCCCCAATCTCCTATGCAACCAATCGGTGAAGAAAGTAAACGGCACATGGACGTACAGCCCCGTAAAATATTGGCCCGCCAACCCCAACGATAAAGTCTCATTCTTTGCATATGCACCACACAGCGCCTCTGTGCCTTCCGGTGGTGACCAAATATCAGCAGCTCCCACCTCTGTCACCACAAATGGCAGCCCCGCCATCATATATGCACCCGTAAAAGGCGAACTCGACATCCTATACTCTTTAGGCGAACTGAATTGCACCAACAATCATGGCACCGTTCGGTTCACCATGAAGCACGCTACGACCAAAGTAATCTTTAAAGTGAAAGTGGAAGGCGGCGGGTCAAAGACGATAACCGGAGTCAGCACCGAGTGTGTCTATGCTACGGGAATCAAATTTAATGGTAGCGACACCGGAATCACTGTGAGAACTCTATCTAAAAATAGAACCACTTGCACCGCCACCAACCTCAACATCAACGCAGGCAGCACAGCAACAACCGTCAAAGAATTCTTCCTGCCGCCCGACCACATGACAGACACCAAAGTATCACTCACCTACCTCGACGGCAGTACTACCAAAACCATAGAAACCACCCTCCCCAATGCCGACGACTGGACACCGGGCAAAGCCATCGGCTACACCTTCACTATAAAGGACAACCAAATCATCTCCATCGCAGTAGATGCAGACATGGCATGGGATGCACAGGAAAAGCCCAAACCCAAATATGAGGGCTACGACTATGTCATAGCCACCGCCGAAGACCTTGCCAATTTCCGTGACGATGTAAACAACGGCAAAGCCACAAATAAGAACGCCATACAAATAGCCGACATCAACTTGCAAGACCTCGCGAGCAGCAGCAACAGCAGCCATACCACAGACGCCAATGACTGGTTTCCGATAGGAATAGCCGAAAAGCCTTTTAGTGGAACCTATAACGGGAATGGCCACACCATAAGTAATTTGAATTTGGGAGGTGCGAGATACCGTACTACCGCCGGTCTTTTCGGTGGTAGCAATGGCACCTTGATAGGCATACATCTACGCGCTGTAAATATTACACCTCTCGCAATCCTGCAATATACAGGGGCATTAGTAGGATATGCCAGCGGAGGAAATATAGCGGCTTGTTCCGCCAGCGGAAGCATAAATAAAGTTTCTTGCTATAATGTAATAAATGATGGCAAGGTATACGCAACAGGCGGATTAATAGGAAGTGCAGCCAATACCACCATATCCTTCTGTCGTTCTGATGTTAATATAGGAGAAAACGGAATTATCACCGATAGAGCAAGTACTGCACCTTACCTCTGTTATGTAGGAGGATTCATAGGAAAGATATCCGTATGCAACATCCTATCCTGCCGATCTTCGGGCTACATAAAATTGGGAACTTTTAATGCACCAAACCAACATATTATCAGGGTGGGAGGCTTCATAGGCAGTGATACTGATGGTAGTATTGGCAACGAGATTTACGGTTCTTATTCTTCTACTACGGGAGCAATAGAAGTCTCTTTCACAGGGGATTCCGGCTCCTCTTCCGGTTCAGTCCAAGAATTGCTCATAGGCGGTTTTATTGGTTATACCGGCTCTGCCGGCTCTAATACCTACAATTGTAGAGCTTGCTACAGCTATAGTCCTATCACTTTAATACATCCCCAATTAGAGAACAGCAGTACTCTTATGAGCAATTTCCGTATTGGCGGTTTTGTCGCTAAAATAGAAACTACCAGCAGAATAATAAGCTGTTATTACGGTCTAGACCTAAAAGAACTGAAGTCTGGGGTTTTTCAAAATGCTTTAACCGCTTACTTTTTCGCGCCCAGCAGCTCATATGTACAAAGTTGCTATTATGTCAGCCAAGGAAAAATAGCACAAAACATCATGTGGAATGGCGGTACATCAAACACAAGATTCAACTTCATAAAGTATGCCCCCGCCACCAATTCATATTTTACGGATTACATAACCAAGCCGTGGAATTCTCGAAAATTCTGGAAAGAAACCCCGGCCAATACAGCATATCCCGAAATAAACTACGATGAATTGAACATTACCCCCTAACCTGAAAAAACAGCATAACAATGAAAAAGTATATCCTACACACCCTGTACAGTGCGCTCGGCATATGCGGCATGAGCCTATTAGTACTCTGTGCCGCCTGCACGGAACAAGACGGGCTACCCTCTGCCGACCCGCAGCCCCTCACCCTCGCCATAGGCGAGACCATCCCCTTTGTGAAAGCAACAGGAGGTACCCACACCCGCGTCGCAGATTCGGGCACAGCCTTAACGTGGGAGAACGGCGACAAGATATATCTTGCCGCAACAATCACCGCAAGCGGAGGAGCCACTACGTATGCCTACTCCACCGCCACATACACCATCAGCGGCAGCACCGGCACTTGGAGCGACCCCGACCCGGCACTCTCCGCCCCGTCAGGCGCCACCGTCAATATAGAAGCCATCTATGCCAAAGGCACTCTGTCCGGCAATATCCTGACCCCCACCGCAAATAGCGTCATAATGAAAGCCACCGCCACGGGCATCACAGTTAACGCCTCTACCGCCGCCATTCCGTTAAAATTCAAAAGCGAACTGGTGCGGTTGGAGGTAACCGGAATAGTCGACGCTTCCAATACCGTTACTGCCAGTTCTTTCAATATTCCCCAAAGCATAGACACACAGCCCGCCAACGGCAGTTTCACCATCACTCCCACCGCCGCATCAAACACTCTCACGCAAAATGGAGTGTATTATGCACTCCCCGGAGACATATCCCTTACCACCCTTAATAAAAAAACCATAGACCTCGCAGCCGCCGATGTCAAAGCCAACCAGTCCTATCCCATCGATATGAGTTCTGAAAACGGCACCATACGTCCCGACGGCGAGCCTTTTGTATAGCTGACATAGGATATTGAAAAACAGAATCATAAAAAAGGGTTGTGTCAAAATGTAAAAGTCCTATCACTCTGTCATTCAGAGGAGCTTGCGACGAAGAATCTCCTCTCTTATGTATGCAGAGAGTAGATTCTTCGCTACGCTCTGAATGACAGACTATACCTTAGCGTAAAAATCAAAAGATGTTTTGAGCGAAGCTAATGTCACTAATGGCGCATATGATATAAATTTAATTTAAAAAGAAGATTAGTTTCCATAAGAATTTCGTAATCATCCCAGACAAGCGGATTTTAAAATCTATAAAATAGTCAAACTAACCCTCTTACCTAATCCTTCAAAGATACGAAAAAGAATGGAACTTGATTCGCAACGTTTACTATTGGCTCGTGAGATTCTCACCACAGACAATACTGAATTATTGCAAGAGATGACAAGAGCCTATAAATGTATCAAACACCGTTTGTCACAGCAAAGGATACCAAAAGCGGAATGTGAAGAGGATGCTACATGATTCTCCTCCATAGATATGTTCAGTTTTGCTTGGTGAGTTTTCACTTTTTGCTTAGTTTTGCACATGAAGTAACTATCATACCCTATGGATAAGCTTAGAATGCAAACGAATAATCAGGCTGATGTCAATTTTCGCAAACTCGCCGAATTATTTCCCAATATTGTAACTGAAACGATTGATGAGAATGGCAAAACAGTACGTGCCATTGACAAGGATTTACTGATGCAAGAGATTTCAACTGCTGTAGTTGAAGGTCGTGAAGAGCGCTACCAGTTTACATGGCCTGACAAACGTAAAGCAATTCTTGCAGCCAATGCACCCAGTACCAACACACTCCGCCCCTGCGAAAAAGAGAGTTTTGGAGAGTTCAATACTACCGAGAACCTCTATATTGAAGGAGATAATCTGGAGGTCTTAAAACTACTTCAAGAAAATTACCTTGAGACTATAAAGCTTATATACATAGACCCTCCCTACAACACAGGTAAGGAATTTGTATATCCGGATAAGTTTTCCCAAACCACCGCCGAATATATGGAGCGTTCCGGCCAATTAGATGAAGAAGGCTACATTCTGTCCCCCAATATGGAGTCCAACGGTCGTTTTCATACCGATTGGTTGAATATGATGTATCCAAGACTGAAGATAGCCCGTAATCTCCTTACCAAAGACGGTGTTATCTTCATCAGTATCGACCAGAACGAGGTGGAGAACCTGAAAAAGATATGTTGTGAATTATATGGCACCGGAAATTTTGTCGGTGAAATTATATGGCAATCGGCAACAGACAATAATCCCCGACAGATTTCAACAGAGCATGAATATATATTGTGCTTCGCAAAAGACATAAACAGCCTGAATCCATGGCTCATAGAATCCGATAAGGCGCAGGAAATTATTACACAGTACAAGCTCATCAAGCATCAAACTAATGACATTCAGGAGCAACAAAAACTGTTGCGCCAATGGATAAAAAGACATGAAAGCGAATTAAAAGGAGTGGCCCACTACAATAATGTTGATGCACGTGGAGTATATAGCAACTCTACCAACTCTTCGAATACCAAACCCGGAGGTTACACTTTCGACATTATTCATCCCACAACAGGAAAACCATGTGTGAAGCCTGTATTCGGCTGGAGGTGGACAGAAAGAACATTTTGGGATTACGATAAAAACGGAGATATAGAATGGGGTAAAGACGAAACCACGCAACCCCACGTCAAGAAGCGTATTGAGACTGTTAAGGAGCAATTTAAAAGCATCTATTATGAAGACGGACGTGCTTCTACCAAACAGCTTGAGCAACTTTTAGACGGAAAGAAGATTTTCGATAATCCCAAATCCGTACAACTGCTAAGCCGCATTATCAGTTTTGCAACCCAAGATGACGACTGCACCATTCTTGACTTTTTCTCAGGAACGGCAACAACCGCCCATGCGGTAATGGAAATGAACGCCAAAAACGGAACGCATAAGAAGTTTATAATGGTACAAATCCAAGAACCGACAGACGCGAAAAGCGAAGCCTACAAAGCCGGATTCAAGAATATTTGTGAGATTGGCAAGGAACGTATCCGTAAAGCGGCCGCATTGATAAAGAAGACATACCCTGGAGCAAGCTTCGACTCAGGTTTTCGCGTTCTCAAACTCGATACAAGCAATATGCAACAAGTGTGGTACACCCCCACCGAATATGTTGCCAAAGACCTTTTTGAACTAACAGTGGACAATATAAAGCCCGACCGCACCGATGGCGATTTACTCTTCCAGACAATGTTAGAACTCGACTGCCCTCTTTCGAGCCGGCTTGAGTCCTTTACGATAAATGAGAAAAAGGTTTATTCAATAGCCGACGGCTATATAATGGCTTGTTTTGAAACAGGCGTTACAGATGAAACCATATCAAAGATAGCACAAAAGAGACCCCGCTTCTTCGTTATGCGTGATAGCTCCATGGCGAATGACAGTATAGCTGTCAACTTTGAACAACTGTTCAAATCATACAGTCCGGACACTCACTTAAAAGTGTATTGATAATGAAGTTTAATTTTAAGATACAATCATATCAGACAGACGCAGTAGATAGTATAATTAGAGTATTTGCAGGCCAATCCAAAGACGACAAGGACTGTGAATACACGCGTAATGCCGACATTATTCTGTCGGACGAACAGCTGATGAGAAACATCAATAAGGTGCAAGCCCGGCAAAACATCCACCTGTCTACAAAGCTGTCATGCGATATGGGTCGTTGCGCTTTGGATGTAGAGATGGAAACCGGTACGGGCAAAACATATGTTTATATCAAAACAATGTTTGAGCTGAACAAGCAATATGGCTGGAGCAAGTTCATTGTGGTTGTCCCCAGTATAGCCATCCGGGAAGGTGTTAAGAAATCAATGGAAATGACCGTTGAACACTTCATGGAACATTATGGGAAAAAAGCCCGTTTCTTCATTTATAACGGCAAAGAGCTCAGCGCACTTGATAAGTTCTCCAATGACCCCGGCATCAATATTATGATTATCAACACCCAAGCCTTCGCCACTTCAATGAAAGAAGGCGCAAAGAACAGGGAAAGTCGTATTATTTACTCCATGCGGGATGACTTTAACAGCCGTCGCCCCATTGATGTGATTAAAGCCAGTCGCCCCATTGTCATACTCGACGAACCGCAAAAGATGGGAGGAGCCGCCACACAGACCGGCATCAGGAACTTTAATCCCCTCTTCACCATCAACTACTCGGCAACCCACAAGAACCATCACAACGAAGTGTATGTGCTCGATGCACTTGACGCATACAACAAAAAGCTCGTCAAGAAAATACAAGTCAAAGGATTTGAGGTGCATAATCTAAGAGGCACCGATCGGTATATGTTTCTTGAAAAGATTATGATTTCCAGCAACAAGCCTCCTATGGCGAGACTTGAAATAGAAGTCCGTCAAGCGAACGGAATCGTCAGAAAAACCAAGACCTTTGAAGTTGGCAACAGCCTGTTCCTTGCCTCCAACGGACTTCAACAATATAAAGATGGATATACCATTAATAATATAGACCCCGTATCCGCCACTATTGAGTTTGTCAATGGCAAGGTGATGCACACAGGAGAGGTGGTGGGCGATATCTCAGAAAAAGATATGCGCCGCATTCAAATTCGCGAAACAATTCAGTCACACTTTGAGAAAGAAGAAACATTATTTCGACAGGGTATAAAGACTTTATCCCTATTTTTTATTGATGAAGTTTCAAAGTACCGGCTTTATAATGATGCCGGCGAAGAACTTATTGGTGAATATGGCAGGATTTTTGAAGAAGAATATAATATCATTCTTAAAGAATACCTCCAACTGTTTGGAGCGGATGGCAGGTCTGGCGAGGAAGACGAATATCAAAAATATCTCCGCAAGTTCGATACGCGCAATATACATAAAGGGTACTTCAGCATTGACAAAAAAGGACACAGCATAAACAGTGAAATAAAAAGAGGTTCGGACATCTCGGATGATATTTCCGCTTATGACCTGATTCTAAAAAACAAAGAACGCTTGCTTAGTTTTGACGAGCCTACGAGGTTTATCTTTTCACACTCGGCTCTTCGTGAAGGTTGGGATAACCCTAATATCTTCCAAATATGCACATTGAAGCACTCTGATAATGCGATAGCCAAGCGTCAGGAAGTGGGCCGCGGACTTCGGCTTGCCGTAAATGGTTCCGGTACTCGCATGGATGCCCAGACAATCGGTGAAGATCTTGTACACGAGATTAACAAGCTGACCGTAATTGCCAGCGAAAGCTATGCCACCTTCGTTTCCGATTTACAACGTGAGATTTGTGATGTCTTGTACGACCGACCGACTAAAACAAGTATCTTTTCATACCTTAGTGACAATGGCTATATTGACGCCGACGGCTCGCATATCTTGGATAGCATGATTGAGAACGGGCATAAAACTATGGTTCAAAAGAATTCTTTAAACGAAAACTTCAAAAAGAAAGAGTTTCAGGAACTATGGAAAAGAATCAACCATAAATATGCCTATACTGTAAACTTCGATAGCGAAGAATTAATAAAAAAATCTTTTGAAGCCATCAATAAGGAACTTCATGTTTCCCAAATCCGCTATAATATCACATCGGGGCAGCAAGAGGATACGATTACCCAATCCCAACTCCAAAACGGCAGCACGTTTGAAAAGGTAACATCGCATTCTCAGAACCTGCGCAACGCACATGCGTGTACCTCCCCATACGACCTGATTGGAGATATAGCCAAAGGTGCACTTCTCACACGTCGTACCGCCGGCAAGATTCTAAGTAAACTAACCGCTGAAAAAAAGATGATGTTTGCGATAAATCCGGAAGAATTTATCACTAAGGTCATCAATATCATTAAAAGCCAAAAAGCAATAATGATTGTGGAGCACATATCATACAACCAAATTGAGGGAGAATATGACAGCGCCATTTTTACATCTGAAAAGCATAGTACAGGCTTTGACAGGGCAATACGTGCCAAACGGCATATAACCGATTATGTCTTTACTGACGGAACTGCCGGACAAAGCATTGAAAGAACTTTTTGTGAAAGGCTTGAAACGGCCGATGAAGTGGAAGTGTATGCCAAACTTCCGAAAAGTTTCCATATCCCTACCCCTGTGGGCAACTACTCTCCGGACTGGGCCATTGCGTTCAAGAAAGACGTTGCCAAGAACCGCTTTTATCTCATAGAAACAAATGGTTCAATGAATTCCATACAGTATCGTGAGATAGAGCAAGCAAAAATCAACTGCGCTTCTAAATTGTTTAATGAGATTTCTACGGAAAACGTTCGTTATTACAATGTGGATAGTTACGACGAACTCCTGAATATAATACAAGATACAAATCCGCAGAGCCATGATATTTAAGAATTATCGTAAAGAAACTTCCGAGCGAAGCGATGCCGGCAATTGGGCAAAGAAACTCCTTGCCGAAAAGACAGGGCTTTTCTTTGATTCTATTGAAGGCTGTAATGAAAACAACCGGAATATTGTTACTCATTTAATGGAACGTGCACGAGTTGATGCAACAGATGGCGAGTCTTCCGATGCAGATGTCTTGGCGGCTATCACTGCATTGGAAAGTACCGATGTACTCCAACGCAAGATTAATTTTGCAAAGGCATTCCGACTTCCCCTTACCTATGTGCTCTACTGTGATGAGATGCAATCTGTATGGGTATATACCATTACGGATGTAACGTCCTGTATCTTTAAGGCTTCTTATAACAGCTATCAAGCCTTCTCTGATTGGATTGCAGCTATCAAAGGATGGAAGTCTTCCAAGCCCTACCGGGAACAAGAGGACTTGCCTTTTTTTGATAAAGCATTAAGACGTGCCGGCACAGCTTGGCCTACAAATATAGATTGCTTTGTATCGACCAAACTGTTACAGCCTATAGGTATCATTGAATTTCAAAACGCAAAAAATACAGGGGTTGAGCGTCACTGTAACAATGAGTTCTTTTTAGGGAAATATGCTCGCACCAACCCTCAAGGATACACCTTGTATGATAATGACATCCGCAGGTGGCAGTCACAGGAGATACTCAGGCTTCAATCCGGATTGCGCTTGTTTATCATAACTTGGTCCCAAAAATCCAAGGATTTTATTTTAAAAGAAATAGACGTAATAACATTCCCCAATTTACCTTTCAGCTCTGATTTGAAGAAGCACAATGAGTATCAGCTGCTAATGCACAAGTATGCCAACTCGCGCGATAAAAAGGTTGCAGCTATTATAGCCTCCCCAATTCAGTACTTATAAACTTACATACTCTCCACCGCAAATGAGAAAAGATATTCAAAAACCTCCTCTTTGTGGCAGAGACAAGACATTCCCTCTTATTTATTATCGTTACAAGAAATTAGAACAAGGTCACGAAGACCGTCTTCCTGTCTTGTTTATGGATTTATTATCACGTACTTAACTCAAGCAATATATTTCTTCATTGACGGTTATTATCGGCAAAACCTGTAATAGCCCGCCTTACCCTCAAAAGTAAGGACACCATCAGACGCCTGCACTTCAGCCAGCGGAATAAAGATACGACCATCTTTCTTTACCTGCCAGTTGCCCTCTTTAAGGTCAGTGATGACAAACTTAAACACACCCGCACCTTTGACGGTAAGGGTAAAATCCTGAGATAGCTGTTCACTATTTCTGGCAAAAGTCACAACACGGTCGGCTAATTGAGCACCTACTATCTGTGCATTCTCAATACGCTGTACATCGTTCAGCTTATCACACCTGTCATCGGCAACCTGTATCACATTCAAGAAATTATCGGTAACGGCAGAGGCTGCAGGTGATACCTCTACTCTCCAGGCTCCACGCTCGTTGGCATTGTCAAGATAAGGGGCTACGGCATCATTGGGATAGTTAGTACCGAACACCCAGTTTTCCTTACCGGGGCCGCCAACCTTATCAATATGTATATTGTCTGCCCGAGGCAGAAGAACGGTATTATGCAGCATACCGCTGTCACCGTCTTTAGTACGTCGCACAGTAAAAGTATTACCCTCAAGCGTAGGCTCTTCAATACTATGCAGTAACCAGTATTTACGAAAATCGGGATTGGAAGCCGATACTTTATCATAAACTATAAGTGCGGCAGGTACCTTTTCAGACTTCAAATTAAGAAAAACGAAAGAACGCTTGGCTTCTTTTACTTTCCGGGTATATGCTTGAGTTATATCACCCTTCAAATAAGAATAGTCGGGAGTTTGCGCATCAGGGCCAAATCCATGAGCCAAAACTTTACCTACCGTATACTCTTCGGATAAAAGACTGTCAAGCGAGTTACAAGTTTTCCAACCGTCACCGCACATACGCTGCCCACCGTCATTGGATGCAAATCTGGTCTTTCCGCCACCACCATAGTTCCAACAGCCGAACTTTTCGTCAGGGTCGTATACCAATAAGGAATTATGGGCAATGGTACGTTTAAAATAGTTCTTGTTGTTGGGACTGTTATAACCGCCCGAACTACCGCTGTAAGCGCCGGCATCAATAGCCAAAGGGCCCTTATGGTAGATTTGGAAGCTGCCACCGTCCATATGTTGGTGGTTTCCCACAAACTGTTCGTTGATTTTCATCTCAGCAATCACACTGTTGGCATCCCAACCGGTACGGGCAATCATCCACCCATAAGGAGTACCGGAATAACGTGTCAACGGCAGGTCATCGGGAGCTTTACCTTTCAGATCATAGTCGCGCCACAACAATTCGTATATCAGGCAGTGGTTCATAGACTCATTGCCTGATTTATTCAAGTGAGGATTACGCTCAAACTCATAGGCCAGATATTCATCTTTATAATAACTGGAAGCTAAAAACATAGGCACAGGCATAGTGAGCAATGCGGGACGGTTCTGTGGATAATCATCTCCCGAAGGCAGCAACACTCCATCGGGCCGACGACGATAAACGATATCATAGAGCACAAATCTCGCCGAAGAATCGTAAATACTGCCGGCCCCCATTTTATCCAAAATCCACAAAGGGAATAGATCGCAGGCAAAACGGACATGCACATAATTCGTCCCCTGATGATAGTTCTGCCCTTCATAGAAATAGTTACGTGCCGGAATATAATCACGATAGAGCATCGTAATGACGTGGTTGTACATATCGGGATATTCGTCATAAATGGCAATACCGGCGGACAGCATATCACGCATAATCATCCACTCTGACGGATGCCCGGCTATGGGTTGATTATTACGTGGCGGATAACCGCATTCCATACTCTTTGCCAAGCGAATGAACTCTTTGATATAAGCTTGTTTTTCGGAACTCTTCATTTGGTCATAGCACCAATCATATACCATAGCACCCGTAATCAGCATCGCACCACTGGCTCGCGACAAGTCGGAACGGGTACCAAAAGTGGCACGCTGCAACGTATCAAGCATAGCGGTGATGGCACGGCGTGCCAAACGCTTGTCACCATCCAGCAAATAGTCGAGAGCCTGTAACTGTACTCTCGATGTAACACCACGCATCTCGTAATAGTAACGAAAGCCGCGATTTGTAACGGCAGCTTCTTCGGCGGGAGTACGGTCTTTGCTCAACTCTTTCATGAGAGAAAGTGTCTGTTGCGCTTGAGGCGTTTTCATACGCTCCTTCAATGCAGGCAAATCGGATGAACGAACGTACAAACGGGGGTGCGTTTGAGGTGGAATCGGTACATTAACTCCTTCTACTTCCTGCCAAACTACGTCTTTCGGTAACTCCTGCGCTGAGAGACAAAATAAGTTAAGTATCAGACTGATTGAAAAGAGAATCGTTTTGTGTTTCATTATGAAGTTTATATCAGATGTTAATGCCGTAAAAGTACAATAAAAAAATCAAGTAGCCATAAAAAACAAGAGGTTGTATCAAAATATAAAAGCCCTATCACTCTGTCATTCTGAACGTAGTGAAGAATCTCTTCTCTGCATACATAAGAGAGGAGATTCTTCGTCGCAAGCTCCTCTGAATGACAGACTATACCTTAGCGTAAAAATCAAAAGATGTTTTGAGCGAAGCTAATGATAGGGCTTTTATATTTTGACATATCCCCTTAATAATTCTTTATATATCCGTATACCTATACCAGTTCGTCCGATGTATAACCTTGCGGCAACTCTCGACAGTTATAGCCCGAGGCCATAATTTCACCGTAGGCTCCGGCAGAGCGAAGGGCTATAAGGTCACCACGCTTCACACCGTTCAAGTCGACAGCTTTACCAAAGACATCTGATGACTCGCAAATAGGACCTACCACATCGTAGGTCTGCTGTGGAGCATCTGAAGTAATATTTTCTATCTTATGGAATGCCTGGTAGAGTGCAGGACGAATCAAGTCTGTCATACCTGCATCCAGAATAGCGAACTGTTTGTTAGTACCTTGCTTTACGTACAACACCTTTGAAATGAGCGAACCGCACTGTCCCACTACCGAACGTCCCAATTCAAAATGGAGCGTCTGATAAGAACGAAGCTTCAGGCAGTTGTCATAAGTTTCAAAGTAGCGTTTGAAATCGGGTACCGGCTGACGGTTAGGATGTCCGTAATCAATACCGAGACCACCGCCGACATTGACGTGTTCAATACGTATCTGACGGGCTTCAAGCTTATCCAGCAATTCGTTGACACGATTGCACAGAGCCACAAAATCACCCATATCCAATATCTGAGACCCGATGTGGAAGTGCAGTCCGATGAACCTGACATTCTTCATCCCCTGCGCTACGTCTATCACACTATCCATATCCTCCATACTGATACCGAATTTGTTTTCCGCCAACCCGGTAGTGATATTGGCATGAGTATGCGCGCCTACGTTGGGGTTTATACGGAAAGCAACACTGGCTACCTTGCCCTTCGCCTCAGCAAGTTCATTGATAATTTCCAATTCGGGAACAGACTCTACATTAAAGCAAAAGATGTTATAGTCCAGTCCGAGGTTTATCTCCCAGTCGGCTTTGCCCACACCGGCAAATACAATCTTATCGGCAGGGAAGCCGGCCTTGATGGCCGCACGGATTTCACCGCCGCTGACACAGTCGGCTCCCATCCCGCTTTCACGGATAATAGTAAGGACTTTAGGATTGGCATTGGCCTTTACCGCATAATGCACCGAATAGTTATCGTATCGCGATGCTTCGGCACGGATACAGGTAAGGGTATCACGCAGAATCTTCGTATCGTAATAATAAAACGGAGTACGCAGTTCGCGGAATTTATCAATAGGAAATATTCCTTTCATATGATTATTATGGATTATATCTTTGTTTAGTTAAAAAGAGCGCTTTTATCAGGAAGGTAAAAGCGCTCATATCTATTGTATACTTTCATTATTCATTGAACAACGCATCACTAAGCGATTGTAAAGCCTGTTTCTTATCACATTCGCGGATAAGGAAAGAGATGTTATAGTTGCTGCCGCCGAAAGAAATCATACGCACCGGTATGTCACGCATAGCATCAAGGGCTTTGGCTTCAAAACCGACATTTTCCCATTCGAGGTCTCCTACCACGCAGATGATACACATATCCTTATCTACCGTTACCGTACCGTATTTTTTCAAGTCGTCCAAAATCTCATTGAGATGTTTGGTATTGTCGATAGAGACAGACACACCTACCTCTGAAGTACAGATCATGTCGATAGAAGTCTGATAGCTTTCGAAGATTTCAAACACTTTGCGCAGGAAACCATGGGCCAGCAACATACGGCTGGACTTAATTTTGATAGCCGTAATATTCTCCTTGGCGGCTACTGCCTTGATTTTACCCTTCTCCGTATCGTTGGAAATGAGTGTACCCGGAGCTGTTGGGTCCATTGTATTGAGCAAGCGTACAGGAATGTTAGCGTACTTGGCAGGCTGAATACAGGTAGGATGCAGAATCTTCGCACCGAAATATGCCAACTCAGCCGCCTCTTCAAAGTGGAGATGGCGTACCGGAGAAGTCTTATCTACAATACGAGGGTCATTGTTGTGCATACCGTCAATATCCGTCCAAATCTGAATTTCAGAAGCCTTGACAGCCGCACCTATCAATGAAGCGGTATAGTCGCTACCACCGCGTTGCAGATTATCTACCTCGCCATAGGCATTGCGACAGATGAAACCTTGTGTGATATAAATTTCGGCATCGGGATGCAATTCGAGCTGAACGTTAAGTTTATCTTTAATATAAACCGGATCGGGCTCTGCATTCTTGTCCGTACGCATATATTCTAAAGCCGGAAGCAGAACAGACTTCACGCCACATTCCTGCAGATAGTAGTTCATCATGGCGGTAGAAATCAACTCACCCTGTGCCAACACTACTTTCTCCTCGAACAGTGTAAAGAGGTCTTTGGTATAAGAACGGATATAGTCGAAATGAGATTTGATAAGTTCCAATCCCTTCTCTTTATATTCAGGAGTAGCATAAAGTTCATCAATATGCTGGCGGTATTTCGCTTCCAGTCTGTTGATAATCTCATTAGCACCTTCCGGATTTTTCTTGTACAGATAGTCCGAAATTTCAACCAATGTGTTTGTAGTTCCCGACATGGCGGAAAGAACTACAATCTTACGTTCACCATCGGTAATCAATTTGGCTACTTCCTTAATTCTCTGAGCCGAACCTACTGAAGTACCTCCAAACTTTAAAACTTTCATTTTCGTTCCTGTATTAAAATGTTATATAATCTTGTTTACTTTTCTTCTGCTGGCTCCGGAACAGAATACTGCTCCGTTACATCCGTTATCAAATGGTCGGCACAACGATATACGCGTCCCGGATATTCCCAAAGCAACTGCATATTGTGCGTAGTCATAATAACAAGCGAACCTGCCTCACTAATATTATGTAGAAGCTGGGTTATAGCAAAACCTGTCTCCACATCCAAGTTTCCCGTAGGCTCATCGGCAAGGATAATTTCCGGAGAGTTGAGTACGGCACGGGCTATCACGATACGTTGCTGTTCACCACCCGACAATTCGTTAGGATATTTATAGCCTTTATTATTCATACCCACCAATTGCAATACTTCGCTGATACGGTCTTTTATCTCCCCCTTGTTCTTCCATCCGGTAGCACGGAGCACAAACTCAAGATTGTCGTACACCGTACGGTCGGTAAGCAACTGGAAGTCCTGAAATACGATACCCAACTTGCGACGTAACTGCGGAATATGCTTGCGCTTGATATGCAACATATCATATCCAAGCACTTCGGCATCCCCCGATGCAACATCCAGTTCGCCGTAAAAGGTTTTGAGCAAACTTGTCTTACCCGAACCGACTTTGCCGATAAGGTAGACAAACTCTCCTTTGTGCAGCTCCAAATTTACATCGTTCAACACACACAGTTCCTGCTGGTGTATCTCCACGTCTTTATATCGTATCAGCACTTCGTCCATAATAACTTAATGTTTCTTCCAAGTCGCACTGTGCCGCTCCTCCAACTCGCGTGCCAAATCTTCTATACGATAACCTTTAGAGGTCAGCAATACGATGAGGTGGTACAACAAATCAGCCCCTTCATATATCAAGCGTTCGTCAGTACCATTACACGCTTCAATGACCGTTTCAACCGCTTCTTCACCCACTTTCTGCGCCATCTTATTAACACCCGACTGAAACAGGCTGGTTGTGTAGGAGCCTTCCGGCATTTCGGCATGACGCTTGTCGATGAAATCCTGAAGGAGCTTCAGGAACATAACGGGCTGTTCGTTTTTCTCACCCCAGCAAGTGTCCGTACCCGTATGGCAAACCGGGCCAACCGGATGTACTTGGATTAGTAGAGTATCCTTGTCGCAGTCCTCTTTCATGGAAACTACGTTCAAGAAGTTACCGCTCTCCTCCCCTTTTGTCCAAAGACGATTCTTTGTACGGCTAAAGAATGTTACCTTACCGGTTTTTACGGTCTTGTCATATGCTTCCCGGTTCATAAAACCCAACATCAGCACCTTAGCTGTGTCAGCGTCTTGTATAATTGCCGGAACGAGTCCGTTCATTTTGTCAAAATCCAACATCTCAAATATATTATTAGGTATTTATCACTTTATCACACTACCGCCTTATCATCTTTTCAAATTATCACTTTTCAAATCCGGCGCATTGCGATTCCCCGGGCGCAAAGATACGATTTTAAATCGGGAATTTTGATTTCTCCGAAATGAAAAACGCTGGCAGCCAAGGCAGCATCCGCTTTTCCCTCTAAAAAGACATCACGGAAATGTTCTTTCGCACCTGCTCCACCTGATGCGATTATCGGTATGGAAAGCCCATCGGCAAGGACAGCAAGAGTTTCGTTGGCATATCCGGTCTTTACACCGTCGTGGTTCATACTGGTAAAAAGCACTTCACCGGCACCACGCTCCTGCGCTTCTTTTGTCCAAGAAAAGAGCTCTTTGTCGGTTTCTACACGTCCACCGTTAAGATAGCACCACCAGCCCTTTTCCGTCTGTTTGGCGTCAACAGCCAGCACACAAACCTGCGAACCGAAATGCTTGGCTATCTCGTCAATCAATTCGGGACGGCGAATGGCTGAGGAATTGATAGATATTTTATCCGCACCGGCATTCAGCAACCGGTCTACGTCACTCAATTCATGTATACCGCCCCCCACGGTGAAAGGTATGCTGATGTTGGCGGCAATACGCTTCACCAGTTCGGCAAATGTTTTCCGCCCCTCGAAGCTGGCAGTAATATCCAGAAAAACCAATTCGTCAGCACCCTGCTCGCTATAAGCACGTGCCAACTCAACCGGATCGCCTGCATGACGTAAGTTCACAAAATTGGTTCCTTTTACGGTCTGCCCGTCTTTGATGTCGAGGCAGGGAATGATTCTTTTTGCTAACACTCTGTTTCCTATTTATGATTTATAAGCTATGATTTATGAATCTTAAATCATAAATCCCTCCAGTTCCTTGAAAGTTATACGCCCTTCGTACAGCGCCTTACCAAAAATAACGGCAGGTACACCCGCAGCTTCCAATTGATGAATATCATCAGCACAACTCACTCCGCCACTGGCTATAAGATAAAGACCCGAATGCACTTCCAATATCTCTTTATACAAAGAGATAGAAGGCCCTTGCAACATTCCGTCGCAATTGATGTCCGTACAGATAACTTTACGGATTCCTTTCTCAATATAATCTTTCAAGAAAGGGAATAATTCGCAAGAGCTCTCATCTTTCCACCCATTGACGGCAATCTTATGGTCTTTTACATCAGCTCCAAGGATGATTTTCTCCGAACCGTATGTTTGCAGCCAATGGCAGAAACGCTCCGGATTCTTTACGGCAATACTTCCCCCCGTCACCATTTGCGCACCATTCTCAAAAGCGATAATCAAATCTTCATCGCTCTTCACCCCGCCACCGAAATCTATAATCAAGGAAGTGCGGGAAGCAATCTGCTCCAACGTGCGGTAGTTCACCACATGATGAGATGCGGCCCCATCGAGGTCTACCACATGAAGGCGGCGAATACCATGCGCTTCAAGTTCCTTAGCCACTTCCACAGGGTTCTCATTATACACTTTCTTACTATCATAATCACCTTGGGATAGCCGTACGCACTTTCCATCGATAATATCAATAGCGGGAATTAACTCTATCATTTCAATTAATTACAAATTACGAATTAACAAATAGTGACTCCTTTCATCTATAAGTCCAAGAAATTCTGTAGGATACGTTCGCCTACGCTTCCACTCTTTTCGGGATGGAACTGAGTGGCATAATAGTTGTCCTTATGTAAAGCGGCGCTGAACGGAAGTATATAATCCGTTACGGCAGCCGTACAGTCGTTGACCGGAACGTAAAAGCTGTGTACGAAATAGACAAATTCTTCTTTCGTAAAACCTTTAAAAAGGTCGCTGTCAGTCTGTGAAATTGTATTCCAACCCATATGGGGCACTTTATCCTCATGCTTCTGTGATACAAAACGCTTCACGTCAACATCAAAAATACCGAGGCAATCTGCATCCCCTTCTTCCGAATGGCGGCACATCAGCTGCATCCCCAGACAAATGCCCAGCACCGGCTGGCGCAATTCCTTTATCAGTTTATCCATTCCTTCGGCTCTCAGGAAATTCATGGTTGTCTCCGCCTCGCCCACTCCGGGAAAGATGACTTTATCCGCAGCACGTAACACCGCTTCATCTGCCGTAATCTCCGCCTCAACACCCAAACGCTTCAAAGCATAGTCCACCGAACGGATATTACCTGCATTATATTTGACAACTGCAACCTTCATTCGCTACTAATTAAATATTACGGTCTTATTTTTGTATGCCAATACCTTACGTTCAATATGTTTCTGAACGGCACGAGACAGGACTATTTTTTCCAAATCCTTACCTTTATTCACTAAATCCTGCACTGTATCCTTATGTGTGATACGTACTACATCCTGTTCGATGATGGGACCTGCATCCAACTCCGTAGTTACATAATGGCTGGTGGCACCGATAATCTTTACACCACGCTCAAAAGCCGCATGATAGGGCTTTGCCCCTACAAATGCCGGAAGGAAAGAATGGTGAATATTAATAATACGATTGGGATAAGCGTTTATCATCTTCTCGGAGATAACCTGCATATAACGCGCCAGCACTATAAAGTTTACCTTGTGTTTGGCAAGCAATTCCATTTCTTTCTTCTCCTGTTCTTCCTTAGTCTCCTTAGTGATAGGAAACAGATGAAAAGGTATTCCAAAACGTTCCGCTACATGCTGCAAGTCGGGATGATTACTTATTATAAGAGGTATCTCCACATTCCACTCGCCCGCCGTATAGCGTGCCAGCAAATCGAACAAACAGTGAGACATCTTCGATACGAAGATGGCCATACGCGGTTTTGCATCTGAAAAGTAAAGGCGGAAACTCATTCCATACTTCTGCGCATACAATGTTTCAAAATAATCCTCTATCTTTTCTTGAGGAACCAGGAAATTTTCCAATTCCCACTCGATACGCATGAAAAAGATATTCTCCACATGGTCTACATATTGATCCAAATAGATAATATTACCCTTATTCACCGTTATAAAGTCCGTTACTTCTGCCAAAATACCCGGTTTATCGGGACAGTGAAGTAACAGTTTGGCTGTTTTCATCATCCTAAAATCTATTTTTTATCGTTTTCTAATTACAACATTCTTGTTTTGAGTTCGCAAAAATAACGATTTATTGCAAAATAACGAACTTTTCGAGCAAGAAGTTTAAAACTCGGTATAAAAAGTTTCGTTTTCTCCAGAAATAGGATTCTATCTGAAAGCTAAATGCTACCTAAATACTACCTAAATGTTACCTAAACACTATACAAGCATTTTCCTAAATAGTTGTTAAATCAAAGTATCTCCATTTTTTACAATATTCTCAATATGAGGACATAAAACAAGCACAATCCAAAGCTCTCAAAAAAAAGTTTATCACAGCTATTGCAGATTCAAAAAAAACGCCTACCTTTGCAACCGCAATCGAGAGAGATAGCGATGAAAGAATGAAATTCTGGTGCGTTAGTTCAGTTGGTTAGAATACATGCCTGTCACGCATGGGGTCACGGGTTCGAGTCCCGTACGCACCGCTTTCTTATGAAGCAAAATAAAGAAAAGTCCTGAAGTTCAACACTTTGGGACTTTTTTTTTCTCCAACCCCGCACCCAAAAGTAGCGGAACAGGGAGCAGTAGAAAATTTGCAGGGATTTTGTTTAATGTAATAATACAGTCTCATGCCACTCCCCTTCCACCCTTCCGAAACCTCCTGTTTATACGGGAGGCTTTGGAAGGGTGGAAGGGGTACAGGTGCAAACTGGAATCCAAGCATATTCCCTGTTTTGATGTATATCATAATCCGTTTTAATGTATATCAAAACGGATTATGATATACATCAAAACAGCTCTTTGGCGGCTGAATACTTCTTGCACAAATAGTGATAGGTTTGGATTGTTATTACGGACATTTGTAACCTATTTACTGATTCTCTACAAAGTGGCATACTACCTATAAATTTATTCTTTACATTTGTGCAGGACTAAATAATGATACCTTATGAAAGAAGTTATTAAGCTGGACACAGTAGATGAATACAACCAGTTCTTCGGGCTCGAAACATTACATCCGTTGGTGAGTGTGATAAACCTATCGGAAGCTACCAGATTTCCAACGCATTTCACGATGAACTATGGAGTGTATGCACTCTTTCTGAAAAACATAAAATGTGGAGATATTCGTTACGGCAGACAGGTGTATGATTATCAAGAAGGGACTGTCACCAGTTTTGCTCCGGGACAGGTTGTTGAAACAGAGATGCAGCAAGGAGTGAAACCAAGTGCTCATGGTCTTCTGTTCCACCCCGATTTGATTAAAGGAACTTCTTTAGGACAGGACATCAAACATTATTCATTCTTCTCTTATGCCTCAGCCGAAGCCCTACATTTATCCGAAGAAGAAAAAGGAATTTTTATGGACTGCCTTGAAAAAATAAAAATGGAACTTCAGCATCCGATAGATAAACATAGTAAACGTCTGATTTCACGAAACATCGAACTGCTGTTAGATTACTGTATGCGTTTTTATGAAAGGCAGTTCATCACCCGTTCCGAAAACAACAAGAATGTATTGGTCAAATTCGAAGCCTTGCTTGATGACTATTTCCAAAGTGACAAGCCACAGACAAACGGACTTCCTTCTGTAAAGTATTTTGCAGACAAGGTATTCCTGTCTCCCAACTATTTTGGCGATCTTATAAAGAAAGAAACCGGAAAAAGCGCGCAAGAATACATCCAGACCAAAATGATTGATTTGGCCAAAGAAATGATTGCAGGAACAGAAAAGACTGTCAGCCAAATTGCCTATGAGCTGGGATTCCAATACTCACAGCACTTCAACCGCATATTCAAGAAGAATGTAGGATATACGCCCGGTGAGTACAGAAAGTTGCAAATATAAGGATACAAGACTGTCTTAATGAAAAGCAAAATACTAAATATAGAGACTGTACATCAATGTAATTGTTGTATGGGGTATAAGACATTGCACCCGCTGGTGAGTGTCATCGACTTATCCAAAGCCAACTTGGAACAACACACTATCAGATGCAATTTCTATACAATTATTCTGGTAGAAGGAGAAGCCGGAGACTTTACATACGGACGCAAATACTATGATTACTCCAATGCTTCGATGATATTCCGTACGCCGGGAGAATCCATTAAACTGGATATAAGTAATGTACTAACACAGAAAGGGTGGTTATTGGCATTCCATCCGGACCTGATAGCGTCTACCGCATTGGAAGACCACATCAAAGACTACTCTTTCTTTTTCTACAATCTGAATGAATCACTGCATCTTTCACTGCGCGAGAAGATAAAAATCGTAAACTGTATCTGCAATATCGAAGAAGAGCTGCAACATCCCATAGATTGTCACAGCAAGACTCTGATTGCACGCTATATAGAATTACTGCTGGATTATTGTACACGCTTCAACGAACGCCAATTCATTACCCGTTGTGAAGCCAACAAAATAATTCTGCATAAAACCAATTTACTACTGAACAAGTACATCCTGTCCGGCAGGCTGGAAGACGGTGTTTTACCAACAGATGAATTTTGCGCCAATGCTCTCCACTTGTCTCCCAACTATTTCAGTGATTTGCTGAAATTTGAAACCGGAAAAAGTCTTCACGAATATTTTCAGCTAATGCGCCTGAATATTGCCAAGAAACTCTTGCAATGTAAAGACAATACAACTTGTATGGTAGCCAAGAAGCTGGGCTATGCAAACGCACAATATTTCACCTGTCTGTTCAAAAAGATAACAGGCATGACTCCGGCGGAATACAAATACAGACAGAACTAATCGTTCTCCTACTGATTATTCCTTCTGCACAGGACTGATATAGTCTTCTTTAATAAACTCATCATACACTTTCTTCGGATGATCGAACGGAGCAACCCCTGTCCTGTCTTCCTTAAAATTCTCACGGCGGAATTGTTTCAGTTTTACATTATCTTCTGCATATTCCCTCAACTTTTTCCTCTCACTACCATACAATGAGCTGTCAAGTACCTCATAATCCAAAAGACTCTCTTTGGGAGTAATGGTAGGCAACAGCCGCTGCTCCAACAAACCGCGATAAGCTCCATTATATTCACACCATACATTATCTCCCATTACAAATATACGATACTTGTAACTGGACCACGCTGTTCTAATACAAACTTCACGTGCGTAAATTTCAATTGATGCTTCCGAATCATAACTTTGGTCACGAATCACAACCACTTTCCGCCCGGAAATATCCTCCTTTACAACAGTCGTCCATCTCTCACAATTCAGAATCTCATCAATGATTTCTGATAGTTTTTCTCTGATTTCAAATTGTATTCTCATATTCTTTGCCTGTGGGTCAGGACTTATTAATACCCCCAATTACAACGTTCCAATTTAATAAAAATCCGTATAAAAAACAACTAAAATCCATTATTTTCATAGTTTCAGGCAAGAAATATAAATAATTAAGCATTATTACGAGGAACGCCGGAATATCTTTTTGAAAACAGACTACGGATGTTGTTGTCAATATTACTATTTTTCTCAATAAATCACTACCTTTGCGGCAAATTACAAATAAATAAACGAATAAAAACAACAGGGAACAATGAGTGTACACGATTTATGCTGTATCGGTTATATCACACAAGACAAGATAGTTACCACCAAGAACACGATATATATGCCGGGCGGTACTTCTTTTTATTTTGCACATGCCATTAAGCATCTCAATCCAAATGGCTTTTTATTGGTTACAGCATTGGCGGCCTCAGACATGGGCATCGTGGAAGAGATACAGAAAGAGGGCATTGAAGTAAAGACTCTGCCCAGTGCTCATTCTGTCTGTTTTGAAAATATATATGGAGAAAATCAGAACGAACGTACACAACGCGTTACGGCAAAGGCCGACCCGTTTACAATGGAAGGCTTGCAGGATGTCAACGCCCGGATTATTCATTTAGGCAGCCTGTTGGCTGATGACTTTTCATTGGAGGTCATCAAATATTTGTCTGGCAAAGGAATGCTGTCAGTAGATGTTCAAGGTTTTCTTCGTAAAGTGGATAATGAAAAAGTACTGCCCGTAGATTGGTCTGAAAAGAAAGAGGCTTTGAAATATATCCATATATTAAAAGCCAACGAAACCGAAATGGAAGTCCTTACCGGATGCAAGGATCCCCACGAAGCCGCACTGCTCATTGCAGATTGGGGAGTAAAAGAAATATTGCTGACATTGGGAGACAAAGGTTCGCTGATATATGCCAAAGGACAGTTCTATGAAATACCCGCCTATTCCGCCCTGCAAATAGTAGATGCCACAGGCTGCGGAGATACCTATATGGTGGGATATCTGTATATGCGCAACAAAGGCGCATCCTATCAGGAAGCCGGTTGCTTTGCCGCTGCCATGTGCACTATCAAGCTGCAAACGCACGGGCCATTCTGCGGAACAGAGCCGGAAATCAAAAGGATAATCAATCTTGTTTAAAAACCGGTTGCTTTTGCAGAACATACATATCTGTTCTGCAAAAGCAACCGGCCTTATACTCATTTCTAAGTATGCACATCCTTGTTCTTATTGGGTTGAGCATATTCCATAGGAGAAAGGCCATACATCTTTTTGAAAGCGCTCGAAAAATGAGTTTGGCTGGTGAATCCCACAGCATAAGCTATTTGAGTTATTGAGAGATCTTTATTCTTCAGTAAAATAGCTGCTTGCTGAAGACGTAGATTACGAATGAAATCGCTGGGGGTGGTTCCTGCCATCTCTTTCATACGCCGATGCAGATGGGTACGGCTAATTCCTGTTTTCTGTGCAAGCATCTCTACATTAAGTTCCGCATTACTCAAATTTTCATTGATAATCTTCATAATACGTTCCATTAACACTTCATCGTTTCCTTGTAATTCAACAGATGTTATTTTCCCCTCTTGAGCCTGGCTACCCGAGTATTTTCCTTTTAACCGCATACGGTTAGCAATTAAATTAGTCATAAGCGCCACTAATTCTTCTACATTAAAAGGCTTACATAAATATCCGTCCGCTCCTTGTGTCAACCCCTCAATCCGGTGAGCAAATTCAGCTTGTGAAGTTAGCAAAATTATAGGAATGTGATTAGTGTTGGCATTCTTTTTCAGTTCCTTCAACAGTTGTATACCATCCATGTTGGGCATGATGACATCTGAAATAATGAGGTCCGGCTGTTGGGTAATCGCCTTTTTCCACCCTTCTGTTCCGTCTACAGCTGTATCTACATGGTAATATGCCTCCAAATTTTCTTTTAGAAAGTTTCGCAATTCATCATCATCATCAATTACCAAAACACAATAATTTGTTTTCCTATATTTTACTGTTTTCTGAACCGGAAGATTAGGAAGATATTGATTTACCATTCTATTATACGAAATGGAATTTATCTTTTCTTTTACCATTTCTTCCTTTTTTAAATGCTTGTTTCCTAAAGGTATATGTACCACAAAACGACTGCCTTGAGTATCTTTCCTGTTTTCAGCGAAGATAATGCCATGATGTAGTTTCACCAGTAGTCGGCATAAATTCAATCCAATCCCAAAGCCTAAAGAGTTTGTAGTATGGTTCATATCACCTTGATAAAAACGGTCGAAGATTTTTTTCAGTTCTTTTTCGTTCACTCCCTTACCCGTATCTGAAACAGAGATTTCCATATATTGACACAAAGGACCTGTCTCTTTCAGATTAGTTCCTATATTTACCCCTACACAGACAGTACCTTTTTCCGGTGTATACTTAAGAGCATTTGAAAGCAAATTAATTAGCACCTTGTCGAAATTATTCGGATCAATCCATACATACGGAAGCATTTCCGGGAATTTTGCCTCCAAACGAATCTCTTTCAGACGTGCCTGCTCCTCAAACATATAAAGGCAATTATTGACAAAGCGCTGCATATCTATTTCTTCACAGCATATACGCATCTGGCCCTTATCTATTTTCCGGACATCAAGCAATTGATTAATAAGACTCAGAATACGATTAGTATTATACCTGATTGTTGCTAACATTCTATTGACATCGGGACTACACTGCATTGACTGCAACCTTTCCAATGGACTGACAATAAGAGTAAGCGGCGAACGTATTTCGTGAGCAATGTTGATAAAGAACTGTAACTTCATTTCGCTAATCTCCTCCCGCTGTTTTCGCCTGTAAACGATATACAATAAATAGCCGGCCCCCATTACCAATAAAACATAAATAGCTTTGGCACTCACACTTAGATACCAAGGTGGAGTTATATGAATCTGTACTGACCTGATGGGCGAATAAAGTCCATTTTCACAGGCACGTACTTCAAAAGTATAATCTCCCGGCTCCAAGTGATGATATTGTATCCGGCTTTCTCCGGGTTGTGTTTTATTCCAATTCTCACTAAACTCCTCAAGCCGATATTCATAAAGAATATTTCCGGCATCACGAAAGTCCATGGTCGACACCATAAAAGCAAAAGTATTATCCGTATAAGAGAGATTGAAACAGTTGGCATGAATCAGTTCTTCGGTAATAACCGGTTTCTTTCCCGAACGTGTCTGCATGGTCACCTTCTGATCTCGAATGTACATATCAGTGATAACGGGTGGACTATCCGGTCTAGTTAGTTGAATGTCATCAGGATTAAAGCCTGTGATTCCCTTACCACCTCCAAAATAAATCTTCCCGTCCTGACTTTGGGCATATCGTCCCTCTAAATATACTTTTTCTTGCAACCCGTTCCCGGTATAATAATTTACGACTTGTTTATCGGCTAAAAGCACATGACAAATTCCTTTCGTAGTACTACACCACAAATTGCCGTGTTTGTCCTGTACTAATCCACAAATTATATTATCCGGAAGCCCCTGTTCGGTAGTGATAACCGAATATTGATTCGTTTCCGGAACATAGCAAATCAGCCCATTTTTAGTTCCCATCCAAATATTGTGATCTTTTCCTTCGAGAATGGTATAGAACGAACCGGATTTTATTTCCGGATCAAAAGGCAGGTCAAGAAACCTTTCGTTTCGAACATCATAACAACTTATATTTCCAAAGTGTCCCAACCATACTCTATCTTCCGAATCACATAAAACAGAAATAATCCAATAGTTCGTAATATTACTTTCACCCCCAATCGGATTCTTTCTTGAAAGTAGCTGATACTTTCCGGTAGGTAAATGATAGCGTAAAAGCCCCTCTCCTAAGATAGCTACATACAGATTTTTATGTTTATCCTCTGTAATGCATCTTATACTGAAATCTCCTTGCAACGGATATTTTAACTCCAAATCTCCATTGGTCCGATTTAATGAGTACAATCCTTTCCCATTGATTCCTACCCAAAAAACGCCATCGCTATCTTCAAACATCGAAAAGACATCCCCGGCCGTATGAATGTGTCTAACGATATTTCCGTTACAATCCAATTGGTAAATGCCATTATCCTCTACAGAACACCAAACCGTATTTGCTCTATCACAATAAAGTGCATTAATCCAGCCCGGTATATCAGACAACATAATTGGCTGGTTCCAGAAAGAAAAATGCATTGGATGATGCGGCAACATAAGGAGGCCTTGATATAAACATCCAACCCATAAATTTCGTTGCCTATCCTCAAAAACAGTGTTGACCTTAGTCTGATTGACATTTATAAACGGATTGTAAATTCCATCTATATCCGTAATCTTTTCTTCCCCTTGTTTTATACACACAACCCCTTGCCCGTAGGTGCCCAACATGATATCCCCATCATCCGTAAGTGTAGCTGAATGAAAACGAATATCTTTCTTTTTTCCAGAATATGAAAGCGGCACAAGGTTATCGCTCTCTCTATCCCAAAGAAATACAGTTTGCGCAGTGGCAATGATAAGTCTTTTATCCCGATCTTCCAGTATATTTCGTACAACTATGTTCTTTAGCGGATATAGCTTCTCTTTCTGTCCGGCAGAGTCAACACGAACTACTCCTTGTCGGTCAGTTCCTAACCAAAGCTGTTGCCGACTGTCTTCAAAGCCACAAACTACATAAGGCGGATGAAAAAACTTACTTTCAGTGATCAAAGGATAAGCTGTCATTGTTTGGGGATTGACAGAAAAAATACCTGCATCAGATACATTACATAAAATTTCCCCGCTATTCCGTTGGAAAATACTGGTAATTCTCCCCTTTGTCCTCATAGTATGAAGAGTGACTGTCTGAAAATTATCTTTTTCAGGAAAGTAACGCTGCAATCCGTTGGCAGTACCAATCCAAAGATGATTCTCATCATCAATATATAAAGAGTGAATCTCATTATCAGCCAATGAAGTAGAGTCCTGTTTAGCATGATAATAAGACACAAATTGCGAACCGTCAAATCTACGAAGTCCGTCTCTTGTCCCAATCCATAAATAGTTATTCCGGTCTTGACATAATGCATTTATACATTGACTACCTATTGTTTCTTTATCATAAAAGAGTGCATTTTGTGCAAATACCGATTGTGCAATGCTGAACAGTAAAAATATCAGTTGATTTTTAATCATAGTTTCCATAGCCTTTTTCTCACTACAAAGTTATGCCTTTTCCCAAAGAAACACCTTTTTTTAGATAAAAGAAAAGGAACCATTTACTGTTTTTTTGTATCATGTGACAAAAATGAATGAATATAGTACATAAATATATGCATAGTTATAAGAACTAATGAATAAAGTATATCCGTTAACCCGACTTTATTTTATGTACCCTATCTTTGCTATGTAACAAAAAACATAAAAACACCGATAAGCTGAATTCTGACAAGAATCTTTTAATTATTGATAAATAAACTACTTATGAAAAGAAAATTTTTTTTTGAAGGAATATTTTTCTTGTTTGTATGTGCTGCATCACTCAATGCACAACAAACAATGAATGTTATCCCTCCCATTATCTACGATTGTGCTACTGATACCAAAGATTTTCCAGTAGTAGACACCCAGCAAAGAAGTGCGATAATCCGTTATGATGCAGATGACTACAAAGGGGTAATCCGCGCTATCAGCGATTTGCAAAAGGATATCGAACGTGTTACTGATGTAAAAATAAACACATCTGCTAACGGTCCTTTAGGGAAATATGAAATTATGATCGGAACTTTAGGAAAGAGTAAGGTAATAGATGAGCTTGTAACTTCAGGCAAGATAAAGCCTCGGAATCTGAAAGGGAAATGGGAAAGCTTTATAATAACAACCGTCGATAATCCTAAACCCGGTATCCGACAGGGCTTGATCATTGCCGGAAGTGATAAGCGAGGTACTATATATGGTATCTATGAACTGTCACAACAATTAGGCGTTTCACCATGGTATTGGTGGGCAGACGCTCCTATACAGAAACGCCAGTCGGCCTATGTAAAATCCGGGTATTATGAATCAGGAGAACCTAAAGTAAAATACCGGGGTATTTTTATTAACGACGAGTGGCCCTCGTTTGGCAACTGGGCTACAGAAAAGTTTGGCGGAGTCAATTCCAAAATGTACGTCCATCTTTTTGAACTGCTGTTGCGTTTGAAAGCCAATTTCTTTTGGCCTGCCATGTGGGCAAGTGCATTCAACGAAGATGATCCGATGAACCCGGTTCTTGCTGACGAATATGGAATTGTTATGGGAACATCACATCACGAACCAATGATGCGTGCCCACAAAGAATACACCCGAAGAAAAGGAGAAGTTGGTCCTTGGGATTATAAAACAAACAAAGAACGGTTAGACAACTTTTTCCGTGAAGGTATGGAACGGAATAAAGAGTTTGAGAATGTGGTAACCATCGGTATGCGAGGTGACGGAGACGTTGCGATGAGTGAAGAAGGTGATGAAGCTAATATGCAAGTTTTGAAAAAAGTCATAGAAGGCCAACGTCAGACATTGAAGGAAGTCTATGGTAAAGAGCCGTCAGAAATACCTCAATTGTGGGCAATCTTTACTGAAGTACAACGCTATTATGACGCAGGCTTTACAGTTCCCGATGATGTGATGTTACTTTTCTGTGACAACAATTGGGGATATATCCGGCGTACAGGCCCTGACAAAGAAAAGAAACGTAAAGGAGGAATGGGACTTTACTACCATATAGACATGAACGGTGGACCATGGAATGACCGTTGGGTCACCACTACCACTGTTCCCAAATTACGCGAACAACTCCATTTAGCCTATCAATCAGGCATCGACGACCTGTGGGTCATCAATGTGGGTGATATCAAGCCTAAAGAGCTTCCCATCGATTTCATCATGCGTTACGCATGGAATCCGGAAGCTATATCGGCAGAGAAAACAGGTGATTATATGATAGAGTGGGCACAAAGTATCTTTGGCACTGAATATGCCAAAGATATAGCCGATATCGTATCCAAATATACCAAGTATAATTTATTGCGCAAAGCCGAGGTACAACTCCCCGATGTCTTCAGTGTTGTCAACTATCATGAAGCTGACCGTATGTTGGCTGCTTGGAAAGAGCTGACAGCAAAAGCAGAAGAATTGGAACATAAACTCTCTCCTAAGGCTAAGGATGCCTATTATCAACTGGTACTCTACCCGGTGAAAGCATCTGCCGGAGTAGCTGAAATATATCTGTCTGTCGGAAAAAATCGTTTGTATGCGAAACAAGGACGCATCAGCGCCAACGATTATGCCGCACGCGCGAAAGAACTATTCAATCTTGACTGGTATCTAAGCAATCGTTACAACAATGAAACAGCCGATGGAAAATGGAAACACATGATGTCAGACAAACATATCGGCTATACGAAATGGTATATGCCCGAAAACAATGAATTGCCGGAGTTATCAATAATCAATCCACTTGGGATACCAACTCCGGGAATCGCGGTAGAGGGAAGTGAAGCAGCTTGGCCACTAATGACTGAACACCTTTCATTACCGGTATTTGATGCTCTGAACAATCAGACATATTATGTAGAGGTTTTCAACCGGGGAGTAGGAGAATTTGAATATACAGTCCTTACCTCTCAACCATGGATAAAAGTAGATAAGACAAAAGGCAAAGTAGCCAAAGAAAATCGTATGAATATCTCTATCGATTGGTCCAAAGCACCACAAGGCACAACAGAAGGAGTGGTAGAAATAGTTTGTGGAAAACATAAGGCAGAAGTAAAAGTACCTATTGTCAACGGAACGGTCCCCGACAGTAAAGAAGCTTTCTTTGGTACATTGTCCGACTCGGAATTCTCCATACCGGCATACGCTTATAATGCCAATATTCCGGGCAGACAAGCTAAGTGGAGCTTTATTCCGGATTTAGGCAGGGAAAAAGGCAATATGGGAATAGTACCGGCAACAGCATCAAGTACTCTGGCACACAAGAGTGCCGCCCGGCTGGAATACAAAGTATATCTGCCTTCAGCAGGAAAAACCACAATCGCTTTGGGAATTTTGCCTACACAGGATGTAAATCCGGCACGCGGTCTCCGCATAGCGATAGGTATAGACGGAAAGAAGCCCGTAGTATTGGACGCGCGAAAAGGCTTTGTTGATACATTTGGAGAGTACAACCCAAAGAATCTTGCATTGTCTAAAGTATTGAAGCCACTTCCGGAAAGAAGTACTTTAGCTTTAAGCGGGAAAGGTAAGAATCTAAGAAATGAAGTGTTTGATAATATGCGTTGGTTGGATGTTGAATTAGAGGTGGACAAACCCGGATTCCATACACTGAAAGTCTATATGGTTGATCCGGAAGTTGTGTTGGAGAAAATAGTGGTGAATCCCGATAACAACCGTCCAAGCTACTTCGGAGCACCGTCCAAGCAACACAACGCTGCAACTATGGAAAGCACAAATAACTAACATATAAATATATCTCACTTTTTATCTCAATCCGGTTAAGAATCAGGCAGCTATGGCCTCTGACTCTTAGCCGGATTAGATTATTTTTCAGGAATAGTTCCTATCAACTTACCTGTTTAAGAAGCCAAGCCAAATTTCTTCAAGTCCTCTTCTACACTACCGATACCTGCTATATGGAACATATCCACCAATACTTTAGCCACATTCGGAGAGAGGAATGCAGGCAAAGTAGGACCTAAATGTATTTCTTTCACTCCTAAGCTCAACAGTGCCAACAATACGATTACGGCTTTCTGCTCATACCAAGCTATGTTATAAACAATAGGCAGTTCATTGATGTCATTAAGTTGGAACACTTCTTTCAACTTCAAAGCGATAACGGCCAGAGAGTAACTGTCATTGCACTGTCCTGCATCCAGTACGCGAGGAATACCGTTAATATCACCCAAACCGAGCTTATTATAGCGGTACTTGGCACAACCTGCCGTAAGGATTACAGTATCCTGAGGCAATGATTTAGCAAACTCCGTATAGTAATCACGGCTCTTCATACGTCCGTCACACCCAGCCATTACAATAAAGCGACGAATCGCACCGCTCTTTACCGCATCCACGACCTTATCCGCCAGTTGCAAAACCTGATTATGAGCAAAGCCTCCGATAATCTCTCCGTGTTCAATTTCCGTGGGTGGCTGGCAATGCTTGGCTATCTCTATGATTTCGGAAAAGTCTTTCTTACCCGTTGCATCCTTATTGATATGCTTACAACCCGGATATCCGGTAGAGTTAGTAGTAAACATTCTTTCCTTGTATACAGCATTTGCCAATGGCGGTACAATACAATTTGTAGTAAACAGAATTGGACCGTTGAAAGCCGTAAACTCTTCACGTTGTTTCCACCAAGCATTACCGTAGTTACCTACAAAGTGAGAGTACTTCTTAAAGGCAGGGTAATAATGTGCCGGCAACATCTCACTGTGGGTATATACATCCACTCCGGTACCGTCCGTTTGTTTTAACAGTTCTTCCAAATCTTTCAAGTCATGCCCGCTAATCAAGATACCCGGACGACTCTTGACACCTATATTCACTTTGGTGATTTCAGGATTTCCATAAGTTCCCGTATTCGCCTCATCCAGCAAAGCCATAGTCTTTACTCCAAAGCTACCTGCTTCGAGAACCAACTGCGTCCACTCATCTGCCGAAAGCGAACGGCAGGCTATCGTAGCCAATGCACGTTGTATAAAGACATGAATATCGTCATCATTAAACCCTAAACGCATGGCATGTTCCAAATAAGCCGCCATACCTTTCAGGCCGTATGTCAGCAATTCTTTCAAAGAGCGAAGATCCTCGTCAGGCTCACGCAATACACCTACCGACTTCGCTTTTTCAGCATAAGCGGCACGCGTTCCCTGCCAGGCAAGTTCATCCACTTCCGGCAAAAACACATTGTTACGCTTGGCTTCATCCATTAACCGATTACGCAAAGCAAGTCCCTTATCTATTCGCTGCAAGATACTTTCATCATCGAAATTGGCATTTGTAATTGTAGAAAACAGGGCATCTACCACAAAGACATCGGCTTCTTCAGATACGGGGCATCCGGCTTTACGCAAAGCATCGGTAACCACCGAAACACCTCTTACTACAAACAGCAGCAAATCCATGGCTTGTGCCGTATGACTTTCTTTTCCGCACACACCTTTCAGCATACAGCCTATTCCTTTGGCTGTTTCCTGACATTGATAACAAAACATGTTCGTTTCCATTTTCTTATTCATTTAGAAGTTTATACCTACTTTCCGTCAACACTTTCCCCGTCGTTTAGTTTCTTATAAAGAAAGTGTTTCACTATCTTTGTGCAAAGATGAGGATTCGCACTTACGTAAAGTGTCACGTATGTTACACCAAACCACAAAAAAACAAAAAGAGAATGGAAATATACCCGTTACTGAGAATGCCGCCTTTCCGGGGAATCACGGAAGAAGAATTATTATCCCTTATACTCTCCCCCAAACACGCGCGCCGACTGTATAAACCGTCTGACTTTATAGCTATGCAGGGAGAGACATACCGTTCTTTGTTTATCTTGTGCAGTGGCAAAGTACGTACACAAATGGTCAATGCGGAAGGCAAGCAACTGACTATCGAAACGCTGAAAGCTCCGCAACTGCTTGCCCCTGCATTCGTATTTTCATCGGAAAACCGTTTCCCTGTCAATATCGAAGCAATAGAAAAATGTGAAATACTTGTCATAAGCCAAAGCGCTTTTTTAGAATTTCTACATCAATATCCTATAGTAATGCACAATTTTCTAAGATTGGTATCGGACAGAACTCTGTTTCTTTCCCAAAAGCTGAACGCATTTGCCTTACAAAGTCTTAAATCACGGATATTGAACTACCTGCGCATTCACGGCTCTATACGCAATCAACAGGAAGTGGCGCAAATACTCGGCGTGGCACGCCCTTCACTGGCACGGGCTTTATCCGAACTGGCCGGTGAGGGCTGTTTACGAATAGAAGGAAAAGAAATACAGATTAATGAAACCGATGCACAAAAGTATCTTTAAAAATCAGCCTATATCTACTTATTATTCCTACCTTTGTGAGAGATTTATATACTATGGAAAAAAAGCTATTGCAGGAAGAAGATAAGGAGCGATTGTTCAACATCCCTTTGTTCCGGGACTTACCGCATAACATCAAATTATCATTATTGGATAAATTGGATTATGCCGTCTATGATGTAAAGAAGAAAGATATTATAGCTACCCAAGGTATCCCCTGCAAAAAGTTATACGTTCTTTTAAAAGGAAAGCTACGGGTAGACATCATTGACGGGCTGGGAAACAGTGTAATGATAGAGTATATCATTGCCCCCCGTGCATTCGCCACACCACATCTTTTCGGTTCAAACAACACACTTCCGGCAACATTTACCGCCATAGAAGACAGTACATTGTTCACTGCCACCAAAGAGTCTACGTTCAAGCTTATCAGCCAAGACCCGCAGATATTACATAACTTCCTTTGCGTAAGCGGCAATTGTACGGCCTGTACAGTTTCACGTTTAAGAACCCTTTCCAGAAAAACTGTGCGCGAACGCTTCGTAGTCTACTTGCTGGAAAACAGAACTGCCAACTCAAACTGTGTCACAATAGCTCACACACAGTCCGAATTGGCAGAATATCTGAATGTAACCCGTCCCGCACTTTCTAAGGAAATCAACAAGATGACTAAAGAAGGCATCATCCGGATGACAGGAAAAAGAATCGAAATTCTTAATGAAACAGCCTTAAACGAATATATCTAAATCACCATTTTGCAAAGAATATCTTTGGATTAATGTTCAAAGACAGCCAGCCCCAGTCTTGCCAACGTTTGTGGTTGCCGCCTTTTACAATATCCATAGATTTCGTACCCAACATAACAGAGTAACCGGCAGATAATTTCACATCCTTCATCACATTCCAGTCTATCTGATAATCAAGTTCAGAGCCCAATCCTTTTTTTACCTCCTGCAACTTGGCTGCTGTGGCAAAGTAATGATAGTTCAACTGCATACCGACTTTTGAAGAAGCCTTATAATTCACTCCCAACTGTGCGTCTTGCAAACCGGGAGCCAAACCGTTTACAAACAATGAAGCGTAGAAATAATCCATTGCACCATAGAATTTATGATGTGTACCATACAAAGGATCAAACGCCTTGAACTTCAAACCTTTGTCATTATCTCCACTCAAATAGTCATACCCCAAATTCACACTCCATTGCTTGTCAATAGCATATGCAGCCTTTACACTCGCCATATAAGCCGATACACTTGCCGATGCCTTATTCTTTCCTGTCTGATAATAAAAAGCAGCCTGCATATTCCATGACTGCGGTTTGTAAGTAATGTAAGTTCCCACAGTCTGCATATAGCGGGTATCTGCTATCTGTGTTTCCGGGTCTCCTGTCTCCCATCCCAGATTCATAAAAAGAAAAGAAGCGTCCAAAGGCAATCCTTCGGCAGTGTAATGATACCACAAAGTCTGCATATTCTTATATGGTTGTCCTCCATTATTATAATAAGTGCCGCCTATGGTCTTTTCATCATTCTGATTAAACGCCAAAATAAAATGCAATTTATGCGCCCTGTTTTCATATCCCAACTTCAAAGCATCATGGTAACGTCCGGCAACATTCCAGTCCAAACCACCCAAAATACGTTCATCATCATAAGACAAAGTCTGTCGTCCCAATTGCGCAAAAAAGCCCGCACCAAAACCTAACTTTGCCCATGCCTCGTTCATAATGAAGCGTCCGTTCTTGTCAATCTGAGCATCTTGTCCCCATACGCCTACATGCTGTGCAGAGATTTTCATACTCAGATTAGTACGTTTGTATTCCATAGACAAGCGTGCACGATTATTGATGAAGGCAGCTGCTTTATCCCCTTCTTCACGCGGAAAGAGAGCACCGTTACGGTATTCCGCACGAGGTCTGATTTGCATGGACATTGAAAACTCATTTTCCTTTTCCGTCTTCTGTGCCCACAACATACCGGACAACAGCAATAATCCTAATGCTAAATAAACAGCTTTCATAGTATTCTAATTTAAATTATACGTATGTACACTCGCTCCTTGTGCTGAAGGCAGATAATTGATACCATACCAGCACATTTGTAATAACAGGAAAGATATAAGTAACCCGACCAATGCCTTGCGATATGCCAAAGGACGTCCCAAACGATAGTGGACATACCCCAGATAAGAAAACCATGTAGCCGCTGCCCAAGTTTCCTTCGGATCCCATGCCCAATAATGTCCCCACGCAGCTTTTGCCCAAATAGCGCCGGACAGCATACCCAAAGTCATAAAAGCAAGTCCCACATAAGTCAGGTTATCACACAAATCCATTTCCTGACGTTCAATTTCCTTTTTCTTGAACCATATCAAGTAAACAGCCATTACTGTAGCCGCCCCAAGCATGGCATACGCAAACATATAGACTATGACATGCGGTGTAAACCAAGGACTCTGCAATGCAGGCATCAAAGTCTTATTATGAATCTCCGGCTTGAAAAGATTAATACATATAAACACCAGAGAAAGAACAAAACTAAAACTTAATATCCACTTATATCTCCAACGGCTATAAGTGATAAGTCCGGCCAATGGAAGAAAGAAAGAATACCACAAACGCGTCTCCCCCATTGTACGCATCGGCGGGCGCTCCAAAGAAATCCACATCGCCACTATAAAACCCAAAAAAACTGCCAGTCCTGTCAGAGTAAAAGCATATACCGACACCGGACGTCTTCCGCGCAATGCGGCATATGCGCCTGCACCCCACAAAAGTGCCGCAACAACGGCAAAGAATACAAAGTAATCCCAACTCATACCCTATCCTCCTTTCTTGCTTTCGTCCGGCTATCATCCGATGATACTTCTTTTTCATCGGAACTTATTTTCTTTTCTCCAAAATCTTCCCTTTCTCTCTTCTGCGCATTTACGAACAGACAGACAGCTCCCAACATCATCATAATAATGCCGGTATACACATACGGAAGCCAGGGATCATACACCAGTTCAAACACACTGACATCACTCCAACGTCCTTTAGTCTCATCATAACTTAATTGATAGATATTCCAACCCGCCACTTTCAGCGGATGATTTACTTCAATAGTGTCATTCCTCACATCCCCCTGCCGCGTATAAACCGTTACGTCCGACAGGAATCTTTGCGGTTCCCTTTCGGGCATAATCAAACTTACCTTGTCATTCAGACGCAACGCCTTATAAGGAAACATAAAACTTCCGCAGCTCACCCAGCCTTCTTGGGCTTGCCCGTTTTTGATATTCGTTGCTCTCAAATATACAGCATAAGCTGCCCCCATTGAATGAAAATCCGTAAACTTCAATGTGTCTTCCGTAGCTACGGATGCTGCCATAGGAATGGATTTAAGAAGTGTAATGTTCCAATCCAGCAACCGCCCCTCTGTAACCTCGTCTTCAAGCAGCAAATGTTCCGGCACACCGGCAGGCAACACCTTGCCTGTTTCATTGTCTATCAACATTAGTTTCGGAGGATATTCGTCAATGGTAAATCCTTTCAGTTCAATAGCCAACGGAAGTTCAGAAAGGTTGCCGTTTTCATCCGTAGCGCGCCATTCGGTTTTACCCAATTGAGTAATCATCTTCAAACGTTGCAAATCGGCATTACCCAATGTGGCTGTCAGCAGAGCAATGAATAGTCCCGCATGATTCAGAAGAAAAGGTATCTTTCGCAAACGGAATGGAAAACCGGAACGAAGAATAGTCAATCCGAGCACCGTAACCATCCAGATATAAAGCAACACAAACGGCCAGAATGAAAGCATTTTGGAGAAGCCTAACCAATCTGCCGGCGGCTGTGTAGCGGGCACTTGACGTACCAGCCCCATTACCACCGTAATGGCTGCTACCCAAATAAGAGAAGAAACCGCAGCGGTATAATGTGTGAGCCATTCAAAACAATAAACCTTCTTACGCAACCCGTACAACACTGCCAACAGGAACAGATATGCTGCCAGTACAATTATATTCACCGGCCGGGAAAACAAATCCCAATGGATATTTCCAACAGTCCCCTGCAGAAACAGTCCCGTAGCAAATAGCCCGGCTCCGCATACCAATCCTTCTTTATACCCCCAAGGTCTCTTCCACATTGTTGCTGTTCTGTCTTATTTTTGTGCCAAACGACCGTTAGCCTTAGCTTTCTCCAACCAGGCAGGTACGGTAGTCTTCAAGAACTTCTCCTTTGCCGCCCTCTCGGCATCCATATCCAAACCGATATATTCCTGCGCTTTCTCCTTTGTAGAAATATCAGGCATGGGTACATCTCCTGTAAAACCATTCTTTGCCAACACCTTGGAGACAGCCAAACGAGCCTGTAACGCTTTATCCAAACCATGAGACAACACTCTCTGTATCTCCTGCGGAGCATGGAAAGCAGCCCCGTGAGACGCTACACTAAAATCCCAACGCCATTGTGCCTGACGGATTAATGCCAGTACATCCTTCATCTGGTCGTCCGTAGCTCCTTTGTCCCATGCAAACTTAGCTTCGATGTGCACCTTAGCCAGTTCCGCTTCAAGACGGTTACGAATTTCATTGGCTTTACGCTGACGCTCGTAAACATTGTTGCGCAAAGTTTCCTCGCTTTCACGATGACAAGTCTGGCAAGTACGATCTATCATAGCTAACGGACTCTGAATATGGTGATCGCTGAATTTCACTCCGCCTTCACTCTTGTAAGGCATATGGCAGTCTGCACACGATACCCCGCGTTGTCCGTGAATACCCATTTGTGCTATTTCAAAATCGGGATGCTGCGCCTTCAATATCGGAGTACGGCTCAGTTTATGAATATAATCATAGAAACCGGCCTCATCATAGTAGGCCTCCATCTCTTCCACTGTAAAGCCTTTATCCCATGGGAAAGTCAGATACTTTCCATCTCCCTTGAAGTAATACTCCACATGACACTGTGCACATACCAACGAGCGCATTTCCTGCGGCGTAGCTTTGGTAATATCTTTTCCCTGACGTTGAAAAGCCTCAATCAATGCCGGGCGACTGATATGCAGATTCATATTTTCCGGTTCGTGGCAATCGGCACAGCCGATAGGATTTACTATTTCATCGCCAAAAGCACCCCATTTATTGTTATAAAACGCATCTACCCCGATAGCCTCCATCATACGTGGCACATCCGGACTTTTGCAAGCCCAACAAGTAGAAGGCTGCGGGCCATCAGCCGCCGTGGCAGGAGCACCCGTGCGCAAACTTACCGTTATATCTTCAATGGCATGCATATGTCCGCGAGGTGTAGAATAATCTTTTGAGAATGCATATCCTGCCCACAAAACAACCATTTCCGGACGCTGTTCCAAGACATCCACCGCTATATTTCCATTAAATTCACTTTGGAAATCAGTTTTGGCAGTTTCCGTCCATGTCTGATATTCGCGGGGAAAATCATCTTTAAAGACCTCATTACGTGCTTCGATACCTTCAATCACCGTTTTGCGGTTATTAAACACACTTGCCAACTCCGACCTGCGTTCCATTAAAGCCGACACGCACAAGCCCAAGACAAACACAACGACCATTGAACCACCGAACAACAGCCATCCTTGCCATGATTTTAGTTTCTTTTCCATATCTATGAAGATTTATTGTTATTATTTCTTTATCAGATTCTGAAGCCATTCCGGTACAGGAGATTCCGGGTAGGGCACAAGTGCGGCCGGTGTAGCCGATAGACTGTTCTTTCCACCATGAGGCACATCCCTATGACAGTCCCAACAGGCTTTTCCATCCCCCACCAAAGTCATCATATAGTCTATCTTGCCGGCATCAACAAACTCATTCGTCAACTGCGTATGACAACGAATGCAATTATTCATTATGACTTGTGAACTGGCAGCCTCCGCCTGAATGACTTGCGGCTCACTTTTGGTAAGAAAGGCTCCTACATGTTTCATACCGTCCATTCCTTTGAATGTCCATTTCTTAACCGCATTTTCGTGCGGAACATGACAATCATTACAAGTAGCATCCCGGCTATGGGAACTATGAAACCAAGTAGCATAATACGGTGCCATAATATGACAGTTTACACAGGCTGCAGGATCGTCACCCAGATAAGTGTGCGCCCGGAGAAGATACAGAAACAAACCTCCTCCACCAATAAGGACACCACACACAACGAGCGCTGTCACTTTCCATTTGTAGGAAGTAAACAGTTTTCTTATGATAGATAGCTTCGCCATAGGAACTAATATTTTTCACAAAAATAAAGAGTTACTATAAAAAAAAGTGTAATATGTATTACACTTTGCTATTTATTTTTAAAGAAATTCACATTATACGAAGAGAAAGAGGAGATGACCTAAATGGATTTGCTCTCGATATTGTTCTTAGCCCTACGCCCAATACGCCGTATCCACAGATAATAGCCTGTCAGCGGAAGCGTTCCTCCTAATAATGCGGCAATAAATGTCAGTATTCGGGTGAACATACCGCCCCAACTGCCCACATGTACAGAGTATATCCAACCGCGTATTTTGCTCGAAGCATCGGTATCCTTATATAAGACAGCTCCGGTTATTTCGCCGTTACGCGGATTAAAAGTATAACGGTCGGCAGCCCGCTGATTACCGAAACCTTCAAAAGATACATTGGCAGAACCGTTGGAAACCGTAATCTGTTTATAACCGACATTACGTTCTTTCAGTTCCTCATATACCTGCTGCCAGCAAACGTATGGAGAGATATGTTCCCGGCTTTCGTAGGAAGATTTATGCCCGGGCTTGGCTCCATGAGCCGTTTGCGGTGCACCATGTCCTGCCCCTTGTTTCATCTCTACTCCAAACACTTTATAAAAGCCTGCACGATACCATGGGAAAGACCAAGTCAGCCCGGTCAGAGCCATCGCCAACAACAAGACAAGTGCATACATACCGCCCGCCACGTGCAAATTGTACCAAAAGCGACGCCAACCCTTACCAACAGTAATTTTCAAACTGTTTTTTAGTGCCTTCCCGGTACGGGGGCACCAAATGACGATGCCTGATACAAGCACAAATACGAACATCAGCGTACTTGCCCCCACAATCATCTTACCCCAAAATATTCCACCGTCCGGCTTCATGCTGTCTAACAGCCAACGATGCAATCTGAACATGGTGAGGAAGAACGACGCACGCTCATTCCTACCCTTTACTTCACCCGTATACTGGTCTACATAAACGGATGCCCGTCGCGGTTTCGACAGACTGACCTGATAGGCACGTTCCGCATCAGAAGAAATGGAGACGCCTGTAACAGTAACACTGTCCGGCAATGTCCCGGCAACTCTCTCTATCAAATGTTCCACAGGAAGCGGAACGCCGCTTACCTTTTCCACATAATAGAGGTCGTGCCTGCACAACTCCATTACTTCATCTTCAAATACCAATGCAGCACCCGAAAGGCAGATAACTGTAATAATCAGTCCGAAAGGGACGGACAGCCATAAATGCAGTTTACGAAATGCTTTCTTCATGATATTTAATTAAGGGGACTCAGCTTGCCGATACCTGTAATCTGTGTTGCCTCTACTGTGATGCCTTTTGTAGCAGTAGCACTGGACGGATCTATCTTATAAACAGCCGGATGCCCGTCTGTAGTTGTCACAGCCATATAGGCATAGCCATCCTCTGTATACGGGGTATTGCCGAAACCGGAAATCAAGTCTGCCGACGGAAGTCCGGTGACATACGTAAGCTTCTCGCTTCCCGCTTTAAAGACAGCCAGTTCTTTAGCTTCAAAGCCTTTCTCTGTCAGAGGACGATCGTACATCAATAACAGGAAGTAGTCGTCTGCAATATGCCAGCAACGCAGGAAAGATTTGCCGCCACTCTGTTTCTCCAAGTCACAATAGTAGTTGTCAAAATCTTCCTGGCCCTTAGGAATACGTACTACACCTGCCGGCAAGGTTGTCTGTTGGCGAGCATCACTCATGGTCTTGGCATAGCTTGGAGAGAATACATAAATATCACCGTTGCCGGCTTCCCAGATAGTCTGGTAATACTGAGATTTGAAACGACCGCAGGCATAACTGATTTTATCTGTCTTGATAAGTTTCTTTGTTGTCATGGCAGCATCATCAAAGATTGCCACCCAACATTCGTTGGGGTACTGCGTCCATTGCAATTCACCTTTTTTATAAGCGCTGCTGTTGGAACCGCCGTCTTCAGTCTTTACCAAAGTTTCATTACCCGGCAATATGTACTTGCCGCCGTCTACGGCAGCGCCATACTGGCTCAATCCCATGGGAACAGCCGCGCTATATATTTTCTTGTTATGCTCCAAGATGCCCGCCAATGTCACGAACTCACCGTTTCCAAGAAAATTCTCGGACATATAGGCTTTTACTTTCGTATCATTGGTCTCGAACGTTTCAGCCGCTACATCCAGATAAGAGAGCAAGAACATTTTAGGCAAATACCGGTTGCCGTCGGCATATTCCGTAGGGCCGTCACCGGTAGAGGCGGTGATGATATACTTATCGTAGATACCATAAGTAGTGAACCTCTTGACGGCAAACTCTCCCGAACGTGCCTGCACTTCATTATTGGAGTTCATAATATAAGAACGGGTAGTACCGGCATTTCCCTGATTATAAGTCAGTCCGTAGAGATACTGATTTTTATAGAATACCCATTGGGAAGCACCGTCGTTGACGAGTCCGTTGTTGACGGTAGAAATAGTCCCCTCGTCCAATGTCTTGGAAGTCAGCAAGACGTTAGTCGTATTACCCGAAGCTGCGACAGAGGAAGCGACTACAAAATCGCCTTTATTCCCGCTATTGTTTCCGCCGCCCGACACTTCTGTTTCTGTACAAGATGTCAATGCCAGTCCTGTCATCGCAGTCGCGAAAAGTCCGGCTAAAAAGAAATTCTTCTTCATGATGTTTTACCTTATTATATTATACTAATCGTTATTGATTCTATTCATTGATTTAATTACCGAAATATACGCGTACTTTGCCATAGAACGCCCGACCGGCTTTCTGCAGACTGAAGTTATCGTACAGCTGTTCATCCGTAAAGTTACGGCACTCGAACGACAGGTTGTAGCGTCCGCCATGAAGACTGTAAGAAAGGCTCAGGTTGTGGGAGAACTGGCTTGGAACTACATAGTCACCTTTATTCGCACCGATTTTGGAAGAATAGTAAGTAAAGCTATGCAAGTACTGATTGTCGTAAGATACGGTCAAGGCATTCCCCTTTTTCCCAAGGTCGCGCCAATAGAATGTCACATCGGAATCGGCAAAGATATACGGCAAGTTGGGCATACGTTCTTTATAAGCTATATTTTCCGCACTGCCGGATATAGACGTTTTCATATTATCACGTACATTCATCTGCGTAAAGTTGCCGCCTACGCTCACCCACTTGCCAAAACCGTAACGGGCGGAGATATTATATCCTTTTGTCAGTACTTTTCCGTAATTTATATAAGTAGCTGCGGATTTACCGCCGCTCAAGTCGGTAATGTTGCGCTGAATATAGTCTTTGGTATTACGGTAAACCAATCCGCCTTCCACATATACGGAGTGCCTGCCGAAAACCTTATTGTAACTCAGGTTCAGATTGATGTTATCGCTGTTCTCCGGACGGATACCGATGTCTCCCATTTCCAAATCCTCGTTACCGAACATTTCTTCGACAGTAGGCAGGCGATAGGCTTTTTCGTAGGACAGTTTGGCTTGCAGCCCCGGCAGGATGAAGTAAGTGCCCGCCGCTCCATATCCCATGGACTTTACGCTGCGGGTAGTGCGCACATAGTCGTCCTGATTGGTGTTGGTAGCTACCGGTCCGGCAACAAATTGATTGTAGTATTTACCGAATACGGATAAGTTCCAAGTTTCGGACGGCATCAGGCGGTAAGAAAGACCGGAGATGTTCTTGCGGGTTTCCTTAGCTATGGCATCCGACTGTTCTTCTTTGGTGAGCAATGAAGTATTGGAACGGCTGAAAGCATTCAGCACATGATTGAATGTCAGCATATGTATCTTTCCGAGACGGTAGTTGGCTGTAAACGTACCATTCCAGTTATTGTTATCGGCACGCGAATACTGATAGGACTGTTCGCCGGGAGAGTTCAACGGTTTCCTGGCCCCGTACCAGTTGTACTTATAGGAAGCTGTATCTACGTTCGTCGTCAGGTTCTTGTTGTAGTTGACGGTCAGTACCACATCCAATCCCTTCGTAAACAAATTGCGCTTGTTATACTCCAGCGAAGGCATCAGCGAATGTCCCTTGCGATGTTTCTGTCCGTACACTATATCCTGACGCACCCCGGTCTGTACATCCTGATACATATTGGAATAAGTAAAACCGAGCATCAAACGGTCCGCCCACTTCTTGTCGATAACGCCTACCTTACCGATAACCGCTTCATTATGGTAGGTATCGTTAAAACGTTTCACACGCACCTTCTTGTCACGGTCTATCCTACCCGTTTCAAAGTCTTCCACCGGAGCGTCAATGTAATAGTCATTGTCCGAATAGTTCTGGAACGCATTGATTTCATAGGTAAAACCGTTCTTAAAAGTCTGCCCGAAGTTCACGTTGGATTTATGCGTATTGAACGAACCGTAAGAATAGGACGCATCCAGAAACCAACGGCGGCGTTTCTTGTTCGTGACGATATTGATAACTCCGCCGATAGCATCCGTTCCGAAGCCCACGGGCACTACGCCTTTATACACTTCGATACGGTCGGCAAAATTCACCGGAATATTGTTCAGCCCGAACGAACTTCCAACGCCTTCCTGCGGAACACCGTCTATAAATACCTTTACGTGTTTCCCGCTGAAGCCGTCCAGCATGAGCTGTATGTCCGAGCCTACCCCGCCCGACTCGCGCAGTTTCATGCCCGGCGCTTTAGTCAATGCGTCACTCAAATTCTTGGTGGTGTTCTGCAGTTCTTTCGTATCTACCGCCACGGCATTAAATGCCGAGCGTTTGACACGGCTTACCCCCGTTGACACTACCGTTACTTCGTCCAGTTGCTGAGTTTCGGGAGTGATTGTGATATTCTGTCTCACTCTTTGCCCTCCAACCAGCGTTACCGCTTTCTCTACGGTCTTATAGCCGATGGCCGACACTACCAATGTGTAGTCTCCCGCAGGCGCACTCACATGATAAATCCCTTCTTGATTGGTTATCCCCCCGTAGCCGGTTCCTTTCAGGTAGACCGTTGCAAAATCCACGACTTCTTTTTCCGTAGACAAGATTTTACCGGAAACCATCGTTTTACCCGGCTTCTGTGCGTATGCCGAAAATGCACATACAGACAGGAAGAAAAGGAATAGGTTTGATATAGCTGTTTTCAATTTGAAATGATTATTATGTTGTTACTAATACCGTTTGCAAAAGTCATTAGAAAAAGAAAACTGCACAATCACCTGTTTTAGGTAATTACATCAACGCTATTCTAAGAAAGTATCATACCCGCAATCGCTATTGATAGGTATATTCCATCATTCTATTCGCGGTTCATCAAGCGATGTTCCGCCATTTGTTCATATTTCGTTCCGGGACGTCCATAGTTTGCATAAGGGTAAATGGAGATGCCGCCGCGCGGGGTGAAAATTCCCGTAACCTCAATATATTTGGGGTTCATCAAACGGATAAGGTCTTTCATTATAATGTTTACGCAATCCTCATGGAAAGCGCCATGATTACGAAAACTGAAAAGATAAAGCTTCAGGCTCTTGCTCTCCACCATTTTCACATCGGGAATATAGCTGATGCGGATTTCCGCAAAATCCGGCTGTCCCGTTATGGGACAAAGACTGGTGAACTCCGGACAATTGAAACGTACCCAATAATCATTATCGGGATGTTTATTGTCAAACGCTTCCAAAACTTCGGGAGCATAATCCTGCTTATATTCAGTTTTTCTTCCTAATAAGGAAAGCTGGTCTTTTAATTCGGTCATATTGTTATTTATTTATGATACGTTGATACTTCTCCAATCCTTCTCTGCGTAGCTTACAAGCCGGACAGTGTCCGCAGCCGTCACCGGGTATGCCATTATAACAAGTCAGCGTTTCGTGACGAATCAAGTCGAGTACTCCCAATTCATCTGCCAATGCCCAAGTTTCGGCTTTATCAATCCACATCAACGGGGTATGCAGCACAAACTGCTCGTCCATGGCAAGGTTGAGCGTTACGTTGAGCGACTTGATAAACGCATCCCGACAATCGGGATAACCGCTGAAATCTGTTTGCGACACACCTGTCACGATATGGTTGATGCCCCTCTCGCGTGCATATACAGCGGCAATGCTCAGGAAAAACAAGTTACGCCCCGGCACAAAAGTATTCGGAACAGTGCCTGCCGGTTTTTCCCGGTCCATCACCATGTCGGGGTCTGTCAGTGAATTATGCCCCAACTTGCCAATGAAAGAAACATCCATTACTTCAAATTCCACTTCCGCTTTACGCGCTATCCCCCGTGCCAGTTCCACTTCCTTCTGATGCTTCTGCCCGTACAGAAAGCTCAACGCATATACTTTCTTGAACTCACGCTTTGCCCAAAACAGGCAAGTTGTCGAATCCTGCCCACCGCTGAACACGACTAATGCTGCTTCTTTATTCATTTTTGCTATTGTTTATATGAACAGGAGTCAACTCCTCAACTAACATTTTAAATCTCAGAAATTTTCCACACTTTATAAGAGATTCCCTCATCATAGACATCGCTTCCGTCTATTTTTTTAATGGCCTTCACCACCCGGATTGTCACCGGAAGAATCATCACTTCATACAGAGATTTCAGCACAATCTGGATGCACATCATCACCAGCAATTCCTGCCACGCAATAATTCCTCCAAAGGCCACGGGGAAGAATATCAGCGAATCGGCAGTCTCGCCCACCACCGTAGACCAAATGGCACGTGCTGAAAAATGACGTCCGCCACTCGCTACTTTCATGCGGCTCATGACGTAAGCGTTGAGGAACGAACCTACCAGAAATGCCGACAGGCTTGCAACAACAATACGCGGCGCCATACCGAAAACAAAATTGAAATGGGGCGCTCCCTCCCAAAAAGGAGCGGCAGGCAAGGCTACGGCAATCAGCCCCAGCATCACCACAAAGAAATTCATGGCAAAGCCGCTCCAGATAATCAGGCGCGCCTTACGAAAGCCCCACACCTCGGCAATGCAGTCGTTGATGATATAAGAAACGGGAAACACTAACAGTCCGGCAGTAACGGTTATGCCGAAAACCTGAATTACTTTTGTCTCAAGAAGATTGGCTGCTATCAAACAGACATTGAACAGAATGCCCAGCAGCATAAAGGGTACAGATACTTTTTGCTTCATATTCCTGTTTTTTACGTGGTGTTCTAGAATACACGACCGCTATTCGCGGCATCATACATTTAGTTAATGATTTCACTCTTGTTAAATCGGGCGCAAAGATACGCTTTCTTTTGATGACCGCAAAACCATTTTAAATTTAAGTTGTTCAAAGCACATTCACCAAAACCTAACTTAAATGAAAACAATCTTAAAAGTAATGTTCCTGCTGTGCGGCACAGGCCTGTCAACATTTGCAGCCCATGCACAAAAAAAAGTGATTATTGAGGATGAGTCTCCCAAAGGTATCATATTGGTTACCATAGACAAGGCGGGCGACGAAATTATCCGTATCATGAACGAGTCTCAACTGCCCCACATCCATGAGCCGCAAGCCCCGCGCTTCCTGCTGACAGACAGAAAAGGCAAGTTTGCTTTGGGCATCGGCGGTTATGTACGCGCTACGGCAGAGTATGATTTCGGCGGCATCGTTGACAACATCGACTTCATTCCCGCCTACATCCCTAACGGAAGTAAAATCAGGAACCAGTTCCAAATGGACGCCAGCACTTCCACCATTTTCTTGAAACTGGTGGGGCATACCAAAATTCTCGGTGACTTCATCGTGTACACAGCCGGAAACTTCCGGGACGGTTCCAACAAAGGTTTCCAACTGCGCAACGCTTACGTGTCTTTTCGTGATGTAACGGTGGGCTACACCTACGGCGGTTTCATGGACTTGGGTGCATTGCCTTCCACCGTCGATTTCCAAGGTCCCAACGGAGCAACTTTCTATCGTGCCACCCAAGTGGCATACACCTACAAAGGACTGAAAAACTTCCGTTTCAACGCTTCCGTTGAAATGCCCTCTGTAGACGGTACAACCAATGGCGAACTTGACATAGCACAACAGCGTATGCCGGACTTCACTGCCTATGCACAGTACGGCTGGAACAGCCAAAGCCACTTTCGCGTGGGCGGCCTTATCCGCAGCATGACCTACACCAGTACACTGAGCGACAAGGCTCATTCCGTCACCGGATTCGGTGTACAGGCATCTACCACGTTCAATCTGGGCAAGCAATGGCAGGTATTCGGGCAAGCTACCTACGGAAAAGGCATCGGACAATACCTGAATGACATCAGTAACCTGAACGTAGACATCGTTCCCAATCCCGACAAGGAGGGAAAAATGCAGGCATTGCCTATGCTGGGATGGTATGCCGGACTGCAATACAATATCAGCCCGAAGGTATTTCTTTCGAGTACATACAGTATGTCACGCCTTTACTCTGAAAACGGCTATCCCGCCAACGAACCGTCCACTTACCGCTATGGGCAGTATTTCGTAGCAAACCTGTTTTGGAATGTCACCCCCAATATGCAGGTAGCCGCTGAATACCTGCGCGGCTGGCGTACGAATTTCGATAACTCCACCAACCATGCCAACCGCATGAACCTACTGGTACAATATTCTTTCTAATCTGTATAAAAAACGAAGGAGCCGCTCCAAGACAATACTTGAAGCGGCTTCTTCCATATATAAAGGTTGGATTATGAAATATCAGAAGCGATAGTCTATGCTAAGACCGAAAACTTTGTTTGTACGGCTATACACGTTTGTACCGGGCAGGCCTGTACCGTTATAGTTTTGGCTGGTTTTGGTATAGTCGTCATAATTGGTCCACATATAGCCCACATTCAAATCGGCTCTTTCCGAAAGCCGCAATTTTGCACCTATACCCAAAGAGTAAGAATCACAGGAGAAACTGGTATCTGTCTGGTAATCATCAGACAAGCCGTAATCGGTGAACTGCACGCCGCCGCTCAGGGTCAGCCTGCTGATTACATCCCATTCTATACCGGCCAGATATTCGTTTGTTCCTTTTGTCAGATGCTTCTGCTTACCGTCTGCCATACCTGCGTTCTTATCATCATAGAAGTGATACTCTACCGATGCACGCAACACAGGAAGAAATTCATAGGCAGCAGCTACCGAAAGCATGGAAGGAATATCATTAGGAGTATTTACACCGTGCTTGAAAGCTGCCAACGCACCGTCTTCATCCGTATTTTTCTTAGTATTGTTCTCAATGTTCAGATTAGTCTTAAACTCGTATTTCGCGCCGAAATTGAATTTACCGAACTTGGCATCCACACCGATAACCGGAGTCAGCCCCCAACCTGTCTGGTCGCAGTCCAGTTCCAGATTCATCAGTTCCGTTCCCCCCAGTTCCTTATTAAGGTTCGCGTTCAGATAACCTTTATATCCACCCGTAAAATAGTTCATGCGTCCACCTGCAAATGCAGAGAGCCATTCTGTTATTTTATAAGTCAGTCCCAACTGTACGGAGTAAATGTATTGCTTACCCTCCATAGCACTGTTGATGGTATACATATCGGGAGTCAGGATAGGACTCTTTCCTCCGCTCTGCGCATACTTGGCTACGCTTTCTTGAAAAATGCCCGCCATTGCCAGTGATTCGAACATAGGCAGCCCGTCGTCAAATGAAGCTTTTCCACCACCACCGGTAATAGCAAAGAAACCGGAAATAGTCCAATCTCCCTTTTTATAGGCAGCAAATACGCTGGGGATAACCGGTGCAGCAGCCTTACCTTCGTAATATTTGGTAAACGGCTTGTCTGAGGTAACAGGAATAGGTCGCTGAGTACTTGGATCAATACCGCTAATTCCTTTATACGTCATAAAACCGACATCAATATTTCTTGTTTGGAACGCACTCTGAATACTCAAGGATGTATAAAATCCATCTTTAGGCAAAAAAGCCAAACCTGCAGGATTAGACAAAGCAGCATCTACACTGGTAGTATTTGCGCCACGAGACAACATACGAAGAAAAGCAGGGTGTTGATTTGTATTTGTCAGGAGACCTCCTGCAAAAGTTGGAATTGAAACGATTAACATCGCAATGCTAATCAATGAAATTTTTCTCATCTAAATCTTTTTTATTGTTTTCGGGCGCAAAGGTACAATAATATTGCACATGAAAAACTGTTTTGTGCATTTAATTTATAACAAGTAAAGATATTAATTGAAAATATCAATAGTTTCTATTGAAACATTTACAAAACACATATATTAAAGAGTAAGAGAAAATCTACTAATATTAAATCGTTCCACCACGGGGTACTTTTCGTTCCTCCACGGTGGAACGGAAAGTTCTCTGTGGAGGAACGAAAAGTACCCCGTGGTGGAACGATATGAGCAAAGCAAGCACAAGCGATAATCGCTGAAAGAGGAAACAATGAAAACAACCTGCAACATATATCCTGAACCTTATTATCTTTGTATGTGTTATTTATTGAAGTAATAAGCGAAATATTCTAAAACTTAAAAACTCATGGCATATACTATTGCATTCTTCGGCAGCAAGCCCTACGACGAGGCTTCATTCAATGAAAAAAACAGTGAATACGGTTTTGAACTCCGTTTCTATAAAGGGCACCTCAACCTGAATAACGTTATCCTAACGCAAGGCGTGGATGCCGTCTGCATTTTTGTAAACGATACAGCCGACGCGGAAGTCATCCGGCAAATGGCGGAAAACGGAGTGAAACTCCTTGCCCTGCGCTGTGCCGGATATAATAATGTAGACTTGAAAGCGGCAGCGGAAAACGGTATCACCGTTGTACGCGTCCCCGCCTACTCTCCTTATGCGGTAGCCGAATACACGGTTGCCCTCATGCTCTCCCTTAACCGGAAGATACCCCGCGCCACTTGGCGTACACGTGACGGCAACTTCTCCCTGCACGGCCTTTTAGGATTCGATATGTACGGCAAAACCGCCGGTATCATCGGAACCGGTAAGATTGCCAAAAAATTAATCACCATCCTGCGCGGTTTCGGCATGAACATCCTTGCCTACGACTTGTATCCCGACCATAACTTTGCCCGTGAGCATCAAGTTGTGTACACCACGCTGGATGAATTGTACCACAGTTCGGACATCATCTCCCTGCACTGTCCTCTCACAGAACAGACCAAATACCTTATCAACGACTACTCCATCAGCAAAATGAAAGATGGTGTAATGATTATCAATACCGGTAGAGGGCAACTCATCCACACCAACGCTTTGATAGAAGGACTGAAAAACAAAAAAGTCGGTTCTGCCGGACTGGATGTGTATGAGGAGGAAAGCGAATATTTTTACGAAGACCAGTCGGATAAAATTATTGACGACGACACGCTGGCGCGTCTGCTGTCTTTCAATAATGTAATAGTAACTTCACACCAAGCATTCTTCACCCGTGAAGCACTTGCCAACATCGCAGCTACCACTCTGCTGAATATAAAGGACTTCATGGAACATAAGAAACTTGAGAACGAAGTCAAGCTGTAAAAGACTATTTATAAAACATTAATGATTCGCGGTCTAAACTTTCCGGCTCACTTGCTTGTTACATACAGATAAATCATTTTAAAAAAAAGACTGATTATGAAAAAAGTAATAGACAAAGCCGAAAGCCGCGGACATTCTCTGTACGACTGGCTCGACAGCTACCATACATTTAGCTTTGACGAGTATTATAATCCCCGCCGTATGAACTTCGGCGCCCTGCGCGTATTAAACGACGACCGGATAGCTCCCGGACAAGGATTTGGCACTCATCCGCATAAGAATATGGAGATTATCACCATCCCCCTGAAAGGCGAGCTGAAACATGGTGACAGCAAACAGAACAAGCGCACCATCACCGCAGGCTACATCCAGACGATGAGTGCCGGCACAGGCATCTATCACAGCGAAATGAACGGCAGTGATACCGAAACAGTGGAGCTTCTCCAAATCTGGATAATGCCCGAAAAACTGAATACACCGCCTGCCTATCAGGATTATGACATCCGTCCTTATCTGCATAAAAACGAACTTGCACTCATCGTATCTCCCGATGGCAACGCTCCCGCCAAAACGCTGCAACAGACATGGTTCTCTTTGGGAGAAGTAGAGGCGGGAAAGAAATTGGGCTATCACCTGCACCAATCGCACGCAGGCGTGTACATCTTTCTAATAGAGGGTGAAATAAAAGTAGACGGCACAGTACTGTCCCGCCGTGACGGTATGGGAGTGTATGAAACCAACAGCTTTGAAATAGAGACTCTGAAGGATTCACACATCCTGCTGATGGAAGTACCGATGTAGGACTTTTGCATAAAATAACAGCTAAACCGGAAGTTTGTGTAGCGTTTTTTGTAATATTGCGCTATAATTGAATCCGTACAATGAAACTTGATTACATCTACCATAGCGGCTTCGCAATTGAAGCGGACGGCGTGACGGTCATTATCGACTACTACAAGGACTCCTCGGAAGAGGTACCGAACCGGGGAATCATACATGACCGTCTGTTAAAAAAACCGGGAATACTCTACGTACTCTCCTCGCACTTCCACCCCGACCACTTCAATCGCGAAGTTCTTTCATGGAAAGAAGAGCGCCCCGATATCCGGTACATCTTTTCCAAAGATATTCTGAAACACCGGCGTGCAACGGCGGAAGATGCCACCTATATTAATAAAGGCGATGTCTGCAAGGACGAACATATCCGTATCGAAGCTTTCGGCTCTACCGATGTCGGCATCTCTTTTCTGATAGATTTGCAGGGCATCCGCCTGTTCCATGCCGGCGACCTGAACAACTGGCACTGGAGCGAAGAATCCACACCGCAGGAAATACGTAAAGCAGAAGGAGACTTTCTTGCAGAAATAAAAAACCTGCAACAAAAGGTCCCTCAGGTAGATGTAGCCATGTTTCCGGTGGACAGCCGCATCGGAAAAGATTATATGCGCGGTGCAGAACAATTCGTGGAACGAATAAAAAGCACTATATTTGCACCTATGCACTTCAGCGAGGACTATCAGGGCGGCAACGCATTCCGTACTTTTGCCGAAAGCAAAGGTTGCCGTTTTCTCACAATTTCCCGCCGAGGCGAAAGTTTTGATATTACTAAATAAAACATAGCATTATGAAAAATTTTACACAAGTTTTTATTGCACTATTCTGCCTCTGTATGCCTGCCTTGCTGCACGCCCAAAGAGATGACAGTAAATATCTGGCCGGCGCTGTTCCGGAAGTGGAGGGTAAAGTGATATTTACCAAGGACTTCAGCATTCCGGGTATGTCTCAAGATACAATCTACTCCCGCCTGTTGAAATGGATGGATGCACGACTGGCAAAAAATGAAAACAACAGCCGCATAGTTTTCTCTGACAAGGCTAAAGGACAGATTGTAGGCATGGGTGACGAATGGATTGTGTTCAGTTCTACAGCATTGTCGCTGGACAGAACAAAAATACTTTATCAGCTCACCGTTACCTGCCAACCGGAGAAGTGTATCCTTGAAGTAGAGAAAATCCGTTTCAGCTACCGCGAAGGAAAAGAAAAATATATCGCCGAAGAATGGATTACCGACCGGTACGCTTTGAATAAGTCCAAAACCAAACTGGTGCGCGGCCTTGCCAAATGGCGCAGAAAGACGGTGGATTTTGTAGATGACCTGTGCATCGATGTCACAGAAGCCTTAAGTGCCACTACAGCCAAAGCCCCTGTAGAGGAGAAAAAAGAAGAGAAGAAAGAGACCAAAGCACTCGTCAATTCCGGTACAACAGTGATTACTCCAAAAACACAGGTCACAATAAAAGCTCCCAAGACCGCTGCAACACCGGTCACCGTCACTACCATGCAAACAAATGCACCGGCATCCCCGGCTGCTTATAGAGAAATAGCGCCGGATGCCATTCCGTTCAATACTATTGAAACCGGAAACGGCAAATTAGTAATTGTGATTGGCGAAGAACCTTTCAACATGACTATGATGACTGCCAATGCCGGCGGTTCGTTAGGAAAAATTGCCGGTAACAAACCTGTCATATTCACTATTCTGTCACCGGAACAACCTTATGCACAAATGGATGCAGCCCAAAACTACACCGTGCGCTTCTATCCCAACGGCCAGACAGAACCTTCCGTCATTTTGGAATGCAAGAAAGTTCCGTCACAAGCTATGATAGAAGGTATGCCGCGTACATACATCGGCGAAATCCTGAAAGCAAAAATCAAATAAACCGATAATTTAAACCTAAATAAGTAACAACAGTGGAAATAAAAAGCAAATTTGATCATTTTAATATAAATGTTACCGATCTGGAACGCAGTATCGCTTTCTACGAGAAGGCGTTGGGACTGAAAGAACATCATCGGAAAGAGTCGGCAGACGGCTCTTTCACGCTGGTTTACCTCACAGACAGCAGCACAAGTTTCCTATTGGAACTAACCTGCCTGAAAGAACACCCCCAAGCCTACGAACTTGGTGAGAATGAAAGCCACCTCTGCTTCCGTGTAGCCGGAGATTACGACGCCATCCGTCAATATCATAAAGAGAACGGCTGGGTATGTTTTGAAAATACCGCTATGGGATTATATTTCATCAACGACCCTGATGATTATTGGATTGAAGTACTGCCTGCCAAGTAAGCATCCGATACATCCCACAGCACAGTAATGAACATTAATACTTAATACATTAATAACGTGAGTATAGAAGAAGCAATGATGGGCGGTATTGTTTTCAAAGGCAAAAAAGACAAGCCTAAAGAAGAAAACAAAATAAAGACCAAAGCCAAAAAGAAAACCTACATTACCGGCCAGCACGGTTCCGGTGCAGCAAAAATGAAAGCTGAAATTCGTAAGAAACGCGCGAATAGACATAAAGAGAAGTAAAAATTATTTTTCAAACGAACAGGTGTAAGTTCTACAAAATAGAATTTACACCTGTTTTTCTTTATTATATGCTTATCCACATCATATAAAACCACTATAAAATTATTCAACGAGAACAGTTATTAGCTATACAGTGTTAAAAAATCGCTTACTGATAAAAAAAGTTAATAGAAAACTTTGTTTTTACGTTCTTTACATATATTTTTGAGGCAGCAAACGAACAAATAATATTTTTGAAGAAAAGTGATTTTATCACAAAAGCATAAAAAAAATCACTACTTTTTTTTGTTTAGAAGAACTGTAGTGTATTTTCTTATATCAATAACTTTGAATAACACATATGCCCAGGTACAACGCGGCAAAAAAGATGATGCGAAAGCAGAATTAATATCTTTTAAAGACCGCTGGGGTATCAAGACAAATGCTGTTGATTGGTTATTGACCATCCCTAATATTGGTGTGGAATTTGACTTAGGCAACACGATTCGAAACAAGCGTACGATTGGAGCCAACCTAAAGTGGAATTGGAACACCTCGCAGAAATACACTCCTTCCCTTATCTTCAACGTATTCGATGCACGGGTAGAGTGGCGTCAGTATTTTCGTACCCGCAAAAGAGGCGGTGTTACCAAAGATGCCAATCTGATGACACGCCTTAAAGAACAAATATTCACCACCCAACGTGAAAATCCGCGTCAGGAGCGAGCCTATTACTGGGGAGTTTACGTCAATGCCGCCAGCTACAATTTCAAGATAGGTAAGGAAGGTAAACAGGGCAATGCCTATGGCGCCGGTATCAGCGTAGGCTATACTGCTCCGCTTTATGGCTATCGCAATAACTACATCGACATTGAAATGGGCGGTTCTATCGGACTGTTATACACCTCTTATGACGTCTACACTCACGACGCGGAAAGCGGATGCTACCCACGCATAGCCGAGAAATGCAAAGGCGGGCACATCGTGCCTTTCCCCCTGATAACAGATTTACGTGTAGCTTTCGTCTATCGGTTTATGTCCGCGGGCAGCAAATACAAAGAATCGGTCTACCGCCGGGTACAGCTACGTGACTTTGCCCGTCAGGCACTCAACGAAAAGATAAACAAAATGCGCGAGCGCATCGACTCCATTAATAATGCTGTACGCAAGCAGGGTTTCAGCCGTCCGGACAGTTTACTCAATAAAGAAGAACTGAAGCAATGGAAATTAATGCAGCAAGAGCGTAAAGAACTTGCTCTAAAAGAAGCTGCCGACAAACTGCGTAAAGAAGTTGCAGATTCTTTAGGAATACAGCTTAGTGACAGCCTCACTTCCGAACAAGAAAAATCGATACGCAAAGCATTGAAAGTACGTGAAGAACAACTGAAACAAAAATCTGAAGTACAAGATTCTACCAAAATATCCAAGCGCACCGAAAAAAAGAAAAAGAAAAAGAATAAGAAGGCGAAAGCCGAAGCTACCAAAGAAGATACAGAAACTGTTCAGGGAGAAGCAACTTCGCCCAAGAAGGAGGATGAATGATGAAGCACAAAGTACTGACATATCTAACTCTCAGTCTGCTGTGCGGTATCTTTGCCTGCACCTCAGTAGAGCTCTGTCCGGAGACAGAGCATCCGCATGCCGCAACTATCCAAGCGCAGTTCAATTGGGGAAAATATGATAATGAAAAACCCGGTCAGATGAATATCGTAGCAAGCCGGATTCTCAATACTTGGCGCGCGCATGGTATTTCCGAAACCGGAGAAGAAAAGAACAGTGTGATAAACGGTATATCAGCACCAATCGTCTCCGATGAAACAAGCGACGCCCCTATCCCATTCCGTCTGAAAGGCGGCGAATACAAAGTTTTTGCCATCAATACCCACGACAGGTTGGTTATTGATAGTCTAAACTGTTACCTCACCCATCCGGAGGCCACAGTAGATACACTCTATCTGCATATGCTTGAGACCTCACGCGATGATATAAAAGAATTGCAAGGGCTTAACCTACCCGACTTTAATCCGACTTATAGATATATCAAAAATCCGGGACGCATCTTCTACGGAATAAACAAGGACGTCACTATAGAAACCGGACAGCCCCAAGTGCTTCATTTCGATATGCAGCCGGTGAGCCAGGAAATACAAGTGAAGTTCAGTGTCAAAAAGGCCGGAACCCTTAAAAATGAGATTAATATAGAACAGGTTGTAGCAGAAATATCAGGAGTGTGCGGACGCCTCAATATTGCCGACGCTTATTTGGATACAGACCGTCTTTACCGCATGGTTTTCTCATTCGACAACTTACAGATAGAAACCAACGGAGATGTCAGCACATACTCTACCACATTTTATACCATGGGAATAGTGCCCAGCCCCAAAGAAAATCTGCTTGTAGGGCAAGGAATCCTGCAAATAGCGGTAAAGGCCTCTGTCCCGAAGCCGGGAGATAATAAAACTTTATTAAAACGCTTTTTCTATGCAGCGGGCAATCCCCGACAAACTTTAGTCGACGCACAATTGATAGAACAGAGGGAAAATGGCAAAAGCTATTTGCGCTACCAAGAAAAACCGGTAGTAATAGAAATGGGAACTATGCTGGAAATAGATTCACAGGAAATAATCGACCATAAGGACGAAAATACCTGGGAGGATCAAGATAAAGATGACGACATAGATATAGAAATGTAATAATTACGGAATGCTATATAATAGAAAGGCCATACACATTTATTTAGGCTTCCTGCTCATGTTGCTGTGCAGCTGCGGAAACCTGTTTACGGGAGACGAAACGCCTACCGAAACTGATGTGGTGGACCCGGAACCGGACTCCGGCATTGACGATGACTACAACGAAGCACTCCCTGTTATGATTGCTTTCAATCCACCTAATTATACCATACTGACGCGTGGGCAAGGCGCGCTTTCCCCTGATGACGAAGGCTATCTGGAGAAATTGGAGAATGCCGACTTCCATGTTTATGCATTCCGTTCTGACACTCCCAAAGGAGGCATGAATTATGGTATTACACGAGAGAGTGACAAAGAGATTTGCCTCATAGACGGAAGTACGGGTATACAAGGACAAGATGCCAGCCTTAATATGCACGGGAAAAAAGCCAGCTATACAAGTGTCACCTCATTTGCCCAATGGCAGGATGAGAATGACCAACCTATGTACAGCCAATTGTCAACGGTGACACCTTTCGACTTTTTCGCATATTACATAGATGACCTTAAACAAGCCGCAAGCAACAGTGATGCAGATTTCTTACCCGGAACCTACCGTAACTTTACCCGCAATGAACAAGGTATCAGTTTTGAAGTGGCGGTAGATGGTTCACAAGACTTAATATCTGCTGTTGCAGAACTGACGGAAGACGAGAAAACCAATATAGCCGCCATGCCGGAGGAGGAAAGGAATAATGTAATGAAATACTATTACAGTACTTACACAGCTCGTCGTAACATCACTCCCGTATTCAACCTGCGTCATCAACTTGCACACGTACGATTTAACATTAAGGCTAACATGAGACAGGATGTCATGATAAAGAGTATCGGTATCGAAAGCATTTACAAAGGAAAATTCACCGTTGCCGGACATGACTTCTCGCAAATAGGCGTCAGCTTCAATGAAAAGGCGGGAACGCACCGGCTCGAACTAAAAGAAGCAGACGGCAGCCGGTTCGAGCCACGAGAATTGAAAATAGGAATGACCGAAATTATACCATCACTGAAAGGAACTTCACTACTTGTACCGCCATCCAACAGTGCAGTACTTATCGTCGAAGCCGAAGCACGTACGAAGATACAGGATAATCCGGAGGTATGGGATGACCATTATCCCTATACACTCACTTATCCGCTAAAAGATATGGTCAAAAACAGCTCCCAATCTTCTTATGGATTCCTGGCGGGTTGGAGATATACCATAAATATCACTATTTCCGGTCCGGAAGAAATGGAAATCAAAGTCGAAATAGAGGGCTGGGAGAACGGTGGCGATATTGAAGTAGATGGAGAAGATATGTTTGAATGAAACTATAAAAAGAGAATTATATAAATTGATTTATTAATTAAAATTTAATGATTATGAAAAAGCAATTTTTCTATGCAGCATTGGCCATCGCATTGATGAGCAGCTGTTCAAAAGACAATGATCCGGGGACAACAACCGATCCGACTGATCCGACCGTTCCGGAAGTAATTGATGACACAACTCCGGCAGCAATCCAATTAGGAATTGGAAACCCGACCATTATTGCAACAAGAGGTACAGGTAGCGTAGGTGACTTATCTACCAATAATGCAGCAAATATTTGGAAAGGGCAAGCCCTTCAAATATTGATGGTGGCTCAAGGAACTATGACAGATGCACAAGACAACGGTGCCAATATTTTTGCTGGTGAAACTTTCACTGCACCGACCGGTGCCGGATCCGGATTTATAAAATTCAATACCGGTAACGTTAAATATTATCCCATGCAGGGAAAATTTGACTTCTATGGGTATCATATGGACACAGATCAAGCTCCTATCGAAGATAGAAATACAGTAGGCAGTATTATTGTTACAGCCACGATTGATGGAACTAATGATATTATGGCAGCAACAACTAAATTTTCATCTGAAGATAGTATAAAACTAATTAATAATGCACTTACAGCTACGGGAGAAACCTATAAATATCAAGTAGTTGCCAATAAAACGATAGAAAGGAATGATAATAATAGCGCTATTACAGACCCGGCTAACTCAGCCGACTTGACTTTATTAGGTACAGAATTAGCCAAAGCGTATAGTTCTTATGCTGCTCGTAGAGGTGTTCAGCCAACTTTAATATTCAAACATTTGATGTCTCGCTTGAAGTTCCATGTTAGAGCCGGAGAAGAAAAGGCTGGATTGGATTATTATAAAGCTAACGCAACAGCAGCTCATTATTTTCCTACTTTTGCAGCTGGTGAGATTGCGGACGGAGAGTACGATGCAAGTACAACACCAACTTATGATGGAGAAGTTGAAAAAACAGATGGTGCTGTTTATATTAAGAGTATCAAAGTTACCGGACAAAAGAGTGGAATTTCTTTAACATTCACTCCCGCTGCCGGTCCTGTATTAGCAGGAACAGGAGAAGCTACAGCAGAATTCACCCTCATGGAACGTGATAAAACTGAAACTAATACTGCAAAAAAATTGGTAGCATTAACTCCAATTGCTCCTGCCAATGGACCAGCAGGTGCTGCAACAGCCATAGGTGAAAGTATGATGATTTTGTCTAACGAATCAAGCTTTAACATTGAAATAAAGGTCATGCAGTATGTCATGACGAATGATGGTCAGGGCACGACTGAAGGTGCACCTACCAATCCCGTTTACAAATGGAAAGTATCAAGCCTTAAAACAACAGTTAATGCTCCCAAAACTATGCCCAACCCGGCATATACTGATGGAAGCAACGGACAACCCAAAAGCATACCTTCAACAGACAAGATTGGTGATAACTTTATCTTTGCCGTTGGAAAATCATACAATATTAACGTTACCGTATACGGCAATCAACCCATTGAGGTCACTGCTGAGCTAACGGGATGGATTTCTGGTGATGATGTTGAAGTAAATCCTGAAGATGACGAATTCAATAAAGTTAATCCGTAACATTTACATTTATTATTTGATTGTATAAGTAGTACACTCTATTATCATCACTCAAATAAAAAATACATCAAAAACACCCTGGCGAGGTGGAACTTATTTCACCTCGCCAAATAATCTTTCTTGTTCACTCGCAAAAACCTATCAGCAAGGTAATGCGGGAAATAATAATAAAACAAATGAAAGATACAAACATACACTTTATGTAGAGATATAATAAATACGTTTTACTAAATACTCATTATAATTATGAAAAAGAATATATGGATTTTGGCATTGGCAGTAACCGCACTTTTTGCCGCCTGCTCTAAAAATGATGATCCTACAACCAATCAAGATTCACAAGAACCGGAACAAACTGTAACTGAAAATGATTTCGAAGGTCCCAACGGAGAAGTCGTTGTACAATTAGGGGCACTTAGTACACCATCGGCAATCATCACTCGCGGTACGGGCGTTATTACCGGTACTGATATCACTGTATTGGATAATTTAGGAATTTTTGCTCTGGCTCAAGGTGCAACCTATACAGCTGATGATATAACCAACTGGAGTACTGAGGCATCAAACAACAACTGCATTCTGATGAATGTAAAAGCTAAAGGTACTACAAATGATCCGTACGATACAGAGGTACACGGAACTACCGTAAAAAGATTAACCCTTTTTGATCCTAAAGCTACAACTGATGGGGCTGTATACTACTATCCGATGCAAGGTGCGCAAAATTATAATTTCCATGGGTATTTTCCTCGACAAGATGACAGCAAAGTAAAAATCACCAATGGAGAAGTATATGTAGAGTTCAGCGGCCTGATCGGTGATGATGATATTATAACCGGTGTATCAACTCCCGCTCCCGTTATTACCTCATTATATGAAGATGAAAAGAATCTCACTCCTACCACCGGACTGAGTCTGAATGGGTATAATGCCAAATATATCCGTAAGATTAAGTACAGCAATTGGATTATAGACCAAAATAGCACAATTGCAAAAAATCAGAAGCACCCGTTTATTCCAAGTATATCATTTGACCATAAGTTAACAAAACTCAACTTTCAGATTATCACAGCACAGAAGCAGGCTGACGGTACAGACATACCATATAACGACCGTGTAGAAGCTGCAAAACTAAGAATCAGTGACATTGTAATGACCGATATTTCCAACCAGGCAAACTTGAAAGTATCTACAGGAGAGTTAGAATGGAATGATGCCAGCACGGCTGCATTAGATATGATTAAAGCTAATCCTGATGCAACATTCACCGTGGATGGTACAACAACCAATCTCTGGGATAAAAAAACAATAGACGCTACAACCAAAGATGTCATTGCACCACAACTCTACAAGACAAACGAAGAATTAGTACAAACGCCTTACATATCCGCCGGTTATCTGATGGTAAGACCTCAAAACAACTACACCATCACACTGAACATTATAGCAAACTTGGCCGGGGCTACACCTCAAATTCAATCCGTTACTTTACCTATCAAATTAGCGAACAACAATCCTTTCGTTGCAGGAAGCGAATATGATATCCGCATCGGTGTCTATGCTTTACAAGCAATATTTATTGATGCAAGTCTGAAAGATTGGAACAAAAGTGACGAAAATGTAGATGTAGATATTGAATAAAAACATATTCAACAAACATTTATGTAAATGAGCAAACGAGTAAACATATCGTATCTCTTTAGTATCATACTCCTGCTGCTGACAGGGTGTGAACAAGAAAATTCACAGACTCCTTCCCCAAATAACGGGGAGGAGCCGGTGGAGATTCTTTTGAGCGCCAATGTCATGCAAGTAAGCGCCTCTATTATAACCCGAAACGACTTTGTAGACGAGACATCTTTCAAAGACGGTACAAAACAAGTCGGAGTATTTGGTTTACGAACGCAAGACGGTTCTTTCAATAATCAACCTTATGTGGATAATTTTGCCTTTACCAATACCAATGGCAAGTTATCCGGTGACGGACATATCTATTTTCCTCCAGGCTATGGAAAGATTACAGCATACTTGTACGGATATTACCCATATACCGACGACACAGAATTGTACCGTCAAGGCAATGAAGTACTTATCAGAGTGAAAGGCGGACTTAGCGGAACAACAGATGCCAAGTGGGCAAATGCCCAGACAGATCCGCTTCACGCTACAGCTTCGCACACTATTGAAAGAATTGAAGGTGCTACAAACGACCGTTCACAGATAACTCTTGCCTTACCCTTTTACCACAAAATGGCCCAACTGCAAATTACAGTCGAAACCCAAAGTGGCAATGAAGGCAAATATCAACTACAAGAGATTATCACAACTTTCAGTGAACACCAGCATGGATATATGAATGTACGTGACGGAGTGATAATTTCTGCCGATACCGGTAAGACAGAAATATGCACAGAGATACTTCCTAACGGGGGAGAATTCATCGGTGTATCTACAATTGAAAAAACTGTCGCTCCACAAAGCAAACATAGTGTACTGCCCGGCACCAATGCTATCAAGAGAATTCAAATCAAAGTAAACGGGAAAGAGTATGAAGCCTTCAATGCCACTACAGCCGGTAAAGGCATAAACCTGACAGCAGGCTACATTACAGCCATAAAAATTAATTTCAATCCAAGTACCGATGTTCAGGCTACTCTGGACGATACGTGGAACACTAAGGAAGAACATACTTTTGATACTACTAACTAAAAAACACTTATGCTAAGACACTACTATACTATCCCCATACGCGGTGTGCTCCTCTTGCTGCTGCTTTGCAGCCTACCCGCCTTGCACTCCCAACAAGTAGCCGTAAAAACCAATGGACTGATGCTTGCTGCCATGATGCCCAATGTTGGTTGCGAATTTGTCGTAGGCGAACGGAGTAGTATAGACCTTTCCGCTTTCGGTTCAATCAATATCTATGGCAACAAAGCCAAAATGATAGGCTTTCAGCCGGAATACCGTTATTGGTTCAACGGTCGCCCCATGACCCGCGAGTTTATCGGCGTAGCCGCTCTCGGCGCATCCTACGACATCACTTGGGGACGCCACATTTATCAAGGAGACGCAGCCGGAGCAGGTATAACCTTCGGCTATTGCTTCAACCTGAACAAACGTCTCAACATAGAATGTTACGGCGGCTTCGGAGCTGTCTATTTCAGACAAAAACAATATTACGTCAACGATAACTATGAAGACTATCAAGAGAATGGAACCGCACACGCTAACGCCACCGGCTATAAACTGTTACCTATTAAAATAGGAATTTCCATATCATATATTCTCAAATAAAAAACATCGCCATGAGAAGTTTCATCCAGACATTAGCTCTTTGCGCCGCAATGATGTATATGGCTTCCGCACCAGTCATGGCGCAACAAATATCTATCGTATCCGGTAAAGTACTGAACTTGCCGGAAGGAGAAAAAAAAGCACGCCCGTTTCCTGTAACCGAGAAAGTCTATGTTTTTGCTTTCAACACCGTAGCCGCAGCACGCGACGCACTTAAACAACTGGAAGGCGGTGGCGGTACTATGATGTCTGATGCAGATGCTGTGGCCGGTCCGGACGGATATTATGAAATACGAGTAGCAGAAAATGGCGCTCTCATCTTCCGCGTAGCCATGAAAAGCGAACTGCTGGAAGTAAATTATAAACAAACCATCGACCTCTCCATCGATGGCGGCATTGCCTTGGATGAAGTAGAAGTCGTAGCAGAAAGTAAGCGCCCGCAACCCAAGCCGGTAGCCGGAAAAATAGTGGGCAACAAACTCATTGTAGACAACTCCGTCACTATTCCCAACAATTACGGAGCTGCAAACCGCCGGCTCATCATGCAACCCTACGTACTGGACTGTACCACAGAAGATACAGTAAGATATATAGACCCTACTGTAATAGACGGTGTAGAATACGGATTGACGCAAGACAGACGTATGGCATATAACATGAAGAATGATATACTGGCACCTTTCATCAACCAACGACGTGCACTGAATGAGGAACGTTTTGACCTGATAGTTAAAGATTCCGTACCCGTACCCGATCCGCGCCGTATCTACAGTGTACTAACCAAAGTTATTATCGCAGATTATACACATCCCACCTATCAAGACGAATGGAAACTAACCACCTGCAAAATTAAACGCCCTTTGCAGTTTCTGGAATTCTCTTTTCCGGACTTTGCACTGGATCCCAATAAATATAAAGAGACTCCGCGTCGTGAACGACGGAATACAGCCGGAAATATCTCACTCACCTTTCTTGTAGGCAAAGCACAGCTTGATCCGGAAGACCCGAATAACGAGCTGCAGATGAACAAACTAAAAAACAATTTGCTGGAAATCATCAATGGAGAAGGTACTACACTGAAAGAATTCAAGATTACAGGTGTATCATCCCCCGAAGGTCGGTATGCCAGCAATCTCGCATTGGCAAAGGAACGTACGAACTTTGCTCTTCAACAGATAACTTCTGTAATCCCTGCCGAAAAATGGAAGCGTGTATACAAACATCCCACTGAGACGCGTGTAGCAACATGGGACGAAGTGGCAGACTTGCTGGAACAGGATTCTTTATTGAATGAGGCCGAAGAAATACGTGCCGTCACAAAGAAATTTAAAAATCCAGATGCCCAGTTTGCTACCATTTCACGTCTCCCTTACTACGCAACAACCATAAAAGAACGGTTGCCAAGACTACGTACCGTCCAATATGAATATAAACACGAGATTTTCCGGGAATTGAATCCGGATGAAATTCTGGACCGCTACCAAAACGATCCAAACTATCGTGAAGGGAAAAAACAATTCACCCGATACGAATACTGGCACCTTTTCCAAATGGTTAAAGACCCGAAAGAAGCGGAAAAAATATTCCGTCGCGCTTATAAGGAAACAATGGCCTATGATCTGAAAGGGAAAGAAAAGCCCTGGATTTTGGCCGCAAACAACCTTGCCATAGCATTGTTGCGCCGAGATACATTCGATATAGAAGTTTTGAAACCATTGGTAGACATTACACGTAAGGTGAACCTTGTTGATCGTTTCAACGATGGTATCAGTGTTATAGAAACAGAAGTAAATCCCGAAGTTGTCGTAGCCAATCAACTGGCCATGTACATACGCGCCTATAATTTTGATGACGCAAGTATATTGGCCGGGTTATTGCCCGATACGGAACGTTTCCAAATGATAAAGGCTTTTGCCAACTGCCTCGGCGGATATTATGACTACCGAGGTGCAGCTAACGTCAAAGAGTCAGAAGAACGGAAAAAAGTTTTCCAACTGGTAAAATCATCATCTCCCATGAACAACATAGTAATGTGTATGGCTATGGAAACTGACCTTTACAATCGAGAAGCGGAAAAAATTCTAAAAGAAATGCCAGTCAATGCACTGACTAAATACTTAAAACTCGTCCTATTTATACGCGCCAACAAACTATATGAATGGAGTTACGACAATGCGCTGGCATTTGACGAAGCCTGTAAGATGCTTGATGAAATCATAAAAATGGAGACCAAATATCACAAGATTGCCGAAAATGACGGTGAAATCAGCAAAGAATTCATGGAATACTTCGACCAGGGAGATTGGAAACTTTATTAAGGTGAAAGTTGAGAGTTGAAAGTTCAAGTTGAAAATTATGAGAAGACTACTAACAGGATTAATACTACTGACTACGGCATTGACAGCCACAGCACAGCAAAAAGACACAACGAATATTGGATTCGATGCGACAAAACGCGCTTTTGTCAAACGTTACAAACACCCGGATGCCGTTCCCTTTGATTCATTGTGGAAAAACAATGTCTATATTTCCATTTTGGGAGGAATGGACAAAATGATACCGCGCGGCGATGCCGACTTCAATATAGGACCGGTAGGAGGAATTGCCGTCGGTTGGCAATTCGCTCCCTCCCACTCCTTACGAACTACATTACTGGCGGGAAACTTCTCCCGAAAGATAGACAACGAAACGCTGACACGCATCGGCTTGCAAACTGACTATCTGCTAAATGTCACTTCCTTTATCAGTGGATACAATCCCGGAAGAATTTTTGAGTTCTCTACATTAGCTGGGCTTGGTTATCAATGCTCATCATTCGCAGGCACCACCAAACACATAGGCGAACTACATTTGGGGATGCAATTAAAGCTGCATCCGACAAGTCATGTAGATTTTTATATAGAACCACGTTTCACTATCCTGACTGACGGGATAGATCATTCTTTCCAAAAAAATTGGCACAAATATGATATGACTTACGGTGCAGTAGTAGGTATGAACTATCGCTTCAAAGCATGGAAACCTTTTGGCAAAATCCGGACTTTGGAAGGCGACAAATTCATGGATAACACCTTTATCAGTATCGCGGCAGGCGGACAGTTTCAAGCTTCTCGTCTGACTAACGAGATAGGGCTCACCAAATCTATCGGTCCTCATTTCAGCCTGTCAGTAGGTAAATGGCTGATACCGGCATTGGGGTTAAGGTTATCCGGATTCAGGTCTGATGATACATGGCACAAAAAGGAGATTGTCGCAACAGATGACAACCCGGGAGAAGAGTTTTATGAAATGTCCACCTATACAGGCGGGCGTCTGGAAGGTATGCTGGACGCAACTTACTTTTTCAATGGGCATCAACTGCATCCTCGTTTCTCTGCCAACATACTTGCCGGCGGAGAACTGGGTTACATAAAGAAAGAAAACGGATATCATCCAGCCAAAGGCGGGTATACAGGTTTTACAGGTGGAGTTCAACTCAAATATCGGTTCGCCGATGAGATTTCACTATTTATTGAGCCACGTACCACCTTTGCCTCTTACTCTTTAAAGACAAGTGAAAAAGAACAAGGACGAAACGTTGCTAAAAAGTACACAGACAATCTGTTTAATATCAATATAGGTATTGAGATACAGCGTGCCAATGAAGAAAATCGTATGGCTCGCTCCCTGAACCGAGAAGTATTCACACCCTCTTTCTTTGTTAGCGGCGGAATAGGTTTTTCCACTCCGATTCAAGTCAAACGTTATGCCCTTAAACGATACTTCGATTATCAAGCCATAATCACGGCAGGACGTATTTTCACCCCCTTATCCTCACTTCGTTTAGGAATTGATTTCGGTCCTTTCTCCGTAGACTTGAAGGAAGGAGAAGCAAAATATAATATGCCGAGCGGAAGTCTTGATTATATGCTGAACCTAACCAATCTGATGACGGGATATGACCCTGAACGTAAATACGATGTACAGCTATTTGCCGGAATAGTGGCATCTATGCGGCTGAAACAAGAAAATAGTTTCTTCATTGGCGGAGAAGCGGGACTACAAGCCTCTTATCAAGTAAGTCGCCGCTTCAAAGTTTTTCTTGAGCCCAAAATCCGCATTTACGGAAAGGAATTGTTGATGCAAAATAATGTACAGGGAAAAGATATCATGATGTCCCTGCATACCGGAACCTGTTTCTCTTTTTAGTCAGAAAGAAAGTTTATTTCAGAAGTTCATCAATCTTCTTAACCAATGAAGAGAACTCTTCCGGATTGTAAAGACGGGTAAGCATTACAATCTGCCCTTCTTTGTCTATTAAAACATTACGGGTTATACCTGCCTGACGCAACGCATATTTGGCAAAGATATCGGCTCCCGGATCCAATCCCAATGGGTATGTAACACCTGTAGCTTTACCGAAAGCAACAACCTTCTTCAGCGGTTCGTCACGATCGATACCCATTAACACAAAATTCGGATTGGACTTATGTTTCTGCCAAATATCTTTTTCAATAAAAGGCATTTCTTTACGGCATACACCGCACCAACTGGCAGTGAATTGCAGCATTACCACTTTGCCGCGAAGCTCAGAAAGTTTAACTGTCTTACCATCTGTCAACGTTACGGTAAAATCAGGAGCCATCTGTCCTACTTTCACAATATAACCGGCATTGTCCGCCTCCACTTCCTGTGCCATACTTATCATACTGCACAATGCAAACAAGCCGAACACCAATAATCTGAATTGTTTCATTTTCCTCTCATTTTAATAATTCATAAATATACATTTTATCGCAAAAGAAAGGAATTGGACATAACAAAACAAATAGAACATAAACTCTTTGTAAATCTTTAACTCATATTTCTAATAGAATTCCCGTCCCTTAGATATTAGGTTTTATATCCAACTTTACCGGCTTAACCATATTTTCCGGTTTCAGAATCGTATCCAAGTCTTCTTTGGAAAGAATATTGTGTTCCAAGACTAATTCATAAATACCTTTTCCCGTTTCAAGAGCTTCCTTAGCTATCTTGGTAGAATTTTTATAACCGATAACCGGGTTGAGGGCAGTAACTACACCGATACTATCATGTACATATCTGCGGCATACTTCTTCATTAGCGGTAATGCCATCGATACAAAGAGTACGCAAAGTATCGAATCCGTTCATCAACAAATCGGCTGATTCAAAACAACATTGTGCCATAACAGGTTCCATTGCATTCAGTTCCATTTGAGCCGCTTCACCACTCATGGCAACACAAAGATCATTACCTATTACTTTATAATCTATCTGATTCATTACCTCAGGAATAACAGGATTCACTTTGCCCGGCATAATGGAAGACCCCGGCTGCATAGCGGGAAGATTTATCTCTCCCAACCCGCAACGAGGACCGGATGCAAGCAGACGAAGGTCATTACATATCTTATTCATCTTCACAGCGACCCTTCTCATTGCTGAAGAATAACCTACCAAACAAGAAGTATCAGAGGTGGCTCCCACCAAATCATCAGACAGCTTAATATTCCATCCCGTAATCTTCTTTAAAGCCTTCACACATTTCTCAGCATATCCCGGTTCAGCCGTAATGCCTGTACCAATGGCAGTAGCTCCCATATTAACGGTAAGGAAATCCTCGGCTACAAAATTCAGATTCTTTATTTCATCGCGCAAAATACTGGCGAATCCATTGAATGTTTGTCCGAGAGTCATAGGTACAGCATCTTCCAACTGGGTGCGCCCCATTTTGATAATATGTTTAAACGCTTCCGCTTTACGCTGGAACGCGTTAATCAATTCCTCAAAATGTTTCACAAGTTTGAGGTGAGTATAATACATACCTATATGTATAGCAGTAGGATAGGCATCATTTGTTGACTGTGAGCGATTTACATGGTCATTCGGAGAACAATATTGATACTCGCCACGGTTATGTCCCATGATTTCAAGAGCACGATTGGCAATTACCTCATTGGCGTTCATGTTGGTAGTCGTTCCGGCTCCTCCTTGAATCATGTCTACCGGAAACTGCTCATGATGCTTTCCTTCAAGGATTTCATTACATGCCTTCAAGATGGCATCAGATTGTTTCTCGGTAAGCAAACCAAGCTCAAAATTAGCCATAGCCGCCCCCATTTTAGTAATAGCAAGAGCGTGGATAAACAAAGGATATTCGTTTAGATGAAATTTGCTAATACGAAAATTCTCAATACCTCTAAAGGTTTGTACTCCATACATAGCAGACTCGGGTATTTCACGACTGCCAATTAAATCACTCTCGACACGAGTTTTTTTGGATAGTTCCTCTTTCATAATATATATTTATTAACTGTTTTCACAGATAGTCATCAAAGGATAACCAAAGATATAACAAATTGTTTTGTAAACACACCATTCAAATATTTAGTTAACAAACTTTAATAACAGACGATTAATGCACATAACTTTATATATAGTATATCAAAAAGAAACAAATCAATCCAAAATGCAGATGCTTAACAAAAAGTTAATAAATATTTTATTTAGAAAATATAAAGTAATATATACAACTATTCCACCCTTTTTTTGTTATATATAGAATATTTTTAGAAATTAGCCAAATCAAAACTTAGATAACCTTTCTCTAATCTTAAAATAACAAGTGTATGATCTTACAATTATTATTTGTACTGACTGCTATTATCATAGGCGCACGCTTAGGAGGCATAGGTCTCGGAGTAATGGGCGGCGTAGGCTTAGGTATACTAACTTTTGTATTCGGGCTACAACCCACGGCACCTCCAATAGATGTTATGTTAATGATTGCTGCCGTTATTTCCGCAGCATCTTGTATGCAAGCTGCTGGAGGGTTGGACTATATGGTAAAGTTAGCTGAAAAACTCTTGCGCAAAAATCCGTCCCAGGTAACTATCCTTAGCCCTATCGTCACATATTTATTTACTTTTGTAGCCGGAACCGGACATGTTGCTTACTCTGTCCTGCCTGTCATAGCCGAAGTAGCAACTGAAACCAAAATTAGACCCGAACGCCCATTAGGCATCGCAGTAATTGCCTCACAACAAGCCATTACAGCAAGTCCCATTTCGGCAGCCACAGTCGCATTGCTTGGTCTCCTTGCCGGATTTGATATCACTTTATTCGATATATTAAAAATAACAATCCCGGCAACAATTCTCGGTGTACTGGTAGGTGCATTTTGCTCCATGCGTATAGGAAAAGAGCTAATTGACGATCCAGAATATCAAAAACGTATGGCAGAAGGTTACTTTAACGGCAGAAAGGTGAAAATTGATGACGTAAAGAATAAGCGCCACGCCATGCTTTCAGTGCTTATATTTATTCTCGCTACTGCATTCATTGTTCTTTTCGGTTCATTTGAAGGTATGCGCCCCTCATTCCTGATTGATGGAAAAACGGTTACTTTAGGTATGTCCGCTATTATAGAAATTATCATGCTTTCAGCAGCAGCCATTATTCTATTGGTTACTAAGACTGACGGAATCAAAGCGACACAAGGCTCCGTTTTTCCTGCCGGAATGCAAGCTGTAATTGCTATTTTCGGTATCGCTTGGATGGGTGATACATTCTTGAACGGTAATATGTCCCAGCTTACCGCCTCTATTGAAGGCATTGTACGCCAAATGCCCTGGCTGTTCGGTATTGCTCTGTTCGTTATGTCCATTCTGCTATACAGCCAAGCAGCTACAGTACGCGCTTTAGTTCCACTGGGCATTGCTCTGGGGATATCACCATATATGCTGATAGCCATGTTTCCTGCTGTGAACGGATATTTTTTCATTCCGAACTATCCCACCGTAGTCGCGGCTATCAATTTTGATCGCACAGGAACAACCCGCATCGGTAAATATATACTCAATCATTCTTTTATGATGCCGGGGATTGTTTCTACAGTAGTCGCAATTGCCTTAGGATTATTATTCATACAAATTTTCTGATATAATATACTTCAACCTATTTTTTAATTTAAACAATTAAAGTTATGAAAAAATTAGAAAGACTTAGTATGGTAGCCGCTATGCTACTGTTTTCTGTAGTAATGGCTTTTGCACAACAGAAGCCTAACATCCATATCCTCGCCACCGGTGGAACTATTGCCGGAACAGGCACATCTGCAACAGCCACTAACTATACAGCCGGACAAGTAGCAATCGGAACCCTGCTTGATGCCGTACCCGAACTGAAAAACATAGCTAATGTAACAGGTGAGCAAATCGTTAAGATAGGTTCACAAGATATGAACGATGATGTTTGGCTAACCCTTGCAAAAAAAATCAACCAACTACTGAAACGCTCTGATATTGACGGGATTGTAATAACTCACGGAACTGATACAATGGAAGAAACAGCCTATTTTCTTAATCTGACGGTTAAAAGCGACAAACCGGTAGTTTTAGTCGGAGCCATGCGTCCTTCTACTGCCATCAGCGCTGATGGACCTCTCAACTTATACAATGCCGTTGTAGTGGCCGGAGCAAAAGAATCTAAAGGGAAGGGTGTCTTAGTGGCAATGAACGGAAGTATACTTGGTGCGACAAGTGTATTGAAGATGAATACCGTTGACGTACAAACATTTCAGGCTCCCAATGCCGGTGCACTCGGATACATTCTGAATGGTAAAGTTACCTATAATATGTCATCGGTAAAGAAACATACAATCCTGTCTGTATTTGATGTTACCAACTTGAATGCACTTCCCAAAGTAGGAATCGTTTACAGCTATTCGAATATTGAAGCTGACATGGTAACTCCAATGCTGAATAACGGATATAAAGGTATTATCCACGCAGGAGTAGGCAACGGAAACATCCACAAAAATATATTCCCCGTATTAATGGATGCACGTAAGAAGGGTATCCTTGTAGTGCGCTCATCAAGAGTGCCAACTGGCCCCACCTCCCTTGACGCAGAAGTAAACGATGCACAATACCAGTTTATCGCATCACAAGAATTGAATCCCCAGAAATCACGCGTTCTTTTAATGCTTGCATTAACCAAAACCAATGATTGGAAACAAATTCAGGAATACTTCAACGAATACTAAAAACAGATAGAAATGATAAAGAAACTAACATTTATACTCTTGATAGCGGGCTGTGTACAAAATACGTATGCTCAAGATGCGAAGAAGAGTGAGAAGTTCCTTGAGAATAAAACTCTGTTTGAAGAACTCACCAACGTAAAGAAAAAGCAGGATAAATTCAACTTATTCCTCAATATGCAAGGTAGTTTCGACGCAAATTTCCGCGACGGCTTTGAAGAAGGAGCTTTTAAAATGAAGCAACTTCGCATTGAAGCCAAAGGAAATATCAATCATTGGCTTTCATACCGGTACAGGCAACGGTTAAACCGCTCGAATGACAGCAGCGGTAATATAGATAACCTACCTACTTCGATTGATATTGCAGGAATTGGTGTAAAACTTGGAAAAGGATTTTCCATCTTCGCCGGCAAACAATGTACCGCATACGGTGGTATCGAATTCGACTTGAATCCTATCGAAATATATGAATATAGCGATATGATTGAGAACATGAGCAACTTCATGACCGGCTTGAACATCGGCTATGACATTAATGCCCATCAACAGTTGAATCTGCAAATTCTGGATAGCCGTAACGGTTCTTTCAACAAAACATATGGAGTTGAGACAGAAGAAGGTGAACTCCCCACAATAGAAACCGGTAAACTTCCGCTTGTATACACACTGAACTGGAATGGTAACTTCAATGACGTCTTCAAGACACGCTGGTCTGCCTCCATTATGAATGAAGCAAAGGACAAGTATCTTTATTATTACGCATTCGGTAATGAATTAAATTTAAACAAGTTCAATATGTTCCTCGACTTCATGTATTCCAAAGAAAGCATTGACCGCAAAGGAATCATGACGGGAATAACAGGCAGTATGGAGGGACACAACGCTTCCGATGTCGGCTATTTTTCAATGGTAACCAAGTTGAACTATCGCTTCCTGCCGAAATGGAATGCTTTTGTAAAAGGAATGTACGAAACGGCTTCGCTCTCCAAACAACAAGGAGATTTAGAAAAAGGTAAATACCGCACTGCATGGGGTTACTTTGCCGGTGTAGAGTTTTATCCTATGGATACAAACTTACACTTCTTCCTTACTTATGTAGGACGCTCATATGATTTCACAGCTCGTGCCAAAGCACTTGGACAAAACAATTACTCTACAAGCAGGGTATCGGTAGGGTTCATCTATCAGTTACCGATGTTCTAAACGGGCTCAATAGAAATTTAGCGGGGATAAGCATATATACATTCTGTGCAAGAAGTATTCAGCCGGCAAAGAGCTGTTTTTGATGTATATCATAGTTCATTTTGACGTGTATCAAAATGAATTATGATATACATCAAAACAGAGAATATTCTTGGATTTCAATCTGCACCTGTACCCCTTCCACCCTTCCGAACCCTCCTGTTTATAAGGGATAGCGGGTGGAACCTGCTTTTTACTCCCCCAATGACGCATCTCGGCTTCCCAAACCTCACACCTCAGTTCCCTTAACCACGGACGTTTGTCCTGCAAACCACAGGCATTTGAGGAGCTAAGGTGTGAGGTTTGGGAAGTTGAGGTGCGTCATTGGAATTACCGGAATTGTAGTCTGCGATATGGGGTTCCACCCGCTATCCCTTATAAACAGGAGGGTTCGGAAGGGTGGAAGGAGCACAAGTACAAACTGTATTATTACATCAAACAAAATCTCCACGGATTTTCTACTGCTCCTGCATCCCCTTTACATTATTAGAAATAGAAAACTCCGAAATATCAAAATAGATATTTCGGAGTTTCTTCGAGGTTCCTGGCGGTCACTAAATGCTGTTATCTAATGATATGCCCTGCAACCTCTTATTTCTTTAGCCCGGATTAGAAAAACAAACTCTTCATCTCACTAAGTAACGCAAAGACTCATTATAGATTATTAAAACGGTCTCTATATTGGTCCCTGCAATAATGAGCCAATAAAAACTTCCATTACTATAAATCTAAATAGAACAATTAAAAAAACATATAAAAACCCACAATGCAAAATAGAATAGAAAATAAAAAGTTTTTTGGGCAGAAGCCCTAAATACATAAACTATATAAATCAATTTTCATAAACACCATGAATCCCCAAATTTGTGACAACGTGAGTATTATCACTAAAGTAGTCTATTTGTTTAGAAGCAAACTGATTTGTCTGTTTAGATACAACTGTGGTATAAATTTTTACATCTTTACACAACAAACATTGTCTAGCTATTATGACACGAAATTCTTTGTACACAGGAGAACGTTCAATAACCCTTCTCAAAATATACTTCACATCAGGATTTACAGGTTGTTCAGGTAAACGAAATTTCTGCTGAGACTCCTTAACATATTCAGAAGCAAATGTGTATGATTTACTATATTTACTAACAAGTTCAGAATTAATTTTTGACTTCATTTCTCGAATTCCAACAGCAGAAAGGTTCATTTCTGCTTGCAATTTACTCTCTAGCGAACTTTCTAACTTAATTGTATCTTCATACTTATACCTCTTAGCATCTTCTATATCTTGTCCAACTACTATATCAAGAACTACTTCTTTTTCTTCTTCCCTAATGATATCTCCATTTATAGGAAATACATTTATAAGAAGATACTTTATGCTAAAAAGTTGTTTCCAATCTCGATAAAGTAAAACTGATTTTTCTAGAGAATATTTCTTTAAGATATCTATTTCATATTGAATATATAAGCTTAATACAATTTCCGGCAACTTCAAGATTTCTCCTTTATTCAAATAATTAGAAAAGCCTAGTCGCATAGCAAGCCCAACTTCATCACTGGAAGCCTCTCCTGTCAACATAATAGCTTTAATAGACGGATTTATATTCTTTATTTCTTTATACAAGTCGGTTCCTTTCTTTCCCGGCATAACTTGATCTAAAACCACAACTCTAATATTGTGTTTTTTCACAACTTCAATAGCCTCTACTGAAGTACTAACTGCAATTACATTGAAGCGTAAATTAGCTTTTATCAATGCTGCAAAATCATTAGCAGCAACTTCAACATCATCAACTATCAATATTTCCGGTTCCCTACTTATCATATATTTTATTAAGCTTTATTTCGAAAGTAATCTTATTATCACTAATCTCAAAATTCAACTCTCCACTTTTTCTTAACTGAAGAAGATGCCTTACAATTAGCAGACCTGTACCTGTATGATTTTCTTTAGAAGAATAACCTACCGTATTTAACAACTTTGCATCTGGTTTATCTATACATATATTTGTTATTGTTATACTATAGAAGCTACCTTGTTCCTTAATAGCAACTTCTATAAATCCATAATCAGGAGACGCACATACTGCATTTTGCAATAATGGCGACATTAACGATATTATTAAATTATTAGAATATCCTGGTACTGTATCATTTGCTTCAATTTGAAAATTCAAATTTGGCTTAGCATATTCTAATTGAAATAAATCAAAAGCTGCGGATAAACCCTGCTTTATGGTTTGAGATGAATCTACAAAAGAGTTGGAAACCTGTGTTATTTCACGATATGCCTTAATCACACATTGACATAAGTGAACACTACTAATGATTCTATCAATATATAATGTTGCACTTGTTATGTTTTTCTTCTGTAGTATTTGCTTTCTTAGCAATTCCCCATTAGTTACAATCGATGAAAAAGGAGTAGCAAGAAAGTGATTTAACTCTCTTATTATATCTAAATTGTTAAACCCAGCTATATCAAATTTAGAATCTTTGTATGATGAAAAAGTAGCAAAAGCATCTTTTAATTCTTCTATTTCACCTTTGATCTCATAAAATAAAGGACGAACATCATCATATTGCTTATTATTCCCCTGTCTGACTATTGAAGAAACATCGGTTAAAGTTCTTAAATCCAACGAGGTTTTATGTAAAGTTCTCCTAAAATCATTTGTAACTGAAGTTAACTCTTCTAATAACATTTTCTCATATGGACTTCTAAAAGATTCAATCCTGCTAGAATTAAGATTCTCAGCATCTTTTACAATATTAGACAAATGTTCAATAGACTCCAATATTGTCCGATTCTTTCTTATCAAAAGTCGAGCTACCATATATAAAAGTATAGCAGCAAAAGCAACAAATGATATTATTATAACATCTAACGAATATGTATTCTTTAACGATGGCAATAACACCTCCGACGGAGTTATGTTAAGATTTATAAGGAAAGGAATAATTCCCAATAACAGAACCCCGAGAAATGAAAAAATATTATTAACACTCTTTCTTTTGTAAAAAAAACAAATTATTAGAATTAAGCAAAGAGGAATAATAGATAAAATTTTCCAAACAAAAACAGCCGTATCTATCAAAAACAGCTCTTTCAATAGAACAAAAATAGCAGATGATAAAACACAAGACAAAAGATATAAATAACTTATCTTCGCATCCTTTTCCGCTGTATTTAAGGGTGTTATTAAAGTTGCAATATAAGAAATCCCTAAAATAACTAATAATGTCCAAATTACAATTTGTAAATATAGCATACCAACATAGTATAATTCATAATCTTAAATAAAAGATATCTAAATCCTCATTTAAAGTTATTTCTATTTTCCTCTTTTCTCCAAAATTCAAAACACTTATTTTGCATTTCTTTATAATCTGTTGAAACATTTAATTTAGCACATAATTCAAAATATCCAATACCTGGAATTTTTGTATCTTTTTGCACTACAAGAGAAGACAATAACAGTTTTCTATCTTCCCATTCTACCTCAGAAATATAAGTTAAAATTTTACTCAAATGATTCATATGCCGATTGTCACATAGTACATTAGGAACAAGATCACTATAGCATATAATTTTTGATTGAGCAGCACACTCTATAAGTTTTAAACGAATCTCGTTAGCAAGCTTTAAATCCAACCCTTTCATTATCATAATATTTTTGTTATAACAATATACAAAGTTAAGAAAAACAAACCAGAATTTCAACTTTTGTGACACAAAAGAATAGATTACTTATACCTAAACATTAATTTAATATGCTTTTTTTATCAAACAAGGGCTTCTGCCATAAAGACATAAAGAGTTTTCTAGTTAGTGTCAAATTGACACAATAACAAAGAAATGTTAATAGGTGTATTTCTATTGTATTTTCTTAACTCTTTAACTTATTAGTACAAGACAACACATCACATTGATTATCTGACAATTATACATCATACAAGTTTAATTTAATAGACAAAGTAAGCACTTTGGCACGCTACGGAGGTGCAATCTTTGTGAACAGGTTACTGACAAGTGGTCCGATCATTTGACAGAGCGTCATATTCTGCAATCAGATAAAAAGCAGCAGAAAATCACTCATGACGCTTCGTCATATAAGAATGTAACGGAACGACCCTTGAAAAGTAATAATGGAATAATTAATACGTTGAATATATGATTAAAATTAAAACATGCTACACCGTAGCAAATCCTAAATTCTCTCTTAAAGACTCTAATGCAGAGTTCTCCGCAATAAGAATGCGTGTATTTATTAATAAGGTAAGATTAAACATTCACCTTCCGGCTGAATACAAAATCAAACCATGCCATTGGGATAACGCCACAGGAAGAGCAATCGAAGATCCGAAGCGGAATCCAAACTTAAAAGGAAATCCATTATTGCAGGTACAATTGCGTAATATCAATAAAGAGATAGAAAGAACACTTAATCTCTTCATTTGGGTAATGGAAAACTTCAAGTTACACAACATACAACCAATGGCAGACCAAGTGAAAGCTGAAATGATGAAAGAGCTGAATAGAGTGCAAATAGAAAGCAAACGCACCTTTACAGATTTCATTTCCTATATTGACTTCTTCATAACCTTATGCAGAGAGGGTTCAATTTTAAATGATAAGGGGGCAAAGCTAGTTCCGGGTTCAATACGAAACTACGTTTCAACGCAAAGTGCATTGAAAAGATACTCAAAAGATCGTAACGTGAAATTAACTTTAGAATCTATTAATATGGACTTCTATAATGACTTTGTTAGTTATTTAAACGAAACCAAGCACTCTCGTGGGTTGTATCGCCCTAGTGTAATCGGTAAATTCATAAAAAACATCAAAGTGTTTATGAGATATGCAAACGAGAATGGATATACCATCAATGATGATTTCAAGAAAAAAGATTTCAAAGCGTTTCGTGAAGATGCCGAATCAATCTATCTGAATGAAAGCGAATTAGAGAAACTCTATACTTTAGAACTCCCAGACAATCAAGCACAGGTAAGAGATGGCTTTCTAATAAGTTGCTATACAGGACTTAGATATAGTGACATTGCCCGTCTTGCAGCAAAGCATATTAATTTCCAAGAAGAGACTATTACAATTGTTACTCAAAAGACAGCCACAAAAGTTGTTATCCCAATTCATCCCGTTGTAAAAATCATCTTAGAGAAATATGGCAATAAGCCCCCTGTAATACAATGTAACCAAGCAACTAATCGTATGCTTAAAAAGATATGTCGCAAAGCTGGAATTACTGAAAAGATTAATATAATGGAAACAAAAGGAGGAATACGGCAAGAAGTTACCTATGAAAAATGCGAAATGGTAACATCTCATACAGCAAGAAGAAGTTTTGCTTCCAACGCTTCAAAGAAGGGGATCCCCTCCTTAGCAATCATGCAGATTACAGGACATAAAACCGAGAGTAGCTTCATGCGTTACGTTAGAATAACCAAGGAAGAAAATGCAAAAATGCTATTAAATCATGATTTTTTCAGATCAACAATCTAGTTTTACAACCAAAATGTTGATGGTTTAAAGCAAGTACAGTATCTTAGAACAAAATATTATATTATGGATTCAACAACGTTAAAAGAACTACTAAAGTATGATGGGGCAGAATTTCCCAAGAAAGAAATAAAACTCCCTCTACAGTCAGTATGGGAGTATCTGGGCTATCTTGAAATTTCCCTTGATTGTTTCAAATTGGCAATACAACATTTAGATGCTGATTTTTTTATGATTACTTCTCAAATAGGCTTCTTCTCCAAAGAAAAAATAGAGGATTTCATAAGTAATAACGGGTATCAACAATGCAATGAAGAAATCTGTTCTTTTGAACTCTTTAACAAACAGATATATTACGATGGAAATCTACTTTATAAGTTGTCATGCGAAGATTTGATGGAGAAGTATCTTCTTGAAGAGCATAAACAAATACTTGGATATGATGCATTAAACGCTCCCCTAAAAAAGAACATAATTGAAAACGGATACTACAGAATAGATGAATTTCCCCATATTAAAAATCAAAAATATAAAAATGATTTTTTCAGATTCTTTACAGACAAGGAAATATTCCAAGAATTGTATGAATGCGCAAAGTCTGAAAAGAAAGAAATTACAGACTTTAGTACCTTATTAAATAGCAAACTTCAACTGCTTAACAGCAAGCTATGTGGATTCTCCGAAGAGCTAATCTCACATTTAACTAATCAAACCTTAATTCATTGGTATATTCTGCTACAAAAACACATTGGAAATGCCATGTCTTTATTAACAGATTCCTCAGTCAATAAAATAGATACAAAACAAATAGTTTATATTATCAAATCTTTATTTGAGTACTATTTAGATGTTGACACAAAAGAAGTTTCTTTCGTTGAATTTACCAGAAACTTAGTTGGAACCACCTACAGTACAGCAGAAAAATATCTCCGTTCTCCTACAATGGGTTATAAAGAAACACCTTTTACTAATAATTGGATAGAAGTAATAGAACTACTGGATAAATTGGATACAGAAAATCCAAAAGTACGGGAGTTTATTCGATTCATTCTTGAAGAAAAGTATCGTCAGAAAAAAGGATTGAGCCATGATTTGCAAACAAAAATAAATGGCTTCATCGCAAAATACCCCTAATCTAACGACATTCCATTTTATAAACTACACGATGGCATATCCTCACACAGTATGCCATTTTTATTTCTATAAATCAAATACTTACCTAAAGCATTCGACTTACTTCTACATAAACCTTTTTTTTGCCTCAGAATAAAACTAACGAAATTCAGAATAAACCAGCCATTTTACGGAATAAGCTTATCCCCTGTAAACCTGCACTTTGCCATACCTTTGCATCGTTGAAGTTGCGCAACTCTTCAAATCAAAACGATTAATAATAAAAAATAGAAAACAGATGAAAAAGAAAATCTTTATTCTTGAAGACCCAGAAGAACTGATGATCCAATTCGGTTCACAGGTAAGGAATACTATCAAAGAAGAGTTAGCCGATGCCCAGAAGAGAGCAACAAAAAAATCCACTACTAATACTTATATGAGTAGACAAGAAGTCTGCGAACTTTTACACATATCTTATTCAACTTTACATCGGTGGGTGAACTTAGAGATTCTGGTATGTTACAAAATTGGTAGACGTTCTCTCTTCAAAGCAAAGGAAGTTGAAGCTACTTTAGTCAAATTAAACGTGGGAGAAGGGCTTGGATATGGATACTAAACAACAATCAACTTCTATGCTTGAAATGGTAACTCAAAGTATTAAGAACTTTGAGCAAGCTACTCAGCCAACTATACTGCCGACCTCTTCAAGTCCAGAAGAAGTTATAGAACATCTAATCAGTTGCGCTCGTCCCATCGATTTTGATGCGATTGCAAATAATCCGGATGGTAAAAAAGCCAATGTAATACAAAAAACAGTTATAACAATAGACGAATTCAAAAAGATAGCTGACCAAAATAACCGCAATATAACAATTATAAAAGGAGAGATATTCATATATAACGGAGTGTATTGGCAGAATCTTGAAGAAAATGAAGCTAAATATCTTCTAGGAAAAGTGGCAGAAGCAATGAACTATGATTCCATTGATTCACAATTCTATCGCACAAGAGATCGCTTATATAACCAACTGCACTCTGCAGCTTACACCCCAGAAGATTCTTCTGAAACCAAATGTGAAACAGTACTCGTCAATTTCCGCAACGGGACATTGGAAGTGAACGAAACGGGCGCAATTCTTAGAGAACATAGACCAGAAGATAAATTGACCTATTGCCTAAAGTATGATTATGATCCAAATGCAAAATGTGATAAATTTTATACATTCTTAAATCAGATGCTTCCGGATATAGAATCGCAAGTTATCTTATTTGAATATTTGGGATATACCTTAACCAAATACTTAAAACTAGAAAAATTTCTTTTACTTCTCGGGGAAGGGAAAAACGGTAAATCTGTTATCTACGAAATAGTACGAAAATTATTTGGTGAAGAAAATGTATGCAATTTGTCACTAGAAGAGGTTACAAAGGATAAAGGATATTGCAGAATAGACTTGCATAACAAGCTACTAAATTATGGTAGTGACATTGGGGGCAGATATGACCCCATCGTACTAAAAAAAATGACTTCGGGTGAGCCTATATACGCACGGGCAATTAGAAAGCAGCATATTACGATGTGCAATTATGCTAAACAAATGTATAATGCCAACCAATTGCCTAAAGAAAGCTCTGAATATACCCAAGGATTACTTCGTAGATTTTTAATTCTAAAATTCACTATAACGGTAGAAGACAAAGATGTAAACGTAAACCTTGCTAAAGAAATTTGCGAAACTGACCTCCCCGGCATATTTAATATGGTACTTGAAGGTCTCCAAAAAATTCTCAAACAAAAACGTTTTTCCCCATGTGCTGCTTCCGACAAAATCTTAAACGAATTTGTAGAAGAAGTAAATCCTCTATCCGAATTTCTCGAATATGAAAATTACACTCATAGTACTAAGAGCTATATGGCGTTAAAGTTTCTGTATGACGAGTATGCTAGCTTTTGCTCACGTACTCGTACTATTCCAGTTGGTTACAAAGTATTTTCCCGACTACTTAAAAAACAGAAATTTAAAGTAGAAGCTATCGGTGGGAAAGCACGGCAAGTATTTATAGAAAAACAAAATTAATAACTTAAATCGTCATTATCGTAATAACCACAGTATGGAGCATTACGATAATGACGATAATAAATGATAATCTTGAATATGGAAAAAGAATATCGCTATTCTTTAGATAACAGAAGGGGCGCTAGTTTCATACATATTTGCCCCAACTGTGGAAAACGTGAGTTTAAAAGATATATAGACAATACTACAATGGAATACATTGCAGAAGATGTAGGAAAGTGCAATCGACTTATCAAATGCGGTTTTCATAAGCCCCCTAAAATACATTTCCAAGAACATCCAGAAGAAAAAACAAAAAGGAATGAACTGTACAGAAAAAAAAGGCAGCCAAAATCCCCAATTAATATCAATGAAAAAGACTATGATATAATTGATGAAAAATACGTTAAGATATCAATGTGGAATAAACGATACATTAACACATTTACCATATGGCTTTTCAAATTAATAGGAAATGACCCTCATTATGGCATAGAAGCAATCAAAGACGTTGTACAAAAATACGATTTAGGTGGTTCGCATAGAATCAATGGAGCAGTAGTTTTCTGGCAGAGAGATTATAACAACCAAATACGTACAGGAAAAATTATGCTTTATAATCAACAAACAGGAAAGAGAATCAAGGATGAAAATAGACCTAATATGATAAACTGGGTTCATTACTACCTAAAGAAAGAGCATAGGCTAAAAGCTGATTTCAAACTAAAGCAATGTTTCTATGGAGAACATTTACTTAAAAAATATCCTAATGCGATTGTTGCCGTCTTTGAAAGTGAAAAAACAGCCATAGTAGCCTCCATTATATTTCCGGATTTAGTTTGCATCGCAAGTGGAGGATTAGGAGGATTGAATTTACAAAAATGCAAGGTATTAGCCCACAGGCACGTTATTTTCTTTCCCGACTTAGGATGTTACCAGCAATGGAAAGCTAAAGTTGAAGGTATATCCAAACATATCTTCTTTGCAAGCTACTCTATAAACGACGTATTAGAGGATAATGCAACTGAAGAAGAAAGAGCTGGTGGATTAGACCTATGCGATTACATCATTAAATCATTGACTAACAACAATTAACCATATTATTAATTTCATTTTTTTAAGTTATGAACAACAAAAGTAAATCAAAGAGTGAGAGCATTCAAGAAATTCTAGATGTACTGTGCAAAGAAAAGGTAGCACGGTGTTACTCAATAAACAGTAATTGTGATTTTTTTACCTCTGAGAAGAAAAACGACAAAGAGACTGCATGGCTCTTCAATATCTTATCCGATAGATTATCGATTCCTAACGGAGAAGTTATAGAAATGTCGGACACAAACATCACAATTTGGTCATCTAAGAGTTTTAATTCCATATTGAGGGTCTTATTAAACAAAAAAGAGCCAATATATCATATAAGCACATCACCAGAAGAGCCTACCGGGGTAAAGATATTAAAGTGGTCAGAGTATAAACTACTGCATGAACCATGTAAAAGAGCACATCTGACTACAAAAAACGATTTGCTTTTTATGCCTCATGGTTTCAGAGAATCTTGTCAGCATAGCAAGTTTAATACTTATTTGGAAGAATCCAAAACGATAACTCGGCTTACTTAGAACACCGCTAAAAGCCGAAGTCAAAATATTACTACGAGAAAGAGCTGGGCTATTCATAGTCTGGCTCTTGCCGTATTCGCTCTAACAAGTTGGGTTTTGGAATTCAATCAGGCAACCTTGCTAATAAATATTATAAAAGTTAATATGAGCAATTTAGACAAGACAATTACATTTGACACAGTTAGATTCGTTACTTATAGTGAGTATATATCCGATGTAAATGATGAATTCTTTGATAATGATATAGACTTAGCCAGTGGAGAAGCAAGAAAAGTAGAATTTCATTCTCGTAAACACACAGATATAATTCCTTTTCAATTGTATATTAGAGTGAATTACAAATCTAAAAGAATGACGATAGAGTTCTCATCTAAAATATTATTCAAAGACTATCCACTATTAATCTCCGCACAAACATTTCGGCAATGCTTACTCAACATTGAAAACCTTAATATTTGCAAATTAGATATTGATAAGATTATTGAGAACTGTTATTTCAATAAGCTACATATAACCAAAGATGTAGATTTAAAATTGACTAGTGAAATACTTGATAGACTCAACCAATATAATGGAGAGTATAGACGATATAAATGGCACAGATACACAGATGGAATTTTGTTCACTAAAGATGTAAAAGCTGTAGATTGCAGAGAGTCAATAACCATCTATAATAAAGAAGCAGAAATTTCATTATATAGGAATAAGACATTCCTAAAGCAAACAGGTGCGGAGCAATCAATCCTCAACTATTTTCAAGGTAAAACCCGATTTGAGATAAAATTAGAGAATAAAAGAAAAATAATGAAGGAGTTAGAAATCTCCAACACAGATTTCCATTCAGTAATGAACACTAACAAAAACATCTTACTATCTTTATTCAACAAGATATTTGATGCAGATACCTCACATAAATCTAATACCATACAAATAAACAATATTGTAGACTATGGATTATGGTGCATTATCCGTTATCACAAATTCGATTTGAGAAGCATTGAGCAAGAAATTAAAGATATATCTCTTTACTCAAACAAGACCAAAGGAGCGTTAGGTAAACAAATGAAGAAAATCAAAGCAATGATGCAGATTTTTCTTAATCAAGAACATAATGCCGATTTTATCCTATCCCAAATTAGAGATAAAATAAAAAATTGATACTTAAATTGAATAACATATGACAGAAACGTCATATAAAGAATATTGCAGAAATTCTTTATTTAAAGTGATTTACAAAGAATAAAGAATTGATTTATAGAGAAATACTATTCAACAATCCCTATCCTCTATTTCTAACCACTTTAAGTATCCATGCTGTATGACAAGATATGACGCCTCGTCATAATATGCAAAAACGGAACAATTCTTGAAAATGTTTATTAGACAATGGATGTAAAATTATAAACAGAATCTAATGAAAATATACATTTCAGGACAAATTACAGGATTAGGAGTAGAGGAAGCCAAAGCTAAATTTGATAAAGCAGAAAAAGCACTGACTGTACAAGGATATATCCCTATTAACCCTATAAAAGTTAATACACCGATTGAGGGAAAGACATGGAAAGAGTATATGCTGGATGATATAAAACTCCTATTTGACTGCGAAGCTATCTTCTTGCTTAACAACTGGCAAGCCTCCAAAGGAGCAAGAATAGAATACTTAATAGCCAAAGAAATAGGAATGACAATCCTTATGGAAGCAGAACAATAAATTGTATAAGAACTATAATATATTGAGTAATATTTAAACTGTAAATACATGAATAAGAAAGAATTAACAAATGCTATTGCGGAAAGAACAGGATTAAGCAAGTTTGAATCAAGAAAAGTGCTAAATGCAGTAATAGAAATCATTACCGAAGAAATGGTAAGAAATGGAAGGCTGCTTTTGATTGGTTTTGGAACATTCTCAGTGAAACAAAAAGCTGCGAGAAAAGGAATGAACCCTAGTACATTTGCTCCGATTGATATTCCGGCTAAAAAGATTGCCAGTTTCAAGCCAAGTATCTATCTGAATTTCCTATTGAACAGAAAGAAAAGAGGAAGAAAAAAGAAAGAAGAGAGGGAATAATTTACAATACAACGATGATATAATCATAAACAAGCCTTTAGGATATGTAGTGTAACATAGATTTCAAGATTATAAATAGATTATACTTGATATTGTTTGTTCCTATTTGGCAATCTCGTAAATTTACAACCTAAAAATACAAAGAATATGATTATACCATTTAAGAATCATAAAATATTCGCATTCTCTGATACTCATGGGATGCACTCTCAACTGAGAATACCGTCAGAAGCTGACATCTTGATTTGCGCAGGAGACGGAGTAGAAGGTATAGAAGAACAGGAATTATCCGATTTCCTCAACTGGTATGCTGTTCAACCTGCGCAATTACGTATATTTGTGGCTGGTAATCATGAACTGTTGTTCGATTTATGCCCAGAAGATGCACAATTGCTAATCCCTAAAGGTGTTACATTGCTGGAAGATTCTGGGATAAAGTATGATAATATTCATTTCTATTCTATCACAGCACGCCCGTGGTTACATCATAAACAAGAAATTCCATCGAGCATAGACTTTCTGATAACCCATGGACCAGCAAAAGGAGTACTGGATGAAGGTACTGGATGCTCTTTATTAAAAGATGTGATCGCTAAATACAAACCTCGTAACCATGTATTTGGGCATATTCACTCTTGTGGTAGCCAAATGATAATTTGTCCAAATACTGTTCATTACAACGTTTCTTATTTCGAGAGTCTACTCTAATTCCATAAGTGATATTGAATATCAGTAATCACTTTGACCTACAAATATAAACATTTATGCCAACCAAAAATACCATACGAAGAAACTATCTAATCATTCGTAGAATTCTACAGAATGATTATCCCAGCAAGCGTACACTGCTCGACTACATGAAACGATATGACGTAGAGATTGGAGAGAGGACATTTCAAAGAGATCTAGCTGATATACGAAGTAATTTCGATATAGAAATCATATACGATGAACAAAAGAATGGTTACTATGCTCAAACAGATAGTACATTCGATTTCGATAAATTGCTCTATTTTATTGGACTAGCTGAAAGTTCTGATATTATTCTCTCCACCGTCAAAGACAGAAACAAACTCCTAGAGTACTTATCTATTAGTCCTACCCCTCACGCAAAAGGAGTTGAGAATATCGGTCGTTTACTGCAAGCAATCCAGAGCCAAATGAGCATCCACTTTGAACATCGAAACTATCAAACAGGCAGATTAAAAGAATATACAGTCTTTCCCTATCTATTGAAAGAGTTTGAAGGAATGTGGTATCTGTTTGCATACATTAGTGAACTAAAAGCATTTCGCACTTTTGGGCTTGACAGGATTAGTGACCTTATTATTACCGATAACCATTTCCAACGAGAGAAAGTACTGGAGCTGACTGCGGATAAATTCAATCAAATATATGGGTTAATCTATGAACCGGATAACAATCCAAATGCCCCAATAGAAAAAGTGGAACTAAGATTTTCCGATACTATGTTGCATTATCTGAAAGCTCTACCACTACACCAGTCTCAAACTATAAATGAAAATATTATCACTTTGCATCTAATTATCAATCCGGAATTAGAAAATAAGATAATCAGTTACGGAGAACAAGTAGAAGTCTTATACCCATTATCGCTTAGAAAAAGAATCATACAACGCTTGCAGAAAGCGATATCCCAATACTAACGTTTATGAAAATATGTGTAATTAGTGACATTCATGGACTGACAGAATGGAAGAATATTATCAATAAGGAAAGAGGGAATGTGGACAGATTTATCTTTCTTGGGGATTATGTAGATGACAAACATAGTCTTATTTCTCCAGAAGAACAGTTAGAAAATCTGCACTCTATACTTGACTTTAAAGAAGAATATACTAACGTTGATTTGCTAATAGGCAACCATGACTTACAGTATATCGGAGGTGTGAGAAGCAACCGCTTCACTCAACGGTTATCCGATCTTATACAAGATGAACTTATAGTCCTGATTCGGGAAAAGACAATTCAAGCGTGTGTTTGCTATGACAATTATCTGTTTTCCCATGCAGGTGTAAGCCGTATATGGATGAGAGAAAAAGGAATGCAACAATATACAGATATAAACAATCTGTTTCAAACATATCCATTAGTATTAGATTTCGTCAATAAAATAAACAGCGATGCTGCCGGAAATAATGTCTATCAAAGTCCATTATGGATTAGACCAGACTCTTTAAGTAAATCCGCACTCCCTAACTACCATCATGTAGTCGGACATACCAGAATAAAGGAGATTAGCATTATAACACAGGAAGAAAGTAAGTTGATATTTACAGACACTCAACTACAACAGTATCTAATTATCGACACTGATAACGAAATTGAAGAGATAAAGCAGAATTGAGAAATTAAAAAAATAATATCATAACCGTTACAGCAATGTAGCGGTTATTCTTTTCCAGATAAATGTAATATGAAAAAAATCATCCGAGCACCGACTGAAATTGTCGTACCCATAGTCTTAGCTTTGCAAGCAAAACTGGATTAAAAATCAGAATCAAGAGAAGGGAAAAAGTCTGCTGGAGAACAATCAAAATCCTTTGCAATAAGATAGAGTTGATGTACACTATACTTGGTATCAGAGTTTTCACTCTCTACTTGTCCGATAAAACCAGCAGAACAGCCAAGTATCTCTGCCATACCACGCTGAGACACTTTCAATTCCTTCCGCTTTTCTCTAATTCTATTAATGACAAATAGATCAATATCTGATTTCATAAAACCATGTTTTTGAATTTGTAAAGTTGAAAAAAAGATTTATCTTTGTGCTTAGAAATACTAAGCAGCAAGGCTTTTAGAGATTATGAGTAAGAAAATAGTAAAAAATGGTTGGGTGTATAACTATGATGTATCGGACGAATACCGTAGAAAATACGACTGCGAACTCACAGATGTTCGTTATGTGTTAGGGGAGCAATTCGATACGGATAAACAGAATGTATTGATTTGCATCGGTATTAATCCCAGCATGGCAATGCCAAATTTCCTTGACCCAACTCTTAGGAGAGTGCAGGACTACGCAAAAAGAAGCGGTGAATATGGAGCATGGTATATGCTGAATGTCTATCCCCAAAGAGCGACCAATCCGAACAACATGGATACGGACCATACTTACAACATAGAGATTCATTTGCGCAATCTTGCAGCCATAGAAGAATTGTTGTCTACCATTGAACAGGCAGATGTGTGGTGCGCTTGGGGTGCGGTTATTGACGATACAAAACGGACATATTTGTCTGATCTGTTATTCGGAAACGAAGATAAGAACATACAAGGTATAATCAGCCTGTTCAGTGGAAGCTATCATTTCAAAGCCTACGGAGTTACCACGAAAGGCTATCCTAAACACCCTCTTCTGATAGGGAAAGAAGCAAAGTTGAAAAACTTAAATGAAGTAGGATTGAAAGGATTATCAGATAGAATTACTAATAAAATAAAAAAATAGTATTATGAAATTGAAGTATTTATTGGCTGCTTGTACAGCCTTTTTTCTTGTATCTTGCAGTAATGATGATGAACTGTCCCAACCGCCACAGCACGGTGATATTGTGGGATTGAATATCAAAGATGCAAAGTATATCTATACAAGTGGAACTAATACCCGTTCTTCTTCTGCCCAATATCGACAGATTAAGAAAGACGGTAGAGACATGGAATTATCGTGGATTGACAATAAGGGTGATACGATTAGAATAAGCGGTTCATTTTCAATATGGGATATTAATAAAAAGTATCTGATGTTTACAGGTGGGGACATCAATTACAGACCAACGTATGACGAAGATGGCTTCTTGCTACCGAACGAAGAGAGAATAGGCGGATATTCCTATCTTGTCGATAAATCCACAGAAGCGATATATGATTTAGGTGCAGGACTAAATGGAGAGAATGCCGTAACAGACAATAAGGGAAATATCTATGTCATGGCTAACATGGAAAACAATATGGGTGGAGGAAGACTTTATAAAATTCATACACAGGATATTTCTAACTTAAAGTTAGAATTGTATGCAGATAATTCCCTTTCTTTTGTTGTCAACAATAAGGGAACTTGTTTCTATGGTTACAGATATATCCGTCCGTCGTATGGTACGCAGCAGTTTATCATTTCTAATTTTATCCCCCACACAGAATATGGAAATGCTTTTGTATCTCACGACAACGAAGATTTATATCTCACTGCTGTTAGTGGAGAACATGAATCTTACAAACTTGTAGTTAGCAAGCTAAATGAGAATAAAGAACTCCAAAGTCAAATTATGGCAGAGACGGAATCTCTTGATTATTGGGGAAGACCACAACCCAATGATATACAAGTGAAATGGAATGAACGCAGGGCTACAATGCTGATAAATTATTATGGTCGCACTTATGAATATCAGTTTGCTACAAAGGCATTGACAGAAGTTTCAGCTAATTTGAATGGATTTTTTGCCACCGATCGTTCCACTTATGTCACAACAAATGCTTTATATGCACGAAAATCTGTGGATAAATTGGATATTATAGCATTGGAGGACTACAGTATCAAGGAATTGGACTTGTCAAGCAAAGGCATTGATTTTCGTTCCATTTATACAATGGAGGGTTCGGATTTGCTATATTTTGCAGGTTTTCAATATAGTACAAGCCAATCTGTTATCGGAACGATTGATATAGACGGTAATGTGGAAATTACGGAATCAACGCCTAATCCTATTACCAACATCGTACAGATAAATTAAGATCGCATACAACAAAAAAGAAATTAATATCAAGGAAAATATGAAATTTAGAATTCTATTTTTTATTTGCATTATAATATCATCAGTTGATATAGCTAGTGCGCAGAATCTTGTGACTAAAAAAACTTATTGGGATTGGGGGAATTCCCGTTTACATGAGTCTTTTACTGTAATTGCGGGTACTGGAACAAGACATGGTTCCTATAAGGAATACGACAGGAATGGAATGTTACTAATCTCCGCAAACTACAATCATGGAGCTTTACATGGATTATGTATCGAATATTTCGGAACATCCGAAAAATATATTTCTAAATCCACAAACTATCTAAATGGGAAAAAGAGCGGAGTGGAAAAGAATTATAATTTGGGAAGTAGTGGGCACTATCTCTTGGAAGAATGTATATATAAGGAAGATGAAATGATAGAGAAAACATCCTACTACACGGATGCCAAAAATAGAGGGCAAAAGAAAAGCCATGCAAAATTAGTAGATGACAAACAATATAACACAAACTGGTTTCAAAACGGACAAATAGAATACAAAGGAATACTTCAAGTGACACCGGGAAACTATGGAAATATAACAACTCCAATTCAGTATACCAGATATAGCGAAACGGGCATATTAATTGAGAAACTAGATGATAATATCATTTCGTTTTATGCGGAAGATGGCAAAACTATCACACAAAAAGAGAACCTAAGCACAGATGTGATAGAATGTTATGATAATGGTGCTTTAACCAAATCTATAAAAGTTCTGAGAGAAGCAGGAAATGAATATTATGAGGTATCTTTATATAAAGATAACGAAGTATATTCTAAGAAGATAGTAGATCAAAATGGAAATGATGTGGAGCAATTAAGAAAAGAAAAGCTATTAGAACTTCAGTATGATTCCTTATATAACAAGCTGCAAGAAATTCTCCCTACAAAAGTTTCCATGAATATAAAAGAAATGGAGTTTGTTCGTCCTGACGTAGTATATTGTAGAAAAGGATTATATGAGAGTAGTGGAAAATCCTCGGCTTTAGAGACTGCGGTTAAAATGCATAAAAAAGAATTAGATGATGTTATTCGTCTACGCAATGAATATACGGAAAGAGGGATTAAAGAAAACGATGGAAAATATTATAAATCGATAAAATTAATAAGTGAATACATTGATAAAATCAATCGAGATTTCATGCAGAAGTATGACACTTTATCTATGATGAAAAAAATGGTAGAACAGATTTCTGACGACTTACAATGCGTGGAATGTTCTTACACTTATTATAGAGGTCAACAAGGGTATAAAGATAATGTGCCCAAAATACACAAGAATGCTTACAATGCATATCTTGCAACAACTGAATACCTTACTTTAAGCTTGGAGGGTAAAAACTTGAGCGAGACGTTGGCTATACTCCAAAAGTATGCAACTGTTAGTTCCAAAATGAGGAAATGGTATAGCAAGAAAATTACTCCTATTGAGAAATTATTTAAAAAAGCAGAGACTTCCGAAGCTAAATTGGATATTTTCTTGAATAATGATGTGGAATAAAAAACATTTGTTCTCATGTAATGAAATATAAATCAAAGTATTACATACTAACTACGAACAAGAACCGCTATAATGTCAAGTTGTAGCGGTTTCTTTTTTTCGAGAGTTACGTCGTAAAATGACGTATATGTCTTAGTTACTTTGCTCACACTAAGACTAAATAAGAAAAAGAATATGAAAAAATTGGGTATATTCAAATATGAGTATGTAGGTGAGAGAGCCATACAATCCGGTTTCACTGAATTGGATAAAATTACATTCGGATGGAAAAAAGGAGAATTAATTGTGATTGGTGGACGCCCAGCAATGGGAAAAACAGCATTAGCAATATCCTTGGTGAGAAATATCGCCATCCTTAATAGAACCCCTATTGCTTACTTTAGCCTCGAAATGTCCACTGTTCAATTCATGAATCGTTTTTTATCAAATGTAAGCAACGTGGAAATAAATCATGCAGAATTGTATAGTGAGAAAGAACAAGCCTTATTGGATGATGCAGAAAAAATTATAGAAGATGCACCTATCTTTCTGGATGATACACCAGCGTTATCTATACAAGAACTTCGCACTAAGGCATCTCGCCTTGTACGAGAACATCAAGTTAAGCTAATTATCATTGACTATCTCCAACTGATGAATACAAGTGGCATGAGTTATAGCAATCGTGAAGAAGAGGTTAGCGTAATTACTCGTTCGCTCAAAGCATTGGCTATGGAATTGAATATTCCTATTATAGCTTTCTCACAGTTAAATCGTGGTAAAGAATCACGTGAAGGCATTGAGGGAAAACGTCCTCAATTAAGTGATCTACGAGAATCCAGAACTATTGAGCAAGATGCAGATATGATTTGCTTTATCCATCGTCCCGAATATTACAAAATATACCAAGATGAAAAAGAAAATGATTTGCACGGTATGGCTGAAATCATAGTTGCTAAAAATCGTAATGGAAAGACGGGAAATACTTTATTAAAATTTTCCAGTCAATTTGCACGTTTTGATAACATAGCTGATAACATAATCCATTAGAAAGAAAGCTACAATGAGAGTAAAGTCTTTTAAGTTTAAGGTTATTAGAGATAGTGAAAGTATAATCTTGTCACTAAACTTCTCTGATTTGTCTATTGAGGTTATTCGCCAATTAATTAGTAACTCTATCAAATTGGAAGCAAACAAAGAGTGTAAATTACTATTTATTGGGAATATAGACTGCAAATTAGAATTAGAGGATATATATAACCTTGCTAGCTTTATACAATCAATTGTAGGTAAAGCATTAGTTTGGGATATTATAAATGAAGCACCCAAGAATGATGAACCGGAAGATTTGGCAGGCTACTTAATTATAGCACCCAATTAAACCACATTAGTTATGGTCTCTTAGCTGGTCTTCCATAGAAGAGGGGGTACACAATCCCCTCAATCTATATTTCTTCATATAAATCACATATAATAGAAAGAACACTTAAGGACTACGAGATTCTTGAATGGCAAATCACTTTAAATCATTTGTGCTTCTGCTGTAAACTGAATCCTAAAAATAATCAAAAGATATATTGGAAAATATTCTCGAATTTTCAAGTGGTCCCCGAAACGGTCTCCGTAAAAAATAAGCCCTCGAAAGTGCTTGACTTTCAAGGGCTTTAAAGTGATAGTTGAGGTTCCTGGCGGATTCGAACCGCCGTACACGGTTTTGCAGACCGCTGACTAAGCCACTCATCCAAGGAACCAATCTTTCTCGTTTGCGGATGCAAAGGTAGTACATTTTTTGGAACTACCAACTATCCGCAACATTTTTTCTTTATTTCTTTTCTCTCAACGCTGCACTCAGAACGCTTCTTTTCGTACAATTGCTTTAATTCACAACCAGTTGCACAGTTCTCACAAGGATTACGCTTCTCCTTCACTTTACGAAAAAAAACATAAATACTCTGCCCTATACGGACAATGCACAGCAATAAAATGAGAGCTACCGCCCAATTCTGCCAATTATTCATTCAAACAGTCCTCCAATCTGATAAATAGCAAAGGACACTACCCAAGCAAGTGCAGTAGTGTACACTGCCGTAAACAAAGCCCACTTCCAACTACCCGACTCCCCCCTAATGGCTGCCAGCGTAGCAATACATGGAAAATATATCAGTACAAACACCATATAGCCAAAAGCTACCAAGGGCGTAATTGGAATACGTTCACCCAAACTCACAGCATCGGCTTCGGCATCATCAGCATATAGTACTCCAAGCGTACTTACCACCAATTCTTTAGCGCCTACTCCGGAGAGAATGCCGATACCCAACTTCCAGTCAAAGCCCAACGGTTCTATCACAGGCTCTACAGCCTTACCTATCCTACCAATATAAGAATTTTCCTGTTGTTCCGCCACATCTTGATACATGTCATGGTTAGGATAATACCCCAATGCCCATATTACAACGGAAGCTATCATAATGATACCACCCATTTTACGCAAATACTGCGCGCCTTTTTCCCATGTATGACGGAAAATGGATTTAGATGTCGGTATACGGTAAGGGGGAAGTTCCATTACAAACGGCGTATCGTCTCCTTTCACCAGAAAACGACAAAAAAGACGTGCCATAACTACTGCCAACAAGATTCCGATAACATAGATTGCTAACAATACCAAACTGGCATTGTTCGGAAAAAACGCCCCCACCAACAACAAATAGATAGGCAAACGCGCACTACATGACATCAACGGATTGATAAGCATGGTTACCAACCGGCTTTTACGATTTTCAATAGTACGTGAAGCCATAATAGCCGGCACATTACAACCGAATCCCATAATCAGAGGAATAAAGGATTTACCATGCAACCCCATTTTATGCATTATCTTATCCATAATGAAAGCTGCACGTGCCATATATCCGGAATCCTCCATTAACGATATGAAAAAATATAAAATCAATATATTAGGCAGAAAAACAATCACCCCGCCTACACCACCGATAATGCCATCGACCAGCAAATCTTTCAACGGACCTTCGGACATATTATTACGTACCAAATCGCCCAATACTCCTACCAACCATTCAATACCTTGCATCGGATAGTCTCCCAGTATGAATGTTCCTTCAAACATCAGATACAAGAACAGAAAAAAGATAGGATATCCCCATACACGATGTGTCACAATAGAGTCTATCACGCGTGTCGTACGTGCCGTATCTTCATGGTTGTCCACATAAGTTTCGCGAAGCGCACCCGAAATAAAACCATATTTGGCATCCGTAATAGCTTGTTCACTATCCTCGTTTATTACATTGCGCAAGCGTTGCTCCTCACGGTTGCGAACTTCAATAACATCCTTTCCATTAGGAAATTCCTGTACTGTATTCTCCAAATCATCATCATTTTCCAGCAGCTTGATGGCCAAAAAACGGGTAGAGTATTTATACCGTATATTCTCGTTGACACTGATAATGCGCTTCACTTCTTCAATACTCCGCTCCAGTTCCGGTCCATGATTGATGTGAATATGGCGATAAAAGCCCACAGGATGCTCTTTTTCCTCTTTATGAGTGCCAAAGTCATGGTCGGGCACATATTCCTTATGCCAGTTGCGTAAATCATTCAAGATTTCAGTACGTACCTTACCTTTTTTATCCAAAAAGTCACCGCCTTCATAAATATCAATAATAACATGGAAAAGCTGTTCAATTCCTTTTCCGGTACGGCTGATAGTAGGCAGCATCGGCACACCGAATAACTGGCCAAGTTTTACATAATCCAACGTATTTCCGCTCGCTTCCAGTTCATCATACATATTAAGCGCAATAACCATACGCACATTCATGTCAATCAGCTGGGTGGTGAGATACAGATTACGTTCCAGATTAGAAGAGTCCACTACATTGATAATGATGTCCGGAGTTTCGTTGATGATGTGGTGACGGACATAAATTTCTTCAGGAGAATAAGCAGAAAGCGAATAAGTACCCGGCAAGTCCACGATGCGAAAATGATAGCCCTGAAAATCGAAATAGCCTTCTTTGGCATCTACAGTTACACCACTGTAATTTCCCACATGCTCATGTGAGCCCGAAGCAATATTGAAAAGAGATGTTTTACCGCAATTAGGATTTCCTACCAAGGCAACATTAATGGTACGACGTTTCCCCAAAGCAATGCGTTTCAGTTCTTCTTCACCCAAACACATATCTTCACTTAATCCTTTATGATAATCGAGCTGCACAGACTCCCGGTGCATTTCCTTTTCACCGACAATTTCAATCATATCAGCTTCTTGACGCCGCAAAGAGATCTCATACCCCATTACCTTATATTTAATAGGATCTTTCAGAGGAGCATTTAACAGTACCTCTACGGTCTTCCCCTTGATAAAGCCCATTTCTACAATTCGCTTACGGAAACCGCCGTGCCCCAGTACCTTAACGATTACACCTTTTTCACCGGTTTTCAATTCGGACAAACGCATAGTCTTCTGCCTTTCATTATTTTTGTCGCAAAGATAAAAGATAAGTTCATATCGCACAAATAATTTAGAATGTTTTTAAATAAGAGGGGTTAAGGAAACAAACGTCGGGCAACGTTTTCACGCAGAAATGACAGAAATCAAGAAGAAATATGTATATTTGCCCTATGGAAAAAGAAAAAGTAGCACAATATATTAACCAAAAGCAACTCTTTGTGCCAACAGACAAAGTACTCGTTGCCTTGAGTGGCGGTGCAGACTCCGTTGCTCTATTGTGCTTACTGAAAGATTTAGGCTATGATTGCGAAGCAGCGCACTGTAATTTCCACCTTCGCGGTGAAGAATCTGACAGGGATGAAGCATTTGTCCGCCAACTATGCGCAAAGCAGCAAATACGACTACACACCATCCATTTCGATACTATACGTACAGCCGAAGAACGGCACATCTCCATTGAAATGGCAGCTCGGGAATTGCGTTATGAATGGTTTGAAAAAATACGACAGGAAAGCAATGCCGACATCATTGCCGTAGCCCATCATCAGGACGATAGCGTAGAAACCCTTCTATTAAATTTAATCCGCGGTACAGGAATCAACGGATTACGGGGAATACGCCCCAAGAATGGGTACATCGTACGCCCTCTGCTCTGTTTGGACCGTAAAGAAATCACTAACTACCTGAACCGCATAGGACAAGATTACGTGATAGACAGCACCAATCTGCAAGACGAATATACCCGTAACAAAATACGCCTGAACTTACTTCCTATGATGCAGGATATCAACCCTTCCGTCAAAGAAAGTATTCTCAATACCGCTGAACATCTGAACGAAGCATCTGTCATATACCAACGGGGCATAGATGAAGGAATAAAACGGGTGCAAACCCCCAAAGGCATACTTATTGATGCCCTGATGCAAGAACCTGCTCCTGAAACATTATTGTTTGAAATTTTACACCCGCTTGGTTTCAATGCAGCCCAAGTCAAAGACATATACCGAACCTTAAACGGACAGTCGGGAAAAGCCTTTTCATCAAAACATTGGCGTGTTGTAAAAGACCGTAAATATTTGCTGATTGAAGCATATCAACAAGTAGCAGAACCCGTACTGACAATGAAAGAATATGCCTTTACCCCCGATTTTATTATCCCTCGTGATAAGGGAACCGCCTGCTTCGATGCAGACAAGCTTCTACATCCTCTATCTCTGCGACTCTGGCAACAAGGAGATTCTTTTATCCCATTCGGCATGAAAGGCAGAAAGAAAGTAAGCGATTACATGACCGACCGAAAATTTTCCCTTTTACGCAAAGAGCAACAATGGGTATTGTGTTGTGGCAAAGAAATCATTTGGCTGGTAGGCGAAAGAACAGACAACCGTTTCCGCATCGACTCCTCCACACGCCGCATACTCACAATCCATCTTCTCTCCCCCCTGTCATAAAATGACCCTGTTTTCCTTCTGTCTTTTAAAGCAATCGGCAAGTAAAACAGCAAATGGCGTATCAAAGGTACGGGCTTTCTGCGGACACCCCTTTACACAAGCACAACAACGGATGCACTTTTCTATATCAGTACTGCACTCATCACCTTTCCCAATAGCTCCTGCGGGACAATGTGTCGCACAATATCCACAGTGATTGCAAAGTTCCACATCAACTGCCGGAATACGAGGCATGGGCACACCACTTTTACGTAGCTTCACCACTTTTCGCAAAAAGCGGAATAACGGGAAAAATGCCTGATGAGGACGTTGAATACGATTAACATCAACAGTATACAACCTATCCATACCAGCGGCAGTTTCAATCTTAGTACGTATTTTTGCACCAAAATTTTCTGCAAACCGCAAATCATCTGCATCCGGCCGACCTACAGCTATAGGATTCTTATCTGTACTATATGAATGTTCTCCTACAAATGTAGCCCCTGCAATCACTTTAAAACCTCTTTCCGATATAAAAGCGTCCAGTTCTGCCAATGCTTTTTCATAAGCACGGTTTCCATAAACCACAGCCAGCACCACCGGAGCACCGGAAGTATGGATACACTTCATCCGCTCCAATGCCAGAGGTGCGACTTTTCCTCCATACACAGGAACTGTAACCACCACTAATGTAGTTTCGGGAATTTCCAACTTTTCAGCCGGATGCAAAGTCAAATCCGTTTTTGTGATTTCCGAAAGACCTGTACCGCGAACAATTGCCTCACCCACTTGTTTAGAAGTGTGGGTAGGTGAAAAAGTAATCAAATGAACTGCATATATATTCATAAATCTATTTCTTGATGATAATGAAGCAAAGATAAACTTTTAAAATTAAAAAAAAGACGATTTATTTATGAAACCAAAAATAATTATTACCTTTGCACCGTTGAAACATTCTGTCACTCTTTACTGAGGTAAGGTTTGTTAGTCAGATTTCCGGTTCAATAATAAATATCCCTATTAAATCATAATTTACAAGGTAGACTTACCAAATAAGTAAAAACCATTCACACATATACTGTATGTATAATATTATTCAATTAAACGACAAGAATTTGTCGGAATTGCAAGCTATTGCCCAAGAGTTGGGTATCAAAAAAACTGATTCTCTCAAAAAAGAAGAGCTCGTTTATAAAATACTTGACGAGCAAGCTATTGCAGGAGCAACCAAGAAAGTAGCAGCCGACAAATTAAAAGAAGAACGTAAGGGAGACAAACAAAAACGTTCTCGCGTAACGGTCAAGAAAGAAGGAGCCGACAAGGTGTTCACAACCAACAAAAATGGAGACCTTACAAAAGGAAAAAACGAAGAAACGCCGGTCTCACAAGCTGCTGTACAAGCTGCAGAAGCCGCAAAAGAACCGGTTGCTGCTGCTCCTGTAGCAGAAGCTGAAACTCCCAAACGTAAACCGGGACGTCCTCGTAAAATAAAACAAGAAGCAGTTCCAGCTACCGAAGCGTCCAAGACACCTAAAACCGTTCAGACAGAAGCTAAAGCAGAAATCACAGAGCCCCAAAAGGCAGAACTCAAAAAAGTTGCTGCAATCCCCCAACCCCAACCCACACCGGATGAAAGTCCTATCTTATCGGAAGTAGAAGACGATTTTATCCCTATAGAGGACCTGCCTACGGAAAAAATAGAATTACCATCAGAACTCATCGGAAAATTTGAAGCTACTAAAGCAGAAACTCCCGTTCCTGCTGCAGAACAACCGCAACAACAGCGTCCCCGTCTCCGTCCCCGCGAAAGCAATACTCCATATAACAATAATCGTAACAACAATAACAGTCAACGTCCTGCACAGCAGCAACAGCGTCCCACCCAGCAACAAAACAATAATGAAAACAATGTTGCTCCCGAACGCAAACCTACAATAGAACGTGAAAAGGCATACGAATTCGACGATATACTTACCGGAACCGGTGTATTGGAAATCATGCAAGACGGCTATGGTTTTCTGCGTTCATCCGATTACAATTACCTTTCTTCTCCCGACGATATCTACGTTTCACAATCACAAATCAAGTTATTCGGCTTAAAGACCGGTGATGTTGTGGAAGGCGTTATCCGTCCCCCCAAGGAAGGTGAGAAATACTTCCCGCTGGTAAAGGTATCCAAAATTAACGGGCGTGATCCGGCTTTTGTACGCGATCGTGTACCATTTGAACATCTTACCCCACTTTTTCCTGATGAGAAATTCAAACTTTGCAAAGGAGGATATTCTGATTCCATGTCTGCTCGCGTAGTAGATCTTTTCGCTCCCATCGGCAAAGGACAACGTGCATTAATTGTAGCACAGCCCAAAACAGGTAAGACTATCTTAATGAAAGACATTGCCAATGCCATTGCAGCCAATCACCCGGAAGTTTACATGATTATGCTGTTGATTGACGAACGTCCGGAAGAAGTAACCGATATGGCACGTACTGTAAACGCAGAGGTCATCGCCTCCACTTTCGACGAACCGGCAGAACGTCACGTAAAAATCGCAGGCATTGTTTTGGAGAAAGCCAAGAGAATGGTAGAATGCGGACACGACGTTGTCATTTTCCTTGACTCAATAACCCGTTTAGCACGTGCTTATAATACCGTTTCCCCAGCCTCAGGCAAAGTACTGTCCGGTGGTGTGGATGCCAATGCACTGCACAAACCCAAACGTTTCTTCGGTGCTGCCCGCAATATTGAGGGAGGCGGTTCGTTAACTATCCTTGCAACGGCACTTATCGATACCGGTTCTAAGATGGATGAAGTAATCTTTGAAGAATTCAAGGGTACAGGTAATATGGAGTTACAGCTCGACCGTAACCTGTCCAACAAACGTATCTTCCCGGCTGTCAACATCGTTGCTTCCAGTACTCGTCGTGACGACTTGCTACAAGATAAGCAAACATTGGATCGTATGTGGATTCTCCGCAAATACCTTGCCGACATGAATCCGATAGAAGCAATGGATTTCGTAAAAGACCGTTTGGAAAAAACCAAAGACAATGATGAATTCTTAATGAGCATGAACAGCTAAGTTCTTATTAGAAACAAGAAATAGCAACAAGAAATAAAAAGAGCGGGATAATTGTATTATTCCGCTCTTTTTTAATTATTTTTGCCACACGTTATTATTTCTTTCGTGTAATGAAAAGAACAAGAAGGTGAAAACATATAGAACAAACATAATCTTAATCTTTTTATTGCTTGGGATATACCCCTGGGCTTTTTCTGTTTCAAAAGCTACGAACAACCAGCATCTTCATCTTATCAAGGAGTTGATGGACAACAATCTGGCCTATTCCAAAGATGCAACACCAGCTGACATCATTCAATGGGAAGATGAAATCGTGGACATCTTCCGCCAAAAGAAAGATTACAAACATATGTTTCTCATGAAACAGATGGCTGTGTATGCTTATTCCTTTCGGGCTCAAATATCCGAAGCCTTGAAAAAAGCCAATGCCATGATGACCGAAGCTCGATTAATGGAATGCAACATAGGTATTTCCCTGTCTTATTTTGCGTTTGGAGACATCTACCTCAATGCCGGCATGAGATCTGAAGCCAAAGAGGAGTATGAAAAAGCAATCAAGATTTTGAAGAAAATACCCGATACGGAGAAAGTACAGGAGAAAATATTCATACAATTAATCCCTACTCTCATCAAACTCAAGCGTATGGACGAAGCCAAAGCCTATTTAGAGCGCATGAGTGAAATTTACAAGAACAGGCATCTGAATCCTTTTCTTCTTTATGCCTATCAGGCCTACTATTACCTGCGTAACAATGACTTGGATAAAGCCCGGCAATACATCAGTGAAGCTGAAAATACTAACAACCGGATGCCTTCTTCTTTCCATACCAGCATCTTGAGATATATGCAGGCTGAATATGCGCGAGAAACCGGAGATTATACAAAAGCAGCTAAAATATTTATAGAACTTGCCAGCAAATCCAACAATGTAGATGTATATAATAATTATCTAAAAATTCGAAAGAAGATAGCTTACATACATAAAGAATTAGGACAGTACAAAGAGGCTTGCGAAGCATATCATACTATTAGGGCCACACGTGACTCTATCGATGCTCATAGTTACACTTCTCAAATAAACTTACTACATATTGTATATCAAGTAGACCGTCTTGAATTGGACAATCAAGCACAGAGAAACCGAATATTATTTTATCTGATCATAGGCAGTATCATCATCCTGAGTATATTTGCGATCTTTGCTTTCCGCATAAAAAAGGGAAACAAACACTTGGCGGTATCCAGACAAAAGCTGGACAAAGCACAAAAAAATGCAGAGAATTCTATTCGCACCAAAAGCCTGTTCCTGTCGAATATGAGTCACGAAATACGTACTCCCTTAAACGCACTTTCCGGTTTTTCTTCCATACTGACCGATAGTAATATAGATACAGAGATACGCAAACAATGCAATGACATTATTCAGCAAAATTCAGATTTATTATTAAAGTTAATAGACGATGTAGTAGACCTATCCAGTCTGGAGAGAGGAAAAATGCAATTTCATTTCGGAATTCATGACGCCATTTTCCTTTGTCAAAACGTTATTGACACCGTAGACAAAATAAAGCAAACAGCCGCTACTGTTACGTTTCAAACTTCTTTAAAGAAGCTTGAACTATACACTGATGAAGCTCGCTTGCAACAATTGCTTATAAACTTACTCATCAATGCGACCAAGTTCACAACAGAAGGCAGCATAACTCTTACATTGGATATGCAGGACAATATGGCATTATTCTCAGTAACCGATACCGGATGCGGGATTGCTCCTGAAAAACAAGACAAAATATTTAACCGTTTTGAGAAGCTGGACGAGAATGCGCAAGGAAGTGGGTTAGGGCTGTCTATCTGCCAGCTGATTGTTGAGCACTTTGGCGGCAAAATTTGGATTGACACTGATTACAAGGATGGTTCACGGTTTGTATTTACGCACCCTATCCAACCTACCACCATCAATAATAAAGAGAAGGAAGCACAATGAGAAGATTACTATTCATACTGTTCTTTACCCTGCAAATATTTTCCGGTTGGAGCAAAGATTATACGTCATCAATTACTGACAGCTTACTGACAGTACTACCCACATTACCTCACGACATCACTCGCTTAAAAGTACTTCAACAAATAATATTATCTTCTCAAGGCACTTCTCACGCACTCAAATACGCTCAAGAGCTATACAAAGAAGCACAATTACAAAACAATAAACTGCATATGTGCGATGGTGCATATTTCCAGATTCTCTATTATTATAACAATGACGGCGAACAAGACAGCATAAGTAAATGGGTTGACTTGATAAAACCCATAGCCCAAAGTATTCAATACTGGAAAGTCTACTTCGATTCACAAAAGTTACTTATCAATACCTATATATACAATTACCAATACGAATATGCTTTTAACGAAGCATCCAAAATGTTGGAAAAAGCTCAAAGCATAAAGAGTGTGACCGGAGAAGTTTCCGCCTACCAATGCTTGGCCAACATCTACCACGAAACTAACCGCTGGAAAGATGAAGACAAAGTGCTCAAAAGGCTCTACGAGTTATTACCACAAGTTACTCATCCCGGTACACAAATTAATATTTTGAGTCAGCTTATCGCTTTCAGCAAACAAGTAAAAAACTATACCGACCTCAAAACATATTTAGACAAGACCCGAAAAGTACTGGACGATATAATACACAACAATCCGGCAGTATTAAACAGCATGTCCAGTCAATATCTGTACGTAGAAATGTATTACACTTATCTATATATAGAGACCGGCAATAAAAAACTGGCAGAAAAGCATTATGAAAAATGCTCTTCATACATTACTCCTAACACTTTCCTACCCTACTTGGTTATTTATCAGAATATGGCAATCGCATATCATCTCTCCCTCAAAGAATATGACACAGCTCTTGCCATTGCCGATAGCGCAATCCGTTTTGTACAAAAAAACAATTTCGACATATCTGATTATGCTGAAGAAACAGGCTATAAAGCCGACATCCTGAAAGCAATGGGACGGTATGCCGAAGCATTACCACTCTATGAAAAGGCTACTCAAATAGAGGACTCTTTAAGTGTCGCTGTATCCAGCCAACAATTGGAAGAAATAAAAGAATCTTATCACTTCAACCAACTAATATTGGAGCAAGGACGGTTAAAAGGATATATACAAATTATTATTTTAGCGGTAGTAGCTATCATATTAATATTATGTATCACTTACACAATACGCATTAGCCGAATACGACGAGAGCTTAAACTTTCCGAAAAAGAGACACAAGAAGCTACCCGGAAAACAGAAGAAGCCAATGAACAGAAAAGCCGCTTCCTATCCAACATGAGCCACGCTATTCGCGTACCACTTAACAGCGTAGTTGGCTTTTCACAACTCATAGCCACTGATACAGACATCAATGAGAAAAGCCGTAAGGAATATTCTGATATCATACAACAAAACACAGAAAAACTGATGTTATTGGTAAACAATGTTTTGGATTTATCAAGGCTGGAAGCCGACATGATGAAATATCAGTTGACCAACTATGACGTAGTCCAACTTTGTAATGATGCCGTATGCTCCGCACAAATGCAAAATAGCAATCTGCACATTCGCTTCCAAAGTTCGGTACAAGAGTATATTATACACACTGACTGCAACCGGATAATGCAAATGATAATCAGTACACTAACGGGCCCTTTAACAGTCCAAGAGCACAATGAAGTCCATTTCAGTTTAGATAAAAGTGAAGATATTTTATACTTCAAAGTAATCAACTCACCTTTAGCTGACAGAAAACATAATGGTCAGGAAAGTTCTATACGGCATGAAATCAACCGTTTGTTGCTAAAGCATTTTGGTGGTACTTATCAAGTTCTCGCTGATGCACCGGAAGGTCCGACCATTCTTTTCACCTATCCTGCTGCAAGGTTGCAATAATATTCTGCCTTTAAAAGAAGGCAGTTACAGGTATTTTTTGTACTTTTGCGCCTCAATAAGAGTAAATTGTAATTTAGTAATTGTAATAAGATAATATGTTCGATAATTTAAGCGAGAGACTTGAGAGGTCGTTTAAAATTTTGAAAGGTGAAGGTAAAATCACCGAGATTAATGTAGCGGAAACACTGAAAGACGTGCGTAAAGCACTTCTAGATGCCGACGTAAACTATAAAGTTGCCAAGAACTTCACCGATACCGTTAAGGAAAAGGCTTTGGGACAAAACGTACTGACAGCCGTAAAACCCAGCCAATTAATGGTAAAAATCGTACACGATGAGTTAACGCAACTCATGGGTGGTGAAACAGCGGAAATCAATATAGACTCCAAACCGGCTGTTATTTTGATGTCCGGTCTGCAGGGTTCCGGTAAGACAACTTTCTCCGGAAAGTTGGCACGCATGTTGAAAACTAAAAAGAACAGGAAGCCTTTATTGGTAGCCTGCGACGTATACCGTCCCGCTGCCATCGAACAGTTACGCGTACTGGCAGAGCAGATTGAAGTACCCATGTACTCCGAACCGGACAGCAAAGACCCGATAGCCATAGCCCAAAACGCCATACAGGAAGCTAAAGAAAAAGGATATGATCTCGTAATCGTCGACACAGCCGGTCGTTTGGCGGTAGACGAAGAGATGATGAACGAAATTGCTGCAATCAAGGCTGCCATTAACCCAAACGAAATCTTGTTTGTGGTAGACTCCATGACCGGTCAGGATGCCGTAAACACCGCCAAAGAATTCAATGAGCGTTTAGACTTCAATGGTGTGGTATTGACCAAGTTGGATGGTGATACCCGCGGTGGTGCCGCTCTTTCTATCCGGTCCGTAGTAAACAAGCCTATCAAGTTTGTCGGAACCGGCGAAAAGTTGGATGCTATCGATCAGTTCCACCCTGCCCGTATGGCCGACCGCATTCTCGGTATGGGTGACATCGTATCATTGGTGGAGCGCGCACAAGAGCAATATGATGAAGAAGAAGCCAAACGTCTGCAAAAGAAGATTGCGAAGAATCAGTTCGACTTCAACGACTTCCTGAGTCAGATTGCGCAAATCAAGAAAATGGGTAATCTGAAAGAACTTGCTTCCATGATACCGGGAGTTGGCAAAGCCATCAAGGATATTGATATTGATGACAACGCTTTCAAGAGCATCGAAGCAATCATCTACTCCATGACCCCGGAAGAACGCAGCAACCCGGCAATTCTGAACGGATCACGTCGTCAACGTATCGCTAAAGGTAGCGGCACAAATATTCAAGAAGTAAACCGCTTACTGAAACAGTTTGACCAGACCCGTAAAATGATGAAAATGGTGACCGGCAGCAAAATGGGCAAGATGATGCCGAAACTGAAAAGATAAGAAAAAAGTCTCTGCACATACATCCCGCCGATTTCATATATTAAATGAAATCGGCGGGATTTTTGCTTTATTCGGTTATTTAGTCTACTTTTGCGAATAATGCTATGCAAATAATAACTAATACAACAATATTGAATATGACACTAATTGACGGAAAAGCAATTTCCGAACAAGTAAAACAGGAAATTGCAGCAGAAGTAGCTGATATAGTGGCACGCGGCGGAAAACGTCCTCACTTGGCAGCTATCCTTATAGGACACGACGGTGGCAGCGAAACCTATGTAGCCGCCAAAGTAAAAGCTTGTGAAGTATGCGGATTCAAATCCTCGCTAATTCGTTATGAGGCAGATGTAACGGAAGAAGAGTTACTGGCGAAAGTGCGCGAGCTGAATGAGGATGCAGATGTAGACGGTTTTATCGTCCAACTACCCTTACCCAAACATATCTCGGAACAGAAAGTGATCGAAACCATCGACTATCGCAAAGACGTGGACGGCTTCCATCCTATCAATGTAGGACGTATGTCCATAGGGCTGCCTTGCTACGTTTCCGCAACCCCCAACGGTATTCTCGAGCTACTGAAAAGATACAAAATAGAAACTTCCGGAAAGAAATGTGTTGTACTGGGACGCAGCAACATCGTAGGTAAACCTATGGCTGCCCTCATGATGCAAAAAGCTTACCCGGGTGACGCCACGGTAACCGTTTGTCACAGCCGCAGCAAGGATTTGGTAAAAGAGTGCCAAGAAGCCGATATTATTATCGCAGCATTGGGGCAACCCAACTTCGTAAAAGCGGAAATGGTGAAGGAAGGTGCAGTTGTTATTGACGTAGGTACTACTCGTGTACCGGACACAACCAAAAAATCCGGCTTCAAACTGACCGGTGACGTCAAGTTCGATGAGGTTGCTCCAAAATGTTCATTCATCACTCCTGTGCCCGGTGGTGTAGGTCCGATGACCATTGTCTCCTTAATGAAAAACACACTTCTGGCAGGCAAGAAAGCTATTTACCAATAACAAGGATGATGAAAGCCCTCATCACCCTTATCTCTCTACTATATAGTGTAACCCTTTCCTCGCAGGAAAGGATTACACTATTATTTGTAGGAGACTTGATGCAACATCAAGCACAAATAGATGCTGCCCGTACTTCCGGCGGGAAATATGATTACTCCTCTTATTTCTCCCTCGTAAAGAAAGAAATCTCCCGTGCCGATATTGCAATAGGCAACCTTGAAGTAACTCTCGGTGGAAAACCCTACCGAGGTTATCCCACTTTCAGTGCACCCGACGAATATCTGCAAGCTATCAAAGATGCAGGATTCGATGTTCTTCTTACCGCAAACAACCATTGTCTGGATCGTGGCAAGAAAGGACTGGAACGTACTATCGCGCAAATGGATTCTCTCTCCATACCCCATGCAGGCACTTACCGTAACAGCATGGAACGCAGGCAACACTATCCTCTTTTCATCCGGAAAAAAGGTTTTTGCATAGCTATACTCAACTACACTTACGGTACTAATGGAATCAAAGCATCTGCGCCCAACATTGTCAATTATATCAACAAAGAAACAATTCTAAAGGATATACATAGTGCTCAAGCCGTACGTCCGGACGCCATTATAGCCTGTATGCATTGGGGAGAAGAATATCAATCACTCCCTAATCACGCGCAACGCGAACTTGCTGACTGGCTGCTGGAACAAGGAGTAACCCATATTATTGGTTCACACCCACACGTAATCCAGCCTATGGAATTACGCAAGGATGGCAATCAACAACATGCTGTTGTCTATTCTTTAGGAAACTTCATCTCCAACATGAGTACCGCAAATACGGACGGTGGCCTTATCTTTACGCTAGAACTTGAAAAATATCCTCTTCCCAATCCTATTCATCCATTGCAAAACAATTTGAGTTATTCACCGTCACTCAAGCCTTTTGTCTCTTCTTTTCCATTCTCCCGTGTCATCCGGTGTGGATATACCTTGGTGTGGACCGCTCGTCCCACTCTCACTGGAGAAAAAAATTACATTTTATATCCTTCCTACTCATCGGCTGACAACTTACCGGAATCGGCTCGTAATCGCCTGAATATCTTTATAAAAAACTCACGAAATCTCCTATTACAGCACAACACAGGAATTTATGAGAATAACAAATAGCTATTTTTAATTGAAAATATTCATCGAAATATTTGTAATATCAAAGATTATCCCTATCTTTGCACCGCATTTAAGAAATGCAACAACATGGTGACTGTAGTTCAGTTGGTTAGAGCGTCAGATTGTGGTTCTGAATGTCGAGGGTTCGAGTCCCTTCAGTCACCCCAAAAGATAAGAGGAAATTCAGAGATGATTTTCCTCTTTTTTATTGTAAATAAGGCTTTTACGGGTAGATTGACTCCACTAAAATATAATCTGAATGACACTATAATAAATTCTAAAATATTCGCATACAAAAACACGGGTATCAGGAGCTGATGCCGCCCCTATACATATAAGGATAAGAAGATACTAACCGTCAGCTATCCATAAAGAAACATACACACTCCTGTTTTCAAACACCCACTTCTTAGGAGAAAAGCTTGCTCATATAGGAAATAAGCCGTATCTTTACGCTCAAGATGAACATCTTTAGGTTAAAGACCGCCATCTCCAGCCTAAAGATACATATCTTTAAACTGAAGATACAGTTTAAAGCATAGGTTAAGCCTCCTCGGTAAGCAAGTCTGCCTACTTCTGTCCCTATCCCATGCCACTTCTTCCTTAGCCCTATGCAGGACGGACATCAATCACCGAATTATCAACCCGTAAACAACAAGAAATATCATGGCAGAATATCAAATGCAGACCTCTAATCTTCCCAACGAAGACGGCGAAAAAATACTCTTCCCCCGCATCAAGATTTGGGGACAAGTAGACTTGGATTACCTTGCACAACACATCAACTACGCCAGCACTTTCACTCCCGGCGACATCGTCGGACTGGTAAAATCACTCACCCAAGCCATAGCCCGTGAAATGGGGCAAGGGCACTCGGTGAAAGTGGACGGACTGGGTGTATTCACTCCCTCATTAGGGCTGCGCGAAGGCTTTGAACGGGAAAGCGCCGAACAAGGCGGACAAAAACGCAACGTAAGAAGTATCTGTGTGGACAACATCAACTTCCGTGCAGACAAGGATTTTATCTACGAGACAGGACGGAGTTGCATACTGGACCGCTCTAAATGGAAGTTCCGGTACTCTTCCTCACGCTACACCGCCGAACAACGGCTGAAACTGGCGCAGGACTATTTAGAGTCACATCCGTTACTGAAAGTAGGTGATTACTGCGAACTGACAGGACTACTGCGCAACGCCGCTGCACAAGAGCTGAAACAGTGGAGCGAAATGCCTGAAAGCGGAATCGGCCATACTGGCAGAGGGTCACACAAGATATATATCAAGCGAACAACAGACTAACCTATTCTTCCACCTGCATCGCCACAATCTCCTGCAACGCCACCACAGCCTCTTCCACGGTAGTGACATCCTTCACCACCATACTCCGCTTGTTATTCTGCTCCCGCAGGTCGCAACGGCGGGTGTATTTCATCATGTAGGCAATGACTTTGCCGAAAGCCCGGCTCTGATAGTAAGGGCTGTCCGGATTGGAGACAAAGAACAGCGTCATACGACCACCTTTGAGGAACACCTTCTCCGTTCCCAGACGTGCCGCAAGACGGCGTAGGGGAACGATACGGAGCAACTCTTCCGTTTCGGGGGGAATAGGTCCGAAACGGTCTTCGAGGCGGGCGCGGAAGGCGTCTACATCCTTGTCCAGCGTCAGACCGTCCAGTTCGCGATAGAGCAACATACGCTCACTGCTACCGGTGACGTAAGTGGCGGGCAGCAACAATTCAAGATCGCTCTCTACCTGGCACTCGTCTACAAATTGCTCGCCGCTGATAGTGCCGTCGCCTTTCAGTTCGTCGGCATAGAGATCGGCAAACTCGTCGGTCTTCAGCTCATGTACGGCTTCGGACAATATCTTCTGATAAGTTTCGTAACCCAAGTCGGCAATGAAGCCGCTTTGCTCTGCGCCAAGCATATTGCCCGCACCGCGAATGTCGAGGTCCTGCATGGCGATGTGGATGCCGCTGCCTAAGTCGGAGAAGTTCTCGATGGCCTGCAAGCGGCGTTTGGCTTCCGGCGTAAGCGAGGACAAGGGAGGAGCCAGCAAGTAGCAGAAGGCCTTTTTATTGCTGCGCCCCACACGACCGCGCATCTGGTGCAGGTCGCTCAAGCCGAAATTCTGCGCCTGATTGATGATGATGGTATTGGCATTCGGTATGTCGATGCCGCTCTCAATAATGGTAGTGGCGAGCAATACGTCATAATCATAATTGACAAAGTCGAAAATAATCTTTTCCAGTTCGGCAGGTTCCATTTGCCCGTGACCGATGCATACACGGCAATCGGGGATGTTGCGCTCTATCATCGCTTTCAGTTCAGAGAGATTGGAAATGCGGTTGTTTACAAAGAACACCTGTCCGTTGCGGCTCATTTCGAAGTTGATGGCATCGGTGATAATCTCATCGCTGAACGTATGCACTTCCGTCTGAATGGGATAACGGTTGGGCGGCGGCGTCTGGATGACGCTCAAATCGCGCGCACCCATCAGGGAGAACTGTAAGGTGCGGGGAATGGGTGTGGCGGTCATGGTCAGGGTATCCACGTTCACTTTCAGTTGGCGGAGCTTCTCCTTGACGGAGACACCGAACTTCTGTTCTTCGTCGATAATCAGCAAGCCGAGGTCTTTGAACTTAACGTCTTTACCCAGAATGCGGTGGGTTCCGATAAGGACATTCACCTCACCGTCCGCAAGACCCTTGATAACGGCTTTGACCTGTGCCGCCGTCCGGGCACGGCTCAGATATTCCACACGGCAAGGCAGGCCTTTCAGACGTTCCTTAAAAGTCTGGAAATGCTGATAGGCAAGAACGGTGGTGGGAACGAGGACGGCAACCTGTTTATTGTCCGCCACCGCCTTGAAAGCGGCACGCACGGCAACCTCGGTCTTGCCGAAGCCTACGTCGCCGCATACCAGCCTATCCATGGGGCGGGCGCTTTCCATATCCGCCTTTACGTCGGCGGTTGCCTTGCTTTGGTCGGGGGTATCCTCGTAAATGAAAGACGCTTCCAGTTCCCGTTGCAGAAAACTGTCGGGGCTGTATCGAAAGCCCTTCTCCTCGCGCCGTTGCGAATAGAGCTTTATCAGGTCGCGGGCTATATCCTTAATCTTGGTTTTGGTGCGGTCTTTCAATTTCTCCCATGCACCGGTACCCAGCTTGTTGAGGCGGGGGGCTTCACCGTCTTTGCCTTTGTACTTGGAAACCTTATGCAAAGAATGGATGGAGACAAAGACCACATCGTCATTCTGATAGACCAGACGCATCACTTCTTGCGTCGTATCTCCGTTAGGAATACGCACCAGTCCCGTGAAACGTCCCACGCCGTGGTCGGTATGCACCACGTAATCTCCGGGAGTAAACTGGTTCAACTCCTTCAGGCTCAAAGCCACCTTGCCGCTACGGGCTTTATCGCTTTTCAGGTTGTATTTGTGAAAACGGTCGAACAGCTGGTGGTCGGTAAAGATGCAGAGACGCAAAGTATCATCGGCAAAACCCTCATGCAAGGTACGCTCAACGGAGGTAAAGGATATATCATCTCCCCGGTCTTCAAAGATAGCACGGATACGGTCGGTTTGTTTCAGGCTGTCACTGCATATATAGAGGGTGTAGTTGCGGGAAAGATAGTCGTGGAAACTTTCCGCCACCAAGTCGAAATTCTTATGGAAGATAGGTTGTGCGGCGGTACTGAATGACACTGTCGCATCCGGTGTTCCTGTAGGCTTCGCGCCGAATTCCATACGGCGGAAATCGAGTGCACGCAAGGTAAATTCTCCCCCGTCAATCAACTTTCCTTCCAGAGAGATTGCACCGTTTTCTTCGGCCTCGCGGGCGGCAATGGCAGCAGCGGTCAGCGATTCATCGTGAACGGTCTGAATGCGCTCACGCAACCAGAGGAAATCACGCATCGCCAGCAAGGTGTCCGGCCGAAGGAAATCCAAGAAAGATACCATTCCGCCATTGCCGCCCTGCTCCAAGCTACGGCTCAAATCGGGGACTATGACAATATCTTCTTTCTTCTCTTTGGAAAGCTGGCTCTCCACCTCAAAAGTACGGATGCTCTCCACTTCATCTCCAAAGAAGTCTATACGGAAAGGAAATTCGGAAGAAAAGGAAAATACATCGATAATGCTGCCGCGCACGGCATATTGCCCCGGCTCGTACACATAATCCACGTACTCGAAACCGTAACTGCGCAGCACCTCCGTAACAAAGTTCATATCCACCTTTTCGCCCGTATGGAGTTTCAAGGTTTTATCTCCCAGTTCCTTACGGGAAACAACCTTTTCTGCCAGCGCATCCGGATAGGTAACTACACAAAGCCCTTCCTCGCCTTTCTGCAGGCGGCTCAGCACTTCCGTACGGAGAATCTCGTTAGCGGCATCTTTCTGCCCGTATTTTATGGCACGGCGGAAGGAGGAGGGGAAGAACAACACCTGTTCGGTTCCCAAAATCTGTGTCAGGTCGTGATAGAAATATCCGGCTTCTTCCAAATCGCCGAGGATAAAAACAAACGGACATTCCGCCCGCTGTACCAGCACGGACGAAAACAGCGAAGCGGCAGAAGCGCACAAGCCGCTACAATAAAGATGACGGACGGAATTGTCCTTTAGCAGCCTGCACACACCCTCTACATTGAGATGGGCGGCATATAATTGTTGCAGTTCGGTAATAATCATTGTTACGGTGAATTTCCGTTGCAAAAATACATAAATAATCCTTAGTTTTGTCTGTAAGTAATAGAAAAGCACTACATTTGTTCCCATTAATAAGCCCCATATATTTTCAATGAATATGCAGACATCAGACAGTATTGTCATCATCCCCACCTACAACGAACGGGAAAACATCGAGAATATCATCCGTGCCGTTTTTGCCTTGGAGCACGGATTCCACATACTTATCATCGAAGACGGCTCACCCGACGGCACAGCCGCTATCGTAAAAGACTTGCAGCAGGAGTTTTCCGACCGCCTGTTTATGGTGGAACGCAAAGGAAAGCTGGGTTTGGGCACGGCCTACATAGCCGGATTCAAATGGGCGTTGCAACGCGACTATGAATATATATTCGAAATGGATGCCGATTTCAGCCACAACCCCAAAGACCTACCCCGCCTCTACCGGGCTTGTGCCGAAGAAGGGGCGGATGTGGCTATCGGCTCACGCTACGTCAGCGGCGTGAATGTGGTGAACTGGCCTATGGGACGTGTACTGATGTCTTATTTCGCCTCCAAATATGTACGTATCATTACGGGGCTGCCCATCCACGATACCACTGCCGGCTTTGTGTGCTACCGCCGCAGGGTATTGCAGACCATCAATCTGGACGGCATCCGCTTTAAAGGCTATGCTTTCCAGATAGAAATGAAGTTCACCGCTTATAAATGCGGGGCGAATGTGAAGGAAGTACCGGTTATCTTCATCAACCGCGAACTGGGAACATCCAAGATGAACAGCAGCATTTTCGGAGAAGCCGTGTTCGGAGTTATCCGGCTGAAGTGGAATAGCTGGTTTCATAAATATCCAAACTTAAAAAACTAAAGATATGAAAAGGACGCTGATACACAACGCTACGATTGTCAACGAAGGACAGTCCATCCAAGGTTCGGTCGTTATAGAAAACGGACGCATCGCCGAAGTTCTCACCAACTGGAAACCTCTCTCCGCTCCTTGTGAAGAAGTGATTGACGCAACAGGCTGCTACCTGTTGCCCGGCATCATTGACGACCACGTGCATTTCCGCGACCCGGGCCTTACCCATAAAGCGGATATCCTGACGGAAAGCCGTGCGGGAGCCGCCGGCGGTGTGACATCCATTATGGATATGCCCAACACCAATCCGCTGACTGTAACACTGGATGCCCTGAATGCCAAGTTCGACTTGCTGAATGAAAAATGTATCGTCAACCACTCCTGCTACTTCGGTGCAACCAACAATAACTATACGGAATTTGACAAGCTGGACAAACATCGTGTTTGCGGCATCAAGCTGTTTATGGGTTCCAGCACCGGCAATATGCTGGTAGACAAGATGAATAGTCTGCTGAAAATATTCAATGGTACGGATATGCTGATTGCCGCCCATTGCGAAGATCAGGAAATAATAAAAGCCAACATCGAGAAATACAAGACAAAATATCAAGGAGCGGACGAGATTCCCGTCAACGCCCACCCCGGCATCCGCTCCGTTCAGGCTTGTTATACGTCTTCCGATTTGGCTATCCGTCTGGCAAGGATTGCAGGAGCACGCCTGCATATTCTGCACGTGTCCACCGCCAAAGAACTGCGACTATTCAGTGATGAGCCTTTGGAAGACAAGAATATCACATCCGAAGCCTGTGTAGCACATTTACTTTTTTCACTATCTCACTACAACAGTCTGGGCGCACGCATCAAGTGTAATCCTGCCGTCAAACGAAAAGCGGACAGGGAAGCTCTGCGGACGGCTGTCAATTCCGGATTGATTGATGTGATAGCTACCGACCATGCCCCTCACCTGCTGAGTGAAAAAGAGGGAGGCGCACTGAAAGCGATGTCCGGTATGCCCATGATACAGTTTTCTCTCGTCAGTATGCTCGGACTGGTGGACGAAGGAGTTTTCTCATTGGAAACGATTGTCCAAAAAATGTGTCATGCTCCTGCCCGAATATACGGCATCTGTCAACGTGGATATATCCGCGAAGGCTATCAGGCAGACTTAGTGCTGGTACGTCCCAACTCTCCTTGGGAAGTTACTACGGACAAGATTTTGAGTAAATGCGGTTGGAGTCCTTTAGAAGGACATACGTTCAACTGGAAAGTGGAAAAGACATTTGCCAACGGACATCTTGTCTACAATGGCGATACGGTGGATGATTCTTATCGCGGTGAAGAACTGAGATTCGATTACCCGTCAGCCGGAGCGTAATATGTTAACCGATTCAGAGAATAACCTATATATACATCATCAATTGCCAACTATCAATTATAAAGTCCACGAGGTAAGTCCCTACATCAACTGGATTTATTTTTTCCATGCTTGGGGCTTCCAACCCAAGTTTGCGGCAATCGCCAACATTCACGGCTGTGATTCCTGCCGCGCCATGTGGCTTGCGGCTTTTCCACAAGAAGAACGTGCCAAAGCTGCCGAAGCCATGCAACTGTTTAAGGAAGCCAACAGGATACTCAACCGGCTGGATGAATCCCTTACGGTTCAGTGCATCTACAGGCTGTGCCGTGCTAATGCAGAAGGAGACAACCTCATTATTGAAGATACGGTGTTCCCCCTGCTCCGCCAACAGACTCCTCGTCCGGATGGAGGCCCGTTTCTCTGCCTGAGCGACTTCATACGCCCCCTTTCATCCGGAATAGCCGATACGATAGGCCTTTTTGCCTCTTCCATCAGCGCGGAGAGCGAAGGTTACTACCAAGACGACCCTTACAAACATCTCCTTGTACAAACTTTGACAGACCGGCTCGCCGAAGCTGCAACAGAGAAAATGCACGAATATGTACGTAAAGCGGCATGGGGATATGCTCCCGACGAGTCACTCTCCATCCCGGACTTACTGGCTGAGAAATTTCAGGGTATTCGTCCGGCAGTGGGTTATCCTTCCCTGCCCGACCAGTCCGTAAACTTCATACTGGACGAACTCCTGAATATGAAACAAATAGGCATCACGCTAACCGAAAACGGAGCCATGTATCCGCATTCCTCTGTCTGCGGACTTATGTTTTCACATCCCCGGTCACACTATTTTGCCGTAGGCAAGATTGGCGAAGACCAATTGGAAGATTATGCCCGCCGACGCGGTAAGCCGATTGATGAAATGCGAAAGTTTCTTGCAGAAAATCTGAAGAGTTGAATGCTAAAAGTGTGATTTTCCGGTTTCTGTTACGACAAACAAAATAAAAGCGATTCGAGAAACAATACAATGGAAAATATAGAACAAGAGTTTATGTCCGTCATACGGGAATATGAACGCGTTATCTATAAGGTGTGTTACTTATACACCACTCCGAACGCGACTCTTAGCGACCTATATCAGGAAGTAGTGCTCAACATCTGGAAAGCGTTTCCCAAATTCAGAAGGGAATGTAAAATCTCGACATGGATTTACCGTATCGCCTTGAATACCTGTATCAGCTTCATCCGGAAAGAAAAGAACATTCCGGAGATTGTAACCCTCACACAAGAAGCCGACCGCAGCGAAGAGGATGACGAAACGCAAGCCATGTTACGGCAACTCTACCGGATGATAAACCGATTGGGACAACTGGAGAAGTCCATCATCCTGCTTTATCTGGAAGAGAAAAGCTATGAAGAGATTGCCGAAATCACCGGACTGACTGTAACCAATGTGGCCACTAAACTCAGCCGTATTAAAGACAAACTGAAAAAGATGAACAAGGAGGAATAATATATGGAACTGGACGAACTGAAAAAATCATGGAATGCATTGGATGCACAGTTGCAAAAGGAACCTATCGCCGATGAAAAACAAATTAAGGAACTGATTGCAAGCTATAAAACGAATACCCGCCGTAGCCTGGGACGACTCGTAATCCTGCAACGCTTCTCACTCGGAGTGGGTGCGGTCGGTCTGGCTATTATCTTGTTGATATGGCTCCTGCTCCCCACCTTCGGCTTCAACGAACACTTACAAACCAAGACAGCCCTATTCTTGGCCTTCATCACCGCCACTATCCTCGGCGGCATGTGGTGGGACTGGAAAACCTACCTTTGGAACAGGAATACGAGGGTAGACGAAATGTCCGTAGCCGAAGTAAGCCGACGCATGACCACATTCCGCTGCTGGACTCGTTACGAAGTATGGGCAGTGGCTATTTGGGCAGTCATCTTCACCGCACTGTTCTACTGGGTGATGGATTACTATACGATGCCGCTCATAGTACAAGCTATCATGCTGGGATTCTGTATCATATGGGATGTAATCCTCATATATTTCATTTATAAGAAAGTCATCTACAAACACCTCGACAGCATTAAAAAGAATATAGAAGAACTGGAAGATATATGCACCGAATAACCCTTATACTTATCTTATTCCTGCTTTTACCGGATATGTACATCTATTTGGTGTACATTGTTAAGAAAACGCGTAATATCATCTGGCGCAGCGCCTATTGGCTTCCTACCGCCATACTGGTAGCTATATACATCTACTACATCTATCTGACAGGAGATAATGCCCTGTCACATCATCCTCAAAGCATCGGCAGACTGGCGGTGGCGGTAATGTTGTTTGCCGTTCCCAAAACGGTATTTATGCTCTGTTCACTGCTGGGCATATTGATGCGGGGAATCAGCCGGTTGCTGTCATTCATCATTTTCCATACGCCATTCAGGAACCCCCGCTATCCTTTCGTTGCCCACCGGCTTCCTTATACGCTTCTCGGCATAATATTAGGTGCAATCACTTTTACCAATATCCTTTATGGAGCAATGGCGGGTATTACACGTTTTGAAGTAAAGGAGGTGGAATACAGGTCGGCCAATATTCCCAAAGAATTTAACGGTTACCGCATCCTGCAACTGTCAGACATACATATAGGCAGTTGGCAGGGAAAAGAGGAAGCCGTTCAGCATTTGGTAAAGCTGGTGAACGAGCAACAAGCAGATATCATTGTCTTTACCGGTGATTTGGTTAATCAGCAAAGTCACGAACTGGATAATTTCAAAGAAATACTTTCGCAGCTTCATGCACCCGACGGAGTATATTCCGTTCTCGGCAATCATGATTACGGCACATATTACCGTTGGCGCAACAGGAAAGAGGAAGTTGCCAACTTGGAATATTTAATAAGTCAGCAAAAAGAGATGGGTTGGAAAATGCTGAATAACGAGTATGCCATCCTGCGTCACAAAGGTGACAGCATCGCGCTGGTAGGTGTCGAGAATGATGGTGAACCACCTTTCTCACAGTTTGCCGACCTGCCCAAAGCCCTACGGGGAACAGAAGGGATGTTTCGTATTCTGCTCAGCCATAACCCCACCCACTGGCGACGTGAAGTCTTGCCGGACTCTGACATAGAGCTTACCCTTTCCGGGCATACCCATGCCATGCAAATGGAAATGTTAGGGCACTCGTTAGCCTCTCTCATTTATCCGGAATGGTCCGGTATGTACTACGAAGGCAAACGTGCATTATATGTCAATGTCGGCACAGGCTACGTAGGACTGCCTTTCCGCTTTGGCGCATGGCCCGAAATCACCGTTATAAAATTAGTTAGCGAGAAAGAGTAGCAAAATACAAAAAAGGTCTATCTTTGTGGCAATAAAACCCAAAAACCATGAAGATACTCTATAATATTTATCAAGTTTGCTTTGCACTGCCTATATTATTGGTGTTGACTATCCTCACCGCATTAGTCACAATTATCGGTTCACTGCTGGGCGGCGCCCATATTTGGGGGTATTATCCCGGTAAAATATGGTCACAACTGATTTGTTATCTTCTGCTTATTCCGGTAAAAATAAACGGACGGGAGAAACTCCATAAGCGTACTTCCTACGTGTTTGTCCCCAATCATCAGGGTTCTTTCGATATTTTCCTGATTTACGGTTTTCTGGGAAGAAACTTCAAGTGGATGATGAAGAAAAGCCTTCGTAAGATTCCATTTGTCGGCAAGGCTTGCGAAAGCGCCGGACATATCTTTGTAGACCGTTCCAGCCCTCGAAAAGTATTGGCAACTATGAAGCAAGCAGAATCATCGCTTAAAAATGGAGTATCATTAGTGGTATTCCCCGAAGGGGCGCGCACATTCACCGGGCATATGGGATATTTCAAGAGAGGAGCTTTCCAATTGGCGGACGAACTTCAATTGGCGGTAGTTCCCGTTACCATTGACGGTTCGTTCGAGATACTTCCACGTACCGGCAAGTGGATACGCCGCCACCGCATGATACTGACCATCCATGAACCGATTGCCCCCAAAGGGCAAGGCGCGGAAAATATCAAAGCAGCTATGGCTGAAGCATACGCAGCCGTAGAAAGCAGTCTTCCGGAGAAATTTAAAGGAATGATTAAAAACGAAGACCAAGACCGTTAAGGTTCCCAGTCCACACACAGGTTACAGTTTACTGACGGGGAGTGTCAGCCGAAGCGTTTTGCTTGACACGCTGATGTTCCTCAATCAACTGCATATTTTCTTTTGCTTTTGAAAGGAAATCCTTTACCAACTTATTCTGCTTGAACGTTAACGGAGCGGTTCGCATAACATCCTCTATCTGCGGGGTCATGATAGGATACGGCAATGTACTGCACATCATCATAAATACACTCGGACCCAAGACATTTTCATAATTGTCAATGATGAACTGCTTTACATAACTGTTCATTTCCTTCACAAGATTCTCCCCCTCCTGCTCCAACTCCCTATGGACATCTTCCAGATTGGCTCCGTCCAGCACCATACGCGCCTCCTTACGGTCAAGTTCCTCTATCTGCAATTCCAGTGCGTTCCGTTTTTCTATAAACTCATACAACTGGTTGTTGAGAAATGTGCCTTTAGCCGTCAGTTGCGTATTTGAGATGGAAACTTCTATCCTACCGTCTTCCAGCACAAGCGGCATAATCCCCTCATTGTCCATATAAAGAGTAACCATCATCACAGAGTCAACCCTGCCTTTCATGGAGAAAAGCCCGTGAATAACCTCTGCAGAATCAATAGTTACCCATTGACCGTCCCGAAGAGTTTTAAGAAATAACATTTTCCCGTCGAGGCTTGTGACCGAGGAGCTACCCTCCACCTTATACTTCCGGGTACAAGAAGTGAAAAACACGAGTAAAAGCAAAAGAGGCAAAATACGGTTTACACTCATTCTAATCATGCAGGAAACGATTTATGAATTACACGCAGCAAAGGTATTAATATTCCTTATAAACCGGATAGAAAGAAAGGAATTTTCATTTGGTTTACGTATTTTTGCACAATTATAAATAATAAAAAAACGGAAAAAAGACATGTCAACCTATGCTCCTTTTGCCAAACCTCTTTATGTAATGCTCAAACCCGTAGGGGCCGTATGCAACCTTGCATGTGATTATTGTTACTATCTGGAGAAGTCCAAACTGTACGTGAACAATCCCAAACACGTGATGAGTGATGAGTTGCTGGAAAAGTTCATTGAAGAATATATCAATTCGCAAACAATGCCACAGGTGTTGTTCACTTGGCATGGCGGAGAAACCCTGATGCGTCCGTTGGCTTTCTATAAAAAAGCCATGGAACTGCAGAAGAAATATGCCAACGGCCGGACAATAGACAACTGCATACAGACCAACGGGACAATGCTCACCGACGAATGGTGCGAGTTCTTCAAAGAGAACAACTGGTTGGTGGGTGTTTCCATCGACGGCCCGCAGGAGTTCCACGATGAGTACCGCAAGAACAAGCTCGGAAAACCGTCTTTTGTCAAAGTAATGCAAGGCATCAACCTACTGAAGAAACATGGAGTGGAATGGAATGCAATGGCGGTAGTGAATGACTTTAATGCCGACTATCCTCTCGAATTCTATAACTTCTTCAAAGAGATTGGTTCCCGCTATATCCAGTTCGCTCCTATTGTAGAGCGAATTACGCCTCATCAGGACGGACGTCATTTGGCATCATTGGCAGACAAAGAAAAAGCAACGGAACTGGCTGATTTCTCCGTCACCCCGGAACAATGGGGAAACTTCCTCTGCACCCTGTTTGACGAATGGGTGAAGCAAGATGTGGGCACTTACTACATCCAACTGTTCGACTCCACCCTTGCCAACTGGGTAGGCGAGCAACCGGGAGTATGCTCCATGGCAAAAACCTGCGGACATGCCGGCGTAATGGAATTTAACGGTGACGTATATGCTTGCGACCACTTTGTGTTTCCGGAATACAAATTGGGAAATATCTACCAGAAAACATTGGTAGAGATGATGTACAGCGAACAGCAGCAAGCCTTCGGACTGATGAAACAAAAATCACTCCCTACCCAATGCCGGGAATGCGAATGGTTGTTTGCCTGCAATGGCGAATGCCCCAAAAACCGCTTTGCACATACTGCAAGCGGCGAGCCCGGCTTGAACTACCTATGTGCCGGCTACCGGAAATTCTTCAAGCATGCAGCCCCTTACATGGACTTTATGAAACAGGAATTACTGAATCAGTGTCCGCCTGCCAATATCATGGAAGCTATTCGGGAAGGAAAATTCAAATGAAACAATATAGTACATTAACAATAAACTAAGAAGGATGAAATTAACGAAGTATTTGATTGCGGCTATTGCCGTGCTGACAGTCTGCTCCGTACGCGCAGACGAAGGAATGTGGTTACTGCAACTCATGAAAGAGCAGAATTCCACCGACATGATGAAGAAACAAGGATTGAAGCTCGAAGCAGATGACTTATATAACCCGAACGGTGTATCGTTGAAAGATGCCGTAGGCATATTCGGCGGCGGTTGTACCGGCGAAATCATTTCGCCGGAAGGATTAATCCTTACCAATCACCACTGCGGTTACGGCGCTATCCAGCAGCATAGCTCCGTAGAACACGATTACCTGACAGACGGTTTCTGGGCAAAGAGCCGCAACGAAGAATTGCCTACTCCGGGATTGAAGTTCCGTTTTGTGCACCGCATTGTGGACATCACCGACCTCGTAAACGAAAAAATTAAATCCGGAGAAGTAACGGAAGTCAACGCACTGACCGCACCGTTCCTCAGCAAACTTGCCAAAGAAGAACTGGAAAAAAGCGATCTGAAAGGCAAGCCGGGCATTGAAGTAAAAGCCCTGCCTTTCTATGCAGGAAATAAATTCTATCTGTTCTATTATAAGGTATATAGCGATGTGCGCATGGTAGCCGCTCCCCCCTCCTCGGTAGGAAAGTTCGGCGGTGAAACCGACAACTGGATGTGGCCGCGCCATACGGGCGATTTCTCCATGTTCCGTATCTATGCCGACAAGAATGGAGAGCCTGCCGAATACTCCAAAGACAACGTGCCTTTGCAAACTCCTAAATTCCTGCCGATTTCCATCAAAGGACTGCAAGAGAATGACTACGCCATGATTATGGGCTTCCCCGGCAGAACCAGCCGTTACCTTACCCAGTCGGAAGTAAAAGAACGCATGGAAGCCGACAACCAAGCAATGATTGATATGCGTGGCGTTCGTCTTGACGTATTGCGCAAATACATGAATGCCAGTGACAAAACCCGCATCCAATATGCCAGCAAATTTGCCGGAAGCAGTAACTACTGGAAGAACTCTATCGGCATGAACAAGGCAATCGTAGACAATGATGTGCTGGGCGCCAAAGCGGAACAGGAAAAGAAATTCGCCGAATTTGCCAAAGGCAAGCCTGAATATGAAGGCGTAGTAGACAAAATAGACGGTGTTATCGCCAAAAGAATGCCTGTTACCCGTCAGCTCAACTACTTGTACGAAGCATTGAGCGGCGCCATTGAATTTGGCAGCCCGTACATGATTATGGACAATATTAAAACAGCATTGGAGGAGAAAAACGATTCATTGCTCACTGCCGGCAAAGCACAACTGGAAAAAGTGTTCAATGATATACACAACAAAGACTATGACCACGAAGTAGACCGTGCCGTAGCCAAAGCTATTTTACCCGCCCTTGCCCAAAAGCTGAGACCGGAAGAGCTGCCCGGCTTCTACCTGACTATCCGCGACAAGTACAAAGGCGACTATAACGCTTATATAGATGATATATATGACAACTCTATTCTCTCCAACCGTACAAACTTCGACAAGTTCATGAAGAAGCCTACGGTAAAGGTCATTGAGAAAGACCCCGCTACCGCCTACTCACGCTCGAAAGTAGAGAAAATAAGAGCCGTTGCCTTGGAGAACAACGCCCTGAGCGACGGACTTGACCTGCTGCACAAAGCATATATCCGCGGTTTAGGAGAAATGAAACTCCCCGTACCGTCTTATCCGGACGCTAACTTCACGCTTCGCCTGACTTATGGTAATGTGAAGTCATACAGCCCGCGCGACGCAGTGCATTACAACTACTACACAACCACAGACGGTATTCTCGAAAAGGAGAACCCCGAAGACCGTGAGTTCGTAGTACCGGCCAAACTGAAAGAACTTATTCTCAACAAAGACTTCGGCCGCTATGCCATGGCAGACGGCATAATGCCCGTATGCTTCCTGACCACCAACGACATCACCGGCGGTAATTCCGGCAGCCCTGTCATCAACGGCGAAGGCCAGCTCATCGGTTGCGCATTCGACGGTAACTGGGAATCCCTGAGCGGTGACATCAACTTCGATAACAACCTGCAACGTTGCATCGCGCTGGACATCCGCTACGTACTCTTCATTCTGGAAAAACTGGGAGACTGCGGACATCTGATAAAAGAAATGAATATTGTTGAGTGATTCTAACGCATATTGATATGAAACGAATTATATTTGCAATATTCCTTGCATCCGGTATCCTCTCGGCATATGCCGACGAGGGTATGTGGATGCTGACCGACCTCAAACAACAGAACGAGGTCGCCATGACGGAACTCGGTCTGCTGATTCCCGCCGAAGAAATATACAATCCCGGCGGCATAGCCTTGAAAGATGCGGTAGTACACTTCGGAGGCGGTTGCACAGGCGAAGTTATTTCTGCAGAAGGGCTGGTACTGACCAATCACCACTGCGGTTACGGAGCCATCCAACAGCACAGTAGCGTGGAGCATGACTATCTGACGGACGGTTTCTGGGCGATGTCACGTAGCGAGGAGTTACCTTGTAAAGGCCTCACTGTTACTTACATCGACGAAATAATGGACGTAACGGACTACGTCAACGAACAGTTGCAGATAGATTCCGACCCGAACGGAACGAATTATCTGTCTCCCAAATACCTTACCATGGTAGCCGACCGTTTCCTTTCCGAGCAAGGCATCACGCTGACGCCCGGCCGCAAAGCGGAACTGAAAGCATTCTATGGCGGAAACAAATACTACTTGTTTCTCAAGACCACTTACAGCGATATTCGCATGGTAGGCGCGCCCCCCTCTTCTATCGGAAAGTTCGGAGCCGATACGGACAACTGGATGTGGCCGCGCCACACAGGAGACTTCTCCCTATTCCGCATCTATGCCGACAAGAACGGACAGCCTGCAACTTACAGTCAGGACAATATACCTTTGCAAGTAAAGAAGCACCTCACTATCAGCCTTGCCGGTTACCGCGAAGGTGACTTTACATTTGTCATGGGATTTCCCGGACGCAACTGGCGCTATATGATTTCCGACGAAGTGGAAGAACGTATGCAAACCACTAACTTTATGCGCCACCACGTGCGCGATGTCCGCCAGAAAGCCCTTATGGAACAAATGCTGAAAGATGATGCCGTACGCATTCATTATGCAAGTAAATACGCCTCGTCCGCCAATTACTGGAAAAACGCCATCGGCATGAACGAAGGACTTGTCCGCTTGAAAGTACTGGACACCAAACGCACCCAACAGGAACAACTCCTTGCACGCGGTCGTGCCTTGAACGACAGTTCTTACCAAAAAGCCTTCGAACAAATACGCAGCATCGTAAAACACCGCCGCAATGCTCTTTATCATCAGCAAGCCATTCAGGAAGCCCTGATTACAGGTCTTGACTTTATGAAAATTCCGAGTACTACGGCTCTGGTCACTGCATTGCAGAGTAAGGACAAAGCCAAAATAAAAGCTGCAGCAGACAGCCTGCAAATTGCCGCCGACAAGTATTTCGCCTCTGTCCCTTTCCCCGAAGTGGAACGTATTGTGGGCAAGAGAATGCTGCAAACCTACATGAAATATATCCCTGACGAACAACGTATCGGTATTTTCAAAGTTATCGACAAGCGTTTCAAGGGAGACAGTGATGCTTTCATCGACGCTTGCTTCAAGTATTCCATCTTCGGCAGTAAGGAAAACTTTGCCAAATTCATCCGCAAACCCAGCCTGTACAAGGTTGGCAATGACTGGATGACGCTGTTCAAATACTCTATCACCGATGGTCTGCTGCAAACCACCATTGCCATGATGGATGCCAACCGTAACTACAATGCCGCCCATAAGGTATGGGTAAAAGGCATGATGGACATGAAACAAGAAGCCGGTACGCCTATCTATCCCGATGCCAACTCTACCCTGCGCCTGACCTACGGACGCGTATTGCCGTATAAGCCTGTCGACGGTGTGGAGTATGGATATTACACCACACTGAAAGGAGCGATGGAGAAGGAAGATCCCGACAATTGGGAATTCGTAGTTCCCGACAAATTAAAGCAATTGTACCGGACTAAGGACTTCGGACGATATGCCATGCCCAATGGAGAAATGCCCGTCTGCTTCATCGTAAACACAGACAATACAGGTGGCAATTCCGGCAGCCCGGTATTCAATGCCAAAGGCGAACTGATAGGTACAGGATTCGACCGCAACTACGAGGGCCTGACCGGTGATATCGCTTTCCGCCCCTCGTCACAACGTGCAGCTTGTGTGGACATCCGTTACACCTTGTTCATCATAGACAAATATGCCGGCGCTTCGCACATCATCAAAGAACTGACGATTAGCGAATAATGCTTAGTGAACAATTCTTCCATTTATCTGTTATATACTCATAAACTATTATAAAACAAAGATTATGGAAAAGTTTGAAGAATTAATACAATCAGAAAAACCTGTTTTAGTGGACTTCTTTGCTACATGGTGCGGTCCTTGTAAAGCAATGCATCCGGTATTGGAAGCGTTGAAAAGTGAAATCGGCGAAAGGGCACGTATCGCAAAAATAGATGTAGACCAGCATGAAGAACTGGCTGCAAGCTATCGCATACAAATGGTTCCTACTTTCATCTTGTTCAGAAAAGGTGAAGCTGTATGGCGTCATTCCGGTGTAATCAGCGGTAAAGAGCTTAAAGCCATTATCGAACAAAACTCATAATTAGAACAAATGAAGAAAATTATAACTATGGCGGCTCTCATCTTCTCAAGCATACTTACTTATGCCTGTACCGATGGAGCCAAGCAAAAACCGGCGGAAACGCAAGAGACCACCCAAGAGGGTAGCGTAATCGTAATGAATAAAGATATGTTTATCAAGGACATATTCGACTACGAGAAGACCAAAGAGTGGAAATACAAAGGTGACAAACCCGCCATCATCGACTTATATGCCGACTGGTGCGGACCCTGCCGAATGACTGCTCCTATCATGAAAGAGCTGGCGAAAGAATATGCCGGGAAAATTGTGATATACAAAGTCAACGTGGATAAGGAAAAAGAACTGGCTGCCTTGTTCAATGCCACCAGTATTCCTTTATTCGTCTTTATCCCGATGCAAGGCGAACCCCAGTTGTTCCGCGGAGCTGCCGACAAGGCAACTTACAAGAAAGCAATTGATGAGTTCTTGTTGAAAAAATAAAACAAAGTGTGTCAAAGCAGGAAATGGCGATTTATGCTTATAAGACTATCGGCATTTCCTGCCATACACCGTCATATATTTCCATTACGTTTTTATAGCCGGCTTTCTTCAATGCCCGTAATGCTTCCGGGCGGCCGCTATTTATCCGTTCCGGATAATGAGAATCACTATTGACCTGAACACGAATACCTAAGTTACGCAATAACGGGAAATAGCGTTCATTGGGATAGAAAGTTCCCAAATCATGGTAAGACTTGGTATTGATTTCCACCTGATAGCCATGTGCGGCAATATCCTCAAAGTATTCTTTTACGAGTGTATCATACCAGTGTTCATCGAGCAGACCGGGACGGTAACAGGCAGCGTTATAGTGCATCTTGTCCGCGTGTCCCACTATATCAAAACCGCCTAACTCCAACATACGTCTCAACCGCCCGTAATACAGATGAACAACCTGCTCCAAGTCACCGCAGAAATGTTCATCCACTATATGCCTGAAGGTATCAGCCGGAACATCTACATCAACGACCTCTGATTTATCATTATACAACATATGTACGGACCCGATGCGGTAGTCCAACGGCAGTTCCCGAAAACAGGTAACGGAGGGGTTGCTCTCCTCATTCAGATAATCTATTTCCAAGCCGAGGTAAAGTTCTATCTTACCGGCATATTTCTCTTTCATCCGATGAAATTCCGCCAAATAGTCGTCCATACTATCCCACTCCATCGTCCATGCCGTAGAAAAAGGCAAAGGGGCATGGGATGAAAAGCCATACGAAGTAAATCCCTCGCTCAAAGCAAACCGTACGAAGTCTTCCATGCCTGCACGTCCGTCACAATACAGACTGTGACTATGATAATTCGTCAGATTTTCACTCCTGCTCATCCTCTTATTCTTTCATTAAATTATTATTCCCGAACTTCAGTTCGACTCTATTTCGCTTAATTCCAACCAGCGCATTGTCTTCTCATCAATTAAGTCCGCCAATTCCGGCAGGCGTTTCGACTTCTCCGTCAATTCATCTACGGACAGCGTACCACTGCACAAGGCATCTTCAATGGACTGCTTTTCGGCTTCCAATGCTGCAATATCCTGTTCGAGTTGCTCAAATTCGCGTTTTTCTTTAAAAGACATACGACGCTTTTCATTCAAACGAACTTTCGCAGTCTTCTCTTCCTGAGCCTTTGCAGCTTCTTTCTCCTTCTCTTTCTCTTGGGTGGCTTTCACGTCTTTCCAGTCGCGATACTGAGTATAGTTGCCGGGGAAATCGCGAATATCTCCCTGACCGTTAAATACCAGCAAGTGGTCTACCACCTTATCCATGAAGTAGCGGTCGTGGCTCACCACAATGACGCAGCCCTTGAAGTTCTGCAAATATTCCTCCAGTACATTCAATGTTACAATGTCAAGGTCATTGGTAGGCTCATCCAGCACCAGGAAGTTCGGATTGCGCATCAATACCGTACACAGATAGAGACGACGACGCTCGCCACCGCTCAGCTTATAGACATAACTATGCTGCGTTTCGGGTGTAAAGAGGAAATGTTGCAGGAACTGCGATGCCGTGAGGCGCTTGCCGTTACCCAGTTCTATCACTTCCGCAATGTCCTGCACCACATCTATGACCTTCATCTGTTCGTCAAACTGCAAGCCGTCCTGCGAATAGTAACCGAAGCGAACGGTTTCGCCTATATCCAGCGTACCGCTGTCCGCTTGTTCATGTCCCATCAGTATCTTGATGAAAGTGGACTTTCCCGTACCGTTATTACCTACAATACCCATCTTCTCATAACGGGCAAAGATGTAAGAGAAATCGTCCAGTATCTTCAAGTCACCGAATGACTTATAAAGATGGTCTGCTTCAAATATCTTGCTACCGATGTAAGACGCCTTTACATCCAGCTTTACATTATCATTGTTGAAACGTTGCTTGGCCACTTTCTCCAACTCATAAAAAGCATCTTCCCGATAGCGCGCCTTATGACCTCTGGCCTGCGGCATACGGCGCATCCATTCGAGCTCCGTACGATACAGGTTGTTGGCGCGTTCTATCTCCACCGTCTTGGCTTCGATACGTTCTTCGCGTTTTTCCAGATAATAGCTATAATTGCCCTTGTACTGGTATATCCGGCGGTTGTCTATTTCAACAATCTCCGAACAAACGCGGTCGAGGAAGTAACGGTCGTGCGTCACCATCAACAGGGTCAGGTTGGTACGGCGCAGATAGTCTTCCAGCCACTCGGTCATGTCGAGGTCCAAGTGGTTGGTAGGTTCATCCAATATCAGGATATCGGGTTCGGTGATAAGTGTATTGGCAAGCGCTACGCGCTTCAGTTGTCCGCCTGAAAGGGACTTCACCTGCTGGTTGAAATCACGGATTTTGAGTTGTGAAAGGATTTGTTTGGCTTTCTGCTCGTACTCCCACGCTTTCTCATGGTCCATACGCACCAGAATCTCGTCCAAACCGGGATGCCCTTCCGTCTCCATGCAACGCTCGTACTCTTTAATCAGTTCCACGGTGCTGTTGCCATGATGGAAACAGGCTTCCAATACGGTCAGTTCTTCCGGATATTGAGGGTCTTGTTCCAGATAACCTACCCTTATATCACGTCTGAAAGAGATTGTACCGCTGTCATAGCCTTCCTTTCCCGAAAGGATATTGAGTAATGTGGACTTTCCGCTGCCATTCTTGGCAATGAGTCCTACACGCTGCCCTTCGGACAGTCCAAAAGATATATTTTCAAATAACACCAAGTCACCGAATGACTTGGTCAGGTTTTCCACTTGGAGGATTGAATTTACTGCTGCCAATGTTTTGATAGTTGAAAGTTAATAGTTGCCATACGGAGAGAAATCTGTCCTGCGGACAGGGACTTATGAAAGTAGATTCTTATAGATTTCCGCAAGGTCGCAGGGTTCTCCGGCTTTCACTTTGCTCCATACTAATTTCATCGGGTCTATCATCATGTCGTTTGCCGTATTCACAAGAACGGGAGCTTCACGGTTGCCGTCGACCAGCGTACGCCACTCCAAACCGTCTATCTCATTAGCCAAAATGACGCAAAGCGTAATGCCCAACGCCAACCATGCCTCTTTTTTCTTGGCACTGATGCTGCCGCTGTCCATCATCTGCTGCATATTGGCTATATCTTCCTCCTGCCCCTGAAAGTCTTTTTTCAATTGTTCTTTCACGGTGGCGCTCACCCACTCGTACGCCTCGTTTATTTGATAAATTTCCGAAAGGCGTACCGGGATTATCTCTGCCGGATATTTCCGGTTGGCTGTGCGGACTTCCAATGAAGCTATGACGCTCTCCGCCTCTGCCACCGGTTCTCCTTTGCGCACCGTAAACGAACATTCAAAAGCGACATCGCCTATTCCTGCTATCCAAAGATGAGAGGTATAGTACGCGCCTTCTTCCTCGAACATTTCTTTGCTGTAAGCACAATCCAAGTGCCCTACCTTTACAGGCGCAGCCGAAGCATTCTCCTTTAGTTCCTGTCTGACGGCTTCCTTGCCGTATGCCGTACTGCCTTTATAGGCCGATATACGGAAATTGCCTGTCCACTCATTAGGATTATAAAACAGGAAAGAGCCTTCCCCGTCTTCAAATTCGTTCCAGTCTGCCGGATAAACCATAGAGAACCATGCTCCCGGAGAAATAAATTTCTTACCTTGTTCCATACTTCATTGACTAAATGACTTCTTTCTTGCAAAAGTAACATTACAACCGTTGATATGCAAACAATGCAACAAAAAAACAACCGATTCTCACGAACCGGCTGTTCCAATCATCATCTATGAATGAAGACTTTGTAGGTCTCCAATATCGTATTATATTTTAACTCTATTTTTTCGAATGCAAAGATAATCAATGAAACAATATGTGCATCAATATTTTAAGATATTTAATTTAACATTCTATAAACTAATGAGTTTCCGACACGGTTAGTTTATCCTGATTATTTACCAATAGGCTGTATCTTTCTTCTTACGTCCTTGGATATTTCCAGAAACATATAATTCAATCTGCCGGAATGAATGCCTTTTTCGTTGTCTCTATATTTCTTGCTTGCATATTCTTTACTTTTCTCAAAAGTGATGCGGGACATCTGGTTCTGCGTCTTTCCCACCATAGTAGAGTCCAGCTGTTCGTCGGGAAAGAAATCATCCAAGTCCACATCGCCAATCATGGTAGTCTCAAGGAACTTCATGTCCTTATGGCTCGCATCGGTGTAATAGCCCACAAACATATGTCCGGGCGTACGCACCAGTATCGGCTCTATATTAATGGCACGAAGCAAAGAAGCAAACAAGACGCTTCCGTCCACACAATTTATTTGTGATGACTCCAAAGCATCGTCGAACGTACGCACCCGCTGGGAAAAGACCACATTGCTGGAGAGGCTCGTATTGGAAACGGAACTATAACGGAATTTACGTTTCTGCAAAACATTCCACAAGGCATACACTTGGTTATCCACAGCTTCGGGGCTGCCCTGATAGCCCAAAAATCGGTTCACTATACGGGTATTCAGGGCTTCACGCAATAATTGGTCTATCATAGGATTTTCCTCATTTACATATGCCGCAAAGAAGATTCCGGTATCATGGAATTTTGTACCTCCCGTGACATACCCCAACAAACACTCGTTGATGCTGCGCACCGAAAACGTACGTACCCGCTGCCCCAGTTCCTTTCCATTCATTTCCACCGTAATGGCAACACTTATCGGCTCCGCCTGATTATTGTTTTTCAACGCTTCATAGTTCCAGATAATATCGGGGTAAATAATATATTCGGTACGCGGCTTCGCCAATACGAACTCCGAAACGGAACGGGAGAAGAAAGGCGTTTCCGCAACCTCCACCCTCACCCTGCTATACGCTTTTGCAGAGCGTACCTTCACTGCGATGCAAGACTTGGGGTTTCCGACAAACATCGAGTCGACCGGAACAATGACCTGAGCATCCGTTGTTGCAACAGACAAAATACTGGAAGGGAATATATTTCCTCCCAATTCATCCGTTATCTCAAAACCGGAGCGAAAAGGAGCAACATTCAACCAAATTGAACCGATAACTACAATCGCCAACACAGCCACCGCTAATGACATACGCCATTTGGATTGCTTCCACCTCATCATGCTCATAAGTTCTTTCATACAGTCATTCCCATTAAAACCACACAAATTTAGCATATAAATCTCTATTTATATGCTAATGGGATAAGAAAACTGTTACTCGTTTGGAATTGTCCACTTTATTTAAGGGTAAGGTTGCTCTGTTTAAAGTGTTTTGAGCGAAGCTAATGACAGGACAGATGATGTATCCTAACGAAACAGATAATGCGTTTTAACAAAACAGATAATGCATTTTGTTATGATAATAATCCCGTTTGATATACTTGAAAAACTTGTTTGATACGCTTGAAAAAGTCATTTGACACGCTTGAAAAAGTCATTTGGTACGGATAAGCCTAAAAGAGAACAGTGAAATCCGCGTCATCCGTGCCTAAAAAAGCACACAACCTATTGCCACCGGAATTTTGTAATCACAATGTAACACTTGTTTCACTCTATCGTAACAAAAATGCCCCAATTTTGTCGAAGAAAAGAAATAAAGTTTAACTTTGTAATAAAGAGGCGTTGCAGTCTCTCATTACATTAATAAAGAAGTACAATGAACGAATACCGGATTTTAGTAGTAGACGACGAAGAAGATTTATGCGAAATCTTAAAGTTCAATCTCGAAAACGAAGGTTACGAGGTAGATACTGCGAATTCTGCCGAAGAAGCCTTGAAAATGGACATCAGTGCTTACAACCTGTTGCTGCTGGATGTGATGATGGGAGAAATCTCCGGATTCAAAATGGCAAGTATGCTGAAGAAGGAGAAAAAAACCGCCCAAGTGCCCATCATCTTCATCACCGCCAAAGACACTGAAAACGATACGGTAACGGGATTCAATCTGGGAGCGGATGATTATATCTCCAAACCGTTTTCCCTGCGCGAAGTAGCCGCACGCGTCAAAGCAGTGCTACGCCGCACCCGGCAAGGAGAAACGGAACACGCACCGGAACAAATCGTCTACAAGTCATTAGTGCTCGACATCATCAAAAAGAAAGTAAGCATAGACGGTGAAGAAGCGCCCCTCACCAAGAAAGAGTTCGAGATATTGCTCCTGTTACTGCAAAACAAAGGACGCGTATTCTCGCGTGAGGACATATTAAGCCGCATCTGGAGCGACGAAGTATATGTACTGGACCGCACCATAGACGTAAACATCACCCGTCTGCGCAAGAAAATAGGAATATATGGCAAATGTATTGTAACTCGTTTAGGATATGGTTATTGCTTTGAAGCCGAATAATGACGGGCATTTCCTGTCGTTCAGCCGGAAGTTGTTTCTTTCGGTGATTTCATTGTTTCTTGTTTTTGCGGGCTGCTTTATTGCTTATCAATACCAACGGGAGAAAGAGTATAAAGTGGAGTTGCTTGACACACAGCTGCAAGACTACAACGAACGCCTGCAACAGGAATTGAGGAGTACTCCCGACAGCCTGTGGAGTGCCGCTTTGGATAAATACATCACCAAAGGCTCGCACAAGAATCTGCGTGTCACCATCATAAATTTGCACGGAGACGTGCTTTATGACAGCTATAATGAAACGTTCCAAGAAGCGTTCAGCAACCACATCAATCGTCAGGAAATTCAAAAGGCGCTAAAAGACGGGAAAGGGTATGATTTAAGACGTACTTCCGAAACAACCGGCATCCCTTATTTCTATTCGGCAACCCTCTACCCAGATTATATAATCCGCTCGGCGCTGCCCTACAACGTAAACCTGATAAACAGTCTTGCCGCCGACCCGCATTACCTTTGGTTTACAGCCATTGTAACCTTATTGCTGATATTCGTCTTCTACAAGTTTACATCCAAACTTGGTACGGCAATCAACCACCTGCGCGAATTTGCCAAGCGCGCCGACAAGAACGAACCTGTGGAAACCGATATACAATCCGCCTTTCCGCACAACGAACTTGGCGAGATTTCCCAGCACATCATACAGATATACAGACGTCTGCGCGAAACAAAAGAAGCGCTGTACATCGAACGTGAAAAGCTCATCACCCACCTGCAAACCTCTCGCGAAGGACTGGGAGTGTTCACCAAAGACAAGAAGGAAATTCTTGTCAACAACCTTTTCACCCAATACGGCAACCTCATTTCCGACTCTAACCTGCAGACCACAGAAGAGATATTCTCCATCTGTGAGTTCCAAAAGATAACCGACTTCATCAGCAAGGCGCAAAAACGGCCCTCGGATAAAGAAGAAAAACGGCTGTCCATCAATATCAATAAGAACGGACGCATATTCATTGTAGAATGCATCATCTTCCAAGACTTGAGTTTTGAAATCTCCATCAATGACATCACGCTGGAAGAAGAACAGATACGCCTGAAACGGCAACTCACGCAGAACATCGCCCACGAACTGAAGACTCCCGTAAGCAGCATTCAGGGGTATCTGGAAACTATCGTCAACAACGAGAATATCTCGCATGAAAAGATGCAGACCTTCCTCGAACGGTGCTATGCCCAAAGCAATCGCCTCAGCCGCCTGCTGCGGGATATTTCCGTACTGACGCGCATGGATGAAGCCGCCAACATGATTGATATGGAAAAGGTGGACATCAGTATGCTCGTCACCAATATAGTCAATGAAGTGTCGCTGGAATTGGAAGAAAAACATATTACCGTCATCAACAGCCTGCAACCCAAGATACAGCTAAAAGGCAACTATTCATTGCTCTACTCCATATTCCGCAATCTCATGGATAACGCCATAGCTTATGCCGGAACGAATATCCACATCAACATCAACTGCTTCCGCGAAGACGAGAATTTCTATTATTTCAGTTTTGCGGATACCGGAGTGGGTGTTTCGCCGGAGCACCTGAACCGCCTGTTCGAACGCTTCTACCGCGTAGACAAAGGACGCTCACGCAAACTGGGCGGCACAGGCTTGGGACTTGCCATCGTGAAAAACGCCGTCATTATCCACGGTGGAACAATCTCCGCCAAGAACAATCAGGGGGGTGGACTGGAATTTGTGTTCACGCTGGCAAAGGAGAAATAATTCTCTCCATTCATTCTTGTATGTCACTTTTTTCATTATCTTTGCGATGCATTGGTTTGCCTCCTTTCTTTCAAAGGAGGCAATTAAAAGGGAATCAGGTGCAAATCCTGGACAGTCCCGCTGCTGTAAGTTTCACATAATGTTGCAGGCTATAAACTCTCTCCATGCCACTGGAAGCATATTCCGGGAAGGCTGTTTGCAACAGAAACAAGTCAGAAGACCTGCCATGCACTGTTTTATCATTGCTTTCGAGGAAAAAGCGTTGAGTCTAATGAACCGGATAATTCATCCAATCATTTCATTCATCAAAACTCTTTCAAAGAAAGTAAAAGAGAATAAACTCTGCCAAGTTTATTTAAATGATGTCCGGCCGAAGTGATTCGTCCGGACATTTGTTTACAAAAAGTCAGAAAAAGATTGCCTATCACCCGCAAAATCATTATATTCGGCACATAAAAACACAACAAACGGATTCTTCCGTTGACCTATTGTCGAACTTATAAAAATTAAGAATCTATGGAATTACCATTTGCTGAATCATGGAAAATTAAAATGGTGGAACCTATCCGCAAAAGTACCCGCCAAGAACGTGAACAGTGGTTGAAAGAGGCTCATTACAACGTTTTTCAGCTGAAATCAGAACAAGTCTATATCGACCTCATCACCGACTCGGGAACAGGAGCCATGAGCGACCGGCAATGGGCAGGCATAATGCTTGGGGACGAAAGTTACGCAGGCGCTTCTTCTTTCTTCAACCTGAAAGAGGTTATCACCCGTCTCACCGGATTTGAATACGTCATCCCTACCCATCAGGGGCGTGCCGCCGAAAATGTATTGTTCTCCTATCTGGTGCATGAGGGGGACATAGTACCGGGAAACTCCCATTTCGACACAACCAAAGGACACATCGAAAGCCGGAAAGCAATAGCGCTGGACTGCACGATAGACGAAGCCAAACAAACACAACTGGAAATCCCCTTCAAAGGGAATGTAGACCCTGCCAAATTGGAAAAAGCATTGCAGGAACATAGTGACCGCATACCGTTCGTCATTGTCACCATCACCAACAACACAGCCGGAGGACAACCCGTTTCCATGCAGAACCTTCGTGAAGTCCGAAGCATTGCCGACAAGTACGACAAGCCTGTCCTTTTTGACTCTGCCCGCTTTGCCGAAAACGCTTATTTCATCAAAACCCGCGAGGAAGGTTACAAGGACAAGAGCATTAAGGAAATCACCAAAGAAATGTTTGCCCTTGCAGACGGCATGACCATGAGCGCCAAGAAAGACGGCATCGTCAATATGGGCGGATTTATCGCAACCCGCCGACAGGACTGGTACGAAGGGGCCAAAGGATTCTGCGTGCAGTTCGAGGGCTACCTTACTTATGGCGGCATGAACGGCCGCGACATGAATGCGCTTGCCATCGGCTTGGATGAAAACACCGAGTTCGACCATCTTGAAACCCGCATCCGCCAAGTAGAATATCTGGCAAAGAAACTGGATGAGTATGAAATACCTTACCAGCGTCCTGCCGGAGGACATGCAATCTTTGTAGACGCCCCCAAAGTACTGACACACGTACCCAAAGAAGAATTCCCGGCACAGACATTGACCGTAGAGCTGTATCTGGAAGCCGGCATACGAGGATGTGAAATAGGTTATTTGCTTGCCGACCGTGACCCCGTTACCCGCGAGAACCGCTTCAACGGACTTGATTTGCTCCGCCTTGCCATTCCACGCCGCGTGTACACCGACAATCATATGAATGTAATAGCCGCCGCACTCAAGAATGTATATGACAAGCGTGAGACTATCACAAGAGGAGTACGCATTGCATGGGAAGCCCCGCTAATGCGCCACTTTACCGTACAACTGGAACGGCTGTAGGAATTACAGGCTCAACGTTAGAACAAAATCCGGAAACAAGCAGTAGTGAATCTGAAAATTCCGTTTCTCCGCCGTACGATATTCCTCGGCGGAGAATACTCCTTGTTCGCTGACTGTAAACGGCAGCACATGCAAATGCTCCCGAAAATCCACATCGGAAGCATTCATACACTTAAACATGGTTTCCTTGGCAGACCAATGGAGCAGCAACGACCATGTTTCCGTATCTCCGAACAAAGAAATCCGTTCATCTTCCCGCATGAATTTATGCGCTACCTTACGTACCCGCTCGCCATAAAATTCGATATCGATACCCACTTCTTTCTCCGGCCTGCCCAACAAAACGGCAACATAGCCCTTGGTATGCGAAATGCTGATAGAGAAAGAGCTGTCCGCCAAATACGGTTTTCCATTGGGATGGTAACCTATCTCTTTCTCTTCACCAAGCATCACATACAGCAATACACGGACGGCCAGCCGCTCCAATTTACGGGACTCAGCCGTAAATACCCGAATATCCGCCTCATATTTTTCTCTATGGGGAAGCAAGGCAAACAGTTCTTCCAACGTCTCATCGGTTTTCCAAATGCCCCACCTGCAAGAGCTGTCGGTATATTGTTTAAAGACAGGCATTTTATTTTTCTGTTTCAGAACTTTCCCGAACAGGTTCATTAACCGTGAATTTCACTTTTAAGATACGGCGGTTGTCCATTTCAAGAACTTCAAATTCATAACAATTGTAAGTCACCTTCTCATGAAGTGCGGGAAACTCCCCTTTCAATTCAAGCAACAGTCCCGCCAAAGTATCGGCATCACCCGCCACCTCGTCAAAGGTCTCCTCATCTATCTTGGTTATCTTGTAGAAATCTGTCAGCTGTGTTTTGGCTTCAAAGACCCATGTGTGGTCATTGAGAACTGCATAGGTACGCTCTTCATCATCATATTCGTCACGTATCTCACCCACAATCTCCTCTATAATGTCTTCCATTGTGACGATGCCCGATGTTCCTCCGAACTCATCCACCACAATAGCGATATGAATCTTGTTCGCTTGAAAATCACGGAGCAAATCATCAATCATCTTGGTTTCCGGAACAAAGTATGCCGGACGAATCAACGACTGCCAACGGAAATTATCTCCCTTGTTCAGATGAGGAAGCAAGTCTTTGATATAAAGCACTCCCTTTATATTGTCACGTGTTTCCGCATAAACGGGGATACGTGAATAAGCATTCTCTACAATACACTTCAACACATCCTTAAAAGGAGTGCGAATCTCCAAATCCACCACATCCAAACGGGATGTCATTACTTCCTTAGCCGTCTCACCGCCAAAACGAATAATACCCTCCAATATATTGTTCTCTTCTGAAAGTTCGGCTTTGTCTGTCAACTCCAACGCATGCGACAGTTCATCCACTGAAATGTTATGGTTCTTCCGTACGAAATGCTTGTTGAGAAACGAAGTGGAACGCACCAATACCGAAGATAACGGATAGAAGATGGAACGACACGCCATAATGCCGGGAGCAGCAAAACGACAAAAAGCCAATGTCTTCTGCGCCGAATAGATTTTTGGCATAATCTCTCCGAAAAGCAACAACAGGAAAGTCAGGACAACCGTCAGAATCACGAACTCCGCAATAACCGAATGGAACAGGAATACATTCATAAAGAAGAAGTTGCAGAGCATAATAATCGTTACGTTCACAAAGTTGTTCGTAATCAATATCGTAGCCAATAATCGCTCCGTATCATCCAACAAATTCCTGATTTTCTCGTCAGAAGGATGTTTCCCCTCTCCAATAGTATTCAAATCGGAAGGAGACAGTGAGAAGAATGCTATTTCGGAAGCCGAAGCAAAACCGGAAGCAAGTAAAAGCACACCTGCCAATACAATGGCTATAATAGCCGAAACAGAAGGAGTTTGTACGGTTATACCGTTAAAAATATCTGCCAACTGGCATAAATAAGCGTCTGGGTCCAAAGATTTTGGTTTTAGTTAAACAATTAGAACGGTAAATCGTCCGTTGGATTATTCTGTGCAGGAGCCGCCTGCGATTGTGCTGACTGTACGGAAGCACCCGCCTGTCCCGGCATACCGGTCTGCGGTGCAGCCCCGGGAGTTGTATTTCTTGCAGAAAGCATTTCCATGCTATCTACAAAAATCTCTGTTACATACCGTTTTGCACCGGTCTGGTCATCATACGAACGAGTCCGTATCTTGCCCTCCACATAAAGTTTGTCTCCTTTATGCACGTATTTCTCAGCCGTTTCTGCCAGTCCGCGCCAAAGGACAAGATTATGCCACTCCGTACGCTCGGGAACCTGCGTTCCGTTTGCCAATGTATAGGCACGGTCTGAAGTAGCCAAAGGGAAAGTAGCGACAGCAACACCTGTGTCAAGGTATCTCACTTCGGGATCTCTGCCTACATTTCCTAACAATATCACTTTATTTACTGACATATACTTTCAATTTTATATTTGTTGCCAAAATTAACGAGAATAACAACATCATGCAAGAATACAGCCAACTTTTATACATATTTCTCCAAGAACGCATGCACCAGACGAGATACCGGATATTGTTCCAAATCTTCCACCCTGATGCACTGATAACCCGAAAACGAACGGGAGTTCTCCGGCAACACAACTTCATAAAAGTTAGTATAAATCACCCTGTGCGACAAAATATGTTTCACATTCCGAAGCACCGAACGCACTTCCGGCGTCTCCCCCTCCGCCAAAAGTGATCGAAAAGAAGCCGATGCAAGGAATTCCTCTTCAGACAAGTCCTTATCCGCTTCAACCAACGGCAACTCAAACAAGTTCTTCCAAACATCGTCGCCCGTCCGCTTATGTATAAAAGTACGCGCGCCCATGCGTACATATATATAATTAAAGTAGCGGTTGGAAGTTTTTGTTTTATGTTGCTTCACGGGAAGTTGCGTCACCAGCCCTTTTGATAAAGCGGTACAACTATCCGCCAAAGGACAAAACATACAGTTGGGAGACTGCGGCGTACACTGAATAGCCCCAAAATCCATTATGGCCTGATTATAGGTCGCCGGCCGGGATTTATCAAGCATCTCATCCGCCAAAGCCGCAAAAAGTTTTTTTCCCTCCGTAGAATCAATCGGAGTATCAATACCCCAATAACGGGAAAGGACGCGATACACATTACCATCCACCACCGCATACGGCATATTATAGGCAATGGAACAAATAGCGGCAGCCGTATAGTCGCCCACCCCTTTCAAAGCGCGCACTTCCCGATAACTTGCCGGAAACTTGCCGTTCATACTCTTGGCGGCGGCATACAGATTACGGGCACGGGAGTAATAGCCCAATCCTTGCCAGTATTTTAAAACTTCCTCCTCCGAAGCCGAAGCCAAAGCCGCCACATCAGGAAAACGACGGATAAAACGAAGGAAATACTCATATCCCTGCACTACCCGCGTCTGCTGCAAGATAATCTCAGAAATCCATATCCGGTAAGGATCGGTTGTTTCTCTCCACGGCAAATCGCGTTTATTATCCGCATACCAATCCAGTAAAGTCTCAGTCAATATATTCATAAATAGTTCCATATCCCCCAAAGGATGCAGTCCTTTTTCGGAAGAACAAAAATACGGATTTTCAGTCTAACAATGCCCAATGCTTAGACTTTTTTCAAAAAATGTCGAGAATATATTTTTTAGAGCCGCCAAAAAGCTATATATTTGCAGTCCAAAAAATTAGAAAACTATAGTAATAATATTTTTTTTAGAAAAAATGACTAAAGCTGATATTGTAAACGAAATTACAAAGAACACCGGAATTGACAAAGTCACAGTACTTACAACCGTTGAAGCGTTCATGGACGCAGTGAAGGCATCTTTATCAAAAGATGAAAATGTTTATCTCCGCGGGTTTGGTAGTTTTGTAGTGAAGAAGAGAGCTCAGAAAACAGCTCGTAACATCTCAAAGAACACTACCATCATCATTCCGGAACACAACATTCCGGCTTTTAAACCTGCCAAGACATTCACCATTGCTGTGAAAAAATAATAAACAATTAGTATTAACCCATAAAATTTTGAAGCTATGCCAAGCGGAAAGAAGAAAAAAAGACATAAAATGTCTACGCACAAGCGTAAAAAAAGACTAAGAAAGAACAGACATAAAAGCAAAAAGTAATTTTTAGTCTGAAAGACAAAATAAAGAACAAACTTGTGAAGCTAATTGTCTCGCGGGTTTGTTCTTTGTTTAAGTATCAAACTGATGAGGTTGTGTCTAAACTTCGTTTTGACACAACTCCCATCGGTAAATCTGAACAGAAAATATCTGTATAATAAAAATGTAAAAGCAAATTATTGTGACAAGCGAACTCGTTGTAGACGTACAGCCCAAAGAGGTTTCCATCGCTTTGCTCGAAGACAAAAGCCTGGTGGAACTCCAAAGCGAAGGAAGAAACATTTCCTTCTCTGTGGGTAATATGTATTTAGGACGCGTCAAGAAATTGATGCCGGGCCTGAATGCCTGCTTCGTGGACGTGGGTTACGAGAAAGACGCTTTTCTTCATTATCTGGACTTAGGTCCTCAATTTAACTCATTAGAGAAATACGTAAAGCAAACTTTAAGCGATAAAAAGAAGCTTAATCCAATTACCAAAGCAGCCATACTTCCCGATCTTGAAAAAGACGGAACAGTATCCAACACACTCAAAGTAGGACAAGAAGTAGTGGTGCAAATCGTAAAGGAACCAATCTCGACCAAAGGGCCGCGCCTAACTTCCGAACTTTCTTTTGCCGGAAGGTATCTCGTGCTAATCCCCTTCAACGATAAGGTTTCCGTATCACAAAAAATTAAATCAAGCGAAGAACGCGCCCGTCTCAAACAACTGCTGATGAGCATCAAACCCAAGAATTTTGGTGTCATCGTCCGTACTGTTGCCGAAGGAAAACGCGTAGCCGAGCTTGACGGAGAGCTTAAAGTATTACTGAAACATTGGGAAGAAGCTATTACCAAAGTACAAAAAGCAACCAAGTTTCCGACACTGATTTACGAAGAAACCAGCCGCGCCGTAGGCTTATTGCGCGACTTGTTCAATCCTTCTTTCGAAAACATCCACGTGAACAACGAAGCTGTATTCAACGAAATCAAGGATTACGTAACACTCATCGCCCCTGAACGGGCAGGAATCGTAAAGCTGTACAAGGGTCAACTTCCCATTTACGACAATTTTGGTATCACCAAACAGATAAAGTCGTCATTTGGCAAAACCGTTTCATACAAAAGCGGGGCTTACCTGATTATTGAGCACACCGAGGCGCTTCACGTAGTAGACGTGAACAGCGGTAACCGCATCAAAAATGCCAACGGGCAAGAAGCCAATGCACTGGAAGTGAATTTGGGAGCCGCCGATGAACTGGCACGCCAATTGCGACTAAGAGATATGGGTGGTATTATCGTAGTGGATTTCATTGACATGAATGAAGCCGAAAACAGACAAAAGCTTTACGAACGTATGTGTGCTAATATGCAGAAAGACAGAGCACGCCACAACATCTTGCCGCTCAGCAAATTCGGATTGATGCAGATAACTCGTCAACGAGTACGTCCGGCAATGGATGTGAATACCACGGAAACCTGTCCAACCTGCTTCGGCAAAGGCACTATTAAATCGTCCATCCTCTTTACGGACACCTTAGAGAGTAAAATTGACTACCTTGTCAACAAATTGAAGATAAAGAGATTCTCGTTACACATCCACCCGTATATCGCTGCCTACATCAATCAGGGAGTCCTCTCGCTGAAACGGAAATGGCAAATGAAATACGGATTCGGAATCAAGATTATTCCAAGCCAGAAATTAGCGTTTCTGGAGTATATCTTCTACGATCCGCAAGGAGAAGAGATTGATATGAAGGAAGAAATCGAAATCAAATAAAGAAAACGGCGAAGTCTGATAAACACTTCGCCGTTTTTTTGTTCGTTATTACAGTGCCAGACGATAGATTTCCTTGCTGTCCTGTTTGGTCAGTTTTACATAATTGCCCACAAACTCTCCCTTATTGCGATGCAAATTATCCGACAAGCGGTCTATATCAGGATTCTCAATGCCCAACTCCCTAAAGTTGACCGGCAGTCCTATAAAGCGGAAAAAGTGTTTTAAACGGGCGATTCCCGCCAAAGCCATTTCTTCCAAATCTTCCGACTCAGGAATTCCAAAAACACGGTTGGCGAATTGGGCTATCTTCTTCGGATTGGGCTCAGCCATAAAAGTCATCCATGCCGGAACTATCACAGACAACCCTGCGCCATGCGTAACGTTGTAAATAGCACTGACCTCATGCTCCAAAAAGTGCGAAGCCCAGTCTTCCTCACAACCTACACCACAAGTTCCGTTATGGGCTATCGTTCCGCACCACATAATATTGGCGCGTGCGTCATAATCTTCCGGATTTTGCTTTACACGATAAGCCTCCTTAATGATAGCCGTCAGCGTACCTTCGCAAAGGCGGTCGCTGATTTCCACCTCCTGCGTATTAGTGAAATAACGCTCCATAATATGCACCATCATATCGGCAATTCCGCAAGAGGTCTGAAAAGGCGGTAATGTATAAGTCAGCTCAGGATTCATTATAGAAAAGACAGGGCGTAATAGCTCCGGCACACGCAGGCTCAATTTCTGAAGGGTATCTACCTTCGTGATAACCGAATTGCCTGACCCTTCACTGCCCGCAGCGGGAATTGTCAGCACAACAGCCACTTTCAATGCCTTCACCACTTTCGCCTTACCGATAAAGAAATCCCAAAAATCACCTTCATAAGGCACACCGGCAGCAATTGCCTTTGCTGTATCAATCACAGAGCCGCCTCCCACGGGAAGCAGTAAATCAGCCTGTTCACGACGGCAAATCTCAATGCCTTCATACACCTTCGTATCAACCGGATTGGGCTGTACGCCTCCCATCTCGCAATACCGAATACCGGCTTCCTGCAAAGATTGCTTCACCCTGTCCAACAGACCGCTCCGCACCACGGAACCGCCACCATATACAATCATTACTTTCTGTGCCCCGTGCTTATGCGCCAAAGCGCCGACTTGCATTTCCGTTGCCCTACCAAAGACAAATTCCGTAGGACTATAAAAGACAAAATTATTCATATACTTCTATACTATATATAAAAACCGACTATCGCAAAAACGCTACATTAATGCCGACGGAAATTGGTAAACAACACACGTGGCGTCACACCTTCGTCAAGCCCCATGAAATCCATAACTATAATGCCCGTTGTATTCCTTATCTCCTCGATAAGAAACTTTTCTACCTGAGGATTATTGCTCATGGCACATACCTGAGGAATAGGAACTGGAATTTTTATGGAGTCTGAAAGTTTTATATTATCCACTCCGCTTAGGAAATTAATGGAATAGACAGAATCTTCACATCGGTCTGCTTTCCGGGCATTTTCTTTAATTGCTTGTATCTTTTGGGGAGTGGAACCAAGTTGATATTCATCCTGCAAATGTTGGCAAGTTACCGGGAAAGGCTCTCCATCAACCACCGGCGTATAAAACCGAAGCTGATAGCCGATATACTCTTTCACCCCATCCTTCATATCTTCCAATTGATATGAATTAAAGAGGACTATTTTTCCCCTTGTTTCACCCAATACGGGAATCACCACTCCATGTTCATCTTTTACACCGGCTCCGGAATATTCCTCAGACCAGCTCCAGAACCATTGCCGATAACGCCCTATCACTTCCTTTTCCAAAAGGTTTCTGTAAGCGGACTCATCCTGAGTATTTTCCGACTTTACACGTAAAAGAACCGTTTCATCCGGATGCTCGCCCAAAAATCTCACCAATGGCTGCATAGCGTCTTCCGACACCAGCTTCAAATCCGTAGCGCCATGATAAAAGCGCATCGTATGGTCCAAACGAAGGTCAAAAAAGCGTGCGCCCATTTTAAGTTGCTCTTCCAAAGATTTAGCTTGGCAGGCCGCCGTAGCATCCAGAATAAGCCCCCATTTTTTTTGTTCTATTACCTCCTTTATGAGATTCTTATGATAGCACGTATAGCTCATAGTATCATGGGTACCGGGAATTGAAATTCCGGATAATAGAGTATCATCCGGCACGCAGGACATCCAATCTTCATGCTCCCAACCCCAATTGCCAGCTTCAACAGGTTCACCGGTCGGAATTTGTTCCAATTCGTTTTCCGGAAGCACCTGTATCTTATCGGCGGCAAAGCCCATTTCATCAAAAGTGACAGAATCAAGAATCGGCAGTTTCAGGCAGCCATTTACACTCAAATAAACTTTATTGTCCGAGTCTGCCACCAACCGGGACGAAACAGACAAGAATTCGCCATCCGGCAACACATTCAGGCATTTGTCAGTAACCCGCGTATAATACGGGCGTACAAATAACTTCTCCATGACTTCATCGCCTGCAATCGCATATTTCTTGCCATGAAGGACCAAATAGGTACTGTCGCCGCTTCCTCTGACAACAGCACAATTTAAAATCCTGTGTTTCATACCTTTCTATGTTTATCGAATATATTGACTGTATCTTTCAAAGAAACGTTTAAACGTCCCCCACTTCATCAGCCCTTGCTCAAATACCAGAATACCCAGCAGAGAACAGGAAATGCCCAGCATTACATCAATCAAATAATGATGTCCGGAGTAGACAGCCGTCCACCAGATGCCCACCATGACAACAGAGAACAGAGCTATCAGCCACTTCTTGCAACGCCCCATAGCGGCATATGCCACAGCTACCACCATATAAGCTGCGTGCAGCGAAGGAACAGCAGCAAACACGTTGGCATTCCGCCCGTAAATGGAATTAAAGATGGAGCACCCCAACAGTTCGTCAAAACGCCCCAACCCCGCCACATTACCCGGCGTATCGAGAATCGGCTCAAAGCCGTAGTTCATAGCATACCAAGGTGGTGCTGCCGGATGAATATAATACCCGGCAAACCCGATAAGGTTTACCAACAAAAAAACCATGGCAAAGCGAAGATACAGCTTGCGTTCGCCTTTCAGATAAAGCCACAAGCCGAATGCAATGGGAACAGGAACCCAGCAGAGATAGAATATGCCTGCCAAGAAATCACCTGTCGCACAGTGGTTCTGCGCAAAATATTCACAGGGAATCAACGTTGTCCCGTTAATCGAGATACCGAATAACGACTTCTCCGCCTCATACAATCCCTGCACATCAATAGGATTCACCTCATAATTGGGATATACCCGCATCCAGTCGTAAGAAATGCCGAAGATGATAAAAGGAAGTAACGCTACCGCCAATTTACGGGTTGTTTTTCCTGCAAAGAAGAGCACCAGAAACAGACCCGCCATCAGAAGATGTTCTGTGCGCAGCCCTATACAAACGGCTGTCAACAACAAGAACAGTACCGTAATAACAACAACAGGCAACGCTTCTTTGACAGAAGGGAAGATATTTTTTCTCATCGTTGCTTCTTTAAGAGTTTATTGCAATGCGCAATACGTGCAAATGCCGTCAAATTAGCAAGGAAAGCTATCACAGCCATCGGAACAATCAGTATCAGCATGGGGTCAAACGCTTCGCAATCTCCGAAAATGCCGCAAAACAAAGCACCGAGACTGGTCAGCACCACACGTTCGGGACGTTGCATGAAACCTACCTTACATTCCAGCCCCAACCCTTCGGCACGTGCACGCACATAGCTCACCATAAGCGAGCCAATCAATGCGACAAAAGTTATCATCGACCCCCACAGATAACCTTGCAGAATCAAATAATAGAAGATACCGAACAACGTCACCATCTCGCTATAACGATCGAGCACCGAGTCGTACAATGCTCCAAATGTGGAAGACATATTGCCTACACGCGCCACACGCCCGTCCATCATATCGAACAAACCGGCAAAGAGGACAATTCCTCCTCCCCAACCCACATAGGCCAGTTCACCCGGTTTGTACATACCCGCATACACAAATACGCACGCAGCCACGATGTTCATCACCAGTCCGGTGGTAGTAATAAAATTAGGCGTAATGCCCACCTTAATCATGCCATGTACAATCGGATTTATAATCTTATAAATCAACTGTTGCAGCCAATCTCTATAATTCATATCAGTTCTATTTAGTCTCTAAAATATTGTCGTATAAATTTTCTGAAATTATGATTACGATATACGAATACCCGTTGCAGATGATAGTTCCAGAAAAATGCCACCAGAACAGCTACGATAACTTTGGACAGGATAAACACATCGTTTATGTAATGTCCCAGCAATCCGTCCACCCAGTGCATACCCGTCAGCCACTCCGTCAGGGCAAATGTACCCCATGTATTCAATAAAATACTACCTCCCCAGACAAAAAGATATTTCAGCGCAACGTGCGTCTTTTTGCAGTCATCCGCATGAAATACCCAACCGTAGTTAATGACACAATTCACCATGCCGCCAACCACAGAGCCTAAGAAAGTAGCATACAAATAAAAAAGTCCGGATAGTTTAACCAGTAAAATAGTCACCAAGAAATCCACAAGACTTGCCACATACGACGAAAGCTGAGCCTTGACAAAGACCCAAACAGCATGACGCCAACCTGCAAATCCCGATATTTCCTTTAGCCTATCAGCCATCTTACTCCGATTAAGACTACAAAGCTATAAATTCCCGCCAAAATATCATCCATCATTACTCCAAATCCGCCCGGGAAACTTTCCATGCGACGGATTCCTAACGGCTTGAAAATGTCGAACAGACGAAAAAGGGCGAATGCGCCCAGCGCATACCATACATTACCCGACGGTGCAGCCAGCAATGCAATCCATACTCCTACCATTTCGTCCACCACCACGCGCGAAGGGTCTTCCCCCCAGCAAGGTTCAAGACGATTGGTTGCCCATATTCCCATTACCGTAAAGACAAGAATTAAGGCCACTGTCAGCCACATCAGGCATATTTCCGGAACAATGAAAGACAATCCGAACCAAATAAGCGTAGCCAGCAAAGCGCCTGCCGTACCCGGAGCGAAAGGAGAAAATCCCGAACCGAAGCCCGTACCTATGAGAACCGGGAAAAAAGAGGGTTTCTTCATTGATAAAAAGGGGATAAAAAGGATGATAATGTGATAGGGGTGATAAAGCGATAAAAGTGGTAAGGTAGTAGAGTGATAAAATCTCGAAACACGAAACTTACTTATCACCCTATCACCTTATCACTTTTATAACCCTACCACTTTCTTATTTTAGTCCAAATAGCTCGGTGCAGTTTCACCTACCATGTTGCGGAGAGTTTCTTTCACCATTCTCCACTGTTGGAACAAGTCGTGTACCGGCTCGTGTTCAAAGTCGTGCATCGGGCTCTTGCAGAAGAATGACAGCCAGGTTTGGATGCCACACATACCTGCACGCAGAGCAAGGTCACTGAAGATAACCAAGTCGAGTGCGATAGGAGCTGCCAAGATAGAGTCACGGCACAGGAAGTTAACTTTGATTTCCATCGGATAACCCATCCAGCCGAAGATGTCGATATTATCCCATGCTTCCTTGTTGTCCTTACGAGGCGGATAATAGTTGATACGTACTTTGTGATATACATCACCGTACAAATCGGGGAATTTTTCAGGTTCGAAGATATTGTCGATAACAGACAGCTTGCTGACTTCTTTTGTCTTGAAGTTTTCCGGTTGGTCCAGCACTTCGCCGTCGCGGTTACCCAAGATATTGGTAGAGAACCATCCGCTTACGCCCAGCATACGAGTCTTGAACATCGGGGCGAGTACAGTCTTCATCAAAGTCTGTCCGCTCTTGAAGTCCTTACCGGAAATAGGCACATTCATCTTCTTGGAGAATTCCCACATAGCCGGAGTGTCTACGCACAAGTTAGGAGCACCCATGATGAATGGAGCACCTTCTGCGATTGCAGCGTAAGCGTAACACATACTCGGAGAAATAACTTCCGTATTGTTTTCCTTCATAGCTTTTTCCAAAGCGGCGAGAGACTTGTGCTCTTCAGCCAAAGGAACATAAATTTCAGTACTTGCAGCCCACAATACTGCGATACGGTCGCAGTTATTATTTGCCTTGAAAGTGCGGATGTCCTCACGCAACTGTTCCACCATATCCCAGCGCGTAGCGGCATTCTTGATGTGTGTACCGTTCAGACGTTTTGCAAAATTGTGGTCAAAAGCGGCAGGCATAGGTTTGATGGCCTTCAACTCATCCTTTACGAGGTTCAAGTCCTTTTCTTTCAAAACTTCTGCATACATTGCAGCTTCATACGCATCATCTGCAAAAATATCCCAACCGCCGAAAACGATATCGTTCAAATCAACCAAAGGCACTACATCCTTAATCAGATGCTCTTTGCCGTCCTGCATACGCATAGTAGCCATTTGTGCGATTGAGCCTATAGCTTTTGCCAACCCCTTACGGGCAGCTAATGTACCTGTAATCATAGTGGTTGCAACCGCACCACCTACTCCGACTACCAGTACGCCTAACCGACCGGTTGCCGGCTTAATGTTTTCTTTCATTGCCATTGTATTATTTAGAGTTTAAAAAATTGCTCAAATTTAGGGTATTTTACCCAATTGGGATTAGTCATTTTATCCGATTTAATGCTCTGTTAGTAAGATTTAAGTTAAAATGTCATATGCAGGCTGATTCTAAGCCCGGATTTATCTATATTTGGTAAATCCCGGTAAGTTAAACGCCATACATAATCCACCCGCAGCACTTTCAAAATATTCTCAATCCCCACCCCGACTTCCACGTACGGAGTATGTCCCATGGTAGTGCTTCCTGCCGGAAAAGCAAATAATCCTTCACTGAATTCGGGATTGTTCTTGTTGCTCAGGTTTCCATAAATTCCCCGGCAGGACAATACTTCACGCCATTTCAGTTTTTTCAACAACGGAATGCGGTTAAAGAGAAAACCGTTCAAGAAATAAGTCACATCCCACGAGGCATATTCATCGTTCATAAATTCCATCGCATTCATCAGTGAATAAGACTCCGGCTGAATAGTGTAAGACAGATTGGCATTGGGAATAATAAGCAACGGGAAAGGGACTTTATTCCACACCTTACCGGCTTTCAGTATGACATCCGTATAGCCAAAGGCCGAAAACCAGAAACGTTTCTGGAAACCCGCCTCCGTATAGTGGTAGGTATAATCCCCACCCAACACACCTTTAGCCGCCATAGTATGCGTCAGCGTAAAAACCGGAGCGTCCAACGACACCGGAAAACGGTTCCATTGGGTCTGGAAGAATTTTTCGTTAGGAGCATAACGCAGCTTCAATTCCAGTTCACTTGTAGAAATACTTTTTACAAACTCATCTCCGGCATCTTGCTTCACGAAAGGAATAAGATGTGAAGATTCGTCTTTCCGCAGGCGCGTAGTCAGCTGGAAAGAAAAGCCCGAATGAAATTCGTTTGTGTACGTCAGTTCCGCCTTCCGCTGATAGCCGATGCGGTCGTCCTTCTGGCGCTTCAAAGCCAGAAAGACATTATCCTGACTGGTATAGAGATAATGCTGCCCGTATTGGTTGACATCGGACAGATAGCGAAGTTTCAAGGAATGAATCGGAAACTCGTTGGCATACTCCTTTTTCTTGTGAAAAGAATATTCCAGTTCCGCCAGCCCTTTCACACGCTCATCACGAAATCCGTACGCCATATATCCCCTACCGAACAAATGCGGATTGAGCCAAGCGGTCGTCATTCCGCCGGCACGTACACGAACCCCCTCCAGCGCATTACCGCTGATAGTGGTATTCATCATGCCGATATAGAACAAGGGAGCTTTCTCTTTAGGAGCCGGGATATACCCCGTAAACAATACTTTCAGCACCTTCTCCGTCCAATAATAAACCGGATAACTGCGCAATTGAGCCATCATCTTGTCTACGGAAGTCTCCTTTTTGCTCACTTCCGCAAGCCGGTTGGCATCCCAATAAGCGTCGGAATGAGCGGAAGAATCCATGCCCTCAATCACTTTCTCGGGCTTTCGGAATGCCTGCAAAGCATCAGCGGTAAGTTCGTAGGCATAATCCTGATAATATACATCCCGCTTGGCATAGATACCGTCACTGTTATCCACCAATTTGAATTCCGTCGTGATACTTTCATTCATCAGCTGCCTTGTACCGTCCTCCGCACGGCCAAAGTTCTGTTCTATCTTCATGTAGTCCACAAAGTTCAGGTTGATTTTCTGAGGAAAGTTCATCACTACGCGACGCACGAAATACGTACTGTCCAGCATGACGTACAGATGCCCCGTAAAGCCGAACGACTCGGAGTTGAAAGGTACAAAAGTCAAGTCCACACAAGGCTTCCCGGCAACGGTCAGTGTATCCATCAGGTAATACTTGTAGAACGAAGGTCCCAAAGAAGATAGCGGACTGACGAACTTATTGGTAAACAGCGTTATATTGTTCTGATAAATATCTACATCGGTCATGGTGACGCTGATAGCCTGCTCCATGCCTTGCTGTGACAGCATTTCGTCCACACCTGCCTGCCGCCGTGCCTTTACCCATTGCTTTTCGCTATGGGGCGACTTGCGGTAATAATCCGTAGCCAGCAGCTCGCGGTTGGATACCGCCAATACAGGTTTTCCGGTAACGGCGGAAGTATCTACATAATCGGTCAGGAACTTAAACTTGCGGTACAGCCACTTCTGCTGCTTTACGCTATCGAAATTGTTAATGGCAAACGTCATTTTTTCATAACGTTCACGCTGCCAGAAGTCACGTTCATCCGGAGAATAATCGTCCCGGTGCTCTATCATCTTCCGTACAAACTCCACAGCCGGATTGTCCTTCTTTTTGTAACGCTCGCGCTTCGGCTTCACCACCACCTCGTTCAGCGCATAAGTAGCAGGGGCAAGCGCAACTTTTATACGCTCCCCGCGTGCCGGATGAATCAACCGGGTGTATTCATTATAACCCACAGCCGAGATTACCAGCCGCGCTTCCGGACGATAGGTCTTGAAAGAAAACACGCCCTTGTCATCAGTCATTCCCCCCTCTGTGGTTCCTTTCAGATAGACCGAGGTATATGGCAACGGCTCCCGTGTCAGCGAATCAGTGACAACACCTTGCACTACATATTGCGCCCTCAAGGGAACTACAATTATCTGCATCAGCAGAAACACCCTAATAAACAACCTCATACCTTACCTATCTATCATTCAGTGCGCAAAGGTACGGAAGAAAACTTTTTATAAAAGTTCGGTTTTGCGGAATAAATGTTCTAAAAAACCACTTTTATTCAAAACACTTCCCGTTAAAACCCGTTGTATAGCGAAAACGACTTGCAAAAGACGTACAAACCGACCTAAATACTTAATTATGGAATGGATTTTCAATCAACTCAGAGAACGTCCCGAATTAGCCATTTTCCTCACCATTTTCTTGGGGTTCTGGCTGGGCAAGCTGCGCATCGGCAAGTTCACTTTAGGAACCGTCACCAGTGTGCTGCTGGTAGGCGTAGTGGTGGGGCAGCTGAATATTGCCGTACCCGGCCCTATCAAGTCAGTATTTTTCTTACTGTTCCTGTTTGCCGTAGGCTACAAGGTAGGACCGCAGTTCTTCCGCGGACTGAAAAAAGACGGACTGCCGCAGGTGGCATTTGCGGTGCTGATGTGCGTATCCGTATTGGGAGTGACTTGGCTTCTTGCCTTGCTCATGGGATATAACATGGGAGAAGCGGCAGGATTGCTTGCCGGCTCGCAAACCATATCCGCCGTTATCGGAGTAGCGGAAGATACAATGGCCAATATGGGGCTGGACGAAGCGCAACGGCAGAGTTACGTCAACATCATTCCGGTATCCTATGCCGTAACTTACATTTTCGGCACTGCCGGCTCGGCTTGGGTACTATCGTCCATCGGACCGAAAATGCTGGGCGGGCTGGATAAGGTGAAAGCCGCCTGCAAGGATTTGGAAGCCCGCATGGGTAATTCCCAGGCAGACGAGCCCGGCTTCATGCACGCCGCACGTCCCGTCACCTTCCGCGCCTACCGCATAGAAAACGAATGGTTCAAAAACGGGAAAAGGGTTATAGACCTCGAAATGTACTTCCAGCAACAGGACAAGCGCCTGTTTGTGGAACGGCTCCGCAAAGCGGGCACTATCCGCGAAGTCAGCCCCAACGTGCAACTGGAGATAGGAGATGAAGTTGTGCTCAGCGGACGCCGGGAATACGTTATCGGTGAGGAGGACTGGATAGGTCCGGAAATACAAGACCAGCAATTACTGGACTTCCCTGCAGAAAGGCTGCCCGTCATGGTAACAAAAAAGACTTTTGCAGGAAAGACCGTTTCGGCAATCCGCAGCGAAAAGTTCATGCACGGTGTCAGCATCCGCAGCATCAAGCGTGCAGGCATCGACATCCCCGTCATGGCACAGACCACAGTAGATGCCGGCGACGTGGTAGAAGTAGTGGGAACCAGACAGGAAGTGGAAGCTGCCGCCAGACGTTTGGGCTATATAGACCGTCCTACCAACCAGACAGACATGATTTTCGTAGGGCTCGGCATCCTTGTGGGCGGACTGTTCGGTGCATTATCCGTTCACATCGGCGGCGTGCCAATCAGCCTGAGCACCAGTGGCGGAGCATTGATAGCGGGATTGTTCTTCGGTTGGCTGCGTAGCAAGCATCCCACCTTCGGACGCATTCCCGAACCGTCGCAATGGGTACTGAATAATGTAGGGCTGAATATGTTCATCGCCGTAGTAGGCATATCGGCAGGTCCCAGCTTTGTACAGGGATTCCATGACGTGGGCATCAGCCTGTTCCTTGTAGGTGCGGTTGCCACCACTCTCCCGCTGATTATCGGGCTGCTGCTGGCAAGGTATCTGTTCAAGTTTCACCCCGCCATCGCACTTGGGTGCTGTGCAGGTGCAAGAACCACTACGGCAGCCCTCGGAGCCATACAAGATGCTGTAGAGAGCGAAACGCCTGCATTGGGTTACACAGTGACGTATGCAGTAGGCAATACCTTGCTTATTATATGGGGAGTGGTTATCGTCCTGCTGATTTAGCGTACAAAGGCTCTAAGCAAACAATAGCTATTCTCCAAACAAACTAAGAATTACAGATGCCCTTGAAATCATAATATTTTATTAAATAATGCGAAGCAGTAATTAAATACCTAAACCTCAGATTATATGGATACAAAACTTTTAGAAAAGAAGATGGAAAACATCAGCCCTTTCGAGCTGAAAAACCGTCTCATTGATATGGCAGATGAAAGTCTGAAAAAGACCGCGCGTACCATGCTGAACGCCGGGCGCGGTAATCCCAACTGGATTGCAACCACTCCACGCGAAGCCTTCTTCCTTTTGGGAAAGTTCGGGTTAGAAGAATGCCGCCACACCATGTTCCTTCCCGAAGGCATCGCCGGCATTCCCGAAAAGCAAGGCATTGCCTCCCGTTTTGAGCAATTCCTCAAAAGCAATACCTATCAGCCCGGAGCCAAATTGTTGGAGCAAACCTACAACTATATGCTGATGCAGCATGCCGTCGACCCGGACAGCCTTGTCCACGAATGGGCGGAAAGCGTTATAGGCGACCAATATCCCGTGCCCGACCGCATTCTGCAATTCACCGAAATGTTGGTATGCGACTACCTGAATCAGGAAATGTGCGACAACCGTCCGCCACGAGGAGCGTTCGACCTGTTTGCCACCGAAGGCGGAACAGCCGCCATGTGCTATATCTTCGACTCCCTGCAAGAAAATTTTCTATTAAACAAAGGCGACGGCATCGTTCTCATGGTTCCCGCCTTTACACCTTACATAGAGATTCCCCAACTGAGCCGCTACCGGTTTAAGGTGACCGAACTGCATGCCAACCGCATGAACAAAGACGGACTGCACCTGTGGCAATACAGTGACGAGGATATTGACAGGCTGAAGAATCCGGCGATAAAGGCATTGTTCGTTACCAATCCGAGCAACCCGCCCAGCTACACGCTCAGTCCGGAAACAATGGCACGCATCGTAAACATTGTAAAGGAAGACAACCCCAACCTGATGATTATTACGGATGATGTGTACGGCACATTCAGCCCGCATTTCCGTTCGTTCATGGCAGAAATTCCGTACAATACGCTTTGTGTATATTCATTCTCCAAATATTTCGGCGCCACCGGCTGGCGCAATGCCGTCATAGCACTGCACGAGTACAATGTATTCGACAGGCAAATATCCCGGTTGCCAAAAGAGAAACGCGAAGCCCTCAACCGCCGTTATGCCACACTGACCCTGCATCCCGAGAAACTGAAGTTCATAGACCGCATGGTAGCAGACAGCCGCCAGGTAGCATTGAACCATACGGCAGGACTTTCACTGCCTCAGCAGATGCAGATGAGCTTATTCGCCGCTTTTGCATTGCTGGACAAGGAGAACCGATACAAGCAAAAGATGCAGGAAATCATCCGGCGCCGTTTGCAGGCTCTTTGGGACAACACCGGGTTTACATTAGTGGAAGACCCCTTACGGGTGGGCTACTATACGGAAATCGATATGCTGGTCTGGGCCAAAAAGTTCTATGGAGACAAGTTTGTGGAATACCTCAAAAAGACGTACAGCCCGCTGAACGTCGTGTTCCGCCTTGCCCAAGAAACATCCCTGGTACTTCTGAACGGCGGCGGCTTCGACGGGCCGGAATGGAGCGTGCGCGCTTCCCTTGCCAATCTGAATGAGAACGATTACGTCACCATCGGCCAAGGCATCAAGCGTATATTGGATGAATACGCGGAGGAATGGGAAGGAAAATTAAAAATTAAATAAGATTCGGAAGCGGGTCAACCCGTCATTGTATGTGCGCAGGGAGAATGTACAACCATGACGACTCAATACTTCCCTGATAAACACCAAGCCAATCCCCTGCCCGTTCGGTTTGGTGGAGAAGAAGGGACTGAAGAGTTTAGCTTCGGCCTCCTTACTTATTCCGGGACCATTGTCTACGATTTCTATGAAAGCGGGGGCGGTGGTCCTTACTATTATTTCACCTTGCTTGCCTGCCGCTTCGCCGGCCCCCTCTATACTTTCGGCAGCGTTCTTAATGATATTTACCAAAACTTGCTCAAACAATGAAGCATCCAGACGAACCTGTCCCACTTCAGGGTCACATTCCAAGCGGAGGATAATGTTACGGTCGTTGCACATCCCTTCCATGAAACGCTTGCACATGGATACCAATTCATTCAGCCGAACCGGCGCCACCGTAGGTTCGGGAATCTTCACCACATCGGCAAAACGGGTAATGAAACGGCTCATAGAGAAACAACGCTCCGTACATACGCGCATTACATCGCAAATGTCTTCCATGCCCTCTTCCGTAGAAAGGGCTTGCTCCACCGTATCCAAAGTAGAGGTTATGCCGGCAGTAGTATTGTTCACTTCGTGGGCAATCATGCGGATAACCTTTTCGTATGCACGTTTTTCCGCTTTCATCACTTCGTCCGTCATACGTTCTATCAAGAAGAAAGGATGCTTGAATCCTCTGTCGATAAACGAGGAATGGGTACACTTATAAATATTCGCATCATTCAGCCGCACTACGGAAGTTTCCTCTTTAGGAAGCGATGCCAGTTCTTCCGCCAAAGGCGAATCAATCTTCTCCAGTTTCTTGTTCTGCGCTTCTTCAGGACGGACACCCAACATCTTCACAGCCATTGGGTTGAGTTGCGACACTTCGCCATCCAACGTCATAATGATAACTCCCATAGGCGATGCCTGAATCAACAAGTCGAGAAAATGGTTCTGCTCACGCATACGCAGACGCTCGTTCTTGAGCTGCTCCATCATGCGGTTGAATATGTTTACAATACGGTCGGCCTCATACTGCCCCACCTGACTGAGCCGGCTGCTGAAGTCCTGTTCGCGCAGCAATTCCATACCGCTTCCTATCGTACTCATCGGCTTGACAATCTTGCGATAAAACACCACCAGATAAATAAGTATAAATGCGATGATGCCCTCCACTATATACAGGTGGACGGTTTGCATTTTATCTGCCAGGCATATCAATGCCCCGCCAAGTCCGAGCAGAAACAGCACGAGGATGAAAAAATAGAATTTGATGCGCACGATAAATGAGTTATGATGAATCAGAAATTATAATTCATATTTTATTCCGTATTTCTCCAACCGCCTGTACAGTGCAGCCCTGCTGATGCCCAACCCTAATGCAACCTGACTGAGATTGCCTTTATGTTGTTCCAAAGCCTGCAGGATAGTCTGCCGTTCTATTTCGTCCAGCGTCATGCCGGCAAAAGACGTTCCTTCGGCGGCCTTTGCGGGTTCGTCATGGCGCTGATATTGCGATTCAAAATCAGAAGCATCTAAAGTCTGTTTTCCGCTGACAAGAATGGTACGCTCCACCAGATTCTTCAATTCGCGGATATTACCCGAATAAGGCAGGCGGGAAAGGAAATTCAGTGCGTCCGCCGAGAATTCGGTATGTGGCAAACCGTTTACAGCTGCCTGACGGTCGGCAAAGTGGCGTGCCAACAGAGGAATATCCTCACGACGTTCGCGCAAGGCGGGAAGTTTTACGGTTATCAGATTGATACGGTAGAAAAGGTCTTCGCGGAACGTGCGTTCGGAAACCATTTTGCGCAAATCGGCATTGGTGGCGGATACTACACGTACATCCACCTTGCGCGGGCGGCTGTCTCCAAGCACTTCAAAAGTCTGGTCTTGAAGCACACGCAACAGTTTTACCTGACAAGACAAATCCAAGTCGCCTATTTCATCCAGAAAGATAGTCCCTTTGTTTGCCAGTTCAAAACGGCCTATACGGTCGGCGCTCGCATCGGTAAAAGCGCCTTTCTTATGACCGAACATCTCGCTCTCGAACAAACTCTGCGAAATACCGCCGAGATTGACCTTCACGAAAGGTTGCTTGGTACGCTGGCTGTTGATATGGATGGCCTCGGCTATCAGTTCCTTACCTGTACCGCTCTCACCGGTGATGAGTACGGAAGCGTTGGTACGGGCTATGCGGGCTACGGTATTCAGTACTTCCATCAGTCCTTGTGACTTTCCTATGATGTGGCTGCGGTTCAAGCCTTCCGCCTGCTCTTCCGGCACTTCCTTCGGAGCGGCGCTCAATTCCAAAGCGGTTTCGATGCGCTGCAAAAGGGCGGCATTGTTCCACGGCTTGGTAATAAAGTCGAAAGCACCCGCCTGCATACCCTGTACGGCAAGCTGTATACTGCCCCATGCTGTCATCAAGATAACGGGGACGTCGGAGCGGAACACCTTCACCTGCTTCAACAGCGTAAGCCCTTCCTCACCGGTAGTGGAGAGCGTAAAGTTCATATCCATCAATATCAGTGCGGGAGATTCTGCACGAACTATATCCATTGCTTCACGGGGACCCGGAGCTGTTTTTACTTCATAACCGGCACGCTTCAACATAAAACTAAGTGAAGAACGTACGGCACTATCATCATCGACTATCAGTATCATAGCATTTTGTAGTTAGTTGCTTGCAAAAGTAAGTTTTTTCACCACAGTTCATACAGATTTGCACTCTTTTTTTGTTTTTTCCCTTATAATCTTACAAATCGGTATGTTTTGTACCGGAATCAGCCTTTGATTATATCTTCAAAGTCGGCTTCCAACTCCATGTTCCGTTCAAAATCCCAAAGAGTCAGGCTACGGAGCTGATAGAAATAATACCAATAGTAATAAAGTTCGGAGATGTGTTTTTGCCGTGCTTCGTCTTTGGAGTTCTGCGCATCGTTGAGGTCAAGAGTGCTTATTTTGCCAATCATAAAAGTCTCCACACTGGTCTTGTAACGTTTTTCGGCTATCAGGTCGGCTTCTTCGGCTATTTCCAGTTGCTGGGCTTGGTTGTTGAAGTTTGCCACCAGCAAGAAGATGTCCTGATTGAAGTCCATTTGTTCCTGGCGGATTTTGGAAAGCACCACTTCGCGGTTGCTCTTCGCCACTCTCACCTTGCCGCGACGTTTGCCCCAGTCGAGGATAGGTATTTTTACACCGACTTTCACAATCTGGTTATCCAGCAAATCCTGATAGGCAGAGGAGAATTCATAGTTTTGTCCGGTATAGCCAACGCTGGCAAACAAGTCAATACTCCTTAAATTTCCACGTGCCGTAGCCACTTCATAGTCGGCTTCCAACTGGCGGCGGCGTATATTCTGGGCAAACGAGTTGCGTTCCAAAGCCTTGTTCAGGACGCGGTCATAGTCCATTTTAATACCCGAAACAGAAGCGGGTATCACAGGGTTCAGTCCCTCGCTCTCCGACACGCCGAGGAATGAACGCAACTGGAACATCTTGGCGTTCAGTGTGCTTTCGGCTTCGGTTACATCGGCTTTGCCTTGCAGGGAGTTCAGTTTGAGCTGCAACAGGTCGTTTTCTGAAATCTGCCCCATTTTGCGTTTGGCAATGGCCACTTCATATAGGCGGTCTGAATTCGCTTTATTTTGCTGTGCTGTGGCAAGCGCTTCCTTTGCCAGCAATAATTCGAAGAAGTAGGTGATGGTTTTCATCGTTACTTGTTCCGTTGCCGAAATAAAGGCAGCCTTTGCCTCTGCATACCGTACAGGTTCGATACGGCGGTTCCACTTCAAACTGTTCACGCCGAATATGGGTTGCGTCAATTCAAGGCTTACGGGCACGGACATAAACTGCTTATTACCGTCGGAGCCCAACTGCTTGATGTAATCGAGGGAAGAAGCCAACGACAGCTTACCACCTGTGAACCAGATATTCTGGTCGATGGAAAGTGCACCGGACAGTCCCAATGTATTGTTACGGACAAAGCTATAAGAACCGTCTGAATTCTGATAGGTGCTGTATGACTTGTTATAATTGGGCAATGTTCCTGTAAAGTTTACTTCGGGCAGCAGGTCTGCTCGGAAAGTACGGTATTCCCAATAGGCTGTTTTCAACTCGTTGAGTGCCACCGCAGCATCTACAGACTGGGTACGTGCCAGGGCGATGGCTTCTGCCAAAGTAATGTCACGTTCGTGCGTCAGAGTATCATTTTGTGCCGATGCAATCAGCGGCATCAAAAAACAAGCGGCGAGTAAAATATTCTTTTTCATGTTCGGTCTTTAAAATTGTCGTTGATAGAAAAGCAAAGAGTGTGCCAAGCGGGCAGGAAGGCATTACGCAAGGGGGAGTGTCCGAAATCGGACACTCCCCCTGTTCGTTTGCGGACAATCGGCGGCGATTCTGTAACGTGCCAATAAAAAGCCAGCCCATGTGCCATTTTTTGGGCTCATTTCCAGACGAATAGCCCATTTTACAGCCAATGCTACTGCCAGTCTACTGACACAACATAATTAATAAAGAAAAGATATACTAAAGTATATCTGTCGGAGAGAGAAAACTGATGATGCGTTCGGGCAAGGCAGATGATGCGTCCGGGCAAAGCAGATGATGTATTCGGACGCAACGCATCATACATTTACAGTACCCCTTTCGAGCTTGGCAGTTCATAGTGATAGATATCACGTTTCACTGCCATTTTCAGGGCTCTTGCCAAGGCTTTGAAGATTCCCTCTATCTTATGATGTTCATTCTGTCCTTCCGCTTTGATATTTAGATTCATCTTGGCCGCATCGCTCAACGACTTAAAGAAATGCAGGAACATTTCCGTAGGCATCTCTCCTATTTTCTCGCGCTTGAACTCGGCATCCCATACCAGCCAGGGACGTCCTCCAAAGTCCAGACATACCTGACACAGACAATCGTCCATAGGCAGTGCGTACCCGTAACGCTCTATGCCGCGCTTGTTGCCCAATGCCTGATACAGACACTCACCCAAAGCAAGGGCGGTGTCTTCTATCGTATGATGTTCGTCCACTTCCAAATCGCCTTTCACGTGAATTGTCAAATCCATACTGCCATGCTTGCCTATCTGTTCCAGCATATGGTCGAAGAAGCCGAGCCCGGTATGAATATCACAATGACCGTTACCGTCCAAATTCACAGCTACGTAAATATCCGTTTCTTTCGTGGTACGGCGTACTTCCGCTTTCCGTTCACCTGCAAAAAGAAATTCAGCGACTTTATCCCAATCTTTCGTTGCCAAAGCACAGACATCCTCCAAGCCCTCACAGGCAGCTTCACCGCCGGATGATTTCGGCTTCAGCATATTCGTATCTTCCTGCAAAAAGATGGCACGACATCCCAAGTTCTTCGCCAACTCCACATCCGTAGGGCGGTCGCCTATCACAAAACTGTTTGCCAAGTCGTATTCGGGATTGTCGAGGTACTTCGTCAGCATACCGGTACGCGGCTTGCGGGTCGGTGCATTGTCTTCGGGCATACTACGGTCTATGCAAATATCATCGAACGTAATTCCCTCCCCTTCCAGCGTCTTCATCATCAGATTATGCGCCGGCCAAAAAGTTTCTTCCGGAAAAGACGCCGTACCCAGCCCATCCTGATTGGTAACCATAACAAGCTCAAAATCCAGTTTGCTGCGGACAAAGCCAAGGTTACGCATCACTTTCGGATAAAACTCCAGTTTCTCCAACGAATCTAACTGATAATCTACAGGCGGCTCAATAACCAACGTCCCGTCACGATCTATAAAAAGTACCTTCTTCATACTTTGTATTTTATATCTTATACTTTATACCTCATATTTCCTCAACGCCTCAAGCAACCTGTCATTCTCGTTTCTTGTACCTACCGTTACCCTCAGGCAGTTTCCGCAAAGCGATACGGAGTTACGGTTACGCACAATAATACCTTCGCCCACCAGATAATTATAAATCTTCACAGCATCCGTCACGCGGGCCAGAAAGAAGTTGGCATCAGAAGGAAACATTTTCACCGTACAAGGCAACTTAGCAAACGCCTCCTCCAAACTTTCGCGTTCCTCTTTCAGGGTCTTTACCCAACGCTCTATCTCATAGTAACGGTGCAACATCTCTATCGCCTGTTTCTGCGTCAGCAGGTTCACATTATAAGGATACTTTATTTTGCTGAGAATCGAAATAATCTCCTGCGAAGCAAAAGCCATGCCCAAACGTATGGCAGCACATCCCCATGCTTTAGAGAAGGTTTGGAGCACAACCAGATTAGGGTATTTATCCAGTTCTTCCAAGAAAGAAGGCGCTTCCGAAAAGTCGTTATAAGCCTCATCCAGTATCACCAGCCCATCGAACCCACGGATAATTCGCTCAATCTCGCAACGAAGCAAGTCGTTTCCCGTAGGATTATTGGGAGAACAAAGGAATATCAACTTCGTATGCTCGTCCGCAGCCGCCAGCAGCTTATCTGCCGAGAACTGAAAATTCTCATCCAGCAATACTTTACGGTATTCCACATCGTTCACCTCCGCACACACCTGATACATACCGTATGTAGGGTCTATAGCTACCACATTATCCATACGCGGCTCGCAGAAAGCACGGAATAGAAGGTCTATCGCCTCATCACTGCCATTTCCCAGAAAAATATGTTCGGGGCTTACCTTCTTTATTTTCGACAGTTCTTTCTTCAATTCCCGTTGCATCGGGTCCGGATAGCGGTTGTGCGGCATATTGTACGGATTTTCGTTTGCATCGAGAAAAATGGACGCGGCAGCGCCATTATATTCATCACGTGCCGAAGAGTAAGGCTTCAAGCGCCACACATTCGGCCGGGTAAGTTCTTCTAAAGTTCTCATGGACAGATGTTTTTTTATTTTCAATTCTCAACTCTCAATTTATCAAGTCTGACAGTTACCGCATTCTTATGTGCATCCAGATGCTCGTTGGCAGCCATTTCCTCTATAGCCGGGCCAATGGTGCGTATTCCTTCCGGCTTAATCTCTTGGAAAGTAATCTTACGTATAAAGCTATCAAGACTGACACCGCTATATGCTTTGGCATAACCGTTGGTGGGCAGCGTATGGTTGGTTCCCGAAGCATAGTCTCCTGCGCTTTCCGGAGTGAGAGAACCCAAGAATACCGAACCGGCATTAACTACCCGTTCCGCAACGGACATATAATCCGCTGTTTCGATGATGAGGTGCTCCGGTGCATAGGAGTTGGTCAGTTCAACGGCTTCGTCCATATCGCGCACTACAATCAGTTTACTGTTGGCAAGAGACCTCTCCGCAATCTCCTTACGGGGCAGCAAAGCCAACTGACGCTCCACTTCTTCTTTCACCGCCTGTTGCAACGCCGGGGAAGTGGTAATCAGTATCGCCTGACTGTCTACACCATGCTCTGCCTGACTCAGCAAGTCGGCAGCCACAAAAGACGGATTGGCTGTTTCATCCGCCAGCACCTCCACTTCCGAAGGACCCGCCGGCATATCAATGGCTACATCACGCAAGCTCACCAACTGTTTGGCAGCCGTTACATATTGATTGCCCGGACCGAATATCTTATACACTTTCGGCACGCTCTCCGTGCCATAGGCCATTGCCGCAATGGCTTGCACACCACCGGCTTTGAAAATGCGGCTTACACCCGCCACCTTAGCCGCAAACAAAACGGCAGGGTGCACTTTTCCATCTTTGCCCGGAGGAGTACAAAGCACTATCTCCTTGCATCCCGCAATCTTTGCCGGAACAGCCAGCATCAGTACGGTAGAAAAGAGCGGGGCTGTTCCGCCGGGAATGTACAAACCGACTTTCTCTATGGCAACCGCTTTCTGCCAACAAGTAACACCCGGTTGAGTCTCTACCCGTTTGCCCTCAAAGCGTTGCGCCGCATGAAAGGTCTCAATATTCTGTTTGGCAAGACGGATGGCTTTTTTCAGCTCTTCGCCCACCAATGCGGCAGCTTCCTCCTGTTCTTCTTCCGTCACAGCCAATGCGGCCAGCGACACTTTATCAAACTTTTCTTCGTATTCCAATACGGCACGGTCACCTTCCGCTTTCACACGGTCTATAATAGCCCGTACCGTATCGAAGAGGTTTTCCGTGTTCATCACCGGACGTTTCAGTAATTCCGCCCATTGAGATTTATCAGGATTAGTAATCAAGTTCATACCACTAACTTTTAAAGTATCATTTTTTCAATCGGCAACACCAAAATGCCTTCTGCACCCAATGCCTTCAATTTACCGATAATCTCCCAAAAACATTTTTCATCCAGCACTGTATGTACTGAACACCAACCCTCTTGCGCCAACGGCATCACCGTAGGGCTCTTCATACCCGGCAATACGGCTATAATTTCATCCAGTTTTTCTTTCGGCGCATTCATCAACACATATTTCTTGTCTTCCGCCGTCTTTACTGCATTCATACGGAACAGCAATTCATCCAGAATCTCCTTCTTCTCCTCACTCATATTCTTGTTGCCAATCAACAGAGCTTCGGACTTCATCACCACTTCCACTTCTTTCAGGCGGTTGCTCACCAAAGTAGAACCGGAACTTACAATATCAAAAATCGCATCGGCCAGACCAATACCCGGAGAAACCTCTACCGAACCTGTAATCACGTGTATCTCCGCTTTCACTCCCTGTTCTTTAAGGTATCGGGAAAGAATGCCGGGATACGAAGTGGCAATTTTCCTACCTTCAAACCACTGCGGACCCGTATATTCAATATCCTTAGGCAGGGCCAGTGACAAACGGCATTTGCTGAATCCCAAACGCTTTACAATTTCAGCATCTTCCGCCTTTTCCATAAACTCGTTTTCACCGACAATACCCAAATCGGCCACTCCCGTAGCTACCGTTTGCGGAATATCATCATCGCGCAAAAACAAGACTTCCAAAGGAAAGTTGGAAGACTGTACCAATAGTGTGCGTTTCGTTGCACTCAGTTTAATATCCGATTCTTCAAGGAATGACATTGTTTCGTCAAAAAGACGGCCTTTGGCCTGTACTGCAATTCTTAACATGATATTATTTTATATTTTATGGTTTGCTAATAAAAAAACGAGGTTTACCAGTGTTCGGCAAGCCTCGTTCATTATATGTTCTTCGTTATACACATATCCTCATACGCCCACCGAGTTATTCGTCAGGATGATAATGGTGATGATGTGCAACGATATTCTTCATACTTTCTCTACTTTTGATGCGACAAATGTAAACGATTTATTTTAAACAACCAAAGATTTATCACAAAAAGTTCACTTTTTCTTTCACTTTCATCAAATAAGCGGTAATATTTCATCCGGTTCTACATCACAGTGATGAAAACACATTTCTTTTTCCGCCTTTTCCTGCGGGAAAGTAAAGTAGGTGCATGTGGCTTCCGTACAGAGTTCGCCCATGCTGTTATACAGCCTTGCTTCTATAATGGCAATATTACGTTTCTGTTCACGTAGCGACGCCCGCAGTACCAAATGTGTATCATTAGTAGATATGGACTTACGAAAACGAGTCTCCATTTTAGAAGTCACTCCCCCGGTCTGCAACTTGCGGAACACCACCCAGCCGCAAATTTCATCCAGCAATACGGACTGAATGCCGCCATGCAATGTGTTCAACCATCCCTGATATTCCGGACGGGGCTTCCAGATACTCACTACTTCATCGCCGTCTTCATAGAATTCCATTCTTACACCTGCCTCATTATCAGGAGAACAACCAAAGCAATTATAGCCTTCCATGTTTTTCCATGGGTTGATAATCTTCTTCATATACTATTTTTTCTGTAAAGATAAGCTATTCTATGAAATCCACACAACTTTATTCTTTACTTCTCGCATTCCACACCAGCAACGCCAATAACACAGACATCAAAGCCGCACCTATCCAAAACCAGTTGATATAGGTAAAGTCGTACACCTCCACACCATCGACAAGCCGCTTGTTGCCTTCAATCAGCACTCCGCTCATCACATCCTGCAAGCCGGCACCGATATAACTCGCAATGCCTACCACGCCCAAAGCAGCACCCGATGCGTTACGGGGAGCAATATCCACAGCCATCAGTCCGCCCAGAAAGCAAATCAACACACCGATACCCAAGCCAAAGAGAATCATTGCCAAAGCATCCACCCAAAAATGGACACCCGGAACAAGAAGAAAAAGACACAGGGCAACCACATTCGTCAAACCGAATATCAAGGCGGGAATATTGCGACGACCTCCGAAAAGCTTATCCGAGATAACCCCGGAAAACATAGTCCCTACAATACCGCATACCGAACTTATGGAAATGATGAAGCTGGCATCCAACGTGGAATATCCCTTCTCTGCCTGCAGATAGAACACACCCCAGCTATTCACCGCATAACGGCTGATATACATAAAGGCGCTACTGAACGCAAGTATCCAAATGGCAGGATTTCTCAACACCGCTTTCTGGGCACGGTTGAACTCTTCTGTTTCCAAAGCATTCATTTCCTTTTTCTCCGCAGGGGCATTGACGGCAGGAAGTCCCTTGCTCTGAGGAGTATCATGAAAAAAACGCCAGATTATCAAAGCACCAACCAGACCAACCAGACCTGCACCCAGAAAACCGTAACGCCATCCCAACGCACTTACAATGGAAGCCACAATAATAAATGTCATTGCCTCACCGATATTATGGCTTGCGCTCCAAAAGCCATAAAAAGAGCCGCGTTCCTTGTCCGTAAACCAACGGGAAAGACCTACCACACAGGAAGCCGCACCCATAGACTGAAACCACCCGCTGATACCCCAAAGAATGGCAAACAGAATAAAAGAATGTACAAAACCCAAACAAAGGTTGACCAATGCGGTCACCAGCAAACCGGTTGACATGAAACGGTTGATATTACTGCGGTCTGCCAAAAAACCATTCGTAAACTTGCCGACAGCATAGGTAAAGAACAGTACCGCACCAATGATTCCCAGTTCGGTTTCCGAAAAGATACCCTCATCCACAATAGGCTTCTTCACTACATTCAGACTCAAACGGCAGACGTAATACATACCATAACCCAAAGTGGCGGCAAGGAAAGTGGACCACTGTAAACGCTTCAAACGTTGCTTCTGTCCCATCAGGCAGTCATCGGAAGAGGAGTCATCAGACAAAGCTCCGCCATGACCGGATTTCGGTTGCGAAACCCGGTAGAAATCAATAATAGACTTAAACATGATGATTTTCAATCTTTATTCATGCAACTTCTTTGCTTTCAGATACTCCAGCAACAGAGCCGGACGGTCCGTCTGAACCAGTTTAGCTCCCTGACCGATTATCCACCCCCAACTTTCATCCGGCTGATGCAACTCTACGGCACGGTCATCATCATGTCCGCCGCAGAGTTCAGGCCAGAGGCTGTTTATAAAGATTTTTGCACCGCTATCACGAACTTTTTTTATTAAACGCTGAACTTCGGGACCATCATTATTAAATACCAATTCAAAAGCCTGTGGTTTCATGTGTTTCAAATAGCTGTCTATTACAGCTTCAGCACCTTCCTTATGCAAATTCACAACAGGCATGAAAATCATTTTATCCAGCACCTCACCATTTTCAGCCTTTACCTGTTCGTAAGGCAAACCGGCTTTCATCACACACTGATTTACCGTACCCGTTTTTTCAAGAATAGCATATGCATCTTTAAAGTAATCATAACCTTTATCCACATTCACCATTATCTTACCTTTACACAAAAGCATCACCTCTTCAAAGGTGGGTATAAGATGACGTGTTTTATGTCCTGCACCGTTACGCATACGAAACTCATGCAATTCTGCTAAAGTAAAATCTTCCGGACGACCTTTTCCTGTTGTAGTACGGTCAATTGTTTTATCATGCATCAGAATCAGATGTCCGTCCTTGGTACGTTTTAAATCTATCTCGACCATATCAACTCCCATATCAATACAATTTTGAATAGCCTGCAAAGAATTCTCAGGAGCATTACGCCAATCGGCACGATGAGATACAACCAACACTGATTCACTGGCTGGTGCATTAAATCCTTCCAAAATATGGTCTACGGTTTGTTGAGCAAGTACATAACCTGCCCATATCATACTAACGTAAATGAATAATAAAATTTTCTTCATAACCATAAAATTATTTCGTACAATCAAATGTACCCAATTCTTTTTTAATTAAATGTTTGGAATCACTGTCATTCAGTATATAAATACTGTATTTTGCCCCGCCCGGATACACACGAACAACAATATGTCCTTGAGTAGATGCCATCTTATCCGTCAAACTTCCTATAACTATCTTTGCAGCCGGATGTAAATTAGTAGATATCACATTCCTACTTTCCGGATAAATCTCTTTTGATAAAGCCCGGGCTAATACTGTATGATTAGGATGTAAAGCATCCCACGCAGACATTATTATATTCTGAGGGGATAAACGCGCCAAAAAATGCTCATTTGTACCATCTTCATTTCCATGATGATTTAAGACCGCAACTTCAACCTTACCCACAACATCAGAAACAGGAGACTCAATATCATGCCATAGTGGACGTCCGGGACGTGGATAGCCGGGAATATCCCCACCTGTGTAATAATCAAATAACCCATAAGTCAGTTTAACTACACAGCTATACATATTTTCCCGGGGCATCTCTTTTTTGGTATAAAGAATTCGGTCAGAAAACAACGTATCAATCTCACCGTTTTTCAAAGCTAACATACCATTGGCATATATATTCCGGATATGAAAAGAAGGATAACTCAGTCTATCATACAGCAAACTAAATTGTTTATCAGTACCCACTTTAAAAGTTTGATGTTCCACCTTATTGTCTATAGATTTTATAAAACGGCAATAATTGGAATAACAAGAATCGGAAAAAGAAGGTGGAAAAAAGTCTCCTCCTCTATCAACGATTGTATGTGCCGGAAAATGCTGATAAACATCTGTAACTCCGGTTAAATAATAACGTTTTTTCTCTTCTTTTACGCGAAACAAAGCACCAATATGATCAGAATGGTGGTGAGTCAACAAATAATAATCAATATACTTCCTGCCATTTGGAATAAAGGAAGCAATATAATCTGCAATCCATTCACCTGCTCTTTTTAGGTTATCCGGTTTGGGGGCAACAACTCTCGTATTAGCTTTTATTTCTCCTGCATCAATCAATAAAGTTGTACCATCCGGAAGAATACAAAAAGTACAATCACCACGTCCGGTATTTATGTGATGAATATCCAAATACCCCTCTTCCCATTTCTCCAAAGTCTGTGAGAAGACGGTTGTGGCGGCAAATGCCGCCACAACCAATAATAAAATATACCGATTCATATTAATTATACCCCGGATTTTGAGGGAATGTTACAGGATTATTAATCAAATCAACCTCTGTTTTCGGAAGCGGATATAAATAATCATTCTTCGTAATTGTAAATCCAACCTTAGACATGGCATCTATTGCTGTATCTGTACGAATCAAATCAAACCAACGGTGCAGTTCAAAAGGAAATTCCAAACGTCTTTCCTCTAATACAGCCTTACGAAAGCTATTTTGATCGTTCAATTCTGTTGAAGTATATGCAACCGCTTTTGCACGTCCTCTAACCAAATTTAAAGCACTCATAGCCTTACCATCCTCCGTTCCATCGTAAGCTACCTCATTATGAGCTTCTGCACACATCAACAAAACATCAGCCCATCTCAATAAAGGAAGATCAAAACCGACCTTAGCTGTTGTTGCATCAAACGTATCATAATATTTAGCTATCACATTATTATTAGCATCCACCTTTTTATATTCAATCATATCACGACGTTCATCCGTAGTGCCATAAGAAGCCTTTAATTCACTATAAATAACAGATTTGTCCTTAAAATAATCATTGTATCCATGTCCCTCTCCAATAACAGACTTTGAATAACGGACAGCAAACAATATTTCTTTGTTCATCTCATTATTCACACTAAACACATCCGCAATATTATCTAATAAGCCATATTGTGATGAATATGTCTGTATCAAATTATCCAATAGTGTAACCGCATCCGACCACTTCTTCTCAGTCAGATACACTTTACCCAACAAAGCCTCTGCTGCAACGGAAGTTGCGCGCCCTAAATCGTCACTACCATACGAGGGTTCCAACTTTTTAGCTGCATCCTTTAAATCATCTTCGATAACTTTATAAATATCTGCTATAGGAGTACGGCCATAGTTCACTGCATCCACAGCTTTAATCGGCTCTAAAATAAGAGGAGCATCTCCCCATAAACGGACAATATTAAAATAAGCCAAAGCACGCAAGAAAGCCGCTTCTCCCTCATATTGTTCCCTCAATTCATCATTAGCAACAACATGGCTATTAGCGAGTACATTGTTACATCTATAAATCTGATTATAAAGTTCTTTCCAGGCTTGACGAATAATATTATTTCCAGAAGTTGCCGTAAAATTATCTATAAAATAAAATACACCGGCTGCACCCCCAGGATTAATATCTTCTACATTGTCAGAACGAAGTTCCATTAAAGCTATAAAGTATTCTCCATATTGATAAGTGCCTTGCAATGAACCATAACAAGCTGTTAAAGCCGAATTTATATCTGAGGTATTTTTATAGTAATTAACAGAAGAGGCTTCAGATATAGGAGTTAGGTCCAAAAAGTCGCTACAACTTGTCGCCGACAATAGAGCGAATAAACTAACTATATAATATTTTATCTTCATAATCTATACTATTTAAAAGGTTACATTTAATCCAAAAACAAAGGACTTAGCCAATGGATAAGTTCCATAATCAATACCGGGTGTAAGAGAGTTGCCTTTCATATTTACCTCGGGATTATATCCGCTATATTTTGTAAAAGTAAACGGATTCTGTGTAGACAAATAAACGCGGAGATGATTAATACCTACATTAGACAACCAAGATTTAGGCAATGTATAACCTAACGTTATATTTTTTATTCTCAAATAAGACCCATCCTCAATATGCCAAGTTGAAGTAGTACCATTCATTCCGGTAGCGCTTCTATTGGCTCGTACCACCAATCCACTTCCCGGGTTACTCTCTGATACCCAACGATCCAAAGCATCAACCTGACAGTTGTTTCCACCTTCCATATTATCGATATAACGACGGAATATATTAGCAATTTTATTCCCCTGTACTCCTTGTAAAGACACGGCTAAATCGATATTCTTATATTTCATCTCGGTAGAGAATCCATAAGTAAATTTCGGCATATAGTTTCCTGTAATAGTACGGTCATTTTCATCGATTTCTCCACTTCCGTCTACATCTTTATAACGGAAATCTCCCGGTTTGGCACCTTTTACATAAGCATATTTGCGTTTAGTTTTATCCGGATCTTTAGAATTATCTATCTCCGCTTGATTAGCAAAAACACCATCTGTAACCAAAGTATAATAGTTACCTATCGGTTCGCCAACTTTCGTAATAAATGTCACACTTTCTGTTGTTGTCAGCATCTCATCAACTCCCCCTAAATCAACAACTTTATTTCTATTAGCGGAAATATTAAAACGATTATTCCAAGTAAAATCTCCCCACTTATTCGTTGTAGCCAAAGAAAACTCAATACCTTTATTGCTTACCTTACCGATATTCATAGGAATTGTACTGAAACCGGAAAATTCTGCAACAGGAACATCCAATAACATATCACTGGTAGTACTTGTATACCAGTCCAGTTCAAAGGTAAACATATTAAATAAGCCAAACTCCAATCCTAAATTCAACATAGCTGTTTTTTCCCAGCCTAAATCCGGATTTCCAGCAGTTGACGGATATAAACCATTTGCCAAAGTTCCGTCATTTTTTCCATAAGCATAGTTATCCTCGCTTAAAGTCGCATAATAATCATAATTGCCAATATTAAAATTACCGCTCACACCATAGCTGGCACGCAACTTCAAAGAAGAAAGCCAATGTAAACTCTTCATAAAGTCTTCTTCACTGACATACCATCCGGCAGATACAGAAGGGAATGTCCCCCAACGATTGTTTTTCCCAAAACGGGAAGAACCATCAGCACGAATAGCTGCCGAAAGCATATATTTTCCTTTATAAGAATACTGTGCACGTGCCAATGCAGAAAGTAAAGACCACTCATAAGCCGTAGCGCTCCAATTCGTAATAGCCGATGCCGCATTTATAGTATGCACCAAATCATTTGGATAACCATTTCCTGCAATCAAAGAGGTATTAGCAGACTCTTTTTGAGCCGACCAACCTGCCACAGCAGACAAATGATGATCTTGCTTAAATGTTTTCACATAAGACAGCGTATTCTCCCATACCCAGTTCAACAGGTTTTTATCACGTTTCGACCCTTCCGGTACAGAAGGCGGTACTCTATTCAATGATGTCGGCAAAGTAGAAGGACGGTAATACGAACGACTATAACTATTAAAATCAACCCCAAAACTAGTCTTAAATTTCAAATCCTTATACAATTCATATTCTCCATATACATTACCCAAAAAACGATACCTCTTCATTTGATCCTCTTTTTCATTAGCCAATGCCACCGGATTTACAATTTGCGGATGCTTATATTGCCAGTTCCATTGATCAAAGTTATAAGACCCATCAGGATTGTACACAGGCATAATAGGAGCCATTGCCAGTGCAGAAGCAACAATAGTTTCATTCTTATAACGGTCTTCAGTAGGCACAATGTCATACACTGAATAGTTAAAAGATAGATTAGCTCCAAAAGCAAATCTCTTATAACTAGTATCAACCTTACCTCTTGCGCCCATTTGTTCAAATTCAGAGCCAATAACAATACCTTCTTCTTTCATGTAATTCCCTGAAATAAAGTATCTGGTAGAGCTATTTCCACCGGAAAGAGAAAGATTGTGACTATGAGTCAAAGCAGTCCGCATCACCTCATCCTGCCAATCAGTATTAGTCAAGCCTGTCTCACCATTTATATAAGGCATAATTTCCGGTGGCAACAAATATGCCTGATTTATAGTGCCCGGTTTCTTTCCAAGTTTAGTATTACGTTCATCATTAGTATCAGTAATGCTTCCTTGTATACCTTTACTCTCTAATAAGTCAAGATATGCATTATTATGCCCGTCATAACTAAGTTTTGCATAGTCATAAGCATCCAGCATATCTATTTTTTTTGTGCGTTGTTGGAAACCTACATATCCGTCATATTGTACTGTCGGTTTCAAATCCTTGCCTTCTTTCCCTTTTTTGGTCGTAATAATTACAACACCGTTAGCGCCTCTCGAACCATAAATGGCCGCAGCTGAGGCATCCTTCAATACTTCAATAGATTCAATATCATTCATATTGATAGTACTCAAAGGAGAAACACTTTGTCCTGCCCCATTACCGGCATCACTAGACATTGGAAAACCATCTATTACATACAAAGGATCTGTACCCGCGGTAATACTGCCGCTACCTCTAACTTTTATAGATAATCCGCCACCGGGTACCCCATTCGGTTGAGTAACTTGTACGCCAGCCATCTTACCGACAAGGGCCTGATCCACACTTGACACAGGAACGGCTAACTCGCTGGCTTTCATTGATGATATAGAAGTAGTAACATCACGCTTACGCTGTACACCATAACCAACGACTACCACCTCATCAAGAAGTTCATTATCTTCTTTTAAAATAATTTTAGCCAAATCTCTATTATCCGCCTTAAATTCAGCTGTTTTATAACCGATATAAGAAAAAGAGATTGTCCCTTCTTCCGGAACATCAGACAAAGTATAGTTCCCATCAACATCGGTTATTATACCATTAGTTGTGCCTTTTACTACCACGCTTGCACCAATAATAGGCTCTCCCGTTTGGTCAACTACTCTACCTGTAATTGTTTTAGTCTTTACTTGCTTACCCGTATTTGAATTTTTCTGTTTGCCTACAGAAATCGTATTATTTTCCCTATTGAAATATAACTTTGTTTGAGAAGATATTTTATCCAATACAGATTGTAAAGAAGCATCTTTGACACTTAAAGACACACGTGATACATTATTTATCACTGTTTCATCATAAAAGAATTTCAATCCGGTTTGTTTACTCAGTTGATTGAAAACATTTTCTACCGTTTCATTTTGAACACTTAGCGTAATATTGTTCTGATTTTGTGCTTGAACACTATAAGGTACAAATGACAAGCATACGAATAGTAAAAAAGCTAAAAACGAATATACATTTCTACTTTTCCTTTTAGAATTAGGAAGAATATTCATAAATTTGTGCGTTTTAGTAATTAAATAAATTATTTAAAACAAAGGTTTTAGTAATCCGCGATACGTTATTCACACGGGGGAAAACGAATGAATATCCGTCCGGACTATGATAGGGGCTTCTCTGAGAGACAGCTCCTATTTTTTTAAGAATTAAGGATGTGTTTTCATACTTGCTTTTTCTTGAATTAAAGGTTAATATTCACGAGGTTTACATATAATACACTATTACTTCAATGCGCTGGGGTTTCATTAACATATTTTATTGCTTATACAATAATACCTGATTTCCACTCTTCTTATAACGAATGCCACTTGTGTACTCAATAGACTGTAGCACAGCCTCCAAACTCTTATTATCATGCTCACCGGAAATAAGGTTGCTAAAGTCTTGACCTTCAGCAAAAGTGATACGACAATTATACATACGCTCCAATTCTTTGGCTACATCACGTATCGGAGTAGTGTTAAAGCGCAAGCTACCTTTTCGCCAAACAGCTACAGCACGATCTTCGTGCCGCTTGTTATATTCTCCCGAAACTGTATTGATAAGTACCTGTTCCTTAGCTTGCAGACGCATCATTGCTTCGGGCATATCGACCTGCACTTTACCGCTTTCTACATCTACAGAAACCACTTCATCCGAAGAATAGGATTTGACATTGAAACAAGTACCCAACACACGCACGTCAAAATGACGGGCATTTACAATGAAAGGCTGTTTTTCGTTATGATATACACGGAAATAACCTTCACCCTCCAACTCTATTCTGCGTTCATCATCGACAAAATGATTCGGATAACGCACACGTGAACAGGAATTTAAAGTTAAGTATGTACCGTCAGGAAGTTGTATTTCTTTGCGTTCACCGAAAGATGTGGAAGCTTCCAAATAGGATATCTGTTGCCGGTCTATATAATGTATATAACTGATACTGCCAAAAATAAGGCAAACCACAGCAGCCACACTTGCTACCGCCGCCACTGTCCGGCGAAACCATGTCCGTTTTTTATGCTCAATATGCTTCAACAACAATCGAGCTTCCTTTTTATATTGTTCGCGTTCAAGATCAGTACGAGCCTGACGAACGGAAGATTCTTCCCAAATATCGGTTGCCAGTTCTTCAAAACCGTCAATACCGTGATGTTCCGAACACTGTAAACCATCCATCAGCCTACGTGCATCTTCCGTAGTATACAGGTCATCTAAATAACGGCGAAACAATGATTTATCTCTTTCACTATTCTCCATAGTTCCTAATTTTAATAGTACAAAGGCTATCAAAAATAAACCTTTTATATGGAGATATACACGTAAGAGAAGAATTACAGGGGTGCGATTAGCGTTTTTTAAGAAATAAAATTCCTGCCAAATGGTCTGGTCGTGCGTCTTCCTACAAATTTAAGCAAATAAGAAGCAAAACAAGGTCTGCACCCGCTACTGAGTTCTTTTCCAAATAAGTACGCAATATCCGTAATGATATAGAAATGGATTCCTGTACTGTATTGACAGAAATACCCAATGCTTCGGCTATTTCACGATGAGACATTTGCTGTTCCCGGCTCATTTCAAATATTTCACGCTGGCGGGGTGTCAGTTGTTGCAATGCACGAACAATGAACTGCCGCAAGTCATTGGCAAAAACAGTCTCTTTCGTATTATTTGTATAATCCACCGCTTGCGAGAGTATCTGTTCCCTAAGTTTATCCTGATTGGCCAAGTCACGCAACTGATTCAGTATGCGGTTGCGTACAATCGTATATAGATAAGCCGAAAAAGATGCGTCCGGATTGATAAAACGACGACCTTGCCAAACTACCGTGAAAGCATCCTGAAAAATATCCTCTGCATACTCGCGTGACTTCAAAAAGCGCATGGCAAAGTATATCAAACGATTTTTATAGGCAGCATAAAGTTCGCAGAAAGCATCCTCATCCCCCTCTATCAGACGGAGAACAAGAGCATGCTCATCATTAAGAATTCCGGTTGCGTACATACTGTATTTTTAAAGTTTGCCTACAAAGGTATCGCTATGATGTTACAAACCTATGTAAAATTCGGGAAATAAAAAAGAAATAAAGCAAATCTCTACATAGTTAAGTCGGCAACTAATGTTTGCTAAACATAATCATTATAACACTAATCAACAGCAAAGTAATTGAATATAAATAGAAAATTGTTTTCATACTCTTCAATAAAGCTATAAACTTTATATTGGGACTTGGTACCCAAATCAGTCCGACTGATAAACAGGCACAAAAGATATTAGCAATGAAAAGAACAAATAATTCTTCCGGAATATTGCCAATAAAAGATACGCTGAGCGGTAATAAAAAAGTAATGATAGTAACTATACCACTTGTATTCTTTTCAACCACAACAACTCTGTGCTCATACCATGCAAATTTATCTGTAACATTCTCAGCATCATTATAAAAACTAAAACAAAGATTAAAACCGAAAAAGATATTTCCCAATATCCATGGGAAAAAGTAGATATAAATATTGTGTTGCAGAATTTTGGAATATAGTAAATAAATAATCAAAAGATTCCATAATAACATAGCGACATAATAGGCAATACTACTCAGATCTATCTCTACAATTTCTTTATTGGGTAGTCGAGTTCGAGACTTGGTAAATAGCATTTGAAATATTAAATAGCCACAAGTCTGCAATAATATATAATTAGAAAAAGTCCATGTAAAAATATAATCTCCCATCAGGTACGAAGGAACTCCACTTCCTAATGCAGAAATAGTGCTGCACAAAAGAGAAGGTAACAGAGCAATGCAAACAGTATAGAAAAGCAAATGAAGATCCTTATTAACAATTACTTTTATAATCGTTACAACAAAAGTGGCAGAAGCAAATGTATAAAGAATCGTAATCCATGTATGAGAATTGAATATACAAAATAAAATATATAGGATAAATAAAATCAATAGCAAAAAGTTATATTGTGAAAGATAAAATATCCCTTGTGCATATTTATTCCTATTTGGTATTTTCAACCGTTTCAAGGCAAAGAAAGCAACAAGTAATAGAAAAATCTGAAAAGTATTAACGATACAATTTATTAATAATATTTTCAAAGGAAGCTCTAAAACAAATCCACATATTAAAAATGACATCACTCCAATAACTATCCCCCAATATTGAAGATACATAATACAAGTAAAAAGTATGACTACCGTAATATAAAAGGGCAAACTTGTATAGAAGATTGCAGAATTATTATTCAATAGTAAAGGAATAATACTTGTCACTACGGCGATTAGCATCATTATGAGTAAATTCGCACAAACTCTCGTTGTCTCCAGCTTATAGGTGTCACTATGTGAAGATTGTATCATATTATTTCCAGTATTAATCAAAATAAGTAATGTACAAAAATACGAATATATATCAAAAAGAAAAGATATGTATCCGGCAAAGTTCAGAATTTCAGAAAAGTTTCTCCCCTTTTTCTTAAGAAATAAACTAAATTCTCTTTTTACATACTGTTTTTTTCATATCTTCGTTTATCCAAATGGTCTGTCAGTTAGAATGGGCAAGAGTCGCAATACTTTCATCCTTCAGTTTGTTTATATTTATACAAACCGAATAATTAATAAAAGAAGAATGCTTAGAGGTATCAGCTTTTGTATAGGTGTATTGTTAACACTTTCTTTGTTTGCCCAAAACAAAGAAAATGATTCAATTATATCCGACAGCATATCACGCAGGAATGACAGTCGATTCAAGAAAGTGATTAAACGTTTCCTCAATTTCAGCGATTTTGATACCACTTATATCAGTCCAAACCGCTACAACTACGCTTTGATGCTCGACCACTTCACCAACTATGAATATTATTCCGTAGGGAGTGGCACTCCCGAACCTCAACGCCTCCGGTTCTCACCCAAACCTCATAATAAAATAGGAGTCTATTTTGGCTGGCGCTGGATTTTCTTGGGGTGGGCTGTCGATGCGGACGGCCTTTACGGAAAGAAAAGCGGGAAAAAAAGAGGAACTGAATTCGACCTCAGCCTTTACAGTTCCAAGTTAGGAGTGGATATTTTATATAAACGTACAGGTAACTCTTACAAGATACATAACGTAACAGGATTCTCCGACCATATACCTGCCAATTATTCTGAAGACTTCAACGGACTGAAAGTAAAGATGAAAGGACTGAATTTATACTATATATTCAACAACCGGCGCTTTTCTTATCCTGCCGCTTTCAGCCAATCCACCAACCAGCGGCGTAACGCCGGCTCTTTCATTGCCGGATTCTCCGTATCAACTCATAATCTGGATTTTGACTATACCAAGCTGCCCGACGTTATTCTGGAAACAATGAATCCGGGTATGAAAGTGAACCATATAAAATACACCAATATCAGCCTCAACGCCGGCTATGCCTATAATTGGGTATTTGCCCGCAACTGCCTTGCCTGCATTTCCCTCAATCCGGCAGTGGCTTACAAAACCTCACGCATTAAAAAAGCGGAAGGAGAAATGGACGAGTGGTACAAGAACTTTAATATCGACTTCATCCTGCGTGCAGGAGTGGTATATAACAACAGCAAGTATTTTGTAGGCACTTCATTCGTAGGCAGAACATATGACTATTACCGAAACAACTTCTCTTTGAACAACGGCTTCGGTACATTGCAGGTATATGCAGGGTTCAACTTCTGTCTGAAAAAGGAACACCGCAAGAAAAAGCGATAACAAACCTGTTATAATCAGAAGGAATAAGTACAAGCCACCCCTACTATATCCTTTCGCCCCTTGCTCTCCCATTGGCGGCAATAAAAGATATCCGCTTCCCAATCGGAAGAGAGCGGAAGAACCACTCCGCCACGATAGCGCATACGTTGTACATCAAACCGTTCTCCACGATTCAATCCGTTATACATTTCAACCGAAGCATACGGCTCTATTTTACATTTGGGAATATCATAGGCCAACTTAACGCGTGAACGCCAGCGGAACTCATCACCATTGCTATCGAAAGTGTGTTGGAAACGTTCGCGAAGCGAAACTTTCAGCCTTTGTACGCGAGTGGAAAGCGTTCCGTCAAAATGATAACGGTGACGGAATTTCCAACCCGCTTCTCCCCGGTTGCGATAATGGACTTCGTAGCCCGCAGCCACTTTCAGAAAAGGGAGCACAGAATATGCCCCGCCTATATCCAACCCCCAACGGTCTGTCTTGTCAAGATTATCTTTTGTACGCCATTCCAATTTTCCGGACAGGGTAAATGCCGGTTTTACCTTATATTTAAAACCGGTACTTGCCCAAGTGGTAAAGTCCCTTTCCTGTGCATACAGAGAAATAGGCACAACAAATAATACCGCTACCAGCAAGCCACAGATTCTCCATACACCAAAATTCTTCTTTACCATAATTATTTCAAAATAAGTAAATACACATAATTAGCTTATGCTATCTGTCATTCAGAGCGTAGCGAAGAATCTACTCTCTTGATGTATACACAGAGAAGAGATTCTTCGCTACGCTCTGAATGACAGATGCTCTTGATATAAACATTTAACATCGGTTTCACATCTGCAAAGCTAAAGATTAATTCTGTAATAATTCTGTAATTTCTTTCAAGTGTTTCTCTATCTTCTCAAAAAAGGAAGCCAGATGCGAACCGTCCACAAAAGCATGATTCACATAAATGGAAAGCGGAAACACCAGACGCTCTCCGCGAGACACTACTTTACCGACGGTCATCAGGGGATGGCTACAACCGTTACCGGCTTCGGCAACGGTATAAGTGGTCGATGTGAAGTACATTTTGGGCACTGCACTCAGATGCACCACATCGTAATCTCCTTGCTGCATCAATGTCTTTTCCGCACCGTAAGGGTCACCGTCTTCGGGAATATTCGTAATCAGAGCATACGCTTCGGCATAAAAGCGTTTGAAGTCTTCATGGTAAGGAATACGAACTGTATAGAAAGTCTTTCCCGGAACTGCAATCGGGGAAATAATGTCTACCCGGTCGTGAAATACAACCTGCCCGTCCTTATCTATGCGGTAACGGAGTTCGTTCACCTCATTAGCCGAACGAAGAACCGCATACAAGTAATAAAGGAAAAAAGAGTGTTTTGATTGCTTTGCCGCAACACTGGCCTCCGTACAATCTATTTCGGTAGTCACCGAATACCATGAGTTTAAAAATGTACGGAAAAAACCGTAATTGTCACGACGTTCCCAAGTGTCAATGTTGATAATGTGTTTCATAAATAAAAAAATGGATTACGAAAAAAGGATACTTATACAGCATCCTTTCTTCTATTCAGTTATTATTTTTCTTTTTTATAATTTTCCAATCCTGTCTGCAGGAACTCGATGTACTTTGGAATACTTTCATCATAAGAATATGACTTGTTCAGCGGCTCACCTTCATTGTTTATCAACACATAGAAAGGCTGGGCATTGGCGCCGAACTTCACCCGCTGCAAGTAGCTCCACTTATCGCCCACCGTACGCAAGGTACGTTCCGTTCCGTTCTCCACAATCTTCACCGGTGAGGGAAGCGGAGTCTTATTGTCTACATAGAGCGTAATGAGCACATAGTCGTTATTGATAATATCGCTTACTTTCGGGTCTGTCCATACGGCAAGTTCCATCTTACGGCAATTCACACAACCATAGCCGGTAAAGTCCAACATCACAGGCTTGCCCTGTTGGCGGGCATACTCCATACCGAGGTCGTAATCATCGAACTTGGCATGCACCTCATTATTATAAAGATTGAAGTCTTGCGTCTGCATAGGCGGTGCAAAAGCGCTGACAGCCTTCAACGGAGCCCCCCATAACCCGGGAAGCATATATACGGCAAACGCCAGCGAAGCCAGTGCCATAAAGAAACGAGGCACACTGACTTTTACATCGTCATCATCGTGCGGGAACTTGATTTTGCCCAACAGATAGAAACCAAGCAGGGCAAACAGTACAATCCACAATGCAAGGAAAGTTTCACGGTCGAGTATGCGCCAACCGTAAGCCAAATCGGCCACGGAAAGGAATTTCAGCGCAAACGCTAATTCAAGAAACCCGAGTGTCACCTTGATTACATTCATCCAGCCGCCTGATTTGGGCATTGACTTCAGCCAAGACGGGAACAGTGCAAACAGAGTGAACGGCAATGCCAAAGCAATAGCAAAACCCAGCATCCCGATAGCCGGAGCTATCATGTTGCCGGTAGTGGAAACCTGTACCAGCAAGAAACCGATAATAGGGCCAGTACACGAAAATGACACCAACGACAGCGTAAACGCCATCAAGAATATACTGAGCAAGCCGCCTGTCTTTTCCGCTTTAGAGTCTACCGCATTGCTCCACTTGGAAGGAAGCGTAATTTCAAAAGCTCCGAAAAAAGACGCCGCAAAAACTATCAGCATCAAGAAGAAGAAGATGTTGAAAACAGCATTCGTTGACAACGAATTCAAGGCATTAGCACCGAAAAGCCCTGTTACCAGCAGCCCCAAACCAACATATATCACTACGATAGATGCACCGTACGTCCAAGCGTCACGAATACCTTTCTTCTTGTCTTTGCTACGTTTCAGGAAGAAGCTGACAGTCATTGGAATAATAGGCCACACGCAAGGTGTAAACAATGCCAGCAACCCGCCGACAAATCCGGTGATAAAGATGTAAATCCAAGACATATCTTCCTGCGAGGTGGTTTCGCCCAATGCTTGCAATTCATTGATAACCGGTTTCCAAAGGTCGATAGTTCCGTTATCGGCAACTTTGATTCCGGTAGTTCCTTCCGCCCCACCTATAATAGTCGCCTCTCCGGTTTCGGCCGTTTCGGAAGAAACTTCCGGTTTCACCGGTTGGGCATCGGCCGCCGGTTCTTTAGGAACCACGCCTTCCGCATTGCCCGAAAACTTGAACGGCACTTGTGTAGGCGGCAAACAGTTTTCGTCATTACATGCGCCATATTCCAAATAGCCTTCCACCTTATATGCACCACCGGTCAGCTTCAGCTTCTGTACAAACTGAACGGAATTTGCAAAATAGCGCACCTTCATCTCGAATAGCTTGTCGAATGCGGCAATTTCTTTTCCTATCGGCTTGAGTTTCCCGATAAGTTCCGCACCTGAGATTTCTTCGACATTAAATGTTGCCGAAATAGGACCGCCGTCACCCAAATCGGTTGAGTACACATGCCAGCCCTTATCAATAGTTCCTGTAAATACGACCTCTGCCTCACCTGCCTGCAAAGTCTTTAACTCCGACTTAAACTTGACAGGTTCCTGTATCTGCGCCTGCACCACCACGGCGAAAAGCAACAGAAGAATGGAGAATATGCTTTTCTTCATTTTATTCTTTCGTTTTTTTTAATTTATACTTCATAATCCACGCAGGCACGGCTTTCTTTAACCTCTGCAATGAGCTTGCCGGCAGCTACATGGTCGGGATGCGTAGCGTAGAACTTCACATCGTCCAACGTATCGAATTCGCTGTAAAGAGCAATGCTCCAAGTCTCGGCAGGATTGATGTTCAATCCGACTTCAATCTTACGGATAACGGATATCTTAGCGGGAAGCGCTTCAATAGCCTTCTTAAAATTATTCATTGCAGCTAACTTTTCGTCAGCGGGAGCTTCGTCTTTCAGCTTAAATAATACAATATGCTTTACCATAACTTTGTTATTTAAATGATTTATACCTATATTTGTCAACCGAAACGGTTGCTTTTAAAACCGCAAAAATACTCGTTTTGTTTCAAATATATACTTAAACGGATGTTAATAATAGGAATTGCAGGCGGAACCGGGTCGGGAAAGACCACCGTAGTACGTAAAATAGTCGAAAGCCTGTCGGCAGGTGAAGTGGTATTGTTACCCCAAGACTCTTACTACAAAGACAGCAGTCACGTCCCCGTAGAAGAACGGCAGAATATTAATTTCGACCACCCGGATGCTTTCGACTGGGGACTTTTGTCCAAACACGTATCCATGCTTCGTGAAGGCAAAAGCATCGAGCAGCCCACATATTCCTATCTGACCTGTACCCGCCAGCCCGAAACCATTCACATCGAACCGCGGGGAGTCATCATCATCGAAGGTATACTTGCCTTATGTGACAAAAAGCTGCGCAGCATGATGGATCTCAAAATCTTTGTCGATGCAGATCCTGACGAACGTCTCATCCGCGTAATCCAGCGTGATGTCATAGAGCGAGGACGTACTGCCGAAGCAGTAATGGAACGTTATACCCGTATCCTGAAACCGATGCATCTGCAGTTTATAGAACCCTGCAAGCGATATGCCGACCTTATCATACCGGAAGGCGGAAGCAATCAGGTAGCGATTGATATCCTCACGATGTATATCAAAAAACACTTGTAACCAACTTAATTCTGCATATATGGCCGAGAGTGCTCCCCTTGCCAAACGCAAATTGTCAGTTTTCCACTGTCAATTGCTGATAGCAATCGTGTTGCTTTGCAGCGTCATGGGATGCCGCGGCAATCATAGTGCGGCAAGCGAAAAGGAAGAAACCGGTGATTTGCAACAGATAAAGGATAGCGGAGAACTGGTAGTGCTGACCTTATACAGTTCTACGTCCTACTTCATCTATCGCGGACAAGACATGGGTTTTCAGTATGAACTGAGTGAACAGTTTGCCAAGAGCCTCGGCGTGAAGCTGAAGATTAAAGTTGCCGGAAGCGTACACGACCTGATTGAAAAACTCCTTGCGGGCGAGGGCGACCTCATAGCCTACAACCTGCCCATAACCAAGGAATGGAAAGACAGCCTGATATATTGCGGAGAAGAAGTGATTACACATCAGGTCATAGTGCAACGCGCAGGCGGACGTACAAAACCGCTGAAGGACGTAACGGAACTCATCGGAAAAGATGTGTATGTGAAACCCGGAAAATACTATGAGCGTCTTGTCAATCTGGACAAGGAATTGGGTGGCGGCATCCATATCCACAAAGTAAGCAATGACAGCATCACGATAGAAGACCTGATTATGCAAGTATCGCAGGGTAAGATACCTTACACCGTGGCGGACAATGATGTAGCCCGGCTCAACACTACCTATTATCCCAACCTGAACATCGGGCTTTCCATCAGCTTTGACCAACGGGCCTCGTGGGCTGTACGCAAGGATTGTCCGCAACTGGCGGAAGCCGCCAACAAATGGCATGAAGAGAATATGACCTCTCCGGCGTATACAGCCAGTATGAAACGATATTTTGAAATCAGCAAAGCCATTCCCCACTCTCCTATCCTGTCTCTGCGGGAAGGAAAAATATCGCATTTCGACCCTCTTTTCAAGAAGTATGCACCGGACATTAATTGGGATTGGCGTTTATTGGCATCCTTGGCCTATACGGAATCCAACTTCGACACTACCGCTGTTTCTTGGGCAGGTGCAAGGGGATTGATGCAACTGATGCCCGCCACGGCACGTGCCATGGGAATGCCTCCGGGCAAAGAGCACAACCCGGAAGAAAGTATAAAAGCCGCCACAAAGTATATTGCCGCTACCGCCAAAAGTTTCTCGGCCATTCCTCAAGAGGAACGGATTAATTTTGTATTGGCATCCTACAATTCCGGTATCGGACATGTGCTCGATGCCATGGCTTTAGCCGAGAAATACGGAAAGGACAAATACATATGGCGGGACAATGTGGAGAATTTCATCCTCTTGAAAAGCAATGAAGAATACTTCACCGACCCGGTTTGCAAGTACGGTTACTTCCGCGGAATAGAAACTTATAACTTCGTAAGGGACATCACCGCACGATTCGAACAGTACAAGAAGAAGATTAAAAGCTGATACACCTCAGGGCTTTTCTCAAAACAATTTCAACCGGTTTGCCTTTGCCTCTTCTAGGGAAACTGTCTTAATCTGTTTCTCCTGATTCTTCTCGCGCAATTGTTGATACTCGGCGGAGAGGCTTTCCATCAACTCGGCTTTTTGATTGGGATTCATCAAGCGGGCTGCTATCGTTGCGTTCTGCGAAGCGTCTTTTAAGTGAATAACCGGGGCATGGTAAACCGGAGCTATCTTCAACGCCGTATGCAAAGGAGAAGTAGTAGCGCCGCCAATCAACAACGGTATATCCACTCCCGCTTTTTCCAATTCAATGGCAACGTGCACCATTTCGTCCAACGAAGGGGTAATGAGGCCGCTCAGCCCAATCATATTCACCTCTTCTTCTATGGCACGCTGTACAATCGTTTCAGCGGGAACCATCACTCCCAAATCAATTATCTCATATCCGTTGCAAGCCATTACGACGGAAACTATATTTTTGCCAATATCGTGTACGTCGCCTTTCACCGTGGCAAGTAATACCTTGCCGGCAGAGGTTGCACCTTCCTGCTTCTCCGATTCGATAACCGGCTGAAGGATAGCTACCGCTTTCTTCATGGTACGCGCCGTCTTGACAACTTGCGGAAGGAACATTTTACCTGCACCGAACAAATCGCCCACATAATTCATCCCTGCCATCAGAGGACCCTCAATTATATCTACGGCCTTCGGATAGTTCTTCAGGGCTTCTGCAAGGTCTTCTTCCAGATAATCTCCGACGCCCTTTGTCAAAGCATACTTTAAACGCTCCTCTACGGTACTCTCACGCCAGAAAAGTTGAGAGTTGGGAGCTGAAAGCCGTGAAGTACCGTTTGGAGAAGAACTCTTGGCAGCTTCCGCCTCGGCTTTCAGGCGTTCGGCAGTCTCAATCAAACGCTCGGCAGCATCTGCGCGGCGATTGAGGACAACATCCTCGATACGCTCCAGTACATCAGCGGGTATATCGGTATAGAGCACGGAAGTGGCAGGATTCACAATGCCCATGTCCATCCCTTCACGAATGGCATGATAAAGGAACACCGCATGCATTGCTTCACGGATATAATTGTTGCCGCGAAACGAGAAAGAAAGATTACTAACCCCGCCGCTGACATGAGCGCCGGGCAGGTTCTTCCGTATCCAAGCGGCAGCACGAATAAAATCGACAGCATAATTATTATGCTCGTCCATCCCCGTAGCTACTGCAAGCACATTCGGGTCGAAAATAATATCGTGCGGATTGAAGCCGGCTTTATCTACCAACAGACGGTAAGCACGTTCGCATACTTCGATTCTGCGCTCGTATGTATCAGCTTGTCCCCGTTCATCAAAAGCCATTACTACCGTAGCTGCACCATATTGCTTTACAATACGGGCGTGCTCAAGAAATATCTCTTCACCTTCTTTCAAAGATATGGAGTTGACGACAGACTTACCTTGCACGCATTTTAATCCCGCAACTATCACGTCCCATTTGGAGGAGTCTATCATTACGGGAACACGTGCTATTTCCGGCTCGGAAGCTATCAGATTGAGGAAAGTCGTCATTTCCCTTTCCGCATCCAGTAATCCGTCGTCCATATTTATATCGATAATCTGCGCTCCGTCTTCTACCTGTTGACGAGCGATACTCAGCGCTTCATCATATTTCTTCTCGTTGATTAGACGCAGAAACTTGCGCGAACCGGCAACATTGCAACGCTCGCCTACATTGACGAAGTTATTTTCCGGCTTTACTTCCAACAGTTCCAGACCGGAAAGCCAAAGGTTAGCGGGTGCAGGAACCGGAATACGCGGCACAGCATCGGTTATCAATGATGAATATGCAGCGATATACTCGTCCGTCGTACCGCAACACCCGCCGATTATATTTACCAGCCCTCCACGAATGTACTCTTGCATCTCAACAGCCATCTCAGCCGGTGTTTGGTCGTATGAGCCAAGACTGTTGGGCAAGCCTGCATTGGGATATGCGCTTATGTAATAGGGGGCACGAGCGGACAATTGTTCGAGAAAAGGTTTCAGCTGTCGGGCTCCGAAAGAACAGTTGAGCCCGACGGAGAAAATATCGGCATGCTGCACAGAAGCCAGAAATGCGTCCAACGTTTGTCCGGACAAAGTGCGCCCGCCTACATCGGAAACCGTTACGGAAAGCATCAACGGTACGCGAACACCGGTAGCCTTCATTGCCTGCTCGGCAGCGTATATAGCCGCTTTCGCATTCAATGTATCAAATATAGTCTCAATCAACAACGCATCGACTCCTGCTTCGAGCATCGCTTCCATCTGTTCGCGATAAGAAGCGGCCAGTCCGTCGTAAGTCAATGCGCGAAAAGCCGGATTATTCACATCCGGACTCATGGAACAAGTCTTATTGGTAGGCCCTACGGAACCTGCCACGAATCGTGGCTTATCAGGAGTTAAAGCCGTAAATTCATCGGCAACTTCACGTGCCAGCCTCACAGCCGCAAGATTTATCTCACGCACATATTCCTGCACGTGATAGTCTGCCATACTGACGCTTGTAGAACTAAAGGTATTGGTTTCGATAATGTCTGCACCTGCCGCAAGATATTTGCGGTGAATGTCTTGTATTACATCCGGACGTGTCAAACAAAGTATGTCATTATTGCCTTTCAGCTGTCCGGGAATCTGCGCAAAACGTTCTCCGCGGAAATCTTCCTCCGTTAAGTTGTATTGTTGTATCATGGTGCCCATAGCACCGTCCAGAATAAGGATGCGCTCACGCACCTGATTTTCAATAGAAACCATAATTATCTTTTGAACATACGCGCCATATCGCGCTTATCATCTTTTTCTTTCAAAGCCTCACGTTTGTCATATTGCTTCTTACCCTTTGCAAGAGCAACAACAACCTTTGCCAGTCCTTTTTCATTGATAAACAAACGGACGGGTATCATGGTAAAACCGGGATCTTTCGAGCCTCGCTGCAGTTTATCCAGCTCTTTTTTTGTCAACAGAAGTTTACGCTCCCTGCGTGCGTTATGGTTATTGTACGAACCATAAAAATATTCGGCGATATGCATATTCTTTACCCACAGTTCGCCGTTGGCAAAGTAACAGAATGTATCTACCAGACTGGCTTTTCCCAAACGGATAGACTTAATCTCCGTACCGGTGAGCACAATGCCCGCAGTATAGGTATCTACCAATTCGTAATCGAATGTAGCACGCTTATTCTTAATATTTACAGGAGCTTGTTTCATAAAATCAATCAGTTCAGCACTACCGTCAGCTTATTGAATATGAATTCTATCACTGCCGGACAAGCTATTAACAAAATAGAAGAAAGAATGGTGAACCTCAAACGGTCTTTTTCCGCTACTTTCATCACAATAGCGCTTCCTTCCCACACTACATACACAATATAAAATTGAAGCAACAAGGCTATTATGCTGAAATCGGGCAATATGCCTATAATGATTTTCAACAAGAAAGGGACTACCAACGCATAACCTGCAAACTGTTGCGTCAAAGGAATATCATTGTCCATAAAAAACATACGGACACGCAACCCATTGATGAGATAGGCTGCCAAAAAATATCCCCCGAACAGGGATACCGCCACCGCACAGCATTGTGTCATGGCATACTGAAAACTTTGCGGACCGCCCCAGCCTTTCGCCATCAAAGAACCGATAAAGACTGACAATCCGCATAAACCAATCATAGGATAGACAAAAGCTGTAAACACCTTTCGCCTATCCTCTTCCAAACGAATTTCCTCCCAGGCACGTGCCGGAGAGGAAATCAGTTGCATTGCTATATGAAATAATTCCTTGTAATTCAATTATTTATCATCTGTTTTAAATGAGTAGCTTACCTCATAGGACTGAAGCTCGTCTTTAGCGTTCTCCAAACTATTTGAATCAGCTTTCTGACCTTCATTTGCCCAAATCTTTATTTTCGTAGGAGCGCTTTTGCCTGTTTTTGCCTTAAATACAGAAAGAGCCTCCTCTATGCCAAATGCTTTATAAATATTACCATCAGCTTTTACTTCAGTGTCAGTTGTCTCATAACGCAAATACAGTTCTAAAGTCGTATCATCAGCCGGCTCCTGTGATTCGTCATAAACCAAAGTAAAGTGATGCTTGGTTAAATCCGCTGAATTATATAAGAAAACAACCGGTATCAGGATAGTCTCCTTATCATAGTAGCTGATACCATTATTAGAATTTGAATAATCGCTGGCGAAGCCGATTTTTTTAATTGTCGCATTTTCAAAGTCATCAGCCCCTGTACTATTAAGCACATAACTTGCGGTAGCTGTACTCAGATTTTGAATGCCTGCAACAGTTACTTTTATTTCTTTAGTCTGTTCTGTCACAGGTTGTTCTTCTGAATTATAACTCCATGCAATCTGTACAATATCACCTGAATTTAATTTTAAATCAGTATCTGTAATCAACTTGCTGGCATTCACAGCAGTGTATTTAATATCACTATCCGCAAATTTGAATGAGCAATAAATAGGGTCTACCACTTCCATTACAAAAGTACCGCCCACAGTAGGATCACTATCTCCCATACATGAAGTTAAAGAAACACCCATCATCAGGGTAAAAGCAACCATCAAGAATTTTAATTGTTTCATAAACATATTTTTTTAGAGTTTGCAAAGATATAAATTTCAATTCACATAATGTAAATGCAGAAACTTAAAAAATACTGCAAACACTACTTTATTATTTTTGCAAATAAATCCAGATGTTCGTCTACATAGCTGGCAACCAACGCTGTATATTCTTCCTCTTTTTCCAAAAATTCATCTTCCAACGCATCAAAAGCTTCATATTGCTCGTACATAGCCATAAACTCATCATCCGTACGCTCACGTTCCAAGTCTTCACGGTGAGCATCATATATCTTCTTGGCAGCATACACCAGCTTGCTTAAATCGCCCACTCCCCACAAGCGCATAACCTTGGCAAACGGGTTAGCAAAGATATAGCCCCCATACCCGTTCTGTATCAATTGGCAAAATCCACCCTCCATCAGTTCGTCGCGGAATATCTGATATGCCAGTAACGAATGTTGTTCGCCGGTGAGCAAAGGCATCGTTTCAGCAGTCAGCTCGCCACCTGTTTTTTCCTTGTACGTATCTGTAAATACTTGAATGAAAGCATCCATTCCTTCACCTGCAGCTTGTTGCAGAACTTTATCCGCTATTTCTACCATAATCTTAATTTTCTGTTTTTAAGTATATAGCGGCAAAGATACCAAAATTATTCAAGGAAATGCAATAGTACACCTTTAAGCTGTCAAAGGTCAGCTTTACGTTGCCAAAGGTCAACTCTGCAACGCTAAACCTCTACTCTGCAAACAAAGCATTGTGACACCCTGTCACCATACTTACATAACTTTCCCTCGCGCGCGCAGGAGATTTTTTTTAGAATGTATGAAACGTGCATTTCCTGCACGCGCGTATGAGGAAAAAGTTATGCAAGTATGGTGACAGGGTGTCAAGCTGCCAATCGTATTGCAATCTCTACATTGCAATACGCTAAGTCTCTATCCGTTATTACCTATTTTTAGAAAAAAAGTCAAATTGAACGGTTGGCAGAAAGCAAGAAAACGACTACCTTTGTGACCGTTTAATAAAACATAGAACTACGTTTTTTTTAATTATAACTTAAAAAAGAGCTAATTATGACTTATTCACACGAAGTGGAACACATGTGTGTTGTAAAGAAAGGTCCTAACCACGGACCGGCTCCCATACCCGAAGAAGGCAAATGGGTAAAATCAAAAGAAATCGTTGATATTTCAGGTTTGACACATGGTGTAGGTTGGTGTGCTCCTCAGCAAGGTGCTTGTAAACTGACTTTGAACGTAAAAGAAGGTATCATTCAGGAAGCATTGGTCGAAACAATCGGCTGCTCCGGTATGACTCACTCAGCCGCTATGGCAGCTGAAATCCTTCCGGGCAAGACAGTACTCGAAGCATTGAATACCGACCTCGTTTGCGACGCTATCAATACAGCAATGCGCGAACTCTTCCTGCAAATCGTTTACGGACGCACTCAGTCGGCTTTCTCAGAAGGCGGTTTGATTATCGGTGCCGGTTTGGAAGACTTGGGCAAGGGTCTGCGCAGCCAGGTAGGTACTCTGTACGGTACTTTGGCAAAGGGTCCTCGTTACCTGGAAATGGCAGAAGGTTATATCAAGACTATCGCTCTTGATAAGAACGATGAAATCTGCGGATACGAATTCGTTCACATGGGTAAATTCATGGATGAAATCAAGAAAGGTACTGATGCCAACGAAGCATTGAAGAAAGTAACCGGTACTTACGGACGCTTCACTGCAGAACAGGGAGCTGTTAAACACATTGATCCACGTCACGAATAATATAAGGAGGAAAGAAACTATGATTAGAGAAGTAAAATTTGAAAGTCAAGACCGTCGTATCAAAGGTATCATCGAAGCCTTGAACGCTAACGGCATCAAAGACATCGAGGAAGCTAACGCTATCTGCGAAGCTGCCGGACTCGATCCTTATAAGACGTGTGAAGAAACTCAGCCCATCTGTTTCGAAAATGCAAAATGGGCTTATGTGGTAGGTTGCGCCATCGCTATCAAAAAAGGTTGCAAGAACGCTGCTGATGCTGCTGAAGCTATCGGTATCGGATTGCAGGCATTCTGTATTCCGGGTTCTGTAGCCGACGACCGTAAGGTTGGTATCGGTCACGGTAATCTGGCTGCCATGTTGCTTCGCGAAGAGACTAAGTGCTTTGCTTTCTTGGCAGGTCACGAATCTTTCGCAGCTGCAGAAGGTGCAATCAAAATTGCCGCCAAAGCTGACAAAGTACGTAAAGAGCCTTTGCGTTGTATCCTGAACGGTTTGGGTAAAGATGCAGCACAAATCATCTCTCGTATCAACGGCTTTACTTATGTTCAGACTCAATTTGACTACTATACAGGTGAACTGAAAGTAGTTCGTGAAATCGCATACAGCGACGGTCCTCGTGCCAAAGTAAAATGCTATGGCGCTGACGATGTTCGCGAAGGTGTAGCCATCATGTGGAAAGAAGGCGTAGATGTATCTATCACAGGCAACTCTACTAACCCGACTCGTTTCCAACACCCCGTTGCAGGTACTTACAAGAAAGAACGTGTTCTTGCCGGTAAACCTTACTTTTCAGTAGCATCAGGTGGCGGTACAGGCCGTACACTTCACCCGGACAACATGGCTGCCGGTCCTGCTTCTTACGGCATGACGGACACGATGGGCCGTATGCACTCAGACGCTCAGTTCGCTGGTTCTTCATCAGTTCCCGCTCACGTGGAAATGATGGGCTTCCTCGGTATAGGTAACAACCCGATGGTAGGATGTACAGTAGCTTGCGCGGTTGACGTGGCTCAGGCTTTGAGTAAGTAATATAATACATTGCTAATATATAAATCCCTGTAACTGTAATGGTTATGGGGATTTATATTTTAGTTATAGTGCAATACTTATCCCCTATCTAATACTCATTTCCTCTTGCTATTCTTTTTATAATTGATTGTAGTTGGGACAAGAACAAGCAACAAATACTATTATCGGAGAAATTGCATGATGCGTAGGGGGCAAACGCATTATCTATTAAAGTCAAACACATCATGGGTTTACCCGTAATAGATGATGTGTTTGACTTATCATACTTCTTACTGAAGCTTAAAGAATAGGTGGCAGTTAATAATAAGTAGTTGTATCCTTTCGCTTTCTTCCTAAATTGACACATTAAACCTTTTGTTTTTTGATGAAAAAAACTTTTTCTTATAGGTCGCGGATGCAGCGTACCCGGTATTGGCTTGTCTTGCTACGGTTCATCATTGCCCCCAAAGCAAAATCCATAGTCCACGCTTCGGATGAGGAGTTGGTCGTGGACGACCAGTATTGGGTTCCGTCCATCAGGAAGTCTGTAAAGCCTGCGAGACTGCTAAGCAACTCTTTTCTCACGGTATATATCAGATACAACTCCCGTTGGGTGGGGACACGCCAGCTACCGGCGGGTGCACCGAGTTCGGAGTAAGCCTGACATCCGGTGGCGGGTGAGGCAATAGTGCCTGTTCCCGATGAACTGTTGGCAGCGGAAGTCCAGCCGTTGGCTGCTGCCCAACTCACATTGACAATGTCTGCTTTGGCTACGACGAATCGTGGAGATACCGTACGGTTTGTGGCATCGGAATATAGATGTACGGGTACGGGATGCGATACGGCGCTACTTTTCAGCGAGGTACTTTTGAAGCCGTTGTTGTTGATGATACCGCTTAGCGTTTCTACATACGGACTGGTGAGTCCGCCGGTACCGCTTGCCACTGCACGTACGCAGCGTACGTAGAGCGTGTTGCCTTTGGCGGTGGTGGTGCTTCGCCCGTTGTCAAAGCGAGTGTAGATGGCATTGTCTTTTCCACTCTGCGATTCGGTACTCGAATAGTAAAGATTGGCAGATATCTTTTCGGCAGAGGTCTGACTTAGTGAGGGTTCTCCCGCATAAATCAGCGCCAATTCGTCTTCCGATGGCAGATACCATTTTATTTCGTCTCCCAGTATAGAGCCGTCTCCGTTGGTGTCACGGTTCTTCTCGAAGCAATAGCGGGCGGCATAGGTGTTGAAAATGGGGTCGTAAAGGTTTTCGGCTATCACATTCTCACCGGTGCGCGGATAGGGCTTGTGCAGAATGGTGGACGAGGGCAGATACACGAGGTTGTTGGTGTTGTCCAGCCCGGCGCGCTTGTAGTAATCGAATACCACCTGTGGCAACACGGCCTGCATATCCGTAGAGGGAAATCCCCATTGCATGGTGTAGGTCTTTTCCAGCCCGGTATCGGCTCCCGGTGTCAGTATCAGCCCGGTTTCCTCCACATTCTCCACGGCAAGTTTATAGTCGCCGGTGGGGAGCAGGACGCCCGGCAGACTGTATTTGCGCATACCCACTGTACCCATCGTCTGGTAGCCTTTCTGGGTGATGGGTACGTCTACGTAAGCTCCTTGTGCATTGGTGATGCGCAGGGTGGCGTTTCGGGTTGTTCCTTCCGAGAGGTATTCGTCGGCATACAGATAATAGGTTTGGAAGGTCATCTGCGTGGCATCCGTAAATGCAATGCCGCTGATGGAGGTTTTCATGTCTGTAGACGGATTGTACGTGGGACGTGCCCACATACTGGTGCCTGCCGGTACAAACTTATTGATGTTGAGCGCAGAGACTTTCAGCCAGAAGGTGGAGGTGGCGGGAAGTCCCGAGTTGTCCAGTATTTGCAGGCTGAGCGTGTTGGCAAACGAACCGAGCCTGATGGGACGCCAATCGTAATGGCAGTCCAGCGTGGTGTTCTGCACGGATGCCTGAAAGCCCGAAGCCGCTCCCTCGATACGTGAGTCGATCTCTATGTCATTGATGCCGTTGACGGTTATCTGGTAGGTATACTCTTTGCTCCGTTCCAAGTTGTAATCATTGTAGCTGTTTGCTCCCAGAAAGATGGTGGCTTTGATGCCGGTGTTTGCACCCGACTTTTGATAGAATCCGTTGGCTATGATGGCTGTGGCGCGTGCAGGGGCATAGAGATTCTTGTTATACGGGTTGGTGTCGGCAGGCGAACCGCCGGTACGGCCGCCGCGCCGGTTTTCAAAGAGGTAGAACACGGTCGCCTTGCCGGGTTTGGACGCCCCGTTTACGGTGAATGTGGTATCGGTCCAAGCAAAGGTGGCGATGGACGACAAGTAGTCCGAAGCGTTCGCTGGGTTCACGGCATCACTGCTGCGCGGTATGAGGTAAGACAGGCGGGGGAAGTCCTGCAACTTCCAGTCCGACCAAGTTACCTGTTCGCCGGCAGGCACATTGTTTATCAAGTTGACGTGTATTTTGGAGACTACATAACTAAGGTTCAGGGATACGGTTATACTGCCCGGATTGACGGGGATTGCCACGTTGGAAGCATATCCCCACATCAACATTTTACGGTTTATCTCCATATCGCCTCCTGTGGTGTACACAATGAGGTTGTTCATGTCCGTCAGATTGTGAATATCGTTCACTGCTTGCGTAAAGTTGGTGTTGACCGCAGTCAGATTGGCTATGGCGTATATGCTCATATTGCTTCCCGACAAGGTGGAAATGTTCTGAATGTTCGTTAGTCCGTTGGCATCACTGTAAGATGCGTTGGTTACAATCTTTCCTGTATGGTCGAATATGAGGATTTGGATAGAACTGACTTTCTTCTCTTCGGCAGATGTCAGTCCGGTGCTCCGTGTCTCCAGTTCACGGTTTTTCAGCTGCAGATGTATCAAGGCAGGCATTCCCTCTTCCAAGTCGGGACTGGTGGGGAGATCGTCTTCACGGGCGCACGACGCTATGAAGAACAGGCAGGCAAGGGCTGAAAGAAGAAAAGTAGTAGGCTTCATAGGGTGGTAGAGGTTTTAAAATTCCTGATTTATGTTTGATTCGTTCCACGGGTTGATGATGAAACTGACGTTTACTTCGGGGTTGCCTCCCAAGTCGATGAAGACGGAGAGCAACTTGCCTGTTTCGAGAATGAGCGGCTTTCCTTGATTGTCTGCCGAGGTTTCGTAGACCGGAGTGCCTCCTTTATAGAGTGTGACCGTCACAGCCTTGCCCTTTGAGGGGAGCGTGCGGAAAACGGGTGCCACCAGCTCCTGCAAAGTATTGAATCGGCATTCGGGCCGGTACTTGTTGCGCGTTGTCGACAATTCGCCAAGGAAGTTGATACCCTCTGCCGTCTCGCTCACTTGTAAGGTAAAATCTGTATCCGAAGTATCAAAGCGTCCCGAAATTCCTTTGACGAGAATCTCCATGGAAGCAACTCTTCGTTGTAATTTCAGTAAATGGGTGATAGTCGAGGCGCGCGTGGCGGCTGAATAATCAATATTTACAAAACCGAAGAATAAGTCATCGGGCGACAGGAGGTATCCATCGGTAGAATGGAGCAACGTCATTTGCAAATTTCCCAACAGTGCGCCCGCAGTGGGTTGCGGCATATTTTGGCTACTGCTTCGGCTGTTTCCCCAGCCTGCGATGGTGATTCTCTGCTGTTCGGGATAGTCGATGCCCACAGTCTCGTTCTCTTTGCAAGGAATGCTCTTCAGAAAACGGTTCTGTGCATCGAATACATACAGCATTACTTCGGAAACGGCATCTGTACCGATGATTTCGTTACCCACTCCGTCGTACGAGCGAATCGTGAGGACGTGTTGTCTTTTGGGGTGAGGGCAGTTATCGTGCTCATCGTCATCACAGGCTGCCTGCATGAGGCAGAGCATCAGCAGGCAGCAACCGGTGTAGATAAGGTTAGGTTTCATGTTAGTTGAATTCCTGATCTATCTGAATCACAGGGTTCCATGCGGCAGGCGTAATGGTTACGTTGATGGCGCCTTTGCTGAGGGGAGCATAGGGGTCGTTGTTGCCGAAACCTTTAATGATAGCTTTCACATTATAGATATTGCCACGTTGCACTACCAGCGATTTGTCGCCTGCATTGGTGGCGTTGTTTGCGCCCGAACCGTTCTGGTCGCCATTGATGATGATAGGATAGTAGTAAGTTTCGGCTCCCAATTTGCCTTCGAGGGCTACGATTGTGGGCGACTGGCTGTTGTTCTCCAACGCATAGAAGTAATTCTTGGCGAATCCTTTGTCGGCACTAAGGTCGGCAATTTTCAGTGCGGCATCGTACGTATTGGTTGCGGGTGATACGGGCAGGTAGCTACCGGTAAATCCGGTGATGTCACTCTTTCCGTACAAGAAGGAAGTCACGTTGGCGGTGAGGTAAGTACCGGGGGCTGCGAAGTAATCTGATGCCGACTTTACGTTGAGCAGGTAAGCGCCTGTGATGGTGAAACCCGTCATGTTGGAGGGCAGTTGAAACAAATCCCAGTCAAGGTGGATGCGTGAGCCGAGGAAGTGCAACTGAACGGTAGCCGTGGCAGGCGAAGCGGTAGTTGCGGCAGATGCGTCGATGTTTTCGGTAAATCCGCTCATCCCCAAGTTAGTACCTGTGCGCATGGCTGTCAATTGGTACTTGGCGGCAAGGTTGTAGAGGTCGGAAATGCGGGTCACCCCGGCAAAGTCGGCTGCATTGCTGATGTTGGCAATGACGTAGACGTGGCGGTTGGCGCCGGCGGTAATATTCACGCTTACAGCCGTATTGCCGCTTGTGGAGAAGTCGAAGGTGGTTTTACCGTCAAGTACGGGGTTGAGACTTGTGCCACGAAACACGAGGATGATACCTTGTCCTATCTTGGATTCGTCATTGGCTACCGGGGCACCGGATGCCTTTGTGTTCACGTCGGATGCAAAGGTCACTTTGAGTAAGGCAGGTGTGCCCGGTTCGGCAGGTTCTGTAACCTCATCATTCTGATTACAAGAAGCCAAAAACATACAGCTGATAGCTGCGAAAGAAAGAAACAACTTTTTCATAATGAATTAATTTTAAGAAAAACATAAATATATTGGGTTTAGAGAAAATATTAAAACAAGTATGTTCCTATCTAACATCAATCATATGAATTAGTTCTTTGAAAAGTCTCATTTTTTTATCCGAGCGGGAAATATTTTTGGATAATGCAGCTGATGCCTTTCAATACAATTGACAAGAATGCATTGCCGGGTAAAACTTCGACAATACATTCTTGTTTTTTTATATAAAATCACACCATGATATTGGACTACGCTTTAAATAAGAGACTTAGAGAATATTTCTGTTTGAATGGGTAATGACTTGGCAACGGTCATAAATTCAGCGTTTTACAATACTATTCAATCAAACAACTCTTATTGGGCACTATAAAATATTTTGTGTAAATGTAAATACGGGATTCAATATGGGTTCCGTATTTTTTATTTAATAGCTTTGCAAAATGAAGAAAATTATGAAAGAGAAGAATCATGTAGTGCCTGATGAGGTATTAAGTAAGGAGTTCCTTAACCAATTCAAGACAGAAGCTGATGTCAGCAAGTTTCTGAAGCAACTACACGCGCAGGTATTGGAGTAAATACTTGAAGGTGAGATGGATGCGCATCTGGATTATGAGAAGAATTCGGTTTCCGGTCATAACAGCGGTAATTCCCGTAACGGCAGCTACCCCAAGAAAATCCAAACCGAACACGGTGAAGCGGTCATACCTATTCCCCGTGACCGTAACGGTGAATTCGAGCCCATAGTTGTTCCCAAACACGAGAGTCGTGGGCTTTCCATAGAAAAACTTGTTATCTCCCTATATGCCAAAGGAATGAGCGTTTCTGACATTGAAGAGGAGATGCGTGAAATCTATGAAATAGAACTGTCCACATCAGCCATTTCCATCATCACGAACAAAGTCAACCAGGCTGCTCAGGAATGGCAGAACCGCCCTTTGGATCCTGTCTATCTAATCGTTTGGATGGACGGTATTGTCTTCAAGGTTCATGACAACGGAAAAATCATCAACAAGACTGTCTATCTCTGTGTCGGTCTGAAACAGAACGGCTTGAAGGAAGTCCTTGGCATGTGGGTGGGAAAATCAGAAAGTTCTTCATTCTGGATGGGTGTCCTGACAGATTTGAAGGCCCGCGGAGTGCAGAACATACTGATTACCTGCACTGACAATCTGAACGGGTTTACCGACACCATACGTGCCGTATTTCCTCAATCTTCCAGCAAATATGTGTCGTACATCAGATCAGGAACTTCTGTAAATATGTCGTTTACAAGGACAAGAAAGAGTTTACAGCCGATATGAAGAACATCTATAACGCGCCCAACAAGGAGACTGCTGCCGTGGAACTGGATAATTTGGGAAAAAAATGAGGAGGGAAGTACCCTTATGCCATCCTCTCATGGAGGAATAACTGGAATGACCTGACTGTTTTCTTCCAGTTTTCATTGGAAATCAGGAAAATAATCTACACCACAAACCTCATAAAAAATCTGAATGGAAAAATCAGAAAGTACACTAAACAAAGCTTTCATTCCCTTCGGATGATGCTGTGAAGAAAATGGTATACCTTTCTCTGACGGAGATTGAGAAGAAATGGACGATGCCGATTACTAACTGGGGATTGATTATGAACCAATTTATGCTTATTTTTGAAAACAGAATTCAGATATAAGAGAACTTATAACTGAATTCCGTTTACATTTACACAAAATTATGGACAGTGCCGGCTTTGAGTAAGTAATTTTAAGTAATTGCTATACACCCCTGTAACTATATAAATTACAGGGGGTTATATTTTATATCCATAATAATACCTATCTCCTATTCTGATACTTATTACCTCTTACTATTCTTCTTATAATTGACTATGATTAGATAATGGAATTGAAGCAAATTATTACTTAAAGGGAACTAAATTGAAGCTATATTATCCCAATAAACAAAATCATTTTAATCATACAAACTATTGCGGATTGTTTTATAACGTTCAATCAATTCATTACTTATTTCACGGTTTATAAAATCAATTGCAAGGATTGGTTCCCTAACAATATTAGTTTCATATATTCCCAATGAATACAACATTTCCTTGAAAAAGTGGATTGATATATCAAGATGCTGATTTGAATAGGATAATATTGGCAATATTTTCTCAAAAAGCTCACACGCCTCCGCTTTACGTCCATCTTGGAATAGGGTATAAATCCTTACATATATTTCATGCATGGCTGTTGGCATAAAACAATCTACACCACGCTCCAATCCTTCTATCATCTGTCCAACTGCCCAGCCACCAGCCAACAATAAATTCCCTTTGGTAAGCTTCTTCACATCAGTGTACTTCTTCCCTGCGGGCACAACCTCAACCTTCAGCATTTTGAAACTTTCTATTTCTCGATAAAGATGTCCTATAAAATCTAAAGGTAATCCATACCCTCCTGCATCCCAATCCTGAATTACAATCATTTCAGGAGACAATTTATCTAATTGACTTATTTCATCAAAATAGTCATCAACTGAAATCAATGGAATATTCACCAATAAAGCTCGACATCCCATTGCCTGAAACTTGACAAAATTTTCATATCTTTCTTTGCGCGTATAAGCAGATGTTCCGGCTACAACAGCCACTTCTGTCCCCGCCTCCTCAAGAGCGATACCAACAAGTAGCTCTTTTTCCGATTCCGACAATTTTAGCACTTCACTTGCCATAGCCGGAATCAAAAAACCTTTTACTCCAGAATCAATGGCATATCTCAAATGCTTACGCAATCCATTTTGATCGATTTCTCCATTATACCTAAATGGAGTATTAATTACTGTAACTATTCCTCTCAAATCCATTTTTAATTATGGTTTTATTCATCAACAGAATAAATCTTTGATATTATAAACTTTCATAGTTCCTCTATTAGTCGGTCTTTTTCATAAATTTTGTAAGTAAGAATCCTGTTAGAAATATAACAGTCGTCCCAAAAACGATCGTGAGATATGTGTGTAACGAACTATGAAAACAATAAAACGGCATTCCTTCATTGATTAAAGGAGAGAGACTCATCCATGCAATGGTTAACAACCCAAGTATTACAGCGATAATGGCATGCACGCGTTTGACATTGCGACAAACTACACCCAACAAGAACAGACCAAGCATTCCACCACTGAAGATTGATGCCAATTTCCACCAAGCATCCAACACACCGTCAATATGCATCATCATTAATCCCATAACAATACCCAATGCTCCTACAACAAACGAAGTAATATATAAAACCCTCATACTTTTTTTCTCTGGCAGCTCTTTTTTAGAAAGTCGCTTTACGAAATCTGTCAATACAATCGTTGCCGAAGAATTAATACTCGTAGCAATAGTAGACATTCCCGCAGAAAATAAAGACGCAATAATAAGACCAGTAAGACCAGTAGGAAGTCCGTGAACGATGAACCAAGGAAATACCTGATCAGATGGTGTTCCTACGGGTAATAACTCAGGTTGAGCCGTGTAGTAAGAGAATAATGCTGTTCCAATGTAAACAAAAATAAGGGATACGGGAATATAGAGCAAACCGCCAAAAAGAGTAGACTTCACAGCTTCAGCGGTCGAGCGGGTTGTCATATAACGTTGAACATAATTCTGATCTATACCATAATTCTGCATATTAACAAATAATCCATAAATCAGAACAACCCAAAACGTTGGTTCTGTTAGACTCGTACTGAAACTCCCAAGACTGAATTTATCGTGTTCCCAAGCTATCGCAAAGAGCTGATTAGGCCCCTCAGGCATGGTAAAAGTAAGAATTAGTGCGCATACTACAGCACCCACGATAAGTATAATTCCCTGTATGGCATCTGTCCAAACTACAGCAGCAATGCCTCCCAACAAAGTATATACAAGGGTAACTACACCTGTACCAATAATAATAGTCTGAATATCCCACCCAAACATGGTATTCAACGGCAGAGCCAGTAATAACAATATCGACCCTACACGTGCGAGCTGTGTAAGTAGGTAACAAACAGCCACATAACAACGTGCCCAATACCCGAAACGCATCTCAAGATAATGGTAAGCTGACACACTATTAATCCCTCTATAAAGAGGAATAAACACTTTTGCAGCAAGCCACGTAGCAATCGGTATCGAAAGGCTAAATACAAATGGATTCCAATTACCATTGTAAGCATCTCCGGGTAATCCCAAAAAACTGATACTGCTAACAAACGTAGCAAAAATTGACATACCTACGATCCACGTAGGTAATGTTCCCTCTGCAGCGGTAAATGCCGCCGCTCCTTTACAACTGCGAAAATAAAACGAGCATCCGAAAAGTGCAACTCCGCCTACAAAAATAAAGAAGACGAAGTAATCAAGTAAAGTTATATCCATTTTTATATCAGATTAAATAGGTTGACAATATATTACTTTAGATTAGTATTCTTTTATACAGCGTATATATAATTAAACTCGCCATTACTCCTAAACGGGATGAGCCGGAATATTTCTTTTAATCATGTTCATTTGTGTTGTTTTTATTGATAATTAATACAAAAAAGGTCAGTTATATTTTTCATACCTTACAGATTTCTCTACATATACAGAATGCAAGTGTTTTTACAAATATCCATTTAAAAATATAGATACTTACTTCATTTTTTAGATTTACACTTCATTTTAAAACGTTTTAGCTTTATTCCGTAAAAACGAACTTCCATCCTAAATACTTTTGCCTATAACAATTATATTCATCATTAATAATTTTATTATTCGCAATAAAGGCTACATACCCTAACTAATAAGTTTCCCGCTTCTACAGCCATATTTATAGCAACTTTCAGCACATATTATTTTTTTCAGCTGATATTCAAAAAATCCATTTCCACTGCAAAAATAGCTAAAACGTTTTAATAAACAAGCTTTTTCTATTTTTTTTTTATAAGTACACAATATTATACCATAAAACAGAACAAATTTAGATGTATCAAACATGATAAAGTTGACGTTCCAGTCCATAAAAAAACAGAATGATATTAATTTTCTCTCTTTTTCCTATCTTTGCCGCATGAAAGCAGAATTAAAAGAAAACGGTGGATTACCGACTCATATACTTTGGACACTTGCTATCGTAGCCGGTATTTCTGTAGCAAATTTGTACTACAACCAGCCACTGCTAAACGTGATACGTCACGAGCTGGGCGTCTCCGAGTTCCAAACAAATCTTATTGCAATGATTACGCAAATAGGGTATGCTTTGGGACTACTGTTCATAGTGCCGTTAGGCGACCTTTACCAACGGAAAAAGATTATTCTGACAAACTTCATCTTACTGATATTCTCACTCATAGCCATAGCTGTAGCACCCAATATTTATATTATATGGGGAGCTTCGTTCATAACAGGAGTATGCTCTATGATACCGCAAATCTTTGTGCCGATAGCTTCACAATTCTCCCAACCGGAAAATAAAGGACGCAACGTAGGCATTGTCATATCCGGTCTGCTGACCGGTATACTCTCCTCACGCGTCATCAGTGGTTTTGTTGGCGAAGTATTAGGGTGGCGTGAAATGTATTTCATCGCGGCAGGTATGATGCTGTTATGCTCCATTGTTGTCCTGAAAGCCCTGCCGGACATACGTCCCACTTTCCGAGGAAAATACAGCAGCCTGATGAAATCCCTCTTTTCCCTTATCAAAGATTATCCCACCCTACGCATCTACTCCATGCGGGCGGGTATCGCATTCGGTTCTTTCTTAGCCATGTGGTCATGCCTTGCTTTCAAAATGGGTGAAGCCCCCTTCTACGCCAATAGCGACGTTATCGGAATCCTGGGAGTATGCGGAATAGCGGGTGCATTAACTGCATCTTTCGTTGGGAAATATGTAAAGACAGTAGGAATACGCAACTTTAATTTCATAGGCTGCGGACTAATCCTCTTGGCATGGGCCTCACTCTATTTCTGTGGAAACACATATGCCGGTATCATTGCTGGAGTCATATTAATTGACATTGGCATGCAGTGTATTCAGCTTAGTAATCAAGCCAGCATTTTCGATATTTGTCCTCCGGCATCCAACCGGGTAAACACCATTTTCATGACAACCTATTTCATAGGCGGCTCATTAGGCACTTTCCTTGCAGGCAGTTGTTGGCACGTATGGAGATGGGCCGGTGTGTCCGGCATAGGTACGGTGCTCACCATACTCTCTCTCCTGATTACCATTTACTACAAAGAGAAATAAAGGAATAACATCCTTTTTAGAAACGATACATTCTTGTTTTTTACATAAAAGAAATTTCAATATGTTTTGATTTTCCCCATAAAAGTTATATTTTTGTCAAAACAGGTATAATTTAATAAATATTCATCAAAATTCATCTAACCATGGACACACAAAAGAAAATCACAGTGACAGGAGTTATCTCCGAAGGTATCAGTTTAGGTATTAAGAATGCAGCATCTATGCTGGGGGCCACAATTCTTTGGCTGCTTACAATCTGGATTCCTTATTTAAATGTCGGGACTACTATCGCCATGACAACCATTCCCATTGAGTTGAGTAAAGGAAAAGTAATTTCTCCCCTTTTCATTTTTGACGGAAAATACCGCAAATTCATGGGTGAATATTTCACATTAATAGGATTGATGTATCTTGCCATCATCCCCGCTCTCTTTTTCATGATTGTACCGGGAATCATCATATCCATAGGATGGTCACTTGCAATCTATATCTTGCTTGATAAAGGTGTAGCTCCGGGCGAAGCTATGATTCAGAGCAACAAAGCTACTTATGGCTATAAATGGACTATATTCGGTATATCATTCCTGTTAGGCTTGGCTTTCTATATCCTCTTATCTATTATATTTGCCATTGCAGACGGTGGTTTCGCAATGTTCCTTCTGTTCCTTATCAGCATTGTCTACACCGTGGCGTCACTCGGATGTAGCGCTGTTATCTATCGTAATTTGACGGCAGAAGTCCAACCGGAAACAATGGAAACCGTAGTAGAGATATAAACTACTATTGAAAAACACCAACAACCTCCTTCACCGCTCTGCAACTCCTTAAGACAAGAGAGTTAAAGGTGAAGGGGGCTGTTGTTTATTGATGTCTCCCCTATTTATCTTGACACCCGTCCTGATGTATTTCCATTCATCAGGCTTTCCACTTCATCCACCGTTATAAGATTGAAGTCTCCATAAACAGTGTTCTTCAATGCAGAAGCGGCAAGGGCATATTCCAATGCTTTTTGATCATCGTGCGGATAAGTGATTAAACCATATATCATACCACCGACAAAAGCATCACCCGCCCCCACGCGGTCTATTTCATGCTCAATGTCATAAATACCGGCGTGCCTCAGAGCACCGTCGGAATAAAGCACGGCAGCAAGCAAATTATGATTGGACGTGACAGAATTACGCAATTCCAAGAATACTTTCCGGCAACGGGGAACAAGCCCGGCTACTTCTTGTCCAAAAGCCTCGAAAGAAGGTAAATCCGACTCAAAAGAAGTATCGGCAGCATCTACAGCCTTGAAACCTACAGGATTTATGCCAAGAATCTCCCGATACTCCGGTTCCGCACCAAAAATCACATCGCTGTATTGCACCAGCGGTCGCATCACTTCGGCAGCCGTACGTCCATAGTTCCAAAGTTTCTTGCGGAAATTCAGGTCGCAGGAAATGGTAAGTCCCATACGGTCGGCTATTTCAAGCGCTTCGCGGCAGGCGTCAGCACCCTCTTGCGAAAGGGCGGCGGCAATGCCCGACCAGTGAAACCAGCCTGCATCGGCAAATATGGCTTCCCAATCAATCATACCCGGACGGAGTGTGGCAAAAGATGAGCCCTCACGATCGTACACCACATTGGAGTTGCGGAACGCAGCACCACATTCCAAATAGTACAATCCCAAACGTTTGCCACCGAATACGATACCGTCCGTTCTCAGTCCGCAGGAACGGAGTGAAGCAATACATGCACGGGCCACTGCATTATCGGGCAAACGGGTGACAAACTCCGTAGGAATACCGAAGTGTGCCAAAGATACTGCCACATTGGCCTCGCTGCCACCATACGTAGCAATAAATTCATTGGTCTGCGAAAAGCGGCGGAATCCGGGAGTAGTAAGTCGCAGCATAACTTCACCGAAAGTAACGACTTTCTTATCGGTGGAAAGGGATTTCTTTTTCATAAGTCTTATATTATTCAAAAGCATCAATAGAAATTCAAATATACTATCAAAAATCCAAGTAAACGCAAAGAATTAATAATATTTATTTGCAGAACAGGAAAAAGAAAAGAAATTCGGCAGCTTTGTTATACTTTTGTCGCATTATATTTATAGTAACGTTTCGCATGAGTCCAATAAAGAAAATACCCTCCCCTATCGTATCCCTTCTCCCTATCGTAATTTTAGTAGGAATGCTGTTTGCCACTATCCGCACCTTTGGAAGTGATGCGCTAAGTGGTGGCAGCCAAGTATCTTTGCTTACTACTACTGCGGTTTGCATATTTATAGGAATAACGTTCTACCGGATTCCTTGGAAAGATTATGAAATTGCCATCACCAATAATATAGCAGGCGTATCTTCCGCCATTATCATATTACTGATTATCGGTGCACTGAGTGGTGCATGGATGATTAGCGGTGTAGTTCCTACCCTCATTTACTACGGAATGCAAATTATACACCCTGATTTTTTCCTCGCTTCCACCTGTATCATCTGTGCATTGGTATCAATTATGACAGGAAGTTCGTGGACTACTATTGCAACCATAGGAATCGCCCTTTTGGGCATAGGCAAGGCGCAAGGTTTTGAAGAAGGCTGGATTGCAGGCGCCATTATTTCAGGGGCTTATTTCGGTGATAAAGTTTCACCGCTGTCAGACACTACGGTTCTTGCCGCATCGGTCACCGACACTCCGCTGTTCCGGCATATCCGCTATATGATGATTACCACCATTCCGTCACTCATCATCACCCTTATTATATTTACAGTTATGGGATTCACCTACGAAACCGGCGATACAGAACAAATAGCCGAGTTTGCAGCATCACTGGATGCCAAATTTCACATCACACCTTGGTTGCTGGCTGTGCCGGTAGTTACGGGCATACTGATTGCACGCAAGATACCCTCTATCATTACCCTGTTTTTATCCACCTTATTGGCTGCCGCCTTTGCCATCATATTCCAGCCCGAACTACTACATGAGATCTCCGGTAATAATGGCCTATTTAAGGGAATAATGATGAGCTTATATGGCAGTACCGAACTGCAAAGTGACAATGATATGCTCACAGAACTGATTGCCACAAGAGGTATGTCGGGAATGATGAACACGATATGGCTAATCCTTTGCGCCATGTGCTTTGGTGGTGCAATGACAGCAAGCGGTATGCTGGGAAGCATTACTTCCGTCTTTGTTCGGTTCATGAAAAACACTGTCAGCGTAGTGGCATCCACCGTCGGTTCGGGTATATTCCTCAACTTTGCCACAGCAGACCAGTATATCAGCATTATTCTTACCGGCAATATGTTCAGCAATATCTATGAGAAGAAAGGATACGAAAACCGGCTACTGAGCCGTACCACAGAAGATGCCGTCACCGTAACCTCTGTTCTCATCCCATGGAACACATGCGGAATGACACAAGCTACCATCCTGAGCGTATCTACGTTGACCTACCTTCCTTACTGCTTTTTCAACCTCATCAGTCCTCTGATGAGCATACTCGTTGCAGCTCTCGGATATAAAATAATTAAAAAAACGGTGAACAATCCCGATTAGGCATTGTTCTTGCAATAAACTTATAACGAACAATATAATTTAAACCTAAACAAAAATTAAGTATGAAAAAGTTTATTGCATTAGCAGCATTAGTTTTGGTAAGCATGGTAACCACTACCGTGTATGCACAAGAGAGTAACGCACAACGCCGTGCGGATCGTAAAGCCCAAAGAGACGCAGAACGCGCCCGCCTGAAAGCGGAACAGCAGGCAGCCGATGCCGTCTCTTATGATGAAGCCGTAGCAGCACTGAAAGCACAGAAGTTTGTATTGGAAGCCAATCAGGTGATGTTCCGCAACGGACAAACCGCCTTTGTTACATCCAATACCAACTTTGTATTGGTGAATCAGGGACGCGGTACTGTACAAGTAGCTTTCAACACTGTTTATCCCGGTCCCAACGGTATTGGCGGAGTAACCGTAGACGGAACTGTATCGGATATACAAACAACCACCGACAAGCGCGGTAACATAAATTGCAATTTCAGCATTCAAGGTATTGGCATCTCCGCCCAGATATTCCTTACGCTGACTAACGGCGGTAACAATGCAACCGTTACCATCAGCCCGAACTTCAACTCCAACACCATGACTTTAAGCGGCAGCTTGCTGCCGTTAAACCAGTCGAATATCTTTAAAGGACGTTCTTGGTAAACCCATTACAATATATATATTCTCAACCCCGCTGCAAATCACTTAAAAAGTGTACATTTGCAGCGGAGTTTTTTTATATCTATTCATCATGAGAGAATTTATCATCGCAGACAATCAAGACATAACCAAAGCAGGGATGATGTTTCTGTTGAGCCAACAAAAAGACACTGCCCTGCTACTGGAAGCCGATAATAAAGCGGAACTGATACAACAGTTGCGATTGCATCCCGGAGCGGTGGTAATACTGGACTATACATTGTTTGACTTCACCGGCTCCGACGAGTTGATTGTATTGCACGAACGCTTCAAGGAAGCCGACTGGCTACTGTTCTCTGACGAATTGAGTGTCGGCTTTCTACGACAAGTACTATTCAGCAGCATGGCCTTCGGGGTAGTGTTGAAGGACAACTCCAAGGAAGAGATACTCACCGCCCTGCAATGCGCCTCGCGCAAAGAGCGTTTCATATGCAATCATGTCAGCAACCTGCTACTGGCAAGAGACAATCGGCCTCCTACTCCCCACTCCGTGCAAGATGCCTTACTGACACCTGCAGAACGGAGTATCCTGAAAGAGATTGCATTAGGAAAAACTACCAAAGAGATTGCAGCCGAAAGAAACCTCAGTTTTCATACCGTGAACAGCCATCGAAAAAACATTTTCAGGAAACTGAGTGTAAACAATGCCCACGAAGCTACCAAGTATGCTATGAAAGCGGGCATTGTAGATTTGGTGGAATACTATATCTGATTTCTCCGCTTCCGATACACAATCCGGAAGCCTCATCATATATAACGCCGAATTGCCCCGGAGCTATGCCTTGTAACTTCTCTTCGGAAACGACATGATAACCGACCTCATCCTGCGCCAGCCTACCCTTGATAAATTCGGGTGTGTGGCGTATCTTAAACGTAATCGGAATTTCCCCCTTGATGCCTTTCCATGGGTTTTCCGTAATAAAATGAAAATCCTGCATACTGAACTCATGCCCGTATTGCAGTTCCGTATCATATCCGCGCGATACATAAATCACATTCTCATCCGTATCTTTACAAACCACGAACCAAGGACCTCCACTCAATCCCAACCCCTTACGTTGACCGATAGTATGAAACCAGTAGCCGTGATGTACCCCCAGTACCTTTCCCGTTTCCAATTCAACAACCCTACCTTCTTTTTCGCCCAGAAACCGGCGGACAAAGTCGTTATAATTAATCTTTCCCAAGAAACAGATGCCTTGGCTGTCCCGTCTGCGAGCACTGGATAACTTAGCTTTCAAAGCGATGTCACGCACTTCCTGTTTCATCAGTCCACCCAATGGAAACATCAGTTTGGAAACTTGCAAATAGTCTATCTGTGCAAGAAAGTCTGTCTGGTCCTTCACCGGGTCGAGGGCAGTGCCCAGCCAAGTTTTTCCATTCAGCATAACGGTAGTGGCATAGTGCCCGGTTGCCGTAAAATCAAAATTCTTGCCGACCTGTTGCTCAAAGCAACCGAATTTTATGAGCTTGTTACACATCACATCCGGGTTCGGAGTGAACCCGCGGCGTACCTTCTCAATGGCATAAGCGGCCACATTATCCCAATATTCCCGATGTAAATCTACCACTTCCAGCGAAAGTCCGTAACGATGGGCAACAGCGGAAGCCATTTCCAAATCTTCCTCTGCCGAACAGTCCATATAGTCGGTATCATCCTTCCCTATTTTTATGTAAAACAATGAAGGACGATGGCCTTGCTCACAAAGGAGATGTACAGCAACGGAGCTGTCTACACCCCCGGATAATAGAACGGCAATATTCATATTTATAATATATCTAAATTTTCCCCAATGCCTGCGACAAATCATCCAACAAGTCGTCTATGTGCTCCGTTCCAATGGAAAGACGTATTGTTCCCGGCTTGATGCCTTGCTCAGCCAGTTCCTGTTTGTTTAATTGTGAGTGGGTGGTAGTAGCCGGATGTATGACAAGTGACTTTACATCTGCCACATTGGCCAATAATGAGAATATCTGTAAGCTGTCTATAAATGCCTGAGCCTCTTTCTCTCCACCCTTTACCTCGAAGGTAAAGATAGAACCTGCTCCTTTTGGGAAATACTTCCGGTACAACGCATGGTCTGGATGATTCGGTAAAGACGGATGATTCACGGCTGCCACTTTAGGATGCTTCTTCAGGAATTCCACAACTCTCAGCGCATTCTCCACATGGCGTTCCACACGCAAAGAGAGAGTTTCCAGGCCTTGCAAAAGAATAAACGCATTGAACGGGCTGATAGCTGCACCCGTATCACGCAACAACACCGCACGAATACGGGCAACATACGCAGCTGCCCCTGCCGCATCAACAAAACGTACGCCATGATAACTGGAATCGGGTTCTGTCAGTTGCGGAAATTTACCGGAAGCCACCCAATCGAACTTACCGCTATCTACAATGACACCACCCAAAGAAGTACCATGTCCGCCAATGAACTTCGTAGCGGAATGTACCACAATATCAGCCCCGTGTTCGATAGGGCGAACCAAATAGGGGGTACCGAAAGTGTTGTCGATAATCAAAGGTATTTTATGGCGGTGAGCGATTTCGGCAACTGCATCAATATCGATGATATTCGAGTTAGGATTGCCCAATGTCTCCAAAAATACAGCTTTTGTATTTTCCTGAATAGCTTTCTCAAAATTGGATAAATCGTTCGGATCTACGAAAGTAGTCTTAACACCGTAAGCGGGCAATGTATGTGCCAGCAAATTATACGTTCCGCCATATATTGTCTTGGCAGCTACGATGTGGTCGCCCGCACACGTAATATTTTCAAAAGCATAAGTCACAGCCGCAGCACCGGAAGCAACTGCCAGTCCCGCGACACCGCCCTCAAGGGCTGCAACACGTTGCTCAAATACTCCTTGTGTGGAGTTTGTCAATCGGCCATAGATATTGCCCGAATCTTGTAGACCAAAGCGGGCGGCAGCATGGGCCGAGTTACGGAACACGTACGAAGTAGTCTGATAGATAGGCACGGCACGTGCATCTGTCGCCGGGTCCGGCTGTTCCTGTCCTACATGGAGTTGTAGCGTCTCAAAATGTAATTTCTTTGTTTCCATTATCATTTGTATTTTAGGTGAATAGGATTTTCCTCACTTGAATGTTGCAAAGATAGAGGGATATAACCAAGCGACCTATGACACATGATAGGGAATTTTATACCATATTTGTGGTAGATAAAAGAACTATTCGCTATTTTTGTGGGCGAAAACCAAATGATATAGAGACTGATGAAGAGAAGGAAGTTGTTACTTTTCCCCCTACTGGGATTCCTTACGCTGACAAGCCTGTTCTCCTGCGGAGAGAATCGCTGGAAGGAATACTATCCGTTGACGGGACGCGATCTGTGGATGGACAGCCTGATGCGGGAAGTTTATCTGTGGTATGAAGATATTCCTCCTTCCAAGAACCTGAACTATTTTCAAGAACCGGAGGATTTCCTGAAAAGTATCTTGTCGGGAAATGATAAAGGTTTCTCTACCGTGGACTCTATCATAGATGCTCCCCTGCCAAGTTATGGTTTCGACTATACTTTATATAAGGTGGCTACCAGCGACACTACTTACAATGCACTTGTCTCTTACGTAGCCAAGAATTCTCCGGCAGAGGAAGCCGGGCTGCAACGCGGCAACTGGATTATGCTCATAGACGGCGACTCCATTACCAAGAATACGGAAGAACGGCTTACAGATGGCGGTGTACGGACGCTGCGTGTCGGAAAGTATGTGATGGTCAAGGAGGAAGGTGGCGAAGACAAGGAAACCGGAGATAAAGAAGAAACGGAAGAAGATAAAAGTGTAGGAGTGATACAGGAAATCGGGGATATCACATTGCCGGGTGTCCGTAGTGTAACAGAACCTGCCATTTATACAACAAAGTTTGTGCAGCTCGAAGGTACCGACCACAAAATAGCCTATCTGGCATACAACTCTTTCAGTGCCGGCACTGCGGAAAACAAGGAGAAATACAACAACGAATTACGTGCCTTTTCACAAAAGTGCAGGCAAGCTGATGTCAATAATTTTATACTCGACCTCCGCTACAATCCCGGTGGAGAGATGGAGTGCGTACAACTCCTTGCGGACATACTTGTACCCGCCGATAAGCTGGAAAGCCCTTTCGCTTTCTTGCAATACAATGACAAACAAAGTGCCAAGAACCGTGATTTGATACTGGATTCCCAACTTCTGCAGGGAGGAACCAATCTTAATCTATCCAAAGTTTATATCATCACCGGTAGCACTACCGCCGGCGCTGCGGAGATGCTTATCAACTGCCTGAAGCCCTATATGACGGTAGTCCTTATCGGACAAACAACCAAAGGAGAATATGTAGCTACTGAAAACTATATCAACCCCAAGTATCCTTGGGCATTACGTCCGGTAGTATGCGAGGTTTTTAACTCGAAAGGTGAAGCCGATTACAGTGCGGGGTTCAAACCCGATATCCCTATCAACGAAGCATCTTACCTACAATACTATCTTCCCTTAGGCGATTTTAATGAAATATTGCTCAATACCGCAATAGGAGTTATTGCAGGCGTTATTGAAATTCCGAAATCCCAAACAAATGCAATTGTCGTTAAGAGTTTCACCACTCAAAAGAATGTTCGCAAGGGATTGATTATTAAATAATGGAAGCAATGAAGAAACTTATCTTTACATTATTAGTTGCACTCACAGTAATAACAGCTTGTGAAGATAACGACACTCCCGCCAACAACGGGAAGCGTCTGCCCATACCTTTTTCTAAAATCCAGTTATCGGAGAACAGCCCCTATGAGGCAGGAGTACCTACGGTAACCACTACCCAAACCTACTCATATGCCCAAGGGCAACTGACCGACTTCACCACCGTACAAAGTTATACCGTTCAGGGTGAACAAATGAAAATAGAAAATACGACATCGGTAGCCTATAACGAACACGAAGCCGTAGTGACAGACGACTCCGGCAATGTATCCACCTATCTTCTTAATGATAAAGGATATGCCACCCAATGCACACGCCAAGAGGTAAGTACAATCCGCACTTATACTTTTTCTTACTTCATCAGCCCGGAAGGTAAACACTATTTAGAGAATATAACCGAAAGTGTGAATGGTAAAGTATACGCCTTTATCGACATGGATTACAGTAATTACCAAGCACTGCGTGTTACACAAAAAGTAGATACTTACGAACAGGCCTATACAGCCACCACTCCGTCAAATAATGGAATAGCCAACCAATCGGAAGTTCCTTGCGTGTTTTTTGAAGGTTTATATCCGCTTTCACTGCACTCTGCCGCTTTATATGGGAAATTGCTGGGAGAGCCTTTCGGCATCTTAATAGACCAGGTTATTCCTGACGGGAACACAGCGAGTAAAGAAGTCACAAAGTATACCTACTCTTTCGATAAACGAAACATTATAACTTCCTGCAAAGAGGTAATAAACAGTTACGGTACGAATTATATCCGTACCGTAAACTATGTTATCGAATAATTATTTAAGTAAATGTGCATAATTAGTTTATACTATCTTGATATAAATTAATTCTCAACATTTACTTATTGAAGTACTTACTGAAGAACAATATCTGGTAGTCTATGGAGTTATTCCAATAAGTCCCTGTATGCCCGCCCGGGCGAGTGATGAAATCGTGGTCTATTTTGTATGCCAATAAACGTTTGTGCAATTCCTTGTTTACTTCAAGGAAGAAATCGCTTTCGCCGCAATCAATAATCAGAGCCAAGTCACCATTCTTTAGTTTATCAACTTGATTAATAACTGTATGGCTATTCCAAATCTCCTCGTTTGCAGTAAGTTCACCCAGCTGTTTCTTCATCTCCCAATTATTGGGGAACGGGCGAATGTCCACTCCGCCGCTTGTACTTCCTGCCGCTCCGAACACGTCTTTATGACGGATAGCATTCCACAATGCTCCATGTCCGCCCATACTCAAACCGGTAATGGCACGTCCCCGTTTCTCCGGAACCGTGGCATAGTGCGTATCCGTATAGTTCACCAGTTCCGAAGAAATAAAGGTTTCATAACGATAGGAAGAGTTCTTGGGGCTATCCCAGTACCAACTGTTTTTCCCGTCAGGGCATACAAAGATAATGCCTTTCTCATCAGCTATTTGAGATAACTCCGGTCTTATCCCAATCCATGTACCTGCATTGCCTCCATAACCATGCAACAAATACACAGCCGGACAAGCCTGAGGCTTCTTTGCAACAGCCCTATCCGGAAGGATATAAACCACCTTTACGTCCTTGTCCATCGAGGGACTTTTTACGAACACTGTATCTACACGTGCGGCCTGCACACCAATAGCCACCACTTGCAGCAAGAATACGAATAGAAAATGTCTGCTTTTCATGTTAATTTGTTTAATCTTCTTAAGAGACAGCAATATTAACAATAAATATTTGAAAAACATTACCTTTGTGCACAAACAATTTGTAATCCAAACATGGAATTCATTATTATTCTATTTTTACTTATCTTGAATGGCATCTTTGCCATGTATGAAATCGCATTAGTATCTTCAAGCAAAGCACGCTTAGAAACCCTCGTAGGAAAAGGTAATAAAAGTGCGAAAGGCGTTCTGAAACAATTGGAAGAACCGGAAAAGTTTCTCTCCACCATCCAAATCGGTATTACACTGATTGGCATTATATCCGGTGCTTACGGCGGTGTAGCCATAGCCGACGACGTAGTTCCGCTGTTTGCAATGATTCCCGGTCTGGAATTATATGCCAAAGACCTTGCAATGATTACTACCGTAGCCGTTATTACCTACTTGTCACTCATTATCGGAGAACTGGTTCCCAAATCAATAGCATTAAACAACCCGGAACGTTATGCTACCCTGCTCAGTCCCTTTATGATTGTGCTCACTAAGGTATCCTATCCGTTTGTATGTCTCCTCAGCGCTTCTACCAAACTGACAAACAAGCTCATCGGCATGAAAGAAGGAGAAGAACGGCAAATGACCCAAGAAGAATTGAAAATGATTCTGCATCAAAGTTCCGAACAAGGTGTTATCGACAAGGATGAAACAGAAATGCTGCGTGATGTTTTCCGTTTCTCGGACAAAAGAGCCAATGACCTGATGACACATCGACGCGATGTAATAGTACTGCATCCCACCGACACACAAGAAGAGGTGTTACGGATTATTCATGAAGAACATTTCAGCAAATATTTGTTGGTGGAAAGCGGTAAGGATGAAATCATAGGAGTGGTTTCCGTAAAAGACATTATCTTGATGTTGGGCGGCGAACAACCGTTCAACCTGCGTAACATCGCCCGTCCACCCCTGTTTATTCCTGAAAGTTTATATGCCAAGAAAGTTTTAGAGCTCTTCAAGAAGAACAAAAACAAGTTCGGAGTTGTTGTAGACGAGTATGGAAATACAGAAGGCATTATTACCTTGCACGATTTAACGGAAAGTATCTTCGGGGACATTTTGGAAGAGAACGAAACGGAAGAAGAAGAGATAGTGACCCGAACAGACGGCTCCATGTTGGTAGAAGCTTCCATGAATATAGGCGACTTTATGGAAGCAATGGGCATACTGAGCTATGACGACTTGAAAGAAGAGGATTTCACAACATTAAGCGGACTTGCCATGTTCCTTATCGGGCGGGTTCCAAAAGCCGGTGATATTTTCAGTTACAAAAACTTGGAGTTTGAAATTGTAGATATGGATCGTGGAAGAGTAGATAAATTGCTCGTTATAAAACGAGAAGACGAAGAATAAACGCCGTTGGCGTCTCTTAATATTAATTTAAACCATTAAAGCAATGAAAAAAGTAATGATGATTGCAGCAATTGCCGCTGCATTGGTATCCTGCCAATCAAAAGGAAATCAGAACAACGACACTATGGATGAGGGTGTCATGACTGTTGTAGGCAACGATTCTTCTGCAGTAGCCGTTTATGAAGGTATACTCCCTGCAGCCGACGGTCCGGGCATTCAGTACGTATTGAGTGTAGACAGCATAGGTCCCGACGGCGAAAGCGGTTATACCTTAGTTACGACTTATCTGGATGCAGAAGGACAAGGAAAAAATAAATCCTTCACTTCCACAGGAAAACGTCAGGTTATCCAAAAGGACGTTAACAACAATAAGAAAACGGCCTATAAGCTGACTCCCAACGACGGTGACTCTCCCGTATACTTCGTTGTTATCAATGACACTACTTTAAGACTGGTAAACGATAGTCTGCAAGAGGCTGTCAGCGATTTGAATTACGACATTATTCAAGTGAAATAAACAGTCGCCACTGAACATCAAAAAGGAAGTTAACTTCATGCCTTGCATGATATTAACTTCCTTTTCTTATGATGTTAACTTAGTATGGTGTATCTTATTAACTCATTATATACAAACAAGTTAACTAAATATTCTGCAATTACTCGCCCTACTTATTTCTTTGCAGGAGAAGAGTATCTTGCATTCAAACCGTCCAAGATTTCACGTGTAATGTTATAAATGCTGTCAGCATACAACAGATTGTCAAAGCCGGTGTTGCTGATAATCATACTGTAACCTTTTGTCTTGTTGTATTCCTTCAGGAAAGCGTTAATAGAGTCACGCAACTGCAAACTGTTCTTTTCGTTCTCACTCATCAACTCAGACTGTAGCTTGTTACCCAAATTCTGCAGGTCTTGTTCCAATTTAGCAATACGGTTGTATTCCTGTTGAGCGCGCTCCTGTGTCAGATATGCATTGTTCTGAACTTTAGTTTGGAACTCTTGTTTCTGACGGTCAAGGTCTTTAGCCTTCTGGTTCAAAGTCAAACGTACATTTTCGCTTTTCTTCACCATTGCCTCGTTCAAGTCAACACAATAGTTATATTTTGCCAAAAGCGTATCTATTTCTACATAAGCAATTTTCATTCCGGATAATCCGGCTGCTTGTGTTGAAGCATTTGCTGTCTGATTATCGGCTTTACCAGCGCATTGAGAAAATAAAACGATTAGTGCAAGAGCTGCCAAACCGTTTACGAGGTAGTTTAATCTCTTCATAATTTGTAAAAATATTGTTTTTAGTTTATTTAGTTCATACTATCGTTTAAGGTTTTCTCCAAGTCATCAATAGAGAAACGGCTTTTCTTTTGTGCCTCCCTGTCTTGCGACTGTACACACCCGATTCCTCTATCCCGCATTGCTTTATTGCCGCTGACGTGTCCGTTAGGAAACCTGCCGCCTTTCACAAAAAAGACCTTTACGCCCAATAAAACAATGCAAATAGCAACTATTAACAAAGTTATCAATAATGTACCAAGCATTTCCATTAATTTTGTTGCATAAAAACAGAATACCACTCAGCAAAAAGCGTTTGAATTTTGTTTTCACTCTTAGCTTACTCTGTTTTGTGGGTGCAAATATAGGGCTTTGGTTGGACTAAGCATCCTTTTTTACTCTAAAAAAAGAGAAAGGGAAATAAAATAGCCAATCAATTTAACCATCTTTAGCAATAAGAGGTTAATTTGTATAAGAATTGAATTTCAAAAACAGAAGATTAGAATACATATCAAGTGTATCCTGTCTGTTATAAACTATAAGATATGGAAAAAAAAGACTTGAAACCGGCCGGCGTATTTCGCTATTTTGAGGAAATCTGCCAAGTACCGCGTCCTTCCAAAAAGGAAGAAAAGATTATTGCTTTCTTAAAAGCATTCGGAGAAAAACATAAGTTGGAAACGAAAGTGGATGAAGCCGGAAACGTACTGATAAAGAAGCTTGCCACTCCGGGTATGGAAAATCGAAAAACAGTTGTGCTTCAGTCGCATGTGGACATGGTATGCGAGAAGAACAACGATGTAAAACATGATTTCCTCACCGACCCTATCGAAACCGAGATAGACGGAGAATGGCTGAAAGCCAAAGGCACAACGCTGGGGGCGGATAACGGTATCGGTGTAGCAACCGAACTGGCTATCCTTGCCGATGACAGCATTGAACATGGTCCTGTAGAATGTCTGTTCACCGTAGACGAAGAAACCGGACTGACGGGTGCTTTTGCTTTGCAGGAAGGTTTTATGAGCGGTGATATTCTCCTGAACCTCGACTCCGAAGACGAGGGCGAACTTTTTATCGGCTGTGCAGGCGGCATAGACTCTGTTGCCGAGTTTACCTATAAGGAGGTGGATGTGCCTGCCGGATATTTCTTCTGCAAAGTACAGGTGAAAGGTCTGAAGGGCGGGCACTCCGGCGGCGATATTCATTTGGGACGAGGCAATGCCAACAAGTTGCTGAACCGCTTTCTAAGCCAGACTTTCAAGAAGTACGATATGTATCTCTGCGAAATAGACGGCGGCAACCTGCGTAATGCTATTGCACGCGAAGCACACGCCGTTATAGCCATCCCCGAAGCCGACAAGCACGCCCTGCGCACCGATTTAAATGTATTTGCAGCCCAAGCCGAGGCAGAGTATGCCGTAGCGGACCCTGATTTGCAGTTTGTTCTCGAATCGGAGAATCCCCGCACTAAGGCCATTGATAAAGATACGACCGAACATTTGCTGCAGGCCCTTTATGCTGCTCCACATGGAGTATACGCCATGAGTCAGGATATTCCGGGCTTGGTAGAAACTTCCACCAATCTTGCATCCGTAAAGATGAAACCGGGTAATATAATCCGCATAGAAACAAGCCAACGCAGTTCTACCGAGTCCTCCAAACAGGACATCGCCACTATGGTACGTACCGTATTCGAAATGGCAGGGGCAAGCGTTTCTTTCGGCGACGGTTATCCGGGTTGGAAACCCAATCCGCACTCTGAGATACTGGAAGTTGCAGCGGAATCATACAAACGCCTGTTCGGTGTAGATGCCCAAATAAAGGCTATCCATGCCGGACTGGAATGCGGGTTATTTCTCGATAAATACCCCTCATTGGATATGATTTCTTTCGGGCCTACCCTGCAAGGAGTACACTCTCCCGATGAACGGATGCTCATTCCCACCGTACAGAAATTCTGGGACCATCTGCTGGATATATTGAAACATATCCCTGCCAAGAATTAATGGACATACAAATACGGAAACATAAAGAAGAGATGCGGAGCAAAAGAAGAAATGCTCCGCTTCTTTTTGTTTCCATACCAGTCTTTATACTTCTTGCTTTCCTACCATTCTCTTTGTTGTACGGGCAGGTCAAAAAAGATACCCTCACCTTCCGTATCATGAGCTACAACGTAGAGAACCTGTTCGACTGCCGCCATGACACACTGAAAAACGATTATGAATTTCTGGCTGGCGCCGTCCGGCACTGGAACTATACCAAATACAAAAAGAAATTAGATGCCATTGCACGCGTCATTATTGCCGTAGGCAGATGGACACCACCTGCATTGGTAGCCCTCTGCGAAGTAGAAAATGACAGCGTATTGCGCGACCTTACCCGCTATTCCGCTCTGCGGGAAGCCGATTACCGCTATGTCATTACGCATTCTCCCGACGAACGGGGAATTGATGTGGCACTGCTGTATCAAAGAGGTCTTTTCAAATTGTTGTCCGCTCAAAGTTATCCGGTAACAAAACCTCATGAAAGAAGCCGTCCCACACGCGACATTCTCCATGTCAGCGGCTTGCTTTTGAGCCACGACACTTTAGATGTACTTATAACTCACTTCCCGTCCCGTTCCGGAGGGGCAAAGGCATCCGAGCCTTACCGCCTTTCGGCAGCACAAAGATTAAAGAATGTGGCAGATAGCTTGTGCAGAGCCCGTACCCGTCCGCAAATTATCATTATGGGAGACTTTAATGACTACCCCGTCAACAAGTCCGTACAAAAGATATTAAAAGCCGGAGTTCCGCCTACGGAAACAGATGCATTAGATTCCCAAACCCTTTATCATCTTTTAGCGAGGAAAAGTACCGCCGACAAGTGCTTCGGAAGTTACAAATACCAAGGGGAATGGGGGCTACTCGACCATATTATCCTTTCGGGAAACTTGCTGAAACCGGATTCCCCGCTATACACAGCAGAAGATAAAGCCGATGTGTTCCTCGCACCCTTTCTGTTGTCCGAAGACAAGAAATATGGAGGCAGTCAGCCTTTCCGCACCTATTACGGTATGAAATATCAGGCGGGATACAGCGACCACCTTCCCGTATGGGCAGAGTTCAAGCTACTATATTAATCGGAATATTGGTAAAGCTTTAAGTCAAACTTACCGACCATTACCAACAAGTGATCGAATATATCGGACTGAATACGTTCGTACTCCTTCCATACCTTATTGCGCGAAAAGAAATAAACCTGAATGGGAACCCCGTAGGTCGTGGGCTCCTTTTGACTGATAATTAAATCTAAATCCTGATTTACAACCGGAAGGCTGCACAGATAACGCTCAATATAAATACGATAAAGCTGGGCATTAGTGGGCACTTCTCCCTCTGCCGGCTGATAGTCCGCCATCAAAGGAATGTCCTTACGAATGGCATCCAACATATCGGGAGTGCAAAACTTCAAAGTAGTCATGTCCAAATAAATATTCTTATTCACACGCCGGCCTCCACTCTCTTGCATTCCGCGCCAGTTCTGGAAAGAATTATTCACCAATGTATAAGGCGGTACAGTAGAGATTGTATTGTCCCAATTGCGTATTTTCACCGTATTCAGAGTGATTTCCTCCACGGTTCCATTGGCGGTGTTATTGGGCAAAGCTATCCAGTCTCCAATACGCAACATATCATTGGCAGAAAGCTGTACCCCCGCCACAAATCCAAGAATACTGTCTTTAAATACCAACATCAACACGGCTGCCGATGCACCCAAACCCGCAAACAAGGTCATTGGAGATTTATTTATCAGCACAGCAATAATAACAATTCCCCCGATAAAGAACAACAATACCTGAAGAACCTGTACAAAGCCTTTCATCGGACGGTTCTTTTGCTTGTCCCTTGCATTGTACACATCCAGCATCACCAGTAGCAAGCCGTTGATAGTAAGCAGTATTGCGGTGATGATATACACCGCACATATCTTCTGCGAAAATTCCAGGATTTCTTTTCCCCGCACAAAAGCCAGAGGCAACAAGAAGTAAATCAATATACCGGGCAGGATATGGATAAGATGATGGACCACCTTACGCTTCATCAACAATGTATTCCACTGGTGAGGAGCGCGCTTTGTATAGTGCCTCATCCCTCCCACGAATATAGCCTGACACAGATAATCCAACCCTACTGACACACCTATCATCAATACGGCAATAATTGTCTCGTCAAACATATTTGCAAATTTCGGTTCTACGCCCCATTCTATCAGGATGTTGTTCATCCAGCTTCCTAAACTCATCATAAATATCTGTTTTATAGATCTGTTAAGAAGATAACAAACTATAAAGGAAGATGTTTATCGTAGTAATGCCTCCCACCCAAATCGGGAGATAAATATGCGTATAATTTTCTCTCCGCCGATACTTGCACACCCCGCAGAAAAGCCGGTAACAAAGAGACGCACCGACAAAACCGATAAAAGCGCCCGCCAATAAGTCTCCGGGATAATGCACTCCCAAATAAGAACGGGAATAACACGTCAGCAGCGCCCATACCATAATAAACCAGTTCAAAGCACGATTGCGGAACAGATAGAACAAAAAGAAAGCAAGTCCGAATGTATTGGCGGCATGACAGGAAGGAAAGCCGTATCGTCCGCCCCGATACCCATTTACTATATGTACGAACTCAGAAATGGGGTTCTCCGGATTGGCAGGACGCAGACGGCACACCCACGGACGGATGAGGGTCGCTCCTATCTGGTCGGCAAAAATGATTGTCAGCGCAATGGCTACGGCGCAACCTATGGCTACTTTCCAATGCAAATTACGGGCTATCACATAGAGAATAGACGCATATAAAGGTATCCAAATCCATTTTCCACTAAAGGCATACATAAACAGATCCGCCCATTCGGCACGCCATCCGTTGATGGCAAGCAACAGGTCGGTATCCATTTCCACCAACCCTGATAAAACATCAGCTAATATCATTCTATCTTTTGGCTATATCGTCATACAATTTCTGCAAATAAGCCTGTCCCAAAGAGAGGTTCTGCCCTTTCTTCGAGCCTTCATCCACAGCTATTGCATTTGATTCATTATTAAATATCAGCTGATTGTCCGGCGTCACAAGACCGAAAGCGTCGTGTGCGGTAAAGAAAGCAAAATGCGGAGAATCAGGATTCAGCATATCTTTGCTGAACGTAAATTTACCATGAGGCAAGGACAGTTGCGCCAACAAGGTAGCGGCAATATCCTGTTGCGAACCGTAAACATCAACACGTCTCGGCTCACGCACTGCTCCTCCCACTATCAGCAACGGAACCCGGTATCTGTCTATTTCAAGATTACTGATATGCTCGGGATAGGCCCCCAGATGGTCGGGCACAAACACAACAGCCGTATTTTTCCATTGCGGCAACTCACGGAATTGTCTTACAAAGTCACCGATGCAACTATCCGTATACGCGAAAGCATTCAGGCGTTCGTTCTCCAAGCGGCTGTAAGGAACCTCAAAAGGCTCGTGGCTGCTGGAAGTTTGCAGCACGCGAAAGTGCGGTGCATCTTTCCCCGCCAAACTGCTGTCTGCCGCTTCCGCTCTCAAGTCATCCAATAAACGACGGAACACAAGATGATCGTGCACTCCCCACTTACTTAAACGCTCCGATACCGGAAAATCCTGATCGGCTACAATATCTTCAAATCCGGATGACATCAGGTAAGAACGCATATTGGTAAAGTCCGCATCGCCGCCATAGTAGTATTTGGTTCTATAACCTGCATTCCTCAAGCTGCCCGCAATGGCAGGGATGGACTGCGTCTTACGAGGATATTTCATTATACTGGTGGTGGGTTGTGCCGGATAACCGCTCAAAATGGCTACCAATCCCCGGTCTGTGCGGAAACTGTTGGCATAAAAATTGGTAAAGAGCACCCCTTCTTGCGCCAGACTGTCCAAGTTCACAGCCACATCCGGCTCTCCTCCCAACGTAGCCATCAGGTGCGAAGAGAAACTCTCCATAATAACAAAGAGCACATCGGGACGCTGTGTCGTAAACAATGAATGCAGAGAATCCGGAACTTGCCGTAAGGAATCGGTCAGAAGAGTGTCGTTCTTCAAAACAGCGGGATCCACCAAACCGGAAAAAATGCGGTCTGCCGCATCCGCTTCCATAAAACGATACTGTTTTCCAAAATCCTTCTGCTTGGAGAGAGATTCCATAAGGCTGAAAGCCGGGTTAATGGCGGCATGATTCAAACGCTGGTTCGTACTGAAATACACTTTCCCCGTATTCATGGTGGATACCGTAAATCCTCCGCGAATCGGGATGAACAACAACCCGGTCATCAGCAACAAAACACCTGAAACCTTCAAACGCTGATAAGGTATCTTCATACGTCTGAACGCACCTTTCTGCAACAAGACAAAATAGAATACTCCATACAACACCGACGCATAGGCAACCATGGCAACAATACCACCGATTACCATCCAAAAGCTGACACTTGCCACCGCATCTTTCGGTGAAGAAAAGAAATAGAACAAAGGAGTAGCGTCCAAACGGAATCCCCAATATTCATACAATCCGATATCGACGGTAAATATGATGGAAAGCAAAACGGAAACAAAGATAAAGTAGCCGCACCATATACGGCGGAGAAGATTGGGAACCGCCCATGCGGAACAGATAAAAAGCAACCCCGGAATGGCAGTCAGATAGCCTGCAAGCGATAAGTCCAACGGCAATCCATGCCACATCACACTAAACCACTCCGTCCACGAAACGCCTTCGTACAACGGGCGGTAAAAGAGCATAAAAAACGGTTTCTGCAATGCAAAGATGCAAACAAACAAGAGATATGTCTTGAGGAATCCTATAAGCCTTTCTTTCATCGGTGCTTTCTCTTAAACTGAATATATTCGGCAAAAATAAAGTTTTTATTCTATTTATCGCCAATATTAGTCAAGAAATACGTGAAAGATAGGCTTATAGGCTTTTCCGGATTATCCGTTCACACGTTTATAGTCTTCGAGGAACTTCTTTAACCCGGCATCTGTCAGCGGATGGTTCAACAGGCCTTTTATGGCGGAAAGCGGGCACGTGGCTACATCGGCTCCTGCTTCTATACATTGGACAATATGTGCGGTATGGCGGATGGATGCAGCAAGCACCTGAGTTTCATAACCATAATAGCGGTACATTTCTACAATACTGCCCACCAAGGCCACGCCGTCCTCACAGATATCGTCAAGGCGCCCCACAAACGGCGAAACGTAAGTTGCCCCGGCTTTTGCCGCCAGTAAAGCCTGCCCCACGGAGAACACCAGTGTGCAGTTGGTACGGATACCTTTTCCCGAAAAATATTTGATGGCTTTTATTCCGTCTGCAATGCAAGGCACTTTCACCACAATGTGCGGGTTGAGTGCGGCGAGTTCTTCACCTTCCTTAATCATACCCTCATAGTCGGTGGCAATCACCTCCGCGCTTACATCTCCCCGCACTATATTGCAGATGTCCACGTAATGCTTGCGCTGGTTTTCCACTCCCTTGATACCCTCTTTTGCCATGAGTGAGGGGTTGGTAGTCACTCCGTCGAGTACGCCCATATCGTAGGCTTCCCGAATCTGGTCTAAATTTGCAGTGTCGATAAAGAACTTCATAATGTAAATAGTTTAAGGATTAATTCCACAAATATAACGATTTACATTGTTGTTTGTTCTTTATCAGCCGGATATTTTAGCGGTTGCGCTTCAAGTACAGGCGGTCGCTAATCGTGGCAGGAAGTTCGTTCTCGTAATGAGTCACCATTATCATTGTTTTATCCCTACGACGGCAAAAAGCCTCTATGATTTTCTTTACGCGACGACGGTTATACGTATCCAGTCCATGCAAGGGTTCGTCAAGAATCAGCAGTTCGGGGTCTTTCACAAAAGCACGCGCCAACAGGGCAAGACGTTGCTCGCCGCTGGAGAGTTGCAGGAAAGGCTTGTCTTTCAAACCCGCCACGCCGAAAACATCCATCCACCACTCGCACACAGCCATTTGGCCGGTGTGCGTACGCTTGTACAGACCGATACTGTCATGCAGTCCGGAAGCTACGATTTCGATAGCCGGCAGATTCTTCAGATAAGCGCGATGCATCTCCGGGCTGACATAACCTATGTGTTTCTTGATTTCCCAAATACTCTCACCCGTCCCCCGCTTACGTCCGAACAGGCTGATGTCGCAGGCATAAGACTGCGGATTGTCCGCACACACCAAGCTAAGCAAGGTGGATTTGCCTGCGCCGTTCTCGCCGCTCAAAGCCCACTTCTGTCCGCGCATCACCGTCCAGTCCAGTTCTTTCAAGATTGTGCGGTCGTCATAGCGGATACTGACTTTATTCAAACGGACAACTTCGTCCGAAGTGAAGTTAGTGTTTTCATAAGGAAGGTCGATAATGCGTTGCTGCAATTCACTGAAAAAGGCGGCATCTGCCTCAGCACGCATAGCGTCTTGCTCATGGAAAGCCTGCATATAGACAGCACGTTCCATTTTCTCTCCCGCCACTTTATTGTCAACGGGGACTACGTGAGTGATGAAAGACGGTATATCATCCAGCATGGAGAGAACCAACACGATTTGCAGGGAAGCGAGTTGCGCCAGTTTCTCCAGCACATTGAACAACAGTTCGCGTGTGGCGGCATCCAGTCCGATGAAAGGATTGTCCATGATGAGGATGCGCGGAGCTGTAAGCAATGTCTTGGTCATCTGAAACTTGCGGAGTTCGCCACTGGAAAGAAGAATGATTTTCTTATCAAGCATCGGCTCGATACGGAAAAGGTCGAACAGTTGTTGTTTGAGAGCTTCGTCCTTCACCTCACCCAACAGCTCACGCACCAGCGGGGCGTCCTCTTGGTCGTGGGCATTCCAACGTTGCTGATAGTAGTAATTGGCGTCGGCAGAACCGTAGGTATCACGGAAAGCAATGTACTTGATGTTGTCGTAGGCAGTTTGCGTGGCGGAGGGGCGGAAATCGTACGCCAGTGTGCCGTCACGCAAGGGATATCTACCCGTAAGCAAATCTACCAACAGGCTTTTCCCGGCTCCGTTAGGGCCAACAATAGCTATATGCTCTCCATCGAGAAAGTCAAGAGTGACAGGGTGTGACAGACGAATAAGCGGATTGCGCGCTACTCCTTCCGTTATCTGCAAGGTATGTTGTTGTATCATTTTTAATGGTTTGTCTTGTTAGGAGTCACAAACTCTTCTGAGTGACAGAACAGATAATGCGTTTTAATGAAACAGATTATGCGTTTTAGTAAAACAGACCATGTATTCTGACGAAACAGATAATCTGTTTTCTTACGATGATAATTCCGTTTGATACACTTGATAAATTCATTTGATATGCTTGAAAATTCCGTTTGACATACTCGAAAAGCCTGCTTTCCCTATTTATAGAAAATAAGTGCCGACTGCGCCGGAACGGAGATTTCCGGCCCGTACATCGTACCCAAACCTTGTTCACTGATGAAGCCGTCCTTGCAGACCACCGTATATTTGCCTTCGGGCACTGAAACCTTAGCCGCTTCCTTGCGTGAATTCAGCACTACATATATATCGCCCCACGCATCGCCCCCGGCATTCTCTTTCAACCGATAGGCCACCACGTTACTGCCCTCAACCGGCAGGAATTCCAGATGCTTACGAACCAGTTCGGCATCTCCTAAGCGGAAAGCCGGATGATGCTTGCGTAGCTGAATCAACCCTTTATAATAGGCAAACACATCGGCGTGCTCCGTCTTGCGTTTCCAGTCGATGGCATTGATGGAGTCCGGGCTCTGGTAACTGTTATGTACACCTTTCTTGTCGCGCATCACCTCCTCGCCCGCATAAATAAAGGGTACGCCCTGCGAAGTAAATACCGCTGTCTGCGCCAGTTTGTCCAACCGGGCAAGTTCTTCGGGAGTGATGCCCGGAATACTCGCTTTCAATCTGTCCACCAAGCACATATCATCATGGCAAGACACGTAGCTAATCATCTGCGTGGGTTGTTCCGCCCACGGGGCTTTGCTATAATTCACCTGTTCATTATTGACTTGCGGATGCTTCACTGCACCCACAATACCGAACTTGATGCTCTCCTCTCCTCCGGGCAGCCCGGCAAGGAAAGCTCCCTGATGGTTATCATTGAAAGGACCGCGCAGTGCATCACGCATCTCATCGGAGAAAGCGGCGATACCCGGCATCTTATAGGTATTAGCCTTCATTGCCAACGAATCCTGTGACATTTGGGGAGCCGATGCAGCCCAACCTTCACCATATATAAAGATTGTGGAATCTACCGCTGTTGCCGCCTTGCGTATCTCGTTCATGGTTTCGATGTCATGGATTCCCATCAGGTCGAAGCGGAAGCCGTCAATATGATACTCGTTTATCCAATGCAAAACGGACTCTACTATATATTTGCGCATCATGGAACGGTTGCTCGCCGTTTCATTGCCGCAGGCAGAAGCGTCCGCAAAACTTCCGTCAGGTTTCTGACGATAGAAGTATCCGGGAACAGTACGCTCGAAATTGCTCTCAACCGTATTGAAAGTATGATTGTACACTACGTCCAGCACCACACGAATGCCCGCCTTATGCAAAGCCTGTACCATTTGTTTGAACTCGCGGATACGTACATCCGGCTTGTAAGGATTGGTAGAGTAAGAACCGTCGGGCACATTATAGTTCTGAGGGTCATATCCCCAGTTGTATTGATTCTCGTTCAGCTTGGTTTCGTCCACAGAGGCATAGTCATAGGAAGGCAGGATGTGCACGTGTGTCACTCCCAGCTCTTTCAAGTGGTCGATACCGGTTGACAATTTATCGGGATTGACTGTTCCCGTCTCCGTCATGGCAAGGAACTTACCCTTATTCCGGATGCCCGATGAAGGGTCTACGGAGAAGTCCCGGTGATGCATCTCATAGATAATCACATCGGCAGGCGATGCCAGCGGCGGACGTTTATCTTCCGCCCAGCCTTCCGGATCGGTTTCACGCATATCGATAACCGCCGCACGCTTGCCGTTCACACCTACTGCCTGTGCATTGATGCCCGGCGTATCACCCAACCACTTACCGTTGATTCTTACATTGAACGTATAGAACTTGCCTTTCAAATCCCGCTCTACCTTAGCCGTCCACGTACCGTTTTCGGCAGGTGACATAGCTACCGTTTCATAAGCGTGCCCGCCGTCTCCCGCATCATACAGCATCAGGCGTACTTCATCTGCCGTAGGCGACCAAAGCGTAAACTGCGTAGCGCCCGGAGTATACTCCATTTCAGCCAGACTGCCCGTACGGACAGGATAAAGTTCGTATGAGGTATATTCTTTCTTCGAGGGGGCACAACTGACTACCGTTGTCGCCGCTACTCCGATAATGACAAGATCATTTAATTTCATGGCTAGTATTTTAAGTGTAAAGTATTAAATTCGAAATATAAGGTACGGGACTACCGTTTTATTTTGTCGGGATTCTTGGCTATAAAATCCTTCCAACTGTGATAGCCCTTCTCCATAGCGGGCCGCCCCATTTGCAGAAAGTGGCAATAAGCGGCGGCAAGCCCATCGGTAGCGTCCATAAATACGGGCATCTCCTCTTTGGGAAAGTGGAGCATACGCTGCAGCATATCAGCCACTTGTTCCTTAGACGCCTGTCCGTTTCCGGTTATTGCCATTTTTATCTTCAAAGGGGCATATTCCGTAATAGGAATATCACGGCTCAAAGCGGCAGCCATAGCCACACCTTGCGCACGTCCCAGCTTCAGCATAGACTGCACGTTTTTTCCAAAGAAAGGCGCTTCAATGGCAAGTTCATCCGGCAGATAACTCTCAATAATGCCCAACACCCGTTCGTGGATATGGCGAAGCTTCAGGTAGTGATCGCCAAACTTGCGAAGGTCTATGATACCCATAGCAATCATTTCGGGCTTCACTCCCGCCACGCGCAACACTCCATACCCCATAATGGTAGTACCGGGGTCGATGCCCAGAATGATTTTTTCTTTTACCGGTTGTATCACACAATTACCTCCATCAATGTCGGAAAACCGATTACTTTGTCTTTAAAGATTTTCAGCAATTCTTCATTCAGCTTCACGCCTTGCTCCTGATGCCAACGATGCAGCTTAGCCGAGTTTTCCACCTCAAACTGTACTGAGTAACATATGCTTCCCTCTTCAATATGACTCAGTATGCGTGCTATGCGCGGAGCATACAGCGTACCGTGCTTTTCCACTTCAGGAAGATAGAATTCCTGCATCCAGGTAAGGAAGTATTTTTCCTGTCCTTCCTCTACGTGATAGGTCGTATTATATATCAACATAACTTCTTTTTTCATTTTATTTCGCAAACATAGCAATTATTTCAGAATAATGCATTATATTTGCGCCATCAAAAATGCAGGTAGCTCTGCAAACGTTAGCAACGGGGCGTTAGCTCATCTGGCTAGAGCGCGACACTGGCAGTGTCGAGGTGATCGGTTCGAGTCCGATACGCTCCACCCGCTTCTCATGAATGAAGTTTTCCTCATGAAAAAAGTTCAAACTACATCAAAAGCAAAAGTCATACTTCTGATATTTACTCTACTTTTCATAAGTTTGAATTCTTTCCCAGCCAATACCAAATTCTACAACATCAGTGATATTTATGGCATAACATCGGGAGAAGCATTTTCTATCTGCAAAGATAAGCATGGCTTTATCTGGGCTTCCACTAAAACCGGGATTTTGAGAGTAACTGAGGGAGACTGCCGCAATTATGAGCTACCTTGTAAAACCACCGATTTTGTATTTGTAAAACTGACTTACGGCAATTCACAACTATTCTCTTACACTAATAACAGTCAGATATTCCATTACGACGAAGTTACAGACCGTTTTCTCTTTTTGGCAGACTTACGAGAAGAAACCGGCAACAACCATATCACCATAGGAACTATTACGGCCGATAAAACCGGAACCCTTTGGATTGCCTCCTCAACCGGGCTATTTAAATATGAAAACAATACACTTACAAGAATCACACAATCGGAAAAGGAAATAAAGCAACTCACCTTTTATAAAAATAATCAACTGTTTTATATTACATCAGCCGGTATCTCATTGCTGGAGATGCCAACATTAAAAAGCCGTCTCATTTACCCATACAATGCAAAAGATTTTTTTCAGATACCCAGTTTGTACTATGACGAGCAGCTCGACCGCCTATGGATTGGTACCGGAGCGGCCGGCCTTTTTTATTATGATATCACTCAAAAAACATTATCAGCCATACCAATCAAGGGCTTTCCGAAACAACCGATTCTTACAATAAAGAAAGACGCCAATAATACTCTTTTAATCGGTATTGACGGTCAAGGCATATGGCATATCAGCGAAAAAGGAGATAAACTTCTCAACATTTACAAAGAAGACCTAAATAACCCCTTTTCACTTCGAGGTGACGGGGTATATGATATTCTCTGCGATGAATCCAGAAATTGGGTAGCCACATACACCGGAAAACTGTCTTTTTTTGAAAACGGCAATTCCCTGATTATCCCCATAACCTATCAAATAAACAATCCGAATTCTTTAGGTAACAATTATGTAAACAAGATTATAGAAGATCATAAAGGGTATATATGGTTTGCAACAAACAATGGCTTAAGCCGCTGGAATCCTATATCCAATAAATGGAACCATTATTATCGGGACAAATCAGAGCAAGCAAAGGTGTTTTTATCTTTATGCGAAGATAGTCAAGGACGTATCTGGGCAGGTAGCTATTCTTCCGGCGTTTATTTACTGGACGGAAAAACCGGACAAACACTTCAACATTATTCCTCAAAGACTCATACTCCCGGTTTCTCAGGAGACTTTATCTTTGATTGCTTTGTGGATGCAGAAGGAGATGTATGGATTGGCGGCAACCAGAATCTATCCTGTTATCGAAATAAAGAAAATAGTTTTCGAGAATATCCAATCCAACCTGTCAGTGCATTTGCCGAACTCGCTCTGGGGAAGCTATTACTCACAACTTCACACGGCTTGTTCTTACTGGATAAAAATCACGGAACAATAGAAGCTTTAGTTGAAGGTAGTTTGGCACAAGATGTAGTAGTAACCGATAACACTGTATGGATTGCAACTTGCCGAGACGGGCTGATAAAATATGATTATGACAAACGGCAAACAGAGCGATTTACCACAGAATCCGGTCTGACATCCAACTATGTAAACAGTATCTTATTGGATAACGGCTTTTTATGGATTGGTACTGAAAGCGGTTTGTGCAGGCTCAATATCTTAAACAATACTATCCGGTCGTATACTTCCGTCTACTCCCTTTCAAACACAACTTTTTGTGTCAACTCCTGCACGAGACTAAAGAATGGCAAACTGGTTTGGGGAACGAATAACGGTGCAATAATGTTTACTCCCAAGCTGCTTCAGGAGACTCGTCCCAAAGGAAAGATTTTCTTCCAAAACATCACCGTAGCCGGTCGTTCCATCCGTACAATCCCCCATTTATTAAATAATACCCCGGTCAATCAACAAAAGAGACTATCCCTGAATTATACTCAAAACAATTTCATGTTAGAGCTCCTGCCAACAGGAGGTTCTGCAAGAAACATGAAATTCTCATGGCTATTGGAAGGACTGGATACGAACTGGAGTCGTCCCTCTGAACTTCATTTTATTAATTACACCAATCTTCCCGGCGGAGACTTCAAATTGCATATCAGAATGTACGATGGCTCTCTATCACAAATTATAGATGAACGTAGCTTGAACATACATATCACACCTCCCTTTTGGAAGACTTGGTGGTTTGCAATTCTTATAAGCCTATGCATCGGCGGTTACATCATTTACGCTTTCAAAAGCTATTCGAACCGTTTAAAAAGAAAGAGTACCAATGACAGGCTCATCGCCGATGCCGCCCAAGTGCTCATGCAAGAAAAAATGGCGCAAAGCCAACCAACTACTCGCGAAGAAAAGTCCGTACTCCAAAGTAAACCTAACGATCCGTTTGTTAACAAAGCGATAGCTGTTATCAATGAAAACATCGCCAACAGTGAATTTGGAAAAGAAGAGTTTGCCGCAGCTATGAATGTTAGCCCTTCACTCTTATACAAGAAAATCAAAACATTGACAGACCAATCCCCTTCCGACTTTATCAAAGCCGTACGCATGAACCATGCGCTCAAACTTTTGCAATCCGGTCAATATACTGTAACCGAAGTCAGCGAGCTCTCCGGTTTCTCCAGCCTCAGCATTTTCAGCCGCGCTTTTAAAAAGCACTTCGGGAAAACACCCACCGAAATATAAATAAAGTACAGAAACCCACTTGCGCACCCTTTCAGAAGCTTTTTTTACCTAAATTGCAAAATAAAATATCTGAAAAGGGGAGTCTTTTTTCTGTCTCTACCCTACATTTGCAGACAGAATTCTTAACTTATTAGTATTATGAAACACGTCTCACTTTATCTACAACTGACATTGATAATCCTGTTAAGTTTCGGAGTAACCGCCAACGGATATACCCGAAATAAAACAACAGAGATTGCATCCGACTTTGATAAAATAGGTTGGAAAGTCGGTATTCAGTCTTATACCTTTACTCGCTATTCTCTTTTTGATGCTATTGATGCCGCCGCAGATTTAGGTCTGAAATATGTAGAAGCCACAATCTGGCAAACCATAGAAAGAGGAAAAGAAGAAAGATTCAACCCATGGCAAATATCAGAAGAAACCAAACAAAAAATTAAAAATAAATGCAAGGAAAAAGGTGTGACTCTCACTTCATTCTATTGCCGTCCAAGTAAGGAAGATGCAGAAAACGGACAAACAGAAAAGCTCTTCCAATTCTGCAAAGAGTGGAAAATGGCCCTTACAACTGACCCTGTCCGTATCGCATCAGGTCCCGGAAGTATGGATTTTTATGATAAACTATGTCAGAAATATGGCGTTTATATGTTTCTCACCAATCATCCCAAAGCTCACGGTTCACCGTATTGGAATCCGGAAGACGTATTAGCTGATTGTAAAGATAGAAGTAAATACATTGGCGCTTCTGTGGATGTAGGACATTTCATGCGTGACGGTACCAACGTATATGAAGTCGTAAAAAGATATACCGACGCCGGACGTATGTACCATTTCCACTTCCGCGATGTAGACCGTTGCGACAAAAACGGGAAAGATGTTACATTAGGAGAAGGAGCTGCACAAATAAAAGAGTTATTAACTTATCTGAATAGAAAAGGAGCTACTCCCATTATCGTATTTGAATATGAAAGAGATCAAGATGAACCCTTGAAGTATATAACTCCCGGTGTAGTCTATCTTCGTCAACTCAGTAAAGAATTGCTTAAGAACAAGCAAGCCGACAATAATAATAAACCTATAAAACTATGGGCAAGAAATGCATCTACAAAAGGCGGACTAAACATCTGTGATAAAGATAAAGACACATTGGCAACAATACACGGCTGGAACAATACGGAACAACAGATTTCATGGAAAACGTTTTTAAAAAAAGGAAACTATACCGTATGCTTGAAATATTCCGAACCTTATCAAGGAAGTGCAATAACTGTTACAGCAGGACAACAACAATTTGCTACACTAATACAACCGACAGCTGGCTGGAATGAATACCACGAAAAGAACTTAGGTGTTATAAGAGTCCCTACAACTGGAGAAACGAACATAAGCCTTCAAGGTATTCAACTTTCTTTAGTAAAAGATGAAAAAGGTAAGTTGGTACACAAAGAGGCACTACCGGATATACAATATCTATCACTTATACCTACAAAAGAAAAGTCTGTTTCTTCACCCATAAATATATTACAAGAGTTTAAAGGAAAACCCATATTCAACGGAAAGACCTTCAAAGGGTGGACTGGTAACAACGGCAAGGAAAGTATGAAATGGTTTCGTATAGAAGAAGATGCCATAATAGGTGGAAATACCGAAATGGAAATACCTCAAAATGAATTCTTACGTTCAGACCGTGAATACGGTAACTTCGAGCTACGCCTGAAATTCAAAATTAACTGCGCAGACGACTCCTATAATGCCGGTATTCAATTCCGTAGCCAGCCCCAAACCGAAAAAGGCAAAGAGCATGAAATGATAGGCTACCAAGCAGATATTATCTCCTGGAAAAAGGGAGCACTCTACGATGAACAACGTCGCTGGGACTTTTTAGGGAATCCCCTTGCTAAAAATCCTACTTACAATGCTAGAGAGTGGAACTCTTATATCATTCGCTGCGAAGGCCCGCGTGTTCGTATTTGGCTGAATGGAATACAAACATTAGATTATTTCGAACCTTTTGTTGACACCCCTCACCCCGATGTACAGATAGGCAGAATTCCACAAATAGGATATATTGCTTTACAGATTCATGAAGGCAAAGCTTGCGAAGCTCTATATAAAGACATCACAATAGAAGAACTATAATAAAAAAATGAAAAACATAAATAAATATTGCCTGTTACTACTTTTGTTTTCCGCACTTCTGGCAGCGTGTGAAGGAAAAAAGAACAGCTTTAAGACAATCTGTAATCCTGTCAATTTAAGTTATCGCTTTTCGTTGAATTCACCATCCTGGCGTGAAGCGGCAGATCCCAGCATGATTAAATTTCAAAATGAATATTACCTATTTTTATCTAAATCGGGTGGCTATTTTCATTCATCGGATCTTATCCACTGGAATTTAATAACTACTGACGATCTCCCCATTGAAAAATATGCCCCTACCGTTATGGAAATGAATGGAGAGATTTATTTCACTGCATCCATAGCAACTAATAAGATATATAAAAGCCATGACCCTAAATCCGGAAAATGGGAATTGGTAACCGATCAATTCCCTTATATCCTGGCAGACCCAATGTTATTCTACGATTCGGATAACGATAAAATTTATCTATATTACGGTTCCGGTGCAGCCACCCCAATGATGGGAGTAGAACTGAATAAAAACACCTTTATGCCCAAAGGAGAAGCTACTCCCCTATTCTACAGTAATGCCGAAAAGTACGGCTGGGAAGTGGCTGGAGACTACAACACTAATTATAAGCACACAGGCTGGCTCGAAGGAGCATGGATGAACCAATACAAAGGAAAATATTACCTGCAATATGCAGTACCCGGTACAGAGTTTAAAAGCTACAACAACGGAGTTTATGTATCAGAGAATCCATTAGGTCCATTTACATTACTCAAACACAACCCTTTCTCCTATAAGCCCGAAGGTTTTGTCAATGGCATCGGACATGGAAGTACATTCCAAGACTTATATGGAAACTACTGGAATATCGGCACCTCTACCATCTCCCAAAGGCATATGTTTGAAAGAAGAATTTCATTATACCCTACTTTTTTTGACGAAGACGGTGATGCTTATGCATACACTGCATGGGGAGACTATCCAATGATTGTTCCCGACAAGAAAATAACCTCTCCACAAGATTTATTCCCAGGATGGATGCTCCTGTCTTATAAAAAGGAAGTTGAAGCTTCATCTACATTGGAAGGCTACCCTACAAAGAATGCCGTGAATGAAGATATAAGAACATGGTGGAGTGCTGAAACAGCTAACAAAGGAGAATTCTTAACGGTTGATTTAGGGCAAAATTCCAAAGTATACGCCATTCAAATTAATTTTGCCGACCAAGATGCCAATATATCGGGAAAAACAGATTCTACCTATTACCAATACCGAATAGAAGATTCCCAAGATGGTATTATATGGAATATGACAGTCGACAAATCAAAGAACAAGGTAGAAGCCCCTAACGACTACATCCAATTGGACAAACCGGTAAACACCAGATATATTCGTGTAACCAATATATATTTCCCTTCCGGAAAATTTTCCATTTCCGGCCTAAGAGTATTTGGAAAAGCAGATAAACCGGTTCCAGCAACTGCACAGTTCACGAAATTAACCAGAAATAGTAATAATCGCAGAACTGTAAATCTGAACTGGAATAAAGTAGAGGATGCCATCGGATACAATATCCGGTTCGGTACACAGAAAGACAAATTATACCATAATTATCTAGTATATGAAGATAACAAGGTATCCATTAACATATTGAACGCAGACCAGACTTATTATTTCGCAATAGACAGTTTCAATGAAGCGGGAATCACTGTCGGAAAAGAAGTCAAAATCATTCAATAAATATGCAATGTCATGAAAACCACTTATTTTCTTAAAAAATCACTTTTCTGCTTATTACTGTTTGCATCATTTACATCAATCAGCAAGGCGGATTATCCATTGTTTTGGCAACGATATACAGCTGACCCATGGGGAATAGAATACAATGGACGACTGTATCTGTTTTGTTCACATGATACCTATAACCCTCAAAGAGGATACGGATATTTTATGAATGATATCACTTGTATCTCAACTGACGATTTAAAGAATTGGACAGACCACGGTGAAGTATTCCATGCTAAAGACTCAAGATGGGGAGCCCAATTGACCTGGGCACCATGCGTTGTTTATCACAACAACCAATTCTATCTCTATTACGGTGACGGCAATTGCGGAGGTATTGGCGTAGCAACCAGTAACAGTCCAATTGGTCCTTATATAGACAATCGGGACACCCCCATGGTTGATATGAATACTCCAGGAGTGCAACCCGGTAGCGGACAATGGGGTATGTGGTGTTTCGATCCAAGCGTTTGGATAGAAGATGACGGACAAGCCTTTCTTTATTTCGGAGGGGGTGATCCCGGCAATTCACGAATCATTAAATTGAAAGATAACCTGACAGAAGTTGAAGGTAAAGCCATACACCCCAATACTCCCGGCTTCTTCGAAGCTTCATTTGTACATAAATATAAAAACAAGTATTATTATTCGTATGCCGGGCATCATTTCAGCTTTCCCGCCAACATTGAGTATGTAATGAGTGAGCATCCAATGGGACCTTTCTCCCAGCCGGGATTAATATTACCTAACCCACCCATCAACGACGGCTTCAACAATCATCATTCCATCTTTCCATTCAAAGGCGAATATTATATTGCATACCATAATCGGGAAGTGGCCTATGTGAAAGGGGAAGCAGACAAACGTTCACGCGAATATATGCGTAGTGTCTGTCTGGATCATTTAATACACAATGAAGATGGTACTATCCGGACGGTATCAGCCACACGTGACGGTTTACCCCAATTAAAATACATCAATCCGTACAAACGGAATGAAGCGGAAACCATGGCAAAAGGTTGGGGCATCAACACCGAAGCCCGAAAAAGTGCTCCGGATAACCGGATTGTAAGTTCTGCCAACGACGGGGATTATATAAAAGTACAGGGAGTGAATTTCACCAAAGAAGGTCTTTCCAAATTTAAAGCTTTTATCTCATGTGGAGCTCCAAAAGGTGGAAATATTGAAATCCGTCTGGAAAGTGAAAACGGATTGCTGATAGGTACTCTGAACATTGTTCCCACAGGAGACTGGGAGTCCTGGAAAACAATTACAACGGACGTATCTATTCCCAACACTGGTATATTTGATCTGTACTTTGTATTCAAAGGCAATAAAGAAGACTTTGCCCACATAGATTATTGGGAATTCACACATTAATATCCACAATAAATATTTGTATTAAAAACAACTATCAACAATAACGATTATGATGAAAAACAACATTTTAGCCCTATGTCTGGGATTCCTTCCTCTTTTGGCAACGGCACAAAATCCGATTATTCAAACCAAATATACAGCCGATCCTGCCCCAATGGTGCATAACGATACATTATTCCTTTATGTGGGATGCGATGAAAAGGATGCTCCCTCCAACGCATACCTGATGAGGGAATACCGCCTGTATATCACTACCGACATGGTGAATTGGACAGACTGTGGAACACCGCTGAAAACAAGTGATTTCAAATGGTCAGCCGGAGATGCCAGCGCTGCACAATGCATAGAGCGGGATGGTAAGTTTTATTGGTATATATCCTCACAAAACAAATTCAGCCCAGGTTCGTCCATCGGTGTAGCCGTTGCAGATTCACCTTATGGCCCCTTCAAAGATGCATTAGGCCGGGCATTGGTAACCAACAACATGACTACAACTGCCAAACACTCCTGGGATGACCTTGATCCTACGGTATTTATCGATAACGATGAACAGGCATACCTATATTGGGGTAACGGTGTATGCTATCAAGCCAAACTGAATAAAGATATGATATCATTGAATGACTCTATAACAGCGCTCGATGCCAAAGATAATACGGCCTTTTTCGGAAGATTCACAGAAGCACCTTGGGTATATAAGCGGAATAACCTATACTATATGATCTATGCCGCCGAGTTTCCGGAGTCTATACATTATTCTACAAGCCAAACAGCAAAAGGGCCATGGAAGGCCGGAGGAATAGTAATGCCATTGGAAAAAGGAAGTAATACCAATCACCCCGGCATAATAGATTATAAAGGCAATTCTTACTTCTTTTACCATAACGACGCACTACCCGGAGGACATAGCTATTGCAGATCGGTATGCGTAGAGCAATTTACATACAACCCTGACGGCACCATACCGCAAATGCACATGACTGATGAAGGCATCAAGAAAGGGGTAAGTACACTCAATCCATACAAACGGACAGAAGCCGAAACCATAGCATGGTCACAAGGCGTTATTTCCGCTACCGATGCAGAAAGAGGTGTTTATATTACCTCTATCCACAATACCGACTATATAAAAGTTCGTGATGTAAACTTCGGACAAAAAGGTGCTTCTCAATTTATTGCTTCTGCATCTAGCAGATATCATGGTGGGAAAATAGAACTTAGAATCGACTCACTTGAAGGAGAAATAATAGGAACCTTAAATATCCCCTACACTGGAGAATGGGAAAATTGGGAGGAACATTCCACCAACATAAAAACAACCAAAGGAATTCATGACCTATATCTTGTCTTTAGAGGCAGAACTCCACACGAACTTTTCAACCTTGATTATTGGATGTTTAAATAAATCACAAAAAAATAATATCTTATGAACAAGAACCTTTTTTTAAGTATTTGCCTGGGAATATGCTCTCTTCCGGTAATCGCACAGAATCCTATTGTACAAACCATGTACACAGCCGATCCGGCACCGATGGTACACAATGACGTACTTTATCTCTACACCAGTCACGACGAGGATGCATCCACATGGTTTGTTATGAATGACTGGAAACTATACACCACTACCGATATGGTGAACTGGACCGATCATGGCGCTGTGCTTTCCTACAAGACATTCAGCTGGGCAAAAGGAGATGCATGGGCTATGCAATGTATAGAAAGAGATGGTAAATTCTATGCATATGTGCCGGTAACATCACGCACAACCAATAGCCCCGCAATTGGCGTAGCAGTATCCGACAGCCCCTACGGCCCTTTTATAGATCCACTGGGAAAACCGTTGGTGCAAAGTAAAAAAGGAGATATTGACCCTACCGTATTCATTGATGATGACGGGCAGGCATACCTCTATTGGGGAAATCCTTTCTGTTATTATGTAAAATTGAATGAAGATATGATTTCTTATGAGGGGGACATCGTACGCGTTCCAATGACAGAAGAAGCTTTTGGCAAACGGGAAGGTAACGTGAAGGAACGGCCGACATTATACGAAGAGGGTCCATGGCTGTATAAACGCAATGACCTTTATTATTTATTGTGGGCAGGCGGTCCTATTTCAGAACACCTCGGCTACTCAACCAGCAAAAGTCCCCTCGGTCCTTGGAAATATGGCGGGGTACTTATGCCTACGGAAGGAAGAAGCTTCACCAACCATCCCGGAATTGTAGACTATAAAGGAAATACATACTTGTTTTATCACAGCGGAGCGCTTCCCGGAGGCTCAGGCTTCACCCGTTCAGTATGCGTAGAACAAGTAGAATTCAACAAAAACGGTTCCATCAAACCTCTGAAAATGACGAACGGAATCCAACAAGGACTCACAACCCTAAATCCATATCGAAAGACAGAGGCAGAAACTATAGCATTCTCCGAAGGAGCCAAAGCCGCACAGAATGCAGAAGTAGGAGTTTTTATCAACGCCATGCAAAACAACGCATATACCAAAGTCAGAAACGTTAATTTTCGCGATCACGGTCCCAGCAAATTTACAGCAAGAGTAGGAACTACACACAATGGCGGCGTGACCATGGAAATTCGGCTCGATAGTCCTCAGGGACAGCTATTGGGAACTACTAAAGTACCACTGACCGGAGGTGATGACAGATGGGCATTGGTGAGCACTGAGACATCTAAAGTAACAGGAATACATGACTTGTATTTCATCTTCAAAGGAGATAAGCCCGGCCGCATCATGTATTTCGACTATTGGATGTTTTCCAAATAACTCTTAAATTGATATATTCACCCTATTCAATAGAACAATCATGAAACATCTATTTTCTATTATTTTCGGACTGATAACATTCTGTCAGTTGCAAGCCCAGTCGTGGACAGCTGACAATGGTAACGGAACCTTTACCAATCCACTATTCTACGACGAATTCACAGACCCGGACCTGATACGTGTGGGAACGGACTTTTACATGGTAGCCAGTTCCATGCATGCCATGCCAGGGCTGCCGCTACTACGTTCCAAAGATTTAGTCAATTGGGAATTTGTAACCTACATATTTGACAGACTTGATTTAGGGCCCGACTTCCACTTGGAAGGTAATAAAGGTATCTACGGAAACGGAATATGGGCTCCTGCCATCCGTTATCATAAAGGTACCTTCTATGTATTCGTCAACGTAAATGACCATGGTTTACAAGTGTTTTCCGCCAAAGACCCCACCGGCCCTTGGGTACACAAAAATATGGGTGGCAGAATTTATGATTTGGGAATACTGTTTGATGATGACGACAAAATATATGCCGTACATGGTTATGATGAAGTACGCCTGATTCAACTCAAGCCCGATTTCAGTGGCTATGTAGAAGGGAGTGAAAAAGTAATTATTCCTAAAGGCAGCGCTATGGGGGAAGGACACCATTTCTATAAAATAGATGGAAAATATTATATTATCAGTGCAGACTATGCACCCGTAGGCCGCATGCAATGCGCTCGTGCCGACAAGCCGGAAGGTCCTTACGAAACCGCCGTTATCAGCAACCGCGAAACAATGGGTACGCAACGCGGATGGTGGTCGAATGAATTTGGATTCTGGTCCGATATCCCTAAAGAAGGAGACAAGATAACATTCACAGCCCCAAACCCGGACGCTTACTATGCTGTACCACTACATCAAGGCGGAATTGTAGATTTGCCGAATGGCGAATGGTGGGGTGTTTCAATGATGGATGTAAAATCTGTCGGACGTTTGACTTTCCTTTCTCCGGTGACATGGAAAAACGGCTGGCCTTTTTTCGGAATAGAGAATAATTTAGGACGTTCACCTCGCACATGGTTCAAGCCGAATGTAGGAATTGAAACAACTCCTCATACTACTTACGAACGCAATGATGACTTCTCGGGAAAAGATTTGAAACCAATCTGGCAATGGAATCACTATCCCGTAGAAAAGAAATGGGCGTTAAAAAACGGAACGTTACGTTTGCACACTATGCCGGCCAAGAGTTTTATGCACGCCAAGAATTCACTAACGCAGCGAACAGTCGGACCTGAATCAAATGCCATTGTAGAGCTGAATACCAAATCACTGAAAAAAGGTGATATAGCCGGATTGGCTTTACTGAATGTTCCCTATTATTGGATTGGAGTACTGCGTACCGGAAAGGGAGATGTAATACGCTTTTACGACTTGGTCAAGAACATAAAAGTAGATGAACCAATTTCGACGGGAAAAATCTATTTACGCGCCGAAGGAGATTTTGACAATGATTTGGCTAGGCTGAGTTATAGCACTGATGGTACAAACTTTAAAGAAATGGGGAGCAATTTACGTTTAGGCTATCAAATGAAAACTTTCCAAGGAGTGAGATTTGCCTTGTTTGCTTACAACACAGAAGGGAAAGAAGGAGGATATGCCGAATTCGACAACTTCAAAATCGAGGAGCCACTTGCCGACCGTTCCGCAAATCTTCCTATCGGAAAAGTAATTACTCTCAAAAATTTAGCAAATAATTCTTTTGTATGGACGAATTCACGCCGCATATTGCGCAATGCAAATATCAACAGCAACGAATACAATCCGAAAGACAGCCAATTCAGAATTCATGACCGCGGAAAAGGGCGTGTAGCCTTGGAAGCGATGAATGGAAGCGGCTTCTTGACCGTTGCAGGTGAAGGTCTTTCGGGAGACGTGCGCCTAATGGACAAGGAAAGTGATGCCAGTCTATTTATGTGGCAAGATATGCTTCGCAATCAATGTATGTTACTGTCACTCAAAACAAATCGCTATATAGGTATAGATGTGCTCACCGGTGAACCTTATTCTGCAGATTGGCCTGGCTCAAATACTACACGAACTAACGGAGTCGTTTTTGAATGGAGTGTTATACAATGACTGAGATACATAAATCCGTCTCATGATACAAAGTAGTCTACAAATGACCATAAAAAATAATATGCGGCGATTGAAGGCAAAACAATGATAAAATTGTATCTTTGCACCGTTTTATGCATTTAAAGAATAAATAATAACAACGATATGATAGCTAAAATCAACGAGCTTCTGCAAGAAGTAGAAGCACTGAAAGCCGCTAACGCCGAGGAATTGGAAGCACTTCGCATCAAGTACCTTAGCAAAAAGGGAGCCATTAATGAACTGATGGCGGACTTCCGCAACGTACCTGCCGAACTCAAAAAAGAAGTAGGTATGCGCCTGAATGAACTTAAAAACAAAGCGCAGGAAAAGATCAGTACTCTGAAAGAGCAATTCGAAAACCAAGACAACGGTTGCGATGACCTTGATCTTACCCGTTCGGCTTATCCCGTAAAATTAGGGACACGTCACCCACTCAGCATCGTAAAAAACGAGATCATTGATATATTCGCCCGTATGGGATTCAACATTGCCGACGGTCCGGAGGTGGAAGACGACTGGCACGTTTTCTCAGCTATGAACTTTGCCGAAGATCATCCGGCACGTGATATGCAGGATACTTTCTTCATCGAAAATAATGCTGAGAATGTATCACATAATATCATCCTTCGCACACATACATCCAGTGTACAAAGTCGTGTGATGGAAACGACTCAACCGCCTATTCGGGTGCTTTGTCCGGGACGTGTATATCGTAACGAAGCTATCAGTTATCGTGCACACGCATTCTTCCATCAGGTAGAGGCCTTGTTTATAGACCGTAACGTATCGTTCACCGACTTGAAGCAAGCCCTATTACTCTTCGCTCAGGAAATGTTCGGCAAGGACACTAAGATTCGTCTCCGTCCTTCGTACTTCCCGTTTACGGAGCCAAGTGCCGAAATGGACATTAGCTGTAACATCTGCGGCGGCAAGGGATGTCCCTTCTGTAAAGGAACAGGCTGGGTTGAAATCTTAGGTTGCGGTATGGTTGACCCCAATGTATTGGAGTTAAACGGCATTGACAGCAAGGTGTACAGCGGTTACGCTTTAGGTATGGGTATAGAACGCATCGCCAACCTGAAATACCGTGTAAACGACTTGCGCCTGTTCTCTGAAAATGATACACGCTTCCTGAAAGAATTCGAAGCGGCTTATTAATATAGAACGCTCTTATATATTTCTATATTAAGCATTAGGTTGGGATATGTCCAAACTGAAACTCGCTTACTATTTATTTCTTTAATTAGGCACGGATTACACGGAAAACACGGATTAGATTAAAAGGAACCGTGAAATCCGTGTAATCCGTGCCTAAAAGTATATTTATTATCAATCTTATTAAATTTCCACCCAATGAAAGATAGGCTTGTAACTTCCAGCTATTGCTTTATTCTTGCAGCCAACTTTCTGCTATACTTCGGGTTTTGGCTATTAATCCCCGTATTACCGTTCTATCTATCCGAGGTATTCAGTGCAGGAAACTCTACCATTGGTATCATCCTCTCCTGCTATACGGTAGCCGCTTTGTGCATCCGTCCGTTCTCCGGCTATTTTTTGGACAGCTTTGCCCGTAAGCCTTTGTATCTGCTGGCCTACTTCATCTTTATGACGATGTTTGCCGGATATATCATAGCCGGCTCACTGACACTGTTCATCCTATTCCGTATCATACACGGCGTATCATTCGGTATGGTGACTGTAGGCGGAAACACAGTAGTTATCGACATTATGCCCTCATCAAGGCGCGGAGAAGGACTCGGATATTACGGGCTCTCCAACAACATAGCCATGGCAGTGGGACCGATGTCCGGTTTGTTCCTGCACGATGCAGGTATGAGTTATACTACCATTTTCTGTTGCTCGTTGGGTTCCTGCATTGCCGGATTTATCTGTGCCGCATTGGTGAAGACCCCATACAAGCCACCTGTCAGACGCGAACCAATTTCACTCGACCGTTTCATTCTGCTGAAAGGTATTCCTGCGGGCATCAGCCTGCTTTTATTATCCATTCCTTACGGAATGACTACCAATTACGTCGCCATGTATGCCAAAGAAATCGGCATCAATGCGACTACCGGTTTTTTCTTTACTTTTATGGCGGTGGGCATGGCTATCTCCCGTATCTTTTCCGGCAAGATTGTAGACAAGGGAAAAATAACGCAAGTAATTTCGGCAGGGCTATACATTGTTGTATTCAGCTTCTTCCTGCTCTCGGCTTGCGTCTACATTATCAATTGGAACAGCATGGCATGCAGCATCATCTTCTTTGCCGTAGCATTGTTGCTCGGGATTGGTTTCGGCATCATGTTTCCGGCTTACAATACCCTGTTTGTAAATCTGGCTCCCAACAATCAGCGAGGTACGGCAACTTCTACCTACCTGACCTCATGGGATGTAGGGATAGGTATCGGTATGCTGACAGGCGGATATATAGCCGAAATCAGCACCTTCGACAAGGCGTATCTTTTCGGAGCCTGCCTGACGATAATTTCCATGCTTTATTTCAATGGCAAGGTTACCCCTCATTATCATAAAAACAAATTACGATGAGAAAAAAGGAACGTTACGAAAAAATACTCGCCTGGTTCAGGGAAAACCGTCCCGTAGCGGAAACCGAGTTGCATTACAACAATCCGTATGAGCTATTGATTGCAGTAATTCTTTCCGCCCAATGCACGGATAAACGGGTAAACATGATAACTCCCCCTCTGTACCGGGACTTTCCTACTCCCGAAGCGCTTGCCGCTACCACACCGGAAGTAGTATTTGAATACATACGCAGTGTGTCTTATCCCAACAATAAGGCCAAGCACCTTGTAGGCATGGCAAAAATGCTGGTGAAAGACTTTAACAGCCAAGTACCCGACACATTGGAAGAACTCGTAAAACTGCCCGGCGTGGGACGTAAAACAGCTAATGTAATTCAGTCGGTAGTTTTCAACAAAGCCGCTATGGCGGTAGATACCCATGTATTCCGTGTCAGCCACCGTTTAGGGTTAGTGTCCGACAAATGCACCACCCCGTTCAGTGTGGAGAAGGAGTTGGTCAAACATATTCCTGAAGCGGATATTCCCATCGCCCACCATTGGCTCATCCTGCATGGACGGTATGTATGTCAGGCACGTACCCCCCAATGTGACAACTGCGGTTTGCAATTGATGTGCAAATATTACTGCCGGAAGTATAAAGTTAACAAAGAGAGTAATGAAGGGGAAGAATAAATAATGATTTCATAGCGAAAAAAAGAAATAAATACTAACTTTGCCGTCACAAAAAGAAAATAGTAACACTTTTAAATAAAAATAGAGTATTATGACAATTGATCAATTTAACTTTGCCGGAAAAAAGGCATTCGTTCGCGTGGACTTCAATGTGCCCTTGGACGAAAACTTCAACATTACAGACGATACCCGTATGCGTGCCGCTCTTCCTACATTGAAGAAGATTTTGGCTGACGGTGGCAGTATTATCATCGGTTCTCACCTCGGCCGTCCGAAAGGCGCGACAGACAAATTCTCTTTGAAGCACATTCTGAAACATTTGTCAGACCTGCTGGGTGTTGAAGTACAGTTTGCTAACGACTGTATGGGCGAAGAAGCTGCCGTTAAGGCTGCCGCTCTGCAACCGGGTGAGGTGCTGTTGCTCGAAAACCTCCGTTTCTACGCTGAGGAAGAAGGTAAACCACGCGGTTTGGCTGAAGACGCAACAGACGAAGAAAAGAAAGCCGCCAAAGCTGCAGTTAAAGAAAGTCAGAAAGAATTTACCAAGAAATTGGCTTCTTATGCAGACTGCTATGTAAACGACGCATTCGGTACAGCTCACCGTGCACACGCTTCTACAGCATTGATCGCTAAATACTTCGACAAAGACAATAAGATGTTCGGCTACCTGATGGAAAAAGAAGTGAAAGCTGTGGACAAAGTGCTGAATGACATCAAACGTCCGTTCACTGCTATCATGGGTGGTTCTAAAGTATCTTCCAAGATTGAAATCATCGAAAACCTGCTAAACAAGGTAGACAACCTTATTATCACCGGTGGTATGACTTATACTTTCACCAAAGCTCAAGGAGGTAAAATCGGTCTTTCTATCTGTGAAGACGACAAGTTGGATTTGGCTCTCGAGTTGTTGAAGAAAGCAAAAGAAAAAGGTGTAAACCTCGTATTGGCTGTAGATGCCAAAATTGCTGACTCATTCTCTAACGACGCCAACACTCAGTTCTGCAAAGTAAATGAAATACCTGACGGCTGGGAAGGTCTGGATATAGGTCCTGAGACTGAAAAAATCTTCGCTGAAGTTATTAAGAATTCCAAGACTATCCTTTGGAACGGTCCTACAGGCGTATTTGAATTCGAAAACTTCACTCACGGTTCACGTTCAGTAGGTGAAGCTATCGTAGAAGCAACCAAAAACGGTGCATTCTCACTCGTAGGTGGTGGTGACTCTGTAGCTTGCGTAAACAAGTTCGGTTTGGCAAACGGTGTTTCTTACGTTTCTACCGGTGGCGGTGCATTGCTTGAAGCAATCGAAGGAAAAGTTCTTCCGGGTATCGCTGCTATCAACGAATAAAAAGAATCTAATCAATACAAAAGGCAGCTCTTTGAAAAAAGGGTTGCTTTTTTTTTAATTATATATCCAACACATGAAACGAATTCTACTATCCTGCTTTCTTCTTCTCTCTGCATATACGTTAAAAGCCCAAGATGCGTGCCTGAATGATGTAGTGAATACACTGAAAGAACGTATCACTCTGGCAGGTTATGCCCAAGTGGGATACACCTATGACGATGCCGGCGAAAAAGCCAGCAATACTTTCGACCTCAAACGAGTTATATTTATGGCACGCGGTAAAATTACCGATAAATGGTCGTGTTACTTCATGTATAGCTTCGCCAATACCGGAAAAATACTGGAAGCCTATACAGAATATCAGTTCCTGCCTCAACTCACTGCCCGTATCGGACAGTTCAAAACGATGTACACTATCGAGAATCCTATGTCACCCTGTTTTGTAGAGCTGATAAGCTGTTATTCACAGGCAGTCAACTATCTGGCAGGTATCAATGGAAGCGATCCTTTGTACGGTTCAAGTAGCGGCCGTGATATGGGAATCCTCATCTACGGTGACCTTTTCAAGAAGAAACTGAGTTATAACTTTGCCGTTATGAATGGACAAGGCATCAATCTTAAAGACAAGAATAATCAAAAAGATATAGTAGGCGGCTTAATGGTTCATCCGCTCGATTGGTTGTCGGTAGGTGGTTCGTTCATCAAAGGCAAAGGATGTGCAGTAGTCGCATCTGCCATCAATCCGGACATAGCCGTAGGTGACAACTACACACGAAACCGCTGGTCGGCAGGAGCTACCATTCAGACAAAGCCTGTCAGTTTGCGCACCGAATATCTTGCCGGTAAAGACGGACATATAAAAAGTGACGGATATTATGCAACAGCGTCCGTACATGTACTTCCCAAGTTCGATATAGTAGCATCTTACGATTACTTCAATAAAGATAAAGCGCAGGATTATAAACAGAGCAACTATGTAGCCGGTGTACAATGGTGGTTCTACCCCAAATGCCGCTTGCAAGCACAATATACTTATTGTAATCCTCATAAGGGAGAATCTTCCAACCTGTTGCAAGCGCAATTACAGGTTAGATTCTAACTTCTTTAACTCCTACCGAACATTTTGGCATTCTTTTTGTACATTTGTAGAGTATAATCACTTAACGAATACAATCTTATGAACGAGCAAGCCATACAAGAGCAATATCAACATATAGTCAGTCTATTGGAACAGAAACGTCTGAAAGAGGCTCAGGTACAACTGGAAGCCTTTTTATGGAACTGCAACGATTGGACTCTTCGCAGCCGCTTGGAACAGGCTAAGATGTCCTACCAATATATGTTGCAATATATGCGTCAAGGCGTAAACGATCCGGAACGGCAGAAACTATACCGGCAACTTTTGGCAGAAACATGGGAAATTGCCGAACAGACGCGTGTCAGCTTGCTCGATGAAGTTTCCACTCACTATTACCATGCCCTGCACAAGAATAAAAGGAATATGGTAGCCGGCTATGGCATGTCCTCATGGCTGAAAGTTTTGGAATCGTTTCAGGATGACATGGCGGTTTGCCAACTCATGCCGGACAATAAAAAGAGTTTGGACAGTGCTTTGAAACGTCACGAAGAAACTGCCCAATATCTGTTTCTTACAACATGGGGAAACAGCGGCTGGACAACGGAAGAAGAACAGGAAGCCAAAACATATTTAGATTCCGAGTTGCTGCCGGTAAATGATTTATGCTTATTTACAGGAGCTATTCTACTTAGCTTAATGGAATGTTTTGATCCGCGCAAGTTCTCTTGGTTACTGGATGCCACAATGCACGCTGATACACAAGTCAGCCAACGTGCTTTGGTAGTTCTTGCCATTGTGCTACACATACACTCCAACCGTCTGTGGCTATATCCTGAGTTGGAAGCAAGATTGTTGCTTCTTAATGAAGACGGCAGTTTCGGCAAACAACTGAACCGGATTTACATCCAGCTGCTCCGCAGTCAGGAGACAGAGAAGATAGACAAGAAGATGCGCGAAGAAATCATTCCGGAAATGATGAAGAACGTAAGTATCATGCGCAACATGAAGTACGGCTTCGAGGAAAACATAGATGAAAACGACCGTAACCCGGATTGGGAGAAAGCGTTTGAACAATCCGGATTGGGTGATAAGATACGTGAAATGAATGAACTGCAACTGGAAGGCGCCGATGTATATATGAGTACATTTGCCCAACTCAAGAGCTATCCGTTTTTCCAAGACCCACACAACTGGTTCTATCCGTTCGATATGCAACATTCCAGTATTATACGGGAGTTTGGACTGAAACCGACAGGAGACAATGCCATTCTATCATTAATACTACAATCAGGCTTTTTCTGCAACAGTGATAAGTATTCATTATGCTTTACTATGGCACATATTCCGCAAGCACAACGCAATATGATGCTAAGCCAAATGACATCACAGGACCTGAATGAATTAATGGACGAAAGCAAGTCGTCCGGATTAAGACAGTACGCACAGCGTCCGGATGTTATCAGCAACCAGTACATCCACGATCTATACCGCTTCTTCAAGTTAAGCCAACGCCGTCATGAATTCCGTGATATTTTCAAAGAGGAAATAACTCTGCACCGTATCCCGGCACTGAAAGATATTTTGTGCAAACCGGAATTATTGGTTACTATAGCTGATTTTCATTTCCGCAAAGAGCGCCCGACTGAAGCTTTAAGTATCTACCAAGAAATAATAGATATGAATTATGCCGATGCAGACATCTTTCAAAAAACCGGATATTGCCTGCAAAAGGAGAAACGCTACAAAGAGGCCATCAGCGCTTACCGGAAAGCGGATGTACTGAAGCCCGATCATGTATGGACCATCCGCCACCTTGCCACTTGCTATCGCCAATTACGCGACTTTGCATCGGCGCTGGAGCATTACAAAAAGGTAGAAGCCATACAGCCGGAAAACAGAAGCGTCATATTCTTCATCGGCAGTTGCCTGGCAGAATTGGAACGCTATGAAGAAGCCTTGCAGTGCTTCTTTAAACTGGATCTCATGGAGAATGATTGCATCAAGGCATGGCGTGCCATAGGCTGGTGCTCATTTGTCAGTGGAAAATTTGAACAGGCCATGCGATATTATAATAAGGTGCTTGCCCTCAAACCTATTGCCACAGATTATCTCAATGCAGGGCACGTAGCGTTGCGACTGGGAAATATGGAAAAGGTAGCGGAATTATACGGGAAAGCCACCTCGGAAAGCGGAAATCGGGAGACTTTCCTTGATATGTTCGACAAAGATAAAGAAACCCTTATCAAACTGGGTATAAACGAAAAAGACATACCATTAATAAGAGATTTGGTTTAGTTGAGAGTTGAGAGTTCCTTATAAAGCCGTTGCACCGGTAAACCCATAATATTATAATAACTACCTGAAATATTTTCCACTCCGATAAAGCCAATCCATTCTTGTACTCCATAAGCGCCGGCTTTATCCATCGGCTGGAACTTATCTACGTAATAAATAATTTCCTCTTCACTAAGTTTGGAGAAACGAACTTCTGTCTGGGCGGCAAAACTTCGCTGCCACTCTGTTGTGGTTATGCAGACACCGGTAAATACTTCATGAGTACGATCGGACATATCCCGCAACATACATAAGGCATCTTCCCTGTCCTTAGGTTTTCCAAGCACTCTCCCGTCCAGCCACACAATGGTATCGGCAGTTATCATCAGTTCACCCGGCTGCAACATATTCCGATAGGCATCCGCTTTTTCTTTCGCTATATAAAGAGGTATATCTGCCCCTTGCAAAGTATCGGGATACGACTCGTCTACATCCGGCAAAGTACGTACTTCGTAACTCACGCCCAACCCAGACAACAACTCCTTACGGCGAGGAGAATTAGAAGCAAGGATTACTTTATATTTCTTTAGATTGTCTAACATGACTTCCTGTGAATTATGAATTTAAACTATAAATTATCAGCTAATAGAAATTACCAACCAAACGCCCTCTCGTCCGCCATCCAAAGGCCCTTTACTTTGAGGAACTGCTCCACGATGTCACGTCCGCATCCATATCCTCCGTCTTTATGGGATATATAACGGGCAATAGATTTTACTTCAGGAGTAGCATCCCTCGGACAACAGGGCAGACCGCAAGTACTCATCACTTCCATATCCGGAATATCATCACCTACATACAGTATCTCTTCATCCCGTAAGCCATAGCGGTCACGGAAATCACGGTAGTCATGTATTTTAATGGAAGACCCCATATATATGTTCTCAGCTAATATTCCTAAAGCAAGAAAGCGTTTACGCACCGCTTCCGTACGCCCACCGGTAATAATAGCCAATGGAATCTCGTGTTTGGCAGCCAAGTGTAGTGCATATCCGTCTTTTATGTTTACCGTCCGCAGTGGTTCACCCTCCGTACTCATGGGGATAACATTAGCGCTCAATACCCCGTCTACATCAAAAGCAAGGGCTTTTATTCTGTTCAAATCGTAGTTGATTGTACTCATCCCGTTATTTTCTAAAAGGTTAGCTATTTTGTTGATGTATGCTTTCGCTAATCAGTCTGTACAGTTCCTGCATCCCCGGTTCATCAGAAAGCATTTGCAAATGGTTGTTGATGACATTCTCATCATATCTTATGGCCGGTCCTGTCTGTGCAAGGCGCGGCTCAAGTTCATGCACTTTACGGGCAGTCTCATCTATCAGAGGTAGCATTACATCAAAAGGAAGTTGATATTTCTTCAACAATTCGGCGGCAAGGGCATACATATGATTCGTAAAATTACAAGTGAATACCGCTGCCAAATGTAAACTCTTACGTTGTTCCGAGGTAGCTTCATAGACCTTCTCGGAAAGCACGGAAGCAATCTCTTTCAGCATCCGGGTGTCTTCCGCAGAATTACTTTCAATAAAAACCGGTATCTGTCGGAAATCAACAGTACGCTGCTTACTGAATGTTTGCATGGGATAAAACACACCATATCGTTTTACCCGGCCTGCCCAAACATCCATTGGAATACTACCGGCAGTATGTACCCATAAAGCCTCCTCCTTTCCTGCCACTATTTCCGGTAGCAATTGCACAAAAGCCGCATCTTTCAAGGAAACAATATAAAGCTGCGCACCAGCCACCACAGATGACAAGTCAGTAATATAGTCAGCTTCCACCGCATATGCCAATGCGCGTGCCGATTCTTCCGTACGACTATAAATCTGCACAATACGGAATCCCTTATAATAAAGTGTTTTTGCCAAATTCGTCGCCAGATTACCGGCTCCTATAAATACAATAGATGTATCCTCTATACTTCTCTTCATCCTATCTTGTAGATACCAAATATAAAATACCGCCTACAACCAACAACGCTACCGGTAACAAGTAAGCGGACATTGTACCAAGCAGGGCTGTTATCAACCCGAAGTTCAATATCAGCCACAAACCTATCAGCACCAATCCTACCGATTTATCGTGTTTGAATAACAAGAAGATGATTGCCGTATACAACAAAAAATTATCCCTATTCATCACCCACGACAAGCCCAATGTAGAAAAGTGCAGCAGCTTATCTACCAAATAAAGCACACCGAACACAATCAGCGTGATAGCTGTAGCCTTGTATGTATCTTTATTATTATTTGCTTTTGCCGCACTCACTGTTACTTTCCTCCATATTTATTAAGGTGAATCTTCTCCCATTGCAGGTTGTCCTCATTGAAAGGCTTGCGTTCCATTCCTTTATGACCTATGGCTATGATACTGAGAGCTTGCAACTGCAAGGGAATATCAAGAACATCATGCACATATTCGTTAGAAGACATTCCGGACGCTGTAAAACGTTCCCGAAGTTGCACCCAGCAACTTCCCAACCCCATATCTTCCGCCTGAAGTTGCAAGTAAATGGAAGCGATAGAAGCATCTTCTATCCAAACATCGCTTGCCAACGGATCGGCAGTGACAACCACGGCCAATGCCGCATCTGCAATGAATTGTGAAGCCTGTTCTTTACAGAAAGATAGTTTTTTCAGTGTTTCCCTATCGTCTACCACGATAAACTGCCATGCATTGCTACGTTTGGAAGTAGGTGCCATCAGTGCAGCTTTCATCAATGTAACCACCTGTTCCTGCGTCAATTCTTCTGCTGTAAACTTCCGCATACTGCGGCGGGACTTTATCAATTCACTAAAACTTTCCATATATGTATATCGTTTAGAAATGAATACTTTGTTGTTAAGCAATGCAAAGATACAAGATTATTTTTTTAAATTTGCAGCAATGCCTTTGAAACTGACTACATATTACCGAGGGAGTCAAGTTCCCAAACTGCCGGGAACCAACACATTCCATTCCACAGAATTGTTTCACATCTATGAAGCAACTCCGGGATACACCCCTTTGCTTATTGTAGCGTCAGAAGGAGGAGTGCCCGTAGCCAAACTACTTGCCGCCATACGAAAAAGCGTACGTCTGTTTCCACCCGCCATCATCAAGCGATGTGAAGTATACGGTACAGGAGAATATTTTGATGAAACGATTGACAAAGAAACTATTTTCAGCGATATGTTGCAACGACTTACGGACGAGGCCCTGCGTGAAGCATTCCTCATAGAGTTCCGTAATCTGGACAATTCACTATCCGGCTATAAAGTATTCCGCAAGAACCGCTATTTTGCTGTTAATTGGCTACGTGTCCGCAACTCTCTGCACAACGTGGAACGGGCAGAGGTGCGTTTCAGTCCTTCACGTATCCGCCAAATAAAGAAAGGAGTAAAGAACGGAGCAAAAGTCAAAGAAGCACACACCACAGAGGAAATCCATGCTTTTGCCAAGATGCTACACCACAATTACTCCGCCAAAATACGACGACATTTTCCCAGTATGGACTTTTTCCAACAGTTGGAGAAACAAATGACACATAGCCAACAGAGCCGTATTTTCATTGTCACCTATAAAGACAAGATTATCGGTGGAAGCGCCTGCATCTATTCTGATGACAGTGCATACCTTTGGTTCTCCGGTGGTATGCGTAAAACCTATGCCCTGCAATATCCCGGAATTCTTGCCGTCTGGCAAGCATTACGAGATGCAAAAGAACGCGGTTACCGCCATTTGGAATTTATGGACGTAGGGTTGCCATTCCGCCGGCATGGCTATCGTGAGTTTGTACTCCGTTTCGGTGGAAAACAAATCAGCACCCGTCGCTGGTTTCGATTCCGATGGGAATGGCTGAACAGGGTGCTGATAAAGATATACGAATAAATAGCTACTGAGCTATTTTAAATATGACAGACGAATATTCACCTAATTTGATGGTCACTTTATCCCCCTCTTTCACCCATGCTTTGCCAGAGACACCGACGGCTTTTTCAATATTATCCGCTAAGGATAACTCAGTTGGAGTACTACCAAAATTATGTAAAACCAGCATTTTCTCATCCCCTTTTGTTCTATACCAAGCTGCAATATTATTATACTTCGCATTACTCTCGTTATATATGGCATGGCTACTCATTATTCCTTCTGCCATTGCAGAATAAGTATTACGAAGTTTCGTAAAAACAAGATACGTGTTCAACAGAGAATTTTTATCCTCCTGTTGTTCCACAACCGACTTCACACTCGACTTACTGATACCATTCATATACTCTGTAGTAGTATTATCCCCCCATTGCATCGGTTCACGCACATGCTGGTCACCATTACCTTCCTTCGTAATACCATAGAAACCCAATTCTTCACCATAATAGATATAAGGTGCTCCCGCAGCAGTCAGCAACACAGCGGCAGCCAGTTTCTCTTTAGCTTCCGATCTATCAAACTTTAAACCAGCACGATCTTCATCATGATTGGAAAGTTTGGTAGCCTCTATATAGTTTTCACGATTGGCTTGATACAGTTGCTGATAATTCAATATATCTTTAGCAAAATAACGTCCTGTACTATTATTAATCGCCCACTCCAACCGATACCAAAAACTAAATTCAAACAAAGCAGGAAGCCCTTTGTAATACGGAGCAACTACTTCAGCATCGGAAAGTACCTCACCTACCATATAAAGTTCATCCGTCTTGCCTTCTCCTTTATAATAAGTATTCAATTCATCATAAAACTTCTTTAGAAAAACAGGATTCTCATCGGACTTATCATTATGATAGATATGCTTTACCGCATCCAAACGAAAGCCATCAACTCCACGGTCTATCCAACCTTTAGCAGCATCTGTCACTTTTCGGAATACGGGAGATGTTTCCAAAGTCTCTGCTTTACCATAATTAAGATCGGCAAATGAAGCTGTATAAAAATGTGAATGATATTTCCACATATCCATATCCGAAAACATAATATTGGCAGCGATACTACTATTCAGTATAAAAGTCTTTCCTAAGGTCAGCCTGACATCCTCAGAAACCGCACCGTATTTAGTGCCTGCAGGCCAGTTCGGATTATTTGACGTACGGATCAAAAAGCCCCAGTTAGATGTAAAATCCACTGTAAGCTCATAGATACCATTTCCCTTATCAAAGAATTTCTTACATATATCTTTACCAAACCAAATGAATTTGTCATTTTCCGTATCTGCAGCTGTATTTTCACTTATATCTGCTGTGTTTCCCTGAATCACAGTGACGGTCGGTTTAGACGGGTTACTCCAATCCAATAGGAATTTATAGCAGGCTTTTACTTCATCTCCGGAGACTGAAAACCATTCGGCGGCATTATATCCTCCCGCATTTTCACTGGAAATCATATCAATCTTGCCCTCCTTAATATCAACAGCCGGGGCTTGCGAAAATATATAATAGTTCCGATATTCATTATCTACCGAAGTCTTAGCTTGCTGAAACCACGGATGTTCTATACTCGTATGATTCAATACATAGTCCAAATAAACTTTGATATTGCGTTTGTGAGCTTCAGCAATCAGGCGGTCAAAATCATCATCCGTACCGAATTTAGGGTTTATTTTGGTATAATCCGTCACATCATAGCCATGATAAGAAGGAGACGGATGAATTGGTGACAGCCAAACAGCCTTCACACCCAAAGAGTCTATATAGTCTAATTTAGAAATCACCCCATTAATATCACCATATTTATCACCATCACTGTCAGCAAAGGAATACACCAATATTTGATAAGATATATCTGCACGTTTTGTTCCATCCCAATTGTCTGGTGCAACCTCAACTGAAGTATAGCCCTCCGGAATCCCATCCGGTATCGGGTCAGGTTCAGGTGCCACTCCGTTGTCATCGCTACAAGCAATCAGACAACTCATCAATGTACAAAGCAATAAATAAGAAATAGACTTCATAATTTTCATATTATCAGATTTTTATCTGATAACAAATGTATGAAAAGCATAGACTTATCTTTCACAAATAAGACAAGATAACATAAAATGAGTACGGAAACGTTTGCATAACCAAACAACTACATACCAAAAACTGCCCGACACATATTAATGTGCCGGGCAGTACTAGTTCAGATTTTAATTACTCTCAAAAGAGATTTACATACATTATTCCACCGTTTGGAATACCACCTCACCGGTAATATCATTAAAAAATACATTGTATTTTCCATTCGGTACTGTAAAGTTCTTACCGTCTGCAGTACGCAAAGTCAGATAGTTTTTATCGGCAATTGTCACATTTTCTACCGGAGCTCCCCAAGCAATACTCCAGTCGTGATTAGCACGTAACTTCAATTCACCGTCCTTACCCGGTTCAAAATTCGCAATATACCAGTTGTGCGGTGTTACCATTTCCAAGTCTTTCTCCGTACCATTCTCAGCATCCCAACCATTAAACTCACCAATCAAACTTATATTATTGTAAGTGACCGGAGTCTGATTGCTCTGTTTTGTCCAAACATAAGTATTCGTAGAAAAGTCAACTTCCAGTTTATAAAGTACATCCGCTTCCGGGCAGGCTATTGCTCCGGCACTGACTGATACTAAATTGCCCGAAACCGCCTTATCACCATTTGTAGTCGTACCATAACAATTATCCCAGTTCCCAAAATCAGCACCCAACCATATTTTCACATTCGTTGATCCGCTGGCATTAGCAAAATTCGTAATATATGCATACTTCTTATCACCTTGTGGATAAAACATATATTTTGCATTCTCAGCATCCCATGACGTAACGTCGCCTACCAAAAAGTATTCAGGCATAATTTTCTTGATTTCATACGTATATTCCATCATATCCAACGTAATACGATACATACCGGGGTCGGCAATCTTACCAGCCTTGCAATCCTTATTAATCAGGTTACCGCTCATTGCATCATCACCGTCAATAACAACTCCTACATCTCCCGGCATATTACCCAAATTACCACTATTAATATTATCTATCGGTATTATCTTCCAATATTGATTGGCCTCGGTTGTAGTGAAAATCAAAGTAAACTTGGAATCAACATATACATCTTGGTCACTGTGAGTAAACTTACCTTTCTCTGTTACTTCTTTCCAACCGTCATTGTTCTCATCCACCTTAAACATATTACCAATCATGTAATATGCTTCCGCAATTACCGGAGCCTCAGGAATCAGTTTGATAACAAACTTTTCCGACTTCCCCATAACAGTCTGTTTATTTACTTCTTGATACTCAAAAACATAAGCATCAAATGAGCGTTCCACCGGCCGCTTGTTAAAAGCTGTTTCCACTAAACTTTGAAGTTCATCTACCTTTACCTCCCCTGCCTCATTTAGCTTGAATTTCTGATTGGCAAGAGTTCCGTCAGTAGCGGTATACTTCATATCCAGCACATAGCTAAGTTTTACACCCTCTCCCACTTTCGTCGGAGTGAAAGAACAAACTTTTACCATAGTAGTACCTTCCGCTAAATTACCCAAATCTATCGCCGTCTCCGAAGCAGGCGTTGCACTAAAAGAAACTGTTGCGGCAGCATCTTCAGGGTCATTGGTCTGATAACCTGCAATTCCTTCATTGAAGTCTTCGTTGCAGGCTACCAGTGCGGTAGCCAGCAAGAAGGAATATAATGATTTTAGTTTCATAAATTTCATTTTTTCAATTTAACAACATTAATCTTCTTTTATCTCAAAGAAATAATAGCATCGGTCAACATCATTGAGTACCACGCGATACTTACCGGCTTGTACCGGAATTTTATTGTCCGTCTTCAATCCGTAGGGGAAAGTATCTCCACCACAATTATCCGTACCAGCAGCATCTGTACGGAACAAGGCTTCACCGTCCGACGTAAATTCGACATCCCCATACCAGATGTGTTTTACAGAAGTATTTTGAGTTAATGTAAGTACTCCGTCGCTACCCCAATTGTTGAAGTCGCCCACAAGTTCCCAGTTTGTAAATTCAGCGGGAGCATCACCTTCGTAAGGTTTCACTTCAATCTTAGCATTTGCAGATCCCGTAGTACTATTAAAAGATACCGTATAGTAGCCATTTGTAGAAATGGATATGGCAGCCGGGTCAGGAGTCCCATCGTCCGGACGGTAACTTACTCCCCATTGTGGAGTCCATTGTCCCGGTGTCTTGACAAACTTCAACTGGTCACCACAGAAATAACCAGTATAAGTAAATTCACCTTCACCTGTAGTAGCGTCATATTTGGCATCTTTCTTCAATGCCATAGGAATAATTTTTTCACCTTCCGCACCAGCATTATTATCCCAAGAACCAACAGCCGTACCTACCATATACCATATCTGCGGAAGCGTCTCGGACACATAGCAAGGATAAACTTTCACTTTAATGGAATTGGAATAGCAAGGTTGGTCCGCCATCGAAGAAAGATAAGCCTTGATTCGTATATATATATCCATTACCTCTTCAGGAACATCCGTTGCTTTCTTCCAGCCTTTCAGCAATCCGATAGCCTTGGCAACTCCTTTGGCACTGGCTTCAATATCTACCGTAGTAGAAATATCCTCCACAGAACCGTATGTAGCCTTTGCATCCGTCGTAGCATCATTCCATTTGTCATCCAAAGACACTTGCACCTGATAATTTACCGTAGCGGTATATCCGTAATCCGGTTGTTCTTTCACACTGAAATACATTTTATCAGACTGTTCCAATGCAATCGGATTATTAGCATTGACAGATTCGTAAAGTGTAAATCCTTCCGGCATCTTTACGGTAGGATTGGAGTCACGGTCGCTTTCGCAAGCCGCGAGCAACAGCAATCCTGTACACAACGAAGCCAATATATTTATTTTTTTCATATTCTTTCTTATTAAGACATTAAACTTTTAGATTAATAACCCGGATTCTGTTTCAAATTCGGATTAGCATTCAAGTCATTGACAGGTATCGGATAGAGATTACGATATTCGGGGAAAGAAGTACCACTCATGGAGCCGCCTTTCCAATCCCAATTATACTCGCTCTGACCTGCAAACTTTCCGAAACGAATCAAATCCATACGGCGACGGCCTTCGAAGTAGAACTCACGTGCCCACTCGTCACAAATTTGCTCAAGCGTATATGCATCCTTTTCTTCCGCATTTGCTCTTTTCCGCAATTCATTGATTGCATCCGCTGCTTTTTCCGGAGTAACCGTACCTCCCGCACCTCTGGTCACAGCTTCCGCATAAGTCAGATAAGCTTCTGCTGCACGCATGAACGGAACATCCATATCCGGGAAAGCACTGTCTGATGTTTGGCCACCATCGGCACGAACATTTGTGAACTTAGCGCAAGAGAAACCTTCTGCAAAGTCTTTATTCTTACCGGTAGACACCGTACGGCCTTTACCGAAAAGCAAAGCACGATCATCTTTAGCTGCAACCGTCATTGCCACCTCATCCACTAAAGGAGCAGATGCAGTGTTCGGGAAGAATTTGGCAACCAACGTTTCACAACAACGAGGACCTTTCCACTCTTCCGTACTTCCGTAGTTATTCATATCTTTCTTGTGCGTACCGGCAATAAGGAAGTGAGAAACACCCCAGCTGCGGGTTTTTCCACCATCCTGCAAGATAGGAAGAATAACTTCATTAGGAGCCAAGTTATTAGGATTGCCGTCTACCGCTCCACCGTTGTCTGCCATAAATAAATGCTTATAAGGCTTACAAAGCGAGTATTGAGACTTCATCACTTTCTCTGCATAAGTTGCAGCTTCCGTCCACTTGGCAGTACCGGTATAAACTTCTGCATTCAAATACATACGCGCAAGGAGCAGCCATGCAGCCGCCTTATCCACGCGTCCGTAGGTGTTTGTCTTAGGCTCTTTCAAGTTAGGTTCAGCCTTTTTAATCAATTCATCTTCAATATAGGCAAACAACTCGGCGCGCTTCATCTGTTGAGGATAAACATCATATTCAACCGTTTCACTAAAAGGAACGTTGCCAAACAAGTCCATCAGATAGAAATAGTTGAGCGCACGCATAAAACGTACTTCCGCACGCATCACCTTTTCTTCATCGCTTGCCTCATCGGAAGTATTTTCCAAGAACCAGTTACAAAGAGTTATGTCAAAATTCAGTCTATAATAAGCTCCGGTAGTGATTTCATTGGAAGCTCCCCATGTGTAACTAATCAGAGAAGGCAGACCGGGGTCATTCCATCCGGCTACGATAGCCTCATCAGTCACCAATTCGTTGGCACACCAAGTCATGCGGTAAAATGCAGATGTACCTTCATCAATATCATCCACGTCACCATCACCATCGGCTCCCTTTTGTCCAGTCAGCCCCAAAGTGGCATAAACTTTATTAAAGACCGCATCTCTGTCAAAATCCATTTTCGTACTCGGGTCAATGGGAGTTACATCCAAATCATTGATACACGAGTGAAGTCCCAACGTCAATGCTAACGCAGCAACAGGTACTAATGATTTTAAATATTTGAAGTTCATAATTATCAGTTTTAAAGATTAAAAGTTAAGGCTTAAACCCAAGAGGGAAACTAAAGGACGAGGATAGATACTATTGTCTATACCACCATTAATTTCCGGATCCAGTCCTTTATAGTCTGTAATGGTAAATACGTTCTGTACGGTAGCGTATACACGTCCGGATATGTTTTTACCGAACAATTTGTCAAAGCTGTAGCCCAATGTAATGTTATCACACTTCAGGAAAGAAGCATTCTGTACATAGTAGTCGGACATATAATAATTACCGACACCCTGGAAATTGTTTGCCAACACCATTTTGGGACGATTGCTCAAGGCATCAAACGAGTATATCACAGTCGATTTACAATTGGAGTTGCCTGCTTCCACATCATTATAAACATAGTTATTGAAACTTGCACGTAGAGAAAAGTTAAAGTCCCAATTCTTATAAATCAGTTTGGAAGTCAATCCCATAAGCACATCTGCCGTCGGTTTCTTATAGAAGTAACGGTCTTTATCATTGATGATACCGTCACCATTACGGTCAACATATTCATTTTCCAACGGTTTTCCATCCTCGCCATACACCTGCTGGTATACGTAGAATGAGGAAGCCGCATGTCCCACAGCATGAGCTTGGATTGTATTACCCGTACCGGAAGAGATACCGCCGGTAGGAACATAATAACCTTCACTGTCACCGGAAGTCAGTTTGGTGATTTCATTCTTATTATAAGTGATGTTGTATCCCAATTCCCAACGCCAATCTCTTTCCTGAATCACTTTGGCATTTACGGAAAACTCAACACCACTGTTTTCCAAAGAACCGATATTAGAGAGCACTTTGTTCTTGAAGTTTGTACCTGCTGCCACATATACGCTGTTTATCAAGTCATCAGTCTTGCGGAAGTAGTAATCAACAGACCCGGTGAAACGTCCATTGAGGAAACCGAAGTCCACCCCTGCATTATAAGTAGTAGTCTCTTCCCATTTCAGGTCGGGATTGTAAGCGCCCGGACGGTAAGTGATACCGTTACCCACGATAGGATAATAAGCGTAGTCCTTATTCTGGATATAAGTAGCCAATGTAGGATAGTCGCTACCGATATTCTGCTGACCGGTAATACCATATCCCAAGCGGAGCTTCAAATCAGACAGCCACTCTACATCCTTCAAGAAGCCTTCTTCCTTCAGTTTCCAACCGAAAGCGAATGACGGGAACAAAGACCAACGGTTATCCTTGCTGAAACGTGAAGAGCCGTCGTAACGCACAGTAGCAGTAAACAAGTATTTATCCAGTAAAGTATAGTTGGCGCGACCAAAGAAAGAAACCAAGAAATTTTCCGTAGCCCACTCATTTACTGTAGGCGAGTAAGCCTTCCCTGCCATGCTTTCTCCTGTAGCTTTATCTACCACGGTAGTGGTGGAAGGATACAAGCCGGCATAATAACTATTGCCTTTGCGGTGGAAGTGCTGCCATTCATAACCGCCCATTACATCAAAATGATGCTTTTCATTAAAGTCTTTTGAATACTGAGCATACATATTCAAAGAAAGATTGTACTTATCCGTCTCATCAAAACCTGTATTACCATAGTAGTTGTTTTGAGCGGAATACGGACTCCAGCTCGTTTCTTGTTTACCGGTAGACAAATCCATACCTCCACTTACATGCAGACGCAGATCTTCCAGTCCGTGCACTTTGTAGTCCAATTCCAAATTACCGACCAACGCCTTAGATGTAGCACGGTCGTCCTTCTGGTTCAATGAAGCTACCGGATTGTAGGCAGCTTGCGAGTTCTTATAATAGTTCCACTCGCTGTCACCCAAAGTGTTTTTACCTTTATCATCAAATGCTGAAATATACCATTGAGAATAACCGCCGAAATACTTCTGGTGGATTTCATTGTCAGAATAAATAGGCTGGGTGGGGTCATAGGAAGCCGCAGTGCCGATTACACTTCCGTCAGCATAACGATTCTTGGCATACATACCTTTCAAGTTTGCATTCACCTTTAAATGGTCTTGCAAAAAAGAAGGAGCAATATTGACAGATGCCGTATAGCGCTCGAAGTTTGAAGTCTTGACAACACCATTCTGGTTGGTATAGCCGAAAGATACACGATAAGGCATATTCTTTAAACCACCCGAAATTGTAAGATTATGATCCGTACTTACTGCCATACGGTAGATTTCATCCTGCCAGTCCGTATTGGCGGTACCCAGCTTGCGGTAAGCATCATTGTCCTTACCTTCCCAGATTTCCTCTACAAAAGCACGAAATTCGTCACCGTCCATTACGTCAAGTGTCTTCTTTACGTTACTGAAAGAGACATTACCGTCATAAGAGACACGCGGTTTGGAACCTGCCTGACCTTTCTTAGTAGTAATGATAATAACACCGTTGGATGCGCGAGAACCGTAAATTGCCGTAGCAGAAGCATCTTTCAGTACCGTAAAACTCTCGATGTCGTTAGGATTCACCATAGACAAAGGGTTGGACAAACCTTTCACACCATTGTTATCCATAGCCAAACCGTCAATTACAATCAACGGATCATTTTCGGCAGAAAGAGAAGAACCGCCACGTACACGAATCGTAGCACTACCACCCGGAGTTCCACCATCGGATATGACGCTTACACCGGCAATCTTACCGGTCATCATATCTTGTGCATTCGTAGTCAAACCCTTGTTCAACTTATCCGGTTTAATGGCTGTTACAGAACCGGTAGCATCATTCTTTTTCACTGTACCGTAACCAATGACCACGACCTCGTTCAGCAGTTCCGCATCATCCTGCAGCGTTACTACCACCGATGAGGTTGCCGGAACTTCCTGCGTCTTATAGCCAATAAAAGACACGATCAATGTAGCTCCTCTAGGGACAGACAACGTGAAGTTACCATCCAAGTCTGTGATTGTACCGTTTGCGGTATTTCCTTTTTCTACGACATTAGCACCAATCACACCACCTAAGGCATCTTTCACATGCCCTCTCACTGTGATGTTCTGTGCATAAACGCCAACTGACAAGAATAACCCTAACAATAAGGGAAGAATCGTTCGATAGATTCTAAGATTAACTTGCTTCATGCATTTAAAAATTAAAGTTAACAATATTAATTATCTATATGTATATTCAAATAACGTTTCAGTATATTAACCTTATTACAGAACGTACTTCAAATACTTTATTATGATACAACAAATGTATGCCATATTATCGAGTAAAAAATAAAGATGTGATAAAAAGTGCAGCAAGAAGAGTGCAAACGATTGCATCACATTTTCGGTCTCCGACTGTGGGATTAGCGAACAAAAACAAAACGGCAACTGTTACAGGGAGCTGATGGAAAAACCAACAGCATAGTAGGAAAAGTTAGTATACACCATAGAAAATGCTACTCGGAACGATATAAAACTTCGTTTTCCAATTGGGGGCTCTACGGTTGCCAATTGCGGGCTGTCAGGCACACAGTTGGCAACCGTAGAGCCCCCAATTGGAAAACGAAGTTTTGCATGAGGCAAAAGCACAAAACAGATAAGAGAAAGAGACAAAAAGCACAAAGGACAGCTTGTTTATGCACAAGGCATAGAGCCCAATCAGTGCTTTGTGCCGGCAGATAATACGATTCTTCCTGTCCGCAAACCCTTTGCCTTCGCTTCAAAAACAATCTCACCTGATTGCTCACCGCTTTGCACAATCGCCGTCAGCTGTCCGCTGAAGGCAGGCATTTCAGGCAGATGGAAAAGGTCGAGACTGGTGGCATCGCCATTGGCAGCGGCGCGATAACGCCCCGCCCCTTTTACAGAGAAAGATACAAGACGATTGTCCGAAGGGCAAAGATTGCCATCCTTATCCACAATGCGGACGGTGATGTATGCCAAATCCTTACCGTTTGCAGCAAGCCGGGTACGGTCTGCCACCACTTCCAAATGATGAGGTTTGCCGGCAGTACGGATTACTTTTTCCTCTACCGACTTACCGGAAGCGTCATAGGCCACAACTTTCAGTTCTCCCGGTTCATAAGGAACGTCCATCCACATCAAGCGATAGCGACGTTGCAAAGCAAGCGAATCTTTACCCTGCAAGGCTTCACTCTCCTGTGCCGTCAATTTGCGTTGCTTTCCGTAACTCTTGCCATTAACAAACAGCTCGGCAGCAGGATAGCTGGTGTAGACAAAAACAGGCGTATTCTCTCCTTCCCTTCCCGGCCATGTCCAATGCGGAAGGATGTGCAACGTGTTTACCTTCTTGTTCCAAATGCTGCGATACAGGTAGTAACGGTCTTTTGGTATACTCGCCAAATCTATAATGCCGAATACGGAACTATGGCTGGGCCATGCATCCGTATCGTATGGAGAAGGCTCACCCAAATAGTCAAAGCCTGTCCAAACAAATTGTCCGATAGTCCAATTGTAGTCATCCGCCAAGGCAAAGTCCATATCGGGAACATTGGACCAGCTGCAGCACTCTACATCATAACCCGAACATTGATGGTCGTCATACTGCGCACCGGCACGCTTCTCCACCGGGAACTTATACACACCGCGTGAGCTGACAGTAGATGCCGTTTCCGAACCGAGAATGACGTTCTGCGGGAGTGCATTGTAAGCCTCTATATAACGATGAGCACGGTAATTAAGCCCGGGTACGTCTATCATAGCAGCAAAACCGTTTTCCAAAACACAGGATACCTGATCCATCCCGCACGTAACAAGACGTGTAGGGTCTTCCCGATGACAGATGTCCTGCAAGAAAGAAGCCACTTTATATCCTTCGGGACTGCATTGCGTAGGCACTTCATTGCCAATGCTCCACATTACCACACTTGCATTATTACGGTAATGACGCAACATATTCACCATATCCCGTTCCGCCCATTCATTGAAGTAGCGGTGGTAACCGTTTTCGCATTTGGCAATGTCCCATTCGTCAAAAGGCTCTATCATCATCATAAAGCCCATTTCATCACAAAGTTCCACTAACTCGGGAGCGGGCATATTGTGCGAAGTACGGACAGCGTCGCAACCCATATCTTTCAATAGCGTAAGTTGGTGGCGAAGGGCAGCCACATTAACGGCAGCACCCAGCGGACCTAAGTCATGATGATTGCAAACGCCCTGAAACTTCCGGTGTCTGCCATTCAGGAAGAAACCTTTATCCGCCACAATCTCTATGCTACGGATACCGAAACGGGTGGTATATTCATCCACTTGCTTACCGTCCGCATATATTTTAGAAAATGCCTTATATAAATAAGGTGTCTCCGGCGACCATAAGGCGGGAGTATCTATCAGGAAATTCTGTTCAAAGGGTTGGCCGTGGTTTATCTTACGGGTATTGTCTTTTACGGCAACCACCTTGCCGTCCGGCGAAATAATCTCCGTCACAATACGAATATTATCTTCTCCCGCATTGGCAACTTCGGTGCGCAGGTACACGGAAGCATATTCGGAAGATACATGCGGAGTGGTGAGTTGCGTTCCCCACACCGGAACATGTATACGTTCTGTTGTCACCACATGAACATTACGATACAGCCCCGCACCGGGATACCAACGGGAGGATTGCGGCTTATTCTCCAGACGGACAGCCAACACATTATTCTTACCGTCCGCATTAAGCAGTTCCGTAACGTCGCAGTGAAAAGAGTTGTAACCAAACGGCCAGAAACAGGCTTCTTTTCCATTGACATAGACGCGGGCTTCACTCATTGCCCCGTCAAACACCAAAGCTGTCTGTTTACCGGCAGGGACATCAAACTTTGTGCGATACCAGCCAATACCCACATAAGGAAGTCCTCCGGTACGCCCCGTCTTAACGGATGCCTTTTCCTCAAAATTCTGTGCAACGGCAACATTCTGCAAATCATGGTTGCGGTCGAAAGGTCCGAAAATGGCCCAATCATGCGGCACGGTAACCGTCTCCCACTTACTGTCGTCAAACTTCGGTTCTACAGCGTTCACTATATCCCCTTTAGTAAATCTCCAGTTCTTTTCAAGCAAATATTCCGAACGCTGAGCTACTGCCGGCAAAGAGAGAAGCAGACTCAGTAAAACAAGACTTATTAGTTTCTTCATGGAATCAGTATTTTAATATTTCTCACTCTTTGAAAGCATCCATTATTATTGTTGGTTTTCCGTCGTCCGTAAAAGCTCCCAGACGATATTGTCCGGGCTTACATTCCGGTTCCCAGTAAAAGACGCCTTTACAACGACCGTCAGTATTGTTGCGGCACTCTTCTATAATACGACTTAATTGTTCCTTACCTTCCTTTAGTACAGAGTCATTTGCCAAGTTACCCTGATCGTCGGCACATTCCATACCGGTTTCCACTACCATTACGTCACAATCATATCTCTTACTTACACTCTTGATATTAGCAATGCAGTCCGTTATGGTTTTGGCGGCTGTATATTCAGGATGCTCCATCCGGGTCCAATACGGATAAAGTGACATACCTATCATATCCCACTTACCGCCATTCTTTTTCAACTCGTCAAAAAACCAAGTATACAATTCATTATCGTAACCGTTATCCAAATGAACTATAACGATGGCATCTTCAAATACCTCCTTTACCGCATCATAACCGACATTGATGAATGCTGCCAGATTGGATGTATTCTTGTAATATTTGATTGCCGTAGAAGTGCTTCCGGAATCTTTCACATCACACTCCCTAATGTTATAGGAAGCACCGCTCAAAGCGGCATCCTCATCCCACAACATACCCGGACGTATCTCATTACCTACTTGTACCCATTTAGGGGTAATCCCCTTCAACTTCAACGCACTAAGTACATCACGAGTATGCTCGCCAACTGCCTTCTTCAAGTCTGTCAAATTCATGTTTTTCCAAGCTGCCGGCTTATGCTGTTGTCCGGGATCTGCCCACCAATCGCTATAATGGAAATCTATCATCACATCCATGCCAAGCTCTTTGGCACGTTGAGCTTTTATCAACATATCGGCTTTATTGCACCAATTATCGTGTTTCTGAGGGTTCACCCATACACGCAAACGCACGGCATTCAGTCCCAGTTCTTTCATCAGAGCGGTACATTCACGCTGCTCTCCGGACGCATTATAAAACTTATGCCCTTTAACTTCCAATTCCGTTATCCAACTGATATCCGCACCTTTAGCAAACACCTCGGAAGGTGAAGGCTCCGGAGTAGAGCCTGAAGATGACTTTGTTTCTCCTCCGCCACAGGCAAGGCAAAAAAAAGTAAATACTATTAAAGACACAAATGCACTTATGTTTCTCATAATTCAACTGATTAGATTATTTATCGCTGACAAATATAAAAAAATAGAACACAAAGCAAGAGCTGCAGGTTTACTTTAACTTTGTCAAATCGTATGCAATCGTTTGCACTGTTTCATAATCCAATAACATTCAACCTGTAAGAATGTATCGTATCAATCCATTATTTTTGCATACAAAATTGTTAAAGCCTGCTTGTTTTTCTTGTCAGGCATTTCTATTTCTGTTACCTTTGGCTGAAAAAGAAACAATACTAATGAATAAACCGCAGATAACCATCAAGGACATTGCCCGTGCCTTGAATGTCTCTCCTTCCACCGTGTCGAGAGCGCTCAAGGATAATCCGGACATCAGCCGGGAGACTCGTGACCTTATCCATGCTTACGCACGCGAACATAACTACAAGCCCAATGTGCTTGCCGTCAACCTTCGTTCGAGTCGCAGCAATACGATTGGTGTGATTGTGCCGCAGCTGGTACATCATTTCTTTTCATGTGTATTGAGCGGTATTGAGACTGCGGCAGCCGAAGCCGGTTACAATATAATCGTGGCGCAAAGCAACGAATCATACGGACAGGAAGTAAAGATAGTTCATTCTTTCCTTGCTGCCCGCGTCTGTGGTGTTATCGCCTCTCTTGCCAAGAATACGGAACAATACGATCATTATCAGGAATTATTAAATAACAATATTCCAATTGTCTTCTACGACCGTATCTGTACAGGGCTGAAAACGGAACGGGTGGTTGTCGACGACTACGCCGGTTCATTTGCCGCCGTAGAGTACATGATTCAGACCGGATGCAAGCGTATCTTCTTCTACGGAGCCGACCCTCATCTTGAAATCACCAAGAACCGGCGTAACGGTTATCTGGATGCCATGAAGAAGTACAAGATTCCCGTAGACGACAGCATGATTAAGCTATGTGACAATCGCGAACGGGCCATTGCCATAACACCTGATTTGTTGGAAAGCGACAACCGTCCCGACGGTTTCTTTGCAATCAATGATGAAACGGCATCAGGTATATTGTATGCCTGTAAGCTGGTCGGATTAAAAGTTCCGGACGAGGTTTCCATCTGCGGTTTTACAGACGGAGCCATCGCCCAAAGCACCGACCCGAAATTGACGACAGTGGAGCAACACGGAGAAGAGGTCGGCAAGAGCGCCTTCAGTATCCTTACCGACAAGTTGGAAGGAAATGAAGAGAAAAGCACCAACAAGATTGTACGAACCAATCTGGTAGTCAGAGGAACAACAAAATGAAATCACAATCAACCGAATTTATCTATAAACTAATATCATAAAAAACAAAAAGCAATGAAAGTAAAACCCGATTTAAGTTTCTGGAAACTGTGGAACATCAGCTTCGGTTTTTTTGGTGTACAGATTGCGTATGCCCTGCAAAGCGCGAACATAAGCCGTATATTCTCCACTTTAGGAGCTGACCCGCACAGTTTGAGTTATTTCTGGATATTACCACCGTTGGCAGGTATCATAGTGCAACCCATCGTTGGGGCTGCCAGCGACAAGACTTGGACACGATTCGGACGTCGTATCCCCTATTTATTCATAGGTTCGCTGATTGCAGTGCTCGTAATGTGCCTTCTGCCCAATGCGGGCAGCTTCGGTATGGCGGTAAGTACGGCCATGATTTTCGGCTTGGTATCACTGATGTTTTTGGATACCTCTATCAATATGGCTATGCAACCGTTCAAGATGATGGTGGGTGACATGGTGAATGAGAAACAGAAAGGACTCGCTTACTCCATCCAGAGTTTCCTATGTAATGCCGGCAGCTTGGTGGGGTATTTGTTCCCGTTTATATTTGCATGGATAGGTATCAGCAATACGGCACCGCAAGGAGTAATTCCCGATTCTGTAATCTATTCGTTCTACATCGGAGCGGCTATTTTGATATTCTGCGTTATTTATACGACAGTCAAAGTCAAGGAAATGCCGCCTGCCGAATATGCCGAATATCATGGCATCACGGAAGAGCAGGAACATGAGAAAATCAATATGCTGAAGTTGCTGGTTAAAGCGCCGAAAGCCTTTTGGACGGTAGGACTGGTACAGTTCTTCTGTTGGTTTGCTTTTATGTTTATGTGGACATACACCAACGGCAGTATAGCTGCAAATGTTTTTGACGCTCCCACTGTGGAACACACTGTAAACGGCATCAGCAAAATAGTTCTTGACACCAAAAGTCTGCAATATCAGGAAGCCGCCAACTGGGTAGGTGTATTGTTTGCCGTACAAGCCATCGGTTCAGTGCTTTGGGCAGTCTGCATTCCCATATTCAAAGACCGCCGCTTCATCTATGCACTAAGCCTTGTATTGGGTGGTATCGGCTTCATATCCACCTATTTTGTACATAGCCAATATGTACTGTTCATATCTTTCCTGCTGATAGGTTGTGCATGGGCTGCCATGTTGGCATTACCCTTCACCATTCTGACCAACGCTCTGTCCGGCGGGCATATGGGTACCTATCTCGGACTGTTTAACGGAACAATCTGTATCCCGCAAATCGTGGCCGCAGCATTAGGAGGAAGTATCTTGGCGCTGTTTACACCGGAAGGAATGCTCCCTCCGGAAATCAATATGCTGGTAATGGCAGGTGTGATGCTCATCATCGGAGCTGTTTGTGTATATCTGATAAAAGAAACTAAGGGAGAAAAAGCATAAAGACAACAAAAAAAGACTGCCATGAAGAAATACCTTAAAACTGACGAATGGAATATTATAGAAGATAGTTTTCAAGCCGACCATATGCGATGGTCCGAAAGCATATTCAGCCTTGGAAACGGCCGTTTCGGGCAACGGGGATATTTTGAAGAACCATACAGTAGCGACAGCTATCGGGGCGCATTCGTGGCAGGTATCACATTTCTGGATAAAACCCGTGTAGGCTGGTGGAAGAACGGGTTCCCGCGATTTTACACACGTATCCCCAATGCTCCGGACTGGAGCCGCATCAGCCTGCGCCTTATTGACGAAGAGCTGGACTTGGCCCAATGGGAGGTAGACAGTTTCAACAGACGCCTTGATATGAAGGCGGGTATCTCCTACCGGGATGTGGAAGTAACTTCTCCGCGAGGCCACCAGCTCCGCCTGCACGTGGAGCATATCACAGATATGGCACATCCCAATCTCTGCCTTATAAAGTACAGCGCTACATCTATCAACTATGCCGGTAAAATATCTCTTGTACCGACCTTTAACGGTGACATCGTGAACCAAGCCGACCATTCTGATGAAAAGATATGGAATATACTTCGTTCCGGCGCCACCAGTGATTGTGCCTATCTATGGACACAAACCAGACGGGAAGATGCGCAAATATGTTACGCCATGACCTATCAGTTCTTCAAGAACAACAAAGAGACATTCGCCAACCCGATACGGATAGAGAAAGAAAAGCAAACCGGTTTCAGCGTAGGCATAGAAGTGAAACCGGGAGATACCGTAACACTCATTAAATACACAGCTATTGCATCGTCTCTTTACTATGAACGGCAGGACTTGATAGAGGAATCCGTATCCGAGGCCCGTAAAGCCAAAAGTACGGGTTGGGATGTTTTGGTACAGGAGCACCGGGAAGCCTGGCAAGAGATATGGGATGAGGCTGATGTTACGATTGAAGGAGACCCTGAAGCCCAGCAAGGCATACGCTATAATATCTTCCAACTCTACCAGACCTACCGGGGAGATGACCCACGCCTGAATATCGGTCCTAAAGGCTTCACCGGAGAAAAGTATGGCGGAAATACTTACTGGAATACCGAATTGTGCTGTGTGCCTTTCTTCCTGCTTTCTACCCCGAAAAAGATTGCCGAGAACCTGCTGATGTACCGCTATAAGCAACTGCCCAAAGCCATTGAAAATGCACGTAAGTTAGGATTCGATAATGGCGCCGCCCTATTTCCGCAAGTCACCGGCAACGGAGAAGAATGCCATAGCGAATGGGAAATCACCTTTGAAGAGATTCATCGGAACAATATGATTGTCTATGCCATCCTGCAACATTCCACTCTTACCGGTACACTGGATTATATCGCTCATTACGGATTGGAAGTAATGATAGCCGTCAGCCGCTTCTGGAGCCAGCGGGTATCTTTCTCACAACCCAAACAAAAATATGTTATCTTGGGAGTTACCGGACCCAATGAATATGAAAACAACGTGGACAACAACTGGTATACCAACTACTCTTGTATGCGTTGCCTCAGAACCACTCTCAGCTTCCTCGAAATCATCGCACGACAATATCCTGACGAATATGCCCGCATACGCCGCATCACCCAACTGAATTATGCAGAAGAGAGTGAACGTTGGCGGGATATTATCGAACGGATATATCTGCCGGAAGACCCGGAACGCGGCATTTTCATCCAAAACGACGGCTATATGGATAAGGTTCTGCAAAGCACCGATGCCATTCCCGATGGCGAGCGCCCCATCAACCAGTACTGGTCGTGGGATCGTATCTTACGTTCCTGCTACATCAAACAGAGCGATGTTCTCCTTGGTCTATACCTCTATTATTTCAACTTTGACACGGAAACCATCCGCCGCAACTTCGAATTCTACGAACCAATGACGGTGCATGAGTCTTCCCTCTCTCCGCATATCCATTCTATTCTTGCCGCACGCATCGGAAAAGTAGAGAAAGCGTATCAGCTATTCTTACACGCCACCCGCCTCGACTTGGACGACTACAACAACGAAGGAGACGAGGGACTGCATATCACCAGTATGCCGGGTAGCTGGCTGGCCATTGTACGAGGGTTTGCAGGATTGCAGATTCAGAATGACACACTTAAGATAGCACCCGTCATACCGGAGAAATGGAATAGTTATTCGTTTAAAGTGAATTACTTAGGCAATACACTGCATATACAGATAAGCAAAGAGATAAAAATCAGCCTGACCGCCGGAAGCCAACTGAACATACAGGTATATCAAAACGTTTATGAATTAAGACAAGGGTTGGATTTGACCGTCAACCTCAAAGACTTGTCTTAATCGGAATAAATGAAGAAAATGTATCTGTTCGCCTTGGCGGTGACGTTCATCATTACGTCCTGCGGGCAAAAAGAGAGGGAAGAAACCACCCTCGTTCGACCTGTGAAAACCGCTACCGTACGTTCACAGTCAGTAATTCTCAAGGATTTCTCCGGCATGGTAGAAGCGGTGGAATATGTGAAACTGGCATTTCGTGTCAGCGGACAAATCATCAATCTTCCGGTAGTGGAAGGACAAAGAGTAAGGAAAGGACAATTGATTGCCGCCATCGACCCTCGGGATATTTCCCTGCAGTATGCCGCCGACAAGGCTGCCTACGAAACCGCTGCCGCACAGGTTGAGCGCAACAAGCGGCTACTGAGCCGCCAAGCCATATCCCTGCAGGAGTACGAAATCAGTGCAGCCAATTATCAGAAAGCTAAATCCGCCTACGAGTTATCCACCAACAATATGCGAGATACGAAACTGCTCGCCCCTTTCGACGGCTCTATCGAAAAACGTCTGGTAGAGAACTATCAGCGTGTAAATTCGGGAGAAGGGATTGTACGGCTGGTAAATACACAGAAACTCCGCATAAAATTCACCGTACCCGATGATTACCTGTACCTGCTTCGTGCCAAAGACGCCACGTTCAAGGTGGAGTTCGATACTTATAAGGGTACGATATTCAATGCCAAACTGGAAGAATATCTCGATATTTCAACAGACGGTACGGGCATCCCGGTTACCATCACCATCGAAGACCCTGCTTTTGACCGTGCCGTATATGATGTGAAGCCCGGATTTACCTGTAACATCCGTCTCGCCTCGGACATCGCTCCTTTTATAGAGGAAAAGCTGATGAATGTACCGCTAAGCGCCGTATTCGGTGACAGCGAGAACAAGAACACCTACGTATGGATAGTGAAAGATAACAGAGTAAGCCGCCGCGAAGTAACCGTATATTCACCGACCGGTGAAGCCAATATTCTCATCTCCAAAGGGCTAAAACCGGATGAAACTGTTGTTATCGCCGGAGTATACCAACTCGTAGAGGGGCAGAGAGTAAAAGAGGTAGAGTAACAGCCTGTCCCCTATCACTTTATAACTTTATCACTTTTTAGATATGAACTTAGCCAAATATTCATTAGACAATACAAAGATTGTCTATTTCTTCCTTGCTGTGTTGCTCATCGGCGGCATATTCTCATTCGGTCGTTTGGGAAAGAAAGAAGACGCCCCCTTTGTCATCAAGACGGCGGTCATTATGACACGCTATCCCGGAGCCGAACCCGCTGAAGTGGAACGACTCATTACCGAACCCATCTCCCGCGAAATACAGAGTATGAGCGGAGTATACAAGATAAAGTCGGAGTCCATGTACGGACTTTCCAAGATTACGTTCGAGCTGCAGCCTTCGCTCTCCGCAGCATCTATCCCGCAAAAATGGGATGAACTGCGTCGTAAGGTTCTCAACATACAACCCCAACTGCCCGCCGGAGCTTCCGTGCCAACGGTATCGGACGACTTCGGCGATGTATTCGGCATTTATTACGGACTGGTCGGAGACGACGGTTTCTCTTATGAAGAAATGCGCAACTGGGCGGAACGTATCAAAACTCAGGTCATCACTGCCGAAGGAGTTATGAAAGTAGCCCTGTTCGGCACACAAACGGAAGTAATCAATATCTTTATCTCCGTAAACAAGTTGGCAGGGATGGGTATCGACCCCAAACAACTGGCAAGCCTGCTGCAATCGCAGAACCAGATTATCAATACGGGTGAAATCGACGCGGGCGAACAACAGCTACGCATTGTCGCCAACGGCACTTATACCACCGTCAACGACATCTGTAACCAGCTAATCACCACTCCCGGCGGTCAGGTCAAGCTGGGTGACATAGCCATTGTCGAGAAGGGCTACATGGATCCGCCCGGCACTATCATGCACGTCAACGGAAAACGGGCTATCGGCATCGGTGTCTCCACCGACCCGCAGAAGGATGTGGTAAAAACCGGCGAACTGGTAGACAAGAAACTCGCCGAACTGCTGCCTCTCATTCCCGTGGGGCTGGAATTGGAAAGCCTTTATCCCGAAAACATCATAGCCAAAGAAGCAAACAATGGTTTCATTATCAACCTGATAGAATCCATTCTGATTGTAATTGTCATCATCATGCTGGTAATGGGGATGCGTGCCGGCGTGCTCATCGGTTCTTCACTGATATTCTCCATCGGCGGTACGCTGCTTATCATGTCATTTTTGGGAGTCGGATTAAACCGTACCTCGCTGGCAGGCTTCATCATCGCCATGGGAATGCTGGTGGACAACGCCATCGTAGTGACCGACAACGCGCAAATCGCCATAGCCCGCGGTGTAAACAGACGGAAAGCGCTGATAGACGGCGCCACCAAACCGCAATGGGGACTGCTTGGAGCAACGTTTATAGCCATCTGCTCCTTCCTGCCGCTTTATCTTGCACCGTCTTCCGTTGCCGAGATTGTGAAGCCGTTATTTATCGTCTTGGCTATCTCGTTAGGATTAAGCTGGGTACTGGCATTGACGCAAACCACCACTTTCGGTAACTTCATACTGAAAGCCCGAACCGGCAACTGCAACAAAGATCCTTACGACAAGCCTTTCTACCATAAGTTCGCATCTGTCCTCAGCCTGCTGATACGCAAAAAATCGTTGACGTTGGGAAGCATGGTCGTATTGTTCATCCTCTCCCTCGTTATCATGGGACTGATGCCGCAAAACTTCTTTCCCTCACTGGACAAGCCTTATTTCCGTGCCGACGTATTCTATCCCGACGGATACGGTATCCGCGATGTAGAGAAGGAAATGAAGAAAGTGGAAGCCCATCTGCTGGAACAGCCGGAAGTGAAACGGGTTTCCGTCACCTTCGGCAGTACCCCTCTACGCTACTATCTGGCATCCACTTCCGTCGGTCCGAAACCTAACTTCGCCAACCTTCTGGTAGAAGTGACAGACAGCAAATATACCAAGGAATATGAGGAGAATCTGGACAGCTATATGAAGGAGAATTACCCCAATGCCATCACCCGCACCACACTCTTCAAACTCTCGCCTGCCGTAGATGCCGCTATCGAGATAGGCTTTATCGGCAATAACACAGATACTTTAGTGGCACTAACCAACCGAGTTCTGGAGATGATGCACCGCGACAAAGACCTTATCAATATACGCAATTCATGGGGCAACAAGATTCCCATATGGAAACCCGTATACAGCCAGGAGCGTGCGCAACCGTTAGGCGTGTCCCGCCAAAGCATGGCGCAAAGCATACAAATCGGCACCAATGGAATGACATTGGGAGAATACCGGCAAGGCGACCAAGTACTCCCTATCCTGCTGAAAGATAATACAACCGACTCATTCCGCATTAACGACCTGCGTACACTGCCCGTATTCGGGACTACGCGTGAAACCACCACACTGGAACAAGTGGTCAGTGAGTTCGACTATCAGTATAAGTTCTCCAATGTAAAGGACTACAACCGCCAAATGGTTATGATGGCACAAGCCGACCCCCGCCGGGGAGTGAACGCCATTGCCGCCTTTAACCGTGTATGGGAACAGGTGCAGAACGAAATAGACGTCCCCGAAGGATATACCATGAAGTACTTCGGCGAACAGGAAAGCCAAACCGAATCCAATGCCGCACTGGCAGCCAATATGCCGCTGACGTTTTTCCTGATGTTCGTCACCCTGCTGTTCCTGTTCAAAACCTACCGCAAACCCATTGTCATATTGCTGATGTTGCCGCTCATCTTTATCGGCATCGTATTGGGACTACTGCTATTGGGCAAGACGTTCGACTTTTTCGCCATCTTGGGCTTACTGGGACTTATCGGAATGAATATCAAGAACGCCATTGTCCTCGTAGACCAGATTGATGCGGAAACGGCTGCCGGAAAAGCGCCACGCGAAGCGGTCATCAGCGCAACGACCACCCGAATCGTTCCCGTAGCCATGGCATCGGGCACCACCATTCTGGGTATGCTGCCGTTATTATTCGACGCCATGTTCGGCGGTATGGCAGCCACTATCATGGGCGGTCTGCTGGTAGCTTCGATACTCACCCTGTTTGTGTTGCCTGTGGCCTACTGTGCGATACAGGGGATAAAAGGATGAAAGAATTTACGATTTGACTATTTACGATTTACTATTTGAATGATGAGAAAAATTATACTTATATTATCAGTAATCGGTCTCGGCATAAGTGCCGTGGCACAGGAAACGCATCTCAGCCGCGAGGCTTATCGGGACAAGGTAGAAGCATACAGCCAATTACTGAAGCAGCAACGTCTGAAAGCCGCCGCAAGCACCGAAGCCCGCAAAATAGTACAGACAGGCTTCCTGCCCAAGATAGACATTACCGCCGAAGGAACTGCCAATTTAAGTCATCTGGATGATTGGAACAGTCCTGCGGGACAATACCGTCCCTATACCTACCAGGCATTGGCTACATTAGGGCAGCCCCTTTATACAGGCGGTTCACTCATTGCCCAAAAGAGAATAGCCAAAGCCGATGAGGAACTGGATAAACTTGACATAGAACTGACCCTTGACCAAATACACTACCAGAGCGATGCTGTTTATTGGAATGCCTCGGCCGCATTGGCGACACTCGAAGCTGCCGCTCGTTTTGTAGAGATTGTCAACCGACAATACAGCATCATTCAAGACAGGTTTAACGACGGCGCTATCAGTCGTACGGACTTATTAATGATTTCCACCCGCAAGAAAGAGGCCGAGTTGCAGTTCATCAAATCCCGTCAGAACTATACCCTTGCCTTACAGCAACTCAATATTCTGATGGGAGTAAAACCGGACGCCGCAGTAGACAGCCTTTGCGAAATCAGTGCCTACTGTCCACCCGTTGATTTACTGAGTCTCAACGAAGTATTAGGACGCCGTGCGGACTATGCCGGAACCAGTGTCAGTATTGCCAAGAGCGAAGCGCAACGCAAGGCCGCCCTCAGCCAGTACAATCCCCAACTCAGTATGTTTTTAGCTACCGGATGGGATACCGGTATCGCCTATATGGGACAAGACGTACCTCATACTCCCATTGCGGGGCTCAATCTCAACATCCCCATTTTCCGATGGGGTGCACGCTTCAAGGCCAACCGCCAACAAAAAGCATATATAGGTATTCAGAAATTACAGCAAAGCTATGTAGCCGATAATATTTTGGAAGAGTTGTCTGCCGCTACCACCAAACTGACGGAAACAGAACAGCAGGTAAAGACAGCCCAAGAGAATATGGCGCTTGCCGAAGAGAATCTCGACTTGGTTACATTCTCATACAATGAAGGCAGGGCAAGCATGGTCGATGTACTTTCCGCGCAACTTTCGTGGACGCAAGCGCAAACCAACCTTATCAACGCACACCTTGCCGCGAAAATGGCAGTAGTTGAATATAGAAAGGCTATCAGTGAATAAAGGCAAGCGTAAAAAAATAATGTGTTAAAACTTTGATTGGCAGAATGAGAAATCAATCAAAGTTTTAACACATTATTTTATATCATCAATCCCTTATCCGAGGAACGAAATCAGTACGCCCGCCGCCACCGCAGAGCCGATAACACCGGAAATATTACTGGACATACAGTAATTCAGCACATGATTCTTGGGATCATACTTAGTAGCAATTTCATTACATACACGACTTGCCATGGGCACAGCGCTCAACCCTGTTGCACCAATCAGCGGATTAATCTTCTTCTTGGAGAACAGATTGAATAGTTTCACAAAGAAGATACCGCCCGTAATAGACAAGGCAAATGCAAGGAAACCGCCGATAACGATACCGATAGTAGTCCAGTTAAGGAACGCCTCGCTCGTCATGGTAGCACCCACGCTCAATCCCAGGAAGATGGTTGCCGCATTCATAATGCTGTTGGCCGCTGCATCGAACAGGCGGCTGGTGTCGGAGCCTATTTCCTTAATCAGGTTACCGAACATCAACATACCAATCAAAGGCACCGCCGTAGGTACGAAAAGGGCTACAATGGTAGTAACGGCAATCGGGAAAATAATCTTCAATACACGCAGGTTCTTTATCTCGGTCTTTGAAGGATAGAGCTTCTCCTGCTCTTTCATGTTAATCATCAGTTCCTTCTTGCTGCAGAAGAGTTTCACGACCAATGGAATAATAACCGGAACCAACGCCATATACGAGTAGGCCGCAATAGCGATAGGGCCCAGCAAGTGCGGAGCAAGTTTAATGGTAGTAAAGATAGCCGTAGGACCGTCTGCACCACCGATAATGCCCAATGCACCGGCTTCCTGCGGTGTAAAACCTATCATAACCGCGCACAGCAGCACTGTAAAGATACCAAGCTGTGCAGCCGCACCGAATATGGAAAGGCGCAGATTGCGGAGCATAGGTCCGAAGTCCGTCAGCGCACCCACACCCATAAAGATAATAGGCGGCAGGAATCCGGTCTTTATCAGCATATAGTAGATGAAGTTCATCAGTCCGAGGTCGTGCGCAATCTCATGCAACGGCATCTCCCAAATGTTCTTCAGCACTCCGTTCACCATTACCATACCGTTTTCATCCGCCTGAATCACGCCCATCTCTCCGCCGGGGAAGTTGGCTATGAGCACACCGAAAGCGATGGGAACCAGCAACAGCGGTTCGTAATGCTTCTTGATGCCCAGATACAGCAAAATGAAGGCAATGGCATACATTACAAGGAACGACGGATCGGCAATGATATTGCTGAACGCCGTCATATCATAAAGTTTTGCAAATATATCTTCCATTATCCAATCTTCATTAATACATCATCTTCAGAAACAGAATCACCCGGGTTGACACAGATAGCGGTAACTGTTCCGCCAAAGTCGGCACGGATAGCATTATAAGTCTTCATCGCTTCGATGTAGCAAAGCAGGTCGCCTTCCTTCACCTTGTCTCCTACCTTGAGCGGAGTTTCCTGCGCATTCTTGGTCAGGAAGAACTTGCCTTCGAGCGGAGCCGCCACTTCCTGTCCTTCACCTACGGGGGCAGTGACTTTCTCGGTAGCGGAAGCCGGAAGATCTATGTCGCCATAGGCCACCGTCACGCGATAAGCCTGTCCGTCCACCTGTACGGTAAGCGTTTTGGGTTTGGCGTCATCCAAAGGAGATTTATCACGTTCGGCACGGCGTTTTTCCACGTCTTCCAAGAAATCCTCTTTAGCCTTGCCGCTCTTGTAAGCCTCGTATTGCGCCGGATGCATGGCATACTCAAAGAGTTCCTCATCATCCTCTCCAAGTTCCCACTTGTTTTCTTTCATCAGCTTGCGGTACTTATCAAGCGCATCGGGATAATTGTCCTGCGGGTTGCCGTTGAAGAATTTACGTCCCTCACGTTCCGCCTTTTCCACAATTTCGGGTGCAAGCTCACCCGGCAGCTTACCGGCTTTACCCAACAGCATATCCCAAATATCGTCGGCTATCATGCCCCAACGTTCCTTGCCTTTCTCCATAGCCATCACGTTCATCATGGAGAGGTTCTTTACATATTGGCTGAACGGCGTTACCAACGGCGGGTAACCTACACGCGGCCATACGTAAGCCACTTCGTTGAAGAGTTTAATCAGCAGTTCGTCTTGCTTCATAAACGGCAGGTTACGTTTAGCCTTATACTTGTTGATAGATTCCAGATTGGATTCCAAGTCCGCCATCAAGCTGCCCATCATGCCGCCCGGAAGTCCCGGACCAATCAGCAACGAGTTCATCAGACGGTTCTTCGGGCTGATGTACAGGCCGAGGAAATCATCCATAAATTCTTGTATCAGGGCGCGAACCTTCATATAGGCTTCCATATTGACCTCAGGCACTTGGAAACCGGCGTCTTTCAGCATGGCTTGCACACTAAGCAGGTCAGCATGTCCGGTACCCCATGACAACGGCTCCATACCTACGTCGATGTAGTCGCAGCCGGCTTCACATACTTCGAGAATGCTCGCCATATTGAAACCGGGACCTGCATGGCTGTGATATTGAATGGGAATTTCCGGATGGGCGGCTTTGATATTGGCCACAATCTTACCCAGAGATACCGGACGACCGATACCTGCCATATCCTTTATACAGATTTCGTCCGCACCCAGTTTGATAAGCTTCAATGCCATATCCGTATAATATTCCACTGTATGGATAGGTGAATGGGTGATGCAGAGAGAGCACTGCGAAATCATTCCCGCCTCGTGTGCATAAGTGATGGAAGGAGCGATGTTACGTATATCGTTCAGTCCGCAGAAAGTACGCGTAATGTCCGTACCCTGCGCTTTCTTTACTTTATAAAACAACTTGCGCACATCAGCAGGCACAGGGCTCATGCGCAAACCATTCAGCGCACGGTCCAACATATGTGTCTGGATGCCGGCTTCGTGGAAAGGCTTCGTCCACTCGCGCACAGCTTTATTGGGATTTTCACCAAACAAAAGATTTACCTGTTCAAAACCACCGCCATTCGTTTCTACACGGGCAAAACATCCCATCTCGATAATGGCAGGAGCTACCTTTACCAGTTGGTCTACACGGGGAACATATTTTCCGGCGCTTTGCCACATATCCCTGAATACCAAACTGAACTTAATTTCTTTTTTCATACTAAATTATTCCTGTGTGTGTTTATATAAGATTAGTTATTTCAAATTTTCTCTACTTTCGCTACCTTACCCTTGCCTTGTGTCACTACTGTAACAGCCGCACTGATAGCCGCCATGATATTGCCGGGAATAGCCGCAGGAGCATTTGCCGCCTGTTTGGCAGGAGCAACCTCTTCGGGAGCATATTTATTCACAAGAGCAATGAGACCCTTTCCTAAGTAGATAACAATCAATAGGATAGCAAACACTGTTGCCATACCTACCACCATTAGCAGAAGCGCTATGTTTAAGTTTTCCATATTATAATTTATTAGTTATTCTGTCCGATTTATAAAAAATCGTACGAAATTAGCGATAATTCATTAAAGGATAGTGCAATATAATTATAAATAATGCTAAAACAAAAGTTCCCATATTGCCCGGAAGGACAATATGGGAACTCATTTATCAATACTGTAACATTGGTACGGAATGCCGCCCGGATGTTATTAAAGATTATCCTAACGGATTTTCCGCTTCACCGCTCTCAATGTCATCACCGTTACCGCCATTGCCGGAAGCTGAAGTTTTGCCCCACTCTTCCCAGCAAATATTACTGTTTACCATACTACGAGTAACAATCTTATTATTAATGTCTCGTTCTACTTCGGGAATAAAACGGACGCGTACACCCACTATTTGAGAAGCGCTGACCTCCTTAGACGTTTTTACTCCGTTCTTATTGGCGGCAGCTGTATAATAAAAGGTACCGACTCCGTCTATTTTTACCGTACGTCCTTGTGCCATATAAAGAGAAAGTACATTTCCCAAATTCTTGATAATAGCATATGCGTCACCACGAGTTATGGTAGAAAGTAACGCCAATTGATCCGCCACCTGATTACTTGTAACGGCCTTACCCCATGTGATAGATTTTGGATACCACAAACCATTGATTTTTTGCTGAGTTCTTTTATAAAACATAACTGATAATATATTAAGTACATATATAAAATAATTGCAGGTGAACCGGTCATCACCGCTTTGACCGATCAGATTAAAGGCCGATCGAAGCCACATCTTTTTCAAGAAGTAATAAGAAAAAACTCTATCGCGAGGCCTCAACAATTAAGTATTTCGTTTTTCTCAAATTCGATGTTGCAAAGTTAAAGAGCACAAGAAAGAAAAACAAGAAAATCGACTCTACAGCAAATCTTACAAAACAACTAAAAATCAACCAATTGCAAATGACACATCTCTACAATACAACAAAACACAAACACCGGATATACTATCTTAATAATGACAGGCTTTGTCGTTATGCAAGGTCACCTCTGTCGTTATACAAGGCTGCCTCTGTCGGCATATGAGAGTACCACAGTCGTTATCTTTAATTCCTCCGACAAGAAGCATTTTTGACGGGACTTTTTTGCAATCTAACTAAATTTATTACAGTTCCGAGTATCTCGTCCGGATTACAACAAAACTTTACACATAGAGAAACAATAAAGCTGTAGAGAATTCTTGAGTAATTGTATAATAGAGTATTTTTAACAGTAAAAAAGAGACTACACGCATCAACACCCGCACACCACCGCATCCACCGTCTCCCCGTTTTTGAACAAAGATTCATCCGACTGTATCAACCGCTTTTTCAAGCGGAACTTCTGCTGGGAGACAGAAGCGGGAGAGACAGCCGTAAGCGTTGCTATCTGCGCATTCGTGAAGCGCAGACGCATCAGCAAGCAAAGCTGAAGGTCGGCAGGTGTAAGTTGAGAAAAACGGAAAGTGAGGCGGTCGGAAACGCCCATATACACTTTATCTGTCAGTTGTCGTAAATGTTCCCACTGAACTTCCGTAAGAAACTTGGGATGGCTGCGCAACCGCTCCACCACCTCATCACTATCTATCAAGGTGGCAGTGAGCGCTTGTACCTGCCCGTCCAATTCGCGGACGCGTTCACCCTCTTTCTCCAACAGCTCCAGCTCGCGAGGAACAGGATGGTCTTCATACTCCTTGAGGCGGGAGCGCAGAGCATTGTTCTCTTCGTGCAGTTGGCTGCCATGGGCCATAAGATTTACCAGCGAGTGCTGCACCTCCTCACGTTCGTCATCTTCCAGTGACATTTCCCGAAGACATTCTTCCAGTTCGGCACGCTCACGCTCATTGTTGAACAGGCGGTGTTCGTTCTCACTCAAGTCTACAAGATAACGCCGGTGCTTGCGATCATTCGTAAACTTTATATCCCGTATGGAGAGCCAAACGTTCAGACTCAACATCAATGTGGCGAATACTCCCCAAAGGGTGTGCTTCCACCCCGTAGCAGGCATCAGGCGCAGGGGTCTCCCTCCGGATTGCTCTTTCACCTGAGCGTATTCGCGATGCAGTTCGGAAAGCAAACGAACGGTACGGGCACTGTCGGCAGCACCGGACTGTACCAGAGAGTCGGCATGAACAAGAGTTTGTTCGTACTCCAGCATGTCTTTATTGGCAGGGGAAGAACAGGCTGCCACTCCCCACAGGAGAAATAACAGCAGAATAAAATTGAAAAAAGACTTCATGTGCAATCAGAACTCGCTCGTAAAGTGGAACTTTATATTCTTAAAGTCCATCTGCGCCATTTGCAAGACGTAACCGCTGTCTGCCAGGAATACATCCCTGCCTTCACGGTCTTTCGCCATATACTGGTACTTACGTTTCTTGAAAGATTCCAGTTCGGCGGGGTCGTCACTCTCAATCCAGCAAGCCTTGTAGAGGCTCAACGGCTCCCAACGGCACTTGGCGCTGTATTCATTTTCCAGACGGTATTGAATGACCTCAAACTGTAATTGTCCTACCGTACCGATAATCTTGCGTCCGTTGAACTGGTTGACAAACAACTGCGCCACACCTTCGTCCATCAATTGGTCGATACCCTTGGCAAGTTGTTTCTGCTTCATAGGGTCGGCATTTTCAATGTACTTGAACATCTCCGGCGAGAAACTCGGCAATCCTCTGAAGTGGAGCATCTCACCCTCGGTCAGCGTATCGCCAATCTTGAACGTGCCGTTATCCGGCAGGCCGATAATGTCTCCCGCCCATGCTTCGTCGATGGTAGTCTTACGTTGTGCCATAAACTGTGTGGGCGAAGAGAAGCGCATTGTTTTGCCATGACGCACATGCAGGTAAGGCGTATTACGGGTGAACTTACCGGAACATATCTTACAAAATGCGATACATGAACGGTGATTCGGGTCGATATTAGCGGTAATTTTGAAAACAAAGCCTGTGAATTTCGGCTCATCCGGTTCCACTTCACGTTCTTCCGCTTTTACAGGACGGGGGCTGGGAGCTATCTCTACAAAGCAGTCCAACAACTCCTGTACACCGAAATTATTCAAGGCAGAGCCAAAGAATACGGGAGCCAGTTCACCTTTCAGATATTCTTCTACTTGGAAATCGGGGTATACTCCGTCTATCAGTTCCAGTTCGCTACGCAGCTTGTCTGCCAGCGACGAACCAATCTGGTTATCCAGTTCTTCCGTATTTACATCTACTTCCACCTTCTCTGTCACCACTTGTTTGGAAGGTTGGTAAAGGTTCAGGTTATGTTCATAGATGTTATAAACCCCTTTGAAGCGGGCGCCACTCTCAATAGGCCATGTCAAAGGGCGGACATGGATAGAAAGCTCCTCTTCCAGCTCATCCAGCAAGTCGAACGGGTCTTTTGCCTCACGGTCCATCTTATTGATGAAGATAATCACCGGAGTGTTGCGCATACGGCAGACTTCCATCAGCTTGCGTGTCTGGGTTTCCACACCTTTCGCACCGTCCACCACAATGATAACGCTGTCTACCGCCGTCAATGTACGATAAGTATCTTCGGCAAAGTCCTGGTGACCCGGGGTATCGAGAATGTTGATTTTATAATCACGATAATCAAACTCCATTACAGAGGTGGTCACGGATATACCACGCTGTTTCTCAATATCCATCCAGTCCGACGTTGCCGTCTTCTTTATCTTGTTGCTTTTTACTGCACCCGCCACTTGAATCTGACCGCCAAAAAGTAGTAGTTTTTCAGTCAGCGATGTCTTACCGGCATCCGGATGCGCGATAATCGCAAAGGTTCGTCTTCTCTGTATTTCTTGATTTGCCATAACTAATTATTTTTCAGGCACGGATTACACGGATTTCACAGTTTTTTTAATGTGTCAGTATCTTACGCTTTATTTCTGCGCTTAAGCCAAAATTCAGCAATAAACCTACCTGCAAATTTGTACCTTTCAGATAGTTCACCAACTGCCATTCATGTTCCGGTCTTAGCGTAGAAACAGCTTTCAATTCTAAGATAATAGCGTCCTCAACTATCATATCCGTTCTATACGTACCTACTATTCTATTTTTATAATATACATTTAAATCTTTCTGACATTCACATTTCAGTCCTCTTTCTTTCAGCTCAAGGTAAAGTGCATTTTGATACACTTGTTCCAAAAATCCGAATCCCAACGTCTTATGAACCTCGCAAAATGCCGCAATAATCTTCGACGTCAGTTCTTCACACAACATTATTATTCCTCTCTGCGAAATCCGTGTAATCCGTGCCTAAAAATCCAGTCTCTCAATACAAATCTGTAAGCTCTCTTCCCAATGGGGAATCTCTATACCGAAAGTCTTTTTTATCTTCGTCTTATCCAATACCGAGTACTGAGGGCGCGGAGCTTTGGCAGGATACTCATTCGTATGTAACGGGCTGACTTTACATGAAGTGATACCCGCAATGCGGTGAATGGCTACCGTAAAATCATACCATGAACAAACACCTTCGTCACTGAAATGATAAATACCGGAAACAATGCCTTGATTGATTGCCTCAAAGATGGCACGAGCCAAGTCATTGGCGTAAGTCGGCGTACCAATCTGGTCGAAGACAACTCCCAACTTTTCACGTTCTTTGCCCAAGCGAATCATTGTCTTTACAAAATTATTGCCGTAAATAGAATATAACCATGCCGTGCGGATAACCATTGCACGACTACACTTCTCCATAACAGCTTGTTCGCCCGCCAGTTTTGTAGAACCATAAACGGAATTGGGACAAGGAGTCATTTCTTCTATATAAGGTATATGGGCGGTTCCATCGAACACATAGTCTGTGGAAACCTGTATCATGGCAGCACCACAAGCCTCAGCCGCAGCAGCCAGATAGCCGGGAGCTATATGGTTCAGTTTATCGCAAAGTTCCGGATTATCTTCCGCCTTGTCTACCGCCGTGTAGGCAGCACAGTTCACAATAACATCCACCTGATTGCCGGACACAAATGCGCGTATGGCTTGCTCATCGCATATATCCAATTCCTGCACATCCGTAAAGAAATAAGTGTGTTGCTGATTTTCAGCGGAGAGCACCCGCATCTCGTTGCCAAGCTGTCCGTTGGCACCGGTTACTAATATATTCATCTTGCTATCTACAATTTATTATCTACTACATATCACTCATATCTCATGCAAATATCCCGTCAGTCATTTTCCAGCTTCAACTCGCCTTTCTTGTCTTTGTCGTAATAGTTGGCAAGTAAGGAAAGGAAACTGCTGATAGCTTCTACCGCCTTGGCAGTACCCTGACTGATTTCCTTTTTCTGCAAACGCAACAACAATATGCCGTAAAGCGCTTCGAAACAAGTTTCCAATTCGGGTTCTTCTTCCTGTCCGCCCTTCTGTCGCAACTCTACAATAAAAGGAAGTGCCTTGAAATACGCTGCATTATAAAAAGGATACTTTGTGGAAGCCAGCAAATCGGCGTGCAGGTCCGTCAAGTTACGAATAACATTACGGTTAATCTGTAAATGCCCTTTCTCCGTCACACCCTCCGCACGCATCATATCTGCAAGATTTCCATACCATTCTTCCAAAGGCACATGCTCTTTCGCCGGATAGCGGGAAATGATATTACTACGGATAAGGTCGATATCGCACTTGTTCGCACGAATCAAATCTTCCACTTGCCACATATATATAAGGTATTCGGCAATATTCTTTTCTTTCAGTTGCTGTGAAATCTTCACGTTGAGATTTATGATTTATAATTAATACAGTGACTCACCCATCAGCGTAAACACCAGTCCAAGTGCAGATACCACCATGACAATACCGCCGATAATACGATTCAATATCCAAATACCGCGCAAGTTGAATTGCGTACGAACCTTATTGACGAAAAAGGTGATTCCAAACCACCAAGCCAACGCCCCCAAAGCAATGGCAAGATACCCCGTAACGGCCTCAAAGACCAACACGCCCTCGCTCACAAAAGCAAAACGTGCAAAAAGACCTACAAAAAGAAATATGATAAGCGGATTGGAAAGAGTGACAGCGAACGCTGTGATGAAGTTGTGAAAATAAGACCCCTTACTGGTAGATACCGGACGAATGGATTGTACCGGATTGCTGCGAAACGTATAAATACCGAATATCAACAGAAGGATGCTTCCAAACAATTGCAGATAGAATATATTCTTGTTGACATAATCAAATACGAAACTCATTCCGTAGCCTGTCAGCAAAGCATAGGCAATATCGCTCAGTGAAGCCCCTATGCCTGTTACAAAACCATACCAGCGTCCTTTATTTAGAGTACGCTGAATACACAATACCCCTACAGGGCCCAATGGTGCAGACACTATAACACCAATTATGAACCCTTTCCACAATATGTCAAATATGGTCTCTATCTGAATCATGCCTGCAAATATCGGACTTTTTTATGAGACAAGCGAATAGAGTTAACGTTTTTTCGACTGAAAAGGATTATATAAACATAATCTGCCATTATAAACCACGTTCGCTATAGAAAACTTGTATATTTTGCATCGGATTACACAAAAGACTTAAAAAACGTCCTACATACACACATATCAATCTATTATACAATAATTTACGCAAGATATATATTAAGCTATATCTTATAGATAAAAACAAAATATTCAAATACAAGATTAAATAAATCAACTTTTGATTGCATATACATATTATAATTATTACTTTTGTACCGATTAATAAACAGAACATCAAACAATAAAAACAAAAATGAAGAAACGCCACTTATTACCGGTATTCGCACTATGTGCAACCGCAATGTTTTCTTCTTGTGAGAAAGAAGTTTTCAACTCTCAGAAAGCCGAAAGTACAAAGGACTTGAATGTTCCCGCCGACTTTGACTGGAAAACTACCCAAAGCAAGACTTATACTGTCACTTCACCCGTAAATACGGCTGTAAGTTTCTACACCGATGAAAGCTGTACCGATGAGAAATTATTGGTCAAGAACTTTCCGCTGACTGCCAATGAGACAAAAGAAGTTTCATTGGATATTCCCACTTATCTGACTGATATCTATGTACAATATCCTACGGCAAATGGAATGAATACATTAAAAATCAGTACGGATGAGACAACGACACGGGGACACCGAGATATTGTTCTGCCCGAAGGAACGGAAGTATATACCGACGAACAGGCAATAACCCATCATTACTACCCCAGCGGAACCCGTATGGGAACCATCCTTTTCGAAGACCTCTATCCTGCAACAGGAGATTATGACTTCAACGATTTCGTCATCGGCTATAACATTGACGCATTCTACACAGTAGGTAAAAAAGGTTCTTATAATGACGGATTTATCATGAAGTTCCAGATACGCTCCATAGGAGGTGCATTATCCTATCGTCCTGCCATTCGCTTAAAAGGCTTCCCGATGAAGAACCTTAAGGGCGCGGATATAGATTATAGCGGAACAACCCACGAAGGCATTACTTTGGAACTATTAGAAAATCGCAGTGATGACCAAGATGTGATTTTTGTAATCAACGGTACAGAGAAACTTCGTCAAGGTGGTTTCTACAACACTAATCCCGATAAGATAAACAAGGATATGCCGGTAGTAAGCTGTAAAGTAGAGAAGAATAACTTTAAAGAGTCCAATATAGCCATGAGCTATATGTGGCTGGCAGTGGCTCTTCCTCAGTATTTCGACTTCTTCATTCAAAATCCCGACAACAACGAGATACACTTCAGAGGTTTCAATCCTACCGATATGAGTCCGCAGGATTCCAATACAGAGTTTAATTCTAAAAAGAATCTGGTTTGGGGCTTCGCCATTCCTGAACTAATGGCACATCCGGCTGAAGGCATTGATATTATTGACGCATACCCAAGCTTTAAAGGTTGGGTTAAAGGTGGAGGAAATGGTAACAAAGACTGGTACACCAAGAAACCGCATGACAAAGTAATTGATTTGAATTAACCGGACTTATTCATCCGATTTATCCAAAATCCTCATATATAAACATCAGCCGATTGAGTTTCCTTAATCGGCTGATGTTTTTTTATTTCCATTTCTTTCTCCCCACCAACGATTTTGTATATCTTTGCAACCAAATCGTAAACTCTTAAATAAAAGTATGATTCTTTTTTTCAGAACACCATCCAAGAGCGTGATTGCCGTAGAATGTGACCACGAACTTACCCAGGCAGACAGCGACAAACTCTGCTGGCTTTTTGGAGAAGCCACCCCCGAAAGTGAAGACAATCTGAAAGGACATTTCGTTGGCCCGCGCCGCGAAATGATTACTCCTTGGAGTACCAATGCCGTGGAAATCACCCAGAACATGGGACTGAGCGGAATTATCCGTATCGAAGAATATTTCCCGGTAAAGGATGAAAATGCAGAGCGTGACCCGATGCTGCAACGTATGTATAAAGGCTTGGACCAAAACGTATTTACGACCAACCGTCAACCGGAACCGATTATCCATATAGATGATTTGGAAGCATACAACGAAAAAGAAGGTCTGGCACTCTCCAAAGAAGAAATGGACTACCTTAAGAAAGTAGAGAAAGACTTGGGACGTCCGTTGACAGACTCCGAAGTATTCGGCTTTGCACAAATCAATTCCGAACACTGCCGTCACAAAATCTTCGGCGGTACATTTATCATCGACGGAGTAGAACAGGAGTCTTCCCTCTTCCAGATGATTAAGAAAACCACTCAGGAAAATCCGAACAAGATTATATCAGCTTATAAAGATAATGTTGCCTTTGCCGAGGGGCCGGTTATCGAACAGTTTGCTCCGGCAGACCACTCCAAACCCGACTTCTTCCAGATAAAGGACATCAAGAGTGTTATCTCCCTAAAAGCTGAAACCCACAACTTCCCCACTACCGTAGAACCTTTCAACGGCGCTTCCACCGGCACAGGCGGTGAAATCCGCGACCGTATGGGTGGTGGTAAAGGCTCATGGCCCATTGCCGGAACAGCCGTATATATGACTTCTTATCCCCGTACAGACGAGGACCGTTCTTGGGAGGAAATACTTCCGGTACGCGAGTGGTTGTACCAGACTCCCGAACAAATCCTGATTAAAGCATCCAACGGCGCCAGCGACTTCGGAAACAAGTTCGGTCAACCACTGATTTGCGGTTCCGTACTCACCTTTGAGCACAAAGAAAAAGATGAAGTTTACGGTTACGATAAAGTTATCATGCTTGCCGGCGGTGTAGGATATGGTACTCAACGCGACTGTCTGAAAGGCGCTCCCGAAGCCGGCAACAAGGTTGTCGTTATCGGTGGAGACAACTACCGCATCGGCTTAGGCGGCGGCTCCGTATCATCCGTAGATACGGGACGTTACAGCAGCGGCATCGAACTGAATGCCGTACAGCGTGCCAATGCAGAGATGCAAAAGCGCGCCTACAACGTAGTACGCGCACTTTGTGAAGAAGACACCAATCCCGTGGTTTCTATTCACGACCACGGTTCTGCCGGACACGTAAACTGTCTGTCCGAGTTAGTAGAAGAGTGCGGTGGAGTTATTGACATGAGCAAGCTGCCTATCGGTGACAAGACTTTGTCTGCCAAAGAAATCATAGCCAACGAGAGTCAGGAACGCATGGGATTGTTGATTCAGGAAGAGGCTATCGAGCATGTACGCAAAGTAGCCGAACGCGAGCGCGCCCCGATGTACGTAGTCGGTGAAACAACCGGTGACCACCGCTTCGCATTCCAGCAGGCTGACGGTATACGCCCGTTTGACCTTGCCGTAGAACAAATGTTCGGCTCTTCACCCAAAACCTATATGGTAGACAAAACCGTAGAACGTCATTATGAGATGCCGAAATACGAATTGTCACAACTGCATGAATATCTCATCAACGTACTCCAGCTGGAAGCCGTTGCCTGCAAAGACTGGTTGACAAACAAGGTAGACCGTTCCGTAACAGGCAAGATTGCCCGCCAACAATGTCAGGGCGAACTCCAGTTGCCGTTGAGCGACTGCGGTGTCGTAGCTTTGGATTATCGTGGTGAAAAAGGTATTGCAACTTCTTTGGGACACGCTCCGCAGGCTGCGCTTGCCGACCCGGCAGCCGGTTCCATTCTCTCCGTCAGCGAAGCATTGACCAACCTGATTTGGGCTCCGCTTGCCGAAGGTTTGGACAGCATATCTCTGTCTGCCAACTGGATGTGGCCGTGCCGTTCACAAGAAGGTGAAGACGCACGTCTCTATACAGCTGTCAAAGCATTGAGCGACTTCTGCTGCGCCCTGCAAATCAATGTTCCTACGGGTAAAGACTCTTTATCCATGACACAGAAATATCCCGACGGCAGTAAAGTTATCGCTCCGGGTACGGTTATCGTATCTGCCGGCGGTGAGGTTTCCGATGTGAAGAAAGTAGTATCTCCCGTACTCGTCAATGATGACAAGACTACCCTTTACCATATCGACTTCAGCTTCGACCAACTGAAACTGGGCGGTTCCGCTTTTGCGCAATCATTAGGCAAAATAGGTGACGAAGTGCCTTGTGTACAAGACGCCGAATACTTCCGTGATGCTTTCTTGGCTGTACAAGAATTAATCAACAAAGGACTGATTCTTGCCGGACACGATATTTCAGCCGGCGGTCTTATCACTACGCTGCTCGAAATGTGCTTTGCCAATGTAGAGGGCGGTATGGAAATCAATCTCGACAAGATGAAGGAGCAAGACCTCATCAAAATATTGTTCGCCGAGAATCCGGGTATTGTTATCCAGATTAGCAACAAGCACAAGGAAGAAGTCAAGAAGATATTGGAAGATGCCGGTGTTGGCTATATCAAAATCGGTAAGCCGACTGATGAACGCCACATCCTCGTAAGCAAGAACGATGCCACTTACCAATTCGGTGTAGATTATATGCGCGATGTCTGGTATTCTTCATCTTATCTGCTCGACCGCAAGCAGTCCATGAACGGATGCGCCAAGAAACGTTTCGAGAACTACAAGATGCAGCCGCTGGATTTGGTATTCCAACCCGAATTCAAGGGTAAACTTTCACAATACGGTCTTGACCCGGACCGCCGTACTTCTACCGGCGTTCGTGCAGCTATCATCCGTGAGAAAGGAACCAATGGCGAACGTGAAATGGCATACTCACTCTACCTTGCCGGCTTCGATGTGAAAGACGTAACCATGACCGACCTTATCAGCGGACGTGAAACACTGGAAGATGTAAATATGGTAGTTTATTGCGGCGGCTTCTCCAACTCCGACGTATTAGGTTCCGCCAAAGGTTGGGCAGGCGCTTTCCTCTTCAACCCGAAAGCAAAAGAAGCGCTTGACAAGTTCTATGCACGCGAAGACACGCTGTCTCTCGGCGTATGCAACGGCTGCCAGCTGATGATGGAATTGGGCCTCATCACTCCCGATCATGAAAAGAAGGGAAAGATGCTGCATAATGATTCTCACAAGTTCGAATCAACCTTCATTGGCCTGACCATCCCTACCAACCGCAGCGTAATGTTCGGCTCCTTGAGCGGCAGCAAGCTCGGCATCTGGGTGGCACACGGAGAAGGCAAGTTCTCATTGCCTTATGATGAGGACAAGTACAATGTAGTGGCAAAATACACCTATGACGAATATCCGGGCAACCCGAACGGTTCCGACTATTCCATCGCAGCCATAGCCAGCGCCAACGGACGCCATTTGGCTATCATGCCTCACTTGGAACGCTCCATCTTCCCGTGGCAGAACGGCTACTATCCCCAGGACCGTGTTCATAGCGACCAGGTTACTCCATGGATAGAAGCATTTGTCAACGCACGCAAGTGGGTGGAAGAAAAGACAAAAAATGACAAAGCGTAAAGCTATAATCCAATAATATGGTAGTGTGCCAAAGCTTCTGCATCAGCAAGAACTTTGGCACATTTCATTTGTTTTCCGATCATTTCCCCGTTCTCCCGCCACCCTCCCACTCCATTTCTCTTTTTTTTGCATATCTCAAACAAATTCACTACTTTTGTGTTAATATTAAGTCCCCCCAAACGTTTATCAAACTCCAAAATTGGCTAATATGAAAAAGCATTTCTTTTTCTTTATTTTCCTGTTATCATCTTTTTTGACCGTTGCTCAAACGTATAAGTACATCGGCGTAGAAGATGGTTTGAGCAACAGGCGGGTGTATGCTATTCAAAAAGGGCCTAAAGGCTATATGTGGTTCCTCACACATGACGGTATCGACCGTTATAATGGGAAAGAGTTCAAACAGTATAAGCTTATGGACGGCGAAGAGGAAATAAACTCCATGATGAGTCTTAGCTGGTTATATACCGATTCCAAAGGCAGATTATGGGAAATCGGCAAACAGGGACGTGTGTTTCGCTACGAAAACAAACACGACCGCTTTCAATTAGTATATAAGCTTCCTAAAAGTGAGACAAAAGGATTACATACTCCCGTCAGCTACGGATTCGTAGATAATAACAGTACAATATGGCTCTGTAACCAAAAGAATATCTATCTGTACAATAGTGAAACGGAAAAATGTACCACTATTAAAAATGAAATCAACGAAAGCATAACAGATATTGAACAAATAGATACCAACCATTATTTCATAGGTACAGATGTCGGCATACATTACGCCAAACTGAAAAACAATATACTTGCACTCAGTCCCTGCGAGAAACTGGATACATTAAAGCTGCAGATAAATGAACTTTTCTACCACAAGAAGAGCCGGAAAATCTTTATCGGTACTTTCCAAAGAGGTATATATGTATACGACCTTAACCTTCATAAAGCATTTCCTGTAAAATCCAGTCTGATAGATGTCAGCATCAACCGTATCCGCGCTTTTGGTGACAACGAGATATTAATTGCGACAGACGGCGCAGGTGTTCATAAGATGAACGTGGACACCCATTCTACCGAACCGTATATCGTAGCCGACTTCAATCGGTATAACGCCATGAACGGCAATACGATTTACGACATATACATCGACGAAGATGAACGTATATGGATGGCAAACTACCCTATCGGCATTACTGTGCGTAACAACCGATATAGCGATTATGAATGGATAAAACATTCAATAGGCAACAAACAATCCCTCATCAACGACCAAGTAAACGCTGTCATAGAAGACAGAGAAGGCGATTTATGGTTTGCCACCAACAATGGTATCAGTCTATACGAGCATCGCACCAAACAATGGCATTCATTCCTTAGCGTATTCGACAAAGAGCACACAAATCAAAGCCATACTTTTATTTCCTTGTGCGAAATCAGCCCCGGGGTTATTTGGGCAGGCGGCTACAGTTCAGGTATCTACCAAATAAACAAAAAGAGCTATTCGGTTGATTTCTTTACCCCCGCACTATTTGGCGGAACAGATATTCGTCCGGACAAATATATTCGTTCTATCACCAAAGACAGTGAAGGCTACATATGGTCCGGTGGATACTACAATCTCAAAAGAATAGACTTAAAAAATAAAAAGGTGAATTTCATCCCCGGACTGGATGCCATAACAGAGATAAAAGAGAAAGACAAAAAATATATGTGGATAGGTACAGCCAACGGGTTATATTTATTGGACAAGGAAACCGATAAACACCAGTACATCCCGATGCCGGTAGAATCTTCCTATATATACTCCTTATATCAGGATCCCACAGGGCTGCTATATATTGGTACCAACAACTCCGGTTTGCTTATTTATGACCCTGTCAACAAAAGCTTCCAGCACTATCACAAAGATAACTGCGCACTTATCTCCAATAACATCTACACAATCCTCTCAGAAGATAAGAATGACGTATTGCTCAGTACCGAATATGGTTTGAGTGCTTTTTATCCTAAGGAGAAGGTATTCCATAACTGGACTAAAGAACAGGGACTACAGTCCGATCACTTTAATGCCAACTCAGGAACATTGCGTAAGAATGGCAATGTCATTTTCGGAAGTACTGATGGTGCCATAGAGTTTCCTAAGAACATGGTATTACCACGCGAGTATAAAACACAAATGATATTCAGTGATTTGCGTGTATTCTACCAGACTGTATACCCAAAGGATGAGGGTTCTCCCCTTATTTTGGATATTGATGAAACAAAAACCTTGCAACTGAAATATAACCAAAACATATTCTCACTTCAGGTTTCCTCTATCAACTATGACTATCCTTCCCTTATCCTGTACTCTTGGAAGTTAGAAGGATTCTATGACGGTTGGAGCCGTCCGGGAGAAGAGAATATTATTCGTTTCACCAACTTGAGCCCCGGGCACTACATCCTGCGCGTTCGTGCCATATCCAACGAGGACCGACGCATCGTACTGGAAGAACGCTGCATGGATATTATTATCGAGCAACCCTTCTGGCTCAGTATATGGGCTTTATTATTTTATGCGTTCGTTCTCATCGCCCTTACAAGTATTACATTACGTATCATCGTGTTACGCAAGCAAAGAAAGATATCCGATGACAAGATTCGTTTCTTTGTCAATACGGCGCATGATATCCGCACCCCGCTAACACTTATCAAAGCTCCGCTGGAAGAACTTGCCGAACGCGAGACGTTGACTAAAGAGGGAGTTGACAATCTCGGTACGGCACTTCGTAATGTCAATGCGTTGTTACGTCTCACAACTAACCTCATCAACTTTGAACGGGCAGACACTTATTCAAACAGCTTCTACGTATCCGAATACGAACTGGGTGTCTACATGAATGAAACAGTCAATGTATTCCGTCCATATGCTTCCATCAAACATATCAACTTGACTTACGAAAGTAATTTCCGCTATCTGAACGTTTGGCTGGACAAGGATAAAATGGATTCTATTTTGAAAAACATCATATCCAACGCCTTAAAATATACTCCGGACGGTGGAAGTGTACATATCTATGCTTACGAGACAGAAGATACTTGGAATGTGGAGGTTAGCGATACAGGTATCGGTATTCCATTGGACGAGCAAAAGAAACTGTTTAAAATGCACTTCCGCGGCAGCAATGCTATCAACTCTAAAGTTACCGGAAGCGGAATAGGTCTGCTGTTGGTATGGAAACTCGTACATATACACAAAGGAAAGCTCAGTTTTAGCAGTACCGAAGGCAAAGGGTCTTGTATCAAAGTATCTTTTCCTAAAAGTAAAAAACGTTACCATAAAGCGATACAACATTCCTCTCCGGCAAAAGATGAAAAAGAACAAAACCAGCCGAAGGATAACGACATGGAACAGGTTGTTCCTTCAATAGAGAATACGCTGAATGTTCCTGCCGAAACCACAGCCACTCCTATAGAAGGTTACGAAGATGCCCAACAGCAAACCCTTAGTACAGACCAGCAGCAAAAGATATTGGTAGTAGAGGATAATGATGAACTGAGAGAATACCTGCGCCGTACTTTGGCCGAGAAGTATCAAGTACAGGTATGTTCCAACGGCAAATCGGCACTTTATATCATAAAAGAGTATTTCCCAGACTTGATTATATCGGACATTATGATGCCCGAAATGCGGGGTGACGAATTATGTCAAGTTGTAAAAAACGATATTGCCACTTCGCACATTCCCGTAATCCTGCTTACAGCTCTTAATACAGATAAAAACATCATAGACGGACTGCAAACCGGAGCGGACGAATACGTGGTAAAGCCTTTCAATATCGGAATTTTGCGCGCCACCATTGCCAATCTGCTGGCCAACCGCGCTTTACTACGCCACAGATATGCCAATCTGGAGTTAAATGACGACACCCACAATACGGAATGCCTCAACTGCTCTACGGATTTAGACTGGAAATTCATAGCCAGCATCAAGAAGCACGTAGAAGATAATATGGATAGCCCAACTTTCAATATTGATGTTCTTTGTAACTTACTCAATATGAGCCGTACCAGCTTCTACAATAAATTAAAGGCGCTGACCGACCAATCTCCGGGAGATTATGTCCGGCTAATTCGTCTGAAACATGCCATGAAGCTGTTGAAAGAGCAGAGGTATACAATCACCGAGGTGGCCGAAATGACCGGATTCAGTGATGCCAAATATTTCCGTGAAGTCTTTAAAAAGCACTTTAATGTAAGCCCGAGCCAATATGCAAAAGAGGAAGGAAACATTAATGAACCAAAACAATAAACTGATTACAGTATTACACATGATATGACAAATATATATATCGAAGCTTTTTCCATATTCTTCAAAATCGGGGCATTCACCATTGGCGGCGGCTATGCCATGGTCCCGTTAATAGAAGATGAAATTGTTACAAAGCGCCGGTGGATAGCCAAAGAAGATTTCATAGACCTGCTTGCCATATCCCAATCCGCACCGGGCATTCTTGCAGTCAACATATCCATTTTCATAGGCTACCGTTTACGAGGGATACGGGGAAGTATCATCACAGCTTTAGGGACGATACTGCCTTCGTTTCTTATTATCCTTGCCATAGCTTTATTTTTTCATAACTTTAAAGACAATGTTTACGTAGAACGTATTTTTAAAGGCATCCGTCCGGCTGTTGTGGCACTAATAGCCGCTCCAACTTTCAGTATGGCGAAATCTGCCAAAATCAACCGCTATACCATCTGGATTCCTGTTGTATCAGCACTGCTTATTTGGCTACTGGGCTTCTCCCCCATCTGGATTATCATAGCTGCCGGTGTGGGCGGATACGCATTTGGGAAGTGGCGGCAATTAACCTCTAATCATTAACCCCTAATCACAACATCTATGCTTTTTCTTCAATTATTCTATACTTTCTTTAAAATCGGCCTGTTTGGTTTTGGTGGTGGATACGCCATGCTTTCCATGATACAAGGTGAAGTAGTCACCCGTTATGGCTGGTTGACACCGCAGGAATTTACGGACATCGTAGCTATCAGCCAGATGACGCCCGGACCTATCGGTATCAATTCTGCAACCTATGTAGGCTATACCACGATAGCCGAGCACTATGGTACAAGCATGGGAATATTGGGCTCTTGCATTGCCACCTTTGCCGTAGTACTGCCTTCATTCATTTTGATGCTCACTATCAGCAAATTCTTTCTGAAATATCAGAAGCATCCTTCGGTAGAGGCTGTATTCAGTGGCCTTCGCCCGGCAGTAGTCGGACTTTTGGCATCGGCAGCACTGGTATTAATGAATGCGGAAAACTTTAGTTCCCCAAAAGAGGATAGCTACTCTTTCGTAATCAGTATCATCATTTTCTTGGTAGCTTTCATTGGAACAAGAAAGTACAAGGCCAATCCTATATTGATGATTATAGCGTGCGGAATAGCCGGACTGATACTCTATTAACAAAAGAAGGAATTCTAAACAACGGCTCAGTTTGAAAACTTGGGGGATTAACATTTTCTAATTCCCCTATATGCATACACATTACTCGCCAACGATAAGCGATGCGAAGATTCTGAACAGCCACACATACATACTTTGATGTACATCATAATTCATTTTGATATACGTCAAAACGGATTATGATATACATCAAAACAGGGAATATTCTTGGATTTCAGTTTGCACCTGTACCCCTTCCACCCTTCCGAACCTTCCTGTTTATACGGGGTAGCGGGTGAAACCCGCTTTTTACTCCCCTAATGACACATCTCAGCTCCCGTAACCACGGGCATTTGTCCTGCAAACCACAGGCATTTGAGGAGCTGAGGTGTGTGGTTTAAAGAGCTGAGATGCGTCATTGGAATTGTCGGAATGTGCAGCCTGTGATATGGGGTTCCACCCGCTACCCCGTATAAACAGGAGGTTTCGGAAGGGTGGAAGGTATTGGAACACAACTGCAAAAGGAAGCATATCTTATGTAAAATTGCTGTATCTTCTATAACTTTACCTTTTTGCCTACTGACTTAGACTCGTTATGCAAGCGGTCGAGTGCGGTTACCACATAACGGTATTTTGTCTTACCGTCCTCATAGGGCAGCTTATAGAAAGTATTACGTGTGACAGCCACAATATGCGAGGGATCGTCAATATCTACCTTTTCCTTCGACCCGAAACGATACACCACATACTGTACCGGACGGTTCATTTCGTCTTTAAACTTCGGCGCAGTCCAGAAAAGTATATAGCCGTCAGCTGTCCATACCGGTTTCACTTTGCGTACTTTGTCCGGTGCTTCATTATCCATAAAGTCAAATACAGGCGGCAGAGCAGGATATTTATGATACTCGGCAACCAACGCATCCCGATACTTGCCGGCATTTTCCACTACGGCACTGGCGGGCCATTGGCAGCTGCCGCCAATTGTCTGATAAGCCCGTTGCAAGGCCATCTTGCGGGGAAGCTGATTGATAGATGGATTCTTCGGGTCGGCATTCTGCACCGTATTCATTACAGACTGTCCGATAAACAAAGGACGGTTTTCCGTATGCTTTGCCCACCATTTCACTAAAGTTTCATAATCGGCTGCCGGATGTCCTATCTGCCAGTATATCTGCGGTATATTATAATCAACCCAACCTTTGCGCGCCCACAGAAGTACATCAGCATATAAATCATCATAATTCTGCAAACCATTCGTATTGCTACCCAGCGGATCGCTACTTTGGTTACGATAGATACCGAAAGGGCTCACTCCGAACTTCACCCAGGGTTTAAGCCCACGAATCGTTTCGTGTATCTTCTGAATCAGAATATTCACGTTACTGCGACGCCAGTCTGCCTTATTGCTGAAACCGCCGCCATAACGTGCAAAACTTGCATCATCCGGAAAGTCTTTTCCTTTGATAGGGTAAGGATAGAAATAATCGTCCATGTGGATAGCATCCACATCATAGCGCGACACGATATCGGTTATCACCTTACAGATATGGTTACGGCTTTCGGGCAATGCCGGGTCAAAATACAACTGATCGCCATAGGTTACAAACCATTCGGGATGCGAATTATAAACATGAATAGGAGAAAGTTCATTTTTCAGTGAGGTCTTTACCCGATAAGGATTAATCCAAGCATGGAACTCCATACCCCGTTTGTGGCATTCTTCAATCATAAACTGCATTGGGTCCCAGTACGGTTCCGGTGCTTTACCTTGTACGCCTGTCAAGAAACGGCTCCACGGTTCATATTGCGAAGCATACAGTGCATCAGCTTCAGGGCGCACCTGAAAGATAATGGCATTAATACCCGCACCTTGCAAAGAGTTCAACTGGTTTATCAATGTTTGCTTCAGTTTGCCGGTAGGTACACTGCGAAACTGTCCGTTCACCGCCTGTATCCATGCGGCGCGAAATTCACGTTTAGGATAGTTGACAGCTGAGGTTTGCTGTGCCTGTATGGTCCAAGTTTGAATGCACAGCAATAGTAGCAAGAGGAGATTTCTAAATTTCATTTTGTTCTTTTTAAATATTGCATGGCAAAGATAATGATTATCTTTGTACCCCAATTCATTTTCAACAGTCTATGACAAAAAATACATCTATCATCATAAAAGGAGCACGCGTCAACAATTTGAAGAACATTGATGTAGAGATACCCCGTAACAAACTGGTGGTTATTACCGGGCTATCCGGTTCCGGCAAATCCTCACTTGCATTCGATACACTCTATGCCGAAGGTCAACGCCGCTACGTGGAAAGCCTCAGCAGCTATGCCCGCCAGTTTTTAGGACGTATGAGCAAGCCCGAATGTGACTTTATCAAAGGGATTCCTCCCGCTATTGCCATTGAACAGAAAGTGAGCAGCCGCAATCCGCGCTCTACCGTAGGGACTTCTACTGAGATTTACGAATATCTGCGCCTACTCTATGCCCGAGTGGGACGGACATTCAGTCCCGTCAGCGGACAGGAAGTGAAGAAACACTCCACCGAAGATATTGTGAACTGTATGCTTCAGCAGCCTGTAGGAACACGCTATACCGTGCTCGCTCCTATATTGCTTCGTGAGGAACGTACCTTGCAGCAACAACTGGAGATAGACATGAAACAGGGCTTCAACCGCCTGGAAGTGAACGGAGAAATGGTACGCATTGACGAGTACCGGCCTAAAGATGGAGACACTGTATTCCTTTTGGTAGACCGTATGACGGCTTCCGGAGAGAAAGATGCCATCAGCCGTCTTACCGATTCCGCCGAGACTGCCATGTACGAGGCAGACGGAGCTTGCCTGTTGCGCTTCTACCAACCGGACGGCACTACCAGCCTATACCGTTTCAGTACCAAATTTGAAGCGGACGGTATCACGTTTGAAGAACCCAACGACCAGATGTTCTCGTTTAACTCCCCCATCGGAGCCTGCCCTGAATGTGAAGGTTTCGGACGTGTCATCGGCATTGACGAACATCTGGTTATCCCCAACCGCTCCCTCTCTGTATACGACGGTGCAGTAGTATGCTGGCGCGGAGAGAAAATGGGCGAATGGAAAGACATGGTAATACGTGGCGCGGAAAAGGCCGGCTTCCCTATTTTCACCCCTTACTATCAACTGACGGATGAGCAACGCCGAATGTTGTGGGAAGGCACTCGCTACTTCGAGGGCATCAATGCTTTCTTCAAAATGGTGCAAGAGAATCAATATAAAATACAGTATCGTGTAATGCTGGCACGTTATCGCGGTAAAACCCTTTGCCCCAAATGCCACGGTACGAGGCTGAAACCCGAAGCCGGTTATGTCCGGGTGGGCGGACGCAGCATTTCCGAATTGGTGGACCTGCCTATCACGGAACTGAAAGTATTCTTTGATAACCTGAAACTGGACAAACACGATACCGATGTTGCCCGCCGCATCCTTATAGAAATCAACAACCGCATCCGCTTCCTGCTGGATGTAGGCTTGGGATACCTCACGCTGAATCGTCTCAGCAACTCCCTTTCCGGCGGTGAAAGTCAGCGCATCAATTTGGCAACTTCTTTGGGAAGCAGCCTCGTGGGCAGTCTCTACATTTTGGACGAACCGAGTATCGGACTTCACAGCCGTGACACAGACAAACTGATACACGTCTTGCGCCAACTGCAACAGTTGGGTAATACCGTAGTAGTGGTGGAGCATGATGAAGAAATAATCCGTGCCGCCGACTACATCATCGACATCGGTCCTAAAGCCGGACGTTTGGGTGGCGAGGTTGTGTATTGCGGAGATATGAAAGACTTGCAAAAAGACAGCAATAGCTACACCGTACGCTATCTCTTGGGTGAGGAAACTATTCCTGTACCCAAAAGCCGTCGTCCGTGGAATCAGTATATTGAAATCACAAGTGCCCGCGAAAACAACCTGAAAGGTGTAGACGTACGCTTCCCGCTCAACGTAATGACCGTAATCACCGGCGTATCGGGCTCGGGTAAAAGTACACTGGTACGCGACATCTTCTTCCGTGCCCTCAAACGAGAGTTGGACGAATGCAGCGAACGCCCGGGCGAGTTTGCTTCTATCGGCGGAGACCTGCAGAACCTGCGTAATGTAGAATTTGTAGACCAAAACCCTATCGGCAAATCCTCACGTTCTAATCCCGTAACCTATATCAAGGCCTACGACGAAATCCGCAAACTATGGGCAGAACAACCTCTTGCCAAACAAATGGGCTATACCGCCGGACATTTCAGCTTCAACAGCGAAGGCGGCCGTTGTGAAGAGTGTAAAGGCGAAGGCACTATCACTGTAGAGATGCAGTTTATGGCCGACCTCGTACTGGAGTGCGAATCTTGCCACGGCAAGCGTTTCAAGGCAGATACACTGGAAGTGAAGTTCCACGACACCAGCATCTACGACGTACTGGAAATGACTGTCAACCAGGCAATCGAGTTCTTCACCCAACACGGGCAAAAGAAAATCGTGAAGCGTTTGCAACCGCTGCAAGACGTCGGGTTGGGATATATCAAACTCGGACAATCCTCCTCCACCCTCTCCGGCGGCGAGAACCAGCGTGTAAAACTTGCATACTACCTCAGTATGGAAAAAGCCGACCCGACGCTTTTCATTTTCGACGAACCCACTACAGGACTACACTTCCATGATATTCGAAAATTACTGGAAGCCTTCGACGCATTGATACGCCGCGGTCATTCCATTGTTATCATTGAGCACAATATGGATGTAGTGAAGTGCGCCGACCACGTTATTGACCTCGGTCCCGAAGGTGGAGACAAAGGAGGTTACATCGTGGCAACCGGTACCCCGGAAGAAGTAGCGGCTTGTACGGCAAGTTACACAGGGCAGTTCCTAAAGGAAAAGCTACAATAGACCTACAGCATAATTCCGTCAAAATCGTCCTGCGAGACAAAAAAAGGGATGCATCAAAATGAATTTAAACTATCATTCTGTCATTCAGAGGAGCTTGCGACGAAGAATCTTTTCTCTTATATGTCAGGAGAAGAGGTTCTTCACTTCGTTCTGAATGACAGAATGATAGTTTAAATTCATTTTGATGCATCCGCAATTATATTATGCAATTTTCTTTCTACCTCTCTTAGAAGTAGAAGCCAAATCCCACCTTCAGTCCGAACTCCGAACGATCCTTGTTTATATCCCAATAAACAGCCGGTTCGATAGTTACCGTACGTGACAGGAAGAACGCGTAACCGGCTTCCATACCAAAGCCAAAACGGGTTTTATCGCCACCATCCCAATTATAACGGTTCAGATTAACGTCAGCTCCCAAAAAGACACCAACTTTGTCAATATAGTAGCGTCCGCCCACACCCAAAGTATAGACGTCCACTCCACCGCCTTGCCATTTTGCACCGGCGTCTATCAGCAAAGCTACATTATCCATCAAAAACGCACCGCCTTTGGCTTCAATACCAAAATTGGCTTTATCCGTTTCTGTATTATAGGAGAAGTTAAGCCCGGTAACGGAAGGATTCACGAACCATTTTCCTTTTTCAAACTGTGCATGGGCAGCCACAGTGCCAATAAGCAAGCATACGAGTAATGCGAGTCTTTTCATCTTGTTTTCATTTTTGAGTGAATAATTATTTTCGTTCTATTCTATCTTCTTCACGACGTTTCCGCTGTAATTCCTCTTTTTTACGAAGCACCAGCCACAGCACAAGTACAATGACATACGAAGCAATTACGGTGACATACTTTTCCGTATTGCTGATTTCCGTATTACGCGGCAGAAAATATGCCGCAGTGGCAGAAACATAAATAAGCAGGGCTATGGTCAAGCCCGTAGATTTCTTGAATTTCTTCATCAGTTAAGAATTTTAGTATGTTTATTCTTCCATGCAACGAACCACACCAAAGCTATCACAACACCGGCAATTCCTATGCCGTAAGCTACCGGATGCGACAGGCCGAAACCTTCGGGCGCTATACAGATATAGGTTGTACAAACACAAGTCATGAAAAAGGCAGGTATCAATGTCAGAAAATATGGTTTCTTCTCACGTACCAGATAGACTGTTATAGCCCATAGAGTAAAGACAGACAAAGTCTGGTTGGCCCACGCAAAATAGCGCCATATCATATCGAAACCGTCTTTATCGCGCAAGCTATACAATAACAATCCGATAGCTGCCAAAAACATCGGCACGCATATATATAAACGACGGCGCATTGTTTTTTGTTCCATACCCAGAAAATCTGCAACGATAAGTCGTGCCGAACGGAAAGCAGTATCACCACTGGTGATAGGAGCCGCAATCACACCCAGTATAGCAAGTACCCCGCCGATTGTTCCCAACCAGTTTTTCGTAATAGCATCCACAATGACGGCGGCATTCGTCTCTTTCATTCCGTTTTCGTGGAAAAAGTAAGTGGCGGCGGCAGCCCAGATAAGTGCTACGATGCCTTCGGTAATCATAGCGCCGTAAAATACCGGACGACCATGGCGTTCACTCGTCATGCAACGTGCCATTAACGGACTTTGTGTGGCATGAAAGCCACTGATTGCCCCGCATGCAATACTGACAAACATAATAGGGAATATAGGCAGTGCGGAAGCATTAGGATGGGGATTCTGTAGCCCGTCCCATACTTCCGGCAGTGCCGGATGATTTACGTAGAGCATTACCAAAATACCTACTGCCATAAACAGCAATGCAATAGCAAATAACGGATATATCTTACCGATAATCTTATCTACCGGCAATAGGGTGGCAAGCACATAGTAAATAAAGACCACTACAATCCAGAAGGTAGTATCCAGCGTCTCCGGTGTCAGGCTGGCAAGCAGTCCGGCAGGACCTGCTACGAACACTGCTCCTACCAATATCATCAGGACAACAGTAAACCCACGCATTACTTGCTTGGTAGTCATCCCCAAATAACGGCCTATAATCTCCGGCAAACTCTCCCCACCGTGCCGCAACGAAAGCATTCCCGCAAAATAATCGTGCACAGCACCGGCAAAAATACTTCCTAACACAATCCACAAATAAGATGCCGTACCGAACTTGGCCCCCATAATAGCGCCGAAGATTGGTCCCAAACCTGCGATGTTCAAAAATTGTATCATGAAGATTTTCCACGTAGGCAGCGGGATATAATCCACTCCGTCGGCCTTTGTAAGAGCTGGTGTCTTACGGTCGTCCGGTCCGAATACGTGTTCAATAAAGCGTCCGTAGATGAAATAGCCTGCAACCAACGCCAGCAAGCAAAGTGTAAATGTAATCATGGCGTGCTAATGTTTAATATATATATGCTCAGTGTTAATGTATTTTATATATGCAAATGTAACAGTTTCCAACTAAACTACACAAATTTATCAAGCGATTTACTTATCTTCGCCGTGAAATATAACAGAAATAAAGAAGTAAATAGGAGTTTACTCCCAACCAAAATACCGTTATGAAGAAATTAAACCTTATCCTATTATATATTTTCTGCCTCCTCCCCCTTGCCTCCGCTCAACGTCCTCCCAAGCATGAGGTACGTGCCGCATGGGTTACTGCCGTTTACGGATTGGACTGGCCCCGCACCCGTGCCACCACCCCCGAAGGGATTCGCAAGCAGCAAGCCGAACTCGTGGAGATACTGGACAAACTGAAAGCAGCCAACTTCAATACAGTCCTCTTCCAAACCCGTACCCGCGGAGATGTATTATATAAATCCGCTATCGAGCCCTACAACTCCATTCTGACAGGAAAGATCGGAGGTAATCCGGGTTACGACCCGCTTGCCTTCGCCGTAGCAGAATGTCATAAACGCGGTATGGAATGCCACGCCTGGATGGTAACCATTCCTTTAGGTAATCGCAGGCATATCTCCGCTCTCGGCAAGGAGTCTGTCACCAAACGTAAACCGGCTATCTGTGTGCCCTATAAACGTGAATATTTCCTCAATCCCGGACATCCTCAAACCAAAGAATACCTGATGAGCCTTGTCCGTGAGGTCGTGGAACATTACGATGTAGACGGTGTACACTTCGATTACCTGCGCTATCCCGAACACGCCCTGCGCTTCTCCGACAGCTATACCTATAAAAAATACGGCAACGGACGAGACCTTGCACAATGGCGGCGGGATAATATCACGGAAATCGTCCGTTATCTCTATAAAGGCGTCAAAGCACTGAAGCCCTGGGTAAAGGTCAGCACCTGCCCCGTAGGCAAGTACCGCGATACATCCCGTTATCCGTCTCGCGGCTGGAATGCTTTCCACACCGTCTATCAGGATGTACAAGGCTGGTTGGGCGAAGGCATACAAGACCAAGTCTACCCGATGATGTATTTCCGTGGCAACGGCTTCTACCCTTTTGCACTCGACTGGCAGGAACAAAGTAACGGACGGCAGATTATTCCCGGACTGGGCATCTACTTCCTCGACCCCAATGAAGGCAACTGGACGGTAGACGAAGTAGAGCGGCAGATAAACTTCACCCGTACACATGGTCTGGCAGGCGAAGGTCACTACCGTGTGAAGTACCTCATGGACAATACGCAGGAACTTTATGACATTCTTGAAGAAAGCTACTACACCGCTCCCGCCCTGCAACCTGCCATGCCGTGGATAGACGATGTTCCGCCAACCGCCCCCACGCAACTCTGCGTCGAAAAACAATCCGAAGGATATTGGAAAATCAGTTGGCGCCCATCCACCGACAATGACAGACAAAACGCTCCGACCTATGTACTTTACGGCTCCAATACCTACCCCGTAGATACTGATAACCCGGAAAACATACTGGCGCAACGTATACAGGGAACAGAATACATATACGCCCCCATCCGTCCGTGGGCTACCCGAAAATACTTTGCCGTCACCGCCACAGACCGTTGCGGCAACGAAAGTCCCGCCTGCAAACAATAACCGGAGTCATATCCGAACATATGCCCTATAGCAACTTTTAGGCGTAACCGGCACTAACGGCAAATAACCGGAAACAATCCTGCCGCTTTCCGTTATCAGCGGCCAGTCCCGCATATCCTGTTCATGCCGCACACGCAACGCTTCATTGTCAGGAAAATATTCAATATTAAAATATCCCGTACGGCCGGAAAGCACAAAGTTATCATAAAACAAACGGGCCACCACTCCCATATTCATGCGCATATTTATCTCCACACAAGGGTGGACAACATATCCTTGCCCCTTCTCCTGCCTGCAAAGCATCATGTCAACTCCCAAATAGCCCGTATAGGTATTTCCATAGATTGCTGCCAATTCCGTACAAAGCGACCCACGCATAAGCACCAATTCTTTTAGAGGGAGATAGTGTGCAACCATCTCCTCTATCTGTCCGTCCGATGCTATCAGATTGCCCGTATATGCTCCATGCTCGTTGGTAGAAAACATGGAATACCCTGCAAAAAGCACCTCTCCCCGCCCGTCAGAGTAAAACTCAAGAGCAAAGTCTTTCACCTTATTATATATAGGTTCCGCCGTAAGGCAACCCTGTTCCTTCAAAATTCTTTCACACCAATTGGCCACAGGTTTTGTCAATCCATGCAGGCACCAGTTCAGCCCCTTTCCGCTACCGGACCAAGGAACTTTGAGCAAGCAAGTGTGCATTGCACTTACTATCCGCTCACAATCTGCGCTATTTTCTATAAGATAATGTTCACCACAGGTATATTCCGGATAACACCCCGTTATATGCCGTGTCATTGCTACGGCTTGCAAACGGGAAGAGAGCAGGCGATACTTCCCAAGAAGTCGGGAATCAGGCAGCCTGTCCTCACTTATGCCGCCTTTCAACAAATATTTTCGGATAGAAGGATTCCAACCCCAAGGTACAATCTCCGCCCCGGCATAATCGGGCAATTCGGGTTCTGTCGCCAATTGTACCTGTAACGGAAAAATCTCCCGCATCCGTTTCAGGAAGTCTGCATTATAAGCGGAAGGGGCCAATACCGCACTGTCCGAACCGGCATACCACATCGGCAGCAACGCCAAATCCCGCGCCATGCGCCGGGCAGAAGCCGGAGCTATATAGTTCTCTTCATTATTGGCAAGCGCCAAATCGGAATCGGGATTAAATAGATATAATTTCATTGATTATAGTTCATAATTATTCGGAACTGCAAACTTACAGAGAAAAAGAACAGCATACAAATATATAAAACTTAACTATGAACAAGATATTTTGCTATCTCTACTTTGCAATTCTATAAAAAAGGTGTATATTTGTCGCCCGATAAACCGAATTTAAAGCATGGAAGCATTTTACCGAACACACGCTTATCTGGTAGAGCATACAAATGCCCCCGTTCGCCGCGACCTCATGGATGAGATTGACTGGAACGACCGTCTTATCGGTATCAAAGGTACCCGAGGTGTAGGCAAGACCACATTCCTGTTGCAATATGCCAAAGAGAAATTCGGAACCGACCGCTCCTGTCTCTTTATCAACATGAACAATTTCTACTTCTCCGGCCACAGCATCGTAGACTTTGCCTACGAATTCCAACGCCGGGGCGGAAAAGTATTGTTGATAGACCAGGTATTCAAGCACCCGGACTGGAGCAAGGAACTGCGCTTATGCTACGACCGTTTCCCCAATCTGAAGATTGTCTTTACCGGTTCGTCTGTGATGCGCCTGAAAGAAGAAAATCTGGAACTGAGGGATATCGTAAAGAGCTATAACCTGCGCGGCTTCTCTTTCCGCGAATATCTGAACCTGCAAACAGGTATGAAGTTCCGTTCCTACTCATTGGAAGAAATCCTGAGCAACCACGAACAGATAGCCAAAGGCATCCTTTCGAAAGTACGCCCGTTGGATTACTTTCAAGACTATATGCACCACGGCTTCTACCCTTTCTTCCTTGAAAAGCGTAATTTCTCGGAAAATCTGTTGAAGACGATGAACATGATGGTAGAGGTGGATATTCTGCTAATCAAGCAAATAGAATTGAAATATCTGTCCAAGATAAAGAAATTGTTATATTTGCTGGCAGTAGACGGACCGAAAGCCCCCAACGTAAGCCAGCTTGCCAACGACATACAAACATCCCGTGCTACGGTGATGAACTACATCAAGTATCTGGCAGATGCGCGCCTTATCAATATGGTATATCCCAAAGGAGAAGAATTCCCCAAGAAACCGTCGAAGATAATGATGCACAACTCCAACCTGATGTATTCCATCTACCCCGTAAAGGTGGAAGAACAGGATGTACTGGAAACTTTCTTTGCAAATACAATGTGGAAAGACCACAAAGTGAACAAAGGAGATAAAAACATTTCGTTCATGGTAGACGAAGTGATGCCTTTCAAGATTTGTCAGGAAGGCATGAGGATTAAGAACAATCCGGGAGTGACATATGCATTGCACAAGGCAGAAATAGGCCGGGGCAATCAGATTCCTCTCTGGTTATTCGGTTTTCTATATTAATTGAGAGATTTTTTTACTTAATAAATTCAATTTAGTTATGACTAAACAGAAGAAATTCATTACTTGTGATGGTAACCAAGCTGCTGCACATATCTCGTATATGTTCTCTGAAGTAGCTGCTATCTATCCTATCACTCCCTCTTCTACGATGGCTGAATACGTAGACGAATGGGCTGCCGCAGGTCGCAAAAACATCTTCGGCGAAACAGTATTGGTACAGGAAATGCAATCCGAGGGTGGTGCTGCCGGTGCCGTTCACGGTTCTTTGCAAGCAGGTGCGCTGACTACCACGTACACCGCTTCACAAGGTTTGTTGCTGATGATACCGAATATGTACAAGATTGCCGGTGAATTCCTGCCTTGTGTGTTCCATGTGTCTGCACGTACTTTGGCAAGCCATGCGCTGTGTATCTTCGGTGACCATCAAGACGTTATGTCTGCACGTCAGACAGGTTTCGCCATGTTGGCCGAAGGCTCTGTACAGGAAGTTATGGACTTGGCCGGTGTTGCTCACTTGGCTACTATCAAGTCTCGCGTTCCGTTCATGAACTTCTTCGACGGTTTCCGTACTTCTCACGAAATCCAGAAGATTGAAATGTTGGAAAACGAAGACCTCGCTCCGCTTATCGACCAGGAAGCGTTGGCTGAATTCCGTGCACGCGCACTGAACCCGATGAATCCGGTTGCCCGTGGTATGGCTGAAAACCCCGACCACTTCTTCCAACACCGCGAATCATGCAACAACTACTACGAAGCAGTTCCTGCTATCGTTGAGGAATACATGAATGAAATCTCCAAAATCACAGGCCGCAAATACGGTTTGTTCGATTACTACGGTGCAGAAGATGCAGAACGCGTAATTATCGCTATGGGTTCTGTAACGGAAGCTGCCCGCGAAGCTATCGACCACCTCGTTGCCAATGGTGAAAAGGTTGGTTTGGTTGCTGTTCACTTGTATCGTCCGTTCTCTGCCAAGCACTTCCTTGCTGCCGTTCCTAAGACTGCCAAGAAGATTGCCGTACTTGACCGTACAAAAGAACCGGGTGCTAACGGTGAACCGTTGTATCTCGACGTAAAAGACTGCTTCTACGGTGCAGAAAATGCTCCGGTTATCGTAGGCGGCCGTTACGGTTTGGGTTCCAAGGACACTACTCCTGCACAAATCATTGCAGTTTACAAAAACTTGGCTATGCCGATGCCGAAGAACCACTTCACTATCGGTATTGTGGATGACGTTACTTTCACTTCTCTTCCTCAAGAAGAAGAAATCGCATTGGGCGGCGAAGGTATGTTCGAAGCTAAGTTCTACGGTTTGGGTGCTGACGGTACAGTAGGCGCTAACAAGAACTCTGTAAAGATTATCGGTGACAACACAGACAAGCACTGCCAGGCTTACTTCTCTTATGACTCTAAGAAGTCAGGCGGCTTCACTTGTTCTCACTTGCGTTTCGGTGATACCCCAATCCGTTCTACATATTTGGTAAACACTCCGAATTTTGTGGCTTGCCACGTTCAGGCTTACCTGCATATGTACGATGTAACTCGTGGTTTGCGTAAGAACGGTTCATTCTTGCTGAATACTATCTGGGAAGGTGAAGAACTGGCCAAGAACCTGCCAAACAAAGTTAAGAAATACTTCGCACAGAACAATATCTCTGTTTACTATATCAACGCAACTCAGATTGCACAGGAAATTGGTTTGGGCAACCGTACCAATACTATCCTCCAATCCGCATTCTTCCGTATCACAGGTGTAATTCCCGTAGAACAAGCTGTTGAACAGATGAAGAAATTCATCGTTAAGTCTTACGGCAAGAAGGGTGAAGACGTAGTGAACAAGAACTACGCTGCCGTAGACCGTGGTGGCGAATACAAGACTTTGTCCATCGACCCGGCTTGGGTTAACCTGCCTGATGATGCCAAAGCAGAAAATAACGACCCTGCATTCATCAACGAAGTGGTTCGTCCTATCAACGCACAAGATGGTGACTTGCTGAAAGTATCTGCATTCAAGGGTATCGAAGACGGTACTTGGGAACAAGGTACGGCTAAGTACGAAAAACGCGGTGTGGCAGCTTTCGTTCCTGAATGGAATCCTGAAAACTGTATCCAGTGTAACAAATGTGCTTACGTTTGTCCTCACGCTTCTATCCGTCCGTTCGTACTCGACGCTGAAGAGCAGAAGGGTGCTGAGTTCGCTCAACTGAAAGCTGTAGGTAAGGCATTCGACGGTATGACATTCCGTATCCAGGTTGACGTTCTCGACTGTCTGGGTTGCGGTAACTGTGCCGATGTTTGTCCGGGCAACCCGAAGAAGGGTGGCAAGGCTCTTACTATGAAGCATCTTGAAAGCCAATTGGCAGAAGCAGCTAACTGGACTTACTGTGCAGAAAACGTAAAGAGCAAACAACACTTGGTTGATATCAAGGCTAACGTTAAGAACTCTCAGTTCGCAACTCCGTTGTTTGAATTCTCCGGTGCTTGCTCCGGTTGTGGTGAGACTCCGTACGTAAAACTGATATCTCAGTTGTTCGGCGACCGTGAAATGGTTGCTAACGCTACGGGATGTTCTTCTATCTACTCCGGTTCTGTACCTTCTACTCCTTATACCAAGAACGAAAAAGGTCATGGTCCGGCTTGGGCTAACTCATTGTTCGAAGATTTCTGCGAATTCGGTCTGGGTATGGAGCTCGCTAACGAAAAGATGCGTGCACGTATCGTGAAGGCTATGGAAGAAGCAATCGCAGCAGAAAGTACTCCGGCTGAATACAAAGAAGTATTCCAAGCATGGATTGAAAATATGTACGATGCAGACAAGACAAAGGAACTGGCTGAAAAGATTATTCCTATGGTAGAAGCTGCCAAGGACAAATGTGACAACTGCAAGACTATCGCCAGCCTGTCTCAATATCTGGTAAAACGCAGCCAGTGGATTATCGGTGGTGACGGTGCTTCTTACGACATCGGTTACGGTGGTCTTGACCATGTAATCGCCAGCGGTAAGGACGTTAATATCCTCGTTTTGGATACTGAGGTTTACTCTAACACAGGCGGTCAGTCTTCTAAGGCTACTCCGGTAGGAGCTATCGCTAAGTTTGCCGCTGCCGGTAAGCGTGTACGCAAGAAAGACCTCGGTCTGATGGCTACTACTTACGGTTATGTATATGTTGCTCAAATCGCTATGGGAGCTGACCAAGCTCAGACTTTGAAAGCTATCCGCGAAGCAGAAGCATATCCCGGTCCGTCACTCATCATCGCTTATGCTCCGTGTATCAACCACGGTTTGAAGGCAGGTATGGGTAAGAGCCAAGCCGAAGAAGAAAAAGCCGTTAAGTGCGGTTACTGGCACTTGTGGCGTTACAACCCGGCTTTGGAAGCTGAAGGCAAGAATCCGTTCACGCTGGATAGCAAAGAACCGGATTGGTCAGGATTCCAAGATTTCTTGAAGGGTGAAGTTCGTTACGCATCTGTAATGAAACAATACCCGCAAGAAGCTGAAGAATTGTTCCAAGCAGCTGAAGAAAACGCTAAATGGCGTTACAACAGCTACAAGCGTCTGTCCAAAGAAAACTGGGGTGCAGAAGTTGCTGAATAATAGTTGATAAGTTATTTAAATAATAATCAGAGGGCTGTCCTGCATTGCGGTGACAGCCCTCTTTCTTATATTGTCCCTTTCCTTTTCAGGAACTCCGTCGGACTTTCACCAAACTGTTCCTTATAGCATTTTGTAAAATAAGAAGGTGACGAAAAGCCTACTTCATAGGCAATCTCAGCTATAGTCATATCAGAAGCGGCAAGCAAAGAGGCAGCCTTTTTCAAGCGCATTTGGCGCAGCAGTTCGTTAGGAGAATAGTTAGTCAGTGACTTTAATTTTCGATAAAGCTGCACACGGCTCATTCCCATATCACGTCCCAAGTCCTCAACATTCAGTTCCGGGTCTTTCATCTTTTCTCCGACCAGAGATTTGAAACGGGTAACAAAATCCTTGTCAAGTTCACTGATAGACTCTTTCTCTATAGACTGATTATCACCAAAGAATTGCTTCAACTGCCTGTGATTAGCGATAAGGTTCTTAATGCGCGAAAGCAGTAATTGCGAATTGAACGGTTTGGATATATAAGAATCAGCTCCTCCCTCATATCCCTGTATACGCTGTTCGTCGAGCGAGCAGGCTGTAAGCAGGATAACCGGGATGTGGCAAGTTTGTAACTCTCCCTTCAGCCGGCGACAGCATTCCATACCATCCATGCCGGGCATCATTACATCGGAAACAATCACATCGGGCACATATTTCATGGCAAGACGAATGCCCGTCATTCCATCCGCCGCATCCAGTACACGGTATTCCTTAGAAAGTAAAGCCTTCACGTAGTGACGTATATCGGCATTATCATCAATGACAAGCACTGTCGGACAATCATCCTCCACCACCTCTTCTCCTAACGGAATTTCCGCATCCACCAGCGTGGATGCAATCTCTTTCTCATCCGCAGGCAGAGTGAGTGTGGCAGGATGATACTGCGACACATCCTGCTTCGGGAAAGTAACGGTAAAAGTAGTCCCTTTCTCGTTGCTGTGTGCCATGATATTCCCGCCGTGCATTTCCACAAAAGCGCGTACCAAAGCAAGACCAATACCTGTACCCGCCTGATGACCGTCCACCTGATAGAAACGTTCAAAAATAGCCTCAACATCAGTAGTAGAAATATAACTGCCCGAATTGAATACCGACAAGCGGAAATGGCGGTCTTCCGCTTCGAGACGTACCACAATCTTTCCATTCTCCTGCGTGTATTTCACGGCATTGGAAAGGAGATTAAAGTATATACGTTCCATCTTCTCGGCGTCTGCCAGCATACGATAATCCACCCCGGAAACCGGTTCAAAACTAAAAGCAATATGCTTTTTAAGCAAAGCCATACGAAAAGAGTCATTCCATCCCCCAAAGCTGTTCAGCAAATCAAAAGGTTCAAGATGCAGTTCCATACGCCCGTTCTCAACTTTACGAAAATCAAGAATCTGATTGACAAGGCGCAAAAGAATATGTACGTTCTTCTTCATCAGTTCCAACAGCTGATGTGACTGTTCACTGATAGAACGGTCGGCAAGAAGCTGGTCAACGGGGTCGGCAATCAGAGTCAACGGTGTACGGAAGTCATGGGAAACATTGGTGAAGAACACCAATTTAGCGTGGGTGGCGGCTTTCAGTTCACGGGAGAGTTGCTCCAACTGGTCTTTCTGCATCTCCAGCTGATCCCTTTGTTGCTCCAATTGTTCCTTCCTGCGGGAAAGTTCACGGTTCAACCTGTTCTTTGTACGCAAAGAAAGATAAACAGCGACCAATAGCCCGACAACCAGCAAAAGAACTAACAGACTACCATACAAAATAACCTGTTGCGTGGCATAACGCGCCAGATATTGATTAATCTTCCCATTCAAGGTTTCAATCTTTTCATCGAGTGAACTGATATGGGCAGTCTGCATTTTCATAATAAGCGCATTATCACGGTCTACCACCGAAGTATTCAGGATTGTTTCTCGGGGAAAGTTCCTCTTATTCAGAATATCCATTGCTATCTGCATAACGCGGTCACCGCCTGTAGGATAAATAAATGTAGCATCCAACTCACCCGAAAGGACTTGCTCCACCCCGTAACCTTCACCGGGAATGGCATCTGTACCGACAAAACGCAGATTCTTTTCTCTGTTCCGGCGCATGGCGGCTGTATAAGCCCCGGCAGCCATACGGTCATTCTGGGCATAGACAACATCTATTTGCGGAAAACGTTCAAGTAGAGTATCCATTCTTACTTCCGCCTGAGAGCGTAGCCAAGCCCCGTCTTCCCTTGCCAGCAGACGAATGTCCGGGCAAGCGGATATGACACTCATAAACCCTTCATGGCGGTCTATCGCAGGAGTAGAACCCGACAGCCCCGTAATCTCCACCACCATGCCTTTCCCATGAAGCATATTAGCCACATACTTGCCTATTGCCTTACCTATTTCGTAATTATCCGCACCGACATAGGCTGTATACTTTTCAGAAAGGATTCTACGGTCCACTACAATAACAGGGATACCCCGGTCGTAGGCTTCTTCTACAACCGGGGTTATTGGTTCGGCTTCATTGGGAGCAACTATCAATAAGTCCACTCCCGCCTCTATAAAATGCCGGATATCCTTTACCTGTTTGGCATTATCATCTTTCACTGTACGTATCTCTACCTCCACGCCATCGTAGAAAAGAGCTTCACGCAACATCTCATTATTCATCTGGTGACGCCACTCGTCATCGCTACATTGCGACACTCCGATGTGGAAGCGTACTTCGTGTCGGGAACAAGAAGTCACCACACCGCCACATATTAACAGAACAAACAGTAACAGGTAAACATATCGTCTCATCTTCTTTCGCTGATTTTAAGTGATTGCAGATGAGCAAAGATAAGAAAAAAATCAGATTCTGTCTTTCAATATCTGCGGCAATTCCGGCATTGCTCCGCTCTGCGTGCATACATAAGCAGACACCTCTACTGCCAGTTTATGGGCCTCTTGTACCGGTTTGCCGCTGAGAATAGCCGATGTAAAGGCAGCCGTAAACGAATCGCCGGCACCTACTGTATCGGCAACGGGTACTCTCGGAGTTTCCTGAAAAGATACAACTCCCGGAGTAAACACATAGCTGCCGTTCGTACCGCAAGTCAGAATAAGCATTTTCAAATTGTACTTGGCAAGAAGAATCCAACACTTGTCCTGCAAGTCAATACCCGGATAACCGAATATACGACTGATTGTCACTAATTCCTCATCATTGATTTTTAAGACATTGCAACGTCGCATGGAATCACAAAGTATCTCTTTTGTATAAAACCCCTGACGCAGGTTGATATCGAATATCTTCAATTGTTCCGTACCGTCCGGCATGGTATCAAGAAAACGGTTTATCGTTATACGGCTGACCTCATTACGTTGTGCCAAAGAGCCGAAGCATACGGCACGTGTATTCAGGGCCAGACGTTTCAGTTCATCCGTAAAAGGTATATTATCCCATGCAACACCTTCTTTTATCTCATAGCAAGGTACACCCACCGCATCGAGCGTCACCTGCACCGTACCCGTAGGATAAGGCACACGTTCTATTTGCGTACGCAAACCTTTCCGTGCAAAAACTTCCAGTATTTCATCACCGTCGGCATCAGCACCTACCGCACTGACTACACGGCTGTCAAAGCCGAATTGCGATACATGATAGGCAAAGTTTGCCGGAGCGCCGCCGATTTTCTTTCCTTCGGGCAGGCAGTCCCAAAGCGCCTCACCCATTCCTACTACAATCTGATTCATGATATTTAATTTTACAGTTTTACATATTATTCTCTTCATTGCAAAGGGCGGAAAAGCAAAGCCGTATATCGAGCCATGCTCAGTCCTATACTTAGGGTATCTCAGTCGTATACTTAGGGTACCTCTGTATACGACTGAGGTACTCCCCTCTCACAACACCTTGCAGAGCCGCTCACAAAAGAGTCAGCGTTTCATTCTCACCATATAGAAAAATAAGTATAGAGCACCTACCGTCATCACCGCCACTGCACCGCTTTGACCGATGGCATCACTTGCCACCCCCATTGCAAGCGGAAATATCGTACCGCCGAACAACCCCATAATCATCAGCCCGCTGACTTCGTTCTTCTTCTGCGGCATTGCCAACAATGCCTGTGAGAAGATAATCGGGAAGATATTGGAATTTCCGAAACCTATCAGAGCGATACATACGTATATCAGTACCATGTCATGAAAAACAAACAGTCCTGCCATTGCCGCCAACATACACAACACGCTGATTCCAAAGAAAGTTCGTGCAGCCATTTTCTGCAAAATAAAGGCTCCGAGGAAGCAACCTGCCGTACGGAAGATAAAATAAAGGCTTGTGGCAAACCCTGCATCGGCAAGCGACATGCCCATACGCTCCATTAAAATCTTAGGTGCAGTAGTATTTGTGCCCACATCAATACCCACATGGCACATGATACCCAAGAAACAAAGCAATATAAACGGTTTCCCCAGCAAAGCAAGGCATTCACCGAAAGTAGAAGGACGTCCTTCTTCCTTTTCTTCACTAATGGATGTAGTACCCAGCCACAGAATAGCGATAACGGCTATCACCATATAAACAGGGAACAGTACTCTCCAGCCCATACCCAACGAAGGTATAGCCTGCGTAGCCCCCCACATGGCAATATATGGAGCAAGAAAAGAGGCGATTGCTTTTACGAACTGTCCGAAAGTCAAAGAACTTGCCAGCCGCTCTCCACTGACAACGTTAGAAAGCAAAGGATTAAGCGAAGTCTGCATCAGCGCGTTACCGATGCCTAACAGCGAAAATGAAATCAGCATCAACGCATATCCGTCTCCGAAAACCGGCAGCAACAACGATGCGAAAGTCACAGCCAAACTGAGAAGTACTGTTCTTTTGCGCCCGATGCGGTTCATCAGCATACCTGTAGGTACGGAGAAGATAAGAAACCAGAAGAACACAAGCGAAGGGAAGATATTTGCCTGGGAATCCGTCAGGTTTAAATCTGCCTTTACATAGTTGGAAGCAATGCCCACCAAATCGACAAACCCCATGGCAAAGAAGCAAAGCATGATGGGGAGCAACTTTGCAAGCGAATTATTATTGTTATTCATAAGATAGCGAATTTTAGTTATTAACTTTTAAAGGATTTACAGTCAAGTCATTCACTTTGCAACGTCCCTTATCTACAACAAAGGAAATGGTTGTATAAGGATTCTGCGGAAACACAAGATTGGTCATCGCAAAACGTCCGTTGCCCTCGAATGCCTCAACACTGCAACGGTCTATAAATAGACGCAGACGCTGCTTGGCTTCTGCCGGACAAGGAGCTATGGTCACTGCAGGAAAGTCCTTGTTGAAGTCCGTAAGTCCGCTTGCAGTGCGATCCATGCTGAATGTAGAGTTATCCAAGTCATAAGTCATTACAGTCTGTTCATTTTTATCATTGGACAAGGTAATATATACTTTACTTGCCGAACGGGGAATCAGTTCAAAATTAATTTCGCAGATACCGCTGTTCCCGGCAGGCAGCTTCCGGGAAATTTTCTTTGTTCCGGCAGAGAAAGCCCCGTATTTCAACGCTTTTCCTGCACGCAACGCAGCTACTTCCAGTGCAGGAGTTACCGCCAAATAAAGTTCGCCGTCACTGCCTTCGTACAATTCAACGTCACGCGGCAATGTATTGGCGCTGCGGAACTGTTTGGTAGGCACATTGTTGGCATATTGCCAGTTACTCATCCATGCAATCACGGTGTGCCGTTTTTCGGGCGTATTGCTCCAAGATACAGCGGCATAATGGTCTTTACCGTAATCCATCCACTTGGTTACTTCGGGTTTGGTGTCACAAGTAAAGTTTTTCCCGTCAAAGTCTCCGACAAAATACTGTGCCGCACTGCCGCCGAAAGGTCCACCGGGATTGATATTGCAAATCAGTACCCATTTTGTACGGTCTGTCCCGCGAACGGGCAACTCCATGAGGTCCGGACACTCCCATACGCCATCCTGTGCACCATATCCATGACCGAAGCTGCTCTCCTTCGTCCAGTTCTTCAAATCGGGAGAGGAATATATCCACATTTCCTTTTCCAGCGCAGCTGCCAGAATAAGAATCCATTTGCCACTCTTTTCGTGCCAGAACATATTCGGATCGCGGCATTCCTTATCGGCGGCAATGATAGGATTGTTTTCATAGACATGGAAAGTCATTCCGTTGTCCAGACTATATGCAAGGCTCTGCATCTGGCTGGCTCCCGCCGAAGTATAAATGGCAATCACAGCACCCTTTCCGAAACCTGCCGTATTATCCTTATCAACCACGCTGCTACCGCTGAACACAGTACCTAAGCCGTTGGGCTGTATAGCTACCGGATGATGCTGCCAGCTTATCAAGTCCTTGCTGGATGAATGTCCCCAGTTCATATTACCCCACATGGATCCGTATGGGTTCCATTGGTAGTAGAGGTGATATTCGCCGTCCTTGTAGAACATCCCGTTAGGATCGTTCATCCAGCCATAAAGGGGAGAATGGTGGTACAGAGGACGAAATTCCTCACGGTTGGCATCATCAAACGTATCGGAAAGTCTCAGTTCTTTCCAACAGGCATCCGCCATGGCATCACGTACATTGGCACGGCTGTTGCCGGTATGAATGTCGAAAGTTACCGTCTTGCCTTTATACTGTTCCAAAGCAAACGGAACAAGATAGTCGATACGGTTGACAGCCAGACGAACCTGGAAACTTTGATCTGTCTTATTATTCACCAATACATTGACGGTAGCTTCCGGGGCAGCTTCTTCCACCGGCAATAAAAGGTACTTTTGCGCTTCCTGCACCTGTACCAAACTGTGATTTGCACCCAGATAATGGATTTTCAGTCCGGCAGACTGCGCCGCACAAATACCGATATTCATTATTATAATAAGAAAAGTTGCAATAATCTTTCCCCAAAAAGGAAGAAGTGTTCTATGAGAATAATGCTTCATTTTCAAAATCAGGTATTAAATTTAATGTTTACTTTATGAACTCGCTCAATGCTCGGGAAAGCACATTGCAAAGAAACGGAATTAATGCGAAAGGGGCTAACACAAATGTTACAAATGCTGCTAAAATTGATACGAGGCTACCTCCTGAGCCGTTTCAATCCTATGTCATGAAACAAAATTTGCAGCATCCGTATCATTTTTTATAGCTCGTTTCAATACAAACCATTTACTTTGCGATATCAAAACATGATCGGGAAAGCTGTTTTGAGAATTTAGAATCTAACTGTTAACAATAAATTTATAATGTATGAGAAAACTTAGCATTATGATGTTCCTTCTCGGATTATGCGGTTTTGTCTATGCACAAAACATCCAAATAAAAGGAACAGTAAAGTATGCAACCGACGGAGAGCCTATCATCGGCGCCTCAATCGTTGAAGAAGGCAACAAGACCAACGGTACGATAACCGACTTCAACGGAAACTTTTCATTGAGTGTTATGTCCGGTGCAGAAATTACAGTATCTTATATCGGTTTTAAGTCACAAACCCTAAAAGCCAAAAACACTTTAGAAATTCTGTTGGAAGAAGACTCCGAAATGCTGCAAGAAGTGGTAGTTACGGGCTATACCACACAACGCAAAGCCGACCTCACCGGCTCTATTTCCGTAGTAAGTATGGACGAGATAGCCAAACAGAACGAAAACAATCCGATGAAAGCCCTGCAGGGCCGCGTGCCGGGCATGAACATTACAGCCGACGGTAATCCGAGCGGCAGCACAACTATTCGTATCCGCGGTATCGGAACACTGAACAACAATGACCCGCTTTACATCATCGACGGTGTACCAACCAAAGGCGGTATGCATGAACTGAACGGAAATGACATCGAATCCATCCAAGTATTGAAAGATGCCGCCTCCGCTTCCATTTACGGTTCGCGTGCAGCCAACGGAGTTATTATCGTCACTACCAAGAAAGGAAAAGAAGGACAGTTGAAAATCAACTTCGATGCTTCTGTCGCCGCCTCCATGTACACCAATAAAATGGAAGTACTGAATGCCGAGGAGTACGGTCGCGCCATGTGGCAAGCCTATGTTAACGAAGGACAAGATCCCAACACAAACGGTCTCGGCTATAAATACAACTGGGGTTACGATGCCAACGGATACCCGCAACTGAACGGTATAAGTATGTCCAAGTATCTGGATTCTGCCAATACAACCCCGGCAGCCGATACAGACTGGTTCGACGAAACCACCCGCACAGGTGTTATCCAACAGTACAATGTATCTGTAAGCAACGGTTCCGAGAAAGGTTCGTCTTTCTTCTCTTTGGGATATTACAAGAATCTGGGTATTATCAAGACCTCCGACTTCGAACGTATCTCCGCCCGCATGAACTCCGACTATAACCTTATCGGCAAGTTCCTGACCGTAGGGCAGCACTTCACCGTTAACCGTACGTCCGAAGTACAAGCTCCGGGCGGTTTCCTGCAAAATGTGCTCCAATTCAACCCGTCACTGCCCGTATATACCATTGACGGCAAATTTGCCGGTCCGGTAGGCGGTTATCCCGACCGTGAAAACCCGGTGGCACGTTTGGAGCGCAATGCCGACAACCGCTATACTTACTGGCGTATGTTCGGAGACGCCTACGTCAATCTGAATCCGGTGAAAGGCCTCAATCTGCGCTCTACTTTCGGTATCGATTACTCTCAAAAGCAACAACGGGTGTTTACTTATCCCGTCACCGAAGGTAACGTAGCCAACGACAAAAATGCGGTGGAGGCCAAACAAGAACACTGGACCAAATGGATGTGGAATGCTATTGCCACCTATAACTTGGAAATAAACAAACACCGCGGTGACGTTATGGCGGGTATCGAGTTGAACCGTGAAGACGATGTCCACTTCTCCGGTTACAAAGAGGACTTCTCTATTCTTACCCCCGACTTTATGTGGCCGGATGCCGGGGCAGGTACTGCACAAGCTTACGGTGCAGGCGAAGGGTATTCACTGGTTTCCTTTTTCGGCAAGCTGAACTATACGTACGATGAGAAGTATCTGCTCTCACTCACGGTCCGCCGCGACGGTTCATCCCGTTTCGGCAAGAATAACCGTTATGCCACTTTCCCCTCCGTTTCTGCCGGCTGGCGTATCAGCCAAGAGAACTTTATGAAAGGCATTGACTGGCTGGACGACTTGAAAATCCGCGCATCATGGGGCCAAACCGGTAATCAGGAAATCTCGAATACATCACGCTATACAATCTACGTTCCTAACTATGGAGTAACGGAATCCGGCGGACAAAGCTACGGAACTTCCTATGACATTGCCGGAACCAACGGCGGAAGCATCCTGCAATCCGGTTTCAAACGCAACCAAATCGGTAACGACGATATCAAATGGGAAACCACCACACAAACTAACATCGGTCTTGATTTTTCTTTATTCAGTCAAAGCCTGTACGGTTCATTCGACTGGTACTATAAGAAAACCACCGACATCTTGTTGGAAATGGCAGGCATCGCCGCTATGGGCGAAGGCAGCAAGCAATGGATTAATGCCGGAGAAATGGAAAATAAAGGATTCGAGTTGAATCTCGGCTACCGCAACACCACCCGATTCGGTCTAAAATATGATATAAGTGCCAATATATCCTCCTACCGCAATAAAATCACCGCATTGCCCGCCACCGTTGCCGCCAACGGCACATTCGGCGGAAACGGCGTGGAAAGTGTGATAGGTCACCCCAACGGCGCACAGGTAGGCTACGTAGCCGACGGCATTTTCAAGTCACAGGAAGAAATCGATAACCACGCCACCCAGGAAGGGGCCGGCTTGGGACGAATCCGTTGGCGCGACTTAGACCACAACGGAATCATCAACGAAAAAGACCAGCAATGGATTTACGATCCCACTCCCGCCTTCAGCTACGGTTTGAATATCTATCTTGAATACAAAGATTTCGACCTCACCATGTTCTGGCAAGGAGTGCAAGGAGTAGATGTTATCAGCGACCTGAAGAAAGAGACCGATTTGTGGAGCGGACTCAACATAGGCTTCCTGAACAAAGGGAAACGTGTTCTCGATGCATGGTCACCGACCAATCCCGGTTCTGACATCCCTGCACTGTCACGTAGCGACAATAATAACGAGAAACGGGTATCCACCTATTTTGTTGAAAATGGTTCATTCCTAAAATTACGCAACATACAACTGGGATACAACGTACCGAGAACATTCGCACAGAAAATGAAAATGGAACGCCTGCGCTTCTACCTGAGTGCACAAAATCTGTTTACAATCAAAAGCAAAAAGTTTACCGGAGTAGATCCGGAAAACGCCAACTACGGTTACCCCATTCCATTGAACCTGACTTTCGGTGTCAATGTCAGCTTTTAATCAGAACATAATAATGAAAACAATGAAAAATATAGCATATACAATTATCTTAGGGCTTGCATGGATATGCAGCGGTTGCACCGACTTTCTGGAGCAACAAACTCCGCAAGGAACCATGAACGACGAGCAACTGAAAGACCCCGCATACGTAGACAACCTGATTATCTCCGCTTATGCCGTATGGATTACTGCCGAAGATATCAACTCCTCTTTCTCTATGTGGAACTATGACGTCCGTTCGGATGATGCCTATAAAGGCGGAAACGGAACTGAAGACGGTGACGTATTTCATTCTCTGGAAATCTCGCAAGGAATCATGACTACCGCATGGAACATCAGTGATATGTGGCAACGTCTGTACAATTGCATCTCACGTGCCAACACGGCATTGCAGTTATTGAACCAGACAACTGAAGCCACCTATCCGCTAAAACAGCAACGCATTGCCGAAATGAAATTCTTGCGCGGACACGGACATTTCTTACTGAAGCAGTTGTACAAGAAAATAGTATTTGCCAACGATGAGAGCCTCTCGCCCGAAGAGTATAATAGCCTGTCAAACACAACGTATACCAACGATGAAGGCTGGCAGTTGATTGCAGATGATTTCCAGTTTGCCTACGACAATCTGCCTGACACGCAAACCGACAAAGGACGCCCCACCCGTGCGGCTGCGGCAGCCTATCTTGCCAAAACATATTTGTACAAAGCTTACCGCCAAGACAATGCCGATAACAACGAAGTGACAGAAATCAATGCGGACGACTTGAAGAAAGTAGTGCAGTACACAGAGAACTCAATTATGGCAGCAGGCGGTTATAATCTGGAATCGGATTTCCACAATAACTTCCGTCCCGAACCTCAATATGAAAACGGTGTAGAATCTTTGTGGGCCATGCAATATTCCATGAACGACGGAACAACCAACGGCAACTGTAACTGGTCCAACGGACTGATTGTTCCTAATATTCCCGGAGTAACCGACGGCGGCTGCGACTTTTACAAGCCGAGTCAGAATCTTGTAAACGCCTTCCAAACAGACGCCAACGGCCTACCTCTATTAGACACATTCAACAATGAGGATTACGACAAGAATACGGATTATGCCGACCCGCGCCTGTTCCTTACCATCGGCATACCGGGACTGCCTTATGCGTTCAATGCAAACTACATCATGGACGAATCTTCCACATGGAGCCGCAGCAACGGATTGTACGGTTATTATGTAACCCTCAAACAAAACGTAGATCCCGACGGAGATTATCTGATAAAAGGTTCTTGGTGGGGTACTCCCATGAATCACATCGTGCTGCGCTATGCTGATGTATTGCTGATGCGCGCCGAAGCCCTGATACAACTGAACGACGGACGCATTGACGAAGCCATCGACTTGATAAACCGCATACGTAACCGCGCCAAACAAAGTACCGCCATGATTAGCAACTATGAAATGGACTACGGAATACACATCAACATACAGCCCTACAACGGTACTTACACACAGGCAGAAGCTTTGAAGATGCTGAAATTTGAACGACGTGTAGAACTCGCCATGGAATGTGACCGTTTCTTCGACTTGGTACGCTGGGGAGAGGCCGCTGAAGTCCTGAGCAAATACTATGCAGGAGAAGCTGATAACTGCGCTATCTACTCCAGTGCTTCGTTTACTAAAAACAAGAATGAATATCTGCCGATACCGTTTGCACAAATGAGCGCCAGCAATGGCAACTACACACAAAACTGCGGTAATTGGTAATCAATTAATCTTATATAAGCAACACTATGAAATCAAAAATAAAAAGAATTAGTTTGCTACTTTGGAGCATAGCATTACTGGCTGCAATCTCCGGATGTAGTGACAACAACCTGTCAAATCTTCAACTGAACGGAGATACATGGATTACAACCTTTGAGCTGGACCGGTATGCCGGAGTGATAGACCGTACCAACAAAACCATAACGGTGGCACTTCCCGAAACATATAACACCGATGCCATGACCGTTACCGCCATCGAAGTGTCGGAAGGGGCCGATGCTTCGGTCAAGGCGGGTGATGTACTAAACTTCTCCTGTACACAAATGGTTAAGGTTACCAACGGAGACACCTACCTCGACTACACAGTCGTCATTAAGCATGATGAAGCCAAGATACTGTCATTCAAACTGAACGACACATATGCCGGAATCATCGATCAGGAAAATCATAACATCAGCGTACGCGTACCGAGCACGACAGATGTAACCGCCCTAATTCCAGCTATCACCACTTCGGAAGGAGCTACCGTTACTCCTGCATCCGGTCAGGCCATAGACTTTACAAATCCTGTAGACTTCATTGTCTCTTATAATACGGCATCTGCCGTCTATACGGTAACAGTTATACTTTCCGACGCTCCCGATGCCGTATATGTAGGACTTGCCACACAAATGGATGACTTGAACGCAGAAGAAAAAGCCGCGGCAACATGGATGCTGGGAAATATTCCCAATTCGCAATACATTTCCTTCGCCGATGTTCAGGCCGGCAGAGTGGATTTAAGCAAATGCAAACTGATGTGGTGGCATCTTCATATAGACGGCGGCATAGACAATATGGAGAAATTCGATAACGCCGCCCCGGCAGCCGTCAATGCATTGGTACAGATGAAAGAACTTTACAACAATGGCATGAACCTCCTGTTGACCCGCTATGCCACCTATTATGCAGCCAAACTGGGTGCGACCAAAGACGGAAACAATCCGAATAACTGTTGGGGACAAGTGGAAGAAAGCGGTGAAATAGCGGGAGGTGCTTGGAACTTCTTTATACAAGGACATACAGACCATCCTATTTACCAAGGTATCAGTCAAGACAACAAAGTGTACACATTTGATGCAGGCTACCGCACTACCAACAGTACAGCTCAATGGCACATAGGTACCGACTGGGGCGGTTATGCTGACAATGAAACATGGAGAACCCTTCATGGCGGCGTGGACTTGGGATATGGCGGTGACGGCGCCATCGTTGTATGGGAATATCCGGCAAACGCAACCAAAGGCGGTATCGTATGTATCGGTTCGGGATGCTATGACTGGTATGCTTACGGAGTGGATGTTTCGGGCGACCAATATCATGGTAACGTAGCCAAGCTGACGGAAAATGCAATTAATTATTTAACCGATAAATAAAGACTAATATATGAAGACAATGATAACATCACTTACTCTCACTGCAATGTTGTTCACTTCTTTCTGTAGTTGCAGCGATGACAACAATCCTGTCTTGACCCAAAAGGACTGGGACGGAACAGCGACCTATTTTGCCTCAACCGATGAAAACACATTCGGTACTTACTATAAACCCTATGTTGGTTATGTAGGCGATCCGATGCCTTTTTATGATCCGGTTGAGAAAGACTTTAAGATACTCTATCTGCAAGACTTCCGCCCCAACCAAGCCGGTACTTACCACCCCATCTGGGGAGTAAGTACTAAAGATGCAGCGTCTTATACATCTTTGGGAGAACTGATTCCATGCGGCGGCATCAACGAACAAGATGCTGCAATCGGTACGGGAAGCACCATATACAATCCGTCCGACAAACTGTATTACACATTCTATACAGGCAACAAATATCAACCGACTTCTTCCGACAACGGTCAGGTAGTAATGCTGGCAACTTCTCCCGACTTCAAGACTTGGACCAAGAGCCATACTTTCTATTTGAAAGGCGATGCTGACGGTTATAGCAAGAATGATTTCCGCGACCCGTTTGTCTTTGAAGGAGAAGACGGTAAATTCCATATGCTTGTATCCACCAAGAAGTCCAACCAGGGCGTATTGGCAGAATATACTTCTACCGACATGAAAAACTGGGAACACGCCGGCGTGTTCATGCAAATGCACTGGGATCGCTTTTACGAATGTCCCGATATATTCAAAATGGGCGATTGGTGGTATTTGGTTTATTCCGATATGTCCACTTACTCACGCAAAGTACAGTATTTCAAAGCAAAGACATTGGAGGCCCTAAAGCAGACAACCAATCCGCTCACCTTCCCCGATGAAAAAGAAGGCGTATTGGACTCCCGCGCTTTCTATGCAGGAAAAACAGCATCCGACGGCACCAACCGTTATATCTGGGGCTGGTGCCCTACTCGTGCCGGCAACGACAATACTGAGGTAGGCGCAGACAGTGAGCCCGAATGGGCGGGGAACTTGGTGGCACACAAAGTAATTCAACACCAAGACGGTACACTCTCTTTGGGTTTGGCAGAAAGCATCAGTGAGAAGTACACAGCCGAAGCGGACACTAAAGTAATGGAACAGGATGGAAACGTAACCCAAAACAATGGCAGCTATACGCTGGCTAACGAAGCCCATATACTTTTCAACCGCCTGAATGTACACAATAAAATCTCCTTTACCGTAAAAGCTGATGGGAATCAAGGCAAATTCGGTATCTCTTTCGTACGCGGCACAGACTCCAAAAAGTATTATACCGTTATTATCAACCCGGAAGATAACGGAAAGAAACGCAAGATAAACTTTGAAGAGGAAGGTGAAGAGGGCAAAGGTTTCATAGCCGGTATCGACAGCTATCTGTTCACCACTCCCTCCGACAATGTGTACAATGTTACCATCTGTACAGACAATTCCATTTGTGTAGTCTACATCAATGACAATGTGGCATACACTAACCGTATTTACGGAATACAAAAGAATTGCTGGTCTATCAATTCCTATCCGGAGAGCAATATTGAAGTCAGCAATTTAAAACTCAGTTATCAGAAATAAAACGACCTACTAATACCATAATAACCATGAAAACATATTTTTTAGCAATCGCTGCATTAGCTATGAGTTTTGCAGCATGCACAAATGAAGAGGAAGAGCAGATTTTCAGAAACGGAGAGAAAGGCACATTAGAAAGTCCGGTAGCTATTGATTTCTCTGCCGGCATCACTACCCGCGTAATAGGAAACGAATGGGAAACCGGAGATTTTATTGGTATCTCTGCAACGGACGGGGCCGATGCCAACTATACAAATGTAAAATATGAGGTGGCAGAAAGCGGTCCGTCCGCTACTTTCAATACTGCAAACGGAATAAACTCCATTTGCTATAAATCCGAGAATGCCATGTCCTTTAAGGCATACTATCCTTATGCAAAAGACAATGAAATGTCCGAAGGCAAAATCAAAAGAAACACAGCCCAAACTCAGGATAAAGTTGATTTTTTATGGGCAACCATAGAAAACAAGCCCTACTCGGCAGAACCGAAAGTAAACTTTACATTCCAACATAAAATGGCGCAAATCAACGTAAAGATTACATCCGGTGTCGGTGATGCCACAAACGGAAAGTCAGTTGTGATAAGCGGATTAAAGCATGACGGCGGTTTTGACACGCAGACCGGCATAGCCGCCCCGAATACAAATATAAATGCGGAAGACTGGACTATCGGAGAGATGAACAGCCAAGATTTTTCCTACACCGGACTTATCTACCCGCAAAATGCCCTCAGCATAACCTTGAAAGTGGGTGATGGGAATGACGACCTGAAAACAACCCTCAACTTAGGAAATATCGGGAAGTTCGACGCCGGATACAAATACACCATAACCGCAACGGTTGAAGATGGAAAAATCAATGCCCATATAACAATTAACGGCAATATAATTGAGGATTGGAAAGACGGCTCCATAGCCCCCATTGCTTTCATCGGTGATGCAGAAACGGCAGAGATGCTCGAAGGAGAAGGTAAAGCGGCTTACGACTGGTTGGTAAGTAACAGCCAGTATAAAGTAACCTATTTCTCCATTAATGGGAATGATGCCACTATAAATTTAGAACAATATAAAATGATATGGGCGCATTTCGATAAAGACAACAGTAGTATCACAAGTGAAGTCAATACCGCTATTGCGAATTATTATATCTCCGGTGGTTCTGTATTAGCTTCACGTGACGCAATGTATAGTCTTATTGGATGGGGAATTATCTCAGATTCTAACAAGACAAACTGGAATTTTGGAAATAGTACAGACGAAAGAAAACCCATTGACTAGGAAGGGACACAAGGATTTACAATTACCCAAACCAACCATAAACTATTTGATAATTTACCTGCAGATTATATCCTCATTCACCAAAGAGAATACCCTTGCATCAGAAAAATGAGAGGATGGGGCGAGAATTATACCGCTGATGATTTAGAAAACTGGGAAAAGACAGCCGGAGCTCAAAGATTAGCACGTGACGGTGGAAAAGAGAACTCTATTACTATTGCTGAAATATTCAAGACAACCGGTCATGGATGTGCTATCATCATTGGCGATCCGTCATTCGAGTGGTATGGCTCTACACCGGATAACTCTAATATCAATGCTCTGTATACATTTACAACAAATGCTATCAATTATTTGATTAACCAAGTTACTCAACAGCAATAATATTATCATATCATACTCCCTATCAGAAGCATTACGATAATCCTTTGGTAGGGAGTTATTTATCTCTCATCAGGGTTCTAGGCATTATTTACTTCCAACTTCACCTCTGCCGCACACGCATATCCCTCTTCATAAAGGTCCGTCAGCTTCTTCACATCCCTTTCGATTCGGTCCACCACTATTGGCTTTTGCGGACGTATAACGGTGATTTCCCCTGCATCTTCCAGTTGTTCCACCAATTCCAGCTGTTCGTTGTAAACACGGCTGCGCCGATTGATAGCTTCCCTTAAAAGAGGATATTTCTTATAGATAAACGGAGGAACTTTAGTTCCTTGAAGCTCCTTACGGTAACCCCTGTTACGTGTCAGTACTACAACATTGCGGGTATATCCGTCTTGGCGGGCACGCATCAAAGGAATGCTGTCCACAATACCGCCGTCCAGCATCGGAATATTATCCACATAGGTAATGGGACAGACAAAGGGCAAGCTACTCGAAGCACGGACTATGTCGATGACACGCTCCTTATTCTGTTTTTCTTCAAAATAATCGGCTTCTCCCGTCAGACAGTTAGTAGTTACCATGACAAAACGCTCCGGACTGCGGAAATAAGCATCATAATCGTATGGCAGGATATGTTCGGGAAACTCCCGGAACAAAAGGTCGAAATCCATGATATTGCGTTTCTTCAACAGATATTTCAGTCCGATATAATTATACTTCTCCAGCAGGTCTATATTACTGTACTTGGCACGTCCCCGCTGCCCCGACATATACGACAGTCCGTTGCACGCACCTGCACTGACGCCAATCGTATAAGGAAAGCGGATTCCCCTATCCATAAAGTTATCCAACACACCACAAGTAAAGACGCCACGCATACCGCCGCCCTCAAGAACCAGTCCACTTTGATTGTCTATACGCACTAATTTATCCATAAGTGTCAGAATTAACGCGCCAAAGATAGCTTTTGTTTACGATATTCTACCTATATTTGCAGCTACAACTATAAATTAATAACAATTTAATCATGATGAAAAAGCCTATATTAATTGCCGCTTTAGGACTGTTCAGCCTGAATATCATGGCACAAGACGCCCCGAAAGAAGAGGGATTCGTCTTTACTACCGTAAAAGAAAACCCTATTACCTCCGTTAAGAACCAGAACCGTTCCAGTACATGCTGGAGCTTCTCAAGCCTCGGTTTCTTGGAGAGCGAGTTACTGCGTATGGGTAAAGGAGAATACGACCTCTCCGAAATGTTCGTCGTACACCACACAATGGTAGACCGTGCACAGAACTACGTGCGCTATCACGGTGACAGTTCTTTCTCGCCGGGCGGTAGTTTCTATGACATCATGTTCTGCCTGAAGAACTACGGTCTTGTTCCGCAAGAAGCCATGCCGGGCATCATGTACGGCGATACACTGCCTGTACACAATGAGCTGGATGCCGTAGCGGGCGCCTACACAGATGCCATTGCCAAAGGCAAACTCAGCAAACTGTCTCCCGTATGGAAGAAAGGTTTGAGCGCTATCTACGACACTTACCTCGGCCAATGCCCCGAAAAGTTCACTTATAAGGGAAAGGAATATACTCCGAAGACTTTCGGCGAATCACTCGGTATCAACCCGGATGATTATGTATCATTGACTTCGTATACACACCACCCGTTCTACACCCAGTTCGCCATTGAGATTCAAGACAACTGGCGCAACGGACTTTCTTGGAATCTGCCGATAGAGGAACTGATGGCCGTTATGGACAATGCTGTTAAGAACGGTTACACCTTTGCATGGGGTAGCGACGTTAGCGAACAAGGTTTCACCCGCGACGGTATCGCCGTTATGCCGGATGCAGCCCGTGGCGCTGAACTGACCGGTTCGGACATGGCACGTTGGACAGGTCTTACCGCTGCCGACAAACGTAAAGAGCTGACCGGCAAACCACTGCCGGAAGTAAACGTGACTCAGGAAATGCGTCAGACAGCTTTCGACAACTGGGAGACAACCGACGACCACGGAATGGTTATCTACGGTATTGCCAAAGACCAGAACGGAAAAGAATATTTCATGGTAAAGAACTCTTGGGGATTAAGCGGCAAGTATAAAGGCATTTGGTATGCTTCCAAGGCTTTTGTTGCTTACAAAACCATGAATATCCTCGTTCATAAGGACGCACTTCCCAAAGATATTGCCAAGAAACTGGGTATTAAGTAACAATAACCCGAAACTCATATAAGAAAAGAAAGCCGCAAAAATCGCTTTCCTATTTCTTTCAGGCACGATTTATACAGAAATTTACGGTTCTGCTTAAACTTGTCCGTAATTATCCTGTATAAGCCGTGCCTGATTTATTTTTAAAGCCGGCTATATGCCCGTTCAGGTGCAAATAGAATCTCAGCAAACCAAACATGGAACAACAGATATTCGCTCATGTCACGCAATTTTCATCTTGCGCAGCCTTGCTTATGGCAACTTTGTTGTGGATGCAGCGTAATGGAAACCATTCACGCACCTATTTGGCAATCGTCTATCTGGTTTGCGGCATAGACTTTTTCGTACGTACTCTTCACCTTTACGGTGGAGAACCTTTCATACCCGAAGTACTTCATCCCTTTCACCTATGGATGGCTTTGATAGAACTTCCGCTGTTTTTATCCTATCTGATTGAGATTGCAGAACCCGGTTTGCTTACCCGCCGGAGGATGATAGCGCTATATTCGCCCGGACTGATATGGGGAATATGCCTGCTGCTTCCCGGACTTCATTTTCGGGTACTGCACACTTCCGGAGACATCCTCTGCCATCTTGCCGAAACAAACGTATGGCTACGTATCGCATTCCTTCTGCTAATGTTCCCTTACAGTCTCCTGCTTTACCGGATATCCTGCAAGCAGAAACGAAACAACACGGACAAGAGACTGATATGGATTTATACCGCCGGACTTACACTATCCTTACTGTTCTTTACGGCGTCTTCCGTTGTCGACTCTTTGTCCGCAGCCAACCTATATTTGCTGTACGCATTGGCCGCTTGTGTTTACATCGGCTATTACGAAATATTCATGCGTATCCACATACCTTATGACAATCTTGAAGAGTTTTATGACGAACGTAATTTCAAGGGCAAAGAACAAGATAACAGCCTCAAGGAAAATTCTTCTAACGACGAGCTTTGGAAGAGACTGACAACTCTGGTGGACGAAGGACAGCTATGGCGTAATCCCAACCTCAAACAAAGCGACTTAGTATCTCTTTTGGGTACGGAATCCCAAACACTATCATACTTGTTTAAAGACAAAGGCTATACTAAGGGCTACTGCGAGTACATCAACCGCAGGAGAATTGAGAATTTCATAGAGATAATGCGGCAGTACCCGCAGAAAAACATACAAGATGTATTCTTCGATGTGGGTTATCGTTCGCGCATGACCGCCCACCGTAACTTTAAAGAGTATGCGGGAACCTCGCCAACCGAATATTTAGCAAACCTTTTAGAAGATATATAAGCCATGTCAATCTACGAAAAACTCGCCAATCTGATACTCAACTTCACCGCCTGCACTTTCTTGGTATCTCTTATATTCTTATGGCTGCGACGCAGGCAAGGCGACCGGGCAAGGTACTTTCTGATTTTCACCTGCCTTTACGGGACACTAAGTTTCTTCGTTCCCATAACCCTCTCCTACACCGCAGCCCCTATGCCTGTCTCCGTCCTATGCGCATACAATCTCATAGGAGGGCTTTTTTATCTTATCCTCTTCCATTTATACCCCATAGAGGTTATCAGCCCCGGTTGGCTTACCCCCAAAAGAACCGTTATGCTATTCATGCCCTGGGTTTTGTTGGTAGTTGCTTGGATTGCCCTTCCGATGACAATTCGCGAGTTGCACTCTTTCGGAGAAATCATTCAATATATCGGAGAGCCCAATGTCTGGTTCCGGGTATTGATACTCCTTACAATACTGCCCTACAATATCATGATATTTGTAGTTCCCCACAACTGGATGAGAAGCAGCGTCAGCAATCGTTGGATTTATTTTTATTCTACCGTTATCATCTGCATCGGTATAGTCTACGACATATTTACGCTCACCGGACTTATCATTGTCCTTCCTGTACATCTGACTCTCTTCCTTATATTCTGTATTCTCATCGTCTACCAAGAACTGTTTATCCGCATCCCGGTTCCGGCAGGAAATCAGCCAAGAGCGGTGGCAACCATCCCTGAGTGGACTCCCGTACTAAATATATTCTCTCAAAAACAAAAAGGCACGAAGAACCATCCGGTATGGATTGAACTGAACAAGATAATGACAAATGATGCCCTTTGGCGTGACCCCAACCTCACACAAGACAGTCTCTCTGCAAAATTATGCATCAGCCGCAGCTCTCTTGCCACAGTAATCCGGGAGTCCGGTTTCTCGGGTTACAAAGAATACCTGAATCGTTGCCGCATAGAAGACGCATTGAAAATAATAAACAGTGACAGAACCGTGAGCATATACCAAGCATTCTTTACAGTGGGGTATCGTTCACGAAGAACAGCCAAGCAATATTTCCAAGAATACGTGGGCTGCACCCCTGCCGAATACATGAATTGGTTGGAAAAAAGCAGGAACGAAGTATAGTGTATCACTTATTTAGCAGTTCTAACACCGTTAAAAGCGGAATGTCACAGTTTTGTCCCCAAAATAAATCCGGATGATACACACATATCTGAAATGAAATAATAACTTTGTGATATAGCGATTGTCACAATATAAGAGCGTTTAACCTACCCGTTTTATCCGCCTTTTCATTTCTTCAACCGCACTACCCAAGGCAGAGAGTCCTAATCTTTTTTGCAAAATATTTAGTACAATATATAGTCATTCGTCCCCTTCTTCTCCCCTGTTTTCTCTTACTTGCAGGGACAGTTTGCGCTATTGTTATATTGAATAACTTTTGTAAATACCATAATAATATGAACAAAACAAACAAACTCTCTCCCGGCTTATTTTTTAAGCGTCAACTATTGTGGTTCGCCTGTCTTTCACTTCTGATACCGACTGCCTGCGACAAGGCGGATGAAGACGGAGACATACCCGAACAAACCTCTGCCGTAACCATCAGTCTGAACACCGATGCCGTAACCGGCAAGCCGCTGCGCGACGTACATCTTTACTGTTTTGACAAGACAGACAAACTTGTACAACACAACTATTATGAAAAAGCGGAAAGCCTGACCCAAAATCCCATTCTCCTGAAAGAGGGATACTACACCATCATTACCCTATTCAATACCGAATCGGGACTGATTCCGTCCAAGCGCGCCTTGTCTCGAACGGAAATGAAGGTTACACGCGCCGATGAGCTTCCCGATATTTCCCTGTCCGGCTTCATCGATTGGTTGCCGACCGTATCGGAATCCTACTCCGACCTGCTGACGGGTATGATTCAAAGCCAACTGACCCAAGGTCCAAGCCCTATAACTATGGAGATAAAGAACGGATTGGCAGGCATCGGAGTTGCCGATGTGACACTCCAAATGACCTTCCCCTCACCGCTGCTGCCCGACTTTGTGATGCAAAATTCACGCGCCACAGGCACGGAGGTAGGATTGCGTACCGTTATCGAAGCCTATAAATCGGGCACGGAGGAGCGTGTACTACGCAAAGAGACCTTCGTCACCAAGGTGAACGAGGAAGGGCTGTACACTGCAAAAATCACACTCCTGCCGGGCGACTACGACCTGCGCCTTTGGGGAGACTATGCAGCCGATGCCAATACAGACAACCACTATATCACCACCAACCTGAAAATGGTAAAGGTACAACCTAAAGAGAAGTACACCGCAAATACCGACACCCGCGACGCTTTCTCACAGACCGCATCGGTCACTGTAGCTGCAGAGAGCCTCAACAAGCAGATAACCATGCACCGCCCGCTGGCGAAATACCGCCTTGTGACAACCGACGTGGCAGCCTATGAAGAGATGCGCCGGGCACAACAGTTTCCGCCGCTCGAAGAATTAAGCGTCACGGTAGTATACGGCGGTTTCATGCCTTGCGCATACAATATTGTAGAGAGCAAACCCAACGACTCCCAAACAGGCTATCAGTACGCTTCCACCCTCTCCGGGCAAAGCGACAAAGAAGCGACCGTAGGCAAGGACTTCATCTTTGTCGACGACAAGCAATCGTCGGTAGTGGTGAGCGTGTTGTTCAAAGACAAAAACGGCAAGATTGTCAGCAGCGCAAGCGACATCCATATCAACTATCGTGCCGGATACCTCACTACGGTACGGGGCGATTTTCTCACAGCCGGCACCGGCGGCGGTGTTGTGATAGACACCGAGTGGGAAGGCAACTATGAAGTAGAATTCTAAAAACAGAACAGACAATGAACAAGATACTGTATTATATAATGTGTGCGGTTCTGCTATTGGCAGGTTGCACCGAAGAGACAGACGCCCTGCTGCCACAGAGCACCGGGAAAGTTACCGTTTCCATGACTGCCGATACGCAGTATGCCAACGAATCCGCTCCGATGGCAACTACCCGCGCCACAACGATAAGCCGCTATGTAATGGAAGTATACACCGATGAGGGCTGCACCATTCCCGCCCCCGTATTTGCGGACAACGGGAACCACAAAGAGCAGACAAGCGCCGACTTTGTACTGACACTGGATAAGAACCAATCCTACCACTGTCTGCTTTGGGCAGATGCCGGCGACGGAGTCTATACCGTCACCGACCTGAAAGCCGTAACGCTGGCAGATGCCACAAAAGAGGCTTCCGAAGCCTATTACGCCAAAGCCGCCTTAGAGCATAAAGATGCCCAGACCGTTACGCTCAAACGTGCGGTAACGTTGGTGAAGCTTAAAGACAAGAACGGAGTAGATGCAGGCAAAACGCTCAACCTGAAATACAGCCAACCTTCACAGTTGAACCTGCAGACAGGAGCAATAACCCAAGAGACACAAGTAAGTCGCAATGTCACCACCCAACAGACTGCCGCAGGCGAAGTGATAACGGAGTTCTATATGCCGGCATCACAGGCCAAAACCTCCTTTTCGCTAACGTTCAACTACGACGGCGAAGGCGAAGAGGTGGTAGCCGACATCCCTTTGCAGGCAAACTATACAACGGGAGTGACGGGAGAATACAAAAAACAATTACCACCCGACTTTATGACTTTCACTATCGACCTGACAAATTGTTCTGATAAGCTCTACATTCTTCCGTTTGAAAACGGTATCACCGGTAATTACACGCTGACAATAAATTGGGGTGACGGCAAGGAAGAAACCATTGCTCCGGAAACGACCCTTCCAACGAGCGGTGTCAGCCATACTTTCGCCGAGAATAAAGAATATACCATTACCATTACCTCCTCGCAAGGAGATGTTTCAAAAGTGCAGATGCCTGCCTTTATGCCGGGATATTATCATAACACTACGAAATACAACAGCAAAAAATTAAAGGCTATGAACACTCCGATGCTTAACACCGGAGAGACCTCTTTCTCGAATTGTTTCTACGGTTGCCAGTTTCTGACTACAATTTCCGCCACACTCTTTAATAAGAATCCTCAAGTGACCGCTTTCACAAGCTGTTTCAGCAACTGTCTATCCTTGCAAGATATTCCGGAGCAACTATTCGCAATGAATGAAAAAGCAACAACGTTCACCAACTGTTTCTCTTCTTGCGGTTCCATCACAACCATTCCCGCCACGCTGTTTGCTGCCAATACACAGGCCGTTTATTTCAGCGGCTGTTTCTCCTATTGTACCGCTCTGACCAAAGTGCCCGACGCACTGTTTGCTACCAATACACAGGTCACCGATTTCAGTAAGTGTTTCACCTATTGTTCGGATCTCACTACCATCCCCGCCAAGTTGTTTGAGAAAAACACATTGGTCACCGATTTCGACAAGTGTTTCGAAGGGTGCAGTGCACTGACGGAGATTCCCAACCTACTGTTTGCAACAAATAAATCGGCTACCGGTTTCAGTAAGTGTTTCAGCGGTTGTAAAGAAGCAAAGCTCAATCCTAATATTTTCTGTAACGAAGCAACGGAGAAAACAACACGTTTTCTGAACATGACGATAGATTTCACCTATTGCTTTAAAAGTTGCGCTTACAGTCTCAACACCAGCAGTGCTGCCGGAACCGCCCCGGCACTATGGGAGTATACGTATGGCAGTGGAACTATAACAAAGACAGACTGTTTTGAAAGCGTCTACACCGTTAGCAATTCCAGCGCCATACCTAATGAATGGAAATAAGTTACAACCTTATAAACGACATAAGATTATGAAACAAAATATAGTAACGATACTGATAAGTCTGGCAATCTTGCTTGCCGGATGCAGCAAAGACGAAATCGCGGGCACAACCGTCCCGAACAAGCAAACAGCGACGTTTACCGTCACTACCGATGCCACCACCCGCGCGGAAGTCACCGACCTCACCCGCTACATAATGGAAGTGTACGAGGGTGCAACGGCAACGGGAACTCCCGCCGAACACATTGAGCAGAATAACGGTACATTCAGCATCACTCTTAAGGGAAATACCGCCCACACCATACTTTTCTGGGCAGACTATGGCACACCCGATGCCAACACCGCCAACGAGTACAATGCTGCCGACCTGAAAGCGGTGAAGTTACAAGGAACAACCTCCTTCCGCGCCGCCACCAAAGCGGCATGGAGCGGAATGTTAGCATTTACTTCCGGTGATAGCACCCCCAAAAGCAAGACCGTGACGCTGACCTACTCCGTAGCTCAAATCAACTTCAAGCAAAGCGCACAGCCTGATTTCATAGAAGACAACAACACGCTTGCCGTCTCCTTCAAGCAAAGCTACTCGCTGAACGTTGCCGACCGCAAGGTTGCCGACATAGCCTCAACCCCGACTCTTACCGAGATAGCCATCACCTCCAAGACTGCAAAAGAACTGGGTACCTGCTACGTCATTGCCCGCGGTGACAACTCTGAAGAAAAGACGCTCATGGAGATTGAAACGACATTCGGCAAAGGTTCGGGAGACGCTGCCGAAGCGGCAAAACCCTTATCTAATGTTCCTATGCGCGCCGGCTTCCGCACCAACATCACCGGTGCGTACAGTGACGTGTGCAGTTCCACAGTAACAATGGATTGTGACGAAACGTGGGAAACACCGGACTATGAAAAAACGAACTATAAAAACAGATGAATATGAAATATACAGTTTTAACGGTACTGGCAAGCCTGATAGTTTTGCTTACCGGATGCAGCAACGACGAAATAGGCATGGGAGATTATAACCGGCAGTCCACTTGCGTCAGTGTCAGCACCGATGCGTCAACGCATACCCGCACCAATCCCGCCGAAATCACCCGCTACGCAATGGAAGTGTACAAAGACGAGAACTGTACCACCGCAGCCAACGTTTTTGGCCACGGCGATGCCGCCACCTACAAGGCGCAGAGCGACAACGGCGAGTTCTACATGACACTCGACAAGGAACAAAGCTACTACTGCCTTTTCTGGGCTGACAACGGCGAATACACCATCGACGACCTGAAAGCCGTAACATCAGGCACTGACAAGCAGGTTACCGAAGCCTATCACGGCAAAAGCAGTATCTCCGGAACAGAGAAAGAAGTGAGCGTAACACTGAAACGCGCAGTAGCGAAGCTCACTTTGGAAGAGAGTGGAGCCTTAGCTGCCGGAACACTGAAGGTGGCATACGCACATAAGACTCAATTCAATGTAGCCACCGCCAAGACAATAGGTACGGAGACCGCCCAAAGCAAGGAAATGACCGTCAGCGAAACCGGCGGGGGCGCTATCGGCGGAACCGTCCTGCTACTGGCGGATGCCGGCGAGGCAACCCTGCACAACTTCGAGTTTACCTACACAACGGCGGGTGGCAGCGCCCGGCCCGCATTTACGGTATCCAACGTCCCCCTGCGCGCCAACTATATCACCGGCATCAAAGGACACTTCTCCGGCAATACCGCCTATTCGTTCGAGGTAACTTGCGAGGACACATGGAACACACCTGATAATAAGTTCCCACAACCTACGGATAAAATGACCTTCGTCATAGACCTGACGAATACCAACTACTCCACCTCATTCACCCTTCCCTTCTATCCGGGTTTGGAAACCGGCGACTATATACTGACCGTGGATTGGGGCGACAACAGCGAACTGATGACCATCGCTCCGCACACCACACTCGACTTAGACCTACTTACACACGCCTATACCGACAGACAGGAGTACACCATCACCATCGCATCCTCACAAGACGATGCCACAAAGGTTCAGATGCCCCGGTTTAGGACTACATCCAATGAAAACAGCAATGAAAAATTAAAAGCTATGACAAGCCCGATACTGAATACGGGAATGACAAGTTTCAGCAGTTGTTTCCAATACTGTACCTCATTGACAACAATTCCTGAAAATCTGTTTGAGAAGAATACAGGAGTTACCAGTTTCAGTTACTGTTTCCTAAGCTGTACTTCACTGACGGCAATTCCCGAAAAGCTGTTCGCTACGAATACAGAAGCCACCAATTTCAGTTACTGTTTTGAAAACTGTATTTCACTGACGGCGATTCCCGAAACGTTGTTCGCTACGAACACAGAAGCGACCAATTTCAGTTACTGTTTCAAATCCTGTATTTCACTGACGACGATTCCCCAAAAACTGTTTGCTGCGAATACAGAAGCGACCGATTTCAGTTTCTGTTTCAATAACTGTAGCGGACTGACAATGATTCCCGCAACACTGTTTGCCGCCAATACGAAAGCTACTGATTTCAGTAGTTGTTTCCAATACTGTACTTCACTGACGGCAATTCCCGAAACGCTGTTTGCAACGAACACAGAAGCCACCAATTTCAGTTACTGTTTCTCTCAGTGCAAAACTCTGACAGAGATTCCCGCAACACTGTTTGCAGCGAACACAAAAGCTACCGATTTCAAAAGTTGTTTCGTGAATTGCAATCAGCTGACGACGATTCCCGGGACACTGTTCGAGAAGAATACAGAAGTCACCTATTTCAATGAATGTTTCTCTCAGTGCAGCAAGTTGACAACAATTCCCGAAAAACTGTTCACAGCCAGTACGAAAGCTACCGATTTCAATAAATGTTTCTATCAGTGCAAAGTTCTGACCACAATCCCGGGCACACTGTTCGCAACGAATACGCAAGCCGCCGATTTCAGTAAATGCTTCTCTTACTGCAATGAACTGACGGAGATTCCCGCAGGTCTGTTCAAGAAGAATACGGAAGCCACCAATTTCAGTGAATGTTTCTATGAATGCACCAAAGCCAAGCTAAATGCCAACATCTTCTGTGACGAAACGACAGAGAAGGCCACACGCTTTCAAGGTGTCGGCAAGATAGATTTCACTTCCTGTTTTAAAGACTGCGCTACATACTCTGTAACCGGTTTCGATGCAGGAACCGCCCCTGCACTATGGACATACACATATGGCAGCGAACCGAATACAAGCAGCTGCTTCTACGGGATAGGAGCTGTGGGCAACAAGGGAGATATAGCGGATTCTTGGAAAGGCTCGCCGAATTAATTGTCGTCACTTGTCACTAAATCTCCGTATCCCTCTATTCATGGGAAATACAGAGAGTGACGACAATACTATAAGAGTGACGACCAATAATTGGTCGTCACTCTTTATACCTCTGTGTAAAAACCCTATCATTAGCTTCGCTCAAAACATCTTTTGATTTTTACACTAAGGTATAGTCTGTCATTCAGAGGAGCTTGCGACGAAGAATCTCCTCCCTTATGTATGCAGAAAAGAGATTCTTCACTTCGTTCAGAATGACAAAATGATAGGACTTTTATGTCTTGACACATTTAGTATTTCTTCGTCCCGCAGCCGGCAACCGTAGAGCCCGCAGTTGGCAACCGGACGGCCCGCAATTGGCAACCGGACAGCCCCCAAATGGAAAACGAGGTTTTGCATCGTTCCGAGTAACATTTTACATCACACAAAAACGGAAAAAGAACCGTCCTCATCCTATTTTCCTTATGTCATACGCTATCTGCGACACTGTCAAACGTTTTGCGTTTTTGCTCAAAATCTTCTCGGATGTGCATTTTTTACTTTGTTTTCTTGTCAAACCCAACTCTTTGCGTAAATTTGCACGCTGATAGTTAACCGGATAATTTCAGTAGCAGGACTCTACTACTCCTATTCCCGGCACTGACATATAGAAATACTAATACTAATTATTAATAGCATGAGTTTGAAAATTGTTGTATTGGCAAAACAAGTTCCCGACACACGTAACGTTGGGAAAGATGCCATGAAAGCCGACGGAACCATTAACCGCGCGGCACTCCCTGCCATCTTCAACCCCGAAGACCTGAATGCCCTTGAGCAAGCTCTCCGATTGAAAGATGAACATCCGGGCTCCACCGTAACCATCCTGACTATGGGACCGGGACGCGCAGCCGAAGTTATTCGTGAAGGACTTTACCGTGGCGCCGACAACGGCTATCTGCTGACTGACCGCGCTTTTGCCGGAGCTGATACACTGGCCACCTCCTACGCCCTTGCCACCGCCATCAAGAAGATTGGCGATTACGACATCATCATCGGCGGTCGCCAAGCCATCGACGGTGATACGGCTCAAGTAGGCCCGCAGGTAGCGGAAAAGTTGGGATTGACGCAGGTGACTTATGCAGAAGAGATTCTGAATGTGGACAAAGCCGCCAAAAAGATTACCGTAAAACGTCATATCGACGGTGGTGTGGAAACGGTAGAAGGCCCGTTGCCCATCGTTATCACCGTCAACGGAAGCGCCGCTCCCTGCCGTCCGCGTAATGCCAAACTGGTACAGAAATACAAACGCGCCCTCGGCGCACAGGAGAAAGCCGCCATTGAAAAAGAAGGCGCAGAACTGCCGTATGCAGCCCTTTATGAGAAGTATCCTTATCTGAACATCACCGAATGGAGTGTGGCCGACGTGAACGGCGACCTCGTACAATGCGGTCTGAGCGGTTCGCCTACAAAGGTGAAAACCATTCAGAACATTTCATTCCAAGCCAAAGAAAGCAAGACACTGACAGGCAGCGACCAGGATGTAGAAGATTTGATTGTTGAACTGTTAGCTAACCACACGATAGGATAAGATTATGAATAATGTATTTGTATATTTAGAGATAGAAGGCACTACGGTTGCCGATGTCAGTCTCGAACTCCTGACCAAAGGTCGTAAACTGGCTAATCAGTTGGGCTGCCAGCTGGAAGCTGTTGCCGCCGGAAACAATTTGGCAGGCATTGAAAAGCAAGTATTGCCCTTCGGCGTTGACAAACTGCATGTATTCGACGCCCCGGGCTTGTTCCCATACACTTCCCTTCCCCACTCTTCCGTCCTCATCAACCTGTTCAAAGAAGAACAACCGCAAATCTGCCTGATGGGTGCAACCGTTATCGGCCGTGACCTCGGTCCGCGCGTGTCTTCCGCACTGACCAGCGGACTGACCGCCGACTGTACTTCACTGGAAATCGGCAACCATGAGGATAAGAAAGAAGGCAAGACCTACGAAAATCTGTTATACCAAATCCGTCCCGCATTCGGCGGCAACATCGTAGCAACGATTGTGAACCCCGAACACCGTCCGCAAATGGCGACCGTACGCGAGGGCGTGATGAAGAAAGAGATTCTGGATGCCAACTACAAGGGTGAAGTTATCCGTCACGACGTTGCCAAGTACGTTCCCGAAACGGACTATGTAGTGAAGGTTATCGACCGCCACGTAGAAAAAGCCAAACACAATCTGAAAGGCGCTCCCATCGTCATAGCCGGCGGTTACGGCATGGGCAGCCGCGAGAACTTCGATATGCTGTTTGAACTGGCTAAGGAACTCCACGCCGAAGTAGGCGCCAGCCGCGCCGCCGTCGATGCAGGCTATGCCGACCATGACCGCCAGATTGGTCAGACCGGTGTTACCGTCCGCCCGAAACTCTACATTGCTTGCGGCATCAGCGGACAAATCCAACACATTGCCGGTATGCAGGAGAGCGGTATTATCATCTCCGTCAATAACGACGAAAATGCTCCTATCAACACAATTGCAGACTATGTTATCAATGGTACGGTAGAAGAAGTTATTCCGAAGATGATTAAGTATTACAAACAGAATAGTAAGTAAGGAAATTATGGCTAATTTTTATACAGATATTCCGGAACTCAAGTTCCACTTGAACAATCCGATGATGGAACGTATCTGCGAACTGAAAGAACGCGGCTACGAAGATAAAGACAAGTTCGATTATGCTCCGCAGGACTATGCGGACGCCATCGACTCATACGACAAGGTACTCGAAATCACCGGTGAAATTACGGGTGAGATTATCGCGCCCAATGCCGAAGGCGTGGACGAAGAAGGTCCTCATTGCGCCAACGGCCGTGTGGAATATGCCAGCGGTACCAAACAGAACCTCGACGCTATGGTGAAAGCCGGCTTGAACGGTATGACCATGCCGCGTCGTTTCGGCGGACTGAACTTCCCTATTACCCCGTACACCATGTGCGCGGAAATCGTAGCTGCCGCCGATGCCGGTTTCGGCAACATCTGGTCTTTGCAAGACTGTATTGAAACTCTTTACGAGTTCGGCAATGAAGACCAGCACAGCCGTTTCATCCCCCGCATCTGCGCCGGCGAAACCATGTCAATGGACTTGACCGAACCGGATGCAGGCTCTGACTTGCAATCGGTAATGCTGAAAGCTACTTACGACGAAGCAAACAACTGCTGGCGTCTGAACGGCGTGAAGCGTTTCATCACTAACGGCGATGCCGACCTGCACCTCGTACTGGCACGTTCGGAAGAGGGAACAAAAGACGGCCGCGGCCTGTCCATGTTCATCTACGACAAGCGTGACGGCGGCGTAAACGTTCGCCGCATCGAAAACAAGCTGGGTATTCACGGTTCTCCTACTTGCGAGCTGGTCTACAAGAATGCGAAGTGCGAGCTTTGCGGCGACCGCAAACTCGGTTTGATTAAATATGTAATGGCACTGATGAACGGCGCCCGTCTGGGTATCGCCGCCCAGTCCGTAGGTTTGTCACAAGCCGCCTATAACGAAGGTCTGGCTTATGCCAAAGACCGCAAACAGTTCGGCAAAGCCATCATCGAGTTCCCCGCCGTATACGATATGCTGGCTATCATGAAAGCCAAATTGGATGCAGGCCGCGCCTTGTTGTACCAAACTTCACGCTACGTAGACATCTACAAGGCATTGGACGACATCGCCCGCGAACGCAAACTGACTCCGGAAGAGCGTCAGGAACAAAAGAAATATGCCAAATTGGCCGATTCTTTCACTCCGCTGGCCAAAGGTATGAACTCCGAATATGCCAACCAGAACGCTTACGACAGCATCCAGATTCACGGCGGTTCCGGTTTCATGCTGGAATATGCTTGCCAGCGCATTTATCGTGACGCACGTATCACCAGCATCTACGAAGGTACTACGCAGTTGCAGACGGTAGCCGCTATCCGCTACGTCACCAACGGTTCTTATGCCGCCACCTTGCGCGACTATGAACTGATTCCGTGCAGCGAAGAAATGCAACCGTTGTTGAATCGCGTAAAAGAAATGACAAACAAGTTCGAGGCTTGCACCAATGCCGTTAAGGAAAGCGGCGACCAAGAGTTGCTTGATTTCGTGGCCCGCCGCCTTTACGAAATGGCTGCCGTATGCGTAATGTCCCACTTGCTGATTCAGGATGCTGCAAAAGCTCCCGAATTGTTCGCCAAATCGGCACTGGTGTACGTAAACTATGCTGAATCGGAAATAGAGAAGCACTTCAACTTCATCCGCAAGTTCAAGGCTGAAGAGTTGGAAGGTTATCGCAAGTAAAAGTCTTAAAACTTTGATTGACATTTCATCCTGTCATTCAGAGGAACTTGTGACGCACTCTCTTCTTCGTCACAAGCTCCTCTGAATGACAGGATGAAATGTCAATCGGAGTTTTAAAGTCAGTCCAAGCCTCCCAACAGTCTCAGCTTATTGTGCAGCGAATAAATCTCCTGCTGCATACTTTCCATACGCTCCAGCAAATGATGAATGGCATCAATACCTTCGATATTGATAGACAAGTCGTAATACATACGGCTGTAACGCTCTACATCCGGCAATTGGGAAAATTGCAAACAGCGTTCGCCACCTTCCGTCAAAATATCTATCAGACCGCCTTCCTGCAACATCTCAATGAACGAGGGCTCTATGTGGCACTTGTCACAATACTCACTGATTATAATTAATTCGTTCTGCATAACTCGTTCTCCTTTTTAGTTCATACTTTGAATTTTACGGAACAGTTCTTTCTGCTGCTCCGTCAGATTCGTCGGCAACTTTACGGAATAAGTCACAATCAAATCACCGAACCGGCCTTCCTTCTTGTATACCGGAAAACCTTTCCCTTTTAGACGGACTTTTGTCCCGTTCTGCGTTTCGGGCTTTACTTTCAGCTTCACCTGACCGTCCAATGTATCTACCAACTTCTCGCCACCCAGAAGCGCCGTATAAAGGTCAATATCCACATCTACATACAGTTCGTCGCCCAAGCGTTTGAATACGGGGTCCTCAGCAATCACAAAAGTAATGTACAAGTCGCCTGCAGGTCCGCCGTTGATGCCCTCGCCGCCATAGCCTTTCAGCTTAATGACTTGGCCGTTTGCCACACCGGCAGGAATGGTGATACGGACATTCTTACCGTTCACCGTCAATATCTGCTTATGGGTTTGGGCTGCATCCCGAAGCGACAGGTTCAAATCGGCATGGAAATCCTGCCCGCGAAAACCTGTATTCGCTCCGCCTCCGCCACGTGTGCGGTGTCCGAACATCTGTTCAAAGAAATCGGAGAAGCCGTCTGCATCCTGACCGCCGAAGCCACCGAAACCTCCCGTCCCGGCTTGCTGTTGCGCCCGCTTCTGCGCTTCAAATTCATCGGCGTGCTTCCAGTGCTCGCCATATTCATCATATTTCTTTCTTTTCTCAGGATCACTAAGCACCTCGTTGGCTTCGTTGATAGCCTGAAACTTATCTTTGGCAGTAGCGTCATTAGGATTCAAGTCGGGATGATATTTGCGCGCCAACTTACGGAACGCTTTCTTGATATCATCCTGAGATGCCGTTTTGTCTACTCCAAGGACTTGATAATAATCAATATAAGCCATAGTTTATAAGTTTTGTATTCTAAAATGGATAGAACAAACAGCACACCAACTTTGTTTTTCGGGAACTAAAATGTGTAAACGAAATTAAAAATCTTATTTTTAAATACCAATCGAAAGGTTACCAAATACAAATCCCGAAATTGTCGCCATAATGATAACAAGAACCACATATACAATGGTCTTCTTTGTGCCCATAACACCCCGGATAACCAACATATTAGGCAACGACAGCGACGGTCCCGCCAACAGCAACGCAAGCGCAGGACCTTTACCCATGCCGGAAGCAAGTAACCCCTGAATAATAGGAACTTCAGTTAGTGTTGCGAAATACATAAACGCTCCTGTAAAACTTGCGAAGAAGTTGGAAAGTAGAGAATTTCCACCAACCGCCCACTCTATCCACTCGTTAGGAATAACTCCGGCGATAGCAGTGCTGTCGTGCGTAGAGCCCAGCAAGAAACCTGCAGTAACGACACCGATTGCCAATAAGGGCAGTATTTGCTTGGCAAACCCCCATGACGAAAAAGCCCAGTCCCGATTCTCTTCATCTCCCTTGTCGAAAAGCAGAATGACGGAAAGCAACGTTATGCCTACAACCATCGGTACTAGCGGTACTAATTTAGCATTGGAAACGAAAGCTCCGGCAAGAAAAGCGGAGGCAATTGTCAGCACTGCTCCGACACATACCCACAATACTCGCAATCTCAATATTTTGACGAGTGACCAACAGAGCATCAATGCGAAAATTCCCGCAATATACCATTTATAGGAGAAAATGAAATACCATAATCCCCTGTCGGAAGCGGCAGGTGCACCCCAGTTCGCAAAAACAAGAATCAGTACCAACGTAAAGAAATGAAAAGTAGTCTGCCACATCGGACGCTTTTCCGGTGGCGGCACAATATTCATCTGTTCCTCTTGTTTGGCTTTCTCCTCCTTACGGAAAATGAATGCCATTGCAAGCCCTATCACTACAGAAAAGCCGATAGCTCCCACCATGCGAGCAATGCCCATCTCAATACCCAAAATACGGGCCGTCAAGATAATGGATAAAATACTGATGGCAGGACCTGAATAAAGAAAAGCGATGGCAGGACCTAAGCCCGCACCCCGTTTGTAAATACTTGTAAATAAGGGTAAAATCGTGCAGGAGCAAACAGCCAATATACCTCCCGAAATAGCGGCGATCGTATAGGATAGCCACTTCTTGGCATTTGCCCCGAAATATTTGAGCACTGAACCCTGACTGACGAACACAGCAATCACCCCTGCTATGAAGAATGCAGGAAGCAGACATAGCACTACGTGTTCCTGAGCATACCATTTTGCAAGATCGAGAGTCGCATCAATGGCCGTCATAAAACGCTCGTTGCCAAACGGCATGAAGAAGACTGCCGCAAAAACTATGATAATCCAAAAGAGTATTTTCAGTTCCTTTTTCGCATCCATAGCCACATTTTATATACCGAGTATTTGCTTTACCTCTGTTTCAGACGGAACGTGTCCCTTGATTTTAACCTCTCCATCCACCATAACGGCCGGAGTAGCCATAATGCCGGAATTGAGTATTTCTACAATATCCTCTACTTTTGTGAGTTTTACATCAAGATGGTTCTCACAGATTACTTTCTCTATTGTCTGATAGGTTGTCTTACATTTGGCACAACCCGCTCCCAAAACTTTAATTTCCATGTTTCTATCTTTTTTATAAATATATAATTATACAATAATACACGCCGATAATCGAGAACACGCCCCCGACAATCCTATTCAACCATTTTTGTATAGTCTGCATTTTACCATAAAAACCGCCGATATGCTGTATGCTGAATGCCAATATCCAAGCCACCGCCAAAACGGGCAGCGCAGTAGCTATGGCGAAAAGGACAGGTAACAGATAACCTGCAGTAACCGTTGCCGACATCGGAATCAACATCCCGAAATAAAAAACTCCGCTGGTGGGACAAAACGCCATTGCAAATAGCATTCCGAGCAGAAGCGCTCCCCATCCTCCTTTACGAGCCAGACCTTCGCCATCTCCCTTGAAACCGAAAGAAGGCAATTTCAATTTGCTGCCGAACAATATAAACAAGCCTATAAGAAGCAAGGCAGGACCAAGTATGCGCTCTCCATATTTACCTATGAACCTCTGAATACCGAAAAGATTGGAACCTTCTTTGAGTACCAGTATCAATACAATCCCCAGCAAAGTGTAAGCTATGACACGACCGAATGTATATAATAAACCATTGCGGAAAATCCGGCGGCGGTTTTCAATGTCTTTGCCAATAAATCCGATAGCGGCTATATTCGTAGCCAACGGACAGGGTGAAACCGCTGTGAGCAGCCCCAAAAGAAAAGCCGTAAGTGCAGGGGTTGTACTGCTTTCCAATAATGCCTGTAACCACTCCATAAGACTTTATTCCAATAAGGTACGGACTTTCTCAATCACTCCGCTCTTGAAAGTATCAGGAGCCGTTCTGGCATTGGCAAAAGCATATTCCGTCAGATTCTCATACGTTTCTTTACCATCTCTCCACTTGCTGACGAAAAGCGACGACCATGCAACCTCGTATTTATTGGCAACAGTCTCGTTCTCAGGCTTGGATATGTCGATTGTTTTAAAAACGACTGTTCCGTTTTTCAGTTCATCGGCAAATTGTGTCTCTATCGCTTCTTTGGCATTCTTTTCTATCGCCATGCAAGTGGCACACCGCCGTTTACCATGAAAATACAGCACTTCCACACAGTTTTCCTGTTCCTGCAACTGTATTTGCTCTACATCCGCAGAGCGGTTCTTCCCCGCTCCATTATTGCCGCAAGCTGTCAATCCGCAGCAAATAACCAACACTAAAATCAGTCTGTTCATACGCATTTGTTTGTATTGATAATTATCCATGTTTGTATTTCGTAAAACTACGAACATTAAAGAGAAAAAAATTGCCGCTATTCGCAACAACTTTCCTTTTTACAGACACACTGCCCAAAAAGTTTAGACAAAAGCATAGAGGCTATTTTCCAATTCTCCCGATTGATACAATACTTTACTTTCGGTGTCTCTATCTCTCCTTGTATCAGTCCTGCATCTTTCAACTCCTTCAAATGTTGTGAAACCGTCGCTTTCGCAATAGGGAGTTCCTCGTGGATATCTCCGAAAAAACAACAGTCCTGTTTGGCCAAAAAGTCAAGAATAGCCACCCTTGCCGGATGCCCTATCGCTTTTGCAAAGCGAGCAATTTGCTCTTGTTCTAATGTGTATTTCTTGGTTTCCATCATCTTCTCAATTATATGTTCGCAAAACTACGAACAATATTTTGTACCACAAAACATTGCAGCAATTTTCTTTATGAAAAGCATATACTCCAACATAAAAAAACCGCGATGCCTTTATGTAAGACATCGCGGTCAATCTATATGATTAAGAAATCAAGGAAAAACGATATTACATCATTCCGCCCATACCGCCCATTCCGGGAGCACCCATCGGCATTTCGGGCTTATCTTCTTTCTTTTCTACAATTACACACTCAGTAGTCAGGAACATACCTGCAATAGAAGCGGCATTTTCAAGAGCTACACGAGTTACTTTTGCAGGGTCTACCACACCGGCAGCGTGCAGATTTTCGTAAACATCGGTACGTGCATTATAACCGAAGTCAGCCTTACCTTCACGAACTTTCTGTACCACAACTGCACCTTCTTTACCGGCGTTGGCAACAATCTGGCGCAAAGGTTCTTCGATGGCACGCTTGATGATGTCGATACCTGTAGTTTCGTCAGCATTGTCTCCTTGCAGACCTTCCAAAGCATCCAGTGCACGAATGTAGGCTACACCACCACCTGCAACGATACCTTCTTCGATAGCCGCACGAGTAGCGCGGAGCGCATCATCTACACGGTCTTTCTTCTCTTTCATTTCTACCTCGGAAGCCGCACCCACGTACAGAACAGCTACACCACCCGACAACTTAGCCAGACGTTCCTGCAATTTTTCTTTGTCATAGTCGGACTTAGTAGAAGCAATCTGAGCTTTAATCTGTTCGCAACGTTCTTTGATATTTTCTTTTGCGCCGGCACCGTTTACGATAGTTGTATTGTCCTTAGAAACAGTTACCTTGTCGGCAGTACCCAACATTTCGATAGTAGCTTGTTCCAGCTTCAAGCCTTTTTCTTCGCTGATTACAACGCCACCGGTCAATACGGCAATGTCTTCCAGCATTTCCTTGCGGCGGTCACCGAAGCCCGGAGCTTTCACAGCACATATCTTCAACTGAGAACGCAGACGGTTAACAACCAATGTAGTCAGCGCTTCGCTATCCACGTCTTCTGCAATTACCAACAGAGGACGACCGGTCTGTACAGCCGGTTCGAGGATAGGCAAGAAATCTTTCAAGTTAGAAATCTTCTTATCGTAAATCAGGATGTACGGTTTTTCCATTTCGCATTCCATCTTTTCAGTATTGGTAACGAAATAAGCTGAAAGATAGCCACGGTCGAACTGCATACCTTCCACTACGCCGATAGTAGTATCTGTACCCTTAGCCTCTTCGATAGTGATAACGCCATCTTTAGAAACCTTACGCATAGCGTCTGCAATCAATTTACCGATAACCGGGTCATTGTTGGCAGATACAGAAGCAACTTGTTCAATCTTATCGTAATTGTCACCAACTTTCTCAGACTGGCTCTTGATAGATTCTACCACTTTGGCAACAGCCTTGTCGATACCGCGCTTAATATCCATAGGGCTTGCACCGGCAGTTACATTCTTCAAGCCTTCGGCTACAATGGCCTGAGCCAATACGGTAGCAGTAGTTGTACCGTCACCTGCATCGTCACCTGTCTTAGAAGCAACTTCCTTAACCAGTTGTGCACCGGTATTTTGATAAGCATCAGCCAATTCCACTTCTTTGGCAACCGTTACACCGTCCTTTGTAATGTGGGGAGCGCCGAATTTCTTTTCGATGATAACATTACGTCCTTTCGGGCCGAGAGTTACTTTTACTGCATTTGCCAGTGTATCGATACCTTTTTTTAATTGGTCGCGGGCATCGATATTGAATAATATTTCTTTTGCCATAATTCTATTTACTATTTTAACGATTTACTATTTACAAATTAATTATCCCAATACAGCGAGTACGTCGCTCTGACGCATAATGAGGTATTTGGTTCCTTCAACTTCCAGTTCTGTACCGGCATATTTTCCATACAATACTGTGTCACCAACCTTCAACACCATTTCTTCGTCTTTTGTTCCGTTGCCAACTGCTATAACTTCACCCTTTAAAGGTTTTTCTTTTGCCGTATCAGGAATAATGATACCGCCAATTGTCTTTTCTTCTGCAGGTGCAGGGAGTATCAGCACTCTGTCTGCTAATGGTTTAATGTTCATAGTCTCTTTGTTTTTATATGTTATACATTTATTATAATAGTAATTTTTGCTTTATGTAAGCGAAAAAGAACTTACGAAAACTGTGCCAAAAGGCAAAGCTGTTCGTTTGGCAGATTCAAACTGACAAAATGGCAAGGAATAAAACGGATAATGCTATATTTGCAGCCTCAGAAGAATGATTCCATATCGCATCATCTGTTTATACAAAACGCATCATCCGTTAACCCTCAACAGATGATGCGTTTATACTTAACAGATGATATGTTTCGCTCTAATCTTTATCCGCAGTGGAAATATCTCTCAACCAATTTCAACATTGCTTCCTGATTATTCTGAACCTCACTGCGCAAGGTCTTATCCTCATAAGAACGCAACTTACTGATAATTCCGTCAATCATGGCGGGGCTGAAAACATTGTACTTCTCAAAAGCGGCACGCTGTTTCTCCAAACAGTCTGCAGAAGCTGTACAGCTATCAGGCAATTGGGCCAGTTGTTTCAGTTTATCCTCGTTTTCTTTCTTGTGAATATTTACATTCACATAAGTCTTGTCTGCAATTTCCAAAGCATTTGATATTTCAAATCCATGACGGCAAGCCACTGCCAAACCTGCAATCAGCTGGTACAAATCGGCTGAGCCGTCCGGAGAGCGCATCTCCACCGTTTGCTTTTGAGTTGTGTCGTAGTTGCTCGGCGCTTCCAATGGATTAGCGAGCATACACATATCGGTCTTGGCCGACCATCCCAACGGAACGCGTACCAGTACGGAACGGTTGCGGTCGCCCCAACAAATATTGGTAGGAGCTTCCTGATGGGGCACAAGACGGAAATAAGAGGTAGGATTCGTATTGCCGAATGCGGTAATGGAAGGGGCCAATTCCATCATCCCCGCAATAGCCTTGCGGGCTGTTTCGGAAAGTACGCCGTCTTTCAACATCTGATTTTTTCCATCCTTCATGATACGCATATGAATGTGTAACCCGGAACCGGCTTTTCCCGCCGTTATTTTCGGAGCAAAAGTAAGGTCGAATCCATAGTGATGAGCAAGGTTACGGATAATCCATTTAGCAATCATCAATTGATCGGCTGCCTGATCGGCACGTACCGGCAAGAATTCAATTTCATTCTGTTCATATATTTTGCCGTCAAGAGTGAAATTACCCACTTCGGAGTGCCCGTATTTAATTTGTCCGCCGGCTTGTGCAATATATGACATACATTCGGTACGGAACTCGTTGAACTTGGCATAAGGAGCAGACTCGTGGTAACCACGCTGGTCGGTAGCCGGAAACATCCCACTATCTTCCGAAATAACATAATATTCCAACTCGCCCATAGCCTGAAACTCCATGCCTGTTACTTCCGTAAATGCCCGGCAAGCCTTGCGCAAAGTATGTTCCGGCGAACTTTCCAACGGTTCACCGTCTTTATTGAAGAAAGAGCAAAGCATGGAAAGTGTAGGCAAATCGGCAAACGGGTCTTCAAAAGCCGTACAAAAACGGGGCACTACATATAAATCGCTGCTGCCCGCTTCAATAAAAGGAAACAAACTGGAACCGTCCACACGCTCTCCACACGTAAGAATGGCATCGAGATATGCTGCGTCATTAATAACAAAGTTCAGGGTTTTCAGTCGTCCGTCAGCTGCCGGATACATGAAATTCACCATAAGGATTTCATTTTCCTTTATATAAGATACGATGTCGGCCTTTGTAAATTCGGAAGCCGGCTTTTGAAGTTTAGCCACCAACGGATTGGCATGCATTGAGAAATCTTGATTCATGATTTTGGTTGTTTTTAATTTATGATATGGTTAACAAAATCCGTTTGCACTGAAATTTTGAGACATTAATCTACAAATATACAAAAAGGCAGCTAACCGCAATGGGATTAGCTGCCTTTATTTATTCTCAATATGGGTAAATACTACAAAAAGGTAATACGTCTCAGCAAAACTATAAGTTAATATCATAACCCATACGATATTAACATCATAAATACCATGATATTAACTTGCCACATCGCACTTGGTTAACATCATCAGTACAATCAAGTTAACTTCCTATAAGGCTTATCAATGAAGTATCACTCCAATAAGTTCTCAATGGAATAATTTTCCCAAAAAGTCTTGGTAGAGTGCACCAGCGAACTCCCCATATAAAGCAAAAACAACACCGCTATGACAATCATCAAAAAGCTGACGAGGGCATTGTGCTTTTCTTGTTTAAATTGAACGGAAACCATACAAACCTCCTATTTTATTGTCACTGCAAAGGTAAATGCCAAAGATTACATTTCTGCGACACCTCCTTTACAAATATATAAAAAAAGGAGCACATTTGTGCTCCTTTTTAATAGTATTTCAGTTTTTATTAATTCAGTTCGCTTACCAACTCTTCGGGAGTAACCAACTTCTGTTCGCCGGTTTCCATATTCTTCAAGGTTACCTTACCTTCATTCATCTCATTCTCTCCAACCAAAGCAACAAACGGAATCATCTTGGAATTGGCATAACTCATCTGTTTCTTCATCTTACTGGAATCGGGGAAGATTTCAGCACGAATACCTGCTGCACGTACTTGAGCAAGTACATTCATAGAGAAAGCAGCTTCTTTCTCACCGAAATTGATAAACAGAAGTTGTGTACCGTTCACCGCTTCTTTCGGATAAAGTTCAAGTTGGTTCAATACATCGAATATACGGTCTGCACCGAACGAAATACCTACTCCCGAAACACCTGCCATACCGAATACACCGGTCAGATTGTCATAACGGCCACCACCGGTGATACTGCCTATTTGTACATCCAGTGCCTTTACCTCAAAGATAGCGCCGGTATAGTAATTCAAGCCGCGGGCCAAAGTCAGGTCAAGTTCAATCTCATTCTTCAGACCGAGAGTTGAAAGAGTCTTCAAGATAAATTCACTTTCTTCCACACCTTTCAATCCCGTTTCACTGGCAGACAATACTTGTTTCAGAGTAGCAAGTTTCTCTTCATTGCTGCCGCTCAACAAGATAATAGGCTGCAATTTGGCAATAGCCTCATCGCTGATACCTTTCTCCTTCAATTCGGCATTGACATTGTCCAACCCTATCTTGTCCAACTTATCAATAGCTACTGTAATATCCACTATCTTGTCGGCCTCACCGATAATCTCGGCAATACCGCTCAAAATCTTTCGGTTGTTGATTTTAATACAGACACGAATGCCGAAACGTGTAAATACAGTATCGACAATCTGCATCAACTCTACCTCATTCAGCAAAGAATCACTGCCCACAACATCGGCATCACATTGGTAGAACTCGCGATAGCGTCCCTTCTGCGGACGGTCGGCACGCCAAACAGGCTGAATCTGATAGCGCTTGAACGGGAAAGTTATTTCATCCCTGTGCATTACGACATAACGGGCGAAAGGCACGGTAAGGTCATAGCGCAAACCTTTTTCACAAAACTTGCTTGCAAGCTTCGCGGCATTGCGGCTCAACAGTTCTTCGTCCGTCAGACAAGAAAAATAATCACCGGAATTCTGTATCTTGAACAACAGTTTATCGCCCTCTTCACCATACTTTCCCATCAAAGTGGAAAGCATTTCCATAGAAGGAGTTTCTATCTGCTGGAAACCATAAAGATGATAAACATCACGAATCGTATTGAATATATAGTTACGCTTCGCCATTTCTACAGGCGAAAAGTCACGGGTCCCTTTTGGAATACTTGGTTTTGCTGCCATAATCGTATCAATCATTTATAAAATAAGACGGCAAAGTTACGGTATTTTATTGATTAAGAAAAAAAATAAATGTTCTTATTCTCTACGTCCCAAGAATATCATAATGTAGTAAATGAGTGTTGCCAATGAACCAAGTGCAGCTACTACATAAGTATAAGCCGCCGAACGAAGCGCATCTTCCGCCTGAGCATGATTGTAAGAGTTCGTAATACCGGAACTGCTTAACCATACCAATGCACGTTTACTCGCGTTGATTTCTACCGGCAGAGTGATAAAGCTGAATAAGGTAGTCATAGCAAAAAGAATGATACCTGCCAACAGCAATTGCGGGAAAGTATTCAACATCAGGATACCTGCCAGCAATATCCATGTCATAATATTGGAAGCAAACGATACGACAGGCACCAACTTACTACGCATCGTCAGCGGAGCATAGGCACGCGCATGCTGCACAGCGTGTCCGCACTCATGGGCTGCAACGGCTGCCGCCATAATACTGTTGCTGCTATACACACCCTCACTCAGGTTCACTGTCTTATTGGCGGGATTGTAATGGTCTGTCAAATGTCCCGGAGTATGCGTAACGGTGACATCATAGATTCCGTTATCGTGCAGCATCTTCAATGCTACATCAGCTCCTGTCATTCCGTTGCCAGTGGGTATTTTAGAATATTTCTTGAATTTACTTTGCAGATTCATCTGTACCAGCCAGCTGATTACAGCTATACCGATAAATATAATCCATTGCATTCCTATCATTCCTGTTGTCATAATCTTCTTTCTTTTAAAAATAAGTGAATAATGTGTCGTTTTCTATTTCTATAACAAATAGTCTGCCAAAAATAAAGGGAAACTGCGAGCAATCTCACAGTTTCCCTTATATTTTAGGAAGAATTAGCTAAAATCTATTATTCTTCTGTATAACGTTCAATGGTTTGTTCGCGGTCAGGACCTACAGATACAATCTTCACAGGCACACCGAGTTGTTCTTCCAAGAAAGCCAGATATGCATTGAATTCTTCGGGGAATTCATCCTCGCTCTGCATCTTTGTCATATCGGTCTGCCAACCGGGCAATTCCACATATACCGGTTCAACACCTTCTATATCGAACGGGAAGTAATCAATTTCTTCACCATTTACTTTATATGCCACACAAGCTTTAATCGTTTCAAAAGAATCGAGCACGTCACTCTTCATCATAATCAGTTTGGTAACACCGTCCACCATGATGGCATATTTCAAAGCTACCAAGTCAATCCAGCCGCAACGACGCTTACGCCCGGTTACCGAACCGAACTCGTGTCCCAATGTACAAATCTGGTCACCTGTCTTGTCGAACAGTTCTGTCGGGAACGGACCTGCACCTACACGCGTGCAATACGCTTTGAAGATACCGTACACTTCACCAATCTTATTAGGAGCGATACCCAAACCCGTGCAAGCGCCCGCGCAAATGGTATTGGAAGAAGTGACGAACGGATAGGAACCGAAGTCAACATCCAACATCGTACCTTGCGCACCCTCGCACAGAACAGATTTACCATCTGACAATAGTCCGTTTATTTCGTGTTCGCTATCTACAAACTTGAATTGCTTCAAGTATTCAATACCCTCAAGCCACGCTTTTTCCAACTCTGCCAAATCATATTGATAATCCAAACTTTTCAGAATTTGTTCGTGGCGGGCTTTAGCGGCAGCATATTTCTTATCAAAATCATGCAGAATATCACCTACACGTACACCGTTACGGCTCACCTTATCCGTATAAGTCGGACCGATACCCTTACCGGTGGTTCCCACTTTGGCATCTCCCTTTGCTGCCTCGTAGGCGGCGTCCAAAATGCGGTGCGTAGGCAGGATGAGATGTGCTTTCTTGGAAATATGCAAGCGTTCCTTCAAATTGTGACCGGATGCCTCCAATGCTTCAGCCTCGGCTTTGAACAGTGCCGGGTCAAGTACTACACCGTTACCGATGATATTTACTTTGTCACCTTGAAAAATTCCCGAAGGAATGGAACGGAGCACATACTTCTGACCTTCAAACTCCAATGTATGACCGGCGTTCGGGCCACCTTGAAAACGTGCCACCACATCGTATCTCGGAGTTAATACATCAACGACTTTGCCTTTGCCTTCGTCGCCCCATTGTAATCCTAATAGAATGTCTACTTTCATTTCTCTTTCTTATGGTTATTATTTTTCTTCTTCCTTTTGTTTGCGCGGTCGCACTTACTGCACAGCCCGTACATATACAGCGAATAATGTGTCAGGTTGAAACGGCTCAGTTTTGTATTCTCAATAGCTTGCTGCAATTCTTCATTTTGAAATTCGACAACCTTACCGCACTGCGTACAGATTTGGTGGTGATGTGTATCACGGTTATAGCTTTTTTCGTATTGAGAAGAATTCCCGAACTGATGTTTGATAACCAAACGGGCGTTGATAAGTAATATAATTGTATTGTAAAGTGTCGCACGGCTGACCCTGAAGTTCTCCTGATCCGCCATTAGCGAATAAAGCGTGTCAATATCGAAATGGCCGTCTATGGAATAAATAGTGTCGAGTATGGCATAGCGTTCGGGAGTCTTGCGATGCCCGTTCGTATTGAGATATTCCGTGAATATCTGCCTAACCGTATCTTTCACGTTCTGACTTTCCATTTAAAGGCGCAGTTTTTTAACAGCCAACAAAGTTAAGCCTTTTTTGCGGAAAGCAAACAAAAAAAGAAAAATTAATAATGAGAATGATAAAGTAGGGAAAGAAAGGATAAGGTGAATACATTATCACCCTATCACATTCCCACTTCTTCCCTTATCAGGGTATAAAGAAGATGTTCCGCTTCCGAAGAAGAATCTTTCATATCCTCTACTCTCCGGCAAACCTGAAACGCATTTTCTTCACTATGTTGCATAAAACGACGGATAGCAGTCAGGGCAGCATTCCGCACATGATAAGAACCGGACAAGAAAGCTGAAATAGCTTGGTCAAGGAACTCATTCTCCACGCGCTCGTTCATATCGCCTTTTTTCATCAGCAGGCGGGCAATGGTAAGGAAGCCGCAAACCTGCGTATATTCATCCTCAGCCGCAATCCAATGGAAAGACTTGGCAGGGGCATACGGAAGATACTGAAAAAGGTTCATACAAGTAAGTTCCGCAATCTCGATATTCCGGATATTCTCCACCCATATATCCGCAATTTCAGGCAAGAAACTGTCGACCGGCTGGAGTAATCCCGCCAGTATCTTACATTCGCGAATATCTTCTTTCCAAAGAGTCTGTGCCAAGGCATGGTCTTTCTCGTAAGCGTCGGCAATGCTCTTGATACGGGGTAGTTCCACACCGAAATTGAGTTTGTAGACTAAACCTTTCTCACGCATACTTTGAGACACAGCTCCATTCATGGAGAGGCGAAGCTGTGTTTTTATTTCTTTGAGTTGTTCTGTTAGTTCCATAAATGAGGGGATTAGAGAAATGAAGAATGATGAATGAAGAATGAAGAATTACCTTGCGGCATATTCGTATATGTGCAGCTTAATTCTTCATTCTTCATTTCTCATTCTTCTTCTTTGAATTAATTATTTATAGAAGGCAATGCCGAGTAATCCTTGCTATAACGCAACATCTGTTCTGCATAGCCTTCATCATAAGTCACAGTTACATCAGTGATATTACCGTCCGCATCCGTCACAGCCTCATACTTCGGGTTGATAAAACCTTTGTACGGAGCCAGATTCAATTTCTTATAGCGCTCCAGAACTTCCGCATGTAGTTCAGGGTCTACCTTTACAGCATAAGTTTCTACCAACTTATGAGCTGCGTCATAGTCACCCGTAGATTTAATACGTTGTATTTCGGCAAGCAACTCACCAAATAATTCACGCACCTTTTCGTAATTGTTGATTACAACATAAGTCTTTCCATCCTTCTTCGCCAGTTCCACCACTTTATCGGCAGCACCCTTTTCATATACCCAACGGGCTATAAGCTGACGGTTGCGCATATGGGCCTCTTCCACATTATTACCCGGTTCGATGCGTACAAGCTGTGTCATCAAGCCGTTCATCAGATAAGTATAAAATTGAGCCTTGTAAGCATCTGCACTCGGAATCAATCCCAATTCCACCAACTTCGGATCAGCCACATAGTAAAGCCCGAATAAGTCGGCACGCGCTTCTTCGATAGTAGAACCGTAAGCTTTCAGTGCATCAGGATCTACACCCGGCAACAGCTTGCCGGAGCCATGCCCTAAGCATTCGTGCAGGTCGGTATGCAAATTATCGGTGATATCGGCGTATTTATCTATCAATTGCAACTCGGCATCACTATAAACAAACTCTTCATTGAATCCGTTACCATGAGCCGCTTTGTTATAAGCATCCGTTATATTACCAATTGTAACGGACTTGGAACCATGATGGCTACGAATCCAATTTGCATTGGGCAGGTTGATGCCGATAGCCGTTGCAGGATACAGGTCGCCCGCCAGAATAGCGGCGGTGATAACTTTAGCGGAGACACCTTTCACTTGTTCTTTCTTGAACTGTTTCTCTACCGGTGAATGGTCTTCAAACCATTGTGCGTTGCTACTGATAATCTCCGTACGGCGGGTAGCTTCCAAATCTTTGAAGTTCACCAAAGACTCCCAACTTGCCTTCATACCCAGCGGGTCACCATAGCTTTCGGTAAACCCGTTTACAAAATCAATGCGGGAGTCCAAGTCTTTCACCCACAAAATGGCATAATCATCAAAGGTTTTCAAATCACCGGTATCGTAAAACTCTATCAGTTTGGTTATAACCGCCTTCTGTTCCGGATTTTCGGCCACTCCTTCCGCTTTCTTCAACCAATATACTATCTTTTCAAGAGCCTGGCCGTACAAGCCCCCTACTTTCCATACTTTTTCCTGAATCTTGCCGTTCTCCTTCACCAGACGACTGTTCAGCCCATAAGATACCGGTGTTTCATCTTTAGGATTTTTCATTGCATTATAAAAATCCTCGGCTTCCTTCTGTGTCACCCCGTCATAATAATTACAAGCTGAGGTCAGCACTAAATCCTCACCGGCAGCTTGATTGACACGCTTCGGCATTACTTTGGGGTCAAAGATAACGGGAGCAACTTCTTCATAAAGTTGTTCTACCGTTTGTCCTTCCGCAAGCGGAAGTGTAGAAGCGTCTACACTCAAAAGAGCTTGTTTGAAGAATTCGGGAGTAAAGCCCGGCACGAACTTCTCGCTGCCATAATGATGATGGATGCCGTTAGAAAACCACACTCTCTTCAGATACACCTCCATAGCCTTGAAATCCGCCACGGTTTTGTCACCGCTATAACCTGTATAGACAGCTTCCAGCATCCGGCGGATTCTGAGGTTGTACTTCCCGTTTTGGTCGAACAAGATGTCACGTCCCTGCAAAGCGGCTTCTGTGAGATAATAAACTAATTCTTTCTGTTTGAGAGACAAGTTCTCAAATTCCGGTACGCGGTAGCGTAAAATCTGTAAGTCTGCAAATTGTTCCACTGTATAATCAAATTTTTCTGCCTCGGCAGTCGTTTTCTGTGCTCCGCCACACGCTGTAAGCAAAGACACAGCGGCTACTACGGAAATTAGTTGTTTTTTCATGTGTGTCGGGAAGAGATAGTTAGTATTTAAAAAGACAAAAGGAAGTATTCCGGAGCGAACCTCTCAGAATATTTCCTTTTATAAATTCAGTTCCACTGCATTATTTGCTTTTCACTGCATGTTGTTTACGATAACCGTTAGGAGTTTCTCCTACATTTTTATAAAAAGCAGCATAAAAAGACTGACGGTTTGCGAAACCAACCATCGTGCTGATTTCTTCTACATTTTTGTCAGCATACCTTTTATCTGTCAATAAATGCAAAGCATCTTTCACTCTGTATTCATTCAACAAGCAAGAATAATTCATTCCAAAGCGAGAGTTTACAACTGCCGACAAATAGCGGGTATTGGTCTGCAACTCTTTTGCCAAATCTTTAGCTGAATAATTGGGGTCTCTGTACTTCTTCTGTACAACGATAATATTCAATATCCGGTCATACAGTTCGTCTGCCAGTTCCGGGCGTATCAAGGAACGGTAGGCAGCCTTTTTCTCTTTCTTTTCGCGCAGGTTATAAGGACGCTTCTTTGTAGCTTCCTCCTGTGCTTTTTTTTCTAAGTCACTCATTGAACTAACTGGTTAGGGTTGTTTAAAGATAGAAATCCAAAGGAGTTTCCTTTAGATTACACAAAAGTCTAACATTTTTTTTTAATACGCAACTTTTCCCATACATATTTTTGATATATAAACAATGAAAAAGATTGAAAAGAAGCGGAGTACACTTAATAATAAGATTATTTAACTTTGACTTTTAATCGTCAACTTATTCAATTGAGTAACACTTACTTTTGCATTTTATGCAATAATTAATGTAACTTTGTCCTCTCAAAAAACACCGGTTACGCTTATGCTACAAACGCTGAAAACATACTTCGGTTACGACAGTTTCCGCCCTCTGCAAGAAGAAATTATCCGCCACATCCTGGACGGAAACGATGCACTTGTACTAATGCCTACCGGTGGTGGGAAATCCATATGTTACCAACTTCCCGCCCTGTTGCGCGAAGGCACTGCAATAGTGGTTTCACCTCTTATCTCACTGATGAAGGACCAAGTGGAAGCCCTGTGCGCCAATGGCATCAGCGCCGGTGCGCTGAACAGCAGCAATGACGAAACGGAGAATGCCGCCCTGCGTCGTGCCTGCATGGAAGGCAGGCTGAAATTACTATATATCTCTCCTGAAAAGCTGTTGACAGAAGCCAACTACCTTCTGCGGGATATGCACATCTCACTTTTTGCTATTGACGAAGCACATTGTATTTCACAATGGGGACACGATTTCCGCCCGGAATATGCACAAATGGGAATTCTCCACCAACTGTTTCCGCAAGTGCCCGTCATCGCCCTGACTGCCACTGCCGACAAGATTACGCGCGAGGACATTATCAAGCAACTTCATCTGAATCATCCCCGGATATTCATCTCCTCTTTCGACCGCCCTAACCTGAGCCTCACCGTGAAACGAGGCTATCAGCAGAAAGAAAAGTCCAAGGCAATTCTTGATTTTATAGCCCGTCACCCCGGAGAAAGCGGCATTATATATTGCATGAGCCGAAGCAAGACGGAGTCCGTTGCACAAATGCTCCAAAAACAGGGCATTCGCACTGCCGTATATCATGCCGGACTCTCCCCTGCCCGCAGAGACGAAGCACAAGATGACTTCATCAACGACCGCGTACAAGTGGTATGTGCCACTATTGCTTTCGGTATGGGTATAGACAAAAGTAACGTACGCTGGGTTATTCATTATAATTTACCAAAAAGCATCGAAAGTTTCTACCAAGAGGTAGGGCGCGCAGGAAGAGACGGGCTGCCAAGTGACACCTTATTATTTTACTCATTGGCCGACTTGATTTTGCTCACTAAATTTGCAACCGATAGCGGACAGCAAAGCATTAATCTGGAGAAGCTTCAACGAATGCAGCAATATGCCGAATCCGATATCTGCCGACGACGTATATTATTAAGTTATTTTGGAGAGACAGCAGACCATGATTGCGGCAATTGTGACGTCTGTAAGAATCCGCCGGAGCGTTTTGACGGAACTGTCATTGTACAAAAAGCCCTAAGCGCCATTGCCCGCACCGAGCAACAAATCGGCACAGGTGTTTTGGTTGACATTTTAAGGGGGAATATGTCCGCCGAAGTTGTGGGTAAAGGCTATCAACAACTGAAAACATTCGCAGCAGGACGTGAAATTCCCGCTCGCGACTGGCATGATTACTTATTACAAATGCTGCAACTCGGCTACTTTGAGATTGCCTACAATGACAACAATCATCTGAAAATAACTTCTGCAGGAAGTGATGTCCTTTTTGGCAGAGCCACTGCCCGATTAGTAGTAATACGCCGGGAAGAAGCGAACGAAACCAAGCGAGGCAGAAAGCGCAAAACACCCGCTCCCGACAAAGAACTGCCTTTGGGACTTCCCAACACGGAGAACGAAGCCCTCTTTGAAGCCCTGCGTGAATTGAGAAAACGCCTTGCCGACGAAGAAGCCTTGCCTGCATACATCGTCCTGTCCGACAAAGTACTCCACCTGCTCAGCACCTCACGCCCCACCACTATTGAGGAGTTCGGAAACATCAGCGGTATCGGAGAATACAAGAAAAAGAAATACGGAAAAGAATTTGTCGGTCTAATACGCAAGTTCTGTGACTCCTGACCACTATTTTCTCGTTTGTTGCAGTAAGTCACGCAAATCGGCTTGCGGTACTCCCAACGATATAGCCTTCTCAAAATCACGTTTGGCCAAATCCTTTTTCTTTTGGGCAAGATAAATTTCGCCACGCATCAGGTATATTTCCGGTTGCGAGCTATCCAATCTTATCGCCTCTTCCAAGTCAACCAGCGCCATATCCATATGATTCAAGTCTTTCTCTACCCCGGCACGGGCCACATAGAGCATGGCATATTGGGAAGAAGACAATTGTGAATTTCCTCTTTTGGCTGCAATCATATTGTTCAGTACACTCAGTGCCTCTTCGTATTTCCCCTCTTTCTGTTCTAAAGTCGCCAAACCAAGACGACCGTTATAGCTGACCGGATTCACTTTCAGCAAGCGTTCATAATCCGCCTTTGCCATTTTATACTCACGCTGCTGCATATAAATATAAGCACGCATCAGCAAAGCCTCCTCATTGTTCTTCTCCAAATCCAGTACCAGCGAATAATCAGCCTGCGCCAGATTATTACGTCCCAGTTCCATATAAACAGCCGCACGGTTCAGCAGGATAGGGACTGCACGCGGAGCGATATTCAGGGCAAAGCTATAAGACTCCAAAGCCTGCTCGTACTGCCTTTGCCGACGCTGTATCGTGCCGAGATTGGAGAACAGAAGAGCATTGTGAGGATTTGCCGGTTCCAGCTTCAAAGCCTGGCGGATATACTCTTCCGCTTGCGGCAAACTATCCTGCTCCGTATAAGTTATGGCACGGTCGCAAAGTTCCTGATAGGTTTGCGAGAACGCAGGCATACCACCTGCCAATAAACACACAATGAAGGAAATTAGCTTCTTTGTACTTGTTATGTTATATTTATTCGGCTTTCTCATACTCGTTATACTATATTTATTCAGTTTCCTTTGTTTTTGTTATGCTATATTTATTCAGTTCCTTTGTACTTGTTATGCTATATTTATAAGGTAAGTAAATAAACAAGTGTTGAGATTTAGTTTATATCAAGACTATCTGTCATTCAGAGCGTAGCGAAGAATCTCTTCCCTACATATATGCCAAGAAGAGAGTAGATTCTTCGCTACGCTCTGAATGACAGATAGTCTTGACTAATTTTCACCATTTACCTAAACCGGTTTCAAACGTTAGTACAAAAAATACCAACGATTGGTACGAGGAATACCAAGTGTTGGTACGAACAATACCCGCCGCTAAAACGGGAGTTTTCCCCCGGCATTACTCCAAAGGATAGGTATCAAAAGCAAACAATTCCGTTGAGAGGTACCTCTCCCCTGTATCAGGCAACAAGGCAACTATCATTTTGTTTGCAAATTCGGGACGCTTTGCCAGTAAACGGGCTGCATAAACAGCCGCACCGGAAGATATTCCCGCCAGCAGTCCCTCAGTAGATGCCAGCTCGCGTCCGGCACGAATGGCTTCATCATCCGGCACAGGAATCACCTCATCCACTACCGAAGCGTCATAAAGAGCCGGAATAAAGTTTGCCCCGATGCCCTGTATGCGGTGCGGAGCATCCTCTCCCCCCTCAAGCACAGGAGACGACGCAGGCTCGACAGCCACGATATAAACATTTGGATTATGCTTCTTCAGAGCGCGGGCTACACCGCAAATCGTACCGCCCGTACCCACTCCCGCCACAAACACGTCCACCTGTCCGTCCGTGTCCGTCCAGATTTCCTCGCCCGTAGTCAGTTCGTGTATCCGGGCATTGGAAGGATTCTCAAACTGTTGCAGAATTACGGCGCCGGGTATCTTATCTCTCAACTCCTGCGCCTTGGCGATAGAACCCGCCATACCCGCCAGCCCGTCCGTCAGCACGATTTCCGCTCCGAGGGCTTTCAACAGGTTACGGCGTTCGATGCTCATTGTTTCGGGCATGGTCAGTATCAGATGATAGCCTTTGATGGTAGCCACCATTGCCAGTCCCACCCCCGTATTGCCGCTGGTAGGTTCTATAATAGTGGCGCCGGGCTTCAACGCTCCGCGCGCTTCGGCATCTTCAATCATTGCCAGTCCTACGCGGTCTTTTACACTGCCTGCCGGGTTGAACGACTCCAGTTTGGCAACTATATCCTGTTGCAGTCCGTACTTTCCACTGTATCCTGCCAACTTCATCAACGGTGTGCCGCCGATAAGTTCCGTCAAGTTCTTTGCTATTTTTGCCATAATCATTACTTATAAAACGAGGAGATACATCAAAAGTAAAATCATTATCACAGATAAATGTATCATACTTTTGAGGCATCTCCTCGCAAAGGTAGGAAAAAAACGTTTCGCCCTTTCTTTCCTTAATAAAGATTAGTGTTTGATGTAGTCCACAATCCACGCACCTACCTCTTTCGTGCCGTATTTGCCGCTGCCTTCCACCTGAATTTCCGGGGTACGGACGTTGGCGTCGAGAGAAGCGTCTACCGCCTTGCGGATAAGCGCGCCTTCTTCTTTCAGGCCGAAGTACTCAAACAGCATGGCTACGGAAAGAATCTGCGCCAGCGGGTTGGCTATGTTCAAGCCCTTAGCCTGCGGCCATGATCCGTGAATAGGCTCGAATACCGGGGTGCTTTCGCCGGTGGAAGCCGAAGGGAGCAAGCCCATGGAACCGCTGATGCAGGAGCCTTCATCGGTCAGGATATCGCCGAAGGTGTTCTCCGTCACCATCACATCGAAGAACTTCGGTTCTTGAATCATACGCATGGCGGCGTTGTCCACATACATATAGTCGGTGGTGACTTCCGGATAGTCCGGAGCCATTTCCTGCGCAATCTGCCTCCACAGGCGCGAAGAAGCAAGCACATTCGCCTTGTCTACGACCGTAAGGTGCTTGTTGCGCTTCATGGCATACTCAAAGCCTACTTTCAGGATGCGTTCAATCTCCGGGCGGGTGTACATATTGGTGTCGTAAGCCTTGTCGTTGTCCTGATACTTCTCGCCGAAGTACATGCCGCCTGTCAGTTCGCGGATGCAGAGGAAATCGGCTCCGTCCACCAATTCGGCACGAAGCGGAGACTTGTGCAAGAGGCACTTAAAGGTTTGCACGGGACGGATGTTGGCAAACAATCCTAACTTCTTGCGCATAGCCAGCAACCCTTGTTCCGGGCGCACCTTTGCGGTGGGGTCATTGTCGAATTTCGGGTCGCCTACTGCCGAGAACAACACTGCATCGGCATTTTTGCAAGCCTGATAGGTAGCTTCGGGAAACGGGTCTCCCACTTTGTCGATAGCGTCCGCACCGCAGACAGCATATTCATAGTTCACCTTGTGACCGAACTTCTCACAAACGGCGGTCATTACGTCCACACCTACTGCGGATATTTCGGGGCCGATACCGTCACCGGCCAATACTGCAATTTTAAAGTCCATTGTTTTCTTTATTAAGTATTCCTTTATTTTGTTCTTTTATCTCTTTCAGACAGCCGCTTAGCTCATCTTTTCATATTCGGCTTCTATTATATTCAGCATCTTCACCGTGGCCTTGATGGCAGCTTCCGTCTGGTCGGCATCCAGTCCGCGGGTGCGGAACACCTTGTCTTCAAACGTCCATGTAATTACCGTCTGCACAAAAGCATCGGTACGTCCGCCGGGGGGGATAGTCACTGCGTAATTCGTCAGCATCGGGAATTTGCGTCCCAAAGTCACCTTGTATATCTTGCGCAGCGCACGCACAAAGGCATCGTACTGACCGTCACCGCTGGAACTCTCCTCATACTCTTTGCCGTTGATTTCTATTTTCAACGTAGCCATTGGCTTCAGTCCGTAGGCAAGGTTCACGATGTAGCTTTTCAGGTTTACCCGCTCGTCCATAACTCCGTGCTTCAAGACGTCGGAAACGATGTACGGCAAATCTTCCTGCGTCACCAGTTCCTTTTTATCACCCAGTTCGATGATGCGTTCGGTAACCTTGCGCATGGAATCCTCGTCCAAGTCCAGCCCCAAGTCTTCCAGATTCTTGCGGATATTCGCCTTGCCGCTGTTCTTGCCCAAGGCATACTCCCGCTTGCGGCCGAAACGTTCGGGCAAGAGGTCGTTGCAGTATAAGTTACTCTTATTATCCCCGTCGGCATGCACGCCCGCCACTTGCGTAAACACGTTTTCGCCCACAATCGGCTTGTTGGCAGGGATAACGATGCCCGAATAGGACTCTACCACACGGCTCACATCATTGAGGCGGCTCTCGTCGATATTGGTGATAGCGCTGAAATGGTCTTTCAAGATGGCCTGCACACTGGCAAGAGGGGCATTCCCGGCACGCTCGCCCAAACCGTTAATGGTGGTGTGCAAACCCTTACAGCCACTCAACACGGCTGCCAGCACGTTGCTCACCGCGAGGTCGTAATCATTGTGCGCATGGAAGTCGAAATGCGCGTGCGGATAGCGTTTCACCATTTTCCGCATGAACTCAATGACTTGCAACGGGTTCAGCACGCCCAATGTGTCGGGCAGCATATACCGCTTTATGTTGGTCTGAATCAATGCGTCCATTAGCTGAAAGACGTATTCGGGCGAATCTTTCATACCGTTGCTCCAGTCTTCCAGATAGATGTTCACTTCCATGTCCTGCACATTCGCGTAGTTCACCACTGCCAGAATATCCTCGATATGCTCTTCGGGCGACTTCTTCAACTGGCAGGAGCAATGCTTCAAGGAGCCTTTGCACAACAGGTTGATGACGCGGCAACCGGTAGCGTGTATCCAGTCTACCGACGTATGCCCGTCTACGAAGCCGAGCACTTCCACCCTCGGCAACATATTACGGCGGGCCGCCCAGTCGCATATCATTTTCACCGCATCAAACTCTCCTTCGGATACCCGCGCGGAAGCGACTTCCACCCTATCCACTTTCAAGTCTTCAAGCAACAAACGGGCTATCATCAGCTTCTCATGGGGCACGAAAGAGACTCCGCTGGTCTGTTCGCCGTCGCGGAGCGTGGTGTCCATGATTTCTATCTTCGGATGATTATGCTTCATGTTTCTTCTCCCAGGATTCTATCTTGTCTTTATTCTCTACGAGGAAATCTATATCGTCCAAACCGTTCATCAGGCAATGTTTCTTATAGGCGTTGATTTCAAAATGCTCGCTCTTGCCTGTCGCTTTGTTGGTGATGGTCTGTCCGGGCAGGTTTACTTCCACTTCCGTCTTCGGGTCGGCAAAAACCGAATCGAAAAGTTCCTTCAGAAACGGTTCGCTCACCACTACGGGAAGCACGAAATTGTTCAGTTCGTTATTCTTATGGATATCCGCAAAAAAGCTGCTTACCACCACACGGAAACCATAATCGGCAATGGCCCAAGCTGCGTGTTCACGGCTGCTTCCCGAGCCGAAGTTCTTTCCGGCTACAAGGATTTGTCCGCCGTAAGTAGGGTCATTCAGTACGAAAGATTCTATTTTGTTGCCTTGCTTGTCATACCGCCAATCGCGAAACAAGTTCTCACCGAAACCTTCTTTGGTAGTGGCTTTCAGGAAACGCGCAGGAATTATCTGGTCGGTATCTACATTCTCCAACGGAAGAGGTACGCAAGTGCTGTTGATGATATTGAATTTCTGTTTCATTGTTTCTTCATTCTTCGTTCTTCATTCTTCATTTAATAAACTCCCTCGGGTCTGTAATCACCCCTGTCACCGCCGCCGCAGCAGCCACCAGCGGACTGGCAAGCAAAGTGCGTGCACCCGGTCCCTGCCGTCCTTCAAAATTACGGTTACTGGTAGACACCGCATACTTTCCGGCAGGCACTTTATCATCATTCATCGCCAAGCAAGCCGAACATCCCGGCTGACGGATAGCGAATCCCGCCTCTTCCAGCACCTTGTCCAAACCTTCCTCACGTATCTGCGCATCTACCATCCACGAACCGGGAACCAACCATGCCACTACATCCGCAGCTTTCTTTCGGCCTTTCACGATAGAGGCAAATGCACGGAAGTCCTCGATACGGCCGTTGGTACAAGCACCCAGGAACACATAATCTATCTTTTTACCCAGCAATGGCTCACCCGGCCGGAAACCCATATAGTCCATAGACTTCATAAAAGACGCTTTGGCAGCTTCGCCCATACCCTCGGTAACGGGGATATGCTGCGTGATGCCCATACCCATGCCCGGATTGGTTCCGTAGGTAACCATCGGCTCAATATCAGCGGCATCAAAACGCACTTCCTTGTCGAATACGGCATCTGCATCGCTTTTCAACGTTTTCCAGTATGCCAGCGCCTTATCCCACTCTTCACCTTTCGGGGCATACTCACGTCCTTTGATATACTCGAAAGTAGTTTCATCCGGGGCAACCATACCGCCGCGCGCACCCATTTCTATACTGAGGTTGCACAGAGTGAGGCGTCCTTCCATGGACAGACTGCACACTGCCTCTCCGGCATACTCTACAAAGTAACCCGTAGCGCCGCTGGTAGTCATTTTGGACATCATATAGAGCGCCAAATCTTTGGCTGTCACTCCCTTACCCAATCTGCCGTCTACCGTAATGCGCATCGTTTTGGGACGGGTTTGAAGAATACATTGCGAAGCCATCACCATCTCTACTTCGCTCGTACCGATACCGAAAGCCACCGCACCCATTGCGCCATGGGTAGAAGTATGCGAGTCACCGCATACAATTGTCATTCCCGGCAAGGTCAGTCCGCGTTCCGGGCCTACCACATGGATAATACCGTTCTTCTTGTCCATCATGCCGAAGTGCTCCAGACCGAAGTCTTCCGCATTCTTGGCAAGCGTATCCACCTGTGTCTTCGAAACAGGGTCCTCAATAGGCTTGTCCTGATCGTGCGTCGGCGTATTATGGTCGGGCATACAAAATATCTTTTCCGGACGGAAACACTTAATTCCCCTTGCACGCAATCCGGCAAAAGCCTGCGGGCTGGTTACTTCATGGCAATAAAGCCTGTCTATGTAAAGTTGTGTAGGGCCGTCTTCAACCTTCTGCACAACGTGGGCATCCCAAATTTTATCAAATAATGTATTCATCAGAAACGAGTTGTAATTTACAATTTATGATTTATGAATTTATAAGGTATGGTTTATAATATTACATCTTGAATTTATTGATGCAGTCTATATACGCTTCCACCGATGCGGCTATAATATCCGTATTGGCGCCGAAGCCGTAGTAGATACAGTTATCATATTCCACCTGCATATGTACCTTACCCATATCATCACTTCCTTTGCTAATGGCCTGAATGGTAAACTCCTTCAGCGTCATATGGCGGTCTATAATCTTCTTCAAAGCCTTGATTGCAGCATCTACCGGACCATTCCCGCTGGCAGCCGCTTCAAACTTTTCACCCGAAATGTTCAGCCCCAGGCTGGCAACGGAACGGACACCTACACCGCTTGTCACCTGCAAGTATTCCAGTTTGATACGATGATTCTGCGAACGGTTCGCACCTGCCAGTACCAGAATATCATCATCGTTAATGTCTTTCTTCTTGTCAGCAAGTTTCAGGAACTCCTCGTAAATCTTATCCAGTTTCTGTTGGTCCAAAGATACGCCTAATACCTGCAAACGGTTCTTCAAAGCAGCACGTCCGCTGCGGGCAGTCAGTACGATAGAATTATCATCAATACCCACATCATGCGGGTCAATAATCTCGTAAGTCTGCACATTCTTCAATACACCGTCCTGATGAATGCCCGACGAATGGGCAAAAGCATTGCGACCTACAATTGCCTTGTTAGGCTGCACCGGCATATTCATCAAACTGGACACCATTCGGCTGGTAGGATAAATCTTCTGTGTATTGATATTGGTTTCAATGTCAATATCCTTATGGCATTTGATAATCATCGCCACCTCTTCGAGCGAAGTATTTCCGGCACGTTCACCGATACCATTGATTGTAACTTCCACCTGACGGGCTCCATTCAGCACGCCTGCCATTGTGTTGGCGGTAGCCATACCCAAATCATTGTGGCAATGGGTGGAAATGATAGCATTATGAATGCCGTCCACATGTTCCATCAGATACTTTATCTTCGCCCCATACTCGGCAGGAAGGCAGTACCCGGTGGTATCGGGAATATTAACTACCGTAGCGCCCGCCTTGATAACAGCTTCCACTACACGGGCCAAATATTCGTTATCCGTACGTCCGGCATCTTCGGCATAGAATTCAACATCCTCTACATAACGACGGGCATACTTTACAGCTGCTACCGCACGCTCAATAATCTCCTCACGATTGGAGTTGAATTTGTATTTGATATGCGAATCGGAAGTACCGATACCCGTATGAATACGCTTATGTTTGGCAAACTGCAAGGCTTCCGCTGCAACATCAATATCTTTCTGTACGGCACGTGTCAAAGCGCAAATCGTAGGCCACGTCACAGCTTTAGAAATTTCAATCACCGAATTAAAGTCACCCGGACTTGAAATAGGGAATCCCGCTTCAATTACATCCACACCCAGTGCTTCCAGTTGTCTGGCCACCTGAATCTTTTCCACAGTATTCAACTGGCATCCCGGAACCTGCTCACCATCGCGGAGCGTTGTGTCGAAAATAAATAATTTATCACTCATCGCTTTATAATATTTATAAATTCATATTCCATAAAAAAAGCCTTTCGCACCAGGAAGTGAAAAAGGCTTTAGTATATTGTTATATCTTACATATATTTATGCACAGCACTCACTTCCACTAAACTTTGCCAGTAGAATAATAATACCACACAGTAGAATATATGTAAAGTTCTGAATCATCTTATCTTTTTTGTTTTAACACTGCAAAGGTATAGATTATTTCGTATCACACAAACAAATTCGTAACTTTTTTATTCGAAATAATATCATTTTATAAGATACAGCTTATTAATCACTCTAATATATAACAAAAAAGGCATACCTTTACAGTATGCCTTTCCTTATGATTCAGTCTAATACAAGTTCTGAATTACTTCTTTTCGCAAGGTTTGTCACACTTGGCGCTATCGCAAGCGGCTTTCGGACAAGCTGCAGAATCAGCCTGACAGCAAGCCTTTACAGAATCACATACTTGTTCTGTTTGTGCAGCGCAGCAAGAATCAGCTCCAGTTGAGTTTGCATCAGCCTTTTTGTTACCACATGATGCTACAGCGAAAGAAAATGCCACTGCCACAGCAGCGAATAAAACTTTAGTTTTCATACTTCAATTTGCTTTAAATATTAATTAAAAAATCAATTCAGCAGCAAATATACGAAAAATTGCAATATCTTCCAAAACGAATAAAGCCCCCGTATCTGATGATACGGAGGCTTCTTCTAAAACGGCGACTACCTACTCTCCCACTGTTACGCAGTACCATCGGCGTGACCGGGCTTAACTTCTCTGTTCGGAATGGGAAGAGGTGGAACCCCGGTGCTA
>NZ_JAHBBW010000002.1 GCF_018390535.1 Bacteroides propionicigenes | reverse complement strand
GCAGATGAGCAACTGCATGCTCTCTGCCCGTTTTCTATGGTACAAGGCAATTATAATAAAGCCATTTTTATTTTTCCCTGAAAAAAGTGTCGGTTATTTCATTGCAGAACAAAACATTTTTCTAATTTTGTATTTGAAGAAGTATTCACTCTAATAAACTGATATGTATGACAATGGATACATTGTAAAATGTCGCTCGATTTTAACAAATGATATTTGTTTGAGCGAAGCTTCGCATAAAGCGGACGTTTTTCTTGTGTGCATTAGTTACCTTACATATTCCCTTAAAAAGTGTATTGATAATTTGGCAGTGTGGAAAATTCGTGTAAACACACACACACACACACACACAATTATCGCGCGTCAATATATAATAAAACATTTAATTTACAATGGATTACCGGAATCAATTATCCGGGGTTATCCTTGTCTTACGACAAAAGTTCCTATAAATACTCATCCTCTGCCATATTGTCTCAAAAAAGGCAGGATATTTTTATGGTCCGACGGTACTGGGGAGCGTTCTCTGCGCCCGAATATCGTCGGTTTTTTGTTTCCACCCATAACAGTCTGAAATCTCTTTTAGTGTTTAAGTATCTATGATTGGAATATATGGAAATAAACAAACCATGCCTGAATCCCAGAAAAAAGAACTTTTCTCCGCAGGTATTACCTATATGGTAAGTGGCGAATATGCCTTTGCCTTCTCCTGTTTCACGCAGGCAGGAAAGTCTGACCTGCCGACACTTTACAACAAGGCGTTATGCTGCTACTACCTTTCTCTGTATAATGACTGCCGTTCCCTGCTGTTGGAAGCGGAGAGGCTGCTGCCACCGTTAACGGAACGTCTGCCGGAAAACCTGCCGGAAGCCGTCCTCCGCTGGGAATACGAAAAAAGCCCTGCCGGTTGTCCCATGCCGGAGGATGCTCCCGATAACCTCGCCGCCGTACAACTGTTGAGGCTGAAAGCGAAAGTGTCGGCCAGACTGCACCTGCACACGGAGGTGCGGACTATCCACGCCCGTTTGGGCAATAAATATCAACACATTGAAGAACTGATAAAAAACATACAACCATGAAATACAGTGACATATACAGGCTTTACTCGACAAGTCAGCCGAAGGATGCAATTCATCAGGCGCTCCGGGAAGTGTCCGTCGATGACAGCGACGAACAGTACGAAGACCGTTCTCCGTTGCATCTTGCCTGCCAGTATGGAGACACGGAGGGGGTCAAGATACTTCTTGAACGTGATGCCGAACCCAACACGAAGGATGCAAACGGTTCCACCCCGATTCATATCCTCGGCAGAACCAGTGCCGGCTGTGCAGATGAAGACAAACTGAAAGAAATAGCCGTCGTGCTCATGGAACATGGAGCGAATATACCGCGTTCGGCTAAGAATACGACGGCCCTTATCGAGTGCGTAAGGAACCGTCATTTCAAGATGGCGGAAGCGATCATAAATTCCGGAACACGCGTCAACTCAACCGACCTTAACGGCGAGAACGTGCTTTTCGGTTTTTGTGCCGCTTCAGGCGACATCAGAAGGGATATCCGGTTCGCGAAAAAGGAACTGGACGAATCCGTACAATACAGTTACCCCGAAAACAAGATAGAGGAAATCAGGAGCAGGATTGCAAGGCTGGAGGATGATGGCGAAGCCGCCTACCGACTTGCCAGAAGGCTTGTTGAAGAAGACAAGGTCGATCCGGAAGACAAGTCAAACAGTGGAAAGACAGCCTGGGATGCCGCCATAGAGAACAAGGCGATGAAGATCGCGGCCTTCCTTTCCGGAAGCGACCCCGATGTTGACGAACTTTCGGCCTTGCACGGCAACATGGACATATTCCAGGCTATGTACATGAAGGATATGGAGGCGCTGGATGCCATTCTGCGTTCGGGTGCAGACCTGCAGACGGTGTGCGAGCACAAGGATATGTATGACTTTGAAGGCAAGTCGCCCCTCGCTTGTGCGTTCAGCTGGTTTGACAGCATACAGGATGCTCCGGCCATGATTCTGAACGGCGGAGCGAATCCGAATTACCGTTTCCCGAATGAAGAAACGGCTTTTTCGGTATGGGTGAGCAAGGACTATTTCTGCAAGGATACCGAGGTTTACAAGGGGCTGCTTGACCTGATGAAGAAAAAAGGCTGGAATCCCGAGCTTCCTGTTGATGCAGAAGGCAACACGGCACTTGCCCTTTCCTGCCGCCATACCGGCTACAGGTTGGGTAAAACGGCATTCGGTTGGCTGCTCAAGGGAAAGGCCGACCCCAACGCCGCCAATCTTTCCGGCCAAACTCCCATGATGATGCTCTTCGGTGGTCATAAGGCGAACGAAAAATATGTGCCTTACGGCTGGTCAGCCGGTTCTGACGACCCCACGGAAATCCTCGAAAAGCTTCTCGAAGCCGGAGCTGACGTGAACAAGACGGACAACCGGGGAAACACCCTCCTGCATTATGTGGCGGCATGTTGTCGTGACAGCATGGCACAGAAAGCGATTGAACTCCTGCTGGACTTCAAGCTGCCTGACGTAAATGCCGTAAACAATGAAGGCAAAACGGCCATGGACGTGGCGGCAGACTACAACAATGACAATCTCGTAAGACTATTATTGAAATATTCTTAAACAAAGATATATGGACAACAACCAGACATTTCTCAATGCTTGCCGAAACGGGCAGAAAAGCATTGTCCAGATATTCCTGAAAAAGGGAGGAATTGACATCAACAAAAGGGATCAGGAAGGAAACACTGCTCTTTATTATGCCTGTCAGAAAGGTTACAGGGACATAGTGGCTCTGCTTCTTGACAACGATGCCGACGCGTCATGTATCAACAACCGTTCCGAAAGCCCGCTCCACGCGGCGGCACGGAGCGGCAACAAGGAAATCCTCGGGAAGCTGCTCCAGAAGGGGGCCGACATCAACGTGACGGACAATGAAGGACAAACCCCGCTAATATGCCTGCTTGACAACAAGCGTACAGATGCCGCCCTTTTCCTGATGGATCAGGGAGCCGATACGGAGGTCGCCGATGCCTCCGGCCACAAGGCCATCGACTATGCCACAGCCCACGGGCTGCGGGAAGTGGTCGCCCGACTCTCGTGCGGGAATGACCGGGATGCACGTGGCAACACCCCGCTTCATCAGGCCGTGTATAACGGACAGGGTGAAATTGTCCGCACGCTGCTCCTGTCAGACAAGTCCATGCTTGACTCGACGAATGACGGCGGAGAGACTCCGCTGATACTCGCCTGTATGCAGGGGAATCTTGTCATGGTCAACCTTCTTCTCGGGGCCGGAGCCGATCCCGGCAAAGCTATGCTGAGCGGCAATGCCCCGATACATTACGCGGCCATTTCAGGTAACCGCTTTATAGGCGAGGCTCTGCTGAAGGCCAAAGCTGCGGTTGACGCACAGAATGACAACGGGGAAACCCCGCTTATTCTTGCAGCCAAGGAGGGCCACAACGATTTTGTGTCCGTCCTGCTTGAATTTCACGCGAATGTTAGCATCTCAGACAACCTCCAGCACACCGCCCTGTACTATGCAGGAGAGCGCGGCTTCAACGAAATCGTGGAAAAACTTCTTGAAAACGGAGCGGAATAAACAGGTAAGATATTCATTAACAAATTTAATATTAGAAAGATATGGCAGAAGAAACCAAGAAGACACCTCAGACACCCGAGGAAATCGCAAGAGAAGCACAGGCTCAGGCCATGAAAGCAGCACTGGAACAGGCGCAAGCCTTGTATGGCAACATACCCGGATTTGAAGGCACCGACCTGATGAAGATGCATGAAAAGCTGATGCAGGACTCGGCCGAGATGTTCCCGGGAGTTGCGGAGGCACAGGCATACCAGGCAAAGATGATGGCAGAATCCGCCCAGGATCCCGAGGCGATAATGGAGACCTACAGCAAAAACATCGAGTTCGCAGGGAACATGATGCAGCAGGCAATGAATGCCGGATTCATGCCGGAAGGTTTACCGGATTTCTCGGACGGTTTTGACGTATATGCAGGTTGGGAAATCACCCGCAAGGGCGACAACAGCCTGACACCTGAACAGAACAAACTTCTGGCTTATGGGGCACCTCTGTTCCTATACAACGATGACAACGTGGACTCCCTTGAAAGTACAGCAGGCACGGACACCCTTAAGGAAATGCTTGAGGAATGGTGGGAAGTTACTGACAGGAAGAGTGCCCTGGAGACCATCTCATGGCTGCTGAACGAAGGCCAACATGCCGGTGCGGATCCGGCCTTGGCTGAAATCCGCCAGCGTGGAATCGAGGCCATCACCGAGGAAGAAAAGGCGGACGAGGACAGCAAGATCGGCGATGCGTTCACGATAGCTGAATTTGTAATGGGAGTAAATGAAACGACGGAAGCGGACCTGCCCGAAACCGTGCTGGCATGGGACCTTGTACGTGCCGTGAACATGGCCCGTTGGGCTTTCATCTGCGGCTACATCAATGAAGACGAAATGTGGGAAGCCATCAGAACCACTGCCGGCATAGCCAAGGAATCCTTCAGTTCATGGGAAGAATACGGCAACAGCTTTGCCGTGGGACGCGGAATATGGAGAGGCGAAACAGATGACTACGAGACTGCGGATGAAGTCGTGGGAGCGCTTCTCAATAAAGAAGATTCCCCTTGGAAGGCAATCGAATGGTAGAATCCAAAAAAAATAGAATCAACAATATCTTAAAAGTTTTACGATTATGGCACTTTTCAAAAATGCAGCAACAGAATGGGAGAAAACCATGACAGAGAATGATCTTGACCAAATGGAAGCACAAGGTCTTGACGTAAGTAAATACAGGGAGAAACTGGCCGCACGGCGTGCAAAGGAGGCCGAAGAAGCCAAGCGAGACAGGGAACTGTACAAGAACCCGACACAGCTTGACAAGATGAAACCGTACATGCAGACGCCACGCAGTTCTGAGACCGAGTTCTTCAAGAAACTTGCAGGAAAGGCACCATGGCTGGGCAAAAGCAAGTGGTTGAGAAAATTCACGGAAGGATATATCGTTTACGCGGGGATTGTCAGTGCCCCGGCAGAGGCGTGGAAAGGCGTGAAGCACAAGGACGACTCTTTCCATGGTATTGGCATATACGCACTGGACAAGGGACACATGAACGATATGGAATGGCTGAAGAGAGTGATGGAAAAGCTGCGCAACATGTGTGAAGGCAGGCAGCCGGTAGCTCCCGGATGTGAGGGCGTAGTCAGTCTTGCCAAGGAGGAGGACTGCTGGTCAACCGTGAAACTGAGTGGTGAAATCGTGGAAGGCGCCGATGTGGAAGTAAGGAAACTTGTCCTTTATTACAAGGAACTTCCCCAAGGCTATCTTCCTTCAGACGGCATCGTCCCCCACTTCTACTGGGAAGGGACAATCAGAGTCATACCGGCTGAATTGTATGTCTAAATCCATCTGAAAATATGATTATAGCCGTTATATGTATTATCGTGGTACTGCTCATAATTATTTTATGGGCAGTATTCACTAACAACAGCCTTATTGCAAAGAAGAACCGGGTCAAGCAATGCAGAAGTGGTATCTGCGTGGTCCTCAAACAGAGGAATGACCTGATCCCCAATCTTGTCGCATCCGTAAAGGCATACATGGGGCACGAGAATGAGATTCTCATCCGCATTGCCGATTTGCGGTCAAGGGCTTCGAACGCTACAGAGTCCGAGCAGATAAAAAGCGGTACGGAAATGTCCTCGCTTCTGTCAAGACTGAATGTGGCGGTGGAAGACTACCCGGAGCTGAAGGCGAACCAGCAGTTCCTTCATCTTCAGGTCCAGATCGAGGACATGGAGAATGAGCTGCAGGCAATCCGGCGCACCTACAATGCCGCTGCTACCGATTACAACAATTACATTGAAATGTTTCCGTCGTCGATAATCGCATCCTGGCGCAAGCATGAGCAGCAGGAGTTGATAGAGTTCCCGGAAAGTGAGATCAAGGAAGTGAAAGTGGGAGAATTATTCAAGTAAAGCATGGAAGAAAGTCAGAATATAGATTTCAAGGGCATTTCCCTTCACATGAAGAAAGAGATGTCCCGTATCAGGATGCTCCGGATTGTGTTCCGCATCCTGACCTCCATTGTCTATCTGTGTACCGTCGTGTGGTTCGGTTTCTGTATCTTCGGCGGATTCCTCGTGGACCGTACTGACTATGAGACTTCCGTCACCACGGGAAAATACCTCATGATAGGCTTTGCCGTATTTTTTGTACTTCATTTCGCATTCATGAAATGTTTTGCCGCGCTGAACAAGAGGGAAACCTACACGATGGCCCACATCATCTACCTGCTGTTCCCGGGAGCAAGGTACAATCCTTCCGGTTCCATACAGCCGAAAGTCTTTGCGGACAGCCGCCTGTTCGGAACGGCATTGTCATCGGGCAATTCGGTAAGTTCGACCTGTTACGGCCGTCTTGACATTCCCGTCGGAAATGACATGATGACTGTCGTGGATGCCGGTGTGACTTCAGCCAATTCGAAAGATTTCTCGGCCTTCAACTTCCTTGAAGTGCCGTACCAGTATTTTATCCGTCCGATATTCGGAGTCAGGATAGAGAGCACGATGCACAGTTTCAGGGGCATGTTCGGGTGCTGCAAGCTGAACCGCACCTTCAGGGGCTACGTGATGCTGCTGCCCGACCATCTGGAAAACAAAATCGGCTACCTGGCGCAAACAATCCAGGGAATGAAGGAAAAGTACGGGGCAAAATTCGTACATTTGGAAGACCCGGAGTTCGAGAGGCATTTTGCCGTGTACGCGGATGACGAGGTGGAAGCCCGCATGGTGCTCACCCCGGCGATGATGCGGAAGCTGACCGCCCTGCGGAAATCCTTCAGCCGTGACCTGATGCTCTCCTTCAACGGGAACATGTTCTACTACGCATCCGACACTCCGGACGGTTTCTTACGTCCCGGCAGGAAGTCGCTGGATGACGAACATCTGCTGGAACAACTGTACAGGGAGGTGAACTTCTGTCTCACTGTAGAAAATGGAATCAAATAATCAACAATAATCGAAAACGAATAAAAAGAATTACAACATGAGCGAACTTAAAAATCTGTCAGCCATTCTTGAAGGAGGTGCTGTTCCAGCCAGTTATAACGGGAAAGCAATCGGCAAATTGTCTAAGACATACCTCAAACTGGAAAACCGCAAAGTAGTAAACCTCTATCCCATCAGAACCGTGATGCACGAAGACAGCCGCTATTGCCTGTATGCCTGCCCGTTGAAAGGGACTGAAATTGACGAGGCCACCCTTCAGAGCATCAAGGCTGAAGTGGATACGCTGGAAATCGGTGAAATCCGTTATGATTCCGTACAGTCCTGTGGCTATGACTATTACATAGTAGATCCTGATACAGGCCGTCATATACTGACAGGACAACGGGATATGGATTCGGTAATGGAAATAAGCGATCATTATGACGGCGTCATCCTGTTCAGCAAATCGGTATTCTCGCCAAGAAAGGCCAATCAGCTTGATTGTGCCTATGCCTTGATCGGCATTGAAAAACAGCCCAACGAGTTCAAGATAGAGGCTATTCCTAATAGCGCGATAGGCCAAGCACCTACGATACTGGAATTTGAAGCTCCGCAGGAATCGCCTGCTGTCGAAAAATACAGGTCGGCCATGACGGTCCTGTCCATAATCATCACCGCGGCTCTGCTTATCTGGTACTTTTTCATAAAATAATATCACCGAACGAATAACTTCACTAATATCCGAATATGGCTACATTCAATTATTCTTCCAAATCGTCCATCAAGGACAATCTGACTGAAATCCTTGTCGGTGCCGGACTGATAATAGTACCGGTAGTTTATCCTTTCGGTATAAAAGTCGGTACACTTCGCATCCTCGGACCGTTACCAACAGCCATCATCCTTGCCCTTGTCGGACTGTACATGCTGTTCAGAGCCTGGCGGAAGATACATAAGGCCCGCAAGTTGGCTGCCAAAAGCTGTATCATCACGGTTGACGGCGATAAGGTGACATACCCGGTCATCGTGAAAGGAAATGTTGAGATGCGTTCTTTTACATTGTCGGAAATATCCAGTTCAAACTACAATTACGACAATGGTATTCTGACAATCACCCTCGCCAACGGCTCAACGGCCAAATTTGACGTTGATTTCTTTGACGGACTGCCACAGCTTAAAGAATTTGCGGCGCTCTTGAAAAAATAAACCGGTGAGATATGGAATGGTTGGATAAAATAAAGGATTTTCCGAATCTGATACAGCAGGAACCCCGCTACGGCTATCTGGTCGTGGCGGGCCTGCTTCTGATATGGCTTGTCGGTGTCATCTGTGGCTGGAAGTGGACGTATTCCCGTCCGGGTAGTACAGGAGGTAACTTCTGGATGAATCTGCTCGGTCCGAAAACTTTCCGGTTCTGGCTGGGAGTGATTCTTGCCGTCGGGATAGGACTGTCTCTGTACCTGTTCTCTATTTCCGGCAAATAGCTGAGTGCTCTTTCCCGGATGCCACCTGTAAACTTAAAAAGTGATTGAGTATGAAAACAATTCCAATTATAACCTTCTTCCTGTGCACGGTGATGTATGCCCATGCACAGCTTAACATCGTTCCCAAGAACGATGGACTGAAAGAGTACACGGTGACAAATGCCCACCCCTATGACAGCCTGACGAACGTGGAGAAGCGGAGTTTCACTTCCCTTCCGGGACAGACCCTGTACATGCATGGGGTAAAAAATGACAGGAACGGCTACTGGGATGCTTTCTACACGGTCAATTTCCTTACCGGGGATGACCGAACGGTGTACAAGGCGGTCAACATCAGTACCACCCCTTCTAAAGAGGTAGTGGGGAAATATTACGAGGTAGTGAAGGTCTGGACAAAGACAGACTACCTGTCGGCTGGATGCTGCCTGCTGCTCCGTGAAAAAGAAAGCGGTGATGAGATGTATTACAACCCATTCAGGTATCCGCTGAGCATGACCTGTATAGGGTATTATGAGAAACTGAAACGCTTTGTCGGACAGACATTCCTGTCACTTGCCAAGGCCGTCGAGACCGAGGACGGTCAGGTAATCACCCCGGCTGAAGGTGCGGAGTACCGTTGTGTGGACATCGGCCTGAAGATGAACAGTGACGGGGCGTTTCTGCTGATGGAAGGTGCTGACGGTGTCCGTGTGGAAGCATTTCCTATAGGCGGTGACGAGGTGTACGAGTTTGTAAGCACGGCACGTATCGGCCAGCTGGAAAAACGGTACGGCGAGAAATACGGGAAGCTGATTGCCTTCCGCAAGGTCGATACCGGCATGACGAGGGAAATGGTCATCGCCGCGTGGGGCGAACCATACCACAAATCGGAAGTCAAGAAGGAAGGCAGGACTCTGGAGACATTGCGCTTTTCCGACAACCGCTATGTTGAACTGCTTGACGGGGAAGTACAGTATGTGCGCATCTATTGAACGGAGCGCAACCTTTATCTGTAAAGTCACAGGCAGGGCCTGCATTTATCGTATATTAACAGATGAAAGTACCAAGGAATCAGGGTAAAATACCTATCTTGCGCAAGAATCTTCAATAATTGACGACTCAAAAAGAAAGAACTATATGGAAAAGGATAATATCAAAGGATGCTTTGTCTCGTCCGTGTTGCTTTCACAAAATCAATGGGACAAGAAACAGTTCATCCATGACTTCGAGGAAGACTGGGGAATCGTCCTTACCGATGACGACGACAACGGGGACGTACTTGTCGGAATGTTCAGCGGCATGACATTGGCAATAGCCATCATGCCCGGTCCCGTACCCAACGGAGAAGCGGAACACTATGCACAGGGCAACTACCTGTGGAAAGATGCAACAGAAGTGGCACGACAACACGAGGCTCATATCCTCGTATCCGTGACCGGAGACCAATCCAACCTGCTGGAGAGAGCCAAACTGTTCACCAGAGCCACGTCTTCCTGCCTGAAACAGTCCTACGCTACAGCGGTATATACCGACGGTATGGTGTTCCAACCCGAATTTTACAGGGATATGGCCGCACTCCTGCAAGAAGATGAACTGCCCGTCATGGACTGGGTATGGTTCGGCATCTACCGCACACAGAAAGGAATCCCCGGCATCTATACCTACGGACTGAGAAAATTCGGGAAAGAGGAAATCGAAGTGTATGCCCCTGCCGATCTGAGTGACATCCGTGATTTCCTAATGGACATCGTGCATTATATCCTGTCGGATGATGTCACCTTGCAGGACGGGGAAACCATAGGATGCTCCGAAGAACAGAAACTTGCCATCACGCTTAGCGAAGGCATCGCTTTGGACGGCATGACATTGAAACTTGAATATCCGGACGAATGAGAAAGGTAAAGGGAAACATAAGAAAAATGCTTGCGGCCATCGTTCTCACGCTGCTGTGTTGTTCTGCCTTCGCACAGCGGATCGTGGAATCCGGTGACTTGCGAACCACCACGGACGAACAGCATGGAACAGTCGTCCATTATCTGAAGGGCGGAAAACGTCCGCTATCGGGCAAATTCCGTATCTTGCGGGGGCAGGATGAGGAAATAGTGCATTTTTCCAAAGGGGTTATGCAGGGCGAGTACAGGCGTTTCCGCAACGGCAGCCTGCGGGAAAAGGGCAAGTATACCGACGGCAGACGGCATGGTCTGTTCGTTTCCTATCATCAGGACGGAAAGACACCGCAACGGGAAGCACCCATGCAGTACGGGAAGATAGACGGTACGGTAAGGACATGGTTCAGCGACGGGAAGCCGGACATGGTTCAGGAATATAGGCAGGGCAAGCGGAACGGCAAGGAACAACGCTTTGACCCGAAAAGCGGCAAGCAGATCTACGAGGCAAACTATACCGACGACCGGAAAGAGGGAAAATAATGGAAAATCAGCGAGGATACCACCGAGAGATGGGTCAGCAAAACCGTCAGCCACTATAAGAACGGCGAACTGGACGGCCCCTACGAATACACGGCCCACCTACATGGCAAGCTGTACGCCTACAAATCCGGCTCGTACAAGAACGGCTACAAGCACGGTTCGTGGAAAGAAATCGACCGGGACGATATCGCAGTCCAAGGCGAATACACCGAGGGACGCGAGACGGGACACTGGATACGATATGATATCATAAGCGGAGAAATCCTGAACGAGTGGGACCGGTAAAATTTAAAAAACATGGAAATATATACTCCAAAACCCAAAATCAAACTTTCTCCTGTGGTAAGAAACGGGAGAGAATTTGTCGAAGTGACTTTCGGTAATGACAATGACATCCGCTTGTCGCTGTCGAAGGAAGAAAACGTACTGCTTGTCGGTGGCAGAGCTTATCTGCCGGCAGAGAATTTCGTGCTTGCCGAGTTCTTCGACCGCTATGTGAAAATGGCGTTTATAGACTATTCCGCCATCAAGGAAACCGCACCCCGTAAAGAGGAAGACAAACGGCCGCCACTGCCGGAAGGTTATCTGGAAAAACTCCAGCAAGTGCGTTACAGTGACCATACCGTAAGGGTATATACCTCCTATTTCCGCGATTTCCAACAATATTTCGAGGGGCGTAAGATTGAAACGGTTACTCCCGACGAGATAAACGACTACCTGCTGTATCTCATCCATGAGAAAAACATATCCTCCTGCCAGCAAAACCAGCGTATCAACGCCATCAAGTTCTATTACGAGAAAGTTCTCGGTCAGGAACGGCGGTGTTACAAGGTGAACCGTGCCAAACGGGAGAAGACGCTGCCCGACGTGTTGAGCAAGGAGGAAATAAAGAAAATACTCGACGTGACAGTGACAGACCTGCGTTTCTTCTGTATGTTCTCCATACTCTACTCCGCAGGGTTGCGCATCAGCGAACTGCTGGAACTGAAACCCGGCGACATCAACGAACCCCGCTCCCTGATACGGGTGCGTCAGGGAAAGGGCAAGAAGGACCGCTACACCCTGCTGTCAAAACCGTTGATGAAAAAGCTGACGGAATATAACAGACTATACAAACCGAAAGTGTGGCTCTTTGAACACAGACCGGGCGAACCTTTCACCGAGAGTATCGTGTCGAAACGGTTGAAGGCTGCGGCTCGGGAAGCGGGAATCACGAAACGGATTTATCCGCACCTGCTGCGCCATTCGTTCGCCACCCACTTGCTGGAGCAAGGAACCGACATCAAAATTGTGAAAGAGCTTATGGGACATAACAACATCAAGACAACGGAAAGGTATGTCCACATAGCCGACACTTTCAAAAGCAATATCAAAAGCCCGTTGGACGATCTGTTGATGGAGGAAGACGAGGTCTGATACTTAAAGAAAATAACAACCAAATCGGCTGATAGTATAACGTTACCGATAATAATAAAAACAAAGAAAATATGAACGAACGATATGCCAAATGTATTCCATTCGATAAGAATGTAAAAGGCAGGATTGGTGGCAATCCACCTAAATGTATAGAAGGACAAATCCCTTGCGATTATAAATTCTATGCAACACTGGTACATCCTGAAAAGGAGAACATCATGCTTTCTATCATCATTCACCAAGATTATGACACTCTTATTGACAACAACATATATCCCTCAATAGCAGTCAAAGTAATAGAACATGAATTTTCCGAAATTGGCAATTGTGCAGAAAAGCGAAACGCCAGCTTAGACATGTGTTCTATCAGTGAATATTCAGAAGATAAGGATAGTGAAAATATACTTGTAAAAATAGGTGGTGAACCTTCCCTTATCCAAGATGAAGAAAGCTATTATAAAGAATTAGAGAAACATGGTTTTTCTTTTTTCTTATCAATAGACGAGGACGGATATAGTGAAGATGTTACTATTGGCAGTTATCCTTTCGGATATGGAGCTTTGTATTTGTATAAGCGCTGTACAACCAATGAAATAATCGCAGGATTTTGGCAATGTTCGTAAAAATATATCGGTAACATGCACCTGTTCCGCCTAACGGCGGCAAGCTGCAAACCATTATCAGTAAAAAGAATATGAAACATTTGAAGAAGAATTGCATCTATTTTATTGTGATTTTTACTATCGCTGTGGCGTGTGGCTTTGCGGGACTTGTAATCAAGGAAGTGAACAAAGGTACATTTTATGATCTGCCTACAGAAGAAGCTCTTAGCTTTTGTGTGCAGCTAGGACTGACAGCATTTACATCTCTGATTCCATACAGTTTGAGCGTTGCAACCTTCCTGGTCTTTTGGGCTATGGATAGAGAAAAGTGGACCGGTTTTTTCCGGACATTGGCAATCGGTCTGATTCTTGTCCTTCCTTTGTCGGCAATGACTTATTATTATGACTGGTTTGTGCGTCCACAGATGATGGTCATATCCGTCGGAAAAATAGTTGATATGAACCACAGCTATCCCCGGTCACTGGCGGACAAGTACGGTATAAGCATAGAACAGATATTGAACAAAAAGCCGATGTCTATGTCTAAAACAAAGCTGATAGCCCAGATTGATTCTCTTGAAACATCTTTTCAGGCTGATATTGACACATGCGGTCTGCTGCTCTCAATACTTCCGGATACCTTAGCATCAAAAGCCTATGACAGCTACCGATTGAGAGAAATCGGAGTTGTGTATCAAGATGCCGTTCATCCTGTTGCCAACGAAGACAGTCTGAGGTTGGTAGCACATACAGAATTGTACCAGCACGCAATCGGTGCATGGGAAACTTCAAACGAACTGCGACGTCATAGACTGGAATATTTTGGCAGGACTCTCAATACCGGGTATATATACATCGCTTATATCTTGTTTGCCTTCTTAGGTTATCTGCTCCGCTTCAAACCGATAAAGAAAATATTGGCTGTCTTTGCAATACTGATTGTAGCCGCCTGGATTTATCATGAAATAAATTCTATTGTTCAGGAATATGCAAAGAAACTAAATACGGAATCCCATCAAATTGTGGACGACACCTATAAAGAGATAGATGCGATAAGGGAAAGCAAACAGAGAGAAATGAAGACAGACACACAATTAGAATAATTGTTTTAACTACAATAAACTAAGAACCATTAGATTAAATAATGAAAAAGATATAATACTGATAACAACGCAGGATAACGGTAAGCCATTCCCTGCTGAACATTCAAAGCTTGAAGGAAAAGATTGAACAAAAAAAATAATGCCATGAAAAAAATCAATATTGGAGATTGGGTTACACAATATAGAACGGGTTATTGGAAAGTGAAAGAGTTGCATCCGAAGTACTCACCATTCGATTGTGACAGGTTGCACAAAGGCGAACCAATTGGTGTTGAAGCTGTGCTACAGAAAGCTTTCAACAATACATTCAAATTTAACATGGAAATGTCCACATGTGATTTGTCGCTGTGCCAACATGTAACCAAAGCTGTTATGAGAAAGATTGAAAAGTATTTCAAGGAACATCCTGATGATGAAATAAAATTTGAGACATCACAACTCCCTGTCCCGCCAAACGTTACTGCCATCCACTTGAATATAGATGATGCCCAACGCGATCACATTTCATCGCTATTAAACATTGAGTTACCTAATCTAACATATCCAAAGGTAAAAGAAATCTTGTCCGATAACGGTTTGACAGAGGTTTTGTGCGGAGCAGAAAACACGTTGCTCTTTCTCTACGGATATTCATGGGAACAGAATGAAAATTTTGACATGATTTATTCCAAATACGATTTTAAGAGAAAGTAAAACTCAATGGCAAAATAGCGAAAGCAATTTCTTAATTTACTTATTAAAGTAGTTATAAGACTGGAAGAACATGAGAATGTATTACGTAATCGGGGTTCTTATTACACTATTTCTTGCAAGCTGCGGAGAACCGCCTATGCCGCCAAGCGATGAGGAAATGATACGCCACTTTGCCACGCACGAGGCGGCGTTCCGTAAGGTGTACGAAATCATGTCAGAGAGTTCAGAAGGTAGTTTTCACTACCCGCCACTTTCTCCTGACGGGATCATTATACTTGATTCAATAGAGCAAAGTGATACATCCTATGAATCAAATGACGAACAAGACAGAGAGTGTAAAATAAACTGTGTCAGGCTATAATAATAATAGTTTAACACAGTTTTTATAATATGGCCAATTTGGAAATAGACTACAAGAAAGCAGCCCAGCAGCTGCGTAGCGGTGAAGCACTCTTCGGTAAAGACGGAGCTTTGGCTCCTATGCTAGAACGTATCCTAAACGCAGCCTTAGAAGGTGAGATGGATGCTCACCTTAATAGCGTTGACTGCAGTTCTGGCAATCGTCGTAACGGCAAGATGAGCAAGACCGTACAGACAAAGTATGGAGAGGTGATAGTCGAAACCCCTCGTGACCGTGACGGTTCTTTTAAACCGGAGACAGTTAAGAAACGTGAGACAATTCTTGCTGAAGGTATGGCAGATCAAATCATCAACATGTATGCTCTTGGTACAAGCACTCGTGATATAAGCAAGTACTTTGAGCGTGAGTTTAACACAACCCTTTCAGCAGAAACCATCAGTGCTATAACCGACCGAGTTATTCCCGAAATAACAGCCTGGAAGTCCCGTATGCTTGACCCCGTCTATGCCATTTGCTGGCTTGACGCCATTCACTACAAGGTAAAAGACGATAAGGGTCGTGCAGTCACTCGTGCAATATACAATGTCCTAGGTGTAAACAAGTCTGGTCACAAGGATCTTCTTGGTATGTATATATCTGAGAGTGAGGGTGCTAACTTCTGGCTTGATGTTATGACCGACCTTCAGAACCGTGGTGTACGTGATATTCTGATTTGTTGCGTAGACGGTCTTAAGGGATTCCCTGATGCCATCCAAAGTGTATTCCCGGAAACCTCCGTTCAGCTATGTGTAGTCCACCAAATCCGTAACTCAATCAAGTATTCAGAAAGAGTTTCTGAAGGATCTCAAGACCGTATATGGTGCTGTAAGCAAGGATTCTGCATTAGCACAGCTTGACATGGTTGATGAAAAATGGGGTGAGATGTACCCCATAGTAATCAAATCCTGGCGCGACAACTGGGAGCGTCTTACGGAATATTTTCAGTATACTCCTGCAATCCGCAAACTTATCTACACAACCAATACGGTTGAGGGCTATCATCGTCAGGTGCGTAAAGTAACGAAGAACAAAGGTGTGTTCCCGTCAGACACCGCACTTGAAAAGCTTGTGTATCTTGCCTATCGAGACATTAGTGGGAAATGGACTATGCCACTGTCTAATTGGGCACTGATATCACAGCAACTTGCCATAAAATTTGGTGATAGGTTCAAGATTATGTAACTTTGCTTGTGAAAGGCTCCTCTTATTTGTATGCAGATGTGAAATCTGCACACAAATAAGAGGGAAAGAATAAAAAACAGAGCCGTGACACAGTTCAGTTTACACTACCCCCGGATGAATGTTCGGGGGATTTTTTTTCTTTTGGGCGTTCCCGTGGGACGGTCGGGCTTTACGTTTCAAGTCCTCGCCTAAAGGCTGTGGGCTTTACTCTGCAATCCCTAACGCATGGCTGAAAAGTCCTCTTGCCGGTGTTCTTCTTCATACAGCCTCATGCGTTCTTGTAATGCTTCTTTTAAATTGTCGCTTTTTTTCAGTCCGAGTTTGGCACGTATGTTCGCTCGTTGGCTGGTTATGTTTCCGCTACTCCGATGTAATAATTCGCATATTTGGCTGACGGTCTTGTCTTGCAGTATTAAACGGCAGATGTTTAATTCGGACGGGGATAAATAGGGATATATTCTCCTGATCGTATCAAGTTTACTTTTTTCCTTTTTCTGGTGTGCGGCAAGGGCTGTAAAAAGATTTTCTTTGGATTGTTCCCCTATTATGTTTAACAGGGAGCTTGTCTTTTCTTCCGGGTTATTCTCGCTTAACAACTCGGCGAACGCGAATAGTTCTTCCTTTTTCATTTGGAGACGTTTCAAAAGCATTTCCTCTTCCTCTTTTAGCAAATTGCTACTTTTTAGCAAGCTGCTGATATTACTGTGTAAGGATCTTCCTAATAAGGGGATCATGGTGTATATGATGATGATCAAAGGCAGATAACTGTATAGGAACGGTTCGTCGGTGATAAGTGTGCAGATTGTATAGGAAGCTATGGTAAGGGAGGACAATAGGATGGAGATATTACTCATATAGGCACAGATGGAAAGCATGGTAAATAAGAGAGAGATAGTAATGTTACTCATTATCAATGCTCTTTGATAACTATATTCATATCCGCTACATATTGAGCAATAAATTATTTCGATAAAAATCTCGATATGTATGGCTATCAGTATAATGGAAAAGGTCGTGGTCAGATTTACTCTCTTTTTTAAATAAGCGAGAGTGCACATAATGATAAACAGGAATAATACGCTGTTAATATAATAAAACTGTTCATTGGGAAATGGAACTGAATATATGTATATGGGTGCGCATAAGACCAGCATGAGCAGGGATAGATGAAAGACTCGTTTTTGTTGATACGTTATTATCATTTCTCTTTCTTTTTTGTCGTAAGTTTGAGTTTTTATTGAACTTAGAAAAGAGGCGGCTTTTGTGCTGAATATCATGTATTTTATTGTTTTAAGTGTTATTAAGTATGATGTTTCTTGCAAAGATAACTGTTTTTTTTTTTTGTATGTTTAAGTACTTTTCTTTATGATGTTAAGTGCTTTTAATTGTTGTGTAAGCGTGATTGGCTGCTGTGGTAAGTGTTGTAGCTGTTGTGTGGTTGTCTTTTTAAGTATTTATAAGTTTAAAATACTTGTTTTTTTGCTTTGGAGGTTGGTTTATAGGTATGTATTTTTGCGGTCGAAATTCAAGGGGTGTAAAAGCCTGGGTTTGGATTGTCATATTAACAAATGATTAAATGACGAAAAGATGTTTTTTTTATATTAAATGTGTATTGTTCGTGCTCGTGTTGAGTATAAGCGGAGAAATATCCGCTCAGGAGAAGCGTGATTCGGTAAGGATCTATTTTCATCAAGGAAAGGTAAATATAGATACATGTTTACTTGACAATGGGAACGAGATGGAGCGGTTTGCTAAAATCTGTTCCGCATTGAACGACTCCGTCCGTCTTATCAGGAAAATTCAAATAATAGGAGGAGCTTCCCCGGAAGGAGGGGGGCTATTGAATGGAAGGCTGTCTGAAAAACGAGCAGAGGTTTTGTGGCGGTATATATCACCTTATATAAAGATTCCGGTATTGGAGAAGGATTTTCATTTTTCGGGAAGTGACTGGAACGGACTTATAACGATGGTGAGAGCGGATGTGAATGTTCCGGAGAGGGAGGATGTCCTTCGTTTGTTGGAGAAGATCGTCCGTTTGGAAAACCAGGACAGCCCTTATTTGGGGGGAGAACTGAAAAGACTGAAAGGGGGGAGGCCATACTCATATTTGTATAAATTCCATTTTCCGAAACTTCGTTCGTCGATGGTGAAAATATGCTATGATAGTGATCCGATGAATCCCGTCAGAGATACGGTATATATACATACACGTGATACGTTGTGCATCCGTGATACCGTTACCGTCATAGCTCCGGTAAAGAAACGGCCGTTTTGCATGGCGGTGAAAACAAACTTGCTTTATGACGCTGTTTTGATACCTGACATCGGGGTTGAGTTCTGTTTGGGGAAGAACTGGTCTGTGGCCGGGAATTGGATGTATGCCTGGTGGAAAAGTGATCGGAAGCATAACTACTGGCGTATCTATGGGGGAGATGTGGAGTTGCGCCGCTGGTTCGGTCGGAGAGCGGTGGAAAAACCGTTTTCCGGGCATCATGTCGGATTGTACGGGCAGATCGTCACCTATGATTTCGAATTGGGTGGGAAAGGTTACTTGGGGGATAAATGGAGTTACGGGGGAGGCGTGGCTTACGGCTACTCGTTACCTGTGGGACATCGGTTCAATGTGGATTTCACGTTGGGAATCGGCTACCTTGGAGGATCGTACAAGGAGTACATCCCTTTGGACGGTCACTATGTATGGCAGACCACTAAAAACCGCCGCTGGTTCGGCCCGACCAAGGCGGGGATCTCTTTGGTGTGGTTGATCGGCCGTGGCAACTACAACGGGAAGAAAGGAGGCAGGCAGTGATACGGATACGCTTTTGTCTGGTGTCCATATTTTTATGGATAGGACTGACGGCTTGTGAGCATAAGGATTTATGTTACGATCATCCGCACTTTGTCACGGTGCGGGTAGTATTCGACTGGACCAAGATTTCCAATCATGACAAGCCTGAAGGCATGAGGGTCGTATTTTATCCGACCGACGATGAAAGCAACACGTGGACATTTGATTTCCCCGGAGGAGAGGATGGGGAAGTGGAGCTACCCGAGAATGATTACCGGGTAATTTGCTTCAACTACGATACCGACGGGATGGTTTGGAAAGGAAACGGCAGTTACACGCTTTTTACTGCCGATACGCGTGATGTTCAGTCGCCGGATAACCGGACAATGGCCGTCACCCCACCCTGGCTGTGTGGCGACCATATAGACAGAGTTATCCTCAAGGACATTCCGGGAGGTAGCGCGGAGATAGTACGGCTAACTCCCGTAAACATGGTATGTCACTACACGTATGAGGTGAACGGTCTTCGGGGACTGGATAGGGTGGCGGATTTGCGGGCCGCTCTTTCCGGCATGTCCGGCTCGCTTAACATGTCCGGCGACAGTTTGCCCGCCGATCTTTCGGAGAGCCTGCTCTTTGATGGAATGGTTTCACGGAATCAGATTATAGGCGGATTCTATACGTTTGGACATTCCGCACTTGAAGGAGAGCCCAATGTTTTCCGGCTGTATCTCAAGAACCGTTCCGGCAGCATGTCTGTATTGGAACAGGACGTGAGCGACCAAGTGCATGATGTCCCGGTAGCGGGGCATGTCGGTGATGTGCATCTGGTGTTGAATTTTGATTATGAGGTACCATCCGAGCCGGGAAGTGACGGTGCGGGATTTGATGTGGACGTTGATGATTGGGATGATGTGAATATGGATATAGTGTTGTAATACGAGTTTGTTAATTATATGTATCAATTTAAATTGTTTTTATTTATGAAAAAAAGTACAGTAATGCTTTGGGCAATCTTTGGAGCTCTACTCATGGGTTGCTCAGACGAGGAGATTGCGAATGTGGAAACCTCCTCACGGAATGCGATTGGTTTTAACGTGTTAAGTAATGCGGCGGAAACGAGGGCTATCCCTACTACCCCCGACAACTTGACGAGCACCGATTTCGACGTGTTCGCTTTTACGACGGATGGTACTGCCTTCATGGGAAAGGTAGACACGGATTTTGGACATGACGGAGTGAAGATCGTGTACAAAAATGGTAAGTGGGATTATGACGATGCGAACGACCTTCGTTATTGGCCTACCGAGGCTTTGGACTTTTACGCGTTCAATCCCGGAACGGTTAGTGAAGACATGATAGTGTTTTATAGTTGGGAAGCCACCAAGGATGTCCAAAAGATAAGTTATACCTGCATGGATGAGTATGGAAGCGGTACTACTCATGCAAACTACGACGTGATGTATGCCATGGCCAAAGGCCAGACAAAAGACATGAACAACGGAATAGTGAAATTTAATTTCAAACATATTCTGTCACAGGTCGTATTCAAAGCAAAGACCCAATACGATAACATGCAGGTGGACATCGACGTGATCAAGATTCATAATTTCAAATTTGCCGGCGCCTTCACATTGCCTGCGGCAGCCGATGGAACGGGAAGTTGGAGTTCGTCTGATTTAGCATTTCCACACGCATTTACCGTAGTGAAAAACGCAAACATCACGGTCAATAGCAATACCGAAGCTACCGATATTACCACAAATACTCCTATGCTGAATATACCACAGGAGCTGACTGCTTGGAAAGTTTCCGAAACAGCCACCAAAAGCAAGTTGGAGGCCGATAATGCGAAGCAATGTTATCTGGAGATCGCCTGCAAAATCCGGCAGTCCGGAGCTTATCTGTTGGGTTCAGCAAGCGAATACAAAACAATTTATGTTCCGTTCGGAGATACATGGGAACAGGGCAAGCGTCATATCTACACGTTGATTTTCGGTGGTGGTTATGATGATCAGGGAGAGGCTGTGTTGAATCCGATCCAGTTTGATGCAGAGACAACAGGCTGGGTTGATGCAGATAAAGACGTAAACGTCCAACCTTAATCCAAACGTTTATTAATATCGTACCCGTTGGCAGGTTAAACATACGCAAGATTAACCCTGCCAACGGGTTTTTTATAGGGAATCGCATTTTCAATATACTTTTTGATGTGTAGGGGTGCTTTTTGCGTACCTTTTTCCTGGAGAATTTCTTTTGTGGAGTGTTTGCCCTGTATATTCCCGATACGCTGTTATAGCAGGGAACTGTTTTTATCCAAGTAGTCAGATATAGCCTCTTGCAATACCGATTTTAGCGAATCGCCTTTGCGGATCGCGATCAGCTTTAAGTTCTGGTGATAGGTTTCGTCCATGACAAAATTACAATGCACGGTTTTCGCTTTCTTCGGCTTTTGAGCCTCTTTTTGCCCGGCCGTGGATTGGATCAGGCTGTCTAATCCCCCGGTCAGCCCGGCCGACATACTGTTTTTTAAATCGTTCTTCTTTGCCATATGGTTACTTTATTTCTGTTAGCAGTTCGTTACATACCTTTTCGTAGTCCTCTGCCCCGGCAGATTTGGGGGCATAGTGAAAAATATCCTGCCCTTGTGTCGGGGCTTCGGCCAGCGCAATGGAGTTGCGTATATGGGTGCTGAACACTTTGCCCTGGAATGTTTCCTGTACCAGTTCCGAAACGCTCTTGTTCAGGTTCTTTCTTCCGTCGTACTGGGTTATCAGGACCCCGGCTATCGAAAGATCCGAGTTCAAACGTTGCTGCACCTTGTGGACGACCTGCATAAGTTTGGCCATTCCACGCATTGCCAGGAATTGAGCCTGAACCGGGATAATCAACCGATCCGAGGCCGTCAGTGCGTTAAGCGTGAGCAGCGACAGCGAGGGGGGGCAGTCGATCAGGATATAATCGAATTTCTCCTTTTGGCCCTTGATAAGGTGGGCTAAGATAAGTTCCCGCCCGGCCTCGTTGATTAACTCCGTTTCAACGGCCGAGAGATCCAGGCAGGAGGGAACGACGCTAAGACCGTCCTTATGCTCGTAGATCGGCAGGTCGTATTCGCCTTTCATCGCACCGTAGATCGTTTGGGGAAGCTCCGCGGAGAAGCCCAGCGATTCAGTCAGGTTGGCTTGTCCGTCAAGGTCGATCAAAAGAACCTTGTACCCTTTTTGACGTAACGCGCCGCCCAGGTTGATCGTGGTTGTGGTCTTTCCTACTCCCCCTTTGTGATTCAATACGGAGATTACTTTTGCTTTGCTCATAAATTCAGTTTTTTAAATGGTTGTCATGTCCGCAAATATAGTCAAAAACTAATATACTAAAATACTAAAAGTAGTATTTTTCGTTTTTTGCGTGTTTTTTGTGCCGATCGGGGAAGCGTACCGAAATAAATCCGGTTTCCACCTTTCGGTACGTTTTGTTTCTGTACCGGAATTAATCAAAGACATATTAAACGAAAGAAATCAAACAACGGTAGATAGCAAACGGCGTAACCTCCCCTAAAGGTCGGTTAGCCACCAAATATTATATTTAGAATGAAGAAACGGGACTATAAGGAGCAAGAACGACAACGGCGCTATTATTTCTTCGACTACCTGTTCTGGTTGGGAGAAATGGCACAGAGGCATTACAAGGGCGAGCCAAGACGCCCCGACGGGGAGTCCATGCTGATGCTTTGCATCATGATATTTATCTATGAGCCGATCTTCCTTACAACCGCTCATTTCCTTTTCGACTCCACGGTATTTGAGTGGTTTACAGTCGCCATGATAGCCGGAATCGTCGCAATTCTCCACTATCTATCGAATGGTCGGATATACCCGTTTTCACGAAGGGAAGCGGTCATGCAGCACTATGAGGGACGCAGGTTCAGCCCCTTCAGATGTTACTTCTTCCTGTTCTCCCTCGGCTTTCTGATGATTGCCGAAATGTACCTGTTGCCAAGCACACTGATGCGGATAGACGGGCGCAAGGCGGAGCCGGTGGAGAACACACGGACGGAAGTTCCGCAAAGGTGGAGGGATTACCTTGCGCTGCATATCACGGTAGGAGCCCGTCAGGAAGTACCCAGCGAAGCCTTGCAATATCTGATTAATCAGGACGGTCGCACATCCCGATACGGGCAACCGGTCTATGTCATGCAGGTAAGGGAGGAAGATATGGGAGGAGAGTTCCGTGTAGGGCTATTGAACCATGCCACCTTTGATGAAATCCAAGACGGCAGCCAGAAGTTTGTCGAATGTACATGGGTCAAGGGATATACGCCGGACAGCATAAGGGTACTGCTGACCGGGTGGTACGAGGTGAGAAACACCGGGCTTTGTCCGGTGGACTCTCTGGAATGGACGGAAGATACGGAATTTTAAAACCTACAAAAGTATGAAAAGAGCAGAAACAGGAAGACCTCATTTATTTCGCTTGATTGCGATGATACATAAAACCGCATACATCCTTGCCTACGATATGCTGCGAAGGAAAGGGGGGCATGATTGGGTGGAGCGTCGGGCTGGTGGGATAATTGGACTTCCCTATCTCTCATTAATTTTGGTGGCATTACTTACGCTAAAAGACGACCCGAATAACGGTCAGAAAATAGTTACCGGCATATTGATCGGATGGGCGGTTGTCGCAGCATGGTGCATCTCCGGATTTCAGTTCAAACCTTCTGATTGGAGAATGGAAATCCGAGAAGAACTTGATTTGCGTCCTCTATATTGGAAAAAGGCGATAGAGGTGTACTATGCCGTTGTCATTGCAGTGGCGGTAGTGGCAGGCATTGTCATGCCCAATGTATAAATCCGAAGTGAAACATTAGTGGGAAATTCGCTACGGTCAGGGCGATGACGATAAGGACTATTTTGGCGAGCTTCCTGCCGGAGTGTTTCATCTTTCCGTAATATTTACGGAGCGCTTCACGCCGCCCGGCTGTGTAACGGAGCTGGCAAAATAAGTCGGGAAGAAAGCAAAGAATCATTACTATGGCAAAAGCAATTATCCAACTGAAAAGGCGAAATAGTAGCGGTATTCCAAGCGGTATGGTTATGGCAAACAGCCAGCATAGGAAAAGCAACATTCTCCCATTGAGATTGTTATGCTCTCGCTCGCTCCATTTTTCGGCTACATACCACATATAGTCGATGAAGCAGAACCGGTATTTGCGATTGTCCTTATCCATGCTCTCACCTCCATACAAAGAAATCGACCAATATGAGGATAATCAGAACGCTGACCAGCACTATCTTAATCCGTCGGCGTGTTTCGGGTTTGCAATCATCAAAGAACCATAGCTTTCCATGAAACTGCCACTCACATGCCCATTTCCAACGGAACAGCAACCCTGCAAGCCATAGGGCAAGCAACCCGACACCAAACAGCAACCCGTATTTAGGGTGAGCCTGCAACCACTCGAAAAACGCTTCCGCCTTGCTGTTCATAGCTTCGTATATATCGGTAACTTTCATTGCATAATTATCATTTGTCATACCATAATTCAATATACCAATCGCCCTCAATGTGTCTTGATGCCATACCGCCCGGTGCATCCGGATCATTCCTAACAAGCTCAATCAGGTCGTTCAGTTCCCAATTGACCGCATAGGTTGAGTCCTCCGCGAACCTGTAAGCATACTGCTTGTCCACACTCGGCCCGACAGACCAACCGGCAGAATAGTAAATGATAGAGATGCTTGGAACAATGGTGTCGGGCAGTTCCTCAATGGGAGGAATTGAGCTAAAATCGCCATGTTCAATCTGCCACAAAGTATGCCGGCTTTTGAAATACAATCTCCTACCACCCACCGATGCAAGCAGGGAATCAAGATGCGTGCATTTTTCATTGCCAAGACTTGACAAACACAATGAATCCGTTGCGCTCCCGATTGGATAGAACGGAGGGTAAATGTCGCCATACGGGCAATTCAACAGAATTTCGGTTATTTCATTAAACGCATCTTCATGGGCATAGAAATTATGAATCATATCCTCGTCAGACGGAGGATTGAAACCTCTGTTGCCACACCCTACGGCAATGAAAGCCACTACAGTTGCCGACAATAATACTTGCAGAAATCTACTCGCCATAGCCGATAATCGTGATTCCGAACGCAAAAATAATGTTTTTCGTCCACTCAATCACCACGTTATGCCGAAAAACAATGTGCCGGATGCTCTTTGTCTGCCGTAAAAACAGTATTTTTGTAAAAATGGAAATCAGCTATGGCTTTCAAACGGAAATATAAGTTCAGCATAATAGACCACCTGTATTATGCGGGTCGCATACGACGCATCCACAACAGGTGGTCTATGCCGTTGGATGCTATCTTCTTGTGGGTTTTCGCTGTTGTCCCTTCGCTTCTTATAATAAGATTCCTATACTGGGTAATACCGTTGTGGCTGCCGTCAGCTTTGTCTGTCGGCTTGGTCTGGGCAGCAGTAGAGGTGTATTCAAAGATTGAAAAGAAGTACTTTACCAAAGCGCGGGAGCGTGCCTATTACCGCCTTTATCCTGAAAGAAAGGATAAAAACTATTTCTGGCTTCAGTTACTATTGCCGCTTGGTCTGTTTCTGATTAATTTGGGCATAGCCTATTGGCTTTTCTTTGTGTATCAATGAGCGGGAAGAATGGTAATAGTTTATGGTTCTGATATTTTAAAATTTAGACAATGAGCAAAATTCCAACGATAATTGTGATAATGTTATTATGCGGTTGCAGTTCCATGAAACACTACGGCGTGTTTCAATGTGACAATGGCAACGATTATGTCAGCGAGGGATTGTACCGTATCGTGGACAAGCGAGGGCGTATCGGGTACGCGGACGAAAGCGGCAGGACGGTCATCAAGCCCCGCTTCGCCTTCGGCTTCCCATTCGAGAACGGCAAGGCAAAAGTAACCGACAAGGGAGAAATGAAAGAAGTGCCGGGTTCGGACGGAGAATACCACTATTGGAAAAGCGACGAATGGTATTACATCGACAAGAAAGGGAATAGAAGTGAAGAAAACAGACAACAATAGTCTTACTTGAGAGACTTGAAAATGCCGCAAGGGAAACCGATTTGGGTTTATGGATGAACGAGACAATACATGCGTCAGATACATAGATATTTATCGTTTCGAAACACGGACGGGAGCTTGAAAGGCTTTCTAAAAACATCCCTGCTGTGCGATGATGCTTCTCAAACGGGACAAGTTTTCTGCTAGGGCAGTCTTCACGGAGAGCAGGTAATTCCTGCGCCCCCCCTTCCGTGCCGGAATCCATCACGATCTCGGAAATGCCGGCATCCCATTCCGAGGGAAAAAGCTTGTAGCCGGTATGTACTTGTCTTGCCAGACGGTTGTGAATCACTTGATAGTAGAGCGAGCCTTCCTTCATCTCGACGGAAGAGGCACGGAATTTAACTTTTATTGTTGCCATGAATATATCTGTTATTTAATTTTTCACCTGAAAACTAATCCCGGGGAAACCATTGCATGAATATTCATCTGCCTTTAACACATCTAAAAGCAAAAAGTCCCTTGGCGCACCGGCGTCACAGGAACTTTTCACATATAAAAGACACATGTTCTTTCACTGTATGCGTATATATTCCGAATACCTGATTTCCACATACGGGTTGTCACTGGAAATGGACTGATGGATAGCCTTTACACGCTTCCAGAACCACCATCCCTTGTATTCTACCCAAACCGCCTGATTGAGGGTTACCGGAACTTTGATGTCGCCTTTGAGCCGTTTGTTCTCGATCAACCCGGTAAGTTGGATATACGGTGTAACCATCTCCACCTTCTGCCGCAGCAGTGGAACGGTATCACGGATAATGAGCGTGTCACGGATGGCGGCATCTATCGGGGCTTTCACTTCGACTTCATGCCGTGCAGCCACTTCGAGGTTCCTGATTTTCACGCCTAGCCTTTCGATGGTCTCGGCATCCTTGGCACGGAACTCTTTATACTCATCTATAGTCAGCCGCAATGCCTTGGCATCGAGGACCATCGTCGCTGAATCGATCTGCATCCGCTTCACATCGGAAAGCAGTGCGGTGCTGTTCATGCGGAATCGGTCGCGTTCTTCCGTGAGGCGTATTGTCCGCCGGTGCTGCAGCCAGAGGATGCTACAGAGCAGCAACACCGTTGCCAGAAGTATTCTGTTTAATCTACTCATATGATACTGATTCTTCGGGGATGAACCACAGAAATTCATCCATATAGATTTCTTCCAACAATACAAGGCCGCCCCGGTTCTTTTTTCGGTTCTGCGGGAGGTCTTCAACGACCAGTCCACGGCGACCGACCAGTTCGTCCAACCTCATTTCGGAGAGTTCAGGCGAAGCGATGATGGTAACGTATGCATTCTTTTTCATAACTGGTCTTTCCATGATGTTTTTACTTGTGCGTTCCCTGACATTTGAGAAGTTCACGGATATCGGCACGGATTTCGTGCAGGTCATTCTGTACCGTGTTGAGCTGCATCATGGTTGCCTCGAACACGGACTTGTCCAGCTTCATGGCGTTGATACGGTCATACTGGTTCTTGATTTCCACTTCCAAACCGATACATTTGGTTTCCAGTTCTGCAATTTGGGCGGTGTTGTTGACATGCTGTATGTACAGTGTCAGCGAGAACGAGAGTACCACGACAATGATCTTGAAGTACTTCATTACAAATTCTTTGAGTTGTTCCATATCTTATTCCATTAAAAGTGAGAATGCGTCCCTGATAGCCCTCAGCAGAGTCTCGGCTGCCGCACTATCCCGGAACCCATAGATGACAAGCGCGATCATCATCGCCAGATAGACCCACCAGGCGATTTCTTCCTTAGTGATTTTACGTTTCCGCTTCGCCATCTTTTACAGGATTTTGGGGTACGATTACATTGAAGATAACATTGCCGTCGCTGCCTTCGATACGCAGGCGGTTCTCCTCCTTGTGCCTGATGGGGAAGATATCCATCAGCGCCTTGGCGGCATTGACCGACACGGCCCTGAGCGGTGCCGGAGAGAGCGGCACACCGAAACGGTCTGTATAGTCCGAAGTGGCCGTCTCGTCCATGATTGCCTTGAGAGTCTCGGTCACCTGCAGCTTTACAGCCATCGTCTCCATCTCGAACCGTTCCGAGGAGAGCAATGCCTTGATATGTGCCAGCACATGCGGTTTGTTCATCAGGTAATTGGCCGAAGCATACGGGTTCTTCACCGTATCCTCACCGAATACCTCCACAAAGCATTTTTTCGGCCGTCCGGCATATTCCAGCCCGCCGTTCACATAGAGGTTGCAGAATTGCAGCTCCTGCTCCGTGAGCGGTTTCTCTTCCGGCCTATCCTGCGTGTTCGTTATCTTGTCTGACATCGGTTCTTCCTTCCTTTTCTGAAAGAGTAGCGGGTTTGTATCCCGGAGGTTTTACAAAATCCGCCTTTTCATTGAGCAACTGCTCCATTAATGCGTCATAGAATACCTGGGCCAACGCATCGGCACACGCCTCCGCATCCGCTAGCGAGTTGATGAGCCGCAGGTTGAACTTGATTTCCAGGTCGTAGCCCGATATGAACGCCATCAGTTCGTTCCCGTCATAGCCCAGCGCCCCGTAGGTCATCCGGTCCGCCGTACGGAATGTAATGGTCTCGGGAATCTGTTCCCGGTCAATGCCTTGGGCTTCCTTATTCGTGTCCATACTCATATCTTGAAATATTTACGGGTTTTCTCTTTCTTCTGTGTAGCGATTGCCGCCCCTTCCGTCTGGCGCAGACGGGAGGTATAGACCCCCAGGATGTCAAGCGTGGCCGTCACATCCGCAGCCGCATCGTGGGCATCGTCCAGTTCCACCCCCAATTTTGAGGCTACCAGTTCCAGTTTATACGAAGTAACCTCCGGATCAGCGGCAAAAGCCAACCGTCCCATGACAAGCGTGTCGATGTAGTGCGGCTGGAAGTTGCCGTAATAGTCCTTGGTACCGGAAAAGGTCTTTTCAAACTCGGCGGCCAGTCCGGCATAGTTCATCAGCTGTTGCAGGAATCCGATATCGAAAGCGATGTTCTGTCCGACCAGCACGGGCTTGCACTGATAGCCCTTCGAGAGGGTGCTGCGTTTGGCGAAGGCGATGACTTCTCCGGCGACTTTCTTCATGTCCACACCCTGTGTGCGCAGCATCTCCATGGTAATGGCGGAATAGTCCAATGCCGTCTGTTCGTACTTCATCGGGACATATTCCGGTTCTTTCGCCTGTTCATGGCGGGTACGCAACACCTTGCGTCGGGGAAGCCCCGCGTCCTGTTTCCCGTAGGGGGCGATATACGCCTGATAGCGGTCGAATACCTGCCATGTGTCGAAACGGACGGCTTGCAGGGCGATCTGTGTACAGGCGCATTCACGGCAGTCCAGCCCTCCGGTCTCGAAGTCCAGCCCGATGCCTACATATATCTTCTGTTCTGTCTTGGGTGCCATATCTTTTCAGGATTGAATGAATAACAATGAGTTCCTATAGGTCTGTAATGTATTGCATCCGTTGTAGTCGCTGTAACGGATGACGGCAGTGAGGATGACCACCCGGTCTTTGAGCGACTGGATCACGGTGTGGTGTTCCATGTAATAGTCGTTCCAGCATACACATTCCGCCAGACGGTTGTTCTGGGAGAGTGTCAGCTTGGCGAAACGCTTCCGGCTTCCCGTCTCCCTGTCCTTGTAGGTATGTTCGGTTACATCCACCACCGTGGCGCAGACAGTCGCACGCCTGCCGTCGTTCTCGTCCCGTGCCACCTCGTCCAGGGTCAGGTAAGAGGCTTTTCCCTTGACCTGCCTGCGGGCTTCCGAATTGTTGAAGATGCGGCGATAATCGATGCTGCCTATGCCCGACACGGCAATCTGCTGCTGCGACCAGAAGAAATGCCGCCCGCGCATGTCCTGCGGGAAGTCTTTTTCAGAAAGGGAGAATCCCAGTTCCCGTGCTGCGCGTTCGAGCAGCGCGCAGCGTTCGGTAACCGCCCCGACTTTTTCGATACGGTCGAAGCATCCGGCAAGGATCATGTGCTTGACATGCCGGGCGTTCACGGGGACTTTCACGGCCTCTTCCGCGTTGTCGGGGTCGTCCCAGTAACTGTATTTCTTGAGTTTGTAACGGAATATGCGGTGGATGAAGTTCTCGATACCGGTATATGCCCCGCCCCGGTCGCGTTCCGTGACGATGTATTCCACTGTCTTGACACCGACCTGTTTGATACGGGTAAGCGACCAGAAGATTTCATCGGTGGCATAGTCGGTGAAGAACTCCGTCCCGGAGCGGTTGATGTCCGGCGGCACGATCTTGGCCGACGAGCAGCGTTCCATCTCCGCCATCAACGAAGGAATCTCCTTGTCGTCCGCCCATTGCAATGCCACCGTGTAGAATGCCGAGGGGTAATTGGCCTTGAGCCATGCCCCGCAATAGGCTGTAAGGGCGTATGCCGCGGCATGGGAACGGTTGAACGAATATTTCCCGGCTACCTCTATCTTGTGCCAGATTTCCTCCGCCTCATAGTCCGGGCATCCGTTCCCGACGGCTCCGGCAATGAAATCCGCCTTCAGCGTGGCCATCAGGTCGGCTTTCTTCTTTCCTATGGCCTTGCGCAGATAGTCGGTCTTCCCGAGGTCGAATCCCCCGAGCGTATGAGCAACGGACATGAACTGCTCCTGGTAGACCATGATTCCGAAAGTGTTCTTCGTTGCTTCATAACAGCCGTAGTTATAGACCGGGGCCACTTCGCCACGCCTGAAACGGACATAATCATCGGTGGCACCGATGTCGAGTGTGGCGGGACGGTACAGGGCATTGATGGCGATCAGGTCCTCGATACACTCCGGCTGTACATCCTGGATAAACCGGGTAATGCCCGGCGAAGAGAACTGGAACACATTCTGCGTGTTGCCGTCCGAGAGCAGTCGGTAGGTCTTCCCGTCTTCCAGCATATCCTGCGTAATACGCCCGATAGTAAGTTCCTGCCCGAAATTCCGGTTGACCAACGCGATGACGGCACTCAGTTTGGCAAGTTCCTTTGTCGCCAGCACATCCTCCTTCAACAATCCGATCTCATCGACCGAATAGCCGTCGAACTCCGATACCAGTGCCCCGTCCATCTTACGGACCGGCAGGAAATCGAAGCATTCGGCGGGCCTGCCGTCCCGCGTGTCCGGTGTGACAACGATGGCCGAGGCGTGTATGGAGGCCGCTTTGGGCTGTCCGAGCAATCCTTGCACGTCCTCGATGACCAGCGGATAGGTCTGGATAAAGTCCCGAAGTTTTCTGTTGAAGGCAGCCTGTCTGAACAGTCCTGTCCAGTCCGTGCCGTCATCTATCATGGCGGTAATATAGTTCACGATGGAGTGAGGCACGCGGTGTACGCGTGCCACGTCCTTCAAGGCGGCTTTCAGTTTCATCGTGGTAAAGGTGCCGGCGGAAAAGACACGCTGGCGGCCGTCCGCGTTGTACCGTTCTTCCAGGTAATCCTTGATCTCCTGCCGCCGGTCGGAGGCATAGTCGACATCTATGTCCGGCAGCGAAGCGTGGCCGCCTTCTGTCAGTCCTTTGTCCACAAAGGCATCCATGACCGTCAGCGGTCCGTCTGCTTTCCTGATTCTTATATGTGTTACTTTCATCTGATATATTTCTTGTATCGTATTATCGCGCTTACCGTCTGGCGGCTGACACCGTACTGTTTTGCCAGGCTGTTCTGGGAAGCCTGGCCGGAGGAATACCTCACCCGTATCTCTTCCGCCTGCCCGTTGGTCAGTTTGGCGTTCACGCTTTTCTCGCCGTAATCCCGTTTGAGGCCACCCGCTATGGCATGTTCCATATTCCGCTGGTGCGTACACATTTCCAGGTTATCCGCACGGTTGTTGTCGCGGTTCCCGTCGATATGGTTCACCTCCAGTCCCGGATTCCAGTCGGGCAGGAAGTGCTGTGCCACCAGACGGTGCACGGAGAACTTCTTTCCGACACCGCCCTTGTAGAGTCGGACACAGTCATAGAGCGAAGTCGTCCCACACCAATGACACATGATACGTTCGGGTTGTGTCCAGGTGATACCGTCATGCGAAACTTGCCGTTCCAGACTCTTGACACGCCCGAGGTTGCTGATCTTGTACTTTCCTTCATAGTTCTTGATATCCACCCAGATTTCCCGGGTGTCAGCCATGGGTTATACGGTTTAGTGCTGTCTGAAAAATTCCCAGGTCTATCTCCACGCCGATGAACCGGCGTCCCGTATTCCGGCAGGCCACGGCTGTACTGCCGCTGCCCATCGCAAAGTCGAGGACGATGTCTCCTTCGTCGGTGTAGGTGCGTATCAGGTATTCCAGCAGGGCGACAGGTTTCTGTGTCGCGTGCAGGCAGGAGAGCTGCTTGTCCGTCTTGAATTTCAGCACACTGCGCGGATAGCGTTCCGTGGATATGTAATCCCGGAAATTATCGTGCTTCCGGTATATCTCGCCGGCATCGCATTTCCGCTGATGTTCGGCCATCACGACCTTGCGCTTGTGCCCGTCCGTCTTGATCGGATGATACTTCGGCAACCTGTCGTAAAAGACCAGAATGTCCTCGTGCGCCTTCATCGGCATACGCCTGGCGTTTAGGAAGCCTGTCGCCTGCGTCTTCTCCCATACCCAGGCATACCGCAGCCTGCGGAGATTGGAGCTGCCCAGCAGGCTCGTAAAAGGATGCTGGCAGAACAGCAGTACGGGAGTGTCAGGTCTGGATATGCCCTGTACAGCATTCCACATCCCGGGGATGTCTATCACGGCGTCCCATCGACAATGTGTCGTACCGTATGGAGGGTCTGACAATACCATGTCGGCAGTGATGCCTTCTTCAGCCAGCAGGGGCAGCACATCGAGTGCATCGCCCCGGTAAAGGTCGCAACCGTCATAGGGACGGTGGTGTTCGTAGGTCGGATTCATGGGTTTCGAGTTCCTTTAGGTTCCACAAGCAATCTCGGCGGTCAAAAAGGATTTCGTCGCCACACATCAATTCATCTGCGTATATCGTCCGCTCTTCTCCGTTACGGATTACCCGCATCCGGGCATCCGTGCACAGACGGTAAGTCTTGCCTTCAGATTCCATCTCCACATAGCGTTCGCCCTTGCCGAGTGTGATGTCCGGGGCAAGCACCGTCAGTTCGTCTTTCCAGCTGAGCCCGCAGCGTTCCGGCACGAGGAAGCGCGAGAAGATAAGGTCGTATTTCAGCGGGTCGATGGAGGTTATGCCAAGCAAGTAGGAAACCAGCGAGCCCCCGGCGGAACCGCGACCTATACCAGTTGCGATGCCTCTCCGGTGCGCCTCCCGCACCATATCCCACTGCACCAGGAAATAGTCCACATTGTCGGTCGATTCAATGATATAGACTTCCTCGTCCAGCCGTTCCCGATAGCGTTCCCGCTCCGGTTCCGGCACTTTCCGGTCCAGCCCGTCGTCAAGCAGTCGGAGGAACATCGTACGGCGGTCACCATACCGTTCCCGCTCTTCCGGTCGCATACGGTATTCCGGCATGAACATTCGCCCGGTCTCGAATGAGGCGTCCGCACGTCCGGCAATCTCCACCGTGGGACGGCACATGCGCCTAAACAGGGAATCGAAGTCCCATTGCCCGGAGAACAGAGGACGGAGCGTGTCATACAATTCATCCGCTGTCTTGAAATACTGGTCATCGCTCTGTTCATGGGCGGCTCCCGTGGCAATCTTGTTCACCACGATTCTGTACCCTGCATCGTCCTTGTCCATGTAGTAGCAGTCCGGAATCAGGACTGGTTCTACTGTAAATGAATCCGTGTCGGCATCATAACAGTTGCCGAAATAATATTTCAGGGCTTCTAGTTGCTCCCTGTCGATGCGGTCCGCCTTGTATTCGTTGGCGTCGACCTGGTAATAGACCGCTTCGGCACCTTTCCGGATACGCTTCACCTGTTTGGGGTGTCCGGCCATCCAGTAGACGGAACGGATGGCGAAAACCACCACACAACCTGCGGCATACATCAGCAGCTGTTCATAGCGGAGGGTGTTGTCTTCCGAATCGACCATGACGGCCCGTTGGATGCGCAGCAGATTATGCAGCCCCTCGTTATCCAAGGCATAAATCTTCAGCCCGACACGTTCTTCTTCGTGCATCATTGTCAGCGAGTAGCCGAATATATGTTTCAGCCCGGTATTGGCGCACTCCTTCTGAAGGTTCAGCGTGGCGGCCATTGTATTGCGGTCGCAGATGCCGACAGCCGTATGCCCGAGCCATTTCGCCTTGCGGCACAAATCTTCCGGCGAGCAGCAGGCGTTCAGCAGCTCGTAGGAGGTATGGATGCCGAGGTTCACGAAAGGTACATCATGTACCGGAGGCTTGGGCCGGCCGATATATTTCAGCAGGTTGAAACGGAATTCTTCCCGCAGGTCATAGTAGTACCAGTTCCTGCCGAACGGGAAGGCCACATGGAAGATTCCTTCTTCCATCAGCACATCCGGACTTTCCATCAGGTTGAACACGAGCTTGTCCCCGTCGCCGCGGAAGATGGATTCCACTCCCGACAGGTCGGCCGTGAAAAGCCGCCCGAAGCCGGGAATATCCACCACTTCCGTATCGACCGGGATATAGGTTATCCGTTGTGCATCGAGCCATGAGAAAAGTTCCTGTATCATCTTTCCTGTACTTTTTTGAGTTTGTATTCAAGGACGGACAGCAGGCGGCAGGCGAAAATCCCGTAGATTTCCGCTTCCGTGAGTTCGTCCCAGTCTTTGGCGGCATCAGCAATGTCCGCGATGAAAACCTCGAAATAGGGTTTCAGCCGTTCAGCCGTCCGCTTTACCGACTCGACGGCATCACCATCGTAACCGATGACTACGGTTCTGACGCCTTTCGATTGCAGCTTGTAGATCTGTACATCGGATATTTTCTTTCCGAAAGTGGCCACGGCTGCGACATGGGAATTGTCATAGAGTTCGAGTCTGCGGGTCAGGGCGATGACATCGAAAATACCTTCCGCGAGGATGACCGTATCGGTTTCATCCATACGGACGGCATCGTAGTTATAAAGGAGTCTGGAAAAGTCGTTTTCCGTGGAGTTCCGGTAACGCAGGATCTTGTACCCGCCGCTATGTCTGGTCTTGCGGTTGTGGGCGTCTATATCCTCTTTCGGCCAGGTATGGCGGGAGACATAGCCGACAACCGTACAGTCATCGATGACCGGAAAGACGACATAGTCCGCGTAGCGCGGATTGAGCCTGCCGGTTATCCCGACCGGGAAATACTCGTAATCGTCGAAACAGAAGCCGCGCCGCTGCAAATACGGATGCCGGAAAGTGCGCTTGTAAAAGTCCGGCAATTCGACCGGCACCAGTTCGTCGTCTATTTCTTCCGCCTCGTCCTTCTCCAGCAGGTGCAGGTTCAACGGTGCGGCAATGTCAGCTGTCTGCAAAACCATCAGGTCCATGCGACCGATAGCCGCCAGAAGTTGCTCCAATGTACGGGTGGATGCCCCGCAGGAGAAGCAGTGGGCCATGAAAGGCCGGCGGTGGGCAGTCGCCTTGCCGATGTAGATACCGAACTTACCGCCCGACTTTCCGCAGAACGGGCAGCGCGGAACGATAAGGTTCTTACCGCTCCCGTCCCGTTTGGCACCCGTCTCGCGGGTTATCTCCGAAACCAGATATTGATATTCCTGTACCGACAGTTCCATATTAAGGTATAGTCGTGACCGCTACAGGTTGGTTTGAAATGTTTGGAAAAAGAATCCGGATTAGCCCAATAAAAATAGACCGGCAGAATCATGGAAGGTCTTTCCACCCAAAGGAAAAGAGAAATTGTCTTCCCGGCTGGACAAAAAATGACTGCTTTTGTCTAATCGATAAAACAATATATAAATAAGGAGATTGATAATCAGCATTGGCTGATTATCAGGTGTAGAGATGTACTTTTCTAAAATGATCACTCTCTACATAAAAAAAGCGTATTTTTTGTGCAGTACAATAAACATACTGAATGAAAAGTATCGTTTTCCAATTACTACAAATAACGGATTTGTATTTGCGAGGTCATTCGAACTTTCCTCGAACAAAGGTCGTATGATATCTCGAACGCCAAGACCCGTGAGCGGAAACTGAAAGTCTTGGAGGCGGCAGAGGAATTGAAATGTGAAAACCTGCTGTTGATAACATGGGGAACGGACGATATGGCGGAATACAAAGGGCATACAATAAAAATCGTATCTGTCCGGAATTGGTTTTACGCATGTAAGCTGCCATATATTCTCAACATTCCAGTCGTTACAAGTCAAAAAGCCACCGACACGCCGCATCCGGATCGATGGCTTTTTATTCCCTGTTCAGATTCAGTGTCCTCTGCCCGTCATAGAACACCTCATTGTCGTAGTCGGTGGCAATCCTGATAGTGTCTCCTTTCTTGAAGAACCGGCTTTTGGCCACGTGCAAGCGCATAACGTTCTCCTTTCTTTCAGCCGATGACTGGTTGAGCGAAACAAGGTGCGTGCACGGGCGGGCCAGACCTTTGGCCTCCGAACAGTTGTACTCGGTCAGCACGTTCCGCTCGTCATTCAGCCACTCCCGGTCTTCGATGGTAGACTGGTAAGTCACCACCATCCATACCTTTTCGTCCGCCGCCAGGTCCTTCAGGTCATTAGCCACCGCGATACGCTTCGCCCGTTCATGGTCGGCTCCCCATGAACGGCGGTTGGCATCCGTCAGCAAGTCCATCGAATCCACAATCACGATGTCCGGATTATATCCTTTGAGCTTCCTGTATTCCGAAATGCCGTTCTTGATGTCGAGTGTCGAGACCTGGGCATTGAAACGCGGGTAACTGCGCACCGTGATGCTTCCGGCATACGAGGCGACCAGTTTTTCCAGATGTCTCATCTCCGTATCCGAAATCTTTCCCCGCTCGTAATAGTAGGCGTTCCTGGAAATCAGTCCGCCGGAATAGGCGTTCAACGCCTCTTCTTCCGAACCTTCCAGCTGGAAATGCAGCACATGCAGCCCGTCATCGATGTCCGCCCTGACACCGATCCATTTGGCGATGTGCGACTTTCCCACGCCTGTGCTGGCCAGGAAACAGGTCAGCTGACCTCGCAGGTTACGTCCGGCATTGAGCGCATCCAGATACGGGATGTAGAAGCGGGACACACGAGGGGCGGCCGAGCGTTCCTCTTCCTCCTCGCGCCGGCGGTTCCTCTCGAAACGCTCCTTGAAAGTCGCGGCCACATCGACGAACGAGGAACTCTTCAGCGTGAACCCTGCCAGCCACTCGGCATATTCCCGAAGAGTCTTCTCCGCCTTGTCCTGTTTGTTCTCGTTATACAGTTTCCCGACCTCCGCATAGACCGACTGCAACCGGACCCCCTTGATGTAGGACTCCAGCATGTCGGTCATCACCTCGGCACTCTGTCCCTCGTCATACTCCCGGAAAGTGTCTATCAGCTCGATGGCGTCGTAATCCTCATGGAAGGTCTGTGCCAGCACGGCATACGACGGCGGTGTCTTGTATGTCTTGAAGTGTACGGCTATCGCCTCCTGTACCTGCTGGAACGAACGGTCCGGCAGGTATTCCTTACGCATATGCCGGGCTAGGACAGCACACAACGGTTCCTGTCTGAGCGCCGTGGCATAGAGTTCATACAGGAACTCGGCACTGAGCGGATTGACGGCACTCATGGCTTCGCCTCCTTTTTCCGCCACGCCTCACAGCGGATACGGTACAGTTCCGGATAGCGCGCCTGTGTCCTTCTGCGGCATGGCTCCGCTTTCGCACATTTTGAGCATGACGGGGAGAAAGGCGTCCACATCAGCGTGGAGAGCGCACAGACGAGATATCCCGCTTCGGTGGAGAGCAGTCGCCGCTTGGTCGTCTCCTCGTATTCCGGATAAATAAAACGCCCGAACGGATGGCTGCGGCGGTCTTCCACTGCCCGCGCCAAATCATGCCGTGACAGCCCGAAACTCTTCAGCCACCGGTCCTCCCGGTAGCGGCGTTCCTTTCCCGAGCGGAGATAGCGGCCGATGGCTTTCTTTCCGAATGAATGGGAGACGTTCCATTTCCTGCGATACGCGGTATCATATCCGGAAATGGCATATGTCTGGCAGATACAGAAGTCGGACAGGCGTTCCGCACTGACGGAGACGACCTCCCGGCACAAGCCGTCGAAACACATCCCGAGCTGCCTGTCCGACTTGCCGCCGGTAGGGAACACAAAATCCGCCCACACCGTGGTGCGGACCAGCCGTGTAAAGAGCCTCCGGCATCCGTCAATCCATTCTTTTCTCTCCATCGCGTGTCAATAGTTTGCGCAGCTGCGTCTTGGCTAGGAAGATGCGGCTTTTTACCGTTTCTACGTTCCTGGTCTGCAAAGTACCGTTGTTATAGGTGATTTCCATGATTTCCCCGAGTTTGTAACCAGCCTGCTGCAAGAGCAGGGCTTCCCGGTAAATCGGTTTGAGCCGGTCCAGTGCCCAGAGGATGTCATCGTTATAGAACTCGCGGTAGTTGTCCATCCCCATGCTGTTTCCCGACGGTTCGTCCTCATCCGACAGCGAAGAGGATATTTCCGAAATGTCGATATTGTCGTCCGGGGGCATGCGGTTCCTGTTGCGGTTGTTCAGGTCCGCCACAAGCCGTTTGGTCACGGCATAGATCCAGGTCTTTACCGGACGGGCCGGGTCATAACTGTCCATATACTTGAAGAAGTTGGCCAACGCCTCGAGGTAGTTGTCCTCGATGTCCTCCTGGTTATAGGTATATTTGATACAAATGCTGTATATCAGATTCTTGTGCGGCATCACATATTTTCTGAGAAGTTCCGCCCTCTGTCTCGCGGATTCGTCTTCAGGCTGGAGAACCGCAATAAACACATCTTTCTTTTCCACGTTTCCACTGACTGAAAAGGTTGATAATGAATCTCATGTCCTAATCTGTCAGCTACCGTGAGCGTCAATTGAAAAAACGGGCGGCAGCATTACCGCCGCCCGGAAAAAATCCAAACCGTTGTCGGCTTGTCACAGCCTGTGCCTGCGGATGTAATAGTAGAAGAGGTGGCAGGCATCCGCCGCATTGTCATCCACCGGGACAATACCGTATCTGTCCTTGCAGGCCGCGACCATCTGCGTCTTGGTGGCGTGTCCGTCTCCCGTCGCCCATTTCTTGAGGACAGCCGGGTTGACGAACTCCGGTTCCGGGATATCCAGTTCATCGCACACTTCGAGCAGGATACCCCTGAGTTCCGAGAGCCGCCGCATGTCGTAGAAATGGCGGTTCACGCTCACATCCTCGGCCACGACGCGGCGGATGCCGTAACGACGGAGCAGCGAGAGCAGCGTAGTCCTGAAAGCGCCGTGCATCTTGTTGCCGTTGCGCCGTTTGCTTTCGGTGAAGTTCCATGTCCCGGCCTCATGCAGGGAGAAGTATCCGGTATGCGTGGCGATGTCCAGCGCCAGTACCTGCTCCCGGGTCAGTACGCTATTCTCCGAGTCTCGATTCGCCATTCTCTTTCACGATTACCAGTTTATGCGGATAGCCTTCAGCCACATTCCCGTGCGAGACTACCAGCACGGTACCGCCGAGCGAGTTCAGCGCCTCGAACATGGAGGCCAGCCCCGCTTCATCGACCGCCTCGAGTATCTCGTCCAGCACGAGCAGATCCAGTCCCTTGTCCCCGTCGCAGTTGCTGTTCACGAGTTTCTGCATAGCAAGGATGGTCGCCAAATTCACACGGGCGGCTTCGCCTGCCGAAAACTTGCCGAACGAGCCGCAGTCCATGCCGTCGCGCAGCAGTGAGATGGAGATTTTCTCCCTTACCTTACCACTCTTGAGGACGGTATACCCGTCGAAGCGGATACGGATGTCGCTGCCGATGTCTTGCAGGAACTCGTTGGTGATACGGCTGAGCGCCTCGATTTTCGTGTTGGCCAGATAGGTCTTGAACTGCACGAACCGTTCCCGCTGTATCTCCAGGGCACGGACCCGGGCATCGACGGCCGTCTTGCGCCCTGCCGCCTCGTTGGACTTCCCGCGCGTTTCACGGAGAGTGTCCTTGAGCGATTGTATGAGGTCGGGTGAAGCCGCCTCATCCAGCTCCCGGATCGTGGCCTGCAAAGTGTCGATGGCGCAGGCCGCAGCCTGTATATCTTCCTTGCCTACCCGTATGCCGCGGTTCAGTGCGGCATTGCGCTCGTCTATGAATCCGAACACCTCGTCGAATACCTTGCGGCGGACACCTTCGATTTCACTTTGCAGGGCGGTAATTTCGGAAGCGATGCGTTTATGCCCGCTTTCCACCTCTTCCACGTGGCGGGTGGCATTCCTGATGGCCCGTTCGTGCCCGGCCAGCTGCTCCTCCCATCCGGTGCGTCTGCCTTCCAATATCCGGCGCTCATGGTTCAGCCGGTTCTGCTGCAACTCCACGGCATCCGTCTCCTCCTGCTTCTCATCGATACGGCCGTTGATTTCCGTGAGCTGCCGTTGACGGAGCTTCAGTTCCTTCATGCCGGCCTCGATGTCGAACTGTGGTTCTGCCACCAGAAACTCATGCCCGCAGAAAGGACAGGTGATGGAGCCGGCCAGTTTGTTCGAGAGGCCGTCAATACCGGCAGAAACGATACGCCGTTTATGACGCAGTTCCTCGATGCTGCCGGACAGGTCGCGCAGACGGATGTCGATTTCCCGCAGTCTCTCCGCAGTCGTATCGGACTGATCCCTGTATGCCTCACAGAATGCGGCATACTCCTTCTTGAACTGTTCCCAGCCGTCAGTCCTGTTTTTCAGTTCCTGTTCCGCCTGCTTCAAGACGGCATCGCAATCCTTCAGCCGCTCTGTGGCGGTCTGTAACCGTCCTTTCTTTTCGGCAATGACCTTGTCCCAGTCCGTCTGCCGGGCATCGGGAAAGAGGGACATCATTTCCGCTATCTTTTCCAGACATGCTTCCAATGCGGTATCTCCGGCTTCCAGTTCCTGCAAAGCCTCGTCCGCCCGCTGCACTCCGGCAAGCTGTTCCTCAAGCCTGTCCACGTTCTCGTGCCCGGTACGGATCTGCTCCCTCTTGGCCGCTATGGCCGTTTCCAGTCCCATGATACGTTCCACACGGGTACGCCCCCGCTCGGCTCCGGCTTCCTCCTCCTTGCGTATCTGCTCCTGTAACATCCCGATACGCCCGTCCAACCCGGCCAGTTCCAGTTCCACCTGCCGTTTCTTTTCAGAGAGCGGCACGATGTCTTCCTCCACTTTGGCGATGGCTTCATCCACCAGGATACCGTTGGAAAAGCGGTTGATGACCTCTTTCTTCTCCTTGTCCGATGACGAGAGGAAATCCTCATACCGGTATTTGGAAAGGATGAAATTGTTGAGCAGCTCGTCGCGTGTGATACCCAGTTTGTCAAGAATATACCGGTTATAGGCATCCACCGAAGGCTGTACCGCTTCATCGGTTACCACCTGCTTGCCGCCACGGTAAAGCGTACAGCTGACAGAGGAAGCCCCCTTGCGCGGGATACGGCGGTTGACGAGCAGTTCCTCGGCGGCGGAATCGTTGATGAAACGCAAAGCGATACGGCATTCTTCCGCTGCATCGTTGATAATCTCCTCCGAGCGTATCTTTCTAAGCGGGCTGCCCGTGATACCCACGGCAATGCATTCCAACAGGGCAGACTTGCCGGCCCCGTTCGACTGCTGGGACTCATTGTCCCGGTTATCGCCGAAAATCAATGTCGTCACGCCTTGCCGCAGCATGTAGGACAGCGAACGGAAGGCGCAGAGATTTTCGGCTTCTATCGTCTTTAATTTCCACATGATCTGTTTTCTATTCTAGATAAATACTCCAATCCCATCGACACATCCTCGATCTGTTTCTCCCGGCAGAAGTCCTCGTAGGTTTCCCGGATGCGGCGGCTGTCGAATTTCTCGAAGAGCGAAGAGGATACCGCCTCCGGCAGCTGCTCGTCATCGGCAACCAGTTCTACCTTCGCCGCTCCGGCTTCCAGCAAGGCGGCTTTGTCCACCGATTTCATCGCGGCGGCAGGTGCATGGACACGCACCTTGACCTTGTAGCGACCATCGGCCTCCATTTCACGCAGCTCGTCCATCAGGTGCAACCCGGCACGTTCCGCCGGCATATCCATGACACGGTACCGCATGTTCACGCGGTTCTTGACAAACTCGTACGTGCCGTCCGTATACAGCACCGTGTATCCTTTCTCCTCGTCCTCCCCGAAGTTATGCTGGCGCGAGGAACCGATATATTCGATTCCCGTCCCCGGAATGACGGTACGGTTGTGGTAATGGCCGACAAAGACCTTGTCGAAAGGAGAGAATATCCTGGCAGGCAGTTCCTTTTCCGAAGGCTGTGCCAATGCCCCGTTGATACCCTCATGGATGTAGAGGAAGTGCTCCGGTTCTCCGGAAAGCGCTTCCGCAGCCAATCGTCCGAGCCTTTCGGCAAAAGAGCCGTCTTCCGGAAAATAGCTCATTACATGGAGCGCGAACTTCCATTCCGGGCGGCACAGGGTCAGGTACTCATCCACGACAGTCACATTCGGATGCCGGTCGAAGACATGACAATATCCGCGCAGGGATTCCTGGTTCACCTTGTCGTGGTTCCCTTCCGCCAGCGTGACATGAATGTCATGGTCCGCGGCGGATACAAGCATATCCCTGACGGCCAGCAGGACATCGAGTGTCTGGGCGGCACGGGAAAAGAACAGGTCTCCTCCGACAACCACTTCCCGGATATCCCGTTCCCTGCAAATTCCCATGGCCTCCTGCCAGTTGGCCTGGAATGCAGGGATGTTGTCTTTCGAGATGTGGATGTCATTCAATAACAAAAGGCAGGGTTTGTTCTCTTTCATACTAAGTGATTGTGATTAGGACGGGAGGCCCGGATGCCTCCCGTCGGATTAGAATTCAAGAACTTGTGAAAGGCTTATCTGCGGTGGCGGGGACGCCCGGCACGCTCTTCCGTTTCCTCCGGCTGCTCTTCTTCCTCCCCGGGGACATCCTCCGGTTCGTCACTGGGCTTCGGACCCTCCATCTCGCTTTCGATCAGGTCGAGTAGTTCCCGGTTGCTCGTGGAGCGTGTGACACGCACGGAGAGCCCTTCCTGCTCGATGTAGCCGCGGATCATCGCACGCAGCTCCTGGCCTTCCTCGGTCTTCTCACCGAGTTCCTGCCGCTGAAGCTCGTCATAACGTTCGAAAAGGTCGTCCAGCGAGATGCCTCCGCCTTCACGCCCGTTTTCTCTGTTATCTTTCGTACGGCGGTCGAACGAGAACGCGGATATATCCTCCTTGGGCAGTTCACCGTCCAGCGTGTCGATGACCGTCTTCATTTCATCCGTCTCCATGAGCGACATGCCGTAGATACCGTCGCACTGTTTGAGGAACTCGACGGTGGCTCCCAGATGATAACGGGTGTAGCGGTAGATGATTTCCGGGATACGCGGCGCACCCATCAGGGCGGTCAGCTCCTCCTTGGTCAACGGTACCGGTTCCGATTCGTTGTCAATGGAAATGACATACTCGGTCTTGGCTCCGTTCTTGCGCTTTTCAATCTCCACCGGATAGGCGTCATACACCGAGGAAATCGGGCACGGGTAAGACGGATTCTTGGCCAGTTTCTTGCTCCACAGCTTGAACTTCCTCTCATCCAGATCCTTGAACTGGGCATGGGAAAGGGTCATCATCTGCACGCCTTTGGCTCGTTCACCCAGGTCGAATACATAGAGACAGTGGCCGTAACTGTATTTCAGACCGCCTCCGAACGAGCCCCCGGCAATCTTTTCCGCCAGTTTGTCGTCCCCGTCCTCTTTTGCGGCTTCGACGGCCATGCGGCGGTAAGTCTCGATGGGATCAACGCTATATCCGGCATCGGTAGCGCGGGTGACAGTGACATACATCTTCTGGGGCTTGTTCCCCGTAGCGGGTTTCTCCAGCTCCAGAAGCAGCTGGTGGACGGGATACTCATAGCCCGGACGTGTCGGCGAGCCGTCCGGATTGGGAGCGATGGGCAGGATACGGAGACGGTAAGTCCCGAACTTGTCCATGCGGAAGAACTCCGTACGGGCGAACGCCCTGTTCTCCTCCTGGGCACGCAACTGTGCCTCCTGATAAGATTCCTGAACGCCGAGGAACATTTCCTCGACAGACATGCCTTCCATGCCGTTGTTCTTTTCTTCTTCTTGCATAAACGCTTTGTTTTATGGATTTAAAAATGCCCGAAGAATGCGACACGGTATACCCGCATCGCAAAGAAACTGGTAACAGGACGGACGGGTTCGGTTGCACCGTCCGCGTTCAACTGATAAAATTGGGAGAGGATGTCTCGCTGACCGTATCCCGAAAGAGGATACTCATTTGACAATATGGAAAGGTCTTGCAGCGACCGTGGAATACAAAATTAGGCAAATTACCCGGAACAGCCATACATGTACATGAATGTTTCTCTCCGGCATTGTCCTTCAGCGCATTACCGTTTCATTTTAAGAATGCTTTTAATCTCTCCGAGCAGTCTGTCGCCGCCCGGCGCGTTCCGCGCTTCGGCAAGCAGCCTCCTGCGGTTCCGGCGGATATACTCTTCTCTCTTGCGGCGGCATATGCCTTCATAGTAGGCTTTGCGCTCCGGCGTGAGCCGTTTCCCGCGCCGGCAATAGACCCCGTCCCGGCGGTACTCGTCCAGGTAGCGGCGGAACTTCGCCTTGCCGCAGGAAGGGTCTTTCGATGCCTCCGCCACCGACCGTATGACCTGCCAGTCCGGCTCGAAGGGCTGCTGCGTGGCGCATAACCTGCGGAGCAGATGATAGACTACCGGCATCTCATACCGGAGCATGAAGCCTATCCGTGTCTCGTCGAAAGGAAAGCGCTTAAGCGTCCCCTGCGGTCTTCCGTCTTCTCGCTTTCGGGGCTTCTGCTGCCGGGGAGACGGTTTCTTCTGCGGCTGCCGCCTGATTTTCTTCTGTTTCATGATGTTGCGGTTGAATGGTTTGCTGTACGGTTTCACGGACGGGAACGTTCCTGCGCTCCGCAATCCTCCGGCGGCTTTCAATATCGCCGTTTACATTGAGTTTATGTTTCATGACTATACAAAATAGGTGAAGTTGAGTTCTACATTGACATTGTACATACCGCGCTCGTAAAGCTGTATCCTGCGCGAACCGCCGTAGATGGTGAACGAGGAGCCCCGGTTGTACTTGTGGTCATCGTTCCAGTCAGCGGCGCTGCAGCGCACGCTGTATCTCGGGGGCTGTATCTTGTTCGGGATGACGGCAACGATGCCGCCCCAGTTGCTGCCGTCCCTGCGTGCGGTATTGATATACCCCTGTATGGACACGATATTCCCGATCTGGCGGATAAACAGCCCCTGGGTATCTGTTCCCGAGCCGCTGTTCTCCATGTGCATCCATCCCGTATCCGCCAGCAGGGGCTGGTATTCTTCCGCATAGGCGGCTCCGATAGCGCGGCAGGCCTGCCGTTTCGCCTCCGCTGTCGGCAAGGACAGGTCGGAAAGTTTGCCGTCCTTGCGCAGGTAGTCCTTGACGATTTCGTCTTTGGACAGCACGTCCAACTTGTTCCGCAGGAGCTGCCGGGCTTCCATGGGGGATTTTCCTTGCCCGGTCAAAAAGTCGATGTAATCCTGGAACAGGTTTTCAAGCGCGGCGAAGCGGGCGTCCGCCCCGGCCTTGGTATACAGGTTCAGGTTGGTGGCGATGGTATCCTTTTCGGAAGCGTTGTAGCCGCCCATCAGCCGCTCCGCCTTTTTCTTGAGTTCCCTGACAACCTGCGAGGTCATCACGTATCCCTCGACCTGCGCGTGCGAAATGCCGCCTTCATCTATGTAGGCGAACGAACCGGTCTTGATTTCCAGCAGTTTGTCCCTGAGTTCGGGTGTGAAGACAATGCCCTCGTAAGCGGAGTCAGTCCCGAGCTTGCCGTCCATCATCCGGTCTATCTCGGCCGTGGAATAGACTTCGAGGTTCTTGCGTGCCTTGCCCTTGTCCGGAAGGTCGGACAGGTTCGAGGTCTTGGCCAGTTTCAGCTCCCCGGTACCTTTCTTTTCGGCATCGAGGGTATCCCTGACGGCCGCCTGCCGCTTTGCTTTCAGTTCGGCGGCTTCCTCTGCCGTCAGCCCGCTGATCTCGTCCGCCGTCAGGCGCACCAGCTCCTTCAATCCTTCGGAGATTTCCAGAAATACCTCCCCGGCTTCCGCTTTGGAATAGACATCGATATTCTTCCGGGCGGCAGCCTTGTCCATGACATCGGAAAGGTTCCCGTCGGCGGAGAGTTTCATTTTCAAAGCCGCCGCGACGGTTCCCGATGTGACATAACCTTCGCCGCCCTCCGTCAGTTCTCCGGTAGTGATAGCCGCCAGTTTCTTCCTGTATTCGGTCGTGAAGTCTTCGGTAGAGAGCTGTTTGCCTTCTACCACATCCACTTTCTTTCCCATCGCCTCCGTAAAGGCCCTGACGGTCACATAGGTGTCGGACACGGATTTTCCGTTGATTTTAAGCGTACCGAGCACATCCACCGCTCCCAAAGGGGCAAGCACGATGTCGCCCAGAGCGTTCCTCAGCGCAAAACGGAAACTGTCAGCGGTGTCGAAGCCGACGGTGGCGAGCAGCGCGGCGGCACTGTCGCGCCAGGTAATCAGGTTTGTCAGCCTGGCATTGTCTTTCGTATAGGCGGTATTCTGAATATCGATACCCCGTCCGGTGCTTTGCAGGGAGAGCAGTCCGCCGACCTGCAGGGTGGCGGTACGCCCGATGACTTTCAAAACAGGTGTGGTGCAGGCTTTTCCGTCATGCACGGCAAAGTCACGGTATTTTGTTCCGCCGCCCTCCGTGCCGTGGTAATTGATACGGATACAACCCTCATCCGTCACATCCGAGGTGTTATAGATGTCGTATCCCTTGATGCGGACAGCCCCGATCCGGGCGTTTTCATTCAGCGAAGTACCGCAGGATATGCCGTCTTCCGTAACCCTGGCCAGTTCCTTGCCTTGTTTCATGAAACTGAACGTGCCGTCCGTCCGGATGACAATCTCGTTGACAAGCAGACCGTGCAGGTAGGCACCGATGGCGGCATGGCCGTCCGCCTTGACGATGCCTTTGAGCATGTAGCCGTTCCCGCCGCTGACGGAGACGGCGGTCTTGGAGCTGATTTCTTTCTGCCCGGTGAACGTTCCGGCCAGCACCAGATCCTTCTTGACGGTCTGCCGGGCAAAAGGTGTATCGAGCAGGACAGCATAGCGGCCGAAGAACTTGTCGATGAACCGGGGTGCATAGCTCTCCGTCACCTCGATGGCCGCCGGCAGTTTGTCAGTAACCGGATCGACCGTATCCGGGACAGCCTTGGCTCCGGCACAGAGATAACAGGTACGCCCGCGCTTGTTGACCTCATTGGCGTAGACCACCGATTCATGCCGGTTGATTTCGTATATATAATAGGGATAGACAGCATCGGCGCAGCCGTCGAAACGGCGTACCTTTCCGCCGAGCCAGACATAACCCGGGGAGACGCGGGGACCCTCGATCTCGCATCCGGAGATGATGAAGTCCGAGCAGCCGTCAAAAACGGCACTCATGCTGAGAGCCAGTTCCTGCAAGTTCAGGATATCGTCCGAGTAGGTATACCGTCCGCCGGTTTCCGCAATATATTCTTTCATTGTCCTGTATTCTTATTGGGGGTGTATTCGTCTTCGTCGATCTTGATCAGGTAGGTCTTGCCTGCTGTCTTATAGGTGTTCACCACATAGGAAAGCATATAGACCAGTTCCCGCGGAGGTATGGTGACGGGCGGGACGCAGACCATGAAGCTGACCTTGTTGATCAGCTTCTCTTCCGCCAGCAGGTAGAACGGACGGGGGCGTTCCGCCTCATTGTCCGTTGTAACCTGTTCCCCGTTGTACCATACGGTGAAAGGACGCTGGTATTCCGCCCCTTCGTGGTACAGGTCCACACCGACACTCGTGCTGTCCTTGATGAAGATGCGGTCCTTGCCGTCCTTGATGTATTTACCGAACCGGTAGTTCAGGAACCACTCGAAATAGATGACCTGTGAGGTCATGCGCGCCTCGATATGCCGTTCCCGTGCAAACGTACGGAACCGTTCGTTCAGGCTTTGCAAGGGATAGAGGCAGCTCTGCACGAAGAGGATGAACCGCCGTCCCGACAGGTAGTGCGGCACGAGCCGGTTCACCGAACGGTCTATGGGCAGCTTATATCTCATGGTTTTCGACTTTGAGCGTGATGGCTTCCCGGAAGGTCGGCAGTTCCGACTCCTCGTCCTTGCGCGAGGACTCTTTCAGGTAGCCCGAGGCGGTGTATGTCATGCGGCCGACACGTTGCAGGGGCTGGATTTGCCCGTCCGTATCGTGGCAAGCAATAAACACGCCCTGCTCGGGGATTGCCGTCTCGTCGATATAGACGTCTGTAACGTGTTCGGCACGGCGTATGGCATCCGTCAGGCGGGAGACATAGACCGCAGCGTCGAAGTCGATGCCCATAATGTAGTCCCGGATACGGGTCTCGATGCTGTCGTACATCTCCGCCTCGGGAACGGCACCATCGTAGAAGACCGTAAGACGCGGCACCAGCACGTCGCCTTTGGTCGAGATGACCTCGATGCGTGTGCCGGCGAATTTCAGCTTGCCGATATAGGCATTGATGGGCACCAGCTCCTCGGCGGGAATAGCTTCCAGATGTCCTTTCGTGCCGGTAGCGATTTTCAGTACCAGCTTGCTGTCGAGGTTGCTGTCGTCCGTGCTCTCCACATAGGAGACCTGCGTAATGATGCGTTTGGTCTCATCGACCTGGGCATACCCGAAAGCCAGTCCGTCCTCGCGGACGGTCAGCTCGTCGCCCTGCTGGTATTGCAGCAGCGCATTGGCGTAGTAGTCCGGCGTGCCGTTGATCCGGTTGTTGATGGCTTCCGAGATATCCACCGCGAAGACATCAAGCAGCGTCTCGAAACTGTAGATGACAGCGGCTACGGTCCATAGGATACCGTTCATGACAGACAGCTTCGAGTCGCTGGCGAACTCCGTCAGTTCCAGCCGCCGGTTGCGTTCCTGCACGGCTTCATTGTATATCTCCTTAATCGTCCGGCTCATTCCACTGTATAGGTTATATCGTCGATAATGAATTTCCACGCGCCACCCTCATTCCAGGCCTCCTCGTGCAGGATGACCCATACGGCTTCCATGCCCGAGGCGATACGGTAGCGCCCCGTTTCGGTATCCCGGTCCGGCTCCCGATAGGTTCCCGTCGGGGCTGTAGGTAAAATGACCGTGCAATTCCGTCGGTCGCCGTAATGTTCCACAAGGGTTGTCAGGTAATGATCTATGACTGTCGGTTTCAGTCGGGCGGCGGAGAGGTCGAGTGTCATCAGTTCCCGGCATTCGGCAAGCGGTGCAAGATCGGCCAACGCGCAATTCGACAGGTTCAGGCTGTAGGTTCCGGAAAGCAGCCGCAGGCTCTCCAAGGAGAGTGTGGCGTGCGTGAGCGTCAGCTCCTCCACCGGCAGTGTCTGCACCAGTACCAACGACCGCGGTTTGAGCCCGCTCCAGTCGATACTCCGGAAGCAGGCATCGGTAAACCAACGGATACGACGCCTGTCCCTGACTTTGTTGTCGAAGGTATGGGTGAGCAGCTGCGGCGTGTCCGCGAGGAGGACGGTCTCGGTGTCGCTGTTGTCGCCCCAGTCGATTTCCAGCTGTCCCGCACCGGAAACGGCACACTGCACGGTGATGATCCCGGCAGCGAGCGTGAGGACGACAGCAAGCGGCAAGGTGAACGTTTTGGGATAGACATGCCGTTCACCGTTAGCGGGGACGATGCCGTGCAACCCGTTATAGGCGACTACATCGGCGCGGATAACGAAATCGTCCGTGTAGACAAGTTCCCGGCCGGCAGTCAATGTCGTGGCGAAGGAGAGATCGGGGTTGTTGATGAGCAAATCCACGACTCCCTCGATGCTGCCGTACAGGTACAGGGCCACATCGTAGATATTCTGTCCGGCTACGACCCTGTACTTACCCATCGTTCTCCTCCTTTTCCTCGGTTTCTAAAAGCAGCTCTCCCGTGGCAGAATCCATATAGGCATTCTTGATGACGACCTTGTCCGACAGGAATTCCGACTGCAGTTTGGCGGCAAGACCGTTGTTTTCCAGACTCGAATGCAGGTAGTCGACGAGGCCGACACCTGTCGTAGAATGTTGGTAGAGATTTCCGGCTGAAGCTTTCAGCAGAAACGTCTCGTTCTGGGCTTTGGCGGCTCCTATTTCGAAGTCGGTCTCTGAGCCGCTGTACACGGCAAGGTAACCGTCCCGTGACAGCAGGTTGTAGACTCCCTTCTCATTGAGGGAGAAAAATGCGGCCAGGGCGATATCGGCCGTGCCGGCTTCCGTCTCCGCCACGACGGGAAACCAATGTTTGCCCGTCGCAGGATTTCTCAGGTACTCCGTGCCGCCCGAACCGCTTTCCATAACCAGACGGACCGTCAGGCGGCGCATGTCGGGCGTATAGGGAATCCTGACATGGAACCCTTTGCCGTCGTTATACGTGTACACGAAGCCGACGGGGACGGTAATCTCTCCGTAGCGGAAGGTGTCGTTGTCCGCACCCGCGACGGCATCGAGCAGGCGGAAGTCGTAGAAACTCTTGCCGGCGATATTGCCGGAAGTCTCCACCTCACCGTATTCGGCGTCCATTGTTATGTCCTGTCTTGCCATGAACGATACTTCAACAAAAAGCCCGACCATACATCAGAGTACGACCGGGCACTCTTTTCAAAAGAGTAGCGGCAGAAAGAAAGGATGGTTTACTTCTCCTGAATGAAATCGTAGATGCGCGACACGGTAGCCCACATATCGTCCGGAAGCTCCTCGTCCGAGATGCGTTCGCAGGCTTTCCGGAGATACTCCATCTCGTCCCCCGAGAACTCCACGGCAAGCGGTTTCTCCTTCTCCACATCCCATTCGATGCGCTTGTCCTCGGCATTCTCGTGAAGACCGATGGCTTTGCGCTCCTCGTCCGGAATGGCGATCTTGCGCAGAATCTCTTTTTTGAGGTTGAAGTCCTTGAAGTTGCCCCGTGCCGGCAAAAAGGACGGCAGGTAAAGGCGGTCTTTGACTGACAGTTCCATATTATTTATGCATTTTGTACGTTACTCTTTTTTATTTCGTCGATCATGGTATCGAAATCATGAAACAGGGGTGCAAGCGGCTCTCCCATAGGAATGTTGCATGAAATAACGCCTTGTTCCATGTAGATGATACCTATCTGCGGAGCGTTCCCCGAGCCATCCGTATCCTTCTTGCGGATGGAGGCGTGGACGCGGGTCAGCGCGTCATTGACGATGGAATATTCCAACTGGTAGTCGGCATTCTCCGTGCTCTCTTCGGCAACCTTGGTTACCGTTACGTTGGTGATGTTCATAATTCGCTTCTGTTTTTATTAAGTGTAGGGATATTCCCAGCAGAAAAGTTTTTAATAAGAGTGATTTAATATCTGGTAATGGAACGAGGGGTAATTGGCGCACAATACCGTAATGGAGTCTCCCTTGGCTAACGTGTAACTGGCAAGATCCCCGTTGTGGTTACGGATATTGGTGAATACAAGGCTATTCCCCCAGTTGTAGTTGTAAATTAGGGTAAATATGCAGGCGAAGTCCGACGGCAGAGTCGAGTAACCGAACATGGTGGCCACGGACGATGCCGACGGCAGGGTCACGCTGTACTTCTGGTTGGCATAAACGAAAAAGATGTTGAACTGCGAGAAATCGATCGTGTAACCGCTGCCTGTGAAATAGACATTCTTGATCTTGTTGCCGATGCAGGCAGGGGCTATAACAGAGGCATTGGACCATATTCCGTAGTTACGGTTACCGTTTTTGACATCGATATAAAGCCCGTAGTTGTTATTAAAGATGCTGTTCACCTTGTTGTTCACAATACGTCCGGTGGCACATGATCCGCCGGCGGATGCCGGTATGGTGTTGCTGCCGAACAGGACATACGAAATGGTGTCCCCCACGCGGAACAGGTCGTCGTAGATGGCAAGGCCGCCGCCTGAGCCGGTTCCTGTCGCCGTCGAGCCGATGCGCCCCTGACCGATGACGAATCCCCCGATGGTGCCGGCATTGGCGTTGATGGTGCCCGTCATCGTGACATTTCCCGAGGCGTCCCATTTGATATTCTGGTTGGCCAGATAACCCGATCCGTCATTGGCAAAGGAGATTTTCCCGCACCCGAACGTGGCGGAACCGTCCGTGTTCAGCGCCCAATAGTTTACTCCGGTGGAAGGGTTGTCGTGGTAAATATATCCTGAAGCCCCCATAACGATGCGGTGCCCCGAGGCCGGAGCCGAAGCGGTCAGGGCGCTTGTTCCGAGAATCCAGCCGCCGATCTTGCCGCTCACGGCCGTGATACCGTTCCTGTCCAGCGTGACCTTTACGCTATTGTTCGCATCCTTGACGGAGATGCTGCCGTTATAGCTGCTCCCTCCGACAGTCAGGGCGGAATCCACGATAATCTGGTTGGCGCGTACGGTTCCCGTGTAAATGCCGTTGGCATCGATGGTGGTCGTGTATTTCTCCGTGGAGGTAAGGTCGAAGACCGTGGCATAGGCCACATACCAGATGACAGGCGTATCGGAAGTCCCCTGCGTGCCGTCCACGTAGAAGAAATGGGTGCTGGAAAAATCGGCGGTGCCGCACACGACCTTGTAGACGTATTCTTTCCAGTCGCCCGTGCCGGCGTTCGACGTAAGCCACCGGTGCGAACCTCCCGTGCCGACGCTGTTCGTCGCCCAACAGAGATTTCTGCCGGCGGGGATCTTGGCGATAATGCGGGCGACGAGCACCTTGCGGTAACCGCATTTCGCCCCGAAATAGAAGCCTCCGTTGCGAGGGCTGGCACTGCCGCTGGTCTGGATTTTCAGGACATACTTGCTGTCATTGGGTGCCGTGGCATCCTGCTGCCGGGTAACGGTCACCATACCGTTCTGGGAGTTGTTGTAAACCACGACACCGTTGTTTCCGTTCCAGAAAGTCGGGTCGCGGTAGAGCATCTTCCCGAACGCCATGGCCGAAGCGAGTTCCTGCGCCGTCGTGATGCCCGTAGTCCACTGGGCGGATACGGATGCGGCAAAGGTAACCGTGCCGGCGGCATTCCATGAGATATTACCCGAGGCTATGTGCCCAGACCCGTCGTTGTTCAGACTCCATTTCGTGGAGTTGGCGATAGATCCGTCGCTGCCCAGCGAGATGTTGTTTTTCCAGATATGGTTGTGGTCGAAGGCCCACCCCGCGATACGGTTGTATACCTCCTTGCTGCCGCTTTTGGTATAGTTCACCGAGAGGCAGAAGTATTCCAGATTGTCCCATGACATCATCTGAAGACCTATGAATCCGGTCTTGACACTGTTGCCGGATGCCGCCACCTGCCCGAGGACGATATGCCCTGCATTGCTGCTCTGATACCACGTAAGGCATATACCCAGCGGCTTGTAGGCTCCCGTGTACCAGTAACCGCTGCCCGTGGAGGCGGAACGGATTTGCAACGGGATGGCACCCACAGCTCCGACGTTCCCTATGGTCATGTTGTCACTGCCGATGGAGAAACCGCCGATCTTGCCCTTCGTGAACGTGCAGCTGAGACCGTTGATGTAATCGGTATTGATAATGGACGACTTGATACCCACGGCATCGAGTTTCGAGGCGCTGATGCTGCCCGCGGCGATACGGTCTGCCGAAAGTGTTCCCGTCTTGATACTGCCGGCATCGATCGCCACGGCGTTGACCTGCGCCGCGGTAAGGGTGCCCGTGTAAATCCCTGTCGAGCCGATATAGGTCAGCGGGTGCGCCGCAAGCGTGCTGTCCGTGCTTTGCGCCAGAGCAATGAACCGATGGCGGCGGATCTCCTCCTCGACGGCAGCCGTGAGGGTGCGCGGCGCGGGGGCATAGGCTTGTGTGGAACCGCTCTGGAAGATAAGGTCGTTGCCGTAAGCGATTTGCGGAGCTGCCGGAATCGGCGAAGGACTATAACTGCTGCTCTCTATCGGCTGGTCGGAGTAGAGGTGGTACACGGCACCCGTATCGCCGCCGCCACGCAGGAAGACGGCGAACATGCAGTAGTTGCCGCACAGCTGCGCCCCGGCGAACATCCGGCAGTAGGTCTCGGAAAGGTCATAGATATCCCATGAATAGGCAATGCCACCCCAACCGCCGAAGTTGGTTTTGATAAGTACGATCAGACCTCCTTTGTGCGTGGATGTGTTCCACGAGACCGGAGCCTGCTCGGCATATCCCCGACGGACGAGAATGGTACGTTTGATGTTCTGGTCGCCACCTTTGAAAACGACTGGATAATAGGTCGCTTCGTCGCCGTTGATGATGAGTTTCTTGTAATATCGATAGCCGAAGTTCGTAACCTTGGCCGCTTCGATGTCGTTCTTCCATTGCAGCGATACGGAAGCCCCGAACGTAACGTTCCCGGCAGTGTCCCATGCAATGTTGCCCGAGGCGATCTGCCCCGAACCGTCGTTGTTCAGTTTCCATTTCGTGGAGTTGATGATCGAGCCGTCGCTGCCCAGCGACACGTTGCCCTTGCGAATGGAAGTCGTGTCGATCGTCCAGCCGGCTATGCTGTTGCTCGAACCCAGCTGTGCCACGCAGTACCCTGCACTGTCCGTGGTATAGAGCCCGAAGTCCGTGTCGCTGTTGTAGTAGAGCTGCACCCGCTGCCCGCTAGCGACACCCGAATTGGCCCCGTACACCGCGATGCGTCTGTTGCCGCTGTCTATCGAGATATGCGTGGCAGTGAGGGCCGAAGCCCCGATCATCCAGCCGCCGATTTTTCCTTTGGTGAAGGTACAGCTCAGGCCGTTGATATAGTCCGTGTTGATGATGGAGGACCTGATGCTGGCGGCATCGAGCTTCGAGGCCGCTATACTGCCTGCCGCTATGCGGTCGGCGGAGATGGTTCCTGCGGTAATCTGCGAGGCGGTGATACTGCCGGTATAGATTCCGTCGGCCGTGATCTTCGTCAGCTTGGGATAGCCGCTGCCGCCCAAAGCCGTGGTGAGGGAGCCGATAGGTGCCGTCCACAAGGCACTGACCGTCGAGGCGAACGTGACGTTGCCCGAAGCGTCCCACGCGATGTTGCCGCCCGCGACCGCTCCGGCTCCCGAGGCATCCAGCCGCCATTTATAGCCCCGGATACCGTTCGAGCCGAGCGTAATGCTACCTGCGGCAGAGGTGCAGCTCCCCACAGTGTTGTTCTTCGTACCCCGGTAAAGGGAGTCGGCATCCACCGTCCAGCCGCCGATTTTCCCTTTTGTAACGTTCAAGGTCAGAGCTTCGATGTTTCCGGCGGTAATCAAGGAGGCTTTCAACGCCGCCGTGTCGATGCGTGCCGCAGCGATAATCCCCGATGTGATCTGGGAAGCACTGATGGAAATCGTCTTAATCGTATCGGCCGAGAGTGTTCCGGTAAAGACGCCGTCCTTGTCGATGTAGGTCGCACCGACCCAGTTCAGACTCACTCCGCTGCCGAACTCGACCTTGCCTGTCGTGGCGTTATACCTGACATACTGGTCGCCATAACCCAACTGGGCGTTACCGCCGTTATCTACATAGAAGGTTTTGTAGCCATCCCTAAATCCATAGATGCCGTTTACCGCCTCTGCGGCGATCGTTCCCGAGGAGGTCTTCGTATTGAGTGTAAACGAGCCTATGGCTATCCCGGAGACGGTGCCGTCGCTGTTTTTTGTGCCCGCAAAGAGTTTGGGGGTGATGACCGTGTTGCCGTTGATGAGCGTCTTACCCGTATTCCACTCCTTGACCCAGTCGAGCATGTCGGCATCGACCCCGTCCTTGCCCGGGATACCCGCCTTGGCTTTCGACCAGACGAACGACAGATGATAGACAATACCGGAAATTGTCACGGGAATATCTATTGTTCCGTGGTCGGCGAGGGTCGTCGTACCGGCGGTGATAACGTAGGTTAAGGTCTTCGTGCCGTTATTGACGGTAACGGATGAGAATCCCGCCGGCTTACCCACCGCACCGATGGTAAAGGCCGTGAGTTCCTCGTCCCCGCACATCACCCGTACGGTCGAGGTGAGAGTGACGGACGAGAGAATCTTCCCCGTGTCATCCGCGGGGAACACGTATTCACCCAAAGACTGGGTTATGGTATACCCGTCCTTCTGGACATAGATGGTCGCCTGTCCCCGGGCGATGAGAATCTTTGCCATGAAACCTTTTTCTGAAAGTATAGTGCGGAATGATTCCGGCAGGTTGCGGATTTTTTTTCGTGTAAATGATATTATTATAAAAAATATTTGTATTTTTGTAATTGGAAATGGTTCCGGGCGGTTCGCCGCCACGGATGAAAAGGGAATCCGGTGAGAATCCGGGACAGTACCCGCTGCTGTAAGTCCCCTCAAGGTTGCCGCAACCTGCCACTGGTGTAATGCTGGGAAGGCGCGACGACTGGGACGAGTCAGAAGACCTGCCATGACCGGAAAAGGATTTACACCCGCGGGAGAAAATCGGGTTGCGATCAGATACGGAATGCCGTAGGAGTCATTCTCATATTTGAAGACAAACATAATCCCGTTCGTGTAAACCTGCGCGAACGGGATTTTTTGTGTTTGTTAAAAATATGTTTTATTAAAAAACAAGTAAGCTATGAAAAGAAATTTACGCTTTCTGGCGGGAGCTTTCCTGTTGACGGCAACCGCCCTGTTCACCGGCTGTAATTCAGACGATGACTTTTTGATGAATCCTCAAACTGATTCAGTAACTCCCGAAACCCGAGCCAACTTTAATGATGATGGCACTACAACCATTACATTCGATGACTTCGATGAAACATTCATGGCGGTTTCGCCTAAAGCAGAGAACTACTACACGCTTTATGGATATACTGCAGAGAACCAAATCAGGGAAATATACGATCCCGATTTTGTGTTTGTCTCCGACATGAATACTGTAACCAATTCTTATGGAGCGTATACTGAATTTTCCAGTGGTGCCATTGCGTTGTCGAAATACAATTATCGTTCTGATTCTGCTGCCGGCAAGACTTCTGGAACTAATTGGTGGTATACTTGGGAGAATCAATGTAGTGTCTATAATACAGCATCCACAGATGGGGCCAATACAGGGGCAGGTCACAGCGGTTCCAATTTTGCTGTTGTATACGGCTACTCTGATTTCGGAAATACGGAGTGGATGGCCAAACCTGAATTCTATTTTGACTCCCCTCGCAAATTCAAGGGTTTATGGTATTGTAACACAGCATATACCTATGGTGTGATTATAAATGGTAATCAGTTCGGAACATCGGGTGTTGCAACACCGTTGAGTAATCTGAAAGATTCTGACGGCAACAATATAGGATATTTCCAAGTCAACATCGAATGTTATGACGTAGATGGAAATTTGATCACCACTGTATCGAAATTGTTGGCCGACTACCGATATGATAAACCAACAGTGTCCCCCGTAACTACATGGACATATTGGGATATTAATGTAGCGGATGTGCAAAGTGTAAAATTCAATTTTGAAGGATCTGATGTCGATCCTATATATGGACTCAATACTCCGGCGTATCTTTGTATAGACGACGTTACAATAGAATAACAATTTAATATAGTTTGGCATAGAACTGATTTCAGTTCTATGCCTTTTTTCTTATTATGAAGGCTTTCATATTTAGTATTCTTGTACTTTTGTTTTTTATTACAAGCTGTAATAAGAACGATGTAATTACTGAAGAAATAAAACAAGCTCCTATAATTGAACTCGATAGTGAGACTGGCATTTACACTATCAAAGTTGGGCGTGAACTGACAATTGCCCCGACATATAAATATGCGAATAATGCACTTTATGCATGGACAGTAGATGGAAAACTTCTTTCATCTGAATCAATATTGAAGTATACATGGAATCAGGAACAACATCTATATATCAAATTGCGAGTTGATACACCAGAGGGTTATGCGGAAGAAGAGTTAAAAGTAGAAGTATTGGAGTTAACTCCACCTACAATTTCAATCATAATCCCCTCTAAAGGATTAAAAGTGCCTCAAAACACGGATTATATTTTATCTCCAGATATTCAACATGACGATCTTGAAAATTTTAGAATTGAATGGGTACGCGATGGAGAAATCGTCGGAACAGAAAAAGCATATACGTTTCACGAAAAAGAACTCGGTACATATTCGATAACAATCCGGGCATCCAATATAGACGGAGAAACAATCCGTGATTTCGACGTAGAAGTTGTGGAAACAATGCCTTATTCCGTACGGTTTCCGACACCATCCTATACACAAACTTCTACGGATCGTTATACTTTTGCAGGGCGTCCTGTATATTTGCGGCCTTTGCTGGAATATTTCGATTATCCACAGTATCAATGGCAGGTCAATGGAAAAATTATGGAAGCCGCTACCGACAGGGTTTTTAAATTCACGCCGACGACTCCTGGAGAATATTTCGTTGCTGTTACTGTTACAGAAAAAATGCCCAACACACAGCCACTTTCACGTAACATAACACGTAGTAATACTTCAATTACAACGACAGTTAAGGTTATTTGTGAAGAAAAAACGGAACAAGAACGCTATCGGCAAGCGACAGCGACAAGTTCAGGTATTTGGGATAAGGTTTATGAATTCATTCCTGCTCCCGGACAGTTTATTAATGAGTTATCCCAAAATACCGGATTTATAGGAAATGAAACGACGCCCCAACAAGCCATAGAGTATGCAACGAAACGATTGAACAAAAAAGCGCATGTTTCACTGGGATCTTTCGGTGGTTATATCATCATCGGTTTTGACCATAGTATTGCTCCGAGTGGCCGAGAATACGATTTTGCAATACAAGGAAATGCTTTTAACAGTTCGAGCGGTGGCTCAAATGAGCCGGGCATTGTTTGGGTAATGCAAGATATAAATGGCAATGGCCAGCCAGACGATGAATGGTATGAATTAAAAGGATCTGAAACCGGCATCGATGGTACAATACAAGACTACGAAGTAACTTACTATAGACCTGCACCCAGAGCACATACTCCGTGGGTAGATAGTGAAGGTAATTCAGGTTCTGTCGATATGAATGCATACCATGGCCAAGAATATTATTATCCCAATTGGATTAAAGAAGATAGCTATACATTATATGGGACGCGTCTGACTCCTCGCAACAATCAAGATCCCGTTACAGGATATTGGGCGAATAACGCTTATGAGTGGGGGTATGTGGATAATATGGGTTCAGATAATCTGGTAGGAGGAAATGTCATTGATGGTAGCGGTCAGCGCAACGGATTCAAAATAGCCAATGCAATATATCATGACGGGACTCCAGTAAAATTGCAATATATAGACTTTATCAAAGTTCAGTGTGGAGTATTATCGAAAAGTGGTTGGCTTGGAGAGATATCCACAGAAGTATTTTCATTTGAAGACTTATCAATAACTAATAATCAATAATATGAGACAGTTTTGGCTTTTACTATTCATTGCCCCATTTCTTTTTTTATCATGTTCAGAAGATAATCAGACTCCAGAAAGTCCTGCTGATGCCGATGACAATTTTATCACATCAGTCGTGATGACTGTGGCAAGTCAATCCTATACAGCGGAAATAATTGACAATATAATTACCATAACAGTTCCATATACTGTTTCGTTAAATAATGCTCAAGTCGAATTCAAATACACATCCTCGGCAACAATTATTCCCGATCCGGCAAGCATTACTGACTGGGATACGGAACGAACGTTTCGTGTAACCTCTTACAATGGAGAAGCGAATGATTATACATATAAAGTCATTAAAGACGAGATTCGCTATGAAGGGGATGTGGAATTGAAGACAACAGCGGATGTTACGGCTTTCATTGATACGGACGTAACGGTTATCAAAGGTGATTTGATTATCGGGTCGGATGCTGAGGATGCAGAAGAATTGTCGGATATCGCCGCATTAAAAATATTGAAGGAAGTCGAAGGAAACATCATCATTCGGAAAAGTTATGTTGGACAAGATCTTACGGGACTTGATAATATCACTTCAATTGGAGGTTTGCAAATAGGAACTGAAACTGCCTTTGCGACCAACAGTAAATTGCAGATGGTCAGTATGAGATCTTTGCAGCATATTACTGGCGACATCGTTGTCTGCAACAATCAAGTAGCATATGTGCAATTCGACAACCTTGAAACGATTGATGGAAATATAATATTCAGGACTTCATCTCTACAAAGTTTTGAATTCCCTAAATTAACCACTGTCGTAAAGGATTTTGATCTCCAGTGTCTGACAAGTGACGGAGAACCAGGAGGAGAAATCACATCTTTGAGAATTCCTGAATTGACAAAAGTAAACGGTCGCTTAGGGGTTAATAATTTAGGCAAAATGATTTCTTTGGAATTTCCGAAATTACAAGAAGTTGGAAGTGTGGATTTTGCTTCTATACCGATTCCGTTGGAGACCCTTTCATTGCCGGAATTATCGGTAGTAAACGGCGACCTTAATCTCGTTTCCAGTTATATTGCGTCCGATGCTTTTACATCTACGGGAAATAATAAATTACAAGAAATAGATGGACTGTCTAACTTGTCGATTGTTAAAGGCACATTGACAATATCTAAATTCCAAGTCTTGAAAAAATTGCCGGATTGGAGTAAATTAGAACAACTCGGAGGACTGACCTTGCTGCGTTTATTGGAGTGTTCTGATCGAATTTTAGATTTGAGCAAAGTAAATTTTGTACCTTTTGAGGATAACGAACCTTTAATTTCTATTACAGACGGGACTATATTCTCAAAAATTATCACAAAAGAGGATATGTCGCAAGTTAGCATGTTTCTAGCTCCGAGCGGTATTACCGGTTCAAGTGTTGGAATAGATCCAGAATTGAATTTTAAGAGTATTAAGAATTTTAAGTATTCTAGCAATATGACAACAGATCCTGTATTCCAATTTGAACGAGTTTACGGGAATATGGAAATTATAAGAGGTTCAAAAAAAGGCGTTTCAGCCCCTAACTTGGTAAGTGTAGATGGATATTTAAGCATCGAAACTACAATGGCAAACAATATCTCGTTCCCGAAATTGGAAATTGTCGGAGGTCAGTTATGTATTATCGGTAATCTGAACGCTGTTTCTAACTATGATTATGATTTTACGAATTTAAAGTCAGTCGGTTGTTCAAGCAATCCTCAATATATCAAAGAAGGGGTGATTAATAATATTTTATATGGTTCTTTAGATTTTATGGCATCAAATAAAGATTTTACATTTCCGTCATTGGAACATGTCGGGGGTGTTGGTATGACTGTTCGTGCCGTAAAAACTATTTCATGCCCCAAATTGCAGGTCATTGATGGAACACTTTGTGCTGCAAATGCAGCATCGCTTACGACTTTCAATATGCCAACTTTAACAAAACTCTCAGGAGTTCGATTTATCCGGTTGACACGGTTTGTTGATTATACGTTCTTCAAATCTTTTGTAGAAGAAGAGCAAATCAAGAAAGAAGACTGGCTTGTAACCAATTGCGGTTATAACCCCACCTACGAGGATATGCAAGCCGGTCGCTATACCCAGCAGTAACACCCATTATTTTACAAGGGAACAGGGTACTGGCCAAAAGACCGGTACTCTTTCCCGTTTATAACAAGCCAATGAAACATCTGATACGACATATCATTCTTCTATGCGGGTTGCCGCTGTTGCTGGCGGGCTGCATGGAGTGGGACTACGGAGATGCGGTGGAAGATTTCAACGCTACCGGAGCCGGGTTGTTCATCACCAACGAGGGCAACTTCCAGTACGGCAATGCCACGTTGTCGTACTACGACCCCGAAACCCAACAGGTGCAGAATGAAGTGTTCTTCCGTGCCAACGGCATGAAGCTGGGCGACGTGGCGCAATCGATGTGCATCCACGACAATAAGGGCTGGGTCGTGGTGAACAATTCCCACGTGATTTTCGCCATCGACCTCAATACGTTCAAAGAGGTGGGCCGTATCACGAACCTGACTTCGCCGCGCTATATCCATTTCCTCAGCGACGAGAAAGCCTATGTCACCCAATTGTGGGACAACCGCATCTTCATCATCAACCCCAAGAAATATGAAATCACCGGTTACATCCAGGTGCCGGACATGACGATGGAAAGCGGCTCCACGGAGCAGATGGTGCAGTATGGCAAATATGTCTATTGCAACTGCTGGTCGTACCAAAACCGCATCATCAAGATCGATACCGAAACGGATCAGGTGGTAGAAGAACTGAAAGTCGGCATCCAGCCCACCTCGCTGGTAATGGACAAGAACCACAAGATGTGGACGATCACCGACGGTGGGTACGAGGGTTCGCCCTACGGCTACGAAGCCCCGTCTCTCTACCGCATCGATGCCGAGACGTTCACCGTAGAGAAGCAGTTCAAGTTCAAGATGGGCGACTGGCCTTCGGAGGTGCAGCTCAACGGTACGGGCGACAAGCTCTACTGGATCAACAAGGACATATGGTCGATGGACGTGGATGCGGAACGTGTTCCCGTGCGCCCGTTCCTCGAATACAGCGGTACGATTTATTACGGCCTGACCGTCGACCCCGTGCGTGGCGATGTCTACGTGGCCGATGCCATCGACTACCAGCAGCAGGGCATTGTCTACCGCTACTCGTCCGAAGGTGAACTGATCGATGAATTCTATGTCGGGATAATCCCCGGCGCATTTTGTTGGAAGTGATGGGCAGGATACGACACCTATACCATCTCATCTTCGTTACCAAAGGACGCAAGATGACGATTCCGACAACGGGAAAAGGTTTGATGCTCGAGCGGATGACACGGATTTTTACAGGGAAAGGTTGCCGCGTACATGCCGCCAATGCCTTTCTCAACCACGTGCATGTACTTGTCGAGATTCCGAATTCCGGGGATTTCAGCAAGATCGTGAACAAGGTGAAAGGCGCCACGGGAACGGTATACCAGAAAACCCCGGAATATGCCGACTTCTCCGGTTGGGCTGCCGGATTCGACTCGTTCAGCGTGTCGTTCAGCGACCTTCACCGGCTCAGACGGCACATCGAGGAGCAGCATACAATCCATCAGGAGATCTCGTTCGAGGAAGAATACGGACAACTGCTTGAAGAGAATGGGTTCGACCCGCATCAAACGTCCGTGCCGGCATCCTCCACGGTACATTTTTCCGCGAATACCCACCCTAAAAACGGAATCAAATGATTTATACGAAATACATACTTTTCTCGCTACTGCTCGTCTGTCCGTCCGTATTGTCCGCGCAGGGAATCACACGACGCATCCACCAGATAGACGAGGTCACGGTGTGGGGCAAACGCCCGATGAAAGAAATCGGCGTGCAGAAGACGAAGTTCGACTCGCTCGCACTGAAAGAGAACATTGCCTTATCGATGGCCGACATTCTGACGTTCAATTCGTCCGTGTTCGTCAAGAGTTACGGACGCGCCACGCTCTCCACCGTTGCTTTCCGCGGCACGTCGCCCAGCCACACGCAGGTGACGTGGAACGGCATGCGCATCAACAATCCCATGCTGGGTATGACCGACTTTTCCACCATACCGTCCTACTTCATAGATCAGGCCTCGCTGCTTCATGGCACGTCGTCGGTGAATGAAACGGGCGGCGGACTCGGCGGACTTGTCAAACTCGGTACTACGCCGCAGGTCGGCGAGGGCTTCCATGCCCAATACGTGCAGGGCATCGGGTCGTTCCGCACGTTCGACGAGTTCGCCCGCTTCACCTACGGCAGCGACCGATGGCAGGTCTCGACCCGCGCGGTCTATTCGTCGTCGCCCAACGATTACAAGTACACCAACCACGACAAGAAGATAAATATCTACGACGAGGAGAAGAACATCATCGGACAGTATCATCCCAAGGAACGCAACCGATCGGGTTCGTTCAAGGACCTGCACCTGTTGCAGGAGGTATATTACAACACCCTGAAAGGCGACCGTTTCGGGTTGAACGCATGGTATATCAACTCCAACCGGGAACTGCCGATGCTCACGACCGATTACGGCGATGAGACCGCCTTCGAGAACCGCCAGCGGGAGCAGACGTTTCGTGGTGTCCTGTCATGGGACCATATCAAAGAGAAATGGAAAGTCGGCGTGAAAGGCGGTTATATCCATACGTGGATGGCCTACGACTACCGTCGTGAGGTGGCGCCGGACAACTGGGCCTCCATGACCCGTTCGCGGAGCAAGATAAACACGTTCTACGGACAGGCGGAAGCGGAATACTCGCCCGGCAGGAAATGGTTCTTCACCTCGAACGTATCCGTGTACCAGCATCTCGTGCGCAGCGAAGACAAGAACATCATCCTTCAGGATGGCAACAAAGCCGTCGTCGGATATGACAAGGGGCGTGTCGAGCTCTCCGGTTCTGTATCGGCCAAATGGCAGCCTGTCGAGCCGTTGGGCTTGTCGCTGGTCTTGCGCGAGGAGATGTCGGGCGACAAATGGGCTCCGCTCATCCCGGCATTCTTCATCGACGGACTGATTTCGCGCAAAGGGAACGTGATGGTGAAAGCCTCCGTATCGCGCAACTATCGTTTTCCGACTTTGAACGACCTCTACTTTCTGCCGGGCGGCAACCCCGACCTTAAAAACGAACACGGCTTCAGCTATGACGCCGGAGTGAGTTTCGATGTCGGCAAAAAGGGGGTATATAAACTGGGCGGCAGCGCAAGCTGGTTCGACTCCTACATCGACGACTGGATCATCTGGCTGCCGACGACCAAGGGGTTCTTCTCGCCGCGCAACGTGAAGAAAGTCCATGCCTACGGTGTCGAAGTGAAGGCCAACCTTGCCGTGCAGCCGGCAAAGGACTGGCTGATAGACCTGAACGGTTCCTATTCGTGGACCCCCTCCATCAACGAGGGCGAAAAGATGTCGCCCGCCGACCAGTCGGTGGGAAAACAACTGCCTTACGTGCCGGAGCACTCCGCCTCGCTGACAGGACGGCTGTCATGGCGGACGTGGGCGTTCCTCTACAAGTGGGCTTACTACTCGGAACGTTTCACCATGTCGAGCAACGATTACACGCTGACAGGCCACCTGCCCCGGTATTTCATGAGCAATATCTCACTGGAGAAAATGCTGTCGTTCAAACCGCTGGATGTACAGTTGAAACTTGCCGTCAATAACCTGTTCAACGAGGACTATCTCTCGGTGCTGTCGCGTCCTATGCCCGGCATCAACTTCGAGTTCTTCATCGGCATCACCCCGAAATTCGGGAAAAGCAGAAAATAATGTAAACGTAAATAAGGTAATGATATGAAAGTATTAAAGAATTTGAGCCTGATGGTGCTGCTTGCGCTGGCATTTGCAGGCTGTCGTGGCAAGAGTTCCCAACTTGCCGATTTCAACAAACAGCTTTACGCTCCCGAATATGCCTCGGGATTCAAGATTGAAAGAGCAGACGGCAGACAGAGCGTGCTGGTTTCCGTCATGAATCCGTGGCAGGGCGCGGATAGCGTCACCACCCGGTTGTTCATCTCCCGTAACGGGGAACCCGTTCCCGAGGGTTTCGACGGGCAGGTCCTCGAAGGGGATGCGCAGCGCATCGTGGCGATGTCCTCGACCCATATCGCCATGCTCGACGCCATCGGCGAGACGGCACGTGTGGTCGGCGTTTCGGGACTCGACTATATCTCCAATCCCGACATTCAGGCACGCCGCGACAGCATCGGCGACGTGGGTTACGAGGGAAATATCAATTATGAACTTCTGTTGTCGCTCGACCTTGACCTTGTGCTGCTTTTCGGCGTGAACGGGGCCAGTGCGATGGAGAGCAAACTCAAGGAGCTCGGCATCCCGTTCATGTATGTCGGCGATTATCTCGAAGAATCTCCGCTGGGCAAAGCCGAATGGCTGGTGGCGCTTTCGGAGGTCGTCGGGAAACGCGCGAAGGGCGAAAAGGTATTCGCGGATATTCCGATCCGATACAATGCGCTGAAACAGAAAGTGTCCGGTGCCGTTCTCGATGCCCCGTCGGTCATGCTCAATACGCCCTACGGCGATTCGTGGTTCATGCCCTCGACGGAAAACTATGCCGTGCGGCTGATTACCGACGCCGGAGGCGACTACATCTACAAGAAGAACACGGGCAACTCTTCGACGCCTATCGACTTGGAGGAGGCATACCTGCTCGCTTCGGAGGCCGATATGTGGCTGAACGTCGGCATGGCGAACACACTCGACGAACTGAAAGCCGCCTGCCCGAAGTTCGCCGATACCCGCTGCGTCCGAAACGGCTATGTCTATAACAACAACGCCCGCACCAATGCCGCCGGAGGCAACGACTACTACGAATCGGCCGTCGTGAATCCCGACCTTCTTCTGCGCGACCTCGTGAAGATATTCCACCCCGAGTTGGTCGAAGAAGATTTCGTATACTACAAACAACTGAAATAGATGCGTTCACGCCCCGTCATCCTGTTCACCGCGTTGTCCGTGCTTACGGTCGGCCTCTTCCTGTTGGATTTGGCTGTGGGCGCGGTTCGCATTCCCGTCGGCGACGTATGGGCGGCCCTGACGGGCGGCGACTGCCCGCGGACTACGGCGAAAATCGTACTGAACATACGGCTGATAAAGGCGGTTGTGGCTCTGCTGGCCGGGGCGGCGCTATCGGTCAGCGGCTTGCAGATGCAGACATTGTTCCGCAATCCGCTGGCCGGCCCCTACGTGCTGGGCATCAGCTCGGGTGCAAGCCTCGGCGTGGCGCTCGTGGTGCTGGCAGGCGTCGGCTCGTCGATAGGCATCGCCGGAGCGGCTTGGCTGGGTGCGGCCGTCGTGCTGCTCGTAATCGCTGCCGTCGGACACCGCATAAAGGACATTATGGTGATATTGATTTTGGGTATGATGTTCTCGTCAGGCGTGAGCGCTGTCGTGCAGATATTGCAATATCTGAGCAAAGAGGAGGCGTTAAAGGCGTTCGTCATCTGGACGATGGGGTCGCTCGGCGACGTGACGGTGCCGCAGCTCGCCATCCTCCTTCCGTCGGTCATCGTCGGGTTGCTGCTGGCCGTATGGACGATCAAACCGCTCAACCTCCTGCTCTTCGGCGAGGAATATGCCGTAACGATGGGACTGAATATCCGCCGTTCGCGCGGTCTGCTGTTTCTCTCGACGACGCTGCTGGCCGGCACGGTAACGGCTTTCTGCGGCCCGATCGGCTTCATCGGTCTTGCCATGCCTCACGTCGCGCGGATGCTCTTCCGCGAGGCCGACCACCGCGTGCTCCTGCCGGGAACCCTTCTCTCGGGGGCGGCGGTATTGCTTCTTTGCGATATCGTTTCCAAAATGTTCACTTTGCCCGTAAATGCCATTACCGCACTGCTGGGAATCCCGATAGTCGTATGGGTGGTTTTACGCAATAAATCGATGACGGTATGATAGAACTGTGCGATTTTTCCATAGGCTACGCAGAGAAGAGGCTTCTCGATAAGGTCGATGCCTCTTTCAAAAGAGGACAGCTGACTGCCCTTATTGGCAGGAACGGCACGGGGAAATCTACACTTCTCCGTGCCATAGCCGGACTGAATCATAATTATTGCGGTAAAATCCTGCTCGACGGACATTGTATCGCAAACATGAGAACTCCGGAGAAGGCAAGGCAACTGGCATTTGTCACGACCGAGCGCACACGCATCGCCAACCTGCGGTGCGAGGATGTCGTGGCTATCGGCCGCGCCCCTTACACCAACTGGATCGGCCGCATGCAGCCTCAAGATAGGGAAATCGTCATGCGGTCGCTCTCTTCGGTCGGAATGGAGGCGTATGCCGGCCGCACGATGGATAAGATGTCGGACGGTGAATGCCAGCGCATTATGATAGCCCGTGCTCTGGCTCAGGAAACGCCCGTCATCCTGTTGGACGAGCCGACCTCGTTTCTTGACATGCCCAACCGTTACGAATTGTGTTCCCTGCTCGCACGGTTAGCGCATGCTGAGGGCAAATGCATTCTGTTCTCCACTCACGAACTGGATATAGCCCTCTCGCTGAGTGACAGAATAGCCCTTATCGATACGCCCGTCCTTCACTGTCTGCCGACCTCCGAAATGATCCGCAGCGGGCATATCGAGCGGCTGTTCAACAATGCCGCCGTACAATTCGACCCCGTGAGCGGGATCGTGAAATCCATGCCAAGAGACTGACTTTCCTGTCGGGAAACACGTCAGACGCAATGAGGGTGTCCCAAAAAGTATTTGGCACCCTCGTATTCGTTGTAAGACATGTCGTTTATTTCGATACCTCGCACATCAGCACGCCTTTCCCCGTCACATCGGCTTTCGAGACCGTGATGGATTTTCCCGTGTAGGTCTTCACGACGGAAGTCCCGGCAGAGTTCCACAGTTTCCATGTATAGGTATAAGCTGTCCCGCCCGTGTCGATTTCCTCACCGCCCCTGTATAACACGGCTTTGGCATCCACGTCATTGCCGTTGTTCTTGATGGTGAACCCCTTCTGGCTGACCAGATCAACCGTGATGGGGTCGGACATATCCGTGAAGGAGATGATGTCGCAGACGACCTTGTTCGCCGAGGCGTTGCCCGCCGAGGTGTCCGTATCCTTGATGGCGCACTTGAAGGTCTCGAAGTTGAGAACGGCATCTGCCGTAATCGTGATTTCGTTTGTCGTCCAGCCTGCCGTCACGCCCCGAGGATTGGTCGAGGTAAGGCATGCCCAGCCGGCACCCAGCATGGAGTTGTAGTAGGGACACGAAACGGCGGCTCCCGATGCGGCTGCGGCACTCAGTGCGGAGGTCAGCGTCACGACCTTCGTGGAGGCGTTGACTGCCGAAATGGTGTACTGTGCCGATCCTATGGTTATCCTGCCTCCCGCCTCCATGTTCATTACCGAAGCGACCGTTATGGTCGTGGCTCCGGCTGCCGCGGCAGCTGTCAGTGTCGTGCCCGCGAATACCGCCGAATCCTTGATGCCCCACGCGTAGGTGACGTTCGTCGTGTCGATAGAGGCTCCGCGCCACAGGTCGCAATGCGCCCTGAGCGTCGCCACCTCGTCGTTCTTGAATACGATGCCGTCGGGTGCATACGCCACGGCGGCGATCATCGCTCCGGCGTTCAGGTGCTGCGTGAACTGAATCTCCGCCCGGAACGGAATCTCCAGCCCGTTGGCGTCGATGTAAACCGCCTCGAAAGTATAACGCACTTGCGGAGCGGAAACGGTCATGTGGTTGGCTTTGACGGTAAGGGCATACTTGGCCGATGCCGCGCCGATGGTGCAGCTGTCCTGTCCGGAGACGATCGCCGTACCGTTCTTGTACCACTTGGCCGAGCCGCTCTTCACGCCTGCCGTAAGCGTCGCGGCATTGCCTACCGAGGTGATCTGGTCGGTCGCCGCCTGACCGCTGACGAAGAGCGAAGGGGTAAGTACCAGATAGGGAGAAGCCGCCCACGAAGGGGCATAGGCATTGTTGTCTCTGTTGTACACCTGTGTCAGGGGCTGCGAGGAGCCGATGAATGCCTGCAACGATACCGCGTCGTTCTGGTCGATGATGGTGACCTGCCCGCGGGCTACTTTTACTGCCATAATAGATTATCGGTTATTTGTTATTTCCACTTCGCAATCGAAAACGGCCTTGCGCCACACGTCCCCGCCGGTTATCTCTATCTCCCTGCCGTAACGCGGTGCGGCGTTCCATATCCTGTCACTCTCCGTATCGCGGCTCGTCCGTATCCAGCGGAAATTGCCGTCGGGAATGAGCGATGTAATCTCTTCACCGCCCCTGTACACCCTGGCACGGAGTACCGTCGAGACGATTCCGTTGCGGAATGTCGTGCCGTTTTCAGACTCCACATAAACAGTATAGGAGGGAGATCCGTCGTAAAGTTTGAAAAAGGTATGGGTCGCACTGATTTTTTCATTACGGTATGTTGCCGTGTAGCGGAGGGTCAGCACGTCGCGCCCTTCCCAGCCATGAAACGGGGGTGTCATTTCAAATACGGCGGCATTGCATCCGGCATCTTTCCATATGCCGTCAACGGCAAGGTATTCCCACTGCCGACTTTCCGGCTCGAAATTGTATTCGGTCGCCACAAGCGGGATATTCTCCGGCTCGCATGCGCCTGAAAGCTCGTCCTTGAAATGGAACGCCGTGCCGCCTGTCAGGGAGACGGAACGGGGCTTGAGCAGTTCCTGCGCCTCCTCATCGAGGTCTTCCCAGCGGATGGTCACATCGCGCAGTTCGATGGTATCCTTGCCCCACTTGAACCGTCCCGAGGCGAAATGGCCCGTCCCGTCCGGATGGATGACGAAAGAACCGTCCCGTGAAACGATCGAGCCGTCTTCGTTCAGCCGCAACAGGGGATTCTGTATGGTACCCCCGATACCTCCCTTATTGAACCAGGCACCGTAATCGTCCGTGTAGGACAAGGCTTCATCGGTCGCCTGATAGGGGGTCACGTTCCTTCCGGCCTCCAATTGAGGGGCGGACAACGACAGGGGGACGGAAGCGGCAATGCCGAGACACATGACGGGGGAATCTGACCCGCGTATGAGGAACGGGACATTATAACGGACCCATCCTTTACCGGCAGCCACCGTCCGATCACCGACAAGATGTTCATCCTGATAGAACCGGATGGCTGCCGTATCTTCCGCTTTTATCCAGACTGAGAAACAATAACAGACTCCTGTATGAGCCTCCCGCCAGGCGGCACTTTGCGCACCAAGAAGACTGTCTCCGGCTATCCGTACACACCGCCCGAGTCCGGCGGGAGATGTTTCATCCAGCTCTTCCGAATGGCTGAACCGGCAGGACAGGCTGTCGGGTATGACATTCTTGTGGATTTTGCCCACATAAAACGTGCTTGAAAAACCGTTCTCGTCTCCCGCGGTAAGCGTGCCGGCTATATTGACATTGCGTGTGGCATAGAGATTCTGGAAATAGGCCCCGTAACCATCCAACATGCCGAAGACCGGATCGATGATGCCGCTGACCTTTCCCACACGGGCCTTGCTCGCCTCGCTGAAAGCGGATACGGAGGCAAGACGAACAATGTTCAGGTCGGCGACCTCGCACCAGTCCCCCTCGGAGGCCAGGCTTGATGTCAGGTCAAGAAACAGGCTCCGGCTGTACTGTGCCGGGTAATCCACGGTGATGACCCATAACTTGTACTTCCATTCCCGGCCGATGGAGATTTCATCTTCCGCATCCGTCTTTTCACGGTTCGTATAGCCGAATCGGATCGGTACGGAACCTGATGTTTTGGAAGACCTGACCTTGAACGATACCAGCAGGCGCTCCGGGTATCCGACCGGTTCTTCCAATGTCAGCATCAGCCCGAAGGAAGCGTTTCCTGCCGGTTCCGCGTTGCGGATAATGCGGACAATGCGTGTCGCTTCCGAATCGGCATCCAGATATTCCGTTTGCAGCATGCTGCCATAAACGGCGTACCTGGACTTGTCCGGCACTCCCGCCATGCCTCCGTCCATGACGGGATAGCACAGGGAGCGTTCGGTCGCCATGCCGTCGATGACATCCATATAGGGTGAATCGCTGTCAGAAGCCGTCAGGTACAAGGCGCCGCTACGTGCCGTATCGAACAGGTTGGTAATCCGCACGAAGTCCAGCAGTTCACCGCCCTGCGGTTCGTCCCCGTCCAGCAATGCCCCGATGAAATAAGGGGCGTCCTTGTCTCCGACAAGCTCCGTTCCGGTTTCTGTCACGCACATCAGCGAATAGACGGTACGCTCCCGTTCGGCATATTGCCTGCGGATGATATCCCCGGCTTGCAGTCCCTGTGTCTTCTGCGAGTCGGGGGCAATACGGATCTTGTATGTCGGATAACGGAATACGGACATGGATTATGACAGTTTTTCCACGGTGTCTCCCGAACAGCTGTCGCTGATCCAGAAGGAACCGTTGGTTACCGAAGTCTTTTCGACCTCGAACTCATAGGCGCGGAACTTACGGCGGGCCACCACCTCGTCGAATGTGGCGGAGACGCCTCCTGTCGTCCGGTTCCGGCGGACAGCCCATCCGCTTCCGGAAAGGCCCGGGGAAAAGAACTCCGAAGAGAGCGACCCGGTAAAGACGCTGTTTCCGTAATGCCGGATACCGTCCTCCACCGCTTGCAGGCGTAACGCCTCTGTCAAGTATAGGATTCTGTCAGTAATCCGGGTGGGCGACGCATGGATTCCGATATGCCCGGCTGCTTCCAACGGAACAGCGACCGTAACGAAATCGGCATCGGTGCGGATATGGAACGATTCGCTGTGACGGTTCTGCGGGGCATAACAGCTCACGGACGGACGGTGTGAAAAATCCGTGCTGTGAGGGATAGCCGTCCTTACGTCCTCTTCCTCGTAGATTACCTCGGAAGAAAGCGATACGCGCTCCCTGTCGCCTGTGAACATAAATCCCTCTGCTGTGCCCATCCGCAAGCGCTTGTGGATAACGATACCTTCATCGGAAGTGTCTACCCGGTATGAGGAGAGCAGGTCGGCGCCGTAGTTGTGGCGGACAGTCAGCGAGCCCGGAAAACAAGCCTTTCCGTAAGGGGAAAGCATCAGACACTCGCCGTCCACGTCCGATATGCCGGAGAACAGGCGTATCTTCGGGGTATGGTCGCCGCCTAAAAGAAGGTCACCGCCGATACTCCCGAACTGTATCTTGTCCTTGTCGGTACAGAGCAGTACGGGAACATCTCCGATCCGGATGCCGAATCCGTCCAGGAACGAGAGGAACCCGCCGAGCGCGACATCCTCTTCCGAAAACGAAAGCAGACATTTCCCTTTGTCGCCCAGTTCCACGCCTTGCAAGGCTTTCAGTCCGCCATCCATGACCGTACTCCCTCGCACCGTCAGATTCCGTCTCACCATGCCGTCCCGCATCGTCCAATCCACCGTGTCCGTATTGGCGTTGCCACGATGATAGACATCCTGCCCGCCCACGGCCAGCCGTGTCGGGGAGATGGATATTCCTGTATCCTCGTCCCCGATAATCCATGCCCCTTTGGAATGTACCGTCGCATCCAGAAAGTCTATATGGGAAGCGTTGATTGTAGCGGTGGCCTTGTCCGCGTCGTAACGGAGCAACTGCCTGCCGCCGATATGCAGGCTGTCGCCCCCGACTTTCAGGTTGCCGGTAATCCTGATACCGTACTCGATGGCAGTTACCACACCTTCCGGATCGGTAATGTCCTGCGAATAGGTTTCCAGGATACGGGTGTTTCCAATGCCGGCTTCGAAACCGTAATTGGCACTGAGCTTGCCGGTCATGTCACCGCCCGATTTCTTCAGGTAATCCAACAGCAAGCCACCGCTTCCGGAACCGCCTTCTCCCGTAACGGCTCCGGCAATGGCGGATGCAAAACCGTAAGCGGTATTCTTCAGTCTCAGGCTGGTCTCGTCGCCTTCCTCGATGCCGTAAGGATGCTCGTCGTCCTTTTTCTGCTGGGCATTGAAAAAGTTATGGTACAGCTGTGCATAGATGGAATAGCACAGGCTCTCCTTGTCGAGGGTTTCTATATCGGGATGCAGTTGTACGCTCATTTGGTATAGCTGGTCTTGGAAAGAAATTTCTGGATACGTGATGTCAGCGAGATGAAGTTCGGCATATTGATCGGCGACATCGTGCCCATCAGTGTGGGAGTCATGATTTTCGAACATTCCGTCAGGAAGTCGAGCATCAGCCGGGCAAGCTCATTACCCAGAACCAGCGGCTCGGTGGCATTCTCGTCACCGAGCGTCACCTTGTTGTCGGCAACGGCAACGGTCGTGGAATTGACCTTTTGTACCACTTTATCTGCTGTCTGTCTGACTTCAGACTTGTCCACCGTATGCGTGATGCTTTCCGCATCGATAACGGTTGTCGCTTCCTTGTCCTTGTCATTCCTAACGGTTGTTGTGACGGCCGTCGGCGTATAGTGGGTGGAGGTCTCGTTACCGGTGGTTTCCAGTTCGTCGTAGTCCGGGGAAGAGTCGTTTTCCGGATCCAGTTCCTCCATTTCGGTCACGCCGATGACGGTTTCCGTGCGGGCATTGAGCCGCAGGATATCCACATGGGAGAAGTTAACCACATAGGCATAACGGGTGGCGGCATCCATGAAGATGGTCACGTCGGAAAAAAGTGCGGGGACGATCAGGAAGCCGCCTTCGCTGTTGGTGGCGGCCGAGAGCAACACGCCTTTATGGATAACAGGTTCGGCGGAGGCCGTCTCGTCCGGGTACTCGCCGACATCAATGGTACCGCCGTAGTCGGAAAACTCCTCGTCCGAGGGGTTGTCGTGTATCTTGGCGACATAGCCGTGTATCATGCGGGCCGTACCGATACCGGACATGCCTCCGGGAGCCAGATTGATACGCTCCATACTCCGTCCCAAGGCTATCTTGCGGATAGCCTCACGGATAAGCAACTGGTTGGATTTGTCTGAAGACATGAGTTTTTTGAAAGAATAGGAGGAGCATAGTTTATTGGTTGCCAATTATTTTGTACTTTTGCAAAGACAATGATATTACTTATGAAACAAGAAATTTTAGAATCCTATATTACATATATATTTGATTTCTTTCAAAAATCAAGATGCTTTAAAGCCGGGCAAGGTAACATGCTCAGAAATTTTAGATTTGCAGCTGAAAAGCAATTTACTCGTAATCAATTGGGTATATTGTATTTCCTGGTAAATACCCTCATTGATAATGGCTATCTCTACTTAAAAGATAGAGATTTTATAGCTCTTACGGAGAATGGTGCCGATGTTATAAATGGGGGAGAGTGTGTTATTCCTAAAATTTCCCTTGAGCGGACAATTTATGAAAAAGAGACCAGTAGATCAGATATATATGAACAGCTTTGGAATATTATCGGATCGAACAAAGAAAATGATTATGCGCCGCTGTATGTAGATGGACCATTGTTTTATAATACAATCAGGCCATATTTAACAACATTGTCGTTACCTCATACATATGGGGAATATATGGCAGAATTGCGGGAAAAGGAAGAATTTACATCAAGAATTAAATGGTATAGGACTTTATTTTTAGCTCTTGATGAGAATGATGTACAAAAATTCCTCAAAGATTTGTCTATCAAAATAAACAGGCTGCTGCTAATGAATACTCCAAAAGATGCGATACAAGAAGCTTTGAATCCTTGGGCAGATGTAGACATTCCTACAATCGATAATACGCCTCTGCCTGAAATTCTCAATAAAGTGGCGGAAGAACCAATTGTGAATAAAAACAAGCCGTTTGTGTTGATTTCGTATGCGTGGGAGGTAGAAGACAATGTCTTTATGAATTGGATTCAAACTTTCGCCAAAGATTTGCGAAGACGAGGGATTGATGCTCAAATAGACCAGTATCAACCTCATGGAACTGACTTGCCTAAATTTATGCTTGAAAGCATCCGTAAGGCAACTAAAGTTCTGTGCATTCTGACTCCAAAGTATAAAGAGAAAGCTGAATCCGGTAAAGGAGGTGCCGCTTATGAAGGGGGTATAATATCACATGAAATATATAACAATCAGGGAACCACTAAATTTATACCGGTTGTACGCAAAGGGTCTTTTGAAACTTCGACACCGGATTTCATTAGTGGAAGAAAAGGTTTTGATTGCTCTACTGACGATAAATACAATAGCGAACTTCCGAATATTATCAAGGTAATAAACGAAGAACCATTGATAGAAATTCCTCCTGTTGAATAACGGTAAATCTTATTTCCTAATTTTATACGGAATACTCAGTTGTTGCCTGTATCCACCCACCCCGAAAGTAGTCGTTACCTCTTCCACGAGGTATACGCCGTTCTTGGAAGGATTACGGTAGTCGATCAGTTCCACCTGTACGGCAGGAGACAGTCCGAAATCCCCGAATACTGTCACATTGCCGGTGATTCCGTTCAGATTGTAATTCCGAAAGTATTCCGTCGTCTCTTCTACAAGCCGGTCGGAATTGATTCCGACATGAGGTGACATATATGGTACGATGGTATATGTGGATAAATCCACCTTGGTCCTGGTCTTCGCTCCTGATGCCGTCGTGTTGCCCGTTACTTTGTGCGTCTTTTTTGAAATCTGCGTGGCATTGACCGTCTGAAACTCCTTGCTGCCCGGCGTCGCCGGGTCGTATTCAGGATTCATGCGTACTGTCACCTCAAAGAATTTTTCATCCGTCCCGAGTGCCTTGCCCGTCACCGCCAAAAACTTCGGATCGGTCTTGACCACTTTCAGGTTGCTCTGCGCCACATGCTCGTTGAAGTATATCCTGTACGGTCCTGTCGATTCATCCTCCGGGAATACCGGCTGAGCCTTGCTGGACGAATAAGGACGCCCGACGGCAATGGACGGTATGGCCCCGTCATCATCGGCATCGTATTTTAAAAAACAGTAGACCTTGTACTTCGACCATTCGGAAAGGATATCCGCTACCGTGAAGTTGTCCGTGACCTTTACCTTGCCGATATGTATCTCAAACCGCTTCGTATCCGAGTGTATCCTGAAGCCGGTATCTTTCAGGATATTATACTTGCCTTCCAGCACCTCGTTCACCGTCGTCCCTTTCGCCGGGGTCTCGAAATGAGGTGCCTGTTTCAGTTTGAGTTTGTAGGCCATATTCTCACACTGGATTTCCAGCGTGCTGTCCGAATTGTATCCGGTAATGTATCCGTCGAACATATTTTTCAGCACGCCGTTGTAGCCCAGCTTGATATTGATGCGCTGTCCGACCTTGAATGTCGTCTCGTCAACCAGACGCTGCGCGCTGCGTTTCTCGATGATGACACCGTCCTGCATCACCTCCGTCGTTATCCTCGACACGTCCTTGCCCTCCAATGTCACGTTCCCGATAATCGTGGAGCGGCATACCGACCCTTTCGGGAATATCACTTTGGCCGTTCCGATCAGCTTCTTGTAACTCTCGTTGATTTCGAGCGACTGGACTTCCGTAATCTCCACGCCGTTCTGTATCCTCATCGGATTGGATGGGTCGGCATCCCCGATGGTGATGCGACAGCAGAGGATATCCATTGCAGCTATACCCATAAACGTGTCAGTTTAAGCAACGAGGCGGGGTCGATGACCTCCGTACCGAATTTAACATACTTGATCCACTTGTTCGTGTGCTTGATGGCCGTGTCCACCTTTTCCTGTTCCGCCAGTTTCAGTTCCACGGCTTCCGATGGCTCCACGGCGACACAGTTCAGCGAATACGGCTGCACGTTCCGGCAATCCGTAGGCTGTAAGGTATAGCCCTGTATAATCAACCGTGAAATGTTGAACTGGCGCAATACCGTGTTGTCGCAATCGATGACACCCTTGTATTGTACCAGCCTGATAAACTTGGACACTTCCGCCTCGGGATACACGTCCGGGTATTTGGAGGTGATCTTGCCGTTGATGGTAATCTCGAGGTCACCCCCGGATATATATTCCTTGCGGGTATAGTCCCGCCCCTGTACCCGGGTCAGCAGGATATTGTTCCGGCTGCTGACCTGTACCTGCGGTCCCAGGTCCACGAATGTCACCAGTCCATACCGGCTGTTCGGCAAAACCTTGCACTCGCTGTTGTCATAATACTTCCCCTCCTCTGATATGGACAGTTCCAGAAAATCCGCCACTGTCCGGCCGACGATGGAATCGATATGGTTTTTCTTCTGCGCCACCGCCTGCTGTTCCCTGATGAGCTGGTAGTACTGTCCGGTCTTGTTCGCAAGGCTGGACTGCGACTGTGTCTGAAGATATTTGTCCCGCACCTGCTGTTCCCAGTATTTGAGGTATCGGGGATAGGAACGTAGCAACCCGTAAGCCGTCTGCGAGGCAACCTGTATGGCTGCCCGTTTGAGCAGGTCATGGTGCCTGGAGAAGTAATGTACCTGCCCGTCCTGCAATTCGGCAAGCCCCATGCCCAACGCCAGACGCGTGGCGTTGCTGATGTATCCGCCAAGCGAACCGTGGTTGAGTATGCCTCCGCTCAACAAAGTCGAGGCCGCGATTTGTATCAGTCTTCCCATAATCCTTTCATTTTATGCGTTCCAGGAGGCATCGAAGTCATGCACGACATCGATGAGCGCCTGTGCCAGTTGTTCTTTCAGGTTCTGTATCTCTTCCGTCTGCCCCTCCTTCGACTTCATCAGGTCGATGGTCCTGACACTGAGCAGGCTCTCTATGTTCACGATGACCTGTTTAGGTGCCGCCGAGGACAACCGCCCCGTGCCGGAATAGTTGCCGCCGGCCCCTCCGTCATCCAGATGCGTGTTGGTAATCGGGTTGGCAGCAAACGGACGTGTATCGTTGGAATCCGGTTCGTTGCCGTACTGGTCGGGAGTGAAGCCCGCCACGCGGAGGATGTTCTCGGCTGCCTCCGCCGAACCTCCGAAAGTCTGCCGGAGCGATGAAAAGAACTTCACGAGTGTCGTATGTGCCAGCTTGCGATGCGCGATGTTGTCTATACGCTGCGCATCGGTGGCGTTCTGCCCCAGTGCCCGCTGTTTCCATAGCCCGTTTTCGTCCTGCTCGAATCCCCAGGCCCTGAACTGGTCAAAGTCGAACCCTCCCTTACGCATCAGCTCATGCGCATTGGCGGCACTCGATATGGCATTCCGATAAGCGGTGGCGGCACGCACAATCTCCGGAACGGTCTGCGTGTTCATGTACCGGGCATAGTCGTATGTGCGGGCGGCAACCGCTTCCGACCTGTCCCCGATATCATTCACATAGACGGCCTTGCCATCCTGCATACGCCACAAAGACTTGTCGAGATCCTTCTCCTGTTGCCCGAAACGCTCCTTTACCGTCTTGAGGAAAGCGTCCACTTCCAATACCGTACCCATCTTCCCGAACTCGGCGTACGCGGCATCGATACGTGTCTGGCTGTCGCGTTTGGCAAGGGTGACAAGCGCATCCCTTATGTCATCCTGACGGGCTTTGTCCATGTTATACACATGGTCTCGCGATACCATCCCCTCAGATGAAGCGATGGCAAATTCCCCCAAGAACCCGGCCCACCAGTTGGATGTGAAGGCTCCGATTTTATGTCCCGAAGCCTCTTCGATACTTTTGCCGGCAACGACCTCGTCCACGGCACGCTTTGTCTTGACAGCCATGTTATAGGTCTCGCTCAGGGAGGAGTAAAGTGCCTCTATGGACGGATAACGGTACTTGCGGTTCGATTCGATCTCTTCCAGTACGGCATCCTTCGCCTCCTTTATCTTCCAGGTCTTGTAAGCCACCCATCCCAAAGTCCCGACCAATGCGGCTATACCTGCCGTGGCGGCAACCGCGCCTGTACTGATGGCACTCAACGAGGCGGCAGCACCGGTCAGTCCGCTGCCGGTAGCCACCTGTGTGGCAAACAGCGACTGCAGGACTCCTTTGGCTCCGATGACACCGCCCCCGGCCATCAAGGCGCGGTTCATCGCTCCCCGTCCCGCCACGCCTGCGGACTGCATGGCCGACACGATGGCCCGCTTCTGGGCAAACGAAACCTTACCGATACCACCCGCCCCCAGCAGCCCCTGCACGACACTGATTGATGTCGTGGCCGCAGACTGTTTGCCGATAAACCCCATGGCGATGCCGATATTCGTCAGGGCTCCCGCCACCTTGAACAGCCGGGTCGCGACAACGCCTGTAAAGACAAGCGGTTCTATCCAATGGAAATTGCGGGTCACCCATGCGCCGATATTGCCGATCACGGTGAAGATGTCCAACAAGGCATTCCCGATGGACACCAGGCCACGGGTAAATTCCGGAGCCTTGAACTTTGCCAGAAAAGTGCGGAGCACAGTGCGGATAGAGGGTTCCAACACCTCGTATGCCTGCATGAACCCTTCGGTCAGCTGGGAGGTCACCTGCGCCCACAATCCCTTGGTCGTATTCTGCTTTACCAATGCCAGTTCTGAGGAAACGCCCTGGGACCCCCGGTTATATGAAGTCAGTTCTCGTAGTTTGTCGTAGTTCTTCAGGAACATCATCGCCGCGTTACCGCCAATTTTCCCGAAGATTGCCTGGACATCCGCCATCGACGCGCCCTTCTTGTTCAATTCCTCGAAAATGTCCGCTATAGGACGGAGTTTCTCGACCTGCACCCCCTCGATGTCGCGCATTTCCGTGAACCGGATGCCCAGGCGGTCCAGAACTTCCTGTGCCTCCTTGGTAGGTTTGGCAAAACGTGTGGAAAGAGCACGCAACGAGGTTCCCGCCAGCGTTCCCTTCAGACCCATATTGCCCAAAAGACCGATGGCGGCACTGCTTTCCGTGAAGTCCACGCCCGCCATACGCAGGTAACCGGCAGCCATCTTGTATGACTCCGCCATCTCCACGATATTCACATTCGAGCGGGAAATGGTGGAGGAGATAATGTCCGCCACGCTGTCCATGCTGTCGTTATGGATATCATAACCGGCCATGATGTTCGTGGCCAGGTCGGCGATATACGACACGTCGTTGTCACCGATAAGTGCCAGGTTCGTGATCGGGCGGATGGACTTGTTGATTGTCTCGATATTCATGCCCGCCATCGACAGGTATTTGACGGCACCGGCAATCTCCACGGCTGTGTATTTCGTGTCGATGCCGATTTTACGGACATGACGGGCCATACTGTCAAAACGGGTCTCGAATGTCTTGAGGTCGCTGTCCGCCACACGGAGGATGGAATGTGCCGATTCCATGATGTTGGAATAGTCGATGGCCTTCGTCAGTTCCGAACGGATCAGGCTGTAACCCATATAGGCATTGAGCATCGAAGCGAACGGGAGGTTCCTGAGTGACGGCGCTTTCGAATACTGGATACGGTTGATGGCGGCACGGCGTTTACTGCGGTAGAGCGTACCGGCTGCAGTATGTTCCCGCTGCATGAGCCTGACGGACTGCATCGCATTGCGCTGTTCCTGCCGTCTTGCAGCCTGCTCGGCCTTTATACGTTCCGTTTCTGCCTTACGGCGTGCCTGTTCTGCCTGCCGGCGTATTTTCTCCGCAGCACGGGCGGCATTCTTGCACTCCCGTTCTTTAGCCCGCGCTTCATCGGCACGCCGCTTTTCCGCCGCGGCGGTTTCTGCCAGAGCCGCCTTACGGCGCTGGTCTGCGGTAAAGAGCTCCTCCGCGTGGACCAGTTTCTGGCGATGCAGCTGCTGTCCTGCATAAAGCCGTTCCATCAGTTTTTGCCGGGCCTTTTCGGGCATTACGAAGGCCTGCGGAGCATATGGCACCGGAACGGAAGGTGTGAGTCCTTCGGATGGTATGCCTCCCTGCATGTTGAAAGAAATGACAGAAGCACTTTTGATACGACCCAATAGGGAAAGTATCTGCTGCAACCTGTTTTCCGCCGTCCCGGTCTTGATTTGCAGTTCCCGGTCACGTTCCATGGAAACCAGGGCGGAGTTGATTTTCCCGATGGCTTTGGTAATGCGTTTCTGCGCGTCTGCCATCGTGCCAACGGACGAGGCGGCATTCTTTTCGATCTCCGCTTTGCGCATCTCGGCAGCCTTTTTCTCGTAAAGGCTTTTGGCGTTGGCCTTGATTTTCTTGCTGTCCAAAGCCTGACCGGCATTGATGGTCAGGCTGATGCCTTTGGAAAGCGTGGAAATATCCGTGAGTAACCCCTTGATACGTTCCAGCTTCTCTTCGCTTTTTTTCGTATCGATGGTCAGGCGGTAATCGAAATTACGTTTCTTGCCGTTCTTGGTGCGGAACACGCGGTCTATCTCGTCCATCATATTCTTGATGTTCGTGACGGCCGGAGTCAGGGACGCTTTCGCCTGTACCAGCTTGCCTACCGCCTCACCGAAGGCGATAACCTGCTTGGTGCCCTGAGAGGCATCCACGTTGATGGAGTAGTTGACCTGATAGTTCTGTTCCTGAGCCATGGTAATGGGTACTGCGTTAAAAGAATAGTCTTTCCGCAAGGGCGGAGATTATGAAACGAAGGCCGCCGCAAACCGGAAGCTTACGGCGGCAGGTCAAGGAGTCCTCTCCGGCAATGACATCGGAACGGGCATACGGCTGATGAGCATCTGCTCGTGCAGCCACAACGCCTCTTCGGAAAGCATCGCGAACTCCTCGTCGGAAATCGTGTCGAGGTTGACGCCGGGAAAGTAGTGGCGGACATAGATCATCCGCTGGCGGATGCGCTGCTCGTCGGTCACTACCCACCGGCTTATAAGTTTACCAGGACACTCTGGCGGGTGGTGATCAGCTCGGAAAGCTGTCCCATCAGACCGAACAGGAAGAGCGACTCGTCGTCCACGAGTTCCTTATCTCCGTCCACGAAGCAGTCGCGGGCCAACGTGCGCATGGCGATTACCTCGTCCTTTTTGGAAGCGGCCATGAATTTGCTGAACTGCGGAAAGCTCGGTTCGGACATGTAGGCCACATAAATCTCTTTCTCGCCGTTTGCGGTGTCTCCGAAAACGACCATCGGACAAATCTTGCGGAGTTTCTTCTCCTCTTTCAGTTTGAGGGCTTTTTCCTTGATCTTGATCTCCTGTTCCAATGAAAGCATTTTTTCGTCCATATCGAATTTGTTTTGATTCACCGAAAGAGTAGGACAAAGAATCGTGGAAAGGTTGAAGACACGGTTCTTATTCACTTGTAATCCATATGTTATACAAAAAACTTCTTTGCTCCTGATATTCCCAGATCAGTCTTTAAAGGAAATTTCGCTGAATATATTTCATATATTTCTTTGATATATAGTATATAATCGTTAATTTTGCATATTCTCAAACATAAATGATTATGTGCAAAATAGATGATTTTATAGATGTGACAAGCCGGTACATCGCTGAATTGCTTGATTTGAGGGCGGACATCAGGCCGGTCGAAAAGGATGTCTTGCATACATTCCCAGCCAATATTACTGCCGGTTATACATTTTGTACGGCTAACTTGTTGGGGCATGACGTAGTTCTTCTGTATAGTGCAGACAGTTCTGCATATACTCCGGGGCAGATGCGGAAACAAAAAGAACTGGTTGAGCGAAAAGCCCAATGCCCGGTAATATTTGTATTGCGTACAGTGGCGGCCTATAATGTACGGCGTCTTGTCAGACATCGTGTAAATTTCATCATACCGCAAAAGCAAATGTTCATACCGGATTTGTTGATAGATTTGAAACCGCATAAAAATAATATCGGGGGAGGTGAAGAAACGCAGATTCCTGCAATTGCCCAATGCATAATCCTTTATCATCTTGAAGTAAAGTCTCTCGAAGGGAAAGGAACTTATGATATTGCAGATCTTTTCAACGTGTCGTATGCCAATGTAAACCGGGCGGTCAGATGGCTGAAAGATAAAGAAGTTATCGCTTTATCCGGCGGCAAGACAAAGAGTATGATATTTCAGTTCAAAAAGCGTGAATTATGGGACAGGATGTTGCCGTTCCTGGCGAACCCCATCGAGCGGATTGTATATACCGATAGTCTGCCTGATGAAGTATTTTGTATTAGTGGAGTAAATGCCTTGTCGGAATATTCAATGCTGAACAAGGAAAAAAATGACACTTATGCCATTGCAAAAGAAGAAGCTCGACGGTTGCAAATCCGGACAGACAAGGAATATGGCGAGACCCGCATAGAGATATGGCGTTACAATCCATGTTTTTTCTCAAAAAACGGCATTGTAGACAAATTGTCTTTATTTCTGGCCATGAAGGATATGGATGATGAACGCATTCAAATAGAATTGGAAACTATGATAAATAATATGATATGGTAAGAGGAATTGATAAATTCAGGGAGTTTTTCACCGGATATGAAGGAAACTATGTCATCATAGGTGGTACTGCCTGTGAAATGCATGAAGAAATATATGCACAAACTCCAAGGGCGACCAAGGACATAGACATTATACTGATTGTGGAGGCGCTGTCTTCGGATTTTGCTGCAAAATTCTGGGAGTTTGTAAAAACCGCAGGGTACAGACAAAGGAATAAGGGAACCGGGAACGGGGAATGCAGGCATGAATATTACAGGTTCAAGGAACCGGGAAATCCGGATTTCCCGTATCAGATAGAACTCTTTTCACGAAATATCGGGGTTGTCAAATTCCCGGACGATGCCCACATTACCCCCATTCCGGTTGATGATGACCTGTCAAGTCTGTCAGCCATTTTGATGGATGATGACTATTATTATTATACCATTGAACACAGCACGTTGGAGGAGGGCGTACATATTGCGAACATTGAAAGTCTTATCTGTCTGAAATGCAGGGCCTATTTAGAAATGACCGAGCGGAAAAGCAATGGAGAACAAGTGGACAGCAAACATATCGTCAAGCACAAGAAAGATGTATTCCGGCTGGTTGCCATGCTTGCTCCTGCCGACACCTACGAAGTTCCTGATTCGCTTAAACAAGATGTTGACAGGTTTTGCCTGGCTGTCAAAGAAGAAGTGCCAAACTCTGATTTTTTCAAATCGGCAGGACTTAAAAGCATTTCCGGAGAACAGTTATTGGAACAACTTGAAGCCAATTTCATAACACAACAATGAGAATCCAATACGCATCCGACCTGCATCTCGAGTTTCGGGAGAACAGCAGTTTTTTGAAGCACAACCCGCTGGCTGTTGCCGGAGAAGTGCTTGTCCTTGCCGGAGATATAGGATATATCGGAGATGAGAACTACTCCAGACATCCGTTCTGGGACTGGGCTTCCGGAAATTACAGCCGGGTCATCGTGGTTCCCGGAAACCACGAGTTTTACAAGATGTTCGACATAGACAAGCTGTATAACGGCTGGTCGCTCAAAATCAGGGAAAACATCACCTGCCACTATAATGCCGTTATCCCATTGGGTAACGATATAGAATTGATCGCTACCACACTGTGGTCACATATCCTGTTGCAGGATGCCTATGAAACTGAGGCAGCCATCACAGATTTCCGCAGGATGCGTTACGGCAGCGAACCGCTGGACTGGACAAGGTTCAATGACGAACATTCGCGCTGTTTCCGTTTTCTGGAACAGAGCGTAAAACAAAGTACTGCCAGACATCTCATTGTCGCCACTCATCATGTACCGTCATTCGAACTGATGGCGCCGGAGTTCAAGGGCAGTCCGCTCAATGGGGCATTTACCGTGGAGCTTGGCGGTTTCATTGCAGACAGCCCGATTGAATACTGGATATATGGCCACTCGCACCGCAATATCAATAAGGTCATCGGAAACACCCGGTGCATATGCAACCAGTTGGGCTATGTGTTCAGTAACGAGCATACGTCATTCGATAAGGAAGCGCATATTTCGATTTAAGTCTGCCATACATAAATCCCGTCTGTCAGCCAAGGTCAATATCCGGCAAACAGACGGGTTATTATGTAACAAATTTATGGTTGACTATTGAAGTCGTGGCTTCACCAACTTCCCGTCGATACCGCATGTTTCCAGAACCGCGGTATTTTCTTTGTTGAAGGCGATCAGGCATGACGGCGCTCCGGCCGTACCACCCTGTTCCCCCGTAACATGGTAAAAACTGAGCCGTCCCTTGATAAAGAGTATTGAATCGGCGTTTGGGAATATCAGTTCGTGGAACAGGCGCGTGTCCGTGCGGGCAAAAGTGAGCGCGACGGCATTCCTGTGTTCGACACACCTGCGGATAAACCGGACAATCAGTGCAGTGTCATAGGGAGGATTGCAGAACACACGTCCGAACCAGGGTTGTTGCAGGCCGTCATCCTCAATGGTATAGTGATGTCGCGCCGTATCCCATGGGCGGTTTACGGGCGAACACGGATCCAAATCGAACGGCCCCAGCCTCCGAAGCAGGCAGGGAGGCGTGAGCCATTCGTTCTTTCCGGTAGAAGATTTCCCCTCGAAAGTTACATCCATGACAGCTTAGATTGTATCACCCGAGCCGATTTGGATATCGAACGGGTTGAGATCGAATTCATGGGTGATATTGGTATCATCCTGCTGTGACTCGAGACAATCCTCCGTGAAGATGCAACCTTTGAGCGTTACGGTCGTCGTTGTCCAGTCCTCGCCGGCCATCGGGTTGGCAAAGCTGATAATCAGGTCGAACTCGCCGATTTCGAGCAGCGAGCCGTACACCGAACGCAACAGCTGTTGCGTGGCATAGTCCATCGTGATGCTCGCCGTATAGGTAATGTTCCCGAACCCCCTCGACACCGGCCGTCCTCCCATGCCGTAGTTACTTTCGACCTTGCGCTTCTTCGACCATTTGATGGCCGACACGCCTTCAAGGGTCGTGGAACCTTCATCGATTCCCAGGGCGGTCGATGACAGGGTTATCATCGACCACGAGTATGCTACATTGTTGATTATTGCCATATGCTATGTCTTATTTGCGGTTAATGACAGTCCTTCCTCTACATAAATCTTCACGGCCACGCCCACCGGGACAAGGACATAGGAGATGCGCAGCGTGTCGTCCACCAACACGTTCTGGTTCGGGTCGATAGTGACGGCGTATCCTGAAATTTCCTGCGCCGCCTGCATCTTGGCCAGTATATCCCCGATGAGTGTCTTGAAAGCTGTAATCTTCGACGGGGCGAGGAACCCGGTTGAAGGATTGACCATCAGCGGTGAGTTCACATACGGCAGCAGGGCTGCACGCACGGCACGGCGGCTCTTGTTGATGGTGCGGTTCCGGGCAATGGTACGGAAATCCCCATGTGAGCATGTCTGGTCTTTCGAGATGTAGATCCCGTTCTCGCGGCCGGCATACTTGATGGGAAAAATATACCCCTTATCGTCGAGTTCGTCCAGCAGTGACGGGGAGAGTGACTCGTACCGGTTCAGGCTGAGGAAGTTCTCCTCTGCCTCGTCGAGGTTGATGTCCCCGAACCCCAACTCTATTTCCTGGAAATCGTCCGCGAAGAGATTGAACTGCTTGACCCATGCGATGGATTCGTGCACGTTGGCCTTTGCTATGGCTCCCATAACCGCTCCCAAAAATCCCACGGGCGTATGGTTCCTGTTGCACATCTGCATCGTGGAGATCTTTTCGTGATGCGCCTGGCCGAATATACAGCTGATACGGCTTGATTCACAGATGCATGAAGGTATTTTATTCAGGTCAATCTGACGCCCCTCAGTCGTATCCGCCCCCGTATTGGAAGGATTGGCGGAAAGGATGAGCGAGAGCGGCTGGTTCTGCTCCGCAAGCCCCACGGCCACGTCGTTGAGCCCCTTTACCAGATTGAGGTTGTATTGTTCCGATGCGCCGTTCGCTTTCCACAGCGGCTGTTCCGTCCATATGCCTATCTGGTTGATCATACCCCCGGCAGCACGCTGCATGATTTCCAGCGCATCCCAGTTCGCCGAACAGTCCGCGAACATCACGTAGAGTTTTCCTGAACCGCCCGGATTGCCGGACATGCGGAAAAATTCACGGATATGGTATGCCGGGATGCCGTGCAGGAAATTGACATTCATCTCCTCCTCGTCGGTTGCCTCCACACGTTCGATGATACCGAAGTCGTTCACGGCGGACTTGAACGAGGTGATGTAGCAGACATCGCCAGGCTTGAGCCTGGTCTCATTGGTTTTACCATACCCCTCCGTGAAAAGCGTCGGCTGGAGGGACACGTCGAACAGCAGTCCCGTCACCTTCTCGCCCGACGAGCCGGTATCGTAAGGAATATTGCCGTCCACATCCTTGATAAATACATTACCGAGTGCCATTATGATTTCTTTTTAAGTTCGTTGTAGAAAGGATTCCTGTAGAGTACGGCCTTGCCCCTGATGGCGGCCGCCGTGTCCGGCGCATAGGTTCCTCCGTGCGTGTCGATGTACAGCGACGGATATGCCGGGAACTTTTTCAACAGGGACAGGATGTGAGGCTCTGTCGTCTCCTCCGACCCTGCATTCCCTTTCCCCGCGGTCTTGGCCGGCAGCCTGTCTTCAGTCTCGCCGCCTGTCCCGAGGTTTTCCGATGCCGTTTCCGGAACGGGCACCGCCTGAGCCTCCGGTGCAGGAATATTATTGTTGTCTGTCTGCGGAGTTTCCTCCGTGTTGATTTTCTTTGCCATAACAGTAGAATGAAAATGGGGAACGGGGCCTTGCCTCCGCTCCCCGGGTGGATATTGAGAATGAAGAAAGGTGTGTTATTCGCTCTTCTTGTAGGCGGTATGGACCACGATCTCCGCCGGGCGGACGATGTTCACGTCCATTTTCATGCGCATCTGGAAAAAGAACAGCTCGGAGTTGGCCTGCAGACGGTCGATTTTCAGGATGTCCGTGTCGTTCGCGTAATCCACCCCCATCCACAGGTTGGAGTCCATGCCGGTGGAGAACTCGCCGAGCACCATCGTGTGTTCGGGGATTCCCACGACCGGGACGATGCGCTTGCCCTTGAAGCGATAGCGGTTGACCTCGGTATTCTCGGAATACTTGACCTGCTTGTCCGAGATATATTGGTCATACGCGTCCCAGGCGTCCCATCCGACCACAAAGGTCAGAGATGTCTTCTTTCGGATCTGCTTCGGACATTTCCTCCACATCGCATAGAGCGCCGCCTCCACCGCGGCCCCGTCCGTCAGCTCGGTCGTTCCCGAAATGATGCACTGCCCTCCGGCAACCACCTCGGCATCGGAGGAGTTCACATTGTCGAGGATCCGTTTGATGACCCCGTCAAAATATTTCTCCTTGTTGGCTCCGATTTTCGTGCAGCCTTCCGGTGCGGTAATCTTGGCCACCGTCTCTCCTCCGCGGGCGGAAGTCCAGATGGCGTTTCCGATATACTCGTTTTTCTTGTCCATAAGGAGACGGAGCATCGTCGCCTGGATTTTCGGGTCGAGCTCGCGGAACACGAGATTGCCTTCCGGCTGCGCGAAACGCCAGTACTTCTCGTAGTCCCTCGGGTTAAACTCGAGATAGACCATAAAATCGGACGGCTCAAGATGGCGTTCGGTGAACTGGTACTCGTTCGTGCCGTCATCGCCCTTGGCTCCGTGGATGGGTTGTGGGGTCGGCACGTTGTCCTGGATAATGTTGCCCAGCTTGATGGCAGGAAGCGTATAGCGGTGCTGGATGCCCGTCTTGATATGAATCAGTCCCTCGCGGACTGTATCATTGCCCTGCACGGTATAGGTCAGCAAGTCCTCAAGTACTTCGCCGCTATACCCGTTTTGAAGAAAGTTTACTGTATCAGCCATTGTCGTTTTAAGTTTTCCGTTGAAGAATGAAACTCGGCCGACTGGCGGATACCTGCTGTTTCCGCGCGAGACACTGCGGTCTCCGGCATGTCAGTTAAAATCGGGCGGACGCCCGCGGATAGTCTGTCAGAGCTTTCGGAACTTGAAATCCGCACCGACCACTTCCGCCACCTTCTCGGCCATCAGCTGTTCGGCGGTCTTTGTCGCTTCCGCCGTGGCCTGGATGTTGGCAGGGTCATCGGCGATTTCCTTCGAGATTTTCTCCCGCGCGGGAATGGAAGCCAGCGTGCTTTCCGCCAACTCGAAGTTGGAACCGGCCATCTCCACCCACTGCGTTTTCGCCTCACGGTCAATCTTGCCTTCTGCAATGGCATTCTCCACCAATGTCTCGATACGGGAAGCCTGCTCGTCCTTCTCTTTCTGCTCGTAGGCGGAAAGGCGTGCCGTCGCTGCGGCCAGGTCTGTCTGCAAGTTCCGGATGGAGGCGTCTTTTCCGGCGATGACGGTCTGCGCGTCGCTCAGTGATTTCTGTATTTCTCTGTATTTGGGTTCCATCGCGGCCAGTTCAGAGATACGTGCCATCACGTCCTTGACCTCACCGTCCTTCATGCCCAGCGAGGCTGCAATCGCCCCGTACTCAAAGCCTTGTGTCTTGTTTTCGTTTGCCATATCGTTTTCCGTTTCTGTAAGAGTAGGTTCAATGCCTTTGAAAGGTTTATTTCCCGCGCTGACACGGCTCATCAGTTCCTGGATGGCGGCCGTATCGGTCAATCCTTCTATCTCGTCATGCACTTTACGGCAAAGCTGCTTCGAGGTATGGATGACATGCTCCGCAGGTATGATGCCGGCCTTGACGGCAGCCTGTGCGTCGAAATAGGTCCCATCCTTTCCTGCCTGTCCGTCCATGATGGCCCGCACATGCTCCGCTTTCAGGCCGAACCGTTTCCGGTAAATCGTCTCGATCTGTTTGGTAAAAGCCGTTACCATGTCCGACGGTTCCCCTCCGTCATCGTCCGGCAACATCGGGTTATGAATCATCAGTATGGCATAATCACGCATGAGAGAACGCTTGCCCGCCGCCCAGATGATGGAGGCCATCGATGCCGCGACCCCTTCGATGATACATTCCGTATCCACCGTGGCATTGGCGATGGTGGAATAGGTGGACATGCCGTAAAGGACACTGCCGCCCTCCGAGTTGATCAACACGCGGATACAGGAGGGACGGATGATATTTTCCAAAAAGTCGAACTCGTCATTGAAACGTGAGGTCGTCTCTTCCGTCACGCGACCGAAGAAACGGATAACAGCCGGCTGGCCTGCCTTCGCCTCTCCGACGACATATTGAAGTGTGTTCATATCCATATGCAAGGGTTATTTGAACAAGAGTAGGCGGTGGAAAAAGAAAAGGTTTTGCACTGCTATTTATGGAAGTGGAAATATGAGAATCCATCCATTTATGGAAATGCGATTATCTTTACAGTATAATAGATTGTTCAAATTACAGACCGGTTGCAACTATTTGTATCAAGACCGGCATGCTGAACATTCTAAATTCAGCAAGTACAGAAAATGTATCATGAGTCTTGTATTATCTGCTGATTCATGTCTGTTTATACGCAGTGCGGATAAATCTCCTGCATGGATTTCAATTTTCCGATCCAGTATCCGAAAAACCAGATACTTCGTCATGTTCCGGACGCGGATGGAAGCCGTGTCCGCCGCTGTCATGTTGCGGCGCATCGCTGTGTTGGGTGAACGGGGGCATGACCACATACCTTTTTACCCAGTCCCTGTATTTCCACGCGGAAGATTCCCTGAACCATACCTCGTAGTCTATCCAGTACGCCTGCAACATATTGGTTGAAAGCGGCATGTCGAAATAGGTCAGGTTGCACCGCTCGCTCAGCGCCGGCTCATGGTTCTTGGCATCCTGTATGGCTACATTGAGCCGCTGGAAGACCAGAAACGCCTCGCATTCCTTGTCTTCGTCCGCATTGTTGAGCGTATTCAGGATAAACCGCACGCGCATGGTGGCGCGTCCCTCACCGATACGCTGTTGCTGTACCAGGTACCTCACGTTGATAAAGTGGATGAACACGGCAGGGAACACAGTCTCATACTCCGTGTTATCGTCACGGACAATGCGGGCGAACTGGCCGTTGTCGATAGCGACGGTTTTGAACAGGGGCGGCGACAACGGGTCGTCCGGATTCTCCCGCAGGGTCAGGACAGCCCGCTTAACGGCCCGGTATATCTCCACGAAAGGGTTCGCGGAAACTTCTTCAGGCAGGCTCTCCGCCGGTGCCGACGGTTGTGCGGGCTGTGGTGCTGGGTGTTTGTCTTTTATCATAACGGCTGGTGTGGAAATCCTTTAAAAATCATATCTATGAAATGGGCGGCGATATAGTCGTCCGTCTTCGGTGAGAATCCGATGAACTGCCGGTGTACGGGACGGCGCGTGGAATACTGGTTTACCGTGTACAGCCCGAACTTCGGATCGGTATTGTGTATGGCGGCATAATGCCCGTAACGCTCCTTGCTGCGTCCCCGCTTGCCCTTGACTGGAAAGCTCTTTTCCGTAGTCCACATGCAATACCTGGCGCCTTTCCGGAAGATGCGCGTACGGTCCGAACGCCGTCCCACTATGTCTGTCCGGCCGGCTTCCGACTGTATGCTCCGGGCCAGAGTCCCCGTATCGTTCATGAGAGGATGGGTGAACCTCTTTCCCCATTTGGAGGTACGAGGCGCCCATTTGCTACCGTTGAATCCCCCCGAAGCGAATGAGGACACGAACTGCTGCCTGGTATAGTCACCGGCAGCAGTTGCGAAGTCGAATACGTTGAACTCCAGCCGGCTGGCCATGACGCGCGTACTGGTCCTGCTTACCCAGTGGCTGCAAAACTCATCAAGCGTTATCTTGGGCATAGGCGAACTTTCCTTTAATGCGTTTCACAATATCATTCATGTAACCCGGAAGCGGGACGGAGAAATAGCGGTGCGCATCGGAAAAGATACGCCCGCCGGTTGCCAGGCTCTCCCGGAAGACCGGATCCACCTTTTCCAGATAGTCTCCCTTATCCGGCAAAGCCGCCCGGACAGCGGCGAACCCCTCCGCGACCAGAAAGCAGCGGCATCCCCATTCGATCGGCGGTATCAGCTCCGGAGGAAACTCGGATTTGCGGAAGGAAATCCCTTCCAATGAAAGATGCCAGGCACGTACCCGTTCATCGCCTTGTGTCATGTAGGTAAGCACGGTATCCATATCCACCGCCATCCACCATGCGGCCATCGAGGCCGCGAAGAATACCTGGTTGTTCTCTTCCTCCGCATGGACGAGGTTATACCTGCGGCATATCTTTTCGTATGCTTCCATGTCCTGTTCATCCGCTGTCTCGGGCAGTTCCCCGAGCATGGCATACTCCTCTGCCGCGGCAAAATCCACCAGGTTGTCTATAGCTGCAATCAGGATGTCACGCTGCTGCCGTTCCCTCTCTGTTGTAAAGGAGTTGTGATTTTTCAGTATCTCCAATGCCCGGTCCATATCGATTCGCAGACCTGTCAGCGCACGGTCTATGAGGAAAGAGGCACGCAGGGTGATGATGTCCTCTATAATGTCGAGACGTTCCGCGCTGTTCTCCCAATAGAGGATCAGCCTGCGGAATGCATCGAAAATGACACGATACTCCTTTTCCGTATCGGATTCCGTGGTTGCAGATGCCCTGACAGCCCTGAACGGAGCGTTGTCCGGGAGCGGAAGACGGGCTTCTATTCCGCTCCCCGCAGAAAATTTCCGACCTTCGCCCCCCGGGGGCGTCCGTAACGCCGGAAATACTCCTCGTCCGACATGATGCCCCGGTCGTTGTGGCTGAGACCGGATGAGCCGCCTTCGGCTCCGAAACCTAATCCCGGGATAACATTGAGCTGCCGGCCCACATTGATACCGAACTCTTTCTCGATCTCATCGGCCGCCACTTCATATTTGTCCGTGATCAGCGAATAGAGCTTGATGCGGTCCTCGTTGCTCATCTCTATCCGGTTCGAATACCGGAACTCCAATCCTCCGGGGATATACCCGATAGCCACCAGGCGGGGGATTATCTCCTCGTTCATGACGTTTTCGATATACCGACGGTAGACTTCGATACGGTCGCGGAAAATGTCCTGGTGTGCTTTCGTGGAACCCACGTACGACTGCATCCCTCCGGCCATCGACTCGGAGCCGAGCACGAGGTTGGCAACTTCCTTGTTCACAAACTCGATAAGCCCGGTATATATCTTTTCCGAGTTGGACATGGTGAATGTCTTGATATCGACCTCGTCCTCAATGCCGGTAACCACCACCTTGTTCTGTGCCGCGTTGGCTATCTCGTTAGCCAGCCTCTTGCGGTCGGCGTTGCTCTCGCTGACCGTCTTTCCGTGGATAATCGGCTGTCCGTAAGTATGGGAAAAGTTCACATAGTTGGCCACCGTGAATTTCTTGGCCAGTATCAAAGGGGTCGTGGCGGAAAAAAGTCCCAAGTCGCCGGAGTTTACCAGTACATAACAACGGTAATATGCCGGGTCATGTAAATCCCAATGCGGCTCCCACAGTCCCTGCCGCTTCAGTACCGTTTTCTGGTCCGGCAACACATTACGCCGTTCGATGATGTTGACTTCCGCCAGCCTGCCCGTTCTGGGGTCAGTATGCGGCATGATTTCAAGCAGGGTGTACCCGTAGAGCTTGGATTCCACTATGCCCTTGATTATCTTGTCGAACTGCGAACCCTGTATCTTCAGGGAGTTCGCCACGTCCTTGATGTATTTTCCCTTTTCGTTTACACGGGCAAGCATATAGCGGTCGCCGAGAATCTGGCTTTCCAGTGTCTCGACAACGGAACGTATATGAGCGTCCTGTTGCAGGCAGGCTTCATACAGGTCAATGAGCCGGGCGCGGTCATCGAGAATATATCCCGAGCCGGTATCCTGACGGCATGAACGGTAGCGGTTGTTGCGCTCGATTTCGCGGACATACTCCTGAATTGTCTTTTTGGAGGTCTTAAAAATACTCTCCAAGAGTTCCCCGTTAAATGATTTGTCCGATGTAGCCATAATTTTTTTGTTTCTTGTTCAAAGAGTAGAGACAATCCTCAAGAGAGGTTTTTACGGCTAAAAGAATATATGGAGAACGGGACTCTTAATGCTTGATTTACAAACCGAAATATACAACTTAAATATATAGATATTTCGGTTTTATTTATGTTGTAAATATCTTATTATCAGTGATTAACAATTTATTAAAAGTGTAATTTATGTATATATTTATAGTGTATTTCATATTAAAAAGATATATCTTTGCACCACGTTAGATACAAATCCAAGAACAATGAAAAAGAGAACATGAAAGAAGAAAAGATTCCCTGCCGGATAATCCGGTACAGGGAGTTCCCCGATCTGCTTTTCGGAACGTTACGGGAAGACGGACCGGTCTATTTCGACGCGACACGCTTCATCCAGGCCAAAGGAGATGCACGCCGGCATAATGTCCGTGATTTCCGTGTCGCTTTCCATCACTGGGCAACGGCGTTGGCAGACGCCTACGGAATAGACAGGGAAAAGATGATCATCCGTGACGAGGCGTCGGGACACCTGTTAATTGATGAATGTCTGGCTCTATTATTTGTCGTTTACATCGATCCCGCGTTCGGTGTCTACCTTCTGGAGCGCGTGGACGAACTGCTGTCCGGTGGATTTACGGTTTCAGACACTTGGCTGGTACAGGCTGCCGGTCTTAGATTTACAAAGGAGGAATTAACGCAAATTTTAGAACAACATGAGACGCAGCACATTTAAACGACCCAAGATGGTGCTCATCTTCAACGGGGCACAGGTTCTTGTAGCGGTCACGCGCTCGCTGCACAGCGCGGCGGAATTGACAAAAGGCAACTTGCAGGCTATCTCATTCTGTTGCACGGGCAAGTATGTATGCAGCGGCGGACTCTATTTCAGGCATCTGCATCCGGATGTGGAAATCGAGCTGGCCGACCTCGGCACACTGATGCTGAAAGATTATGACGCCCTTTGCGGCGAGAAACGCACGTACTATCCGGTGCGCAAGATGGCACATAAGAGAGCCTTGCTTGAAAACAAACGTAAGTCTGATAACCAAAAGAAAGGAGGAAATACCTATGAGGGAAAATAGGAATGTTCCGTTCCGGGACTGGAACATAAGGGTTTCCCGGAACCATAACGGCCAGCTCCATATCTGCGCCGTGGATATATGCGATATACTCAAGCGGGACGAACTGCTTGAAAACGGCGCCATCGCCCGTGTTTGCCCGACGGCATTGAAAATCAGTTTCCGGAAAAACGGCAGGGAACAGTGGGGTTTCCGTCCCATCGATATGCGCCGGCTTTTACAACTGGTACGCAAGGAGACTATTATACCCCGTGACCTGCTTGATGAATTGGAAGTGTGGGGCAACAAGCTTCTGGAACTGGAAGCCGGGGAGCTGCACGCCGTCCCGCAGGACGACATCGTCATGCACTTCGAGGAAGGGTTCCCCGTCACGTTCCGGCGTGTCGGCGACAAGCTGATGGTCAACGCCACGCAGATCACGATGCACTTCGGGAAAATCCCGTCTGAATGGCTACGCATCGCTTCCACGGATATGCTCCGCAGGGAAATGGCCGGCAACGGACATACCGGGAAATACGAGTCGCAAGTCTTCACCACACGGGGGCGGGGGCACGGTGCGACCTGGTTGGAATCACCGCTTGTCATACCGTTGGCCAGATGGATCGCCCCTGACCTGTCTTTGGCGGAATGGTTGGGCGAGGCTATCGGCAAACTCTCCGTGAAACGAGGGAAGACAATCGTACGCGAACGCCCCAGGGTGGCGGCACCCGGTCTGCCCTGTATGGATTGTCCCATGCCGCAGGATATGGAATCGGCGACGAGACTGATTCTGGAACTGCGGAAGGTGGTGAGTGAATCCCTGCCGAAAATCGTATTCTACGAGGAGTTTATCGAGAACAGGGACTGGTTCAAGAGCACGCGCATCGCTGACGAACTCGGCATATCGCCGCGACAGTTGCACCAGTTCCTTGCCGAAGAGGGCATCTGCAAGTACGAGAAGCGGCAATGGGTGGTCTTTCCTTCCTGCCGGGCCTGGCAATGCGATGTGCCTTACACGTGGGAGAACAGCCGGGGCAAGGTATATACTTTCGGATCCACCAAACGATGGACACAGGCCGGACGGGAGTGTATCATAGAACTGTGGCGCAAGAGGAACCCTGAATACTGCCCACCGGGTGCATAGCGATGGAAACGGCATTACAGCGGATCATCCGCAAGACAGGAAGACGGCCGGTAGAGTGCCGTTGCCGTCTGTGCAGGCAGCAATGCCGGATACCGTGCCTCGGTACGCCGGAAGACATCCTCCGGTTGCTGAAAGCCGGATACAGGGAGCGTCTTGCACCCACTCGGTGGGCGGTAGGCCTGCTGTTAGGAAAAATCCCGTATATCGTGCCGATGGTACAGGCGAAACAGGAAGCAGGCGGGTGCACATTCTTTCAGGACGGACTGTGTGAACTGCATGCGGCAGGGCTCAAGCCCACTGAAGGCAGGTTGTCGCACCATACCATCACCATGGAGAACCTGAAGTTCGGAATGTCGCTCTCGTGGAACGTGGCCAAAGAATGGCTGGACGAGCGGAACTTCGACACGATACGGGAGATTGTCCGGATAATGGGAAAATAGATGAGGGACGGTTTCATGAATGAAGTATCAGTATAACCGGTTGATTCCTCCTTTGCCGATTTCATGGAACCGCCTCTTATTAATTCATACCATTTGCAAACAGTTCGTATTAGTCGCGGCTATCCTTTATCAGGAAAACATTTAAACGCGAATGATATGAAACTGAAAAGCAGAATGACCGTCGGGGAGATGTCGGAACACCTGACGGAACATACCGGCAAGTTCGCCAACCGCGTATCCGTGGGGCGTTACGCCAAAAAACTGGGATACGCCGTGTATAAACCGATGATAAACGGCAGGATATGCCAGTTCTATGTCAATCCGTCGATTAAGGATGACGGGGAAGCGGAAACATTACGGACGAACGAACGCGAAAACGGACATGAAAGGGAATGACGACAAAAGGCAACACGTGATACCGTTTATGAAATGCTTCACCGGGCTGGTCGGCGCGTTCACCCCGGAAGAGGTCATCTTCATGCTGTACATGGCAGACCGTACACGCCTGCGTGAAAAAGGTTACGACACCTTGCGCAGCAAGCGGTACTACATGGAGAACATGGAGATGGGTTCGCGGATTTTCGACAAGTGCGTGGAAAAGACAACGCGTATGGGATTGCTTGAACGGGTGCCGGTCAGCGGGATGTACGATTACCTGTGGCACATGGATTCCTACAACCGGCTTGTAGGGATATTGGCGGAACTTGGAAATCCTTTTTCTACCAGGGCATTCTGTCATCGGATGTTCGATGTGGAAAAAAGGACCGTGGCATCCGTCTCTGACGAAGAGGTCAGCCAATGGAAAGAGAGACACCGAAAAGTTTGAGCGTATCTGTCCACGGAACGTAAATGAATAAAAACAGACGGCATCGTTGTGATTTGCCGTCTGTTTTTGTGTTTTTGCGACATAAAATCCGATAAAACCGGAAGGAGGTGGTAGCCGGGTACAATATTATCCGGGCAAACGACAGAATATGCTAAATATACTTATTCAGTTCTTCCACAAGAAGATGCACCGTTGTCGAAGATTCCGCCTGTGCCGGCGGTATTCCCTCCATTCGGCGCAATACGGCTTTTGCGTTCGTGATGGCCTGAGCCTGTTTACCGCCCAGCTCCCTGAAAACACGACCGCCTGTACCGGCTTCCTTGTTGTAGGAGAAGCCCAACAAGCCGGATAGCTTTGTTTCATATTGATTTCTGTGCATCGGGCCTTGTACCAGGTTATAGTGCAGCAAGAACCAATACTCGAAAGCCTGGTTGCTGTATGCCACCCTCATGCCACCGGCTTCCGCCATACCGATAGCCCGGTTGAAATCCCGATCGGGAAAGTCATCCTTGTCAAATACCACCCAGCACTGGTCATACTCGCGTCCTTTCTTCCGCTCTTCTTCTTTCATCCGTAAAGCCTTTTGGACAAGACCTACCGTATTGAGTCCCTGGCCTACCGCTTTAATATTGGCGGAAGTCAGGCGAAATGCATTGAAATAATCCGGTTCCGTATTTACCCCCTCGCAGATGATCAGGAAGGATTGTTTGACCTCACGGACAAAACTGATACGCCTGAGTGTCCGTGCCGCGCGTGGATCACGCTTGTTCGTCCGTGCTGCCATATTCTTCCTCCCTCAGGTCAAATAACCGTTCAAACTGGCCGATGACAGGGATACCGCCATATTTCCCCATCAGGTACTCCTTTTCGAAAGGTGCACTGTTGCGAACCTTGTATTCCGCCAACGAATAGAGTTCCGAGGCTCCAAACGAATCTTTCTGTGTAAACCAGATCTGATCCCTGCGGAACAGGCTTGCATTAAGCAGGTTGGTGTCATGTGTCGTGAAAATCAACTGTGCATTCCTGGGATTTGTCACTCTGGAATTGAACAGCCCGATGATGCGACTTGTCAACAGAGGGTGCATTTTCGAGTCGAACTCGTCGACAACCAGCCTTTTGCCATGATCCAACGCGTCGATTATAGGATAAGCCAGCGAGAAGTATTTGATCGTACCCTCCGACTCGTTTACGCGGAACGGGAAAGTGACCGTCTTCGTGGCGTTGCCCTCCTCGTCATATTGCTGGTGTGAACTGATGACTGTATTGTCAACCTTGCGTATGTCGTCGATTCCGAAGTCTGCAAACCGGGCAAACTCCACAATACGCCTTTTCATGGACGGATCATCGATCTGGGCTATCGCCATTTCCCAAATCCGCTCGTCGCTGCTGCCAAGAACAATCGTGGTGTTGGCCAACCATCCCATGATTTCCACCGAGACGCTTTCGTTGAACTGTGCTGCCACGGAAAGAAGCAGCGCATTGTCGCGCACCATTTTTTTGGCGACAACCTCTTTGCCGACCGAAAATTTGGGATGCAGTTCATACTCATCGCCGTCACGCAGGAACAGTTCCACCTCCTTTGCCTTGCGCTTGTTGCCCTTTTGATAAAGCCACTCCCGGTGTACACGTTTTTCATCGACTTCGAACCCATAGCGGTATTGGACCGTTTCGTCGGCAAAGACCGCCTCAAAATAACTGGGCTCCTGTTCCGTCCTCCGGTTGAGACGGAAACTTTCCACCCGTATGCTTTCGCCGGACTGCACGCCTTTGGAGGAATTGATGACAAACCATTTGAAGAAATCGAGCGCTTTGACCAGATTCGATTTCCCGCTGGCATTGGCCCCGTAGATGACCGCACTCTTCAGCAAAGAGAGGTTCGTACCTTCAAGCTCAAAAACAATCTCATCGGACCGGGTCTGTTTTTCTTTCAGCGCGGAAGCAGCCAAAGACAAGGTCGCCGGCTCCTTGAACGAAAGGAAATTTTCGACTGTGAACTGAATAATCATATTATATCGCAGTTATATGTAAATTTTATGCAAATATAGGGGATATTTTTCATATATAGATGTTTTATCGGATCTCTTTTTGCGGTTATTTTCCTGCACGTGAAAATCAGACCGTTTTCGTTCTTGCAATGCTGCCCTGCAAAAGGCGACTGCAATTTTCCGAAGCGGCAACATCGGCTTGCGATTCATGCTCCCGATAGTGGAATTTGGGTGGAAAGACGCGAAATTCGCCACATCTTTCCCCTCAATGTGGTACAAATGTACCGTGTATCTGACAGGAGGGGTGTTACAAATGTAGCAACAATACTATAAGTAGTATTATACAAGAAGAAAGAAGAAAGATGTACTTTTTTCTTTGACGCAAAGAAAAAAGATACCAAAAAAGAAACAAATCATGACAGACGGCACGCCGTCTGTTTTTTTGTTTTTTTGAATCGGAAAGTGTTGAAAACGGATAAGATGAGGATTAAAGGACCACTTCCTCCCCAGATACAAGAGAGAGAAACAGAACGAATACCTTATACCGTCACCCTCTTACCGTCTGGCATCCTTGTCGCGGTTCAGCCTTACGACAGAGCGCACGCAGTCACGTACCAGTTCGGCATCCCTCCGCTCCATGAAATAGTTCCCGCATTCCAACCGTTTCCTGTCCGCCGGCCTGTTGTTGTCCCTGCATTCACGGATTTCCAGTATGTCATTCAGGTAATAGTACTTGTCACCGCGTCTGACACGTGTTGCCAGCCGTTCGAGTTCCTTCAGCCGTCCGTTCCATGCAAGCCCTTTCTGGCGTAGAGCATCGGAAAGCCTGCTACGGCCACTGGTTCCGATAGGCAGTATCTGGAGATTCACCGCGTACCCGACTGTTTCATGCAGGGAATAGCGCAGGCTCCCGTCTTCGTCCAGCAGGCAATACAGCACAACACGTCCTTTTGCGTCGATTTCCTTGAAAGCCCCCAGTATTACATGCTCATCCAGGATACTGAGTTTTACCAACTGTCCGTCTTTGGGAGCATAGAGAGATTCCGAACATACACCCCGGCGCTTGTCCCATGCAAGATGGCCTTCGTTCAGCAGGCGTTGGAGGGCAATCTTTTGCTCTGCGCTCGCTTCCCGGCAATCATTCAGAAACATGACCGCGTCATCGGTAACGAGTTCTCTGCCCGCAGTCATCCTTACCGGAACCGACACGCAATTACCCGTGACATCTCCCACAAGTCCGGTTTCCGATGTCCCACCGTTGAAGACGACCATTCCCTTGCGAATGGACGACCCACCCGTGCTGTCTTTCGGAATACTCCCGATTTTCTTCTTATGATATGATTCCATTCTTTCGATTCTTTATCCAGATATTTCCTGTAACAGCAAAATGCCATACTTCATACATAAGTGGATACAATACGGCAAATATACGTATAATTCACCAAAAAGGCAGGTGACTGAACCCCATTTCTTCTGCATTTCCACGGTTTCCTGTATAAAGTCACAAAAACCGTACAAATAAGTCGGAATCCATGTGGATAGCTTCGTTCTGTATATTCTATATGATTAAGGAACAAAACATTACAAGATTGTCCGATTGTGAAAAGCATATCCGAACATACTGAATGACAGGAATACACATCCTCCTTTTCCGTCGTCCAATCCGGTTAAGAACAGTCAATATACCGACGTGTCTCTATATATTTTTTGATGCGTTTTCAGCGTATCTAAAAAACAACTTCAAGCCGGAACCCGGAAATCGTGCAGAAAGTCTGTACACCCGTGAAAATTGAAAGGACAGGCATCCACAAATGAGAATATTTCAAAAATATGGGACATGGTGAACACCAGCACCTTAAGCAACCATGATAAATACAAGTACTTTACTGTATATTTTTTGATACCTGCTTACAGTTTCAATCCGAAAGCCGCATTTTGAGCCATTTTGGAAAACCGGACTTGAAAAAACGGCCCGAGGACAGAGACCGAATCCGCACCCGAGGGTACACCCTCCCTAATCTTTTTATTTTTATTACACCATTGAATATCAATAATTTATTAGGTTTACTTTTGTATAAAGTAAGCCTAAAAACGTCTTTTACATTATCTTTGCTTACAAATTGAAAGTAAAAAAATCTTTTCAGTCCTATTTTATCCATTTTAAGCAGCTAATAATCTGATAATCAATAGACAAAACTGATTTTGATTTTATACATACGTTGAAACGGGGCTTTTTTGATTTTTGCAAAGGAAAAATTTTTTTCAAAGAAAATCATTTTTTCTATTTTATTGATATTCAGCTATTTACAAATTTACTTCGCGCGCGTGCGTTCCATATTCGCAAAAAGGCTGTTTTTGGAACGTTCCAAATTTTTTTTCTCAAAAAGTTTTGCAGTTCTGAAAAACGGTTTTATAATAGTCATGTACTCGAAAGCCAAACAAACGGCAAACAAGTACGGAGAAAAACGAATAAAAAAATAGATAGTAAAAAACAGAATTAAAAAACAGAAAAGCAAAGACCGCCGAGAGCGAGAAACAAAAACGGCGTTTACACGAAAGTGAGTTGTTGAGCCGTCAAAGGGTAACACCCGAAACAACACCGTGTGCGTTTAGGTACGCTTAAAGAGTGCGTTAAATAACCACGCTTCGCACGGGGCAATAATACCAGTATTGCCAACCTACGAAAGTAGGGAAATTTATGGAACGGGATAAATCGTATTTATTCCGAGTGCCGGAAATACGTCAAGACTTTTGCAAGTCGCTGGGAGTATTGAGAATACCGCCACTGAAAAGGACGTGCAAGAATAATGCCATAATTGCGCCCTTGTGCGCACGGAGATAAAATGCACGGTAGCGGAAAAACAGTCCGCACGGAGCTTGAGAAAAGAGCATTGCCAATGTTATGCCCATAATCACCAGCCGCCCACCGCCTTACTGTTAGCTGCCGGATTGGAAAAGATCCGGAACGTGCCAGAGAAGCGTCTTGCCGAAATTGGAGTAAAGCAGCGCAGAGCCACGACACGATGAGTAGAACTCGTGCAAAGATACGATATGCCGAAAATGCGCTCATTTGGATAGCTCTGCTATGGGGTACGTTTTAAGTGCGACAAAGTTACGAAAAATTTTGCCGTGCAGGGTGAAATGCACGGCAAATTTTTGGGCGCGTGGCAGGAAATGCCACACTTTGCGCTATGGTGCAGAGTTCGGGGTTCGACTCCCCGAGTGCCCGCAATGCGTGATTTTGCGCAGTGTTTCTAAAATTTTATCATTATGGCAACTTCTAAATTGAACAAGGAACAGTATGCAAACATCGGTTCGTTTGCAGGTATCATGTTGGTTTACAACTCTACCAACAAGGACGGTGAACTCGTGCAGACGGCACAGCACTTTTTCGGTGCGGACTTTGAGCCTGCCGACATGTCGGACAACGAGATTTTCCGTGTGATTAAAAACATGGTCGCAACTATGTGGCACACCATTGCGGAGGAAAAGAAACTGCGTGCCGATGCCGACGGCATACGCTCGAAATTCCGTGCCACAACCCCTGCGGAAATCATCATCTGCGAGAAGTCGGGAAATCGTATCAAGAAGTACGACCTTACCGACAGCGTTTGGGCGCGTATCGGTCTTGTGCCGACCAAAGTAGACCTCGAGAAGTCAAACCGTGATTTCCAAAAGACAATCCATGCCGCTGCAAAGGCTATCCGCAACGCCATGAATTTCGCCCCGAACCTCGCCAGCCTCGAAAAGCCTGCCGAGAAAACGACCAAGACCGGCAAGGCTGAAAAGGTGGCGGAACAGCCTGCCGGAACGGTTGCCGACGAAAGCAAAAAGGCGGCATAAGGGCAACGGAGTAACTGAAACCTGCCCGAAAAAGGCAAAAGGACGGCAGGCAGCCCGCTGAACGTGTGGGACTGCCTGCCCTTTTCGTATCTGCCGTCGTAAGCGCGTGTTCTTGTGACGTATGCCACGGATACGCGCTTTTCATTTCGGGCGAAAGCAACTGTAACGTGATAGGCGAAAAGAATTTCCCGGCAAAAAACGGTGCCGGGACTGTACCTCCGCCGCAGGACGGGGAGTACACCGTGGACGACCTGAAGACCGCTCTGGAAGAGTCCGAGCGGTCGCTGCATGATGCCGTCTTCATAGCCCGCCAAGTGTGGGAGAAGGACTGCGATGCCGTGAAGTTCGACATCGACGACCTTGTGCAGATAGAATCGGCATTGCAGGAGATATGCAACATCACCGCAGGAATTGACAGCGGGGACGATGGCGAGTGACATGACGCGCACACGTGCTGCGGAAACTGCGGGGCGTGCGCGCTTTTTCGGGCATTGATATACACTGTGTCAGGATTGCACCCTGAAATGCCCGCACTTTTCTAAAATTCCCTCCGATATGACTTCCTTGCGCCGTGAGGCGTTGTGCCTACCTTGTATATAACACGGTTAAGCACGGTCTGGCGTTCTGCGGAACCGCCTGCCGTGCTTCCGCTGTTATCCTGTGCGGGGAAGCGGAGAACGGATGTGCCAATAATAAAACGAATAAATATGATAGAAGTGTTTGACGCAAAGCGCACCCGCAGTTACGGGTGCTTTGCCAGTTTCAAGGCTGCCACCGATACGCTTGACAGCCTTGCCGCGACGGGACAGCTCGGAAGTGTGCCCGCTGTCAGCGTGGCGGCGTATTGCAGCGGCGTGTTACAACGGGAATATGAAGCGGTGTTTGTCGGTGGGAAATGGCGTGTGCCGAAATCTCCGAAAAGGCGGATGCCGGAAACGAGACCTGCCCGTGGGAGACGTCGGCGAAAATGGTGCAAGGAGTACGCTACGGCGGAGCTGATGTTCCGAGAAGGGTTTCCCGACCATTTGAACCGCAGTTATCCGCTCTCGGCGGACAGCCTGAGACGGTGCAACCGGAAATGCAGAATTTATATGCAATAATAAAAACGCAATGAGTATGAAAACATTAGCAGACGTGAAACGGAAAATGACGCTTGGCTCGAAGTGGCGGTGCGTCCGGCTGTTCGAGGGCGGAAAAGACCTCGGCGTGCGTGAGGTCGGGAAAGTGCAGGGTAATGCCGTGGCATTCCTCAAACCCGACGGGAAACTCTCGTGGCTATGGTGGCCAAAGGCAAAGGACGTGCAGGTGGAAGAAAACGCCTTCACCGTGCTCCAGAACGGAGTGCCCAAGCTCAAGTACATCTATGCCGGATAGGTGTTCCGGAAAAAATCATGCAAAATAATATGAATTAATAACAACTATGGGGGCGGAATGCCCCTATGCTTTTATAAACGGATAAAGAAAATGACAGAAATAACGAGAAAGCAGATATCTGGTCTGCGGGTAAAGATGTATTAACGGCTATGGGAGAGGAACATAGAATCAACGAGATAAAAGGTGTCATCATCAGCCGTGCCCTGCTCAAGGAATACGGGTATGATGGCGATATGCCCACCGACAAACAGATGCAGGTCATCGGCAACGGGTTACTTGAATACTGGGGCGTAAGCGACGGTTTCAAGGAAGCCCTCGCCAGTACAATGGAGAACATGTTCGGTGTAAAAGCAAAAGATTAGGTCTATGGAAACGAAAGAACTTACTACCCACCAGCGTGGTGTTATTCTACGCGGCATCTGCGGCGGGGCTGCATTGAAAGACAAGTCGCCGCAAATATCTGAAAACAATACCGTCATAACCTGCGCCGGAGGGTTGGAGATTTGGGACATCTGCTGCATCAGCAGTGATGCCGAAGCCTTCGGCCTGAAACCGTCCTTCGGTTATGACGGGCACACGAGAATCACTTTCACCCCCAAAGAATAAGCGGAATGAAATCATATTACTACTTGGACTACCTGCACCGTGAAATCTTCCTTGAAGAGGAGGATATTCAGACCGTTCCGGAATCAGGCAGGGCGGACGATGCCTGTTCCGCCATTGCCGAAAAGCCGTATGTCGTGGAGCAGTTCATGGCGGACTCTTTCCGGACACTCAAAGATGTGGCCAGCCGCCTGTGCGATTCCCCTGATATTAAAAGCCGCCACGATACGCTGATGTATATCGTGTGGAGGGTGGCACTGGACATCAAGGAGTGGCGGACTCTGAGCCATAGCGAAGCCGCCGTCAAGGTAACCCGTGAGGACGGTTTCGTGTGGCTGCTTGTATCGGCGGAAAATGCCCGGAAGCTATGGGAGGCAGACGTATTCTCCCTGTACAGGCTTTATGCCGATGATTCGGAATCCCTGATCGAAAGCGAGGCGGAGCTGGAATCGACCATCAAGGGCGGATACCAGATAGGTATCGAGGTGGGGTTCGCCTCTGTAATGGACCATGCCGCCCGGATGAAGCAACAATAAAAATCGGAAACAATCAAATAACGAAATCAAGAAGAAAGGTATGGAAACAACATTATTGACAAAGGAAAATGCCCATCGTGTGACCATGGTGCGGCGTGTGGATGCCCCGGAAAGCGAACCGGTAGCGTTTCTTTTCAGGGGAAAGAGACACGGGTATTGCAGCTATTCCCATCTTGTAGGGAATCCGGGCAAGGAAGAAATCCTCGCCCCGGCGGACTTTAAGGACTGGGAAGTTGTGGAAGTGGCGCACCCGGGCTATCTGGAAGAATATTTCAAGCAGGCGTGCAGCTCCTACAACCTCACCTCCTTCTCACCCGACGAGCGGGGTGAGTCAGACATCGCCTCGCACGAAAAGGAACTGCACGAGGATTTGCAGTCGATGCCCGAGCAGCAGCGGGAACGTTACATGGAAAACTACAAACGCTATTTCTCTGCCATGATCGCCGCCAACAGCCGTTGTGCCAGCGCGATGATTACGGGACCTGCACGCTTCAACACGGGCCGAAACGAAAAGGCCTGCAACAGCCACGCCAAGAGCGTCACGGCGTTCCGGGAATGGCGAGAACGTGCACTCGAAGCGATTCGCAAGGCTACCGAAGCGGCCAAGCCCGAAGAACAGCGTCTCGAGGAGGAGTGGCAGAAGGTCAAAGCCTTTATCGACGATGCCGCCTCGACCATTCACGGTATCGATACGGGTACGGCACGAGGCTATAGCCGGGCTCTCTTCGTCAGCAACCTCGCCGGGCGACTCTCCACCTATGTCAACCATGGCAACGTGGAAATCATCGACCGTGCCGTCGCTCGTCTGCGAGAGTGGAACGACAAAGTCAAGAAACCTGTCGTCACGGCACGCCATTCAATCTTCAAGTATCCCGAACTCGTCCGCAAGGTGCGGGAAAAGCAGCAGGAACGGGCAAGCCGTGAAAATCGTGAGATTCCGTTCGATGGCGGCAAGGTGGTCTACAACTTCGAAGAAGACCGCCTGCAAATCCTCTTCGACAAAATACCCGATACCGATATGCGTACAACCTTGAAGCGTAACGCTTTCAAGTGGGCGCCACGCAACCAGGCATGGCAGCGCCAGCTCACCCGCAATGCCGAATATGCCGCCGGTCAGGTGTTGAAAATAACCATTTAATCCAGTGCCCATGAGATACATCATCGATTCACGTTATTTCGACGGGACATGCCTCACGTCGATGTCGGATGACATGCACAGCGACTACGGCGGCGAGACGCTGGAAGCACTGCGCGAAAGGGAGAAGAACCCGTACCTGGTCGCTGTATCACCGGTACGCATGACACTGCTTGTGAAGCGTTATACCCGGGCACTTTGCAAGCCCTTCCATGAAATTACGGAGGAACGTTATTACGAACTGCTGGAATGCCTGCCTCCGGCCCGCATGCAGAGCGACTGGTTCTTTGTCGGGGAACCGTATTACCGAAACCTGTACGCGCTCTGTTTCGAGTCGGACGGCAGGTATTTCCGGGCGGAACGTCCCATACGTCTTTCCAATGCGGAAATCTACCGCCAGATTCGGGAACACATGGAGAAAGTAAACCTGCATCCCGCCATCGTCAAGAAGGCTTCCTTTGTCAAATATGTCAATTGGTACAAAAAGACGGTCACCTACATACCGTACTATTTCGAGTATGGAGGTAAAATATATTTCCTGAAGAACCTCGCCACTCGGACGGGATCCGAATTTGGCGACCGCCGGGAACGGAACGAGATGGCGGCATTGCTGAGGAACCTGCGCGGAAACCGCTACGAATACTGCACTTTCTACTCCCAAAAGAAGGACATCTTCGAGTTTTTTGACTGGCTACGGAAGAACAAATACACGCTGGAAATCCAGGGCGACTTGTTCGACTTTGCGGATGACCGCTCCCACGTGGACTTTCACGGCAATGTATGCGAGTATTCGGCTGTGTTCCATTACCGCATCTATTCACGCGAGCTTTTTGGCCATATCATTAACCAGCTACGCACCGTGAAACGGTATCACGCGTGGCATAAAAGGAGGGAAATACGATGAAAATCTCAAATGAACCTACCCCATACCTCCTGCTCAAGGCAGGAACTGACAGTGCATGGGATTGCTGCGACTTTGCAATCGTGTACCTGTCAAAAGAGTGGAGACAGACACAGTCCGGCAGGCTGGAAGCCGTCAAGCCATTCAAGGATGACATCAGTTTCCAGTCTTTGAACTTTTATGACATATCGGTTGGTTTTTACCAGCCGGACGAGGACGGGATACTGGGCAGCGAGGACTTGCCGGAAGACAATAACTGGTGCTTCGTGGAACTGACCGAAACGGAACTGGAAAGGTTGGTTCCGCCGGACAATGTGCTGGTCAGCCATATCTTGGCGGTATTTGCAAACGGGGAAGCCAGATACCGGGCGTACGGCAAACATACCGACGAGCGATTCTATACTGAAAAATTCCCTTTGCAACAGATTTTGGATATACTGGCGAGTCATGAATCTTAAAATTTCAAAGCAACTATGACAGAAATCATCAAAACGGACGGAACACGCCAACCCGTGCAGCCAGCCAATGGCTCAGACTTCACGCTGGAGGAGATGCAGGCGATTGTCGGCGGCTACATCGAACTGGTGGAACTGGACGGGAGCACGACAATGGTCGTCAACGAGGAAGGCAAACTTATCCCTCTGTCCCTCAATCTTGAAGCGAGCAGGATATTCCGTGCTCATCACCCGGCGTCGAAAGACTTCATCGTTGGGGACGTACTTGTGTGCAATAACAATCAAATCAGATAAAATTATGGATAAAGAGAAAGCAAAAGCGCTCAGCAAGACCCTCGCATGCTACAAAGAATTACAAGAGAATAACAGTGTAAACCTGATCGAGTTCCATACCGCTGACGGGCAGAAACACGGTATCGGCAACCCGGAAGCCATCAAACTGTTGCTTTCGGTGGCCGTCATCGAACTGGAACGCCAGCTCCGGACCGCACAGTTCGGTGATATTCCGGAAAGCCTGGAGAACAGCCGCGAGTACAAGGCGGCCAAACAGCTGGAATACGCCATGAACGATTTGGGATTCAAGTCCGAACGTTTCGCCCAGGCTCTTCCTTATTTCCACAAGACACTGGAACAGACATTCTTCAGAACGGTAAAGGCTTCCATTACCGCTATGGCAGGGCGTGATTCACGCTGCATTGACGACCGCAACCGTGCTTCATACGAGATGTGTCAAATGCTGGCCTCCATGCTGGAAGATACCCGTCTGCCCTTTATCTAAATGCCATGTTCATAGACGAGAGGACACAAAACCGCCTCCATGCCGTGCCGGGAGAGAGTATCTCCCACGGCACGATGCGCACGCAGGACCTGATTCCGGCGTTCTTGGACGTTATCCGTGACACACCGGAGTACGTGCAGGTGATGAATGCCATCCCCGCCCATGCCATGGAGGACAAAGAAGCAGACTGGTGGAACAGCGATGACGCGGCGGGATTGCTGGAATCGCTGTTCGACACGCTCGATAGTTACTCACCGGAGGGGTACTATTTCGGTGCTCATCTCGGTGACGGGTCCGATTACGGATTTTGGAAAATGGACAAGTGAATGTCGGAACATGGTACGGATTACAAAAGACAAGCGGCATGACATTCTCAAAGACGGGATTTGTATCGGGCAAATCTATCTTGCCCGTGCCGAAAGCAGGAAATTAAGATACTGGGCAATCTCTTGCATGAGTGGAATCGGCTTCAACACTTTCAATGAAGCCCGCAGTTATGCCAAGGATTTCCTTTAATAAAAGAATCGCATGAAAAATTGGATACAACAGATGCTTTTGTGGCGTAAAAAGACGGACAAGGGCAGAATGACACTCGGAAAGGTGCAGAAAGAGTATCGCGAGAATGACGTATGCATGGGAGAACTCCTTGATGCCCTTCCCGCCGACGGCCTTTCCATAGAGGAAGCTTTCGAGCTGGCTATCACCGCCAAGAAGTGGGCGGACGGAGACCGTTTCTACCGGAGTATCAACGATGGAGAACCGGAAGAATTGTAAGGTAAATAACAATAAACAATAATGACAAATGAGCAGATATGATTTTATAAGATTCGGCGGCTTTGTCAACTGGGCGGACGAGGACACGGACACGTTCCGGAAAATGAAAGTCTGCCTGCCGGTAAAGGAGCCTGTCGAAGATGACACGAAAATAGGACTGATTTCCACGGACGAGGACAATCCGGAAGAAATCGCGGTTTCCTATTCCGTCAGGGCAGCCGAACTCATCCCTTGGACGGACTCATTCCAGGAAGGATACTGGAAAGCCCTGATAGTGGCAGAGGCAAACGGAGCAGGCACGGACGTATTGCTGCCCATGCTCAAAGATGCCGGACTATGCCTGATGGAATGTGTCTTCCTGATGCTCCGGAGCGATGCCTGCAAACTGTTTCCGGTCCTGTGCCGGCTGTTCCCGGAAGTGGAGGAAATGTTTGAGATTATCACATGGAATGACAGGGAATATTTTGTCAGGGAACTGACGCTGTTCCGTGGAACGGGCGGGGAATACAAAACCCTAGTCTCTGTAACGGGTCTGCAAGACGTGCTGGTCGGCAAAGACGGCGCACCCATATCGGACGAGGCGGAGGCCGTGGACCGGAAAATCTGCTATTACTTCACGGACGAGGAGTTCCTGCTGCCGGAAGAGCGGCTTGTAGCCCTTGCGGAGGATGCGTGAGAAATCATAATGTATGTACAAAGACCAGAAAATGAATAAAAGAATGAACAAACAGCAAACCACTCCCGTTACCGACACTTTTAAGGGGATGCTACTTATGTCAATGGGTGTCCCTGTAGGAAACATCCGTCCCTACCGTTTGAAGTCGGCACCTTCCTGCCTCGGCGGTTTCGAGCGCATGAGCGTAGCGGCAGCACGAGCCTCGGGAATGGATATCCCGGAGACGGAGAAAGAGAACGATGAAGTTTACATATGCCGCTTGGGACCCGCCGTCTTCCATAAATGGATGCCTGTCTGGATGTTCGAAACCGCTTTCGAACCGGTTCCCGAGCAGAGACGCGGTGACCGCATCCGAACACTTACGGAAGAGATGAACAACCATCACGTGGCGGAGAAAGCCCTGAATGAAAAATGTTACGCCCTGTCCGTGGAGCTGCTTTCCGAGTGTGGCGGCAGCCTTGATGACAACGGTGAACAATCCTCGACCTATCTCCATGTTGTGGACCGTGACCCCGTGGAACTGGTCATCACGAACGCGTCGCTCCGGAAAGACGGGAAAATCTTCATCATGGGTTACAGTTACTACACGGGCGAGGAGTACGAGCAGGAATGTGACGTAGAATCCGGCATGGACATACTGAATTTTATCCTTTCCCAAAAAAGTTTTGAGTGCTATGAATGAAGACAAGATATTGCAAATGTTCTTCGACATAGGCCAGTGGACGAAGGCCATTGAGAAAGGCGTGCTGAAAGACATTAGGAAAGACCAACTTATTCGGCTGACCGACGAGCATACCCGTATGGCGATGGCCTATGCCATGCGCCGGGGAAAGTACGAGATTTCCCCTCCCCACACGGCGCAGATACCCAAGGACAACGGTGAGTTCCGCACAGTGTACGTAAACGAGCCGATGGACCGCGTAGTACTGGGTATCGCCAACGACCTGCTCTTCGAGTTGATGCCGGAGATGCTGCACTCTTCGTGCAAGTCCTACCAGACCGGTATAGGGTGCGGCAAGGTAGTTACGGAAGTCAGCCACCGGATGACAGAAACCGGCAATAGCGGCTGTCTGGGCTGGAAGTCCGACCTTTCCAAATACTTCGACAGTGTTCCGATACGGTTCATCGACGAGGCGTTCGACAAGGTGGAGGCCAAACACGGCCAGTCTGCCCTGATAGACGTACTTAGGAAATATTACCACTCGGACCTCTATTTCGATGAAGATAACCGGTTGCAAAGCAAGTATCAATCCTTGAAACAGGGTTGTGCTGTGGCTAGCTGGCTGGCGGATGTACTGCTCTACGACCTAGACAGGGAACTGTCACAAATGAACGGCTACTACGTCCGGTATTCCGACGATATGCTTTTTATCGGCAAGGATTATGAAAAAGCGATGGACACACTCCAAAAACGCCTGGAAGATAAATCCATGAAGCTAAATCCCAAGAAAGTGGAATACCTGGCAGCCGATGTCTGGTTCAAGTTCTTAGGATTCAGTATCAAGGGCGGCATGGTCTCGCTCTCGTCATCACGCATCAAGACCTTCCAGCACGAGATCGAGCGGCGGACAATCCGCTGCCGGGACACGACACTGGCAAAAGCCGTGGACGCCGTGAACCGTTACCTGTACAAGGGCGAGTTCAGCTGGGCGATACAGGTATTGCCGGTCTGTAATGTGAAGAGTGACCTCAACGAGCTGAACAAGTTCGTGATGGACTGCTTTAGAGCCATTCAGACGGGCAGGTGCAAGATCGGCGGTCTGGGATATGTCCGAACCAAACCGGATGGCTGCATCGTCCGGGGACGGGGACGCAACGTGAAGGCCAACCGCGATAAAACAGACCGGGACATACCGGGTTACCTGACTGTCGGCTGCATGCGTAACGCCCTTCTGACCAGCCGGGCGGTGTACAACACGCTGGTGGCATCGCTATAAGTTACGCCGGGCACACGGCAGAACGGGTGGACGGGCAGGCTATTCAACGTTACAGGCTTATAACCAGAATCCATATCGAGATTAACCGGTCTAACACCCGGTTAATCCCATCTCGATTCTGGCTGCGCCTGTAATGTATCGGGAAATTAAAGTCATGTGCCGTCTGTCCCGCACCCGTTACCGGAGCACACCGGGAAAGTTCAAGGAATAGGTTTGGGCATCCCGCGTACCAACGTCTTCTTTCCGAGTCTGAAGGCGGCTGACCGTCGCCTTCGGACTCCGCAGAAGACCCATACGCGGGATACATCGGAAGCATAAAGCCATGTGCCGGTATTATGAGAACTTTCAGTCTTTTCCAGCACGGGAACGTGCGGTTCGGGGGAATGGATTCAGCCTGCTGTCCCCGATAAGCCCGTCTCGCGCCGTCGTATCCCTAACGTTATACGACGGCGCCATTCCGGCTTCCGCCACAGCAGACATCGGACCTGTAAAGGAACGTGCCGGCATTCCGGGAACCGCAAAAAGAACAGCACAGGGCAAAGGGGGCAAGGCCGGGATTTCAACAGAGCCGCAATTCACACGGCTGGAGCCTGTGTCATCTCCTGCTAACACGACAGATGACACAGGTTCCAGCTGTACTCGCGGCCCGTATCAGGTTTTTAAAGGGATGTGCCGTCCGGATGAGTCCCCTGAACAGAAGGTAGCGCGACCGCATATGCACGAGGGACCCAAATTCAAGATACAGTATTCAAGCTTGGTCCTGAGCCAGGCAACTACCTGGTTCAGGACCGAAGTCCTACTGTATTTATCAGGACTATAAAGATACGCGCTAGGGGTTTGAGTGCCATTAATTGTAAACAGGTGAGAAAATGGAAGATATTTACCGAGAAACCGTCACCGCCATAGAGAACGGCGCAAATTTCCGGATTGATTTCCAGTCCAGAAGTTTAAAAGTAAACGGGAGACACATGATACGGAACGGCAGGTATGATGGCGCTCCGTGGTTGCCGGAGTACGGCTGCGGGGATTTTTTCACGGATGTGGAGGAGCTGTACCGCCGCTATAAACATTCGATACCATCGGAGCGCAGCCAGAGCAAGTCCCGCCGGTATTTCATGGCATTGCCCGAAAGTGACCTCGAGGACGGGGACATGCTGTACGGGCAACACCGGGATACCGCGCAATTCGAGCTGGAATTCTATATCCTCTGCCGGATTATAGGCGGGTTCACATGGAATCCCGAAACGATGGGCAAATGGTTCTGGCAAAGCGAAAAAGACAAGGACCTGGTGATACTCAGAAAATGGGTGGAACCCGGAAGTAATCAACTATTAACAAATTCACAATGAGCAGAAAGAAACAAGAAACAAAAGTCCTGTGCCCCGGATGCGGCACGGAATTCGCCATCGCGGACAAGGAATTTGCCGCCACGGGCACCGTTATCGGCAAGAATTCGGATTTGGGCACCGTCTATCCGGTGGTGGCCGGCCATAATTCTCCCGCCGGACTTCCCAAAGGGGCGCGGGAGCGTATCGAGGCACTCCGCGGTGCCGGTGTGGACGTGAGCTGCCTGTTCGCCATGCAGGGAGCCGAGGGCGGCGAGTATATCGCCTCCAACAAAGACGGGAAACTTACCATCCTGGATGACAACGACCCGATATTCGGCAGCATCATGGCACAGGGTACCGTTCCCAACAACCGACTCTTCCGCCGGTGGGTCATGGCACAAATGTTCCATATGATGTCATACACGCATTACCGTGAAAAAGAGCCGGCAGGGGTGACCGAGATGATTCACCGGAAAGGCTATGATTACCAGTGGAAAATGCTCTTGAACGAGCTGCACGCCCAGATGAAGATGGAACACAAGGACATCACGGGTTTTGCCGAGAGAAACCGCTGGTTCAACCGTGATGTGGTTTTGGCCATCGCGAGCGACTATGTCAACGCGCTGAAAAAACACGTGGGCAACCTGGAAACAAGAAAATGCAAGGGAGTTCCCTACAAGCGTATACACGGCCGTAATATTTTCGTGGAGGACCTGCAATCCAAACTGTACTACCCGCTTTCCATCGCGATAACCCACATCAGGCACGCGTTGGACGCCACACAGCTTTACAACGCGGTCAGACAGTTCAATGACCGTCGTATCCGGCTGCCATGGGGCACTCCTCAAAGCAAGGCATGGATGGATGCCTATAAGGGAGCCGGGGCGTTCTTTACCATGCAGAACCTGATTCGTTTCCACGGTTGCACGGCTGTCAATGACCGGGGTCGGCGTCTGGACAAGTACCAGTCACTGGCGTTCCTGTCAGCCAAGGCGGAAGAGTATAAAAACGGAGAAGGCTGGCGGTTGCTGGCAGTCCTGAAAAAAATGCTGGCGGACAACAATATCAACATCAAAAAGAAGATGGCGGCATGGCGTAAGAAATAGGCCGTCATCTCCATCCGCCCGGTAGGCGGCACGGTGTGGCGGGTCAGAATAAATTAGTACTCCCTCCATTGAAATGATGCTCATCCCTGTTAACACAAGATGAGCATCTTTCAATGGAGGCATTACATCGAAAACGTAAAGAGATGCCCCTGTTTGACGACCACACCGCTATTCTAATCAAAACGACATAATCCTTTATACGATGAGCAAGAAACAACTACGACGCAGGGCCTACCTGCTGTACCGGTTACGAAAACAGGGTATCCGATGCCTGACACGTTGCCGGACCATCTTCTACCCTTACGGGGAGGATCCTAAATCAGTACCGCAGATCTGCAGCCTGATAAGCGAATTCCATTTCCATGTCCAGTTTGAAATACCCGCCTGACATGAAACCGGGAGACATTGCAACGCTGAAAGTGCCCTACAAGGGCTATCGCCGTATAGAGCTGTTGGAACGGCTCCAATACACCTGGCTGGTACGCATCTGCGAGAGCGGGAAGGAGATCGAGGTCTATGAAGACGAGTTCGAAACGGATTAAAGGCACGGAACAATGAAAGGAGAACAACAGGAAGAACGCATACCGAACTTTATCGGCAATGCCGTCATTATCCTCACAGCCGCCCATCTGGGCTGCGAGGTGGAGATGCTCGCCACCGCACAGGAGGTGTGGCGGACGAAACGCCTGCCCGAGGCGGTACTGCTGGGCATGTACGAAAAGGCCGCATGCGATGCCGTGTCGGCTGTCCGGAAGAGAGGTCTGGCGGAACAGGCTGACCGTCTCGGAGAGATATTTTACAGGACGGGGGAATTTCCCCCGCCGGAAGAAGACAATACATAAAAAGGAGTAACAAATGAAAACAAGGACTTTTCAGGAAATATATGATTTCTGCCGTACGGACGATACCTACCGGAGCTATTTCGAGGCATCGGACGAGTCCCGCATTACCGGAGCAAGGGCAAGAAAGTACTATTACGGCGACATCCGCCGAGGCCAGTGCCGCGTGGGGACATTCATCTACTGCCAGTCGATGCGGCAGCTTGAAAGGTTCCTCGAGGGCGCAAGGCAGGACCACTACATCCATGTTGACCCGCCGGCCTGCCGGGAAGTGAGCCTCAAGGACGATATGTTCCCCGGCCAGACCGCCTATATCGTGGTACATGTCAGGAGGCAGGGTGTGCAGATTGAAATCGAACACCCGTTGCATGGTGGATGGGTGCATTTCACGGCACGCTCCCACCGTCCCTTCACCAGGGAGGGAATCATAGCCGAGGCGAAGTCCTACATTGACAGCCACATCCTGCTGGCACCGGGAAGATACCGGGACTTGCAGCTGGAACATATGGTTTCCAAGGAACAGTTCCCCGCATGGTACAGGCAGTATAAAATGAGGCTGCACGACCGGGCGGAAGCCGAACATCGGGATATGGTGGACAGATACAGGCACAGGAACGACCTTACCTACGGAGAAGCCCGTGACATGCTCGCGGCTTCGGGTATATTCTTCGACCTGAACTGCGACGAGTTCGAGCGGGACGAGATTACGGAACAATTTGTAAGACTTTGTAACAAAACATAATACCCAGGCAAATGAATCTATATAATCAAATCAAATATAACGGGTATCGCATCAACATCTATTATGATGATGACGCCCGAAGCCCGCGTGAAGCGTATGACAATCTCGGTACGCTTTATACGGCACATCGTCGCTACCGCCCGGAGAAGGAGTTTGATGACCACTTCGATATCGACAAGGTTTTTGAAGGGCATATCGGAAATTTCCGGGAATCGTTCCTGAAGGAATATATCGCCCTGCCGGTCTACCTCTACGACCATGGCGGCATTACAATATCCACCTCGCCGTTCAGCTGCCCGTGGGATTCCGGATTTTTCGGAATCATCGCGGTACCGTTGGACAAGGTGCGCCGGGAATACGGGTGGAAGAACATCACCGCGAAACGCAGGAAGCGGATCGAGGGATACCTGCAAGACGAAATCAGTACCCTTGACAACTACTATACCGGGGAAGTTTTCGGGTATCGCATCATGCCGGAAAGTGACGATGACAATGAACTGGACAGTTGTTGGGGATTCTATGGTACGGAATGTATGAAAGAACTGGAAGCCGAATGCAGGCATATTATCGACGGGCAGAACAAAGCGGCAGCATAAAATAGAAAAATACGCATAATAACTGGAAATACAATGAAGACATCATACGGACTTGAATTTGACACGGTAACAGAAATCAATCCTGAATGGAGCGACTATGACAAGACGATAGCAGGATGTCACCTGGCCAATGCCAGGGTGGTCATCGTGGATACGGAATACGGGCAACCGATAGACAATGAGCATGACCTTGAAGAAATCTACCGGATTCTCGAAAAGAAAAAGACAGGCCATACTAAAAATGAACGACATGGAAGAAAAACGAGATAACAAGGAAATCAGGGTACGCCTGCACCATATCGACCGTGGAAACTGCACGGAAGTATGGGAGGTGCAGACAGAGAAGGGGAAGCCCAGACGCTATCTGGGACGTGACGACGGTTATGGACCGAAGGAGTGGTACACGCTCTGCGATGCTCCCTACGGCTATTGCGAACGCGACTGCCATGTGAGGGAGGACCTCACCCTCATTGTCTGCGACAAAGATTGGAACGAGGTGTTGCGAGACGGAACGGACAGGGAACGCTTTCCTGAAAGTTTCCCTTCACTGGATGAAGCCTGCAACGAGGCATGGAGCAAGGTCGTGAAAGTGCTTCCGCATGTCACGCACAAAGGTTTCGGGCAGTGGATCACCAAACAGTCATTCCTCCCGCTCAGCCAGACCGAAGAATTGAATTGGCGGGATAGCTACTATGAGGAAGAAGCGAGTGAGATACTCTCACGTTTTACATGGATCGGTGAAGAGTATGCCATATTCAAGGTTACCCAGAGGCACACCAAGTGCGACGCCCAATGGTACGAGTATTACGCGGGGAAGACAAACCGGCAGGAACACGAGTGGTATACCCGTTTCTTCGGTTACGAGTACCATGACCGGCATATCAGCGACGTACTCCGGACACTCGGAAGGCGGTGCGACGACATCATCCGTACTGCGGTGGAAACCCGCACGGACCACTATTACGGGCGTACGGTTTCCTGTTTCATGGACGAGTTCATCGGTTACGACCTGTCCCATGAACAGGTCCGTGACGCCAAGGAATGCAGATTGCGCAAGGCACGGGAAGACTACGACGAAGCGAACGCCTACTATTACAAACTGAAAGAGAATGAGGAAAGCATCCGTGGTATCGAATTGATGCTGCACTGCATAAGACAACAAATCCGAAAAATGAAAAGATAATGGCCAGAAAACTACATGTAGCCAGAGTTTGGCAAATCGAATACAAATATCCGGGTATGTATGGCGGGGACGGTCAGGATATCTTTTATGATATCCTGACAATGTTCGAAGTTGATAACTCCGCAGAAGACGCCTATACCGATGACTTCGAAATAGCCCGTTCGGGTCTGCAGCAGCTAAGAAAACATATCTCAGAACAGGATGAAACCTTCCGGCAGAATGCCGAAGAATTTTATTCCTGCCTGGCAAAGGTCGGGATGGACCGGGAAAAGTTTATCGAAGTACTCGATTGTCTAATCAACGGCAGTGACCAAAGCGATGCCTATGTGCATGTCTCATGGTTTTAATGATATGCCATGAAGGCGTTTCGAGCAAACCTGCCGTAACATCAAACCTGTATGAAACCTAAAGATAACGGGCTGGCCAACCTTCATGACCGGAAACGTGAGGAACGCGGTTTCTGCTGCATGCAACTGATCATATTCCTTACAGACAATGGAGTGAAGAGCTGGGATGAATGGCACCGGGCGCATACCGACGCGGCCCGGGGCGAATGCAGATACCGCAAGCGGTGCCCGGTTTATGGACGTAGCAAACATTTAATGAACAATAAATAATATGGTACTTAATATTGTAAAAAACGACCTGCCTGCCTCATGCATTGCAGAATATGTAAGATGCGTATTTGACAATGCCAAAGTAAACATCAAAGATGAAAATGCAGTATCCGTCGACATCGAAGTGACCGGAAAGAACGAGCTGCACTCTTTGGAAGGATTAAAAGAGTTGGAATACTATTTTAAAGATTATGACATAAGAATATGGTGACCGCCATGCAACGGGCGGCAAACCGGAAATTGTTCAACTACAGATAAAAAACAAGCAACATGGAACAGGAAAAACCTACAAAGCCGGAAACAGACAGAACCTTTCCGGAAGACGATGACACACTTTACCGTGAAATGACAGTGCACATGCCCCGCTGCTATTTTCCGACTTCGCTAGGCGAGAACAGTATCCTCAAATTTGCCGGAGAGGAATTCCGCCGCGTCAAGAATATTGTCTGCCGGCGCTACAACTTTAACGAGGACAAATATATCCGGGAGAACGCCGGCGTATCCCCTTTCGACTCTGTTCGAGGCAACTTCGAGCAGGAAGTGTACAGACGTCTCCGTAAGGATTATGCGCACCTCAGTATCATCTCCATCAGAAGATCACTTATGGAGAAAATCCGCGACGCCGTGAAGAAGGAGAACAACATCATCGGCACGTTCTACCGCAACTGCGGCGTACATTACCGGGAGGCGGAATCAGCGGAGTATGAAACCTCCCCGATAGTGGTGGTCCACAATTCCGCTTTTTACGGATACGGCGGTTATGAAAGTGCGACCGTTTATGAACTTTTCATCGACGGGAACGGCAAACTGCTCTGCACGCTCAACGGCGAAGCCGGCGAGGATTTCGATGAGCCCATCGGACAGGTACAGACCGAGGGATTGCTTGAGATTGCCCACTGGCTGGAAGAACACGGGTTCATCTCCGCTGATGTCAATGACGACGAGATTGTCGTATGCGAGGGGTGCGGTTCAGACAATATACAGACCCAGGCATGGGTGGATCCGAATGCCCGTACATTCATCGGTACCACGGATATAGACCGCTATGATAACTGGTGCGACGAATGCGAGGACCATCAGCCATTCTGTACTTTAAAAGAGTTCAAAGAACGCATGGAGGAATGGTGGAACTCGTTGGACGCAAATCAAATGGAACAGATCACGGGTTGCCGTCAGGACAAGTGTCCGGCCGGAGACAACCATCAGGGGTTTGCCGAAACCTGCAATGAATGGTGGGAAAACAAGGGCTATGACGAGAAACGTAAAATCTGGAAAGAACATAATGACTGCTGATTATGATTTACAATCTTCTTAAACGCATACAGAACCTGTTGGCTTCCAAGCCGTCCGGGACAAAGGAGGAACAGGAAATCCTGAGTCTGGTCAGCCAGGCGCTTCCTGCAATGCTCAATGGGCATGATACGGAAACACTTGCCGCCAATGAGCTGCTGGTACGGATATGCCCCGACACCAAACGGCCGGTCCTCGTATGCCATAACGGCAACGGGCAGTGCCTGTGCCTGCACAATGGGACGACGGAAGAGGATGCCGTCGACGTGGACTTATGGCTGCGTTCCAACGGTAGAGAGTGTAACGGCTACAACAAGTTGCAGGAGGCTGTCGTGGACCTTGCCTACAATGCCGGGGCGGACAACCTGTGGGAGGACAGGGACTCCCGTGCCGTCAATGCCGAGATCGTCCAGTGGGCGGAAGAATTCGAGACTGAGCATGCGGGCACTGATTGGGATGCGGAGGACTACTTCCTTGCCATCGACAGGTTTTACAAGGAAAAGACAAAACAAATGAATCCGGTTACAATACCGGCGAACTGAAAAAATGGCAACCGAATGGACAAGGAAATTGCAGAAGAAATCATCCGGGAAAACCGTTATCCGTCCGGATATGACATACAAGACTATCTGTTTGACAATGAGGATACTGTGCTTTCTCTGGAGGACGGAACGGAGCTGCTTGATGACTTCGACCTCTGGAAAGAACGTTCCGACCTCGAACTTGAAAAAATCATGGACCGGAACTACTGGTCCTCGACTGGTGGATATTAGATTAAAAACAGGAATATAATTATGGTAAGAGAACTTTATCAACGGCTCAGGGAATATTTCAACAACTTACCCGAACCGACAGAAGAGGAAAGACAATTTATCCGGGAGCTGAACGCCGGGTATTTCCCTATCACGTCCGTCCACCGCGATGACCTGGAAGGACAAGGTTTCGATGTGGAAAAGATCAGCGATGACGACATGCAGAATCTGGCGGAAAAGATGGCCGACGATTACTGCGAACAGTTGTTCTGGCCCAGCATGGAAATCATTGCCGGAGAAATCCTGAGTTTCCCGAAAGTAAAAACAAAAGACATTATCTGTCCGAAATGCAATTCGGAAAATATCCGTTATGATATTCACGAAAGTCGGTTCCACTGCGGCGAGTGTTCCCTGGCATGGGATGACAAGTTATATGCACTCGTGGAATTTCCCGAGGAAAGTGCTCCTTTCGAGGAAGAAGGAACCGGTTATCCGGCATGGGGAAGCGGGGAGAACGGGGCGCTTTACGTGCCCGAGGAAGACTATATACGCCATACCGGCAAATCTCCCGAACGGGACAAGTGTTACCGTGCCGTGTGTTGGCCGGACTCCCAGAAATACATGGGAACGAAAGGTTGTGAACCCATACAGGATGAAAACGGGATACGGGATTTCGGCACATCGGCATACTGGGTGCCGCTGCTTCTGACGGAAGAAGCGGCAGAGCGACGAATGGACAAGAAAAAGGTACCGGTATGCCCCGAATGTGGGGGCACAGATATTGACATTCTGAGTGACGAGGGCGTGGCCGTATGCAATGACTGCTGCCTTGAATGGCCTTACGCGGAGGATTGAGAATGGAAACGGTAGATGTTTATACGGAACGAGGCGACCTGGTCACCTGTTCCGATTGCGGCAAGGTGATGCTCCTGCCGTATGGAGCGGATAAATGTCCCGCCTGCAAGAAAGAAGGTTGCCTGGTATGGACGGACGAAAGCTTGCGGGAAGCCGACATCGACTCCCTGCTCGAGAGGCACTGTAACCTGCACCAGAAGAGCGAACTGCAACCGGAGGAGTATCTTTCACTTTCCATACTGGTGACCGAGTATATTCCATATCTGGCCGATAAACCGCAGACAGCGCGTGAAACCCTGTTCCTACTCCTTGAAACCGGCTCTCTTTTCGAGAAATACTGGCGGGATACAAGATGCTTCCAATCCGAAAATATCTACACGCCCGCCATCAAGACACTGCTTGACAAACTGGACGTGAAACTGCGAGAGGGCGACACGATTCCGGTAGAATACCAGGATTGCCGCTCCCTGGAGGACTTCTTCAGGGTCGTTGCCGGCGAGCGTCCGGCAAAGGAAGAGGTATCGTTTTCTTCAGATAAGGAGGGAAACTATTATTTCAACGGACGCAAGGTCAAGGTGGAAAATTCTGACGAGTACGCCTACCGCCTGCTGAAAACCAAAATACAGACGAGCTACCGGCGTCCGGTAGATTTTTACTTCCGCTTCCTTGCCCGTTTCGGACCATACGGAACTTATGGCAACGTGTATTACCCGAGTATCACGGACCTGATATGCAGGCGTTACCTGCCTGAAACCGCAAAATGAATTCCGGAAAGGCGATGGACAACGGTTCACCGCCTTTCTTATTGTATAACTTTTTTAATATCAATCATTATGGCAACAGCATTAGCAACAACGGCCGCCCCCGTGCAGTTCGATTTCCAGAACAACAACGTCGAGGTGATGACGCTCGACACGCTCCGGCGCACACACAAGGAAAATGACATCTATGGCAACCCGCTCAAGGGAATCTACCATTACGAGGTGATAGAGCGCATGGCGGACATCTGCCAGAAACACAACCTGAATTACGAGGTGGAGGAAATCTTCGCCGCCCAGAACAAGAACAAGGCACAGCCCGGCGTGGTCGTCCTGCCCCAGGTGGAACAAAAGTACGGGGCGATGGCCGTCGAGGCGCATATCCTGCGCCGCGTTTATACGACCATCCGCATTAAGGAATGGGAAACGGACGAGCTGACCACGACGCTTGTCATCGCCTTCCATCAGGACGGCATCCAGGCGGCCATCGGCCCGTGCGTCAGGGTGTGCCACAACCAGTGCATCCTCTCCCCCGAACGCAGTGTGTCGAACTACGGGAAAGACAAAGTCACCACCGAAGAGCTTTTCGGTCGTGTAGACGAGTGGCTCTCGAACTTCGAGGTACAGATGAACGAGGACAGGGAACGCATCCGCCGCCTGAAAGCGAAAGTAATTACCCCGGTGGAGATGTACGCCTACATCGGATTGCTGACAGCATTGCGCGTATCGCATGACAGTTCCGACAAGCGTCTTTCGTCCAAGGTGGAGACCTATCCCCTGAACCAGTCCCAGATTTCCATCTTCACCGAGGACCTGCTCAAACTCACCGAAGAGAAGAAGACGCTCACGGCGTGGGATATCTATAACGTGGCAACCGAAATCTACAAGCCCGGACGTACGGACATTCCGGCCATGATTCCCCAGAACGGGGCGCTGGCCGAGCTGATGCTCTCGGAAGGGTTGCCGGAATCTTAAAAGGCTGCCACGTGACAAGAATCAAGGGACAACTGACGACAGCCGACTACCTGCCCATAGCGGAATATAACAGGCTGGTCCGCGGGCTTGAGAAGGACGGCGAGTACCTGTGGGAGACCTACTGCTGGCTGTCGTTCTGCACGGCATGCAGGGCCTCCGACGTGAGGACCCTGCGCTGGAAAGACATCTTAGGAAAAAGCACCATGACCCGCATCGAGCAGAAAACAAAGAAAAACCGCCTGATCAAGTTCAACAGGGACGTGCAGGAGAAGAACCGTTTCCTGTACGAGATGCTCGGACAACCCGCCCCCGAACAGTACATCTTTCTCAGCCCGCGTACCGGGAAACCTTACTCGCTGGAATACATCAACAGGCTGCTCAAGGTATTCAAGGTAAGGTACAGGCTGCCGATCAGGGCATTCTCCACACATACCTTCCGCAAGACTTTCGGGCGCTATGTCTACGAGCTGATGGGACGCTCGGCCGAGGGCCTGATCCTGCTCAACCAGATATTCCGCCATTCCAACCTGGAAACCACCCGGCGCTACATCGGGCTGGCGCAGGAGGACATCGACAAAGTGTTCGATTCCATACGTCTATGAGAATATTTTCAACGATGCCCGGAACCCGAGCGGGAGGTTCCGGGCTATGCTTTATATAACATATCAAAATCAGAACTGTAAATGGACACACCGATATATATCGACACATACTTCCGCGTCGAGTCCGGCTATGACGGCGGTCGCATGCCGGAAGAGAAAGCCGGACGCTTCTTCGACGAGGTAAAGCGCCTTTTCACGGAAACAGGGTTCAGCATCAAGGAAAACAAATACAAAGACGGTTGTCCCGAGGTGTATCTCGGAAAGACATGCCTGTACTGTCATCCCCAATCGTTATCGGGCCCTGTTCTTAAAGAGCACATGGAGCTTATCGAGAAGATTCTGGCACAAGGAACGACCTTCCGGTACCTACGTACTGACACTTACGGCGAGATTCTCGACCTGACGGAGGAGGAAGAACTCGCGTATTACCACAAGACTCATGACATGACTATCGGGGGTGTCTTTCTCGACGCCTTCCGCACCAAGCGCCGGAACCTGTACAAGAGCCGGGAGCAGGTGCTGGAAATACTCGTCGAAAAGCTGCGTGTCAAGACACTCCGTGGGAAGTCCGTTTATTCGAACACCTCCCCGGCATACCGTTATATCAGGGAAATGTACGGGAAAATGGTGTCCGAAGGACGGCTCGTCGAGGGATGCAAGCAAACCGCTTCCGGGAAACTGCCGCTCTGCCGCACGGCAACCGGCAGGGAACTGAAAATGAAAAGACGGGAAGACGACAGGACGGAATGACACGCGGTTCCGTACCGGACATGGCCGGATACCAGTCCGAAGACTTCTGTAAATCATAATTTTCAAGCCGGACTGTCAATCGAAAGAAGGACGACCCGGCTATACTTCAACAACAAGAGATAGCACTATTATGAGCATACAAATCGGAAAACTGTTGCCGGACGGCAGTGTCCGGCACATCAAGGCGCTCCATGAGACGCTTTCAAAAGACCTTGTGAGGAAACTCCGGGTGTTCTATCCCAATGACAGACGGGTAGATGCCCTGCTGTCGCTGGGCGACATACAAAAACTGGGACCGTCACCCTATGGAAAATGGACAGGAACCGGCGATACCGTCCACTGTTTTTCAAAGATCCGTGACGGACGGGAAACACCGCGGCAATCCGCATCACGCATCGCGGACAACGCAGACATTTTCGGCCGCATGGAGGACACGTGCCTCCTGTTCGATAACGGCAGATGGCATGTCATGGACAAGGGAGAATACTGTGAACAGCCGCTCTTCGTCGAAGATACGCCCTCCCATGACAGCATGAAACCGATCACGGTATATGTGAACAACCATGTCCGACTCGAAAAGATAAATACACCGCAGCACTGGCAGGGACTTGAGGAACTCGCCGAACGGGAATCCAGGATACTCTATGTCTACCGGGGGTGCCGCCTTGTGAGAATCGTCCGTTCGTCCAACCTTAAAAAGAAACTGTATGCGGCACAATAACATCGTATCGGCCATAGAATGGCTGCCGGAACACCTGTTCACGGAAGAGATCGTGGAAGCAGCCGTCGAAAGCAAGGAAATAGAGGTGCTGAGCCATATTCCGGGACGTTTCCTCACACCCGGACGTATAGAACGAATCATCGCGGGCAGCACGGAGAGCTGGCACAGCTTCGAGCTGCGCAATATTCCGGAGGCGTACCGTTCGGGAGCAGTCTGTGACTACGCCATGCGCAAAAAAACGAAGAATATCACGGCCGTTCCCGAAGCAATGGTTACCCGAGAAATGGCAGAAGCGGTCATCCGAAACGGACGCGGGGATTTCGACATTCTCGCCTTCATACCTGAACGCCTTTGGGATGCGCAACTGGCATACCTGGCCTTGCGCAGCTATATTTACGACCCGTATTACACGGACAGCAGGACAGACGCCGTCATGAAAACGGGGCTTATCCTCGGATATGTCCCCGTTGAGGTAAAGACTCAAGAGTTCTATTACGGGATGCTCGACGGGATGAAAATATTGAGCACGGTTACCGATGCCGTCGTGCCGTCCCGTTTCAAGACTGCGGCATACTACCGCAAGATGGCGGAACATGACCTCTCGCTTGTTCCCGCCCGGTTCTATTCCTATGAGATTCTCCATGCGGCTGTCTGTTCGACCGAAGGAAAAAACTTCATCACAGACCCCCAGTTTTTCAAGCCGTTGTCGGTATATCTGGACGACATGCTGGCGGACCGGCTGATGGAGAAACACCCTTACATGTTCGGGGAGTTGCCGAAGCGGTTCAAGACACCGGAAAGACTGGTCATTGCCATCGATAACAGCAAACGGGAGACGAACTGCTATATCGACGAGGAAACTGAACAATCCCTGCTCACGGTGGAAGTGTGCAAGGCATTCATCCGAAGAAACGGCAACTGTCCCGAATTTCCTGAAAATGTATGGACGCGGGAATTTGTCGACTACTGCATGGAGCACGGGACGTGTTTCCGCTGGTTCCGCCAGATGCCCAAAAAGTTCCAGACCTACGCGAACACGCAGGCGGCGTATGATTACGGCCATCACCATATCTGTGACTTTGCCAAACGGTTCATCACCCCACAAATGGCGAAGGAGTGCTACCGGGAGCGCAGTTATGCACGTGCCATCCCCGGACATTTCCTCACGGAGTTCTGCCGACAGACCGGACTGCCCGAGAAGTTCTACGGCGGGGAAACCACGATGCTGTCGCTGAAAAACAGCCGTGACGACTATACTTACTGCAAAGTCGGCAATACCTGTCTGGCCTTTTACCTGAAAGAACAATACGAGCCGTCCTCGGCACATCTGATGATGACGCGGTCGGATTCAAAATACTGCACACCGGAGAAGGTGTTCGACGTGCCTGTCGGAACCTTCCACCGCACGTGGCTGGAAAAGATCGTGGCGGAAAACGACCCCCGCTTTGTCAAACCCCGTGTGGACAAAGCGTTGAAAGCCGTACAGGCGGTCTGCTATTACGGTGTCGAGAAGTTGAAGGACCTGAACCGTACGGAAATCTTCCGCAACACCTTCATGGGCGAGACCATCGGTTACTGCGCCCGCCGCAGGGACCTGACCTACCACAGCGACAACTGCGGGACCCTTATCGAGGGCTTGAAGTTCAAGATCCGGGGAATGGCTGTCCCCGTAACCCTGGCGGAAGACATGACTCCTTATACGGCCGACATGCTGCACCGGAAGTTCGGCTTCTGCTATATCGGAATGACGGCATTCGCCACGGACTACGGCCTGGACATGGAGAAGGCATACACCTTTGCACAGATGCGCCAGATCGTAAGGGAGAAAGGGCACAAGCCGTCATTGAGAAACTACAAACGTGAACTGAAACAAATAAACATCATACAATGAAAAAATACCGGATAGCTATCGAAGAGACGCTCCGTAAGGTCGTGGAGATCGAGGCGGAAACGCCCGGTCTGGCCGTCTGCAGGGCGGAAGACGAATACAATGAAGAGAAACACGTGCTGTCAGCCGACAATTTCGCAGGAGCTGACATCGCGCTCTCGACTGATGACATCACGGTCATGGAGACTCTGGAAGACGTGGGTTTCATCGGATACGTGCAACGCCGTTTTGAGGAATGCCGGGAGTCCATATCCGTCGAAGACAAAGTCCGGCTGGCATTCGGAAGTTTCGACAACGCCCTGTATGAGTTCGGCGAATACCGTAAGGAGGCGGCCCGGAACCGCCCGCAGGTCTACCTGCTGTACCGGAGCGATGCCTGGCACAACCGTTCTTCCATGGAGCTCATAGCCCCGTTCTCCTCCCTCGAAAACATGATGGAGTACCTGCGGCGTAAGAAGAAGGAATTCCGCCTGACGGAAAGTGATCTGGAAGAGTTCAAGAACAACCGGCAGACGAAGGGGCGCGGCGAAAACTACCTGTACGAGTCGGATTATCTGGATGTGCTGCCGGAACAGGAACCCGAACTGCCGCCGAAAGATGACGCTTTCTATGACAAGGTTTTCACCTGCGGGCAATCCGAGCTGTCACGCAGGGAGTTGGAATCTCTGCCGGAGCCGTTCGATACCTACCATGTTACGGACGAAGAAATGGAACAGATTGTGTACGAAACGGAAATGGAGACACGGGACCGGCTGCGGCTCGGTAAAAGAAAGCCCATAGATTTTGACAATGACCGCCATAGTGAAATCTGGTGGGAAGAAATGGAAAAAGCAGTGGTAAGGCACGGCGTACCGTACTACGAGGCCGAATAACGAAAATAGAACCTGTTCATCACATGCCATAATGATGACGGGCCGTCGCGGCTACGGCTGCGGCGGTCTTTTTTTTTCAAAACGAGGTGAGTATTCCACCCCTTATACAAAACGATTACCTACTCTTAAAAAAACGGATTTATGAAACAGACAAGACAGGATTTCTTCACGGCGAACGGGGAAGGAATCAAAATCATGACATTTACGGAGTTCGCCCGGCATATCCTGCGTATGGAATGCGGGGAAAGTCTGGAACTGTATGCCGTTGTGAACCGGCAGACACGGGAATGCTCCCGGCCGCTCTCTGTCAGAAAGGAACAATGGAACGGTACGCCCTTTTACCTGCTCGGCGGGCACGGGCAGGAAGTCCGTACCATCAATTTTGCGGGTCGTCCGAAAGAGGAGTTTGAAACGACCTGCCATGATGCCTTGGACAGCTACGATGCCGTGGAAAGTATCGGGGCGGTCGTGTCAAGACTGCGTGAATTATCTCCTGAAGAACTGCATAAGCGGATTGCGGAAGAGATGAAGACCGGCTGTAAATACCTGTTGGTCTACCGCAGCGAGGAGGAGATGACGGCCGCACTCGACGGCAAGATATACGCCATCAGCGATACGGACGGCAAATTCCTTTGCGACCTGTATCAGCCGGATTATCTCCATCTGGAAAACGGGGGCGATATTGTGGACACCGCATCCATTCCGGACATGCATTTCCATTCCGATTGGGCAATCGCCAACCCCACGGTACGCGACAAGGTGCTCTCCTCCCGGATGGTGATTATATATACCCACGAAACGGCAACGCTATGATAGAGATTGGCAACAGGATAGAAACGCCGGAAGGTGTGTTCTATGAACTGGAATACGGAGGGGAAGGAAACATCTACAAGAACGAGGATGCCTTTCTCAACCGCCCCGATGAAGTGTGCTATATACCCGAATACGCGGCAGAAGACCGTGAGGACTGGCGTGTGCCGGAGAGCAGTGACGGCTGTTTCACGCATAACTCACTGCTCGCCCTGTGCAAGGGTAATGAAGAGGTGTGCCAGGATCTGTTTTACAGCCTTGAATGGACGTACCCGACCACCTTGCTGGAAGAATGGGACTCGAACGGCTATTTCGATGAGATCGAGGGCTGGTATGACAGTAACGATTAAATGGAACGGCATATCATGGACAGGAAATACAAAATCACATACTCGGGAAAAATCACGGGCAAGACCCCGAACTACATATTGAGCCTGCGGGCGCATCTGAAAGGCATTTTCCCTGAAATGGAACGGTATGGTAAGGAAGAATTCGACCACGTGCTTCATTGCATCAGCTCGTTCATTGATGATTTTACCTTCAAGGTACGCAATTCCCGATACCGGGGAGACATCCTGAAAAGGACTATCAGTAACGACTGCCTGAAAGTGTTCAACCTGGGTGACGAGAAAGTGATACTGACCGTCTCCTTCACCCCGCTGGAAACATGAAACCAACAATATGACAGATATGGATAAAATACAGAAAGACAATGCGGAGCCGGGCAAAGCCCCGGACAAAATGAGCGCCGACAAGCTGCATCTGTTCGCCACCCAGTACGCCTTTATCGACGGACGGCTGCACGAGGCCGAGCAAGCCATGCTGAAATTCATGCTGGAGTTCCTGGCACAATATGGCCGCGTATCACTCGGCCTTACAGAAGAGGAGGAACTCGATGACAACAACTTCCCCGTCACGACAACCTTGTACGGGAAGCACGACACGCCCCGTATCAAGCTTACCGATGTCTACCTGACGGATGACGGGGAATATCTCCTTGCTGACGGAATAGATGCGGAGACCGGGGAAAAACGGGACGGATTCTATATCTACAGCGAACAATACGCCGATATCTTCCAGTTCGTCGGCCACGCTTCGGAGATGAACTGACGAATGAGGAACAACCATAAAACGAAATATCAATGGACTGTATCAAAGATTTACAAGACGCCATCCGCAACATTCTCGTGAACAACGGTCTTACGGAACTCTGTCTGGGAGAGCCTGACGAACTGGACGATCCCACCTATATCATCTGGTATGACAGGCACTGTGAGCCTCACGAAGACCCGGTATTGAAGGTTTGCCTTGAAGATGAGGGCATTGCCGTTGAGGTCGAAGCCCGCAGTTTCGGGAACACGATAACCGTCTACGATTATGACATAGACCGTATTGAATGGTGGAAAGGCATTCATGCCAATATTCTGGAAGTGCTGGAGCGTGACGGCAAGCGCCGGTGTCCGGCCTGTGGCAGGACGGTCAAGGAAAAGCAGCTGTATTGCAGTGCCGGATGCCGTGATTTCATGACTCCCGGACCGACCGTGGAGCAGGTCGCGGAAAAAGCCAACCGGAATATCCGCAAACTGGCAAGCCTTGCCGCCGGAAAGGACAAGGCGTACCGGAAGCGGCTGATAGAGAAATATACCGTCGGCCTGTCATAGGCCGGCTTTGTGACACTAAAAAATGTATGATATTATGGCAACAAGAACCATCTACCTGACCGTACGGCTCGATATCGACAACCCGAAGGCCGATGAGATAACGGACGAAGAGGTTGACGAAATTATCAGCGAAGTGGACTATGAATTCAAAAATTACGGGGACTATGAAATCGACACGGAAATCTGCGGGAAAAATGACGAAGGTGGTCTTTAGACGCTATCCCGACGGACAGGTCATCGCCCTGTTCCCGGACATACCGTGGAGCGGACGGCGGGGTGAAATAACCTCCTACATGCATGTCGGCCAGCATGGCGCAGCCGACTATGCGGGCGTGATCGCCATGACACGGCCAGCCCATGAAAAGGAGTACCGCAACCCGCTTTCCGAACTGAGAGCCATCGGTTACGATGACCTACACATCATGCGGCGTGCAAGACCGAAATTCATAAACAGCTAAAAACAAATCTTATGTCTCATAAACCGAATGCCGTTCCTGTCTTGCAGGAGGGAACGGTCTATACAATTATACTTGACAACGGACGAAAGGTCCACGACGTAATCTATCATGCCTGTGTCGCCTCCGGCAAGTCGTATTTCGCCAAAGGCGATAAGACCTATCCCGCCGAAAAGGTGCGGAACCATTCAATCACCGGACATGCCGCATCGGACGGCTCTAGAAGGAACGGCACACCCAATCCCGACCGCTTCGCCATCACGGATGAAGTGTGCGAGGTCGTTGATGTAGTTACCACGCCGGAAACCAATCCGGAAATGTTCCGGTGTCGTGTCAAATGCCTGATGTATTCAGGCCTGTCACAAGCCGAGGCTGAGAAAGTCATCGCTTCAACGCCACTAAAGCTGGAACTCTTCTACGACGTAGGCCGTGGCAGTTTCGCTATTGACGCCGAGGCAGTTGGCAACACACCGCTGTATAATCCTTACACGGGAAAGGAAATCCCGGATGAAACTTAAGCCGAACTACATCGAATATGAGAGAACTATATATCAAGAATCTCTGCATCGAGATTACCCGACGTTGCAACATGCGCTGTACCCATTGCATGCGGGGAGATGCCGAATCCGTGGATATCCCTTTGAAACATATAAGCAACCTGCTGCGGCATGTCAGGCATATTCGCCATTTCAACATCACGGGCGGCGAGCCGTCGCTTAACGTCCGGGCCATCCGCCATATCCTCGAACGGGTACGCGCCTACGGTATTACTGTCAATGACTTTTATATCGTAACCAACGGCTCTGCCACATCCCGTTCGGAGGAATTCATAGAAGCCTGCGCCGCACTGTACGAGTACCAGGAGGAAAAGGAACAGGACTCCGGCCACATGCTCGAAATGAGCGACGACCGCTTCCATGATCCGGCAGAGCATGCCGCCACGCTCGCGGCACTTTCCCCGTATCCCTTTTTCGGAGTCCGGGGACAGGCCGAGCGTATCTTCCTTTTCCGGGAAGGCCGCAGCACGGAGGGGTTTCCGAACCCTGTTCATGGGATTTATCTTACGGAGGAGAACTACGTTTACGGCGACCTCTGTCTCAATGCTGAAGGCATGGTTCTCTCCAACGGGGACCTGAGTTATGCCCGCCAACGGGAACATGCCCTGTGTCCCTGCGGGAAACTGATGCAATATCTCCGGATGACCTTGAAAAAGCGTCAAAAAGAAAGATTGTACGAATAAATACACAAATCAAAAAACTTATGTCAATCGTATGCAGTATCTGCGGCGGCACTGGAGTGAAATGTACCGCCGTCATCGACCCGAACACCAGACAGTTCCTCGAATTTACCCGCAACGCCTTGTCGGACGGCCGGTGCAGCCAGTGCGGCAACGTTGCCCTGACCGACCCTGACGAAGTAAAAGCCGGGCTGGACAAGCTTTGGACGGAATATACGGCGCGGCATCGTGCCGCCCCTAACTACATCTGCTGCGACATTGTCCGGCATGGTGATTACGACGGGTGTGAAAAGGCGTATATCCGCATCGGAGGCCCGTCAGACGTGGTCGAGAAGTATCCGGTCGTGGCCGTGTGCCGCGACCTCGAAGAGCTCAAATCACTTGCGCTCCCTGACCCGACGCGAGAATTTACCCTCATGGGAATTCAAGGGTTCGAGTTCCACGACGTGTTGGAAAACAAGACCTACGAGATCGGGGTGGACGACCTGAAAATTCCCGTCACGACGAAAGAGGTGCTGGACTTTTACCCGGCGGAACATCGGCTGAAAGAAACGGACATCGAACAATATGCCGCGGCTTACACGGCCCGTATCAAGGCGTACAGGGAGTATACCCGTCAGCTCGACGCCACACTCGTGCGGCGGCTTCTCGACGAAGAGCGGCTGATGAAAGTCGGCGAGAGCGACGGTTTCCGCTTGAAACTCCATTTCGACTGGTTTGTCATTTTAAAGCGGGAGAACGAAAGGATGTACGCGCCTTTCAAATACGCTGTAAATGCTTATTGTCTGGATAATATCCAAACTTTCGACCGTCGTTATGTCACGCTCGAAGATGCCTTGCTCCACTGCCTGAACGGTTTCAACGAGAACGCGAACATTCCTAACCGTTACAAGTCCATCGGGCATTACCTGTCGGGGAAATCCTGACGACGGGCAGTGTATCGACGGGTTACCGGAGGCCACGGGTGCTTTCCCCTTGACCGGAATACCGTCGGAACAAGTAACAATGTAACCAAAGAATAAAAAATATGATGAATGATTATAAAATCAAGAACATTCTCGAATCCCTGAAAGAGGAGGTCGAGAACGGGAAGGTATCCCTGCGGGAAGCTGCTGTCGAACTTCATAAAGCCGGCTGGACGAATTTCATCGACATCGACGCCACGAGGAACCTACTGAAGACCCGGAATGTAACGGGGAACGGAAATGTCCCGGGAGTTTCCGACATGATGGGAAAATACCGCGAGATGAAAGCGGCGCACCCGGATGCCCTGTACATTTTCCGAAACGGGGAATCTTGTGAATTGTATGAGGATGATGCCATCGCCGCTTCCGGCATTTTGGGCATTGCCACCGCCGAACGCGTCGACGGGCAAGGGAAAGGCGTCAAGGAACTGCGGTTTTCTTTTCGTGACCTGGACGTGTATCTCCCCAAACTGATACGCGCCGGAAACCGGGTGGCTGTCTGCGAACCGAATCAAACCGGTTCGGGCAAACGAGTTTGATAACCATTAAATAACAAATATTCAAAACCCAAAGACACATGATAAAGATAACAACGATTTTCGGCGAGGACGCCGTACGGGAATATGAAGAGAACAATGAACTGCCTTCTGAAGAATGGCTGGCGGATAACGGGGGCGTCGTGGACGAGAAAGAGTTCGAGACTGAGGCGGAGTACAATGCCTACATCGCCGGGGTAAACGATGCCGACGGATGGAGTGATTATCATATCATACGCCACCGGTCGGAAGAGGCGGACACCTCGAGAGAGGAAAATCTCTGGCTACGTCTCGGAATTAGCGTCCGGGGCAGCCGGGAGGACATCGAAAGGATTCTAAACGGGGACACCGAAACCCTTCGGAAACTGCTCGATGCCGGACGTTATGGGATTGGCGGAGAGACCTATGTCCCTGGTTCGACCGTCGAGGGGTACAACGAGGACCACGACACGGAGTTCGAGGAGGAAGACGTGGAGTTCCATTTATAATAAAACCACACCATCTGCAATAATGATAACAGTAAAAGTTCTACTCGGTAAGGATACTGTAAGCATATACAGGAAAACCGGGGATATCTCGTCGGTGGAGAGCACGGCCGAATCCGGGGGATATGTGATAACCAGACATTTCGAGACCGAAGCTGAATACAAAGCCTACGCAATGGCTGTGGAAGACCTGGACGGACATGAAGACTGGCAGATGCTGGCTCCTGCCGTTACGCCGGAAGCTCCGTTCCGCAAAGGGGAATTTGTCCGGCTGACAGACGATGCAATTAAGCGGATACGTGAAAGTTTCGGGGACGGACCGGCTGACTACAGAAAGGAAATGATTTTGGAGGTGATTGCCTGGTGCCGCTATGAAGGCACATGGATCATTGAAGTCCGAGATATCCGTGAAGACGATACTCAGGAGTTCGATGCCGTTTTTCTGCGCCCCTTGACGGCACGGGATCTCGTGGCTATTTCCGCACCCCGACACCCGCTATCCACTGCGATATATCCTATTCACATCCGATAACTTAAATGATGCATGATGGAAAATATATTCATACTGCCCGGAAACGAACAGGAACTGTTTAACCGGTATTTAGATAACAACGAATACGGCCCTCTGAAAGAACGGCTGGAACTGGTCAGGAAAGCCTTGAGCAACAAGCTTTCCCCGGATGAACGCAATAAGCACGGGCTGAACGTGGGTGTGCATGAACTGTCCATGGAACGTAAGGAACTGGAAAGAAAGATATTCCAAATGGCACTCAAATCCTTTGCAGAACGGGTTTGTGACGAGCAACGCGCTCTTTGCGAACAGGGGTTCTGGCAGGCACCGTGCGGCAAAGAGGCGGAATATATCTCCTCCGCTCCGGTTCCGGACCTTGTAACGGACGTGAAGCAGTACAAGACCATTTGCCGCTGGTGGGAGAAGCTGTCCGATACCAGGAGGCTGAAGGTAGCGGCGATGTTTGCAAACGAACTGGGACCGATATACGGGCACGACACCGAAACGCTGGAACGGATTTATAGCCGCTGGTTTCTACTCTCCTTAGATGGCAAACAACGCATCTACCATTCATGGACCACAAACGAAAAACAGACTTCACCATGCCATACAAAAGCTCGGGAATAATCATCAGCGGGACACAATATGACCGCAGGCAGAAGCTCACTCCTTTTCAGAAGGCTGAAATTTTCCACCGTTACATGACAGAAGCTGTCAGCCAGCGCCAGCTTGCCCGGGAATACGGTGTCAGCCGCAGGCTGATAACCTTCATTGTGAACCCAGAAAGCGAAGAGCGGAACAAGGAACTGCTGAGAGAGAACAAGGCAAAAGGCTTGTATAAATATGACCGGAAGAAACATACCGAAAATATACGCAACCACCGTCGTTACAAACAGAGATTATTTCAAGAAGGTAAAATCATACTAAAAGATGGATAGACAATGAGAATACAGGAGAAACAAAAAGCGTTGGAACAGGAAGTTATAGCCAACCTGTGTGCGATACCGAAAATGCCGGAAAATATGTTGCCCCATACGGTATATGTCGAGGAGGAAGGGGAAGACGGGTATGGCCACGGGATACCGGTATACACCATGTACCGGTTGGAGGAGATACGCACGGACGGAAGCTGCACGCTTTACAACGCGGAAAGCCGGGAGCGTTTCACCTGCCGCCACCTGCATGAGATTAACATGGACTGGCTGGTGACAGTCTGGGAACGTTATCTGGAACTCTGTGTCGAGCAGGATATCTGGAAAGGGAATGCCGTTGCATTCCTGAAAGACCGTACCGGCAAACCGGAAGAGGAAATCATTTCATTCGTGGAAACCTCGTGGGACAAATGCCAGGCTTATACAGACAACCTCAAGGCGTTTCTTGGGGAAGATAAAGACCGGGAAATATGGATATTCTCTTTCCCGCTGGACGAATTTGAACGTGACGTTCCGGCCGGAAAAATCATCGTTGATTACGAAAATAACCCCGCAACGCGGGTTGAGAAGATGACACCGCTGGAATTTACGGCCAACATCAATGATGAATGTTTTGATGACCGGAACAATTGGGTAAGAGCCATTGAACTTCCCAAGCAGGAATAATAAACTATTTGAATCAATAAATATGATTACAAAAGAAAACATTGGCAACGAGACCTTTGAGTCTATGACCATCAATGACACGCCTGCATTGTTTACGGATATGCGGATTGACCGGAATGCCGTTCCGGAGGGACTGTACGCATACGATATCCGGGAGTCGGATGACGGGGACCGTCTGGCGACCATCGAACCGACGGTGATGGTAAATCATGGCGGAACCATCCTGACCAGGAAAGAGTTTATCACGGAAAAGGACGGCTATGTACAGATTGACGAATACGGTTTCGAGGACTCCATGACACTGGAAGAGTGGCTTGAGGAAAACAATTAAATGTATAAAGGATATGGATATTAAGGAACTGACAGAAAGGTATCGGGATCGTTTCGATGCCCATTACCTGCAAGACGATAACGGAACCGGCAGAAAAGGTCGGAAACGGAAAAAGGAAGTTGAGACCCCGAATTTTCTCAAGGATGTCATCCGGCCGATCCTGGACACTTTGCCGGACTTGTTGCTGGAGTACGGGTTCACCAAAACTACGGATGATTACGCCATGTACGGCGAGTATTACCGTATCAAGGCGGGTATCGTCCTCGTGGGAGGTTTTTCCATCGATGAGGATTTTAACCTGTACTTCACGCCATTGTTCCATGGCAAAGCCTGCGGTAAGAGTCACAAAATCGACAGCATCGGACAACTCGTTGAAATCATCCGCGAACAATTTGAAAGAAGGGAGGTGAAGATGAAAGGATAGTTTCATGCAATAGACATGGGTCGTTCCGTAATTTATTGTATATTTGTCAGATGAAGAAAGTCTGTATATGTATTTCGGACGAAAGCCCGGCAGTTGAACGGATTACAGGCACTTTCATGTTTGGCTGACATCAAACCTAATATATCTATTTGATATGAAAAAGGAAGAGATTATTCGCCGCTGTTACGGCGGCATGAAGGAAAGGCATGGCGTGGAAACCATCATCCTTTTCCATGTCGGAGATTCATTCGAGGCGTATTTTGATGATGCCGAAACGATTACCCGGATCACGGAAGTGCCCCGGTTCAAGATGACGGCGGCGGGTATACCTGCCATCAGGATTTCCGACGCCGCCTTGGAAGAATGTAGAAACCGGTTGCTGGATGCAGGATGCAAGGTATGCGTGTCCGAGGTCCGGGGGGTATCCGGCCGCCACATTCTCAAAATCAATGAAACAAATACGGAAACGGGCCGATGAATTGGTATTGATAGCGGCAGCAATAGGTCCTTGGACACTGTTGGTGGTAGCGGTATTAATCATCGGAACGCTGAAATGCTGTCTGACCACGGACTCGGACAGCATTGACGAAAGTATCAACAAATCACCGGGGATAGTCGCGCATGTCATGGTACTGGACAGTACGGATAATGGTTTTCGGGTGGTTTATGCGACGGCTGAGCCGGTAACGGATGAAAGGTTTGCCGAGATATGCGACAGGCCGGGTATTCTGGAGGGGTTCGAGAACCTGAAACGGAAAGCTCCCGAACACTTTGGCGGCAACCTGCTGGAAACCGACATCTGTGACTTCGCGTTGTACGCCTACCGGTTTCCTATCGATAAGGACGTACGGATACACAATATCTTTGTCGCCGGTAAAGAGAAAATGGACTTCTATGTCCGGAACAACCCGGACCTGCCCGGGTGCGCTACATGGATGCACCACGGTACGGAACAAGGGAACCAATATCTGAATGCTGACGATATAAATCACTGTATACCCAACGGAAGGCGGATTTACCGTTATTGGAAATGCCGTTATCTACTGCAAACTTCTGATACTGACGAGCGTTTCAGTCATTTTACAGAGGAGGAAAGGCTGTACTGAATGCAGCCTTTTCTCTATATATATTACACATAACCATCTGAAAATTAATAACTAAAACGTTTTGTTGGCGTGAAAAATTGGCATATATTTGTATGGAAAAGTGACCCATTGAAAACAGATTGTCAATTGAAAGCAATAGATTGAATATGAAAGAACAGTAATATGACATCGGAAAAATCGCAACTGAAGTTTGCGAGATCGGAAGAGACGGGCGAACTGATAGGGTTCGTTTCGCGCCATTCCAAGACACGTAAATTGATGGGAGTCCGTGAAGACTCAAGATTCGGCAAGCAGATTTGTGTCCTTTCGGAAGACCTGAAAGGAACTCTCGAGCCAAACATACTATACTCGGTAGAGTTGAAACCCATGCACAAAGCCAACGGGTATGTAGTCGTTGCCGCTACCCCCGTGTTATTTCAGGCGCATGTGGAAACAGTGATCGTCCCGAAGACATTGTATCAAGTAACTGTGACGTTCGGCAACAAAAAGATTTTCTTCGACCCGAAAGACGGCAAGAGCGTAATGAGCCGCACAATAGACGGTGTGCTGGAAATCCTCAAGGGACGCAAGGATATCAAGTACAAGGAAGGTGTCATCACCGACTATCTGAATCAGGCGCGTGCTCTGGTACGACGTATGGAATCCGACGGGTTCATCTATACGGGAGACAGACATCAGGGAGGAATTCAATGAAAGAAAAACCGGTCGTGGGTATTGCGACCGACGGTGCCCATTCTGCAAAAGAGAGGTTGACACGCTTCCGGGCTGTCGACCTCTCTTCAGGAAAAGAACTCTTTTCCAAAGCTATCGGTAACTGGACGAACAATATCGGGGAGTTTCTCGGCATTGTCGAGGCGGTCAGATATGTCATGGAACATCCGGAAAGTCCGCGAACAATCTACTCGGACAGCATTACAGCCATCACGTGGTATTGTAACAAACAGACAGCCTCTTCACGCAGATGCCCGGCATTGCAGAAAGCGGAGATATTCCTCAAAGTGATGGAGGCAAGAATCAAGGACATCGAAGTGCTGCACTGGGACAACCGCCTGTGGGGTGAGATTCCTGCCGACTTCGGAAACAAATAACAACATCAATATGGCAAAATTAAAATCACAGTCACAGAAATATGTTGAGCTGAAGGAGGAAGACTACCTGCTGCTCATCGAGAATACCATCAAGATGGAAGCCCTGAAGATTGCCGGTATCGAAAAGATGCCCATATACAAGGCTATGGAACATATCCTTGAACACGAGCACATCGACCTGCTCGTCAAACCCGTTTCAAGGAGATATTCTTGATTTTTTTAGGTGGACAATAATACACCCCACAAGCAAAATCAATGCTTATCAGTACCAAATGATAGTATATAATAACAATTAATGTAAATCAATGCAAATCAGATGATTAAGAAAGTGGCGCATGTACGGAATTATCTATACCATACATGCGCCACTTTGCTCTATACACTTTTTGATTTCCTTGATTGATAAAAGAAGGTTCTTTTCCAGTGTTTTACAATCCGACTTTTTTATATACTTTTGTCTTCAGTATCAGTTGGTTATTGAAACCCTCTATGTATGCTTATAAGTAGAGATTAGCTTTTTTAAGCGAAACTAACTACTGGTTATCAATCAATTATCAAACAAAAAAAGTTTGCCAACAAGGAATGCTCTTATTATATTGCATAGTCGGGGACAATACGCCCCCAATAACAGGAGATTTTAACCGCTATTAACAAGTTTCGTATCAGAGAGGTTTTATTGCTGAATATAAGGAGATTATCACGATTCAAGGCCTCTAAGAAGGAGAAAATAGAGTGTTGACAAATCTTTGTCAACACCGTCAACACGACTTGTCATCACACGCTCTATCCCTTTCCGGCAAAGGGATAGGGAACGATTAGTGACGAGTGACGACAAAAAACGCAAAAACCGACTGTCGTCTGTCCTTATCCCAAAGATTGCATATCATTCAGCTTCTTGTAGTAGCCGTCTTTAGCGAGAAGTTCCTCATGCTTGCCGCGTTCCACAATCTCTCCCTCATAGAGCACACAGATTTCATCCGCATTCTTGATTGTGGAAAGACGGTGCGCAATGGCGATAGTGGTGCGGGTTTTCATCAACCGCTCCAAAGCCTCTTGCACCAAGCGTTCCGACTCCGTATCGAGTGCGGAAGTAGCCTCATCCAAAATCAGTATAGGCGGATTCTTGAGGATGGCACGGGCAATACTGATACGCTGGCGCTGGCCTCCGGACAGCTTGCCGCCACGGTCGCCGATATTGGTATCGTAACCTTTCTCGGTATCCATGATGAAGTCGTGCGCATTGGCTATCTTGGCAGCTTCGATAACCTGCTCCATAGTGGCATTCTCTACACCGAAAGCTATGTTATTGAAGAAAGTGTCATTAAAAAGAATAGCCTCCTGATTGACGTTCCCTATCAGACCGCGCAAATCGGAAATGCGTGCATCTTTGATGTTCAAGCCGTCTATCCGTATCTCACCCGACTGCACATCGTGATAGCGGGGCAGCAAATCGACCAGCGTGGATTTTCCTGAACCGGACTGGCCTACCAATGCGATAGTTTTGCCTTTGGGCACAGTCAGATTGATATGCTTCAGTACCTGACGCGAACCGTCGTAGCTGAAACTGATGTCCTTGAATTCCACTTTATCATTCAGTGAAGAAAGCGGCTTCGGCAAGGCAGGCTCCTTGATAGGGTTCTCGGCAAAGAGTATCTTGTCGATGCGTTCCATAGAGGCAAGACCTTTGGGAATATTATATCCGGCTTTGGAAAATTCCTTCAACGGATTGATAACGCTGTACAGTATCACCAAATAGTAGATGAACGAAGGGGCATCAATCGTCGCACTGTTGCTGAGAATCAATGTACCGCCAAACCACAGCACGATAACGATAACGCACGTCCCCAAGAACTCACTCATGGGATGCGCCAATGCCTGGCGGGTGGCTACCCGGTTGATGGCATCGCGGTATTCGTTGCTGCATTTATTGAAACGGTCCATCATCTTGTTCTCGGCAATAAAGGCTTTTATAATGCGCAACCCGCCCAAAGTTTCTTCCAGCTGAGACATGGTATCACTCCACTTTGCCTGAGCATCCAGCGACTGTCGCTTCAGCTTCTTGCCTACCGTACCCATTACCCAGCCCATGCCCGGAAGTACCAGCAAAGTAAACAACGTCAGTTGCCAGCTGATGGCTATCAATGTTCCGAAATAGGCTATAATCAGTATCGGGTTCTTTATCAGCATATCCAGTGAACTGGTCACGGATGTCTCAACCTCGGTAACATCACCGCTCATACGGGCAATAATATCTCCCTTCCGTTCTTCGGAGAAGAAACTCAGCGGCAAATGCAGCACTTTGTTATACACCTGCGCCCTGATGTCGCGTACCACTCCCGTACGAAGCGGAATCATCACAGCCGAAGAAGCGAAATAGGAAAATGCTTTCAACAGCGTCATCACCGCCAAGAAGACACCCAGAATCAGCAAGGTCAGCGACCCGCCCTGCGAGGCTATCATCTCGGTAACATAGTAATAGAAATTATTGGCTACTATATCTTTCAGACCCACTCCGGCAGCATCCCAGGGAATAAACTCATAGGTCTTGGTATCCATCTTGAAAAGTATCTGAAGGATAGGTATAATCAGAGCGAAAGAGAATATATTCAGAATTGCCGATAACAAGTTCAGGAACAATGCCCATATCAAATATTTCTTATAAGGCGGAACAAAACGCCGCAGGAGTCGGAGGAATTCTTTCATTCGGTCAAGCAGTTAATTCATTACATTCGTATCGGGAGGCAAAGATAGGGATAAAAAGTGAAAATTGCCCTAAATTTGGAATCATAAGAAAAATTACATAACTTTGTAAATCTAATAATAACCATACAACAGCTCATTATGAACTTTACAGAATTAAGCAACCAGATTTTCAAACGGTCTATTTTTGATTATCACAAAGCAGATCATGTTGATACGCCTATACAGAATCCATACCCTGTTAGAAGTATCGAATATTACTTATACCTGAAAAACTGGATTGACACAGTTCAATGGCATTTGGAAGACATTATCCGTGACCCGAATATCGATCCTATAGAAGCACTGAAAATTAAAAGAAGAATAGACAAGTCCAACCAAGACCGCACGGACTTGGTAGAATTAATAGACAGCTATTTCCTTGACAAGTACAAGAGCATACAGACCCTACCCGATGCCGTCATTAATACAGAAAGCCCCTCATGGGCCATTGACCGCCTGTCTATCCTTGCACTGAAGATTTATCATATGCAACAGGAAGTAGAGCGCACTGATACCGCTCCGGAACATCACGCCCAATGTGAAACGAAATTAAACATCTTGCTGGAACAACAGCAAGACCTTTCGACCGCTATCGAACAACTGATTGCAGACATTGAAAGCGGAAAAAAATATATGAAAGTATATAAGCAGATGAAAATGTATAACGACCCGGCTCTGAATCCTGTTCTTTACGGCAAGAAATGAGACTGCTCGTCATACGCTTATCCGCACTTGGCGATGTGGCAATGACGGTACCCGTCCTTACTACATTGGCACGACAATACCCGGAAATAGACATCACAGTATTGAGCAGACCTTCCATGCAACCTCTATTTGCAGAAATGCCCTGCAATGTACACTTCCGGGGAGTTGACGTAAGCAGATACAAAGGAATCGGAGGTTTGTTCCGTCTCTTCCGCGAACTGACGAAAAAAGAACATTACGATGTTGTTGCCGACTTGCACAATGTGCTGCGTAGCAAAATACTGCGGATGTTCTTCATGCTTGCAGGCGCAAAAGTAGCACATATCGACAAAGGTCGTAAAGAAAAAAAAGCCTTAGTCCGTCCCCGACATAAAATAATGAAACAGCTTCCCTCCTCATTTACACGATATGAAGATGTATTCAAGGAGTTGGGATATCCGATAAAGACGACTTTTCACTCTATCTTCGGGGAAGATAAAGGAGATATCGCTTTGTTTCAACAGATAACCGGAACACCGGACAACAAGCACTGGATAGGTATAGCCCCCTTTGCCGCACATAAGGGGAAAACGCTACCTCAAGAAATAACCAAAGCTCTAATACAAGAGTTATCCGCACATACTGACCGGAGGATATTCCTCTTTGGTGGAGGGAAAACAGAAAAAGAGTTGCTGGAAGAATGGGCTGCTATGGGAAGTAACATACTGTCTTTGGCAGGCAAACTAAAACTGAACGAGGAACTTGCACTGATGAGCCATCTGAAAGTAATGATTTGCATGGATTCCGGCAATATGCACCTTGCCTCCCTGACAGGTACGCCCGTTATCTCAATCTGGGGTGCCACGCATCCCTTTGCCGGTTTCATGGGGTGGAACCAAAGCATGGACAATGCCATACAAATTGACTTACCTTGCCGCCCTTGTTCCATCTTTGGAAACAAGACTTGCCTAAGAAAGGATTATGCGTGCCTAAATGGCATTACTTCCGAAAAGATTATACAACATATAGAACGAATACTTAGAACGGCCACCAACCCGTCCGGCATCTGTTCATTCGCTGGCGATTCAAGCAAAAAAGAAACAAACTCAAGTATTTATTAATCCGTTCTATCCTATAGGCATACCTGCCATCTCCCCAATAATCGGAGAACTTGGCAAATAAATCTTTCTCTACACCATGGGACACATGAGTCCTCAAAAGACGTTTGAAGAAGGAGCCATGGCGTATCAGCCTGTCATAAGCATTCAACGGAACGGCACTTTCAATATATTTAATCACATCCATCTCCTCAGAAATAGCTGTTCCGAAACGGCGTCCCTCAATAGTAGCGCTACTGCCATGCTTCCTGTAATAGTTAAGCTTCTTATAGACTTCTATCACATCTCCCGTCAAAGCTAATTGCGTCCAAAAGAGCCAGTCTCCTGTGTACCGCATTCCAAATACCGGAGATGTTTCTGACAAATCCGCACACTTCTTTCTGAAAACAGTTCCGCTTGCATTATAGACGTAGTTTTTCCAGTATAAATTACCCGCTACATACTTCTTCCCCGGGAAAACTCCATAGCCCTTACTCGAATGCCGTTGCATCCATGTCCAACGGTCGTACTCTTTCTTAAGCTTATTACCATGCCCATCAACCAACCAAGCTCCAATAAAACACAAAGCGGCATCAGGATAGGCGTCCAATAATTCTACTGCCGTTTCCAGAAAATGTTCATCGGCAAAATCATCACTCTCCGCTATCCAAATATACTTTCCTTGAGACAAGGTAACGCCCTTTTTCCATTGCAGAAAAGGCGAACCGGTATTCTTGGCATTAATATCACAGATTGTCACTTTATCACAATTCCGATAATATTCCAATATTTCTGCACTGTTGTCCGTAGATGCATCATCCAACAAGATAAGTTCAAAATCCTGATAAGTTTGTGCCAAAATGGATTCTATGCGGGTTCTTAAATATCCGGCATAGTTATAGTTAGGGACAATAATGCTAACAGTAGGTCTACACTCCATATCACAAATACTGCGCAACACCTTTCTCACACCATGTCGAGGCGCTGTTTTCTACGGCATGATAGTGTGAAAAGTTCTTGTCCTGATTATCCATATACAAGTCATTGTGCCACAAATGGAAGACAATTCCCGCAAATTTCAATGATTTCTTCTGCAGACCGGAATGGAGCATACGAATGGCAAAATCATAATCTTCGCCTCCCCAACCCACATAGAATTCATCGTAACCATTCACTTTGATAGCGTCTTCACGCCAGAAGCCCATATTGCATCCTAATCCCGGAGCCGTCTTTCTACGTACAGCCAAATATCTTGCCAGAGGCAAGCAATGAATGGCATTTATCCTGCGCATCAATCCCCTACTGAAAAAGCCAAGACGAACATAGCGCCTTTCCGAGCACAAACGGGTAGTCAGCCGATTGTCTATATTGACCCTCCCCCCTTTTACATAATATCCTCTCTCGGCGAAAAGCAAATGATCTTCAATGAAATGCTCATGCAAAACCAAGTCCCCATCCACTTGAACGATATACTCGTAACAGGCACGCGCAATACATTTATTGCGGGCCTTAGCCAACTGAAAGCCGTTATCTTCCTGCCAAATATGTATCAAAGGAACCGGTGATTTCTTTTGATATTCCCGGATAACATCAACGGTTTCCTGTTTTGATCCGTCATCACCAATGATAATCTCACCCGGCAATACAGTTTGTCGAAATATACTTTCAAGGCACAAGACCAAAGCATCCGGCCTGTTGTAGGTTGAAACAATCAGCGTAACCTTCATATAAATTAAATTTTTCTATATACATTCTTCCATCCAAATACTCCCTGAATCGAATCAAACAGCTTGGTAAACCGGAACATATAGTTGACAGGAGGACGTTCACCACTCCACTGTGTGAGATCCAGATACTTGAGGTATTCTTTCTTATAAGGATGTACGGATTTATCATGCCACGGTTTTTTCCCACCGGTAAAATGCACAATCGCAGCCTCGGGCATTTCCGCTTCCAATGCAGGGATAGAACCCGGACGAAGCTTCCTCTTCTTCCGGAAAAAACCATCTTGCATATTCCAACGGAAAGGAATAAACAGCCTGCGTGTATATAAGACCGCATTCAATACATCCTGATCATTATACAATAAACGTTCCGGATAGTCGGATATATATTCCGTTATTTCCTTCTCTATATCATGTTGCCTCCAATAATCCAAATTCACCAGCAACACTCCTGCATTAAAGTATGAATATTTTTCGGAATAATGTAAACGGGCATAATGGCTCTCTTTGGCACTCCACATATCTTCCACTGCTCCCACAGCATAACCGTCCAAATTAATATTGAACAGTGTACCAAGCGGTTTGCACACAATCAAGTCACAATCCAAATATAAAACTTTCGATATATCCGAAGGAAGAATCGTGGTCAGAAAACAACGGTAATAAGTAGAAATTGAAATATAATTATTCGTATCGATGGGACACTTCGAAAGCAAGTCTTTTCCAACCAAATAGAATGATAAGCGTTGTTTATACCGCCTCTCTACCACATCGGACAAAATGTGTTGCGACTCCTCCGAAAGATTATCTGCAATAATATGGATATGCAAATTCTCATCTTTATTATTAACAAACAAGGAGGTCAGCATCACAACGCAATACTTTACATAACCGTTATCTATATTACAAACAATATCCATAAATTCTATCAGTTGTATATTATTTACTTACACGCAAAATCTTATTTTATGCTAAACGGAGCTACAAGACGGCTACAAATGTAAACAAAAGAATTAAGAACGACCTACATAGCAATCAAATATTTCTCCATTCAACTTATTTGCAGTATCTTTGTAGACACAACATATGTAAATAGCTTTTAAACCTGAAACAAAGAAGAGAAAGCACCTATGAATATCCAACATACAGTAAAAGTCATCATTCCCGTATACAAGACTAAACTAAACGAACTTGAAAAAGTATCTTTAGACAGAATCTATCAGGTTTTACAAAAACATCCTTTAGTCGTTATCAAGCCCCAAAGCCTGAATATCACCCCTCTATTAGAGGAATACCCTCAACTGACGGTGGAAGAATTTGATGACAACTACTTCAAAAGCATCAGCGGTTACAATCGTTTAATGCTGTCGTCCGAATTCTACCAACGCTTTTCCGACTGCCAATATATTCTTATCTGCCAGTTAGACGCTTATGTATTTACAGACGAATTGATAAAATGGTGCAACAAAGGTTACGACTACATAGGTGCTCCCTGGCTTGTGCGCCCCATATACAATTTTCCGCTTTTAGCATTGGCTTCATGGATTAAAAAGCAATACTGCAATCTTTTCCATCGCCCCAACTCTCAAATCACCAACTTCAAGGTGGGTAACGGAGGTTTCTCCCTACGCAAAGTAAGCAGCCATCTGCAAGCCACTTCAAAACTAAAGCATATAATTGAAGAATATCTTGCCCATACAAAAAACCATATATTCAACGAAGATGTTTTTTTCTCTGTCGAGGTCAACCGACATGGACTATGCTTCACCTACCCCACATATTCGGAAGCTCTGCAGTTCAGTTTTGATAAATATCCGGCTCTATGCTATGAATTAAACAACAGCCGCCTGCCATTCGGTTGCCATTCATGGTATAAAAGAAGAATGAAAAAGTTTTGGTTTCCCATTATCCGGAACTATTCCGACTTACCGCAGTCCATATCTATCAGTAAAAGGTTTACCGCCTACATCAAATCACGCTACTTCCGACTGATGGAGTTATGCTTCCCATCACAGATACAGGAAGCTGTAGCCATTCCAATTATTATCAATAATTTTAACCGCCTTACGACCCTCAAACAACTTATTGCATCATTGGAGAAGCGGGGATATACCAATATCCATATCTTGGATAACGGCAGTTGCTATCCCCCGCTACTGGAATATTACAAGACTTGCCGTTACGAAGTGATATATCTACACCGGAACATAGGCTTCAAAGCTTTATGGAAAGATCGGAAAACCAGAAACAGATTTTGTTCGGACTACTACATCTATACAAATGCAGATGTAATGCTGGATGAAAGCTGCCCTAAAGACACAATCAACCATCTATACCAACTCTTAAAGAAAAACTACAAATATGCAGCCAAGATAGGTTTGTCCTTACGGATTGATGACTTGCCCGACCATTACGACCAAAAACAAAAAGTAATTCAATGGGAAAGCCGGTACTACAAGAATCTTAATAACGACCGACTGTATCCGGCACCGGTAGATACAACTTTCGCTCTCTACCGCCCACGTGTAGGTCTTAGCCGTAGCAGAGCCGTAGAAGCCTACCGCACAAGCGCGCCTTATCAGCTAAAGCACCTGCCGTGGTATGTAGATTCCGCAAATATCTCAGAGGAAGAAAAGTACTATATACAACATTGCAAACGAGTCACCAGCTGGAGTTCACTATCCAAAGGCTAATCAGAGTTCCAAATGAAATTTAAGCTCATGCCTTTTCTGATATCTGCTCCAAAAGACTTTGCGGTAAAAAAGTACCCGTTCCACGCAATACGCTTCATCCCAATGACGAGCGGCAGCGTAGGCCTTAGCTAATTGCACGAAGAATTGCTTTTGCCCCCATAAACGGGCAAAATTAGCACAACCTACCTCCACACTTACTTCTCCGAAAGTCATGCGATTAAGATCGACCAAAGAAAAGTGATAGCTGTCACCAACCTTATCAAACAAGATATTTCCGGGAGAATAGTCACGATGCAGAATACCATTCTCGTGTAAGGAAGCCGTATAACACGCAAAAGCCTGGATTACATCGGCACACTCATCAGAAGTTGGATCCGCATTGCCAAACTCATAAAAATTCCTCTGATAAGGGCACTGCATACTGACGAAATAAGAATATTCTATAAGTCCGCTTTTTCTGAATTCAATATAAGCAATCGGTTCAGGCGTTTCAAACCCTTTCTGTAACAATATCTGAGGATATACAAAAGCCCTTTCTCCCTTTGGCTTCCTAAAAAAAGAATAGGCAATTCGATTAATCAGCCCCGGAATTCCATAACGCTTCACATTAATTAAAAGAGAATCTTCCAAAACCATCTCTTTAATCAAGTTTCTACGAGCATAAAGCACTCTGCCTTGCCCCTCAAACAAATCCGGTATCTGCCTTATAGATTCTTCTAAATGATTATATTTGGGATTTATAATTACTTTCATCATCACTCTATTATAGAAAGAAAACAAAACTATATAATATTTTGCAGACAGCCAAACAGTTCACTGCATTTATTCCTTATCTGTTTTCCGCTTAACCGTATGCTTTACTTTCAATACAGCAAGATTTAATTCGATAGTTGTTTCCGAATCCGTCGCCTGAAGATTGTTATCCAATAAATCGGAAAACAACTCACCGCTTTTCTCCAATAAGGATTTCTGCTGTTCCTCAGAAGCATCCGGCAAACCGTTTATTGTACGGGAAAGTTCACGCAATTTGGCAAAAGTTTCAATTATCGTAAACGTCGCATTAGTGGCACGGGAACTTTTCAAGATAGTGGCAAGCATATAAAGGCCTTTTTCGGTAAAAGCCTTAGGTTCAACTGTAGAATGTTTTAGTGCTGAGAACCGGTCGATCTTTTCGACCAGTTGCTGTTTTTCAGACACTTGCAAAGCAAAGCAATAATCCTCTGGAAATTTATCCAAGTTATTTCTAAGAGCTTCGTTTATACGCTTCGTTTCTACTCCATATAACGCAGCAACATCCCTATCCAAAAGAACTTTCTGTCCGCGAAGGGTAATTATCTTATCTTCTATTTCTTCAAAACCGGCAAGTGCATTCATCAATACATAAATTTATGATTTAAACAATTGGGCAAAGGTATGCATTATTACACCAAGAATATCTGTTCTCACGAATTATTTCTAACTTTGCCTGCAATAAACAAAAGCATTATGAAAGTAATTGTCGATAATAAAATACCTTTTATAAAAGAAGCCATTGAAAAGATAGCCGATGAAGTGGTCTACACACCGGGAAAAGACTTCACTCCTTCTTTGGTAAAAGATGCGGATGCACTCATTATCCGCACACGCACTCATTGCAACCGGGAATTGTTAGAGGGTAGTAAGGTAAAGTTTATCGCTACTGCAACAATCGGCTTCGACCATATTGATACGGAATACTGCCGTAAAGCCGGCATTACGTGGACTAATGCTCCCGGCTGCAACTCCGCTTCCGTAGCTCAATACCTGCACTCATCTTTAATTTTACTGCAGAAACAGAAAGGCATGAACTTGTCTAACTCCACTATTGGGATTATCGGAGTAGGCAATGTAGGCAGTAAAGTGGCAAAAGTGGCAAAAGAGTTGGGAATGCGCGTTCTGTTAAACGACCTACCACGTGAAGAAAAAGAAGGAAAACAAGATTTTTCCCCGTTACAATTACTTGCAGAAGAATGTGATGTGCTCACATTTCACGTACCTTTATATAGAGAAGGCAAATACAAGACCTGTCATCTTGCCGATACCGCCTTTTTCCAATCATTAAAACGACAACCCGTCATTATTAACACCTCACGCGGAGAAGTTATCGAAACCGACGCATTGTTGGGTGCATTGGAAACAGGAATGATTTCAGACGCTATCATTGACGTTTGGGAAAACGAACCGACCGTAAACCTTACCTTGTTAAAGAAGGTGTTCCTCGGTACACCACATATTGCCGGTTATTCGGCAGACGGCAAAGCCAATGCAACCCGTATGTCACTGGATGCCTTATGCCGGTATTTCAATATACAGGCAGACTACCGGATTATCCCTCCTGCCCCAAGCCAACCGCAAATTACAGCAGACAGCCTATCGGATGCCTATTTGCAAATGTATGACCCTCGACAAGACAGTGAGGCACTCAAAGCACACCCTGAGTTGTTCGAAAAGTTACGAGGAGATTATCCCCTACGAAGGGAAAAAGAGGCATATACAATTCTGAATCATTCAAAATAGTATATCAATTTTAAGGAAAAACGGCCACCCTAAAGATTATTAGTGGAGGTCAGTCAATAAACGGTCTATAACTTTCGGGTAATATTCGTACTCCAGCGCATGTACTTTCTTTGCCACATCTGCTGCTGTATCCTGCGGAAGAACAGGACATTTGTACTGTACCACAATCTCGCCCTCATCGAAGCGTTCATTCAAATAATGTATAGTAATTCCGGTTTCCGCCTCACCGGCAGCCACTACCGCTTCGTGCACGCGATCACCGTACATACCTTTACCACCAAACTTGGGCAATAAGGAAGGATGAATATTTATAATTTTATTGGGATAAGCATGCAAGATACAGTCCGGTACGCGCGCCAAAAATCCGGCAAGGACAATAAAGTCTATTTTCCGGCCTTCCAGCAACGACAACACTGCCGTCCCTTCCGTCCATTCAGCCTTGCCCATATAAGCAAACGGAACATTCAGGCTGCGTGCACGTTCCAAAACAAATGCAGTCTCCTTATTAGCCAAAACCAGCTCTACATTCACCAATTCGCTATTTTGGAAATAACGGATAATATTTTCTGCGTTTGTTCCGTTGCCGGAAGCAAAAATAGCAATGTTTTTACTCATAAACCCTCCAATCTCTGCACAAAACCGTGAAAAATGTGCAAAAAGGTACATTTAATTCATCAAATATTTGCGAGGAACGATAAATATTTATTCCTTTGCACCGCAAATTTAAAGAAATAAAACTAATTATTAATTAAAAACTTAAAGTTATGTCTGAAATTGCATCAAGAGTGAAAGCGATTATCGTCGACAAATTAGGCGTTGAAGAATCAGAAGTTACTAACGAAGCTAGCTTCACTAACGATTTGGGAGCAGATTCTCTTGACACTGTAGAACTTATCATGGAATTCGAAAAAGAATTCGGTATCTCTATTCCTGATGACCAAGCTGAGAAGATTGGTACTGTAGGTGATGCTGTATCTTACATCGAAGAACACGCTAAGTAATCTTAATCCATTCATTTCTTAGTATGGAATTAAAAAGAGTTGTAGTAACAGGTCTTGGCGCCATTACTCCCATTGGCAACACAGTACCCGAATTTTGGGAAAATCTCGTGAATGGGGTTAGTGGAGCGGGACCTATTACTCATTTCGACGCATCGCTTTTCAAGACCCAATTCGCATGCGAAGTGAAGAACTTTGATGCCAATCAATATATCGACCGTAAAGAGGCTCGCAAGATGGACTTGTATACTCAATATGCCATCGGTGTAGCCAAGCAAGCGGTAGAAGATTCCGGTCTTGATGTCGAAAATGAGGATTTGAACAAAATCGGTGTCATCTTTGGAGCCGGTATTGGTGGAATCCGTACATTTGAAGAAGAAGCAGGTAACTATGCCCTCCATAAAGAAAACGGTCCCAAGTTCAATCCGTTCTTCATCCCCAAGATGATTTCGGACATCGCTGCCGGACAAATTTCTATCTTGTACGGTTTTCATGGTCCTAACTATGCTACTTGTTCTGCATGCGCCACTTCTACCAATGCTATTGCTGATGCATTCAACCTCATCCGTTTAGGTAAGGCTAATGCTATTATCAGCGGTGGTTCGGAAGCTGCTATTGCCGCTTGTGGTGTAGGTGGTTTCAATGCTATGCACGCTCTATCTACCCGTAACGACTCTCCGGAGACTGCATCTCGTCCGTTCAGTGCAAGCCGCGACGGTTTCATCATGGGCGAAGGCGGCGGATGTCTGGTTCTTGAGGAACTGGAACACGCTAAAGCACGTGGCGCCAAGATTTATGCAGAAGTTGCCGGTGTAGGTATGTCTGCCGACGCTCATCACTTGACAGCTTCTCATCCGGAAGGTTTGGGAGCCAAGTTGGTAATGAGAAATGCGTTGGAAGATGCAGAAATGAAGCCCGAAGAAGTAGATTACATCAATGTTCACGGTACATCTACTCCTGTTGGTGATATCTCGGAAGTGAAAGCTATCCAAGAGGTATTCGGAAAGCATGCTTATGAATTGAACATCAGTTCAACCAAATCCATGACAGGCCACTTGTTGGGTGCTGCCGGTGCGGTAGAAGCTATTGCAAGTATCCTTGCTATCCAAAATGGCATTGTTCCTCCGACTATCAATCACGAAGAGGGTGATAACGACGAAAACATCGACTATGACCTGAACTTTACGTTCAACAAGGCTCAGAAGCGTGAAGTGAATGTAGCTTTGTCCAATACTTTTGGATTCGGCGGTCATAACGCATGTGTTATTTTCAAGAAATACGCAGAATAATACGGTCGTGTTACGTAACCAAATAGACAAAATAAGGCTCTTATTCCATAAGGATAGAGAGTCTTATTTTTGTTTTTATAAGATACTCGGTTTTTTCCCCCGTAATATCCGGTTCTATCAGCAGGCTTTACTGCACAAATCCACCTCAGTCCGTTCTGAGAAAGGGCGTCCGTTAAACAACGAACGGTTGGAATTCCTCGGTGACGCCATTCTGGACGCTATCGTAGGAGACATTGTATACAAACATTTTGAAGGCCGTCGGGAAGGCTTTCTCACCAATACCCGTTCTAAAATCGTACAGCGGGAAACCCTGAACAAACTGGCCGTAGAAATAGGGCTGGACAAACTCGTCAAGTACTCCACCCGCTCCTCCTCACACAACAGCTATATGTACGGAAATGCTTTCGAAGCATTTATCGGAGCTATCTATCTGGACCAAGGCTACGAACGCTGCAAGCAGTTTATGGAAGAGAAAATCCTCAAGAACTACATTGACCTCGACAAGATGTCGCGCAAGGAGGTCAACTTTAAATCCAAACTCATCGAATGGAGCCAGAAGAACAAAATGGAAGTCTCCTTTGAGTTAATAGAGCAATTTCTCGACCAAGACTACAATCCGATGTTCCATACGGAAGTCCGCATAGAGGGACTTTCTGCCGGTACAGGCACAGGCTACTCCAAGAAAGAATCGCAACAAAATGCCGCACAAATGGCATTGAAGAAAATCAAGAGCGACGAAGCCTTCAAGGAAGCCATTGAAATAGCCAAAATACAGAACCACACTGCAGAAGAAGACATTGTGGCGGAGGAAACCGAAGCCGCCACAGAAGAATCAGCCGAAACAGATTCCCATACGCTTGCCTTGGACAACTAAGTCATGGTCTTCAGTCACTAATTTCAACTTTCCGGCTATCTCCTCCAAGGGGGCGGAAGCTATCTCATTCCCTTTCAGAGTCACCATGCGTCCAAACTGTCCTCCGGCAATCAATTCCGTAGCATGACCACCCATACGGGTGGACAGATTACGGTCGAAAGGTGTAGGCGAACCGCCTCGCTGGATATAGCCCAAAACAGTTTCACGTGTTTCAATGCCCGTTTCATATTCTATTTCCTGTGCAATATATTCAGCAGCACGCTTCCTGCCGTCCGTCTGAATTCCCTCGGCAACCACCACGATAGAATAAGGTTTTCCTTTCTTCAAACGGTTCAGAATCGTATCGCCGATGTTATGGATATTATAAGAAAGCTCCGGAATTAAAATCACATCACCGCCGCCCGCCATACCGGAGTACAGCGCAATCCATCCGGCTTTATGTCCCATAACCTCTATCACCATTACCCGTTTGTGCGAGCTGGCGGTAGAATGCAGCCTGTCTATAGCATCCGTGGCGATACTGACAGCAGAATCAAAGCCGAAAGAGAAATCCGTTCCCCAAATATCATTATCAATGGTCTTAGGCACAGAAACGATATTCAGCCCCATAGCAGCCAGCTTAGCAGCCGTTTTCTGCGTGCCGTTACCGCCGATACAGACAATGCAGTCCAGTCCCAACTCTTTCACATTCTGTTCTATCAGGGCCGGCTTGTCTACATCGGACACCACCCCATTCTTCTTGAACGGTTTTTCACGGGAAGTACCCAGCATTGTACCGCCCAAATTCAGCAGGCCCGACAGAGACTTGTCCGTGAACGACTCCACATCTTTTGTCAACAACCCCTGAAAACCGCTGTGAATACCTATCACTTCCATTCCGTAGTGGTTAACAGCGGTTTTGCAAACGCCGCGAATAGTTGCATTGATACCGGGACAGTCTCCCCCTGAAGTCAGAATACCGATTCTCATAATGTTTTAGTTTAAATTACGGTTCTTTTCATCTATACGGACGTAAAGATAGAAAAAAAAGAGAAAAAAGATAGAGATGCCGATAAATAAGATTATTTTTGCGCACTTAAACAGATTTCAATAAGAACGATGAATATTACAAAATTTCTGAATAAAGTATACTTCACCCCCCGCTTGAAAGAAATCGAATTGTATACCGACCATGCGAGTGAACTGCAAGCAGGTGTCATGCGACGTCTGGTACATATGGCTGCCAATACGGAATGGGGCAAGCAATATGGTTATGCTTCTATTCGTACTTATGAAGATTTTAAAACACGCCTTCCCATACAAACTTACGAAGAAGTTAAACCTTACGTAGCCCGTATGCGTGCCGGTGAGCAAAACTTGCTATGGCCCTCGGAGATACGCTGGTTTGCCAAATCTTCGGGAACAACCAATGATAAAAGCAAATTCCTGCCGGTCAGCAAAGAATCCCTGCAGGACACCCACTATCAAGGCGGAAAAGATGCCGTCGCCATCTATCTGGGACAAAATCCCGAAAGCCGTTTTTTCTCAGGAAAAGGATTGATTCTCGGCGGCAGCCACAGTCCTAATCTGAACTCCAACCATAGTCTGGTGGGCGACTTATCGGCTATACTGATACAGAACGTACATCCATTGGTCAACTATATCCGCGTACCAAGCAAAGAGATCGCCCTGATGAGTGAATTCGAACCTAAAATGGAGGCCATAGCCAACAGTACGCTCCACACCAATGTCACCAATCTTTCCGGAGTACCCTCCTGGATGCTGGTACTTATCAAGCATATACTTGAGAAAACCGGCAAACAATCACTGGAAGAAGTATGGCCCAATCTGGAGGTATTCTTCCACGGCGGAGTGGCTTTCACTCCCTACCGGGAACAATATAAGCAAATTATCAAAAGTTCCAAGATGCACTATGTAGAAACGTACAATGCATCCGAAGGGTATTTCGGTACTCAAAATGACCCGAACGACCCGGCTATGCTACTGATGATTGATTACGGCATTTTCTATGAATTCATCCCTTTGGAGGATGTCGGCAAGGAGAATCCGCGTATCTGTTGTCTGGAAGAAGTGGAACTGAACAAGAACTACGCAATGGTTATCTCCACCTCCGCCGGACTGTGGCGTTACATGATTGGAGACACCGTGAAGTTCACTAATAACCGTCCGTACAAATTCGTCATTACTGGACGTACAAAGCATTTCATCAATGCTTTTGGCGAGGAACTGATAGTAGACAATGCGGAGAAAGGTCTAACCAAAGCCTGTGCCGCTACCGGAGCACAGATTATAGACTATTCCGCAGCTCCCGTATTTATGGACGAGCACGCCAAATGCCGCCATCAATGGCTGATTGAATTTGCTCAAATGCCGGACAGCCTGGAGAAATTCGCCAAGATACTGGATGATACCCTCAAAGAAGTAAATTCAGACTATGAAGCCAAACGGCAAAACGACTTGGCTTTACAGCCACTGGAGGTTATTATTGCCCGTAAGGACTTGTTTCACGACTGGCTGAATAATAAAGGCAAACTTGGCGGACAGCATAAAATACCGCGTCTCAGCAATACAAGAGAGTATATTGAGGAAATGCTTGAACTGAATTCTAAAGAATAATACCGCCCCCCAACAGCAAGCCGTCTGCATCATAGAAAGCGGCGGCTTGCCCCGGAGCGATAGCCTCCAACGGCTCCAACAGTGACACCCTCAGATGTCCGTCCTCTCCTAAAGTAACTTGGCAGCGGTTGGCCTGTTTACGATAGCGTATCTTCACGATGACCGTTTCAGCATCCAATACCCGTTGTTCATTGACCAAGTTCCAGTCCTTAAGGTACATCTCGTCTTTATACAGAGAAGCGAGCGGTGCGAGCACCACCTCATTCGTTTCCATTCTGACCTCTTTCACAAATACGGCACGGTTCAGATGGATGCCCAGCCCGCGCCGCTGACCTATCGTATAGAAAGGATACCCTTCATGCCATCCTACTATTTCTCCCTTTTCATCGACAAAGCGCCCTCTTCCCGGCAAGCGGTCCGCAGGAACTTCACGTTTCAGGAAAGAACGGTAATCCAATGGACAAAAACAGACTCCTATACTGTCCTTCTTGGTGGCAACACGTGTAAACCCGCGTTTGGCGGCATAAGCACGCGCCTCCTCTTTTGCCATATCTCCCATCGGGAGCAACATCCGTTGCAAGATGTCCTGCTTCAAGCCCCACAAGAAGAAAGTCTGGTCTTTATCTCTGTCCACCGCAGGAGCGATATAGTATCGGTCCTCTGAGAATACTTTACGCACATAGTGCCCGGTAGAAATCCGATAAATTCCCTTTTCATCGGCTATTTTTGCCAAAAGCATCCACTTCAATTCATTGTTGCAGAGGGTACAGGGAACGGGAGTATGCCCTGTGAGATATTCATCGATAAAGTAACGGATGATACGCTCGCGAAAGACTTCACGCGCGTCATAAGTGATATGCTCAACTCCCAACCTCGCAGCCAATGCACGGGCATCTTCCAGATATTCCGTCCTACCGTCCACCTCATAGAAGCGGAAGGTCACTCCCGTTACTTCATAGCCGGCTTCCTGCAATTTCATGGCAGCCACAGAGCTGTCCGTACCGCCACTCATTCCCAATAACACACGTTCTTTTGACTTCATGCTGCAAAAATAGTATTTCATCCTGAGAAAACTCTATCTTTGTCACCGTCAAAAAAATAATAGATTTCAAACCATGAGACAAAACTATCGCCTGCTTGTCCTCGACTTGGACGGCACTCTGACCAATTCAAAGAAAGAAATCTCACCACGTAACCTCCGCACCCTATTGCGCCTGCAACAAAGCGGCGTACGGCTGGTACTGGCTTCCGGCCGCCCCACCTACGGCATCGCCCCGCTGGCAGAGCAACTGCAAATGAAGGAGCACAACGGGTACATTCTCTCCTACAATGGCGGAGAAATCATAGACTGGAATACCGGCGAGCTGCTATATAAGAACCTGCTGCCCGACGATGTACTGCCTATTCTCTATCAAACGGCTACCGATAGCGAACAGACCATTCTCACTTACGACAACGAGTCCATCCTCACCGAGCATCCCGATGACGAGTATGTACAGAAAGAAGCGTTCCTCAACAAAATGCAGGTACGCCGTATAGACAACTTCCTGCGGGAAACGCCTCGTCCTTTACCCAAATGTCTCATTGTAGGCAATCCGGAGCAACTCATAAAGACGGAAGCCGAACTGAGCCTGCGTCTGCAAAGACAAATCAGCGTGTACCGTTCGGAACCTTATTTCTTGGAACTCGTCCCCTTGGGTATAGACAAGGCACGCTCACTCGCCGTACTACTGGAGAAACTGGGCATGACCCGCGAAGAAATGGCAGCGATGGGCGACGGTTACAATGACCTCAGCATGATAAAATTCGCCGGACTGGGCATAGCCATGGAAAACGCGCAAGAACCCGTAAAAGCGGCAGCGGACTGCATTGCCCCAAGCAACGATGAAGACGGAGTAGCCATAGCCATAGAACAGCACTTCGTCCTTTGAATCTGACATACAAAAGAAAACATCATGGAAAATTTCAACTACAATTCCGTTCCTTTCAACTATCTGCACTGTCTCAACCCTGCCTGCTCCCGGAGTTCAAACTGCCTGCGCCACCTTGCCGCACAGCATGTTCCCGCCGAAGTGGCACGCATCATGGCAGTGAACCCCGCCAACTATCCCTCGGAAGCCGAGCGGTGCATCTACTTCCGAAGCACCGAAAAGCAACGCTATGCGTGGGGCATCAGTGCCCTATTCGACAATATCCCCTACAAAAAAGCAATCTATCTGAAACGGGAGATTCACGACCTCTATCCCCGAACCACTTATTACCGTATCCTGCACCAAGAGCGCGGCCTATCTCCCGCCGAACAGGAAAGAATCAGCGGACTGTTCACACAGATAGGCATCGGCGAAGCACCCGCCTTCGACAGATACACCGAAGAGTACGAATGGGATGAGCAACATACGCCCAAAGGCTGCGTTGCACCGTAACTTGCTGACCGGATGAATGGTTGATGTCCCACCACCTTCAGTCATAGTGGGACATCCTTTCAGTCGTAATGGGAGCATGCCTCTGTCGTAATGAGAGCATACTTCAGTCGTAGCGGGAATATACCTCTGCCGTAGTGAGAATACATCTCCGTCGTAGTGTCATGCCTGAAAACAGAGGTCTCTATTGCAGTTTCATGCGTTTGCAATGTTCTGTCTGTAAAAGGCAGTACCACTTCTGAAATCTCTTTGACAGGTTGAACAACAATATTTCATACACGACACCATATATTCACAGAAATTCTGTAACTTTGTGCCTTTAACGAGAATTAAAAGACAAATGTCATGGAACAACAGCTGACCATTTACAACACCTTAGATAGAAAAAAGGAGTTATTCGTACCTCTTCATGCACCTCATGTAGGTATGTACGTTTGCGGACCGACCGTCTACGGAGACCCGCACTTGGGACACGCACGTCCGGCCATAACTTTCGACCTACTTTTCCGTTACCTCACCCACATAGGCTACAAGGTGCGTTACGTACGCAATATCACCGACGTAGGCCATTTGGAACATGATGCGGATGACGGCGAAGACAAAATCGCAAAGAAAGCCCGTCTGGAGCAACTCGAACCTATGGAAGTGGCACAGTACTACATCAACCGCTACCACAAGGCAATGGAAGCATTGAACGTGCTTTCTCCGAGCATCGAACCACATGCCAGCGGACACATCATTGAACAAATAGAACTGGTAAAGGAAATCATGAAGAACGGATATGCTTACGAAAGTGAAGGCTCCGTTTACTTCGATGTGGCCAAATACAATAAAGACCATCATTACGGCAAACTTTCCGGCCGGAACTTGGATGATGTACTGAACACCACCCGCGAACTGGACGGACAAAGCGAAAAGCACAACCCCGCCGATTTCGCTTTGTGGAAATGCGCACAGCCGGAACACATCATGCGCTGGCCCAGCCCGTGGAGCGACGGTTTCCCCGGCTGGCACGCAGAATGTACCGCTATGGGAAGAAAGTACCTGGGCGAGCACTTCGACATCCACGGTGGCGGCATGGACCTCGTCTTCCCACACCATGAATGCGAGATAGCGCAGTCTGTAGCCTCGCAAGGAGACGACATGGTACGCTACTGGATGCACAATAATATGCTGACCATAAACGGTCAGAAAATGGGTAAGAGCTACGGCAACTTCATCACATTGGAACAGCTGTTCACCGGCACGCATCCCATACTGGAGCAAGCCTATAGCCCCATGACCATCCGCTTCTTCACCCTGCAGGCACACTACCGCAGTACGGTGGACTTCAGCAACGAAGCCCTGCAAGCTGCCGAGAAGGGATTGGCAAGACTAATGGATGCCGTACACGGACTGGACAAGATAACTCCGACAGCAACTTCTACGGTGGATGTAAAAGACCTGCGCTCCAAGTGCTACGAAGCCATGAACGACGACCTGAACTCGCCGATTGTCATCGCCCACCTATTTGACGGCACCAAAATGGTGAACAATATCCTTGCCGGAAACGACACCATCACAGCTGAAGACCTGAAAGAGCTGAAAGAGACATTCCACATATTCTGTTTCGACATTCTCGGGCTGAAAGAGGATAACGCCTCCAATGCCGAACGTGAAGCCGCCTTCGGCAAGGTAGTAGATATGCTATTGGAAGAGCGTATGAAAGCTAAAGCCAACAAAGACTGGGCCACCAGCGACAAGATACGCAACGAACTGACTGCCTTGGGATTTGAAATCAAGGACGGCAAGGACGGATGTGAGTGGAAACTGAACAAATAAGAGCCTGACTAAAAAACAAGAGAGTATGCCAATCAAAGTTTTGACATACTCTCTTTTTTTACAACTTCGTACAACCGGTTATAGCTTTATTTATCGTACGGTATCATATCAGACAAAATACGCTCCCTATACCAAGGGTCATCAATCTCTTTCAATACTTTTCCCATCTCCATACACAGTTCGCTTACAATCTCCTTGTTCTCTTCCAATGGAAGATTGTTCATCTGGTAGGGGTCTTTCTCATCATCAAACAACAAACTCTTTACAAGTTTATGATTATCACGGTCTATATAGAGTGCCAGCGTATAATGAGCCGACTTAAAACCGCGTGATGAAGGGAAATAAGAACGGACTTTACCGTCCGTATCTTTCTCTCCGTCCAAATTCTGAATATAAAGCGCACCGGTAGGGCGTACAATATCCGCCTTTTCATCGAAGAACAGCGGAGCATAATTACGCCCCTGCACAGATGTAGGAATAGAGTCGGACAAGCCCGCCAAACCCAGCAAGGTAGGCATAATATCCGGAGAAGAAAGCATCAAATCATCCAAACGAGGTTGAATCTTGTCAGGAAAACGAACGATGAAAGGCACACTCATAGACTCGGAGAACGGAGAGTTCTTCGGATCATCCGTATGCTGGCTGCACATGGTTTCACCGTGGTCGGAAGAAAAGACTACAATTGTATTCTTGTCCAGTCCCAATTCTTTCAAGGCATCGAGTATCTGTCCGAAAGCGCGGTCGACACCCGTAACCGATGCGAAATAATAACGTGCGCTTTCCGCTTTTTCCATTTTGGAATCAGCATTAGGACGAACCAACAAGCTGTCCAGCGGTTGGTCTTTATATAGGTTGAAGTCCTCCTCCATGCAATCGTCCAACGAACGGTAAGGACTATGCGGCGGGTTCATACCTACCATGATAAAGAACGGTTTCTTCGGATTACGTACATTCCCCTCATTCTTCAGGTAAGAAACAACCTTGCCCGACTCGTGCAGCGGCGACCATTCATGCGGATCGTGCCGCTTACCGTCCGTATCCCAGTAATGCGGGTTCTTATGCTCATCGAATGTGCCGTAAGAGTACCAATAGTTAAATCCATGGCGGCGTTCTTTCGGTGTGTAAGCGTCCCATGCAGGTATACGGTCTTCCACATATTTACCCGGACGTTCAGGGTCATTAGGAGTTGGAAAATCGGTGTGCAGTTTGCCAAAATAAGCGCAGTCGTAACCTGCATTGCTGAATACATCGCTCACACAGTCCACATCCTCGCGCAGGGAACTGATAGGGCGGTTCGAATTACAGTTCAAAGGAACACCGCTTTTGTTTGGATACATACCCGTCAGCAATGAACCCCGGTGAGGGCTGCTCAACGGACAGTTGCTCATGGCGGATGTCAATACCAGAGATTCTCTCGCAAAGTCGTTCAGACGGGGAGTATGCACCGGGTCATTTCTAAAGTTCACTTTCTCCCGAAAGCCTTCCTGCCCCCAAAACTCCATGGCTTGGTTGCGGTACTGGTCGGGAAAGACATAAATGACATTCGGCTGTTGGGCCTGTTCAGCCTGCGGAGCTTTACAGCCCTGCAAAGCGAACAAGCCTAAACCACCTAACAATATATTCAATTGATTTTTCATTTCTCTAAGTCTCTTTTACGCATTAATGCTTCCAAGAAATAATAATCGGCATAATTCAGGGGAACATCAATTTCCGCACCATGAGGAATGCTTCCTACGGAATGCATCAGGATGAAATTGCCATTGGTTCCTACCTCTGCACGGTAAGCCGGAGAAGCAAGGCTTTCCATAATTCTGTCCGCAACTTCCTTATAATTCTTGTCAGAGATGTAAGTGCTCAACTCATAGAGCGCAGAAGCCGTACATGCTGCGGCAGAAGCATCACGAGGCTCGTTCGGAATATTAGGAGCGTCGAAATCCCAGTAAGGAACCAAATCTTCGGGAAGATTCTTGTTATTGAAGATAAAGTTATAAACCTTTTCGGCTTGTTCCAGATACTTAGAATCGTGAGTATAGCGGTAGCACATTGTATAGCCATACAAAGCCCATGCTTGTCCGCGGGCCCAAGACGATTCGTCTGCATAACCCTGTGCGGTCTGTTTCTTGCGAACCTCACCGGTCACGGGATCATAATCCACCACATGATAACAGCTGTTATCTGCACGGAAATGGTTTGCCATAGTAGTATCCGCATGCTTCTTGGCTACATTATAGAAAGTAGAGTCGCCTGAAAGCTTGGTAGCTTCGAACAACAGTTCCAAATTCATCATATTATCTATGATAACCGGACATTTCCATCCACGTTCTGCCTGCCAGCCTTTATCGGCATCCCAAGACTGGATGACGCCCGCACCCGGACGAAAGCGGGTAGATAATGATTTTGCGGTCTGAATAATTACAGGCTTGTATTCTTCCTTATTGGCGAAACGGTATCCGTTCAGATAACTGGAACCAATCATAAAGCCAACATCATGGTGCCAAGTCAGGTATTGTACCGAGTCCAACGCTTCCGTATATTTCTCTGCCAGTGGCAACCATTTCTTGTCGCCGGTCAGTTCGTATGTGTACCAGATGTTACCGGGAAAAAATCCTGAACACCAGTCATCGATAGGGACATAACGAATGCTGCCATCCTTATTGATAGTGCGCGGATTAAGGATTTTACCTGATTTCTCGATAATGTCTGTTTGAAGCGTTTCCTGTGCCACTGCATTATCAATATTTTCCTGAATGAAATCGTTTGCAGTTTGCTTTTGTCCTGCACAACCTGCCAAAACAAGAAGGGAAATACCCAATGTGGTAAGAACTGTTTTCATAATAAGGGATTTATTTATTAATATTGTCGATTTTTCGAAGGCAAATGTAGTGCGGATACAGTGAAATGACCCACCTAAATCATCCAATTAAAAGCTAAAATTGTTACATTTGCATCGGAAAGCATATATTTTTCCTTATGCCGACCGCTTATCATGAATCATTAATCGCTAAACCACATGACTCCACAAGAGTTTTTCAAAAAAGACCTGTTTGCCTGCAAGGCCGGGGTAGAACTGATTGAAATAAAAGAAGGATACAGTAAGACACGTCTCGTAATTACGGAAGAACATCTCAATGCCGGACATCGCACCCAAGGCGGAGCACTCTTCACATTGGCCGATCTGGCTTTGGCCGCAGCTGCCAATTCGCACGGCGCACTGGCTTTCTCACTGTCTTCCAATATCACATTCCTGCGCAGTAGCGGTCCGGGTGACACATTATACGCCGAAGCCCGCGAGCGATACATAGGACGCACTACCGGATATTATCAGATTGACGTCACCAACCAGAAAGGAGAACTGATAGCCACATTCGAGTCCAGCGTCTTCAGAAAGGGAGATTCGCTGCCATTTACTTTGTAACGACGGAAGTCATCGGGTAACGATTGCCCCTTACACTTTTAAGGAACGCTTTTGCCGAACCGAAATTCAGGTACATATCCAAACGTATGGGAAGGTGGTTCTTATCATCGGAAACAAAGAAAGTGATAACCTCTTTCTCTTTCCCTTTCTTGTATTCCACAAAAGAAAATACAAGGCAACGATAGATTGTATCGTTATTTGCCTCTATCTCTTCCTTTCCGCGGTAAATCAGGGTTTGTTCTTCTACCCTGCGCCCCGTTGCCATAGGAAAGAGTATTTTCTCTCCTATCTTATAGTCTCCGGGGTCGTAAGACCGTGCCTGTGCCAAAATGCTCAGCATATCAAAGATACAACGGCTGTCGCTGTATTCCATTTCCTGCGGTTCGCGTACCGGATTGTGCCAAGTGCGCCTCTGCTTTACGGTGGACACACCGTCATTGTACGAAAACCATGCCTCATCTACCGTATAGCGTTTTCCCTCCTCGGCCGCCTTACGGAAATAAAGCGGTTCGAGCTTATCGCTGACATAGCAAGTCAGCGTATCACGCATTTTAAAGAAAAAGTCCGTCTTCTTGCTGCCCACAGAAAGGAGATTGAAACGATAGGCTGGCTGGGAATGATAAGTAGTGGCATTTGTTGTCAAACTTGCCAACCCCACTTTCTTCCAGATAAACTTCCAGTTAAAATACAAGTCATACATAACGTGTTCACCTGATTGAAACGCTTCATTCTTAGCCGCACATTGTGCCTGCACAGGCATCATGCCGCCTAAGCACAAAAGTCCGGCCAGCAAGAAGATACCCAATATCCGCTTTCTCTTAATAACCATATCCCCTGCCGCTATTGCGGTTGCTGCTGTTGTTACGATTATTCTGGTTATTTTTCCTTTTCTTGTCTTCATCTGGTTTTTGTTTTTTTAATTCATCCGGTTTCTGCTTATCCAACGGTTTTCCTTTGACATTCCAATCCTGAATCAAATCAAAATTAGCTTTGAATTCTAATACCTGCGGATAGTAGTAGACCATTTCCGGCTGGCGTTTGGTAGTATAGTCGCCGGTATCCCATACGCCATTTCCATTTGTATCGTTAATGAGCCGGGCGCCATACTTACCCGGAGTCAAATAATAGAAATCAGCTTTTCCCTCTACGACCGGTATCGTCCGCACCACCTTATCCTGGGCATCCAGCAATTCTACAAACGCCAAAGAATCCGCTCCGGTAATATTGAAAAAGATCTGTCCGTATTCTTCCAACTTCTTTACGGTAAACTCTTTCTTCACTTTATCCGTAAACAGACCGTATAATCCATGAAAAGCGGTCGAATCCACTTCAAAAGCGTAACTTTCACCCGGTTGCCAGTCTGCATACAGATTGTAACGCTTCAAGTCCAGCGAATCCTGCATAAAATCGAACGGTACATCCTGCCACAACGTATCCACCTTCTGCCTTACGTGCAAGGCGGTATCATTAAAACCGGCTATCGGTTCTGTAAAGCTCAGTGTAATATAGTCGTACACATCCATTGATGAAGGAGCATACACATCCATTGCCAGAAAAGGGGTCGGTTCGGGTTCTTCCTCGCCCTTCTTCTTCCTTTTCTTCCTTTCCTTCTCGGCCTTTTCTTTCTCTTCCTGTTTCTTCTCCTGCAATTTCTTCCAACTTACCTTCGACACCATTCTCAAAGTATCTGTCCGGGGAACTAACTGATTCAGGGTATCTGTATATAAATAAGTCAGACTCATTCTCAACGTATCTTGCTGATAGAGCAAAGAATCCTTTATCCAATAATGAATCGTATCATTCCGTCCGGTTGTCTGTTCTATGACAAAAGCATCCCTTTCATCAAAATTCAACCCTTTCATCAGAGGCAAGCTATCTGCCGGAGCCGTAAAATAGAAGGAGAACTTCTCCGGAGTAAGGCGTTCCGTTTTCATCAAACGCTGGGAGAAGGCTTTCTGTTTAAAACTGCGCAATAAAACATCATCCGGCAAGAAATGAGTATATTGTCTCTCTATAATCGTATCTACGGTTAAAGTATCCTTCCAAAGGGTATCCTGACGCATGCGCTCTTCCATAGAAGGAATAATTACAGAGTCATTGAAAGCTATAACCTCTGTAGGTTGGGAGAACTTGAAGTTCTGGTCGGCATCCATCAGAGCATAAATACGGTACTTGCCCGGCGCAACTCCACGAATGGAGAACCTTCCCCGGCTGTCCGTACGTCCCACCCGGTCAAAAGGCAGTGTAGTAAAAGCGGAGTCAGCCAAATTGGCATGCAAACCCACCAACGCTCCTTTTACCGGTTCCAAATTTGACGCATCGAGCAGTGTGCCGGCAATAGCCATCGAATCGAGTTCCGCACCGGTAGAAAACGTATAAGTAAAACTTTGCATCGGATTTCCTTCATTATTATCCTGAATGGCGTCGGCAAAGTCAATGGTATATGTAGTATTTGCCTTTAATGTATCCTGCAAGTTAATCATCACTCTTTTACCGTTTGCTTTTATCTCCGGCTGCTGAACCTGAGGCGGTGAAATGACAACTTTCTCATTTGCCTTCTCCAGCTTGATAAATTCATCAAATTCGATTGATATTTTTTTCTTCTTATTATGGAGAGTACCCGGCAGCGGAGAACTCGTAACAAAACGAGGCGGTTCTTCGTCAATTGATCCACCCTCCAAGCGGCCTATGCTGGCACAAGAATATAAGACAGCCGCACCTGCCACTGCCCCTAACAACCGACGTATAAACGGTTTCATTTTATTATGATGCTTGCAATCTAACATGTTGCAAAAATAACGGTTATCCGGCAATTAGCAGTATGCTTTACAGTATTTTAATCAAAAAACGAATATTTCGCTCAACTATATATAAAACATAGTTAAAAAACAAGGATGTTCACACCTTATATACAGAGAAAAGAATAATTTTACGACCGAAAACTAAACAAGAGTATTCAGTTTTCATCGCTATCCTTTTTTCTTCTATGATTTACACACAAAAGCTACAGATTAACCAGAACATATTATACAGAGAATAAAAGAGTATGAAGAGTAGATTAGTATTATTGGCATGTTGCCTGGCGCTGCTCAGCAGTTGCGGACAAGGCGACAAAAGCACGGGCAAAGCACCCGAATTTGCAGTGATTGCAGTAGAAACTACCACTGCCAACTTGACAAACAGTTATCCGGCTACTATTAAAGGTAAACAAGATGTGGAAATTCGCCCGATGGTGAGCGGTTTTATCACCAAGTTACATGTGGACGAAGGTTCCGTTGTACGTAAAGGACAAGTTTTGTTCAGTATCGACCCTGTGCAGTACCAAGCTGCTGTAAACTCTGCCAAAGCTGCGGTTGAGACAGCAAAGGCTGCTGTAAACACACAAGAACTTACAGTAAACAACAAGCGTACACTGAATAAAAAGAATATCATCAGTGACTACGACTTGCAAATGGCTGAAAACCAACTGGCACAAACCAAAGCACAACTGGCACAAGCAGAAGCACAATTAGTCAATGCCAAAAATAACTTGTCGTATACCAGTGTAACAAGTCCCAGCGACGGTATTGTAGGTACTATCCCTTACCGTGTAGGAAGCTTGGTAAGTCCCTCTATGGCTACTCCGTTGACTACGGTTGCCGATATCTCTGAAATGTTCGCTTATTTCTCTATGACCGAAAGACAACTTCTGGAGCTGATACGTGAGGGTGGCAGCATTAAGGACATTTTGGCAAAGATGCCTCAGGTGCAACTGCAACTGATTGACGGCACCATGTATGCCGACAGCGGACGTGTGGAAACCATCAGCGGTGTCATCGACCAGACTACGGGTGCGGTGAATATGCGCGCCCTCTTCCCCAACAAACACAATATCCTGCGCAGCGGCGGCACGGGAAATGTAGTATTTCCCAATCCCATGGAGAACGTGATTATGATTCCGCAGTCGGCTACCACAGAGATACAAGACAAGAAGTTCGTATTCGTAGCGCAACCCGACAATACACTGAAAAATACCGAAATCAAGGTGTTCAGCTTGAATGACGGCAAGTACTACTACGTTACCGATGGTTTGAAGACAGGTGATAAGATTGTGATAGAAGGTGTACAAAACTTGAAAGACGGACAAAGCATTACTCCTATCACTCCCGAAGAGAAAGAGGCTGAATATCAAAAAGCCCTCAAAGACCAGAAAGAAGGTAATATCCAAACTGCGTTCAATTAACGTTTAACGCCCCTAATCACTAAAATAACATGAAATTAGATAGATTTATTAATCGTCCGGTACTATCTACGGTAATCTCTATCCTGATAGTAATCCTGGGACTTATTGGTTTGGCAACACTGCCTATCACCCAATATCCGGACATTGCACCCCCAACGGTGTCGGTACGCGCCACCTATACCGGTGCCAACGCCCAAACGGTGTTGAATTCTGTCATTGCACCGCTGGAAGACCAGATTAACGGTGTGGAGAACATGATGTACATGACCTCCAACGCCTCCAATAACGGTTCCGCCGATATTTCCATTTACTTCAAACAAGGTACTGACCCGGATATGGCGGCCGTCAACGTACAGAACCGTGTTTCCATGGCTCAGGGTCTGCTGCCTGCCGAAGTAACCAAAGTCGGTGTAACCACGCAGAAACGACAAACCTCCATGCTAATGGTATTCTCTATTTACGACGAGAAAGACCAGTACAGCATCGAATTCCTTGAAAACTACGCTAATATCAACCTTATACCGGAAGTAAAACGCGTAAACGGTGTGGGTGACGCCAACGTACTCGGTATGGACTACTCCATGCGCATCTGGCTGAAACCAGACGTAATGGCGCAGTATAAGCTGATTCCCAACGATGTAGCTGCAGCATTGGCTGAACAAAATATCGAAGCCGCTCCCGGTCAGTTCGGCGAACGCGGCAACCAGAGTTTCCAATACACTATCCGTTATAAAGGACGCCTCCAACAACCGGAAGAGTTTGAGAATATCGTTATCAAAGCTCTTGAAAACGGTGAAGTGCTCCGTATGAAAGACATTGCTGACATAGAACTCGGTCGTCTGTCTTACAACTTCAACAATACGGTAAACGGGCATAAGGCAGTATCCTGTATCGTATATCAGATGGCAGGAACCAATGCAACACAAACCATCAGCGACTTGGAAAAAGTACTCGATGAAGCATCCGAAACATTGCCTTCAGGCTTGAAAATCAATATCGCACAAAGTGCAAACGACTTCTTGTTCGCTTCTATTCATGAAGTAGTCAAGACTTTGATTGAGGCGTTTATTCTTGTGTTCATCGTAGTGTATATCTTCCTGCAAGATATGCGTTCTACATTGATTCCCGCCATTGCCATTCCGGTAGCGTTGATTGCAACATTCTTCGTATTAAAACTAATTGGATTCAGTATTAACTTGCTGACGCTTTCGGCCATGGTGCTTGCCATTGCGATTGTGGTGGATGATGCCATAGTCGTCGTCGAGGGAGTCCATGCCAAGCTCGACCAAGGATATAAATCGGCAAGGACCGCATCCATCGACGCCATGAGCGAGTTGGGCGGCGCCATCATCTCCATCACATTGGTAATGATGTCAGTGTTTGTGCCGGTGAGCTTTATGGGCGGTACTGCCGGTACGTTCTACCGACAGTTCGGTCTTACAATGGCTATCGCTATCGGTTTCTCCGCATTGAATGCTTTGACGCTGAGTCCGGCCTTGTGTGCCATCTTCTTGAAACCGCACAACAGTGATGCCGGCGTAAAAGAGCGCATAGGCGTCGCAACCAAAGAAGCCCGCAAAATCATGTTGGCGCGTTATGCCGACTCTATGGGTAAAATGATGCGTCCCGGTCTGACGTTGCTCTTTACTACAATTGCCATTTTAGGCATGATATTCGGCTTGTTCAGCTTTGAAAACCACCCGGTACTTTGTCTCGTTATGATTGTAATCAGCGTATTGGCATTGGCGGGTATGACTACCGACAAGTTCAAAAACTCTTTCAATGCCTCTTATGACTCCATTCTGGGCAAGTACAAGAAGCAAGTGCTCCGTTTCATCCAGAAGAAATGGCTGTCCGGCGGTATTGTTGCAGGTTCCATTGTCCTGTTGATAGTCTTTATGAACATCACCCCGACGGGTATGGTTCCCAATGAAGATACCGGTACTATCATGGGTGTGGTAACACTTCCCCCGGGCACATCGCAAGAACGTGCCATGGAGGTACTGAACCGTGTGGACAGTCTGGTTGCGGCCGACCCGGCAGTAGAATCACGTACCGTAATCTCCGGCTTCAGTTTCATCGGCGGTCAGGGACCTTCTTACGGTTCGCTCATTATCAAGCTGAAAAACTGGGAAGAGCGCTCCACTATGCAAAATTCAACGGTCGTTTACGCTACCCTCTATATGCGTGCACAGAAAATTATCAAAGAAGCACAGGTATTGTTCTTTGCTCCGCCTATGATTCCGGGTTATTCGGCATCCAGCGACATCGAATTGAATATGCAGGATAAAACCGGTGGTGACCTCAATCACTTCTTCGAGGTGGTCAATAAATATACCGCCGCATTGGAAGAACGCCCGGAAATCAACTCTGCCAAGACCAGCTTCAACCCTAACTTCCCGCAATATATGCTGGATATTGATGCGGCAGCCTGTAAGAAAGCCGGCCTCAGCCCAAGCGACATTCTCAGCACCATGCAGGGATACTTCGGAGGTCTTTATGCTTCCAACTTCAATAGCTTCGGTAAGATGTACCGTGTCATGATTCAAGCCGAGCCGAACGCAACCAAGAATCTGGAGTCACTCTCCAGCATCAAGGTACGTAACGGTAACGAAATGGCCCCCATTACGCAGTTTGTCTCCATCAAGAAGGTATATGGTCCTGACATCATCAGCCGTTTCAACCTTTATACATCCATGAAGGTGATGGTGGCTCCCGCCAGCGGCTACACTTCCGGTCAGGCTCTGGCGGCTATTGCGGAAGTTGCCAAAGAAAGTCTGCCGACAGGTTTCGCTTACGAACTTGGCGGTATGGCACGTGAAGAGGCCGAAACCAGCGGCAGCACAACTGGTCTGATTTTCGTGCTCTGCTTCGTATTCGTTTACCTGTTGTTGAGTGCGCAATATGAAAGTTATATCCTTCCACTTTCCGTATTGCTCTCCGTACCGTTCGGTTTGTTGGGCAGCTTCCTTTTCGTCAGCGGTATAGGCTCGTTGGGAAATATCCCTGCACTGAAAATGATTTTGGGTACGATGTCCAATGATATTTATATGCAAATTGCCCTCATCATGTTGATGGGTCTGTTGGCCAAGAATGCTATCTTGATTGTAGAGTTTGCCCTCGACCGCCGTAAGATGGGTATGAGTATCACTTGGGCCGCCGTGCTGGGTGCAGGAGCCCGTCTGCGTCCTATCTTGATGACATCTTTGGCTATGATTGTCGGTCTGCTTCCGCTGATGTTCGCTTCCGGTGCAGGCGCCAACGGTAACCGCACATTGGGTACTTCCGCCATCGGTGGTATGTTGATTGGTATGATATTGCAGATATTCATTGTTCCCGCCCTGTTCGTTGTTTTCCAATACTTACAGGAGAAGATTAAACCTATGGAATGGGAAGATGTGGACAACTCGGATGCAGAGCCCGAAATTGAACAATACACAAAATAAATGAAGGATGAAGGATGATGAATGAAGAATTTACCTTGCGAGATAGCTGTATGGCGCAACTCATTCATTCATCATTCTTCATTCTTCATTCATCATTAAAAAGAACGATTATGAAGAAAGAAATAATAACTCTGATGTGCGCAACTGCTTTATTGAGCAGTTGCCATATCTACAAATCATATGACAGACCCGAAGATATTACTGTGGAAGGTCTGTATCGCGACACCGTTGCCGGGGGCGATACACTTGCCGCAGATACCGCCAACTTCGGTAATCTGCCGTGGAAGGAAGTGTTTACAGACGCCAAGTTGCAGACGCTTATCGAGCAGGCATTGACCAATAATGCCGACCTGCGTAGCGCTGCACTGACTGTAAAACAAGCTCAGGCAGCGTTAATGTCCGCACGTTTGGCTTATGCCCCGATGCTGGCTCTCTCCCCGCAAGGCACAGTAAGCAGTTGGGACAAAGGCAAGGCTACACAGACTTACTCGCTCCCGGTAACAGCAAGCTGGCAGATAGACCTGTTCGGCCAATTGCTGAATCCCAAACGCAAAGCGCAGGTTTCTCTGAAACAGACGCAGTTCTATGAGCAAGCCGTACAGACACAAGTGATTGCCAATGTAGCCAATATGTACTACACATTGCTGATGCTCGACCGTCAGCTGCAAATCAGTGAAGGCACTTGTGACATTTTGAGACGTAACCTCGAAACCGTAGAAGCAATGAAAGATGCCGCTATGGCAAACAGTGCGGCTGTAGAGCAAAGCCGTACCGCCTATGCGCAAGTAATGGCTTCCCTGCCCGACATACGCCAAAGTATTCGCGAAACGGAAAACGCATTGTGCCTGATGCTGAACCAACCGGCACAAAGCATTGCCCGCGGCACTTTGGAGGAACAGCAGTTACCGTCTGAATTCTCCACAGGCATTCCTTTGCAACTGCTATCAAACCGTCCTGATGTGAAAGCCGCTGAAATGTCGTTGGCCGCAAGCTATTACGATACCAACAGCGCACGCGCCGCATTCTATCCGCAGATTACATTAAGCGGTTCTGCCGGATGGACCAACAGTGCCGGTTCTGCTATCGTCAACCCGGGCAAGTTACTGGCATCCGCTATCGGTTCGCTGACACAGCCGTTATTCTACCGCGGTGCTAACATAGCCCGTCTGAAACAGGCAAAAGCACAGGAAGAACAAGCCAAAATTCAGTTCCAAACCACCTTGCTCCAAGCTGGAAACGAAGTAAGCAACGCCTTATATCAATACCAAATGACTTCAGACAAAGCGGTTTCACGCGAAATTCAAGTGAATTCTGCCCGTAAAGCTGCGGAAGATACAAAAGAATTGTTTAACTTAGGCACGTCAACCTATCTGGAAGTCTTATCTGCCGAGCAGTCTTACCTCAGTGCACAGCTTTCGGAAGTGGCCGACACCTTCGACCGTATGCAGTCCGTAATAAGCCTGTACCAAGCGTTGGGCGGAGGAAGAGAGAAGTAACATAAATGAAGAATTAAGAAGAATGAATTCTTCATTAAAAAGTCATTCAAAATTGGAAAACATGATTAGTCCATTAGCATCGGTAGATTCTACCGCAAAAATCGGTAAGAACGTAACCATTCAGCCTTTCGCTTACATCGAGGGAGATGTGGAAATCGGTGATGACTGTGTGATTATGTCAAATGCAAGTATCCTCAAGGGTACTCGTTTAGGTAAAGGAAACAAGATACATCATGGCGCCGTACTGGGTAGTGAGCCACAAGATTTTCATTATACGGGCGAAGCAAGCCGGTTGATAATCGGTGACAACAACGATATTCGTGAAAACGTTGTTATCAGCCGCGCCACGCACGAAAGCGGATGTACGCGCATTGGCGATAACAACTATCTAATGGACGGTGTGCATCTCTGCCACGACGTACAGATAGGCAATCACTGCGTATTGGGCATCAAGAGTACGGTAGCGGGCGACTGCCGCATAGATGACTGCACAATTCTGAGCAGTAACGTCATCCTGCATCAGAATTGCCACATAGGCAGTTGGGTGCTGATTCAGGCAGGTTGCCGCATCTCAAAAGATGTACCGCCATATGTCATCATGAACGGTAATCCGGCAGAATACCACGGCATCAATGCAGTGGTACTTCAACACAAGCATGAGGTTACCGAGCGTGTCTTGCGCCATATCGTAAATGCTTACCGTCTGGTATATCAAGGAAACTTCAGCATACAGGATGCTTTGCAGAAGATTGAGGATCAGGTTCCGATGAGTGATGAGATACACAACATCATCAACTTTATCCGTGACTCGAAAGGGATTGTTAAGTAAGATTCAATAACAAACTTTTTTTTAATAGAAGACGCATTATCTGTTCTGCCCGAACAGATAATGCGTTATATATAAATACATCCTCCTACTCGAAACGCAACGCCCCGAAGAACTCCGGACAATGGAAATTCGGTTTCTCCAAACCGATAGGGTTCCACGACAGGAAATGGGGAGTCTGCAACTTATCACCGCACTTATAGAAGTTGGCACGGATAACCTTACCATCCAGCGAGGTAATATTGTGCAAGAAGAAAGCGGAATAAGGTATCACCAATGCCACCTCCCAATTACACTCTCCTACCCGTTCCTCAAAATCCTCACGGCCCAAGGAAGACCAACGTTGCACTTTATCGAGTATTTCCTGTGACGCATGCTGGCGGTTGGAACGTTCCGCCCCAGCACCGATAAGCAATCGGCCCGCACAGTTACATTCCATATTATAATACACCCCGTCTCCGGCAGGAACAGAGAAAAACTCCACACAGGCATCTTCCCAAACCGGGCCGTTGTCTTTGCCCGCTACCGCACGCACACTGGCTTCTTTCACTTTAAAGTGAAGCAAAATGGCATCATCCGTATGGGCTATACGGAACTTCACGTCCGGGCAATATGGAAACGCCGTCCAGTTCACTGTATTGATTGGCTGAAAAGCCACTTTTTCTTCATCCAAAAGAGCCGGAACCGATTCTACCGGTATGCTTGCCATGCTCACTTTCTTGACATCCAATTCTTTCATTGTCTTATTTTTAGGAGTTAATGCAAATAAGGGCAAAGCGCAGCAGCCTATTACTGCCGCCGTCAGACACCTTTTTAAATGCATGAAGCTATGAATTTCTGCATTTCCGGAGTATGTTTCTCTACGCTCTGCAGCAATTTGAATTGTGCTTTTGTGCGCACCAGATTATGTTCCGGATACTGAATCTTATAATATGTATCGCCATTAATGTAGTCCGCAAGGAAACGCACACACTGCATATAGGGGAACAAAGCGGCTGCATAGGGCAGGTTCTCTATCTCTATCGGCAGCAGGAAAGATTTGGCCGACTCCAGATAGCCTTTTGTGAAAGCCTTAAATATTTCCATATTGAAATTCACATTGGCAAGTTCCTTGTCATCTTCCAATCCGGTATTGGCTCCCGAACGCAGGAAGTCACCGAAATCGGAGAATACAAAGCTGGGCATCACTGTGTCAAGGTCGATGACACAAAGCACATTGCCGTTTTCATCAAACATCATATTGTTGACTTTCGTATCGCAGTGGCAAACACGCTTGGGCAACTTGCCTTCGCGGTGCAAACGTTCCGCCTTGCACATTTCATCGGCACGGCGTTCTATCTCATCCAGAAAATACTGAACTTCCTTTACACGTCCGGCAGCGTCAGCCGCAACGGCATCACGAAGCTGCTTCAAACGGAACTCCATATTATGGAAATCGGGAATCGTCTCACCCAATTTATCGGGAATATCGGCAAGCATGGCTTGGAAATTACCGAAAGCCACACCGGCATAGTAGGAATATTCGGGATTGACTGTCTCGTATGTCTTGGCATTGGGAATAAACACCATGACACGCCAATAGTTCTCTCCGTCAAACCAGTAAGTCTTTCCGGTATCGGCAGGAAGGAAATGAAGCACTTTGCGCTCAATGTCCTTCTCGCCTTTTTCTTCCAGTTTCTTGCGGATATGGGTCGTTACAGCATTGATATTGGCCTGCAACATTTCCACATCTTGAAAAATGGCATGGTTGATACGCTGCAATACACAGTCGGGAACATCGGCTTCAAGAGTGGTTACTCTATACGTGTCATTAATGAGTCCGGAACCTAAAGGTTTGATTTCTTGAACCGTACCCTTTAATTGGAAATGAGATACGATAGATAAAAGGTCTTTCATGATAATTATAGATTAATTTAGTGGTACAAATATACGTTCTTTATCACATACAATCCGTTTATAATTGTTCGATGAATATCCAAAAATATACATTTAAACAAATATAACCGCAAAAACCAAATAATAAATGAGATTATTTGTACAAAATATTTATATATTTGTGACTGAAACCTTAAAAATAACTCAACGTGCAAAAGCTTGTCATCAGATTATTCCTCATTTTAGCGAGCGTAGCTTTCGTAAATGTACATGGACAGAATATCACCTTTAATCATCTTACCACCGACGACGGACTATCACAATTTTCCGTAAACAGCCTGTATGTCGATGAGAACGGTATATTATGGATTGGTACGCGCGAAGGGCTGAACCGCTACAACGGAGAAGACATAAAGACCTACAAACTGCAGAAGAATGACCCTAACAGCCTTTTTTGCAACACAGTACTGCGTATTGTGGGTAATCATAATGAAAAGATTTACCTGCTATGCACCGAAGGAGTAGCCGAATTCGACCTTGCCACTCAAAAGTTCACCACTCTGCTGCAAGGCAATATCAACAGCATCTACTACAATAACGGCCTTTTCATCGGCAAAAAGAACGAAGTATACCGCTACAATGAAGAAACCGGAAACTTCGACCTATATTATCAACTGTCCGCCGGAAATCTGGAAATCTTTTGTATGCACATTGATAAAGGTTACCTTTGGATGGGTACTACCACCAACGGTGTGTATCGCCTGAACATTGATAAAAAAGAATTGACACACCCCATCCGGAAAGGGAACATCACCAGCTTCTATCGGGACAGTGAAGGAGAGTTATGGATTGGCAGCTGGGAAGAGGGTTTATTCCACGTAAAGGCAGACGGAAAAATCGAAAACTTCAAGTACGACGCCAAGAACCCGCACAGTCTTTCCTCAAACTTCGTAAGGGCATGCTGTGAGGATAATCTGGGCAACATATGGATAGGAACTTTCAACGGATTGAACCGTTACAACAAAAGCACCGGCTTGTTCCAGAACCATACCGCCAATGACATACAGGCCGACGGTCTTACCCACTCTTCCATTTGGTGTATTGTAAAGGACAACCAAGGTACGCTATGGCTGGGAACTTACTTCGGCGGCGTCAACTATTTCAATCCCGAGTATGAAATCTACACCCGTCACGCCTACTCTTCCAATGAAAAGAAAGGCTTGAGCAATCCGGTCGTGGGACGTACCATCGAAGATAAAGACGGCAACCTATGGATTGGAACTGAAGGCGGCGGCCTGAACTACTATAACCGTCGTACGCGCGAATTCAAGTGGTATCGCCCGCAGGAAGGACGAAACAGCATATCACATAACAATGTGAAAGCGCTCTACTACGATGCCGACAAAGAAATTATATGGATAGGCACTCACTTGGGCGGCCTCAACAAGCTGGATATACGATCGGGACATTTTACCCATTACCGCATGGAAGAGAACAACCCGCAAGCTCTCCCGTCAGACATCATCCGCGACATCACTCCCTACAAGAACCGCCTGATTATAGCAACCCAGAACGGAGTATGTCTCTTTGACCCTGCCAACGGAAAGTGCCAACAACTGTTCAAAGACAGTAAAGAGGGAAAATCTATTAAAATGGTAGCGGATGTCCTGCTCGACTCGAAAGGTACGCTATGGATTGCCGCCACCGGAGAGGGCGTCTTCAGTTACCGTTTCGACACCCGCAAACTGACAAACTACCGCCATGATTCCGCCAACCCGAACAGTCTCAGCAATAATAATGTAAACAACATAATGCAGGATAGCAAGAGTAACCTCTGGTTCTCTACTTCGGGCAGCGGTCTGGACCTCTATCGCCCTGCAAGCAATGACTTCGAGAACTTCGACAAAGAGAAAAACAATCTTGCCACCGACTGTATCTATGAGACACAGGAGTCCACCACCAGCGGCAAATTACTGCTCATCACCAATCAAGGCTTCTCCATCTTTGACTATCGGAACAAGGATTTCAAGAATTACAGTGCCGAAAATGGCTTCCCGCTGACAGCCGTCAATGAAAATGCACTCTGCGTGACCCGTGACGGCGAAATTTTTCTGGGTGGCGTGCAGGGTATGATTTCCTTCCATGAGATGGAACTGAATTTTACTCCGAAGCCTTATAAGATTGTCCTTTCACGTCTCATCGTAAACGGACAGGAAATACACGTAGGAGATGAAACCGGGATATTGCAACGCTCTCTGTGCCATACCAAAGAGATTACACTCAACGCAAACCAGAGTATGTTCAGCATAGAGTTTGCCACCTCCAACTACATACCTGCCAACAAAGACGACATCATCTATAAACTGGAAGGATTCTCCCATGAATGGACCAACACGCGCGGACTGCGTTCCATCACCTATACCAACCTGAACGCAGGTACTTATACCCTGCTCATCAAACCGGAAGGAAAAGACGAAAGCCTTTGCCCGCAAGTGCAACTCATCATCCACGTATTGCCGCCATATTACAAGACAACGCTTGCTTACTTTATATACCTTATTATAATAATAGCCGTTTTGTGGTATCTGGTACGTACCTATAAATCGAGAATTAAACTGCGTGAATCTCTGAAATATGAACAGAAACATATTCAGGACGTAGAAGCGCTGAACCAATCCAAACTGCGCTTCTTCACCAACATCTCGCACGAATTCCGTACTCCGCTGACTCTTATCGTGGGTCAAGTGGAGACTTTGCTGCAATTACAGAATTTCACACCTGCCGTTTATAACAAGATATTAGGTATTTACAAAAACAGTATCCAATTGCGCGAACTGATTACCGAATTGCTCGACTTCCGCAAACAGGAACAAGGTCATATGAAAATTAAGGTCAGTCCGCACAACATCGTAAACTTCTTGTACGAGAACTATCTATTGTTCCTCGAATATGCCAGTTCAAAACGGATTAACTTCAATTTCGAAAAAGAGACTGATGAATTGGAAGTGTGGTACGATCAGAAACAGATGCAGAAGGTTATCAACAACCTTCTATCCAATGCCATCAAGCACACAGAAGAGGAAGACACCATAACCCTTAGCGTAAAGAAAGAGGAGAATAACGTCATAATCCGCGTAAAAGATACGGGAAGCGGTATCGACGCAAAGGAAATAGACAAGATATTCGACCGCTTCTATCAGATAGATCCGGTAAACTCCACAAGCGCCGGTAAGAGCGGTACAGGTATCGGGCTGGCCCTGACCAAAGGTATCGTAGAGTTACATCACGGCAATATCCGCGTAGAAAGTGAACTTGGTAAAGGTACAAGCTTCATCGTGACCCTGCGATTGGGCAATGACTTCTTTGACGAAGAGCAAATCAACCAAAATCCGGACTGCGTACACCAGATTGAAGTGCCCAAACCGGAAACAGATGCTTTCCTGAAAACCGAACTGGAAGAGAATGCGCCTATCAAGCGTATTCCGGACGCCAAGATGCTGATTGTAGAGGACAATGACTCCATTCGCGAAATGCTTGCCAATATCTTCAGACCATTCTACCAAATACTGACGGCTTCCAACGGAGAAGAAGGTTGGGAAACGGTACGCAGTGAAATGCCCTGCATCGTGGTGAGTGATGTGGTTATGCCCAAGATGTCGGGAACAGAATTGTGCAAACTCATAAAAACCGACTTCAACACCTGCCACATTCCCGTAGTATTGCTAACCGCACGTACTGCCATTGAACTGAACATTGAAGGCCTGCGCATCGGTGCGGACGATTATATCACCAAACCATTCAATACAAACCTGCTGATATCCCGCTGCAACAACTTGGTAAACTCACGCATCCTCTTGCAGGAGAAGTTCAGCAAACAGCCACAAACGGCCGCACAGATGCTCGCCACCAACCCGATAGACAAGGATATTCTGGATAGAGCCATGACTATCATAGAAGAACATCTGGACGATACGGAATTCAATGTCAATGTCTTTGCGAGGGAAATGGCAATGGCACGCACCAACCTGTTCACCAAGCTAAAGGCTATCACCGGACAAACTCCGAATGATTTCATACTGACTATCCGCCTAAAGAAAGGCGCCCTGATGCTGCGCAACAATCTCGAACTGAACATCACCGAGATTTCCGACAAGATAGGATTCAGTTCTTCACGCTATTTCAGCAAGTGTTTCAAAGACATCTATCATGTCAGCCCGCTCGCCTACCGCAAAGGAGAAGAATCCGACAAAGAGGAAGAAGGAGAAGAATAGACAATACATCTTTTGGACTTTTTCATGCTTCTGTGTGTACTATTCTATACACAGAAGTCGAAAAAGAGCCCATATCTTTGGACACAGAAATCAAACTTTAAAGTCCAAAGACTATGAAACATTTATCTAACCTTTTACCGTATCTTCCAAGCGCGGTACTTTTGATAGGCTGTGGAAGCTCCTCTAAACAGGAAGCCCGGAATGATTCATCGCAGAAGCCGAATGTAATCTATCTCATCGCCGATGACTTGGGTATTGGTGACCTTAGCTGCTATGGCGCCACTAAAGTAAGCACTCCGAATATCGACCGCCTTGCCGGCCAGGGTATGCAGTTTACTAATGCTTACGCCACTTCCTCCACAAGTACCCCCTCCCGCTTTGGACTGCTGACAGGTATGTATCCATGGAGACAAGAGAACACCGGTATCGCGCCGGGTAACTCTGAACTGATTATCGATACAGCTTGCGTTACGATGGCAGATATGTTCAAAGAAGAAGGCTATTACACCGGAGCCGTCGGCAAATGGCATCTGGGACTGGGTCCCAAAGGCGGAACAGACTTCAACCGTGAAATCAGACCAAATACACAGGATATAGGCTTCAACTACGAGTTCATCATTCCCGCCACAGTAGACCGTGTGCCTTGTGTTTTCGTAGAGAATGCTCATGTTGTAGGTCTTGACCCTAAAGACCCTATCACCGTCAATTACGACCACAAGGTAGGCGACTGGCCCACGGGGCTTGAAAATCCCGAATTAGTGAAAATGAAACCCAGCCAAGGGCATAATAACACCATTATCAACGGTATTCCCCGCATTGGCTGGATGACCGGCGGCAAATCCGCTCTTTGGGTGGACGAGGACATCGCAGATGTCATTACCGACAAGGCTAAAGACTTCATCGTTTCACACAAAAACGAACCTTTCTTCCTATATATGGGTACGCAGGATGTTCATGTTCCCCGCGTTCCTCATCCACGTTTTGCAGGGAAGAGCGGCTTAGGCCCGCGTGGTGACGTTATTTTACAGTTGGACTGGACGGTTGGTGAAATTATGCACACCCTCGACAGCCTGAATATTGCCGATAATACAATCTTCGTATTATGTAGCGACAACGGCCCTGTCATTGACGACGGTTATCAAGACCAAGCCTTTGAACTACTGAACGGGCACACTCCGATGAAACATTATCGCGGGGGCAAATATAGCGCATTTGATGCCGGAACCCGCATTCCATTCATTGTCCGCTGGCCGGACGGAATCAAACCGGGTAAGCAGCAGGCTCTGTTCTCCATGATTGACGTATATGCCTCATTCGCAACTTTACTGAATCACCAACTTCCCGCAGGTGTTGCTCCCGACAGCCGCGACCAACTCAGTAACTTCCTCGGTACAGACACCATCGGATGCGACTATGTGGTACAACAGAATTTGAATAATACCTTATCTATCATTCAAAATAACTGGAAGTACATTGAAGCAAGCGACAAACCCGCATTGGAATATTGGACTAAAATGGAAATGGGAAATAATCCCGAACCCCAACTTTATAACTTATCTATCGATCCTTCGGAAAAAAACAATATTGCCGAAGCCCATCCTGATAAAGTAAAGGCACTGTCCACCCTACTGGAAGAAGTAAAAAACGCAAATAATCAGAAAGTTATAGAATAGCTGGTAATTATATTGTCCGCAGGTAATGTACAAAATCAGATTATTTGCGGACAATAAGCAAACGTTTTCAATCTAAATATCATATACATTTGCGCAGTGATTTTAACTATGATTCAAGTAAATCTAAATTAAAAGCAACCTTTTTTCAATAACCAATTAAATTAATATTTATGAAACAGAAATCTAATCTACTAAAGACATTAGGTACTATGTTGCTCTTTGTATTATTTGCTATCCAAGCAAATGCACAGAACATTACAGTAACAGGTACAGTAACCGACAACCTTGGTCCAGTGATTGGTGCTTCTATCCAAGTAGAAGGAACATCTAACGGATGTATCACCGACATCGATGGAAATTACAATCTTCCTAACGTTCCTGCAAATGCGACTCTTGTATTTTCTTATATCGGCTATCAGTCACAAAAGGTGGCAGTAGCCGGAAAAACCAAAATTGATGTAAAACTGAGCGAAGACAGCCAATTACTGCAAGAAGTTGTGGTAGTAGGTTACGGCGTTCAACGCAAGAGTGACTTGACAGGTGCAGTGGCTTCTGTGAAAGCAGCTGAAGTGATGAAAAATACTCCGACTGCTACAGTTACAGACGCTCTACAAGGACGTTTGGCCGGTGTATCGGTAGCCAATGGCGGTGACCCTTCCCAAGCTTCAACAATTCGCGTCCGTGGTATTAACTCTGTATCCGGTGATACAGGACCGTTAGTTGTTATTGATGGCTTTATCGGCGGCAACTTAAAGAATATCAACCCAAGCGATATTCAGTCTATTGAAGTTTTAAAAGATGCTTCAGCAACAGCTGTTTATGGTTCACGTGGTGCCAATGGTGTCATTCTGGTAACCACTAAAACCCCGAAAACAGATAAAACAACAGTTGAATTCAACGCTTTTGTAAATGTAAAAACCGTGCTTAAAAAGCCTGATATGCTAAATGCAGGGGAATTTGCAGACCTTGCCAATCAGTTTAAGAAAGAGTATTATACAAAACCAGAGCAACAAGGAGCTCTCTACTCTCCCGAACAAGTAGCTGCATTCAAAAACGGACAAGCCGGATTCAACTACATTGATCATATCTTCAATGAACCGGCTTTAGCACAGAATTACGATCTCTCCATATCAGGTAAGAATGGAAAAACCAGTTATCTGGCTTCTTTGCGTTACGAAAACACAGAAGGTATTATCAAAGAATCTGTATATAAGCAATATAACTGGCGTTTAAAATTAGATACTGAAATCAAGAAATGGGTTAATGTAGGACTTAACTTATGGGGTGACTATAGCGAAACCGCAGGTCCGCGTATGACGCAATATAACGGTTTGCTTCTGTCTGCCATTAACTATGCTCCAACAGTAGAACCAAAAAATGACAAAGGTGAATACAACAATAAATTCGCCATTAATGGTAACCCCGCATACAATCCGATGGGACATATTGACAATATTAATACGGCTAACAAACGTCTCAACAACCATATCCAAGGATATGTAAACTTCAATATCCTTGATGGATTGACCTTCCGTTCACAAGTGGGTATCACATTTGCCAACAGACTGAGAAATGCAGCCCATAATGAAGATAGCTACAATTATTTTGCCAATTCCTACACAGAGGCAAATGCCAGCAGTGATTGGGATTTCAGTTTCTTAAATACCAATACTTTAAACTATACAAAAGAGTTCAACAGAAACCATCGTATTAATGCTACAGCCGTATTCGAACAACAACATTCAAACGACTATACCCATACCAGTACGGCACGCTATTTGGCATTTGCCGATAAATTAGGCTTCAATGGTCTTGAATATGCCGATCAGGCTTTAGCCAGTTCAAATAGAGAGAAAGCCTCTCTGATGTCCGGATTGCTCCGTGTTAACTACGTATTAATGGATCGTTATATGTTGACTGCCTCCATTCGTGCAGACGGTTCTTCTCGTCTGGCAGACAAATGGGATTATTTCCCCTCAGTTGCTTTGGCATGGAATGTAAAACAGGAGTCATTCATGCAAGATGTAGACTGGATGGATCAATTCAAAATCCGTTTAGGATATGGTGCCGTAGGTAACCAAGCTGTTGAAATCTACCGTATTTATTCACAAATGGAGGCTGTTAAGAACTCCGATGGAACTACTTCTTATGTCTTGGGACGACCCGCCGCAAGAGATTTGAAATGGGAGCGCAATATCCAAATCAATGCCGGAGTAGATTTCTCTTTCTTAAACGGACGCTTAACTACAAGTATCGACTACTACAATAAGTTATCTAAAGATATTTTGCTTGAAGTAGCTCAGCCTTACCACACCGGTTGGCCTTCATTGCTCAAAAATGCAGGTGAAATCCGCAATACCGGTATTGAAGTTACATTAGGTGCAACCCCTGTAAGTGGCAGAGACTGGAATTGGAGATCTGATTTAACTTTAAGTCATAATAACGGTAAATACGAACGTATTCCAACCTTGGATAAGAAACAATCCATGGGAGATAAGTTTGAGAAGAAAATCTTCAAAATGATTGAAGGAGAAAAGCTTGGAACTTTCTGGGGATATACCTATGAAGGCGTATGGAAAACGGCTGATGTAAATGCCATTGCCAAAGATAATCAAGGAAAGCCTATTTTGGATAAAAATGGTAAGGAACAGACTAATGGAACTCTCTATAAAGTAGTAGCCGGTCAAGCTAAATATAAAGATGTTAATGGTGACGGTGTTTACAATGAATCAGACCAAGATATTATTGGGTGCGGACAACCTATATTCAATTGGGGGTGGAATAATACCATTTCCTATAAGAACTTTGACTTATCACTTTTCATTGTAGGTTTCCACGGATTTGACATTTACAACGCTACTCATCAGTCTCGTTTCGGTTCATTGCCAGGATGTACTACAGACTTAGTCACTCCAAATCCAGAGTTCTTGAACCGTTGGACACCGGAAAATGAAAATACGGACATTCCGGGATTCGTACAAGTTGGAGCCGGAGATATTCGTGAGGCCATCAGTACCCGCTTCGTCGAAAACGGAAGCTTTGTAAAAGTAAAAAGTATCACATTAGGTTATAACTTACCGGAGAGTATATGTAAAAATATTCACATCAATGCATTCCGCCTATATGCATCTGTACAGAACCCGTTCCATTTCAGCGGTTATTCCGGTCTGGATCCTGAAGCTGCTTTAGGTACTGCTCTGACACAAGGTGCTGATTGGGGTGTATATCCTAACGGACGTAATTTCTTGTTCGGTATTAATCTTTCATTCTAAACCTATTAAACTGATATTTATATGAAAAAGAATATATTCACTTTTTTATCTGCAAGTTGCTTGCTCTTAACAACTTCTTGCGTAGATTTAACCCAAGATCCGCAATCTTTCCTCACAGAGGAAGAATATATACAGTATCCTCAAAATCTGGCAACCGTATCCAAAAGCGTTACCGGTTTATACAATAATCTTTGGTCTGAGAACTATGGTTTTAGCTGTCGTCTGATTCGCTATAATACAGCTGCAGGTGATGTTGTGCCTCAAATAGCAAAACCTAATAACGACATGATTCCTCTGTATAATATGAATCCGGGAGCTGGTACTGTAGTAAAAGACATTACTGCTTTATGGCAAAACTTCTGGAAAGTTATCAACGGAGCCAATAAGATTATTAACGGAACCCCCATTCCGAGTGGAGACGATGCTCCCAAATATAAAGCGGTTGTAGCTGAAGCCAATTTTATGCGTGCATTATCTTATTTCTACCTCGTGCGGATTTTTGGTGACGTACCCAAAGTTACTAATACGGAAGAATCAATCAATTCCACAACTCCACGTATACCTGTCGCCCAAATTTATGAAGAAGTTATCCTTCCTGATTTAGAGATTGCTTGCCGGGATCTCCCTACAACAAGTCGCACAGGTTCAAGTGACACCCCCTCGCAATGGGCTGCAAAAGCCCTGCTGACAGATGTATATATGACAATGGCAGGCTGGCCTTTACATAAAGGGACAGAATACTATGCTAAAGCCGCTACAGTAGCACAGGATATCATAGAACATTCCAAATTAAAATTAACGGATAACTACGCCGATCTTTGGAAAGAAGCTAAAAAAACTGAAGCAAACGAACATATGTTCGCCATACACAATAAAGTAGGTGTTAATCCCAGCCAATATGGGAAATCATTCTTCCCTTCTGATTACTATCCTGCAGGATGGGGTGACTACTTTGCCAGTGCCGATTTTATGGCTGCGTACCCTGATGATGACCGTAAAGCATGTACATTTGAAACGGAATGGTATACAGACAAAGCACAAACCAAATTAATTACTTGGCAACAAAGCGCTAACAAGTTACCATTAATTAAAAAATTCAGAGACTATGATGAAATCCTTAAAAATGGAACCATCAGCCAGTTGTCTAACGGATTAACAACTGTATATCGTTACGCAGATGTATTGCTAATGTATGCAGAAGCTTCTACACTTGCAACCAATACCGTAAATGACCTTGCCAAAGAATGTCTTAAAAACGTACAACTCCGGGCTCACGTTCCTGCTGACCGTGTTACCAATACCACCAATCCGCAAGAATTTGATAAAGCTGTATTTGCCGAACGCGGTTGGGAATTATATGTAGAGGGTAAGCGCTGGTTTGATATCATTCGCCGTGAGAAAGCAGCAGAACTTCGTCCTGACATATATAACAACTCTGTTTATAAAGCTAACGGACATTACTATCTTCCTATACCAATGACCGAAGTAGAAATGGCCGGATGGACTAATAACGCTGGATATTAATGTAACACAAAACTTCTAACCTTACATATTTATTATCAATAATCAACAGATCTTAATCAATTTAACATGCAGGGAGGGAAGAATCGTGAGATTCTTTCCTCTTCTTTTTTATGCCGGAGAAGTTAAATGCTTATCTTTGCACACATGAATGATAATTTACTACCTATCCATTTTGCCCCGCTTCAAGGCTACACAGATGCAGCCTACCGACGAGCACATACCCGCATTTTTGGCGGTATTGACACCTATTACTCCCCTTTCGTACGTGTAGAGCATGGCGAAATCCGTCGTAAAGATGTACGTGATATAGCTCCGGAAAATAATAAGGGAGTATATTTAATTCCTCAATTGATTGCACCGCAGCCGGAGAAACTGGAACAAATAATGTCCCTTTTCATCGAAAATAATTACCAGCATGTAGATATCAATTTAGGATGTCCTTTCCCAATGTTGGCCAAGCGGCATAATGGCGCAGGGATATTACCATATCCCGATGAAATTAAAGAATTGCTGACTGCCGCAACCGGAAAATATCCTCAGATCCATTTTTCCGTCAAGCTCAGATTGGGTTGGGAAAATGCGGATGAATGCCTTGCACTTTTACCTCTGCTGAACTCACTTCCTTTCACACACATAATCCTACATCCGCGTTTAGGAAAACAACAGTATAAAGGAGAGGTGGATTTAAACGGATTTGAAGCGTTTTATAACGGATGTAACAAACCCTTGCTATACAATGGAGATTTGCGTACAACAGAAGATATACAGGTCATTACAGAGCGCTTTCCGAAACTGGCAGGACTTGTCATAGGGCGTGGGCTGCTCGCCAACCCTGCCCTGGCATGGGAATATCAACAAGGAAGACAGCTATCTCCCGATGAAATGGCAGAAAAAGTAAGTCAATTGCATACAGAAGTATATAATAGCTATGAAGAACAGTTGCAAGGCGGAGAAATGCAGTTGCTGATGAAAATGAAAAGTTTTTGGGAATACTTATTGCCCGACGGCAACCGCAAGGCAAAAAAAGCGATACACAAAACCAGTAAACTTGCCAACTATCGAATAGCGGTAAATGAGCTGCTCTCTTCACTCAAATAAACCTCTTTCATTCAAATAAGAAAGGATAAATTCTAAAAGACACCTATCGCTACTTGTGCAAGAAGTATTCAGTCTGCAAAGACCCGTTTTGATGTATATCCTGATTCATTTTGATATACGTCAAAGCGGATTATGATATACATCAAAACAGGGAATATTCTTGGATTCCAATTTGTACTTGTACCCCTTCCACCCTTCCGAACCCTCCTGTTTATACAGGGTAGCGGGTGGAACCCGCTTTTTCTCCCCCAATGACACATCTCAGCTTCCCAAACCTCACACTTCAGCTCCTCAAATGCCTGTGGTTTGCAAGACAAATGTTCGTGGTTACGGGAGCTGAAGTGTGAGGTTTGGGAAGCTGGGATGTGCCATTGGAATTACCGGGATGTGCAGTCTGTGATATGGGGTTCCACCCGCTACCCTGTATAAACAGGAGGGTTCGGAAGGGTGGAAGGGGTACAAGTGCAAATTTTATTCTTACATTAAACAACATCCCCACTAAGTTTTTACTGCCCCCTTTACATATCCGGAATCAAATGTACTTCAGGGCGTATCTGACTTACATGGTGCAGTTTCATCCACTCATTCAGATAAGTACGATGTTGTAAGAGAATATTCTGATACTTCTTCTCTATGGCTAAATTCCGCATTTCCCCACGATCATTCACCATATCATACAGTTGCTCACGATAAAGTCCTTTGTCATACAACACATATTTATAACGTGAAGTACGCAAAGCCCAACCACGGGCAATTCCTTTATCAAATGTGGTTTCAGTAACAACATAAGGTTGATGTACCTGTTGGGAGTCGGCATTTTCCACTAAGGATTTGAAAGAGACGCCATGCAGACCTTCGGGAAGAGAAACTCCCGCCCAATCGCATACAGAAGCAAAGAAATCAACGCCTTCATTAATAAGTTGGGGCATTTCTTTACCGGCATTCTTCTTGCCGGGAAGAGTAACTATCAGAGGAACATTCACAACTTCTTCGTATAGAGCCGACTTCTGATTCCAATGATGCGCTCCTACACCGTCACCATGATCACTCGTAAAAATAACCACTGTATTTTTCCACAAATCCTTTCTGTCAATGACATCAATAACTTTACCAATCTCGGCATCTACTTTTTCAACCAACCGAAAATAAAGGCTGCGATAACGCCGCCAATCATCGGGAGAATAATGACGGGTAGGATAAGCGGAATAATTCAACGTTTGCTCATAGTCGATTACATCGGCATCATAAGGATTGCGAGCAAAATTCAAAGGCAAACCGGGCCATTCATCCTGAGGAAGTTCGGGCAAATTACCGAACGGAAGATTCTGGCTGCGTGCATACTCACAAATGTTGTGAGGATTGTCAAAACCCACCACAAGAAAGAAAGGCTTGGAATGCTTCCGCTCAAGAAAAGAGACGGAAGCCTCAGCCAGTCCGTTATCATTATGCGGATAAATAGTAGAGAAGCCGAACTCTTTATCAGGCATGGAAGGGGTATGCACATGCCATTTTCCGGCATAAGCGCACTCATAACCGGCACGCTGCATCAACCAACCCAAACTGGCGGTACGCAAAGAATCGGCCATAGGCACATTGTTTCGGGAAAGTCCGATTTCGTGAGAAGTATATCCCGTAAACATGGATGCCCTGGAAGGACCGCTTAACGGAGCGGAGCAATAAGCATTTCTAAACAAGATTCCCGCCTGTGCCAAGCGATCCATATTCGGGGTATGCAAATCCGCATTCCCCATACAGCTCATGGCGGAAGCTGTTTGTTGGTCGGTTACAATATAAATAATATTCGGCAAGTCCTTCGCTCCCAGCAAGGAAGGAGTAAAGGCAGTGGCACACAACATGATATTTTTTAGCTCTACCATAACAAAGAGATTTGATTGAAGTTTATTTACGTAATAACTCTACATCGAAGCTTGCAGCATCCTTGCACGTAAAACGGAGTACCGTTTGCTTTTTATCGGCTGAAATAAGTTTGCAGTAAGGTGTTTCCGCAACTTTCCACAAGCCTTTCAATGTAACGGTTACGGGAATTTCCCCACTATCATTATCAATCCACGGACGGGAGTAGATACTCCGCTCAATCCGTTTACCGTCTTTATCAAAAGCCTCATCACTCGGACCGCGATATAAAGCCAAGTCCGGTTGGGAAACGGTCAGTAACAGTTTATCTTTATTGTCACGAATCATTACCAGACAGGAAGTATCCGCCTTTTGCAGCAAACCGTCCGAAGGAAGCGTTTGCGGAGTCTCAAACAATACATAAGAAGTGAGATTATCCGTCAGCGAACGGACAATATGGGCATTCCGGTCTTGTTGAAGAACCTTATAGGAAGGCTTTTTTGCAAATGATTTTAAGGAAGCGGCATCTGTATGGGGCAATACGGCATATTCGTAAGAAGCGCCTTGCGGAGCCTTGCCATGTTGAAGCGTCAAAGAAACCCAATCACCCGAAGTTGGCTTCGTACTGCGTTCACCCACCGTAATCTGCGGGAAATTCTTTTCATATTTGGCACTTGCCATAGAGGCTTTGGAAAGATAATACCCCACCCCGTTCGGGTCGATATAAGTCCGTCCGTCACTTTTGTAGGCATCCCAGTATTTATGGTTTTCAGGAGTGACAGCCGCCAACTGGAAAACGGTGGTCTCCGTAGGAAATTCCGCATTCGTATTTTCAATGTCCGTACCCAAACACACTATCGTGCCATCAAAGAAATGGAAGGACTTACGGGCACGATGCGAACCGTTGTACTTGTCGTGCTCATGCAGTTTCATGCCGAAATTTCCATTCAGGCGTGCCTGAGACAATCCTCCGGCAAAAGCCTCGTCAGAATAAAGCATTTCTTCCATACCGGAGAAAACATCCACATTCAGTACTTTGGCACGCAACTGTTCAAAAGGCAGATGAATGCCGGTCGCTCCCGGAATACGGTTCCAGTCAAAACCGTTCTCCTGCCAGCCGCTCGTAGCAAAAGTTACCATTTCATCGGGTTTTCCCGTTAATATCTGCATACTTCCATGCGCCAGATAACGGCCATAGAAATTGGCTGGAAGATAATGTTCGGCAGCCCACAGATAGCGGGAATGTCCACGTACTACGGCCGCCCAATTATCCCTACGTTGTACAGAAATACAACCATAGCCTAATGCAAGATTACCTTGCGGATCGGGTTCGGGACGGAATCCCTGTGCTTCAAGCAATTCCTTCATTTTCAATTCCTGCCGGGTAGAAGCCTTCGGCAGATAATCAGGAGCATCTTCATCCGGTGTGTTGGCATAAGCTACCAAACGCAGATAGGCAGCAGCCATGTCAGCATCATATTTCTGTTTGCCGTCCGGCGTACCAGCAATAGCCATAGTGGCATACTGGATAGGTATCAACTCCCCTTTGCCGTTGGGATGGCGGCCGGACATGGAAAGCGACCATTGTTTCAAGTTACAATAGAAACGCATGGTAAGCAACACATTCTTTACCGTTTCATGTGCCAGTTCGGACAACTTGAACTCAGTACCGCTCAGTAAATAAATCATACTGGTAGCCCCGTCCAAGCCTCCTACCGCATAGGCCGGATAATTGTTGCGATGATGAAAACAAGCTCCGTCTTTCTTGAAAGAGCCCGCCAGTCCCGGTGCCGGACGGCAACCGTAGTCCAGCCAGCGGGAGAAAGAACGCAGATATTGCAGTTTTTCCGGGGTATCCTCCATTATCAGAATACTGGCAATACGTCCTTGCAGTTTAGTATTGAAAGTATCTATATCGATACCCGTTTCCGTAGGTTTGGGATATACCTCGTTTGTAATGGCGTACCAATTCAGTGTGCGTTCGGCATCCTCCAACTTACCGGCCTCACGCAGTACATCCTTCATCAGGAAATAAGACACAAAGAGCCCGCGCATACTGTAACCATAATGGTGGATATTTCCCCAGCAACTGCCATATGCAACACCTTGGTCGGTAATATGGTCGTACATAGCAAGAAACTTCTGTTTCAGTTCATCCCTTACGGCAGTATCCAAAGCATTGTTGTAAGCTATGGCAATACGCTTCATCAGGTTAAAATATTCACTCATTTCCATACCCAATCGGGTAAACATATCCTTGTCCCAATTAGGTATCATGCGTTCATAAGCCTCTGCCTGACGAACCATAAAGATAGGTAAACCGGTTACTTTCCCATCCTTATAGGCAATCTTATAGAAATCAAATTTCTTACGAATACCCTCCAACTCTTTATCGGTAAATTTGGAAGGCGTATAAAGCATATCTCTGAAACGTTTCTCTATGACCCGTATTTCCTGTTTCTGCGTATCGCTCACGGGAGCCAAAGCGATATCCGGCTTCCACAAAGAATGCTCGTAAATGACAAGCCAGTGGTTGGTAGTCCCTTTATTGACGAAAGGCACTTGCACATCGGCGGTCTGTTGGCGGGCATCCACTTTGCTGGCAGGTATGATATGGTCCAGATATAACTTGCCTTCAGTATCGGGAGCAATGATACGTATTTCATTCATTCCCTCTTCCGGTGTTCCTTCCATATCACGTTCATAGCACACCCATGCCGCACGCCAACCGGTAAAATTGATTCCGAATGGGAAAGAAGTGCATTTCTTCCCGTCCTTCAAGAACTCAAATTCTATCTTTTTGTCTTGTGCCTCTTCATTGTACACCCATACAATGAAAGCGGAAAGATATGTGTCTTTCCCGGTAGAATCTTTCTTCTCGAACTTCAGGTCTTTCTTGATAGACAACACAGCACCCGGATTAAAAGTCCAGCTCAAGCTGTGCAGCCCGTCTTTATAATGTTCCTCACTGATATCCAAACGGGATTTCGTTCCCGAAATAAACGCCGGTATTTGTTGGTCTTCAAAAGAAAGCAGTTTTTCGTTTTTTACTACTTGAGCTTCCGTATGTACCGGTAACAAAGTTCCGAGGAGTACTCCTACTCCCATTGTCCATTTACTAAATTGCATCATGTTCATTCATTTAAGGTTACTATACCGTTTACAAAGAAAGCCCTCTTTCGGGAAACAAAGAGACATAAATCGTACAGAAGAGGTCTAAAAATGTCATAGTATACGGAGTACAAAGGAATGACAGGATAATAATGAAAAATGTGCATGTTGACACATTCATTCTCTTTTAATATAGAAACCGGCTAAGCTAAGGGTGAAGTTCTTCGAAAGTTTTATTTTCTTCCTGCATCGTGCGGACGGTCTCCTCCAATTCACTGATAGGTAAATCAAAATTATACCAATCATTATAACAATCGGTGACATACCATTTGCCGTCTACCAACTCGAAAACCACGCGAAGCGACGGTTCCGACTCATCGTATCCCGCTTCAAACTCTTTATGCGCCGGTTCATTACGGGTAAAGCGGGAAATATAGACTCCCCCTTCCTCTTCCGTAATCCGCCCTTCTTTCAGAGTTTCACTATCCAGCAATGCCCATTTATCGCGGGTAAAGGGAAATGTTTGCTCCGTTTCGCCATCGTCTTTCAACAGGACAATGGGAGATTTCAAAGGGAATTTGATACGGGAATACTGAAATGAAGCACTGGACGTGAATTTCTGGAGAAACGTCTTGAAATCCTCCCCGGCTGCCAGACTGTTAAAAGTCGATAGCATAAGCGCCGTACACAGACAAAAAACAAAGTAAATTGCCTTCATATAGATACGAATTATTTCGATTCAGAATGCAAATATACAACAAGTCAAGAATTTACAATGAAAAGCTGACAGGAATTTATACCTACTGTCGCTTACTCCGCAAATACTCATATCCGAAGCGGCAACGCAGGCAATCTTTCTTGTCGCAATACTCCTTCTGAAGCTGGAGCAAGGCTTGTGAATCTGCCGCTGTATAGACGGGCAACCCTGCACCGCTCCATAAGCGGGTAACATGATTATTCTCGGCTTTCAACGCTTCAAGAAAACGGGTGGCACGATCACAAAGCTCCTCATCTGCCTTATGCATTCCGTAAGCATAAAGAAAAGGAATGACGGTGTTGATGAGAATCAGATTCAAAGCATTCTCTCCCAACCGTTTTTCTTGGTGAGGAGAGGACTTTTTAAATGTAAAATGCTCTTCCCAATAAGTTGAGGTCTGTGCCGACAATATTTTCTTTACACTCTCCGGTGCTTCGGCCGCCATGACGCGTGAAAATAAAGACTGTTCTTTATGATACAGCCAGGCAAGCTGGGCCAAACGCACATGAGGGAAATTGCCGGGACGCAGGCGCAGAAAACGCCACAGACTATCGGACATGGGATCAGGCAATGTAAACTTATGCCGCAAATAATGAAATTCTTTCCGAAGTTTCTGATAGTAATCATCCTCTTGCCATTCTTCTTCCAAAAGTCCCGCCTGCCCTAAGAAGAACGCCTCTACCTGAAAAAGGCTGTCCCGATGTTTGTCCACCGCACGGAACGGCAAGTGATTGGCCCATGCTTCAAAAGCATCGCCATTCAATCCGAAGCCAAAATTACGGGCAAGAGTAATAAAGAATACGTCCTCCCAATGATTATTGCAACACTCCAAACGGGCGGCAATGGCCTGTGCTTTCTGTTCAAAACGTTCTACCTGCAAAGCCGACAGCCAAGAATGAACAGTCAGTTTCGGCAGGGAATCAAGGACGGAGTAGCAAGGAGGGTATATTTCTGCCTGTTGCAACTCATTATAACGCTGACGGACATTGTCCGGACAGTGCAATAATAGCTGAGGGACAATATCACCGTTGGCATGATGTACCTCGCAATCCGAATCGCCCACCACATGCAGGATAACATTATCATAGGCTCTATCCCGTTCGTGTCCATGACGAAACCAGTCCGATGCCCGCGTATGTAACTCGACGTTACCTACCCAAAGCGTACCGTCTATTTTTAATTTCGCGTTAAAGAAGTCGGGGCCTGCATTCATATTCGGCAAACCGGGATCTATCACTTCGACCGGCTGTCCGGAGGTCGTCTGGAGTGACATTAAAGGAAATATCTTATGCTTCCAGACGTAATGCAGCAATTGTTCCATTGTTAACAAGACGTTAATGTTGTGCGCAAATGTAAGAAAAAGATTACCTTTGCGACGTATAGTTTGTTGATAAACTGAATAAAAACCAAAGAAACAATGAAAATAGCATTAATCGGTTACGGAAAAATGGGCAAGGAGATTGAGAAAATTGCCTTGAGCCGCGGACACGAAATTGTCAGCATCATCGATATTAATAATCAGGAGGATTTTGAATCGGCCGCATTCAAGAGCGCCGACGTCGCCATAGAGTTTACCAATCCAATGGTAGCCTATAACAATTATATGAAAACTTTCAAGGCCGGCGTAAAATTAGTTTCGGGTAGTACGGGCTGGCTGGAGGAGCACGGCGAAGAGGTCAGGAAACTCTGTACCGAAGGCGGCAAAACACTGTTCTGGTCATCAAACTTCAGTTTGGGAGTAGCCATATTCTCGGCTGTCAACAAATATCTGGCAAAAATTATGAACCGTTTCCCCGCTTACGACGTAACGATGAGCGAAACGCACCACATACATAAACTGGATGCCCCAAGCGGAACTGCCATTACCCTTGCCGAGGGAATTTTGGAAAACCTCGACCGCAAAGACCGTTGGGTAAAAGGCACACTGCAAGCACCGGACGGAAGCGTATCGGGTTCTGCCGAATGTGCAACCGATGAACTGCCTGTCAGCTCCATCCGCGAAGGAGAAGTTCCGGGTATTCACTGCATCCGTTATGATTCCGAGGCAGACAGTATCACCATTACCCATGATGCCAAAAACCGCAGCGGCTTTGCCTTAGGAGCTGTATTGGCTGCAGAATATACAGCCGACAAGCAAGGATTCTTAGGTATGAGCGATTTATTCCCATTTTTAAAATAAAGTATTATGAGAAAAGCAACACGCGCCCAATGGATTAAGTTCGGCATAATTACCTTACTCTACCTTGTTTTCCTTGTTTGGGTAAAAAGTTGGTGGGGAGTGATTATTGTTCCTTTCATATTCGACATCTATATCAGTAAGAAGATACCTTGGGGGTTTTGGAAGACATCCAAGAATCCGGCAGTACGCAGCATTATGAGTTGGGTGGATGCCATTGTCTTCGCTTTAGTAGCGGTCTACTTTGTAAACATCTACATATTCCAGAACTATCAGATACCCTCATCTTCACTGGAGAAATCATTGCTGGTAGGCGACTTCCTTTACGTAAGCAAGATGAGTTACGGTCCGCGCGTGCCGAATACCCCGCTCTCCATGCCACTGGCGCAACATACACTGCCGATATTCAACACCAAATCGTACATTGAATGGCCGCAATGGAAATATAAACGTGTACCGGGTTTCGGAAAAGTAAAGCTGAACGATATTGTCGTGTTCAACTTTCCGGCAGGCGATACGGTAGCACTCAACAGGCAGCAAGAAGATTTCTACAGCCTGGCTTATAGGGAAGGACAACGTGTTTATCCCAATAAAATCAATATGGACAGCCTGACGCGTGACCAACAGCGTACCGTCTACGACCTTTACTACAATGCCGGCCGTAATCTGATCCGTACCAACCCGCAAATGTATGGTGATATTGTAGTACGTCCTGTGGACCGCCGCGAGAATTATGTAAAGCGCTGTGTCGGTTTGCCGGGAGACACCCTGCAGATAAAGGATACACAAGTGTACATCGACGGAAAAGCCATTGAGAATCCGGAAGATATGCAGCTCAACTATTTTGTGCAGACCACAGGTCCGTACATACCGGAAGATATGTTCCGCGAACTGGGCATCAGCAATGACGACCAAATACTGATGACCGATGACTTCAATTATGAGGAAGGACTTATGCAGATGGGGCTGGACCGCCGTGATGCCCAAGGCAGGCTGACCCCCGTTTATCACTTGCCTCTTACAAAAAGAATGTACGATACGCTTATCGGTAACAAAAAGCTAATCAGCCGTATTATTATGGAGCCGGAAAACCTGTCAGGACAGATGTATCCGCAAAATCTCTACACCAAGTGGACGCGAGACAACTACGGTCCTATATGGATACCGGAAAAAGGCGCTACCGTTACCTTGACCAAAGACAATTTACCGATTTACGAACGTTGTATCGTTGCCTATGAAGGCAATACACTGGAGCAAAAAACGGACGGCATCTATATCAACGGACAAAAAACGGATACCTACACTTTCAAGCTGGATTATTACTGGATGATGGGCGATAACCGCCACAATTCTCTCGATTCCCGTTATTGGGGCTTTGTACCGGAAGACCACGTGGTAGGCAAACCTATCGTCGTTTGGCTGTCGTTAGACAAGGACCGCGGCTGGTTTGACGGAAAAATCCGTTGGAACCGAATCTTCAAATGGGTACATTAATACAGTGATTAAGGGTTAGCGGTTGGTACACACCATGAGAGGAAGGAACTGGAAGATTGCAGCTACTATAACAGGAGTGATACTGATAGTGGTATTACTCCGGGGCTGTGTTGCGACTTCCTATTTAATACCTTCCTCAGGAATGGAAAATTCACTGTACCGCGGTGAACGTATCTTAGTAAACAAATGGAGCTACGGACTACGGCTTCCTTTCATGAGTTTATGGGGATATCAGCGTTGGGCAGACAAGTCTGTGCACAAGGATGATATTCTTGTATTCAATAATCCCGCCAACCTTTCACAAGCAACAATCGATCAAAGAGAAGTATTTATCAGCCGTTGCTTGGGGATACCGGGAGACACCTTGTTGGTAGATTCTCTTTTTTCCGTAATTCCTTCGGAAAAGAATGCCCCGGACCAGAAGTTCCTTTATACGTATCCACGGAAAAAGGAAAGACAGTTGGACTCCTTGCTCACCATTCTTTCCATCTGCCCCAACGTGTTGCTGGGGCAAGATACAGCAAAGAATGTACGCAGTTTCAGCAGATATGAGTATTATCTATTAGAACAGGCCTTAGGAACCAATAATTGGATAGAGCCAGCCGATACAGAAGATTCTGTTGAAGTACTGAAACCACTCATCATCCCCGGCAAAGGAAAAGCCGTGCGCGTGTACCCCTGGAATATGACACTACTACGAAATACGTTGGTATTGCATGAAAAGAAACAGGCAGAAATCAAAAATGACACATTATATATCGAAGGAAAACCTGTACAGCATTGTTACTTTACGAAAGATTACTATTGGGTTGGCGCCAATAATTCCATAAATCTGTCAGACTCTCGCTTGTTCGGTCTTGTACCGAAAGACCATATTATCGGTAAAGCAGCCGTCATATGGTTTTCTAAAGAACAAGGAACGGGGCTTTTCAATGGATATCGTTGGAATAGAATGTGGAAAAGAGTGAGGTGATTTTTTAATTTTTAATTTTTAATTCTCAATTTAAATGACTGTCTATCTTTCTTCCGCCTATCTGGCTCCGGTTGAGTATTATACAAAATTGCTGGTATATGAGCAAGTGTATATCGAACAACACGACCATTATATCAAGCAAACCTATCGTAACCGCTGCACTATTGCCGCACCGGACGGAGAACTCGCCCTTTCCATTCCCACTGTCAAACCCGACACTCTAAAATGTCCTATGCGCGACATCCGTATCTCCGACCATGGGAATTGGCGCCATCTGCATTGGAATGCCATTGAATCGGCATACAACCATACACCTTTCTTTGAATATTACAAAGATGACTTCCGTCCTTTTTATGAAAAGAAATATGAGTTTTTAGCCGATTTTAACGAAGAACTCTGCCGCCTTATCTGTTCACTGATAGATATACAACCCGTCATAGGACGTACCTCAGAATATAAAACCGAGTTCGATTCCGACGAGAAAGATTTCCGCGAGCGCATTCATCCTAAGAAAGATTTCCGTCTGGAAGATCCGGAATTCTTTCCGCAACCTTACTACCAAGTATTCCAAGAGAGGCTCGGTTTCTTGCCTAATCTCAGTATTATCGATTTACTGTTCAATATGGGACCGGAGAGCTTACTGGTGTTGCAGCAAAGTAACAGACAGAACTATCAATAACTTGACATAATTCATATAACTAACTTTTAATTAATTAACAAACTCAATCATGAAAAACTTATTCGACATTAAAAACAAAGTAATCGTCATTACAGGCGGTTGCGGTATCCTGGGGAGAAACATCGCCAACTATCTGGCCGAACAAGGAGCTAAAATCGTAGTTTTAGATCGTACGGAAGAAATTGGCAAGGAACTGGAAGCCGAACTTAACCAAAAGTCTGAAGCCTTGTTCCTCGTAACCGACGTACTGAATAAAGAAGTGCTGGAAGAAAATAAGAAAGCCATACTTGAACGCTTCGGCACTATCGACGTACTGTTGAACGCTGCAGGAGGCAATATGCCGGGTGCTACCATTGCTCCGGACAAGACCGTACTCGATCTGGATGTAGACGCATTCCGCAAAGTGGTAGATTTGAACCTTTTCGGCACAGTACTTCCTACCATGGTATTCGTAGATGTCATGGCAAAGAACAAGAAAGGCGCTATCGTTAACTTCTGTTCCGAATCGGCTCTCCGTCCGCTGACGCGTGTAGTAGGTTATGGCTCTGCCAAAGCCGCCATCGGCAACTATACCCGCTATATGGCAACCGAGTTAGCTACCAAATTCAGTCCCGAGCTCCGTGTTAATGCCATTGTTCCGGGCTTTCTGTTGACCAATCAAAACCGTGCGTTGTTGACCAATCCCGACGGCTCGTACACAGACCGTGCAAAGACCATAATCGCCCACACTCCATGCGGACGCTTTGCCGAACCGGAAGAACTCTTCGGAACCATCCACTACCTTATCAGTGATGCTTCCAGCTTCGTTACCGGAGCACTTTCAGTGGTAGACGGAGGCTTCGACGCTTTCTCCATTTAACTATAAAAGAATCAATTGTAAATCGTAAAAGTAATAAATACTATGATACTTTGTGAACAAACATGGCGTTGGTATGGTCCTAACGACCCTATCAGCTTATGGGATATCAAACAAACCGGAGCTACCGGCATCGTGAACGCCTTGCACCACATACCCAACGGCGAAGTATGGACAGTGGAAGAAATCATGAAACGAAAAGAAATGATTGAAGCCGTCGGACTGCGCTGGTCTGTCGTTGAAAGCGTACCCGTACACGAACACATCAAAACCCAAACCGGAGACTTCCAAAAATATATAGATAACTATAAGGAAAGCCTCCGCAACCTTGGCAAATGTGGTGTAAACATCGTTACCTACAACTTTATGCCCGTATTGGACTGGACTCGTACTGACCTTGCCTACGAGCTTCCCGATGGTAGCCGCGCTTTGCGTTTTGAGCGTGCCGCCTTCATTGCTTTCGACCTCTTCCTACTGAAACGTCCCGGTGCGGAAGCCGATTACACCGATGAAGAAAAGGCCAAAGCCAAAGTCCGCTTTGAACAGATGACGGAAGATGACAAGCAATTGCTTGTACGCAATATGATTGCCGGTCTGCCCGGTTCGGAAGAGAGCTTCACACTGGAACAGTTCCAGAAAGAACTGGACCGTTACAAAAACATCACTCCCGAGAAACTGCGCGCCAACCTGATTTATTTCCTCAGCGAGATTTGTCCCGTTGCCGATGAAGCCGGTGTTGAGTTGGTAATTCATCCGGACGATCCCCCCTGTTCAATTCTGGGATTGCCGCGTATCATGAGTTGCGGAGCCGACTTCCAGGCTTTGATTGACGCTGTCCCCAACAAGAGCAACGGCCTGTGCCTGTGTACCGGTTCACTGGGTGTAAGTAGCGCCAATGACTGCGCAGCCTTAATGGAACAATTTGGCGACCGCATCAACTTTGTACATCTCCGTAGTACACAACGTGATGAAGAAGGCAATTTCTATGAAGCCAACCATCTGGAGGGCAACGTTGATATGTATCACGTAATGAAGGCTTTCCTCGAACTGCAGCAACGCCGTAAAGTCTCCATTCCGATGCGTCCCGACCACGGACACCAAATGGTAGACGACTTAAAAAAGAAGACTAATCCGGGATATTCCTGCATCGGCCGTCTCAGGGGGCTGGCAGAACTAAGAGGACTGGAAATGGGTATTGCGAAATCGTTGCTATGAAACTAAAAGTTTAAAGTACTCATTACTATGCTGAAAATTCAAACTCCCAACGGTGAAAACAGAGTTTTGCTACATTCCTGTTGTGCTCCCTGTTCCTCTGCCATCATAGAATGTATGCTGTCAAACGGCATCTGCCCAACTGTGTTTTATTGTAATCCCAACATTTATCCGAAAGAGGAGTATGAAATAAGAAAACAGGAAGCCATTCGCTTTGTAACATCTCAAAACCTCGATTTCATCGATGCAGATTACAACTACACCCATTGGCGGAATACCATGCTGGGGCTGGAAGATGAACCGGAACGTGGCGGCCGTTGCCTGAAGTGCTTCACACTACGCCTGACGGAAACGGCACACTATGCTTCCGAGCATGGCTTTTCTGTTTTTACCACCACCCTTGCATCTTCGCGCTGGAAAAGCCTCGATCAGATAAACGAAGCGGGAAGACGGGCAGCCACCCTTTATCCCGGTACAATCTTTTGGGAACAGAACTGGCGAAAAGGCGGATTACAAGAACGTCGCAACCGTCTCCTCAAAGAGTATGACTTCTATAACCAACTATACTGCGGCTGCGAATTCAGCATGAAACGATTGGAACAACCTGAAGAAAATAAATAGAGAAGATTATCAATCGTAAATAAGTGTCGATAAGTAATCCTCTGCAAACATCTCGTTTGCCACTTCCAACAGATTTTCGGGGGTAAGTCGCTCAATACGCCGGAACACAGCCTCAGAGGTTTCATATTTATTATAGTGCAGGAAAGTCTTTGCCATACCGAGGGCATTGTTCTCGTTATTGTCCGAAGCTACACCTATTTGACCGATAAGCTGTTTCTTGGCAGCGGCAAGCTGGGAAGGAGTCATTCGGGTATCACGCAGACGCTTCAGTTCTTTATACACAAGACGGGTGCAAAGGCCTGTATCCTCAGGATCGCAACCGAAATAAATACAGAAGGTTCCGGTGTCGGTGTAGGAAGTCAGGTTGGACTCTACATTATAGACCAAACCGCGCCGTTCGCGCAAGGCTATATTCAATCGGCTGTTCATACCCGGACCGCCGAGAATGTTGTTCAACAAATAGAGTGCCGTACGCTTGTCCTCGTAGGCGTTGTACCCCCGGCTTCCAATCATGATATGTGCCTGATGAGTATCTTTATGCAAAACCAAATTTTTCGGAACATATAAAGGCGGAGGCGTACGACGGTTATCAACAACCACAACCGGAATATCAGCCAACAGTTTCTCTGCCCAGCGCACCACTTGCCTGAAATCCATATTACCCAAAACAAAGAACACCATATTGCCGGGATGATAAAAGCGTGAAGTAAAAGCGGCAGCATCTTCACTGCGGAATTTCTTCAACAGCTCCGGATTACCGAGGATATTACGCCCTAAAGGATGCTCGCGAAAGATTAGATCCTCAAAATCATCAAAAATCAGTTCAGAGGGATTGTCCTCATACGATTGAATTTCGTCTATAATAACCTCTGTCTCCTTCTCAATTTCCCGTTGCGGAAACGTGGAATGGAATACAATATCTGTCAATAACTCGAAAGCGCGTCCGAAGTGTTCGGTAAGAAATGCAGAATAAATTACGGTTTCTTCCTTATTAGTGTAAGCATTCAAATCACCGCCCACATTCTCCATACGGTTCAAAATATGCCATGCTTTGCGCTTCTTAGTGCCTTTAAAAATAAGGTGCTCTACAAAATGCGCCATACCCTGCTCGTTTTCGAGTTCATCACGCGTTCCGGCATCTATTGCAAAACCACAATAAGCCACCTTTGACAAAGACGGTTCGTGGATTATGCGCAATCCGTTCGGCAATGTGTGCAGATTATGGCGAGACGGTATTTCTTCTGTTAAATTCTTCATTCTTACGTTACAAACAATATGCGGGTACAAAAATACAATAAAACTTATTGCCGTTTATGGAAAATTACGGATATTTGCGGACTTATAATTCATAAATCAAAATTGAGACAATGATAGCATCCATTCAAGAGCTTTTGCAGAAAGAAGCGCAAGCCGTATTGAATATCCCCGTAACGGACGCATACGAAAAAGCGGTAGAACTCATCGTAGAACAAGTACACCGCAAAAAAGGGAAACTAGTAACTTCCGGTATGGGTAAGGCAGGGCAAATAGCTATGAATATTGCTACTACCTTCTGTTCGACCGGCATTCCTTCCGTGTTTCTCCACCCCAGTGAGGCACAGCATGGAGACTTGGGCATTCTGCAGGAGAACGATCTGTTATTGCTCATTTCCAATTCGGGCAAAACGCGTGAAATTGTCGAGTTGACACAATTGGCACATAACCTGAACCCAAAACTGAAATTTATTGTTATCACGGGAAATCCGGACAGTCCGCTGGCGCAGGAATCGGATGTATGCCTCAGCACAGGAAGTCCCAAGGAGGTCTGCACATTGGGTATGACTCCTACCACTTCTACGACGGTAATGACCGTTATAGGAGACATTCTGGTCGTGCAAACCATGCAGAAAACCGGATTTACTATTGAAGACTACTCCAAACGTCACCACGGCGGTTACCTCGGAGAAAAATCAAGATCATTATGCGTAAAGTAATCGGCATCGGAGAAACAATATTAGACATCATTTTCCGTAACGAGCAACCTTCGGCTGCCGTTCCGGGCGGTTCGGTATTCAATGGAATAGTTTCATTGAGCCGTACCGGTGTTCCTATCTGTTTCATCAGTGAGACAGGCAATGACCACGTGGGCAATATCATTCTCCAATTCATGCGCGATAACCATATTTCCACAGACCACGTTAACGTGTTTCCTGACGGGAAATCTCCCGTATCGCTTGCTTTCCTGAATGATAACAGCGACGCTGAGTATATTTTCTATAAGGATTATCCCAAACAACGGCTGGATGTCATTTACCCCAAACTGGAAGAAAACGACATTGTCATCATCGGTTCTTACTACGCATTGAATCCGGTGTTGCGCGAGAAAGTATTGGAACTGCTCGACCAAGCACACGAAAAGAAGGCTATCATTTATTACGATCCCAATTTCCGTTCTTCCCATAAGGAAGAAGCTATAAAATTAGCACCGACTATCATTGAGAATCTGGAATACGCAGACATTGTACGCGGCTCACAGGAAGACTTCTTCTATATGTACAATTTGCGTGACGCAGACAAAATATATAGAGACAAGATAAAATTCTACTGTCCCAATTTCCTGTGTACGGCAGGGGCGGAGAAAATAACGCTCCGCACTGCTTCCGTCTCCAAGGAATATGATATACCACCGCTGAAAGCCGTGAGTACCATTGGGGCGGGTGACAACTTTAATGCGGGCATCATCTACGGCTTGCTGAAATATGACATCCGCTATGACGACTTGAACACCATCAGCGAAGCCAAATGGGATGAAATTATCCGTTACGGTATGGAATTTGCCGCAGAGGTCTGCAAAAGTTACAGTAATTCGGTGTCACACGAGTTTGCGGAGAGATACAAATATTGATAAATCTCTCTAATCCGTACCTAAAAATAAATTATCATTTAAAAATTATAAAAGCTTCATACACGCTGTATAATCTGCAGCGAAAAACTATATATTTGCTGTAAACGACATTTAGAGAGTTTACTAATTATGTATAAGAGTCTGTTGAACTTGCTTGCTCTGGCAGTGTTGCTTCCTTCTTGTAGCGGCACAGCTCCACATATATCCATTGTATGCGAAGAAAACAATGTAGGGAACTGTATCGTTAAATGGGAAATGGTTCCCCTCATCAAAGGGAATGTGAAAGTATATGCTTCGACCGACCCCGATTTCATTCCGGAAGATACCCCTGTTGCCCTCGCCAATATCTCGGACCTGAAAATGACCATTATCACAAACGACCCTACCAAACGTTACTATTATACCCTTTTGTTTGGGGATAAATATCGTGTAAAGATTGCCACGCGTAATGTCAACATCCCCGGCATACAAAACTTCCGGGATTTAGGCGGTTATCCCTCCTATTCTACCAAAAAACAGACGCGTTGGGGAATGATTTACCGCTCGGCGGAAATAGACAGTCTTGAATGTTCCTCACGCAGGGAACTCAAAAATCTCGGAATCAAAACACTTATTGACTTGCGGGCTTCCTCGGAAATAGACAGGCAGTCCCCGCTACAGAAAGGGTTCAATGTCGTACATATTCCGCTTGCTACCGGAGATATGGAAGATATACTGAAAGGCATACGGGAAGAAAAGATAAAATGTGATACCGTCTATCGTATGGTAGAACGGATGAACCGAGCTTTGATAAACAAATACACAAAAGAATACCGGCAGATATTCGACATCTTATTGGACAAGAACAGCTATCCGGTAGTTATCCACTGTTCTTCCGGCAAAGGGCGTACAGGCATCGTTTCCGCATTGGTGCTTGCCTCGCTGGGAGTCAACGAGGACATAATCATGGAAGACTACCGGCTGAGTAATGACTATTTCAACATTCCAAGCGCCTCTAAATACGCCTATCAGCTACCCACACGCTCACAAGAAGCTATCACTACCCTGTTCTCGGCTCGTGAGGACTTCCTGAATGCCGCCAAAGATGAAGCGGAGCGAAAATATGGTGACATTGACACCTACCTGCGAAAAGGCATCGGCTTGAGCAAAGACGAAATAAAGAGGTTACGGAGTATTTTGCTCAGTGATTAGTGATTAATCACCAAAAAACTCTTATCTTTGCACCCGAATATAAAGATATACAAAGATTTAATGAAGACATTTGAAGAGCTCGGTGTGTCGCCGGAGATACGCCGCGCCATTGAAGAAATGGGATATGCGTGTCCCATGCCGGTACAAGAGGAAGTAATCCCTTACCTTTTGGGAGAAAATAATGATGTAGTAGCACTGGCACAAACAGGAACAGGAAAGACCGCAGCGTTCGGTCTGCCGCTTATACAGCAAATTAACGTAAACAATAGAATTCCCCAATCACTCATTCTCTGCCCTACCCGCGAACTTTGTTTGCAGATTGCCGGTGACTTGAATGATTATTCTAAATACATCGACGGCTTGCGAGTACTGCCTGTATACGGCGGTTCGTCCATCGAGAGCCAGATACGCGCCCTGAAACGGGGAGTACACATCATCGTGGCTACTCCCGGACGCTTGCTCGACCTTATGGAGCGCAAAACCGTCTCCCTTTCCACCATACAGAATGTAGTTATGGACGAAGCGGACGAGATGCTGAACATGGGATTCACGGACAGCATCAACGCCATTCTGGCAGATGTGCCTCAAGAGCGTAACACGTTACTGTTCTCCGCTACTATGAGCCCTGAAATTGCACGTATCTCCAAGAAATATCTGCACAACGCAAAGGAAATCACTATCGGACGCAAGAATGAGGGCACAAACAATGTGAAACACGTGGTTTTCACCGTTCACGCCAAAGATAAATACGCCGCTCTGAAGCGTATTGTAGACTATTATCCGCAGATATACGGCATCATTTTCTGCCGTACCCGCAAGGAAACACAGGAAATTGCCGACAAGCTGATGCAGGAAGGTTACAATGCCGATGCCTTGCACGGCGAACTGAGCCAGGCGCAACGCGATGCCGTCATGCAGAAGTTCCGCATACGCAACCTGCAACTGTTGGTAGCCACCGATGTTGCCGCACGCGGCTTGGACGTCGACGATCTTACCCATGTAATCAATTACGGCTTGCCTGATGATACGGAGAGCTACACACATCGCAGCGGGCGTACGGGACGCGCCGGAAAAACAGGTACATCCATCGCCATCATCAACTTGCGTGAAAAAGGGAAAATGCGTGAAATAGAACGTATTATCAGCAAGAAATTCATCCAGGGAGAAATGCCTACCGGTAAACAAATCTGCGAGAAACAGCTGTTGAAGGTTATTGACGAGCTTGAGAAAGTAAAAGTAAATGAGGATGAAATTTGTGATTTCATGCCCGACATTTACCGCAAACTGGACTGGCTGAGCAAAGAAGACCTGATTAAACGTATGGTTTCCCTCGAATTCAACCGTTTCCTGGACTACTATCGCGACCGTGAGGAAATAGAGATTGCCACCGGCAGCGAACGCAGCGCAAAAGGCGGCGAACGCAGTAACAGTACCCGTCAGGCAGCACCGGGTTTTAAACGCCTGTTTATCAATCTCGGCAAAATGGACAATTTCTTCCCGAATGAACTTATCAGTCTCCTGAACAGTAACACTCGCGGGCGTGTTGAGCTGGGCCGTATCGACCTGATGCAGAAATTCTCTTTTTTTGAAGTGGAAGAAAAAGAAGCCAACAACGTTGTGAAAGCCTTAAACCGCGCCAACTGGAACGGTCGTAAAGTTTCCGTAGAAATTGCAGGGGAAGAAGGAAAGGATACCCCCAAAGGAAAACGCAGAACCGAAGGCGGCAATTATGGCAAAAAGGAGTTTGACGGCAAAAAACGCAGTTACAAGGACGACCGCCGCAGCGAATCTGCCGGCAAGCGCAAGGACAAAACCGAATATGCCGCTACCGACAAGAAGAAGGACAAGCCCAGTCGTGAAGAACGCGGTTACACCAAAGCACGCGGTAAAAAAGACGATTGGAAACAGTTCTTCCAAGGCAATAATGAGTTTAAAGATTCAGAACCCGACTTCAGCGAAGAGGGCTGGGCAAGACGGACACCTAAAAAGAAATAAATAAGTGGCGTGAATAAAGTCAATGGTTTTTTATACGGGCTATTATCTTCCGCGAGCTTCGGATTGATTCCGTTGTTCACGATTCCTGCCATGCAGCAAGGAATGGATTTCTGGTCTATCCTATTATACCGTTTTCTTTTTGCTATGCTGGCATTGGCAGGCATATTGCTGCTCGACAAACAATCTTTCCGCATACGCCGTAAGGAGATACTGCCGCTTCTGTTGCTGGCATGCCTTTACGACAGCTCCGCCGTATTCCTCTTTTGGGGATATCAGTTCATGTCGAGCGGTGTGGCTACCACCCTTCATTTTATGTATCCGGTGCTGACCACGCTCATCATGATGATTTTCTTCCATGAGAAAAAATCCTTGTGGCGTATGGCGGCTATTGCGCTTGCAATAGCCGGTGTATTCTTTCTATCCGGCGGAGATAGTACGGGAAGTATCACTTGGCTCGGCATATTCATTGTTTTGCTCTCTGCGCTGGGATATGCTCTCTATTTGGTAGCTGTAAGCCAGTTGAAGAATCTTGAAATGAAAGGGCTTAAAATGACGTTTTATGTCTTTTTATTCGGCGGCATCCTGCTATTCACAGGGACAGAAGCTTCCGGCATAGGATTGCAGGCTATTCCGGACCGCACCACATTAGGCAACCTGGTGATGCTGGCATTAGTGCCTACCGTAATATCCAATCTCGCACTGGTACGCGCCATCAAAAACATAGGCTCCACACTGACATCCGTATTGGGAGCTATGGAGCCTGTAACAGCGGTATGCGTCGGCATTACCATTTTTGGAGAACCGCTTACCCGAAGCATAGCGCTGGGTATTCTGCTCATTATCTCAGCCGTAACCGTCATTATTCTAAAAAGGTGATAAGCGAAACGATAAAATTATAGGGTGATAAAACGATGTATCATCACCTTATCACCCTACCAACTTACTACTTTATCCCCTACTTTGTACAGCTCTTAGTGCTGAAAGCAACAAGCATCCAAACCATTTTTTCCTGCTCTTTCAGGTAACCGGTCATTAAGTCGGCGGTGGCGTCATCACCGGCTTCACTGGCCAGTTCAATTACTTTTCTTTCTTCACCGATAAGATAACTATAGGTCTCGAGGATATGGTCAACAGCCTCACCGCCACAAGTAATACCGGAAATTTCTTTTACCTTGGCAGCCTTGAGATATTCGCTGAATTTGTTTTCGGGTGTACCGCCTAACATCAGGATACGTTCTGCAATTTCATCCACTTTCTCTGCGGCATCATTGTACATGTCTTCAAACTTGCTGTGCAGCACAAAGAATCCATGTCCTTTAATATCCCAGTGGAAACCGCGTAAGTTGGTATAATGTACCTGAAAGTCTGCCAATAACTGATGTAATGCTGATACAACGTTGGCAACTTTCTTTTCATTCAAATGTAAGTAATCTAAAGTCTTCATAATCTTTCTATTTTAAAAATTCATACTATTTTTCTTTGTTTCTGTTGCAAAGATAATCGGCAAATAAATGCTTGTCAAACAGATAATTTCTATCTTTGCATAGAACGATTCTATATATAATATCCAAAAGCCCTGTTTACTATGACTTTACAACAACTGGAATACATACTTGCTGTCAATCAATTCCGTCATTTTGCCAAAGCTGCTGAATATTGTCGGGTTACACAACCCACTTTGAGCGCCATGATTCAAAAACTGGAAGAAGAACTGGACACTAAGATTTTTGACCGCAGCCAGCAACCTGTATGCCCTACTCCTATCGGTGTTCACATCATAGAACAAGCTCAAAATGTGTTAGTTCAAGCAAATCGTATAAAAAACATTATAGAAGAAGAAAAGCATTCACTCTGCGGAATTTTCAAACTGGGCATACTTCCCACCATAGCTCCCTATCTACTGCCACGTTTCTTCCCACAACTAATGAAGAAATATCCGCAGCTCGACATCAGAGTGGTTGAGATGAAAACAAACGATATCAAAAAGGCTTTGCAAACGGGAGACATAGATGCCGGAATCGTAGCCAGTCTGGCAGGAATGGAAGAATTCCAACAGACACCGCTATTCTACGAACAGTTCTACGCCTATATTGCACGAGAGAACCGTCTTTTCAGCAATGAAGTTATACGAACCTCGGACTTAACGGGAGAACAACTTTGGCTGCTGGATGAAGGGCACTGTTTTCGAGACCAGCTGGAGCGTTTCTGCCAGCTGAAAGCAGCCCGCGCCAGTCAGTTAGCCTACCATCTGGGCAGTATGGAAACCTTTATGCGTATGGTAGAAAGCGGTAAGGGCATCACTTTCATCCCTGAACTGGCCGTTTTGCAACTGGACGGCATGCAGAAAGAGCTGGTACGTCCTTTTGCCATCCCCTGTCCTACCCGGCAAATTATCATGCTGACTAACCAAAGTTTTATCCGCAACACACTCTTAAAAACAATCACCCAAGAGATAACAGCTGCAGTACCTAAGGGAATGCTCTCTCTGAAAGCAGCTCAGGTACTCGTATAGATTTTGTCTATCGGAGCATAAAACTTTTCAATCGGATTTTTTGTTCTACCGAGAAAAAATGCTATATTTTTACATCGGTAAAACAAAAAACTAAACCTTTTAAAAAGTATAATTATGGAACCGATTATCAACTCTCAACTCCCTGAATTCAAAGTTCAGGCTTTCCAGAACGGAAGTTTCAAAACAGTAACCAACGAAGATGTAAAAGGCAAATGGGCCATTTTCTTTTTCTATCCGGCAGACTTTACGTTCGTATGTCCTACTGAATTAGTAGATATTGCAGAAAAATACGACCAATTCCAATCCATGGATGTAGAGGTCTATTCTGTAAGTACAGACTCTCACTTTGTACATAAGGCATGGCATGATGCTTCCGAAAGCATCCGCAAGATTAAATACCCGATGTTGGCAGACCCGACAGGTACATTAAGCCGCGCATTCGGTGTGATGATTGAAGAAGAAGGTATGGCTTATCGCGGTACATTCCTTGTAAATCCTGAAGGTAAAATCAAGATTGCCGAGATTCAGGACAACAACATCGGGCGTAATGCGGACGAACTGCTGCGTAAAGTGGAAGCTGCGCAATTCGTAGCCACTCACGACGGTGAAGTTTGTCCCGCCAAATGGAAGAAAGGCAGTGCGACTTTGAAGCCAAGCATCGATTTGGTCGGTAAGATTTAATCGTACCCCCATACGACGCATATTGTTATGTAAAGACTATCTCTATTTCTTCCTTGCAAAAGCAAAAAAGTTATTGTCTTCGAGTTTGCCGATACGCTGAAAGCTGATCAGGTGTTGCAGGAAAAGGTCGGAAGCCTTCCTAAACGTAGAGATATTCACTTCTTCACAAACTACCCGAGTGATAGGCGACGGAAAGAAAGACGCATCCTGCCGTACTACACTTCCGGGTGTTTATGCTGCCGGAGACGTGTCCGACGTACCCTACAAACAAAGCTATGGGTGAAGGAGCTAAAGCAGCATTGTCTGCCTTCGACGACCGCATCAGAGGGATAGTGTAATCGACTATTTTGCGGGAACAATTTTCAGTTCCCGTATTAAATTCCCGGCTTTACCGTATTTCTCTATCATGAACAAGATGTAGCGTACATCCACCCCGATGCAACGCTGCATCTTCGGTTCATAGAGTATATCGCTGCTCATCGCTTCCCAATTACCGTCAAAAGCCAAGCCGAGAAGTTCGCCTTCCGAATTGAACATAGCACTTCCCGAATTGCCGCCGGTTATATCGTTATTGGAGATAAAGCAAACGTTCATTTCCCCCTTTTCATCGGCATATCTTCCAAAATCACGGTTGGAGAACAAAGAAAGGAGTTCCGGTTGCACCTCAAAATCCACATCGCCTGCATGGGCTTTTACTTTTTCAAGAATACCTTTGGTTGTTGTATAATAATCGTATTCAGCACCGTCAAACGGGGTATATCCGCATACCGTACCAAAACTCAAACGCATGGTGGAATTGGCGTCCGGATAGAAATTACGGGACGAATACATTCTGCGTATGGCGGCATTCAGCAAACGCTCATTACGGGCAATATTCATGACCGGTTCTCTCGTCTGCATATTAATTTCAAACATCTTGCCAATCAGGTCAATACCCAGGCTTATGGCTGGGTCGTCATAGATATGATACGTGGTATCCCGTTCCAGAAAGCGTTTTAGTCCGCGAGGAGTAGTCAATTCCGAAGAAGCATACAAACTATCCACATAGGCCTTGTCATCGCCGCCGTACCGGGTAGCAATCGTACCGTAAAACTCCGGTAAATAGGTAGAATCGACCTTGGAACGATATTCTTTCAGCATGGCCGTAAAGACTTCCTTGTCGATTTCCAAATCCAGATTGGCATATTTTTCTACAATCGCTTTCAGATTGGCCACAACCGTTTTCTGTTCCCCTTCGAAATCAAAATTCAAAATGGACAATGCCAATTGTACCAGCTCGGGACCATTCAGGAAAGATTCGGCAAAATAAGCCAGTGCATGATTGGCTTCGCGGGCATTTTTATAGTCCAGTTCCAAGTCAGGGAACAACCGCAACAGTTTCTCACGTTCTTCAGGTGTCTGTTGTATCCATCGGCGAAGTTCCTGTTCCATTGCACGCTTCTTTTCCAAAATATGCAGTTTCCGGATAGCCCGGTTCACTCCGATACTGTTCTTCCAATAATTGGAACTCTCGTCATATTTGGAAGCATACTTTATGCGGATACTGTCTCTCCTATCCATTTCGCGTTTCCAGATAGCCTGCTTGATGCCCCGGACATCTATTTGCGCCTGATTATCATTATTCATCATCTCTTCAATACCAAACGAAGAGAGATAACGCTCCGTTCTGCCCGGATAACCCAATGTCATGCAAAAAGAACCCTCTTTATACCCGTCCAAAGAAATCGGCGCTACGTATTCGGGGTGATAAGGGACATTGTCCGGCGAATAATCCGCCGGGCGGTTATTCTTATCAGCATAGATACGAAATACGCAGAAATCGCCTGTATGGCGCGGCCACACCCAATTATCCGTATCCCAACCGAACTTACCTACCGAAGAAGGCGGCGCAAACACCAGCCGGACATCGTTATAGTCGCGATAAATGGACAACCAGAATTCATTGCCGCCATAGTAGGCATCTACAATCCCTACCAGAGTAGAGTCTTTATGCGCCACTTCTTCACTGATGGCAAACATCACCGAATCCACCGCACCGGAACGTTCCGATTCGTTCATCTCCGGCTTTACCGCACCAAGCACCCGCTTCGTAACATTTTCCGTCCGCAACAAGAAACGGACATAAAGTTCAGGATTCGGCAATTCTTCGCTACGGTTATGTGCAACAAAACCGTCTTTCAGATAATCATGCTCCACAGAAGAGTGTTGCTGGACACAGCTGAAGCCGCAATGGTGATTCGTAAATACCAACCCGTCTGCCGACACGACCACTCCCGAGCAAAAACCGCCGAAACTGACTACTGCATCTTTCAACGAGGGGCGTTTAGAGCTGTATAGTTTGTCTGCCGACATTTGTAAACCAAGCTCTTTCATCGCGCGGCGTGTCTGCTTATTCAGGTTGCCCAACATCCACATTCCCTCATCTGCCTGTACAGCCAATGTAAAAAAGCAACAAACGGCTATAATTACGAATCTCAATTTCATCTTGTTCTTTACTTTATTTTTTTGCTATCTGTCATTCAGAGCGTACATACTCAGTTATCCGAATTTTATTCAGCAATCAGTCTCAACTGTTTGGAACCGGTGCGCGCTTTCAGCCATTCGGTTATTTTCTCCTTTTCATGAGCATCCGGATACTTGCCGAATTTTAAAACAGCAAGTGTAACGGTATCTATCCGTACCGAATCGACCGTCAGCTCAAGCGCATGAGAAATGGAAACCGATTTAACGGAAGGATACAGCACTTTCAATTCAGGGATAATCTTTTTACCCAATTCATCGTACTTCCGGTATTGTTCCAAATTCTTTTCCAACGAAGATATTTGTTGTTTCTGCTCCACCAGACGTTGTTCGCTGTTCTTGTAGAAATCTTCCATCACCATGGCACGGATAGAAGAAATATCCACCGACTCGTTATTCATACCTTGAAGCACAACCAGTTTGGTATTATCCAACTTATAATCTTTCATTTTACTGCGGGCTATGGCAATAGAGGCTTCCGGCACTTCCTGCCCTATCAAGACCACGCGTATCTCATGGCGCTTGCCTTCGTGGTGGATTTTCTTATCCAATACCTGCGTATTCTCAAAGGCAAGCTGTTCGTTTACAAAACGGTTGGCCGCACTTTCAAAGAAAGTGTCCTGAATAATCCCTACCGTAAGGTACACAGCCGGGCACATCGTAAGAACGGCTATCAGTACAATATATTTCCGTACCTTCTTTTCACGGTTCTTGTCTACAAACTCTTTGCGCTGGAAATGCATTACCCGTACACCGATAAAAGTAGCCAAACTGATAAATACGGAATTAATGAAATAAAGGTAGAATGCACCGAGGAAATAAATCAGGTTTCCCGTTGCCAGCCCATAACCTGCCGTACACAGCGGCGGCATCAACGCCGTAGCAATGGCAACACCCGGGATTACATTACCCTTCTCCTTTGTGGAGAGAGCCACTACCCCTGCAAGACCGCCCATTAATGCGATGAATACGTCATAAATCGTAGGTGAAGTACGCGCCAGCAATTCCGACTGCCCTTCGGCAACAGGGCTGACCAAAAAGAAGATGGTAGCTGTGGTGACACTGAACAGCGTAGTTATCAGGAAGCTTTTCAGTGAGCGTTTCATCAGTTCAAAGTCATTCAGACCGACTGAAAGCCCTACACCCATGATAGGTCCCATCAGCGGCGAGATAAGCATCGCACCGATAATTACAGCGGTGGAATTAACATTCAGACCGAGTGAAGCCATAAAGATAGCAAATATCAGAATCCACAAATTGGCTCCCTTAAACTCAACACCCTTACGGATGGAATCCACCGTTTCGAGTTCGTTGTCTTTATCTTTGCGTAAATCGAGATACTCTTTCAAAAAGTTCTTGACGGCAAATGTGTTTCTGTTAGGATTGGCCGGTTGTTCCATAAGATTAATCTATTTTCGGATAAAACGATTGATAACAGGTATTTGATTAAGCGGTAAATCACGCTTTATGATATAAGCTATAAACAAGCACAATAACAGTGTACGGAACGCCATACACAAATAAAGATTCTCAATCGGCACATATTCCGCAGCTACATAAAGCACCGCCGCCAACAACACATAGCGTCCTATCGACTTTAAATCATATTGAATCGGATACTTCTTCTGACCGACAAAATAAGAGAGTAGCATTGCGACTCCGTAGCCCGTAAACCCGGCCCATGCACAAGCCATATAACTGAATCTCGGAATTAAAAGAATGTTCATCACCACCAGAATTGTGCAACCTATCAATGAGAAATAAGCCCCCCAACGCGTTTCATCAATCAGCTTATACCAAAAAGAGAGATTAAAATAAATTCCCATAAAGATTTCCGCAGCCATTACGATAGGAACAACACGCAAACCGGGCCAATAGTCACGCCCGATGATGTGCCGGAGAATATCCAGATAGAACATCACTGCCAGAAAAGCGACCAGTGTAAAGATGATAAAGAACTTCATGGCTTGCGCATATACCTGCTTATTATCCTTATCACGACTTTTACCAAACACAAAAGGCTCGTAAGCATAGCGGAAAGCCTGTGTCAGCATCGCCATCACCATTGCAATCTTACTGGCGGCTCCATAGATACCGAGCTGTACGGTTGCTTCCGTCTCGTCAGGATACACAAAGGGAAAGATGATCTTGTCCGCCACCTGATTCAAAATACCCGCAATGCCCAACACCAACAACGGCAAGCTGTAAGCAAGCATCCGCTTCAACAGCTTTTTATCCAGCACATAAGCGAAGCCGCGCAATTCGGGTATCATGCAAAGCATAATGGTGGAGGTGCATATAAGATTGAAGAGGAATGCGTATGCTACATCATCGCCTTTCATCCAGACATAATAAATCAAGTTCAAAGCTATGTTCAGGAAAATGAACAACAACTTGAGCGCCGCAAACTTAATGGGACGTTTCTTATAACGCAAATAAGCGAAAGGAATACTTTGAATAGCATCCATTGCCACTACAATCATCATCATTCCCACATACCAGGGATGTTCTCCATACTCCAGCCAGTTGGCGATAGGTTGAAGAAACAACAGCCCCAGAGCAAGGAATGTCAGCGCACCGATACCCACACTGAGCAAAGTGGTGGAATACACGCGCATCGGATCATCTTCTCCTTTATTGGCAAAGCGAAAAAAGCCCGTCTCCATACCACACGTCAGCAGCACCAGCAACAAAGCCACCCATGCATAAATATTCGTCACAACCCCATAGCCCCCCGACTGTGCAGACAAGGCCATAGTATATACGGGCACCAACAGATAATTGAGGAAACGCCCCACAATACTGCTCAACCCATAAATGGCAGTTTCTTTTGCCAATGATTTTAATCCAGCCACGTTATTTAGTGTTTATTATACTACGTACCAACCATTTATCAGAAAACGTTAATCATTAAATAACGTCTTCTGACTGTTGTAAAGGCTTCGTCCCAAATGTTTGTAGGCCAGTTCCGTCACTTCACGCCCGCGAGGGGTACGCTTCAGAAAGCCTTCTTTTATGAGGAACGGTTCATAAACTTCTTCGATAGTGCCTGCATCTTCACCCAAAGCTGTAGCAATGGTTGTCAAACCTACCGGACCGCCTTTGAACTTATCAATGATGGTACAAAGTATTTTATTGTCTATCTCATCCAGACCGTATTTATCAATATTAAGCGCTTCGAGGGCAAAGTTAGCGATTTTCGTGTCAATACTGCCCGAACCTTTCACCTGTGCAAAGTCTCTTACACGGCGCAGCAAGGCATTGGCAATACGCGGCGTGCCACGACTACGACCTGCAATCTCCGAAGCAGCCCTTGTAGAACACGGCACATCGAGAATGCTTGCCGAACGGCGAATAATACCGCTCAACACATCGTCGTCATAATACTCCAAATGGAGATTGATTCCGAAACGGGCACGCAACGGAGCTGTCAGCAAACCGCTACGGGTGGTAGCGCCCACCAAAGTAAACGGATTCAAATCAATCTGTATGCTTCGTGCCGACGGGCCTTTGTCTATCATAATATCAATACGATAATCTTCCATAGCCGAGTACAGATACTCTTCCACTACGGGACTCAACCGATGTATTTCGTCGATGAAAAGCACATCATTCGGTTCCAAACTGGTAAGAACACCGGCCAAATCACCCGGCTTGTCGAGCACCGGACCGGAAGTAATCTTGAAACCTACCCCCAATTCGTTGGCTATAATATTGGAAAGCGTAGTCTTTCCCAATCCGGGAGGACCATGAAGCAGCACATGATCCAAGGCTTCTCCCCTGAGACGGGCGGCCTTCACAAAAATACGCAAATTGTCAACTACCTTATCCTGCCCGCTGAAATCCTCAAAGTTCAAAGGGCGGAGAGCGTTCTCAAAGTCACGTTCTTTGCTGGTCAGTTGATGCTCGCGTATGTTAAAATCTTCTTGTTCCATTAAAAATCAGTATATACAGCGACAAAGATAAAGAAATCTTTCAACGTTTCATAAACTCCTTCCTTTCTTCTTCCGGGAATTTCTCTATGGCATAACGCAACATTGTTCGCGGCATCACCTTACAATATTTCTCAAGAAACTGTACCAGCAAGTCCCTATCCCTTTTTCCCATCTCACGCAGCATCCATCCCACTGCTTTCCGCATCAAATCGTGCGGATGATGCAACAATCGTTCCGCAAGAGCCAGAATATCGATGAAATCACCATTTTTGATGAGTGTATAAGTAGAAACTACCGCAATGCGCTGATCCCAAAGCAGTTTACTGTCTGCCAAGCGATAAAGGTCTTCGCGGGATTTATCCTTCAGATATTCTCCCACAATACCCGGGGCGGACAAGTCTACCAAATCCCAGTTATTGATACGCGCCGTTTGCGAAAGATAGAAATCATAAATGAGCTTTCTCCCCTTTTCATCGCTTTTCTTAAAACGTTCCACCAACATCAGCAAAGCACAAAGCCTGCACTCGTGCCACTGACTTTGCAGCAGCTCCGCCATTACCTCAAAAGGAGCATCCTTATGCCGCTTGGCCACCAAACGGGTATTCGGAACCACTACCCCCAAAAATTTATCACCCTCTCCATACTGCCCCTTTCCCGTCTTGAAGAAACGGGGAAGATATTCCTTTTTCACCGGGTCGATATATTCTCTTATCTCCCACTCTATCTCTTTAGCCTGCTGTCTCATATCCTTTATAATTCGTAATCTTATCCGACAAAAATAGCTATTTTTCCACGCTAAATGGAAAGATATTCCTACTTTTGCAGAAAATCAACGCGTTATTTTATGGTTTTAAATTACATCTGGGTAGCATTTTTCGTAATCGCTTTCATTGTGGCGCTCTGCAAACTCCTGTTCATGGGAGATACAGAGATATTTACGGAGCTTGTCAACTCTACATTCGACTCCTCTAAGACAGCATTTGAAATATCATTGGGACTGACGGGTATTCTGTCCTTATGGTTAGGTGTCATGAAAATCGGTGAGAACAGCGGCATGATAAATGCGCTTTCGCGCTGGCTGAGCCCTGTATTCTGCCGTCTCTTTCCGGAGATTCCAAAGGGACATCCCGCCATGGGTTCCATTTTCATGAATCTTTCCGCCAATATGCTGGGACTGGACAATGCCGCTACCCCCATGGGCCTGAAAGCCATGAAAGAACTTCAGGAGCTTAATCCGAAGAAAGATACCGCCACCAACCCGATGATTATGTTTCTGGTAATGAACACATCCGGGCTGATACTGATACCCGTCAGCATCATGATGTACCGTTCGCAAATGGGCGCTGCACAACCTACGGATATTTTCATCCCTACGTTGATTACCACCGCCATCTCCACCGTTGTCGGTGTAACCGCCGTCAGCATCGCACAACGGATAAACTTGCTGAGCAAGCCTATCCTCATTCTGATTGGCTGCATCAGCCTGTTCTTTTCCGGACTTATTTACTTGTTCACTCAAGTAAGCCGCGAAGAAATGGGAGTTTATTCCACATTGGTTGCCAATATCATACTCTTTTCTATCATTCTCCTTTTTATCCTGTGGGGCTTGTGGAGGAAAATTAACGTGTACGATGCCTTTATAGAAGGTGCTAAAGAAGGATTTACAACCGCTATACGCATCATCCCTTATCTGGTGGCTTTCCTCGTTGGAATCGCTGTATTCCGCACTTCAGGAGCAATGGACATCATAGTGGACGGTATCGGTTATATCGTCGGTCTGTTTGGAGTAGATACCAGTTTTGTAGGCGCATTGCCAACGGCATTGATGAAATCGTTAAGCGGCAGTGGAGCCAACGGACTGATGATTGATACAATGAAGGAATACGGAGCCGATTCATTTGTCGGCCGTATGAGTTGCGTGGCACGCGGTGCCTCGGACACTACTTTCTATATCCTTGCCGTTTACTTCGGCAGTGTAGGTATCACGAAAACACGCAATGCCGTTACCTGCGGTCTGATAGCCGACTTTTCCGGTATCATCGCCGCTATCATCATCAGCTATATGTTCTTCTTTTAAAAATACAATAATATGATAAGTTATCAGACAGACGGCGTTGAAATGCCTGCAATCAAGAAGCGCGAAGTTACGGAATGGATTAAAGCCGTTGCCGCCACCTATGAGAAAAAAATCGGTGAAATCGCCTATATTTTCTGTTCGGACGAGAAGATACTCGAAGTAAACCGTCAATATCTCCAACACGATTATTATACGGATATCATCACCTTTGATTATTGCGAAGGAAACCGTCTGAGCGGCGACCTCTTCATCAGCCTTGATACGGTACGCACTAATGCCGAACAGTTTGCCGGCAATGACTACGAACGAGAATTGCATCGTGTCATCATACATGGTATCCTGCATCTTTGCGGTATCAACGATAAAGGTCCGGGCGAACGGGAGATTATGGAGGCTGCCGAAAACAAGGCACTTGCCATGCGGTGAAAAGAGAAGGTTATACTGAGTTTTGAGTTTGCATTATTTCTCGTCACTCGTCACCAATTGCCTTGCATCCCTCTGCAGCAAAGGGTTTGCGGATGTGACGACAAGGGTGACAACGGTGCTGACAAATTATCCTTCGATACCAAAAATAAGCATAAGCCATTATTAATCAAAGCATTACAACAATTACAACTCTTATATAAACAAGCTCTTTTTTGCTAATTCTCCTTTCATTTCCTTGTTTTACCCTATACAAAATACCCCTTTGCTACATACTTTTCTTCGTTTTCCAACTGCGGGCTCTACGGTTGCCAGCTGCGGGCTGTCGGGCACACAGTTGGCAACCGTAGAGCCCGCAGTTGGAAAATGAAGAAAGAAATGTAGTATTAGCACATTTTACATAAAAGAGAAAGAGATTATACAGGCTGCAAGTCTGCATTACACACAAGGAATACGAAAGATTTCAAACGAAGAATTTCCTAAGAATTCACAAGGAAAAGAAAGAAATCGCGGCTACAAAATAACTTTTTAGTAACTTTGCAAGGTTTTAAAAGAGATTGAATGAATGGAGTTTAAGTATGACGTTATTGTAATCGGCGCCGGACATGCCGGTTGTGAAGCCGCTGCCGCTGCCGCAAACTTGGGTTCAAAGACCTGTCTTATTACAATGGACATGAATAAGATAGGTCAAATGAGTTGTAACCCTGCCGTAGGCGGTATTGCCAAAGGACAGATTGTACGCGAAATAGATGCCTTAGGCGGATATATGGGATTGGTGACCGATAAGACAGCTATCCAGTTCCGCATATTGAACCGCTCCAAAGGTCCCGCCATGTGGAGCCCGCGCGCGCAATGCGACCGTAACAAATTCATCTGGGCATGGCGCGAGATTCTGGAAAATACGCCCAACTTGCACATCTGGCAAGACACCGTACGCGAAATTCTCGTTGAAAACGGCGAAGTAGTCGGACTTACCACCCTCTGGGGAGTAACTTTCCGTGCCAAATGCGTTGTGCTGACTGCCGGAACTTTCCTGAACGGACTGATGCACGTGGGACGCACCATGCTTCCGGGAGGACGTATGGCAGAACCCGCATCTTACCAACTGACCGAATCCATCGCCCGACACGGCATCACGTACGGACGAATGAAGACGGGAACTCCCGTACGCATCGACGGACGAAGCGTACACTACGAGGACATGGAGATTCAAGACGGAGAGAACGACTTCCACAAATTCTCTTTTATGAATAACGGCGTACGTCACCTGAAGCAATTGCCATGCTGGACTTGCTTCACCAACGAAGAAGTACACCGCATCCTTCGTGAAGGATTACCGGATTCTCCCCTTTTCAACGGACAGATTCAAAGCATAGGTCCCCGCTATTGCCCCAGTATAGAAACCAAAATCGTAACCTTTCCCGATAAAGGACAGCACCAGCTTTTCTTGGAGCCGGAAGGTGAAACAACTCAGGAACTTTACCTGAACGGCTTCTCTTCTTCCCTGCCCATGAACATACAGATTGAAGCTCTGAAAAAGATTCCGGCATTCCGCGACCTCGTGATTTATCGTCCCGGCTATGCAATAGAATATGATTTCTTCGACCCTACCCAACTAAAACATACGTTGGAAACGAAGAAAATCAAAAACCTCTTCTTTGCCGGACAAGTAAACGGAACAACCGGCTACGAGGAAGCTGCCGGACAAGGAATCATTGCGGGTATCAATGCGCATATCAATTGCCATGGCGGAGAGCCCTTCACCCTTGCACGAGACGAAGCGTATATCGGCGTATTAATCGACGATTTAGTGACCAAGGGCGTTGACGAGCCTTACCGTATGTTTACCTCACGTGCGGAATACCGTATTCTTCTCCGCATGGATGATGCCGACATGAGACTTACCGAAAGAGCATGGAAACTGGGGCTCGCAAAAGAAGACCGCTATGAATTACTAAAGAGCAAACGCGAAGCCATTACAAACATCATAGAGTTCGCACGGAGTTATTCGATGAAACCGGCATTAATTAATCCGGTACTGGAACAGCTCGGCACTACTCCGCTCCGCCAAGGATGCAAGTTGGTAGACTTAATAAACCGCCCGCAAGTAACCCTGGAGAATATGGCAGAGAATGTCAGCGCTTTCCGTCGGGAACTGGATAAAGTTACGGACAGGAAAGATGAAATCATTGAAGCCGCAGAGATACTTATAAAGTACGAGGGTTACATAGGACGCGAGCGAATCATAGCCGACAAACTGGCCCGGCTGGAAAGCATAAAGATAAAAGGGAAATTTGATTATAACTCCATTCAATCCCTTTCTACCGAAGCCCGCCAGAAGTTAGTAAAGATTGACCCGGAAACAATAGCGCAGGCAAGCCGGATTCCGGGAGTGTCGCCAAGTGACATCAACGTACTACTGGTACTTTGCGGGCGATGAGAGCCAACGTTCCACGTGAAACAAAGAATTCAATAAACGTATTAAATAAACTGATTATGAGCAAAGAAACACTTGCTAAGAGCATTCGGGAAATTCCCGATTTCCCAATTCCCGGAATTTTATTCTACGACGTAACTACCTTGTTTAAAAATCCGTCTGCACTGCAAGAGCTTTCAGACACCTTGTATGAAATGTATAAGGACAAAGGTATAACCAAAGTAGTGGGCATAGAATCCAGAGGTTTCATTATGGGTCCCATCCTCGCCACTCGCTTAGGCGCCGGATTCGTACCCATGCGCAAGCCCGGAAAGCTGCCCGCAGAAACAATCGAAGAAAGTTACGACAAGGAGTATGGCAAAGATACGGTACAAATCCACAAGGATGCCATCGAACCGGATGACGTAGTATTGCTGCACGACGACCTCTTGGCTACCGGCGGAACAATGGAAGCCGCCTGCAAATTGGTAAAGAAGATGAATCCCCAAAAGATATACGTAAACTTCATCATCGAATTGAAAGACCTGCACGGAAAGGACGTATTCGGCAAAGACGTAGACGTGGAATCGGTATTGACGCTGTAAAAAGACGATAAGGCTGCAAAGTAGTAATGGAAGAACTAAAGACAAATGATTATTTGAAAGGCATCGTCCTGAACCTTCCCGAGAGTCCCGGCATTTATCAATATCTGAATGCCGAAGGGACAATCATATATGTAGGGAAAGCAAAGAATCTGAAACGCCGGGTATCTTCCTATTTCAACAGAGAACATGAACCGGGAAAAACGCGCGTATTGGTAAGCAAAATAGCCGATATCCGGTATATCGTAGTCAATACGGAGGAAGATGCCTTGCTATTGGAGAACAACCTCATCAAGAAATACAAGCCCCGCTACAATGTATTGCTGAAGGACGACAAAACCTATCCGTCCATCTGCGTGCAAAACGAGTATTTCCCACGCGTATTCAAGACACGAAGAATTATACGCAACGGTTCTTCCTACTACGGCCCGTACAGCCACATACCGTCCATGTATGCACTACTCGACCTCATCAAACACCTCTATCCATTACGTACCTGCAACCTGAATCTCTCTCCCGAAAACATCCGGGCGGGAAAGTTCAATGTATGTTTGGAATATCACATCAAGAACTGTGCAGGACCTTGTATCGGTAAACAAAACCAAGAGGAATACCTTAAAAACATCGCTGAAATAAAGGAAATACTCAAAGGGAATACTCAGGAAATAGAGCGGATGCTATATCAGCAGATGCAGGATTTTGCCGCGGAAATGAAATTTGAAGAAGCGCAGAAAATCAAAGAGAAATACCTGCTGTTAGAGAATTACCGTTCTAAATCGGAGGTAGTGAGCAATGTGCTTCACAATATCGATGTGTTCTCCATTGAGGAAGACAGTGACGAAAAGTCCGCATTCATCAATTATCTGCACATTACGAACGGAGCCATCAACCAAGCTTTCACCTTTGAATATAAAAAACGGCTGAACGAAACGAAAGAAGAACTTCTTTCACTGGGCATTATTGAAATGCGCGAACGGTACAAGAGCCTTTCCCGCGAAATCATTGTACCCTTCGAGTTGGATATGGAACTTAAAGATGTCGTCTTTACCATTCCGCAGCGCGGCGACAAGAAAAAGCTGCTTGAGCTCTCCATTCTAAATGTAAAACAATACAAGGCCGACCGGCTGAAACAAGCTGAAAAGCTGAATCCGGAACAACGCACAGTACGCCTCTTGAAGGAGATTCAGCAGGAATTGCACCTCGACCGACTGCCTATGCAGATAGAATGTTTCGACAATTCCAATATTCAAGGCTCAGACCCCGTTGCGGGATGCGTTGTTTTCATCAAAGGAAAACCGTCTAAAAAGGACTACCGGAAGTACAATATCAAGACCGTGGAAGGCCCGGACGACTATGCATCCATGAAAGAAGTCGTAAGACGGCGTTATCAGCGCGCCATTGAAGAGAATACTCCCCTGCCCGACCTCCTTATCACCGACGGCGGAAAGGGGCAAATGAGCGCCGTAAAAGAGGTTATCGACGAGCTGAACCTGAATATCCCCATTGCCGGACTTGCCAAAGACGGAAAACACCGTACATCGGAACTCTTATACGGATTTCCGCCACAAACAATCGGACTCAAACAAAATTCTCCTCTCTTCCGCCTGCTGACACAGATACAGGACGAAGTACACAGATTTGCCATTACCTTCCATCGGGACAAACGCAGCAAACGGCAGGTAGCATCCGCCTTAGACGAGATAAAAGGCATCGGAGAAAAAACAAAAAATGCCCTGCTAAAGGAATTCAAGAGCGTGAAACGCATCAAAGAAGCCCCTGCAGAAGAGATTGTCAAGGTAATTGGCGAAGCGAAAGCAAAAATCATAAAGGAATACTTTACCGACAAATAGCCCGTCCCTTGTAGATAACAATCACAAATTTATTCGTAACTTTGCAATCTACAAGACTAATTTTAGAACTAAAACATGAGAGTAGTTATACAACGTACCGGATATGCGTCTGTTACCATTAACGGAACTTGTAAGTCCGCCATCCAAACAGGGTTGATGATATTGGTAGGCATAGAGGAAACGGACAGCAAAGAAGATATTGACTGGTTGTGTAAAAAGATTGTCAACCTGCGTGTCTTTGACGACGAGAATGGCGTTATGAACAAATCCATACTCGATATTAATGGTGAAATACTGGTAATCAGCCAGTTCACACTACACGCATCCACTAAAAAAGGCAATCGCCCCTCTTACATCCGGGCGGCAAAACCGGAAATATCCGTCCCGTTATACGAACAATTCTGCAAAGAATTGAGTTTAGCATTAGGTAAAGAAATAGGCACGGGCGAGTTTGGAGCCGACATGAAAGTGGAATTACTGAACGATGGTCCTGTGACTATTTGCATGGATACAAAAAATAAGGAATAATGACGTTAAAAGAAGCACAACAAGAAGTAGACTCCTGGATAAAAAAATTCGGAGTACGATACTTTAGCGAGCTCACCAATATGGCCGTATTGACCGAAGAAGTAGGCGAGCTGGCGCGAGTTATGGCACGCAAATATGGTGACCAATCTTTCAAAAAAGGAGAAAAAGACAACGTTGAAGAAGAAATTGCAGACGTCCTTTGGGTACTTCTCTGCATTGCAAACCAGACCGGAGTTGACATCACCGAAGCCTTTGCACGCAGCATAGAGAAGAAGACCCGACGTGACCAAACAAGACATATCAATAACCCTAAATTATCTGACCATGGAGAATAATGAATCCACCCAGAACAAGTATGACGCCGCCTTGGCAAAGTACAACACCAATCTGAACGATGCTGAAGTAGCTGCAGAAGTAGCTAAAATAATCGCAGAAAAAGTTCCTGCAAACAATACTCCGGAAGTAAAGAAATTCCTGTTCAACTGCATTGACCTCACTACACTCAACAGTACGGACAGCGATGAAAGCGTCATGAAATTTACTCAAAAGGTAAATCAATTTGATGAAGAATTTCCCGACTTGAAGAATGTTGCAGCTATCTGCGTATATCCCAACTTTGCGGAAATAGTAAAGGATACCCTGGAAGTGGAGGATGTAAAGATAGCCTGTGTATCAGCTGGTTTTCCTTCTTCACAGACTTTTATAGAAGTAAAGGTAGCCGAAACCGCCATGGCAATCATGGAAGGAGCCGATGAAATAGACATCGTAATCTCAGTAGGAAAATTCCTGAGCGGAGATTATGAAACCATGTGCGATGAAATACAAGAACTGAAAGCTACTTGCAGAGAAAATCACCTGAAAGTAATTTTGGAAACCGGAGCTTTGAAAACGGCTGCCAACATTAAGAAGGCCTCTATCCTATCCATGTATGCCGGAGCCGATTTCATAAAAACTTCTACCGGAAAACAACAGCCTGCCGCCACCCCAGAAGCTGCATATGTGATGTGCCAAGCCATTAAGGAGTACCATGCACTGACAGGTAATAAGATAGGTTTCAAGCCGGCAGGTGGCATCAACTGCGTAAACGATGCGCTGATTTACTATACCATTGTAAAAGAAGTACTGGGCGAGGAATGGCTGAGCAATGAACTGTTCCGTTTGGGAACCAGCCGCTTGGCAAACCTTCTGCTCTCTGAAATCAAAGGTGAAGAAATGAAGTTCTTTTAAGAACTGACCTTAATCGCCACTCATGAGGATATGACAGAATGATAGAGCTTTTACATTTTGACATATCCTCTTGAATGGCAGAGTGAAATTATTTTTCGCGTTCCACTACATAATCCAGATAACAAATCAGTGCTTTCTTTACGTCCGTATCTTCCATAGAATCCAATAATGAAAGCGCTTTTTCCTTAAATTCCACCATGACTTTCGTGGCATATTCAATGCCGCCATGTTCTTTGGTAAACTCGATCAATCGGGCTATTTCATCAGTTGTAGCCGTTCCGTTCTTCACTTTTACGGCAATCTCCTTCGCCTGTTCATCGCGGGTGGAATTAAGGGCATAAAGTGCAGGTAAAGTCAGCTTTCCTTCCAGCATATCATTGCCGGTAGGCTTACCGATTTCCTTGCTTTCATAATAATCGAATATATCGTCTTTAATCTGAAAGCAAAGGCCGATGTACTCGCCAAAGAGACGTGCATATTCCGCCTTTTCATCGCTGACTCCCACCGAAAGCGCACCTGCCTTCATGCACGCGGCAAACAATACAGCCGTCTTCTTGCGAATGACATCAAAGTAAATATCTTCGGAATATTCGGGGTTACTGACATTAGAAAGCTGCAGCAACTCTCCTTCCGCCAAATCCTGCCCCAAGTTGGAAACAACATCTATAATGGCGTAATTACGCGTCATCCCTACTTCTACTAAAGCCGTTGCCAGCAAATAATCGCCTGTAAGCACTGCTACCTTGTTATTAAAGATAGCATTTACAGAGAGTTGCCCCCGACGTTCGGTACTCTCGTCCACTACATCATCGTGCACCAAGCTCGCCGTATGCAGAAGTTCCAAGGCAACCGCAGCATGAAGCGTTGCCGGACAAATCTCATTGTACAGCTTCGCGGCAAGCAAGACCAAAATAGGGCGCATCATCTTTCCATTCTTCTGCCGTATATGCGCAATTACGCTATTCAGCAAAAGATTAGAACTGGAAAGGCAACTATCAAAATGCTTTTTGAAGTCTTCCAACTCCGCAGAAATCGGGGATTTTATGAGGGATATACTGTCCATACATCGCTATTTGAGCACAAAAATAGTAATAAAACAGTTAATACGGTATTTTTTTGTACTTTTACCATGAAAAAAAAGGATAAATCTATGAATTCAACCGATAAACTTTTCTTGCTTGATGCCTACGCACTGATATATCGCTCTTATTATGCGTTCATCAAGAATCCGCGAATCAACTCCAAAGGATTCAATACTTCAGCCATTTTGGGATTTGTAAATACCCTCGAAGAAGTGCTGAAAAAGGAGAATCCAACACATATAGGAGTAGCTTTTGATCCTTCGGGACCGACATTCCGCCACGAAGCTTACGAACAATATAAGGCGCAACGGGAAGAAACTCCCGAAGCTATCCGTCTTTCCGTACCTATTATAAAAGACATTATCCGCGCTTACCGTATTCCTATCTTGGAAGTTCCCGGTTATGAAGCCGATGATGTGATAGGCACACTTGCCACCGAAGCCGGAAAACAAGGTATCACCACTTATATGATGACCCCCGATAAAGACTACGGTCAACTGGTATCGGACAACGTATTTATGTACCGCCCCAAACATAGCGGCGGATTTGAAATCATGGGCATCGAAGAGATAAAAGCCAAATTCGATATTCAGTCCACAGAGCAAGTCATCGATATGCTGGGACTGATGGGAGACTCTTCCGACAATATCCCCGGCTGTCCGGGCGTGGGAGAGAAAACCGCACAGAAACTGGTAGCGGAATTCGGCAGTATCGAAAACCTGCTTGCCCACACTGACCAACTGAAAGGTGCGCTTAAAACCAAAGTAGAGGCAAACCGGGAAATGATTACTTTCTCCAAATTCCTCGCAACTATCAAAGTAGATGTGCCCATTAAGCTCGACATGAGTACACTCGTTCGCGAAGAACCGGATGAAGAAGAACTCCGCAAGATTTTCGAGGAACTGGAATTCCGTACGCTCATCAACCGTGTCCTGAAAAAGGCGGATACTCCCCTTCCCTCTTCTTCCGGCTCCGCCGCACCCGATCCTTATGCCGGAACTTTGTTTGCCCGGCCAACCGATAGCGCAGCTTCCGAAAACAACGCTCCCGCTCAAGGCGATTTGTTTGCAAATTTTGCAGACAACGGGGCGGGCGATGCAAAAAAATCAAATCTCACGCGATTAGAAATGCTCGATGTAGACTATCAACTCATTGATACAGAAGAAAAAAGAAAGGAAATTATTCAAAAGTTACTTACAACAGAAATTCTCTCAATAGATACCGAGACTACCGGAACCGAACCAATGGAAGCCGAATTGGTGGGAATGAGCTTCAGTGACACCGAAAACCGGGCCTACTATGTTCCTGTTCCGGCAAATCGCGACGAAGCGCTAAAAATCGTAAATGAATTCCGCCCTCTTTATGAAAATGAAAACTCCATGAAAGTAGGACAGAATATCAAATACGATATGATTATTCTTCAAAATTACGGAGTACAGGTGAAGGGAAAACTTTTCGACACTATGCTCGCCCATTATGTATTGCAACCGGAACTTCGGCACAACATGGACTACCTTGCCGAAATTTATCTGCACTATCAGACCATTCATATCGATGAACTCATTGGAAGCAGAGGAAAGAACCAAAAGAGTATGCGAGACCTTCCGCCGGAAGATGTGTATCGTTACGCCTGCGAAGATGCGGACGTTACACTGAAACTGAAGAACATCCTCGAAAAAGAATTGAAAGAACAGTCTGTCGAGCATCTCTTTTATGAAATTGAAATGCCGCTTGTGCCTGTGCTCGTCAATATCGAAAGCAACGGAGTGCGTATTGATACGGAAGCCCTCAAACAATCGTCCGAACATTTCACGCTTCGCCTGCAGGAGATTGAAAAAGAAATCTATGCACTGGCGGGTGACGAAACCTTCAACATCTCCTCCCCTAAGCAGGTGGGCGAAGTGCTGTTTGACAAACTCAAAATCGTAGAAAAAGCAAAAAAGACTAAAACCGGCCAGTATGTTACTTCCGAAGAAGTACTTGAAAGCCTTCGGAACAAACACGAAATCATCGGCAAGATACTTGAGTACCGCGGACTAAAGAAACTGTTAAGCACCTATATCGACGCGCTGCCCCAACTGATAAATCCACGTACGGGGCACATCCATACCTCCTTCAACCAAGCGGTAACCGCTACCGGACGGCTCAGTTCCAGCAACCCGAACCTGCAGAACATCCCCATCCGTGACGAAGACGGCAAGGAAATCCGCAAAGCCTTCATCCCCGATGACGGATGCGAATTCTTCTCCGCCGACTACTCACAGATTGAACTGCGCATCATGGCCCATCTGAGTCAAGACAAGAATATGGTTGATGCCTTCCTCAGCGGTTATGACATCCATGCTGCCACTGCCGCTAAAATATATAAGGTGGATATTAACGATGTAACCGCCGATATGCGTCGCAAAGCCAAAACAGCCAACTTCGGTATCATCTACGGCATCTCCGTATTCGGACTGGCAGAACGCATGAATGTTCCCCGCCAAGAAGCCAAAGAACTGATAGACGGATATTTCGAGACCTATCCGCAAGTTAAAGAATACATGGACAGAAGCATACAGGTGGCACGCGAAAACGGATATGTAGAAACCATCTTCCACCGCAAACGCTTCCTGCCCGACATCAACTCCCGCAATGCCGTAGTACGCGGTTATGCAGAGCGCAATGCCATCAACGCCCCTATTCAAGGAAGTGCTGCCGACATCATCAAAGTAGCTATGGCACTCATCTATCAGCGCCTTCAAAGTAACAATCTGAAAGCAAAGATGATTTTGCAGGTCCACGATGAGCTGAATTTCAGCGTTCCTGAGGCAGAAAAAGAGATTATACAGAAAATTGTAATCGAAGAAATGGAACGGGCATATCATATGCTGGTACCTCTGAAAGCTGATTTTGGCTGGGGAAAGAACTGGTTGGAAGCACACTAATCCGGTCTATAACTTTATTTAACTTACAATCAGAAAGCAACGGAAGTAATCGCTTTAAAATACAGTTTGCTCATCAGAATATCCGGCATCTTCACTGCCGGATATTTTTTGTTCATTAATCTTTCCAAAAAGAAAGCATATAAACCTATCACCGTTTGACATATTGATAAAATAAATCCCAAATATTTTATTTATGTCAAAGTATTGCGTACATTTGCAGCGTAATCAATGACATATTGATAGAAAATAGCAAGTACAACTCTAAAAACATAAAGCTATGAAAACTTTAAAAACTTTGATTTTATTCTCTTTTCTTTTTGTATGTGGAATGAGCGCATCAGCAGACAACAAAAGTAACCTTATTTACAATTCGGAAGAAGTAAATGGAGTAAAGGTCGCTGAAACTGTTTATAAAATGGACGGCAGCACACTTGCCAACTATATGAAGTACAATTATAAGTACGATGACCAGAACCGCATGACAGAAAGCGAAGCCCTGAAATGGAACGCTGTTAAGAACACATGGACCAATGATATGTGCATCCGTTATGCCTATCAAGGCAAGTCGGTTACCACTACTTATTACAAATGGAACAATAGAAAGAATACATACGTCCTTATCCCTGAAATGACAGTGACAATGGATAACCCTAATATGTAATCTATCCATTCTCTCTTAAATACTCTAATTGCTAACAATAACCCAAAACCTTTCTATATAAAAAGGGGGTTGTCAAAATGTAAAAGTCCCATCATTCTGTCATTCTGAACGCAGTGAAGAATCTCTTCTCTGCATACATTAGAGAGAAGATTCTTCGTCGCAAGCTCCTCTGAATGACAGAATGATAGGACTTTTACATTTTGACACACCTCTTTTTTTTGTACTTTTGCCTTCCAATAAAGAATATAGAAGCATGATACCTCAAACACTTACCCGCTACATCGAGACAGAAATCATCCCCCGATACGAACACTTTGACAAGGCACACAGCCTCTCGCATGTACAAACAGTCATTGAGGAAAGCCTTGCTCTTGCCAGACTCTATCCCCAAGCAGACGAACGTCTTGTCTACGCCATAGCAGCCTACCACGATACAGGACTATGCCGAGACCGTGCCACGCATCACCTCGTTTCGGGAGAAATCATAGCGGCAGACACCAGCCTTCTACAATGGTTCAGCAAAGAAGAGATAAAGATTATGCGCGAAGCCGTAGAAGATCACCGGGCATCCACCGACCATGAGCCACGCAGTATTTACGGCAAAATCGTAGCTGAAGCCGACCGTATCATCGACTCTGACATCACCCTGCGCCGTACCGTACAATACGGATTGAAGCAAAATCCAACGGCAGACGAAGCATGGCACTACCGGCGTTTCCACAAACATCTGATGGAGAAGTACGCTCCCGGCGGCTATCTGAAACTCTGGTTTCCTAATTCCAAGAATGCGGAACGGCTGAAAGAACTGCAAGCCATCATTGCTGATGAAAAACAACTGAAGTCCGTTTTCCACCGACTGTATACTGAGGAAAGACAATAGAAAAATCCGCTGTATACCATTTTGTACAACACAATGATGCCCATTCCTTTGATTTATTTCAGATTCTTATTGAAAAAACTTTCTATTTTATCAAAAGGAATGACGCTAAGTCCGTCATACAAATCTGTATGGTTTGCACCTGCGACAACGACAAACTCCTTATTATCCCCTTTCAAAAGAGCGTACACATCTTTACCAAAATAGAACGAATGCGCCTTGTCGCCATGCACAATCATCACTGCGTTTTCCAATTCACCGGCATAATCAAAGAATTTGAAATTAAGAAAAGGAAGATTGGAGGTAACGTTCCAGCCGTTGTTTGAATTGAGCGAACGTTTGTGATAGCCACGTGGAGTTTTGTAGTAGGCGTAATAGTCTTTCACGAACTGGGGTACATCATCAGGCAGAGGGTCAACAACTCCACCTCCCGACTTGTAAAAGCCGTTTTTATAATCTTCGGTACGCTGCGCAGCCATTGCCGCGCGTTTGGAATTGCGTTGTTCTGCCGTGTTTTCAGAGTCAAAATATCCGTTGGCATTTACACGCGTCATGTCATACATGGTGGATGCCACAGTAGCTTTTATACGTGGGTCGTTGATAGCTGCCTGTATGGCTATTCCTCCCCAACCGCAAATACCTAAGATACCTATTTTCGCGGAATCCACGTCCTCACGGTTCATCAGATAGTCAACGGCTGCACTGAAATCTTCCGTGTTAATGTCGGGAGAAGCCACATAGCGCGGTTCCCCTCCGCTTTCTCCGGTATACGAAGGATCGAAGGCAATCGTAAGGAAACCTCTTTCAGCAAGCTGCTGGGCATACAGTCCGGAAGACTGCTCCTTGACAGCTCCGAATGGTCCGCTGACAGCGATTGCCGGAAGTTTCCCTGAAGCATTTACAGGCGCATAAAGGTCTGCCACCAGCGTAATACCATAACGATTATGGAAAGTTATCTTACTATGGTTTACTTTGTCGCTTTTGGGAAAAGTCTTGTCCCATTCTGAAGTTAGATTAAGTGTATTCATTTGATTTGCTGAATTTGTTTCGTTGTTTGTTCTGCTATTATTACAGCCCATAAGTATGCAGGAACTTATGAACAAGGCAATGACTGCTGATTTGAAAATTTTGGTATTCATTGTTAATCAGATTTTATATTATCAATATACTTAGACGGGTGTTGTCGCTCTGCTCACGCATGAAAGCAATCATTTTTTCGCCTGCCAACGGTTCGCCCGCTGCAATCATCTGTTGGAAATATTCTACATTCATATCATTTAGCGGTTTTTACTCATATCTATTCTATTATTAGTCTGTCTTTAAGTGCAAAAATAGTGGGAAACATTTTACGGCATAGTAGATGAATTACGGATATTATAACCCCAATTACATATTCTAAAATTGGTAAGTGGCACAGCCCCGGCATTGAAAGAATGAATTTGAGAAAGCTTAAAAACTGATATTCCGTAGACGTTCCGGTACCCGATAAAAAGAGAAAGTATAAGAAGATTACTGCGTTAGCTTAAAATTAATTATCTTTGCACCTCAAAACGAGATAAAAAAGAATAATATAACTGATTGATAATAATAAAAATACTATAGCACTATGGCATTAAAAGCTGGTATCGTAGGACTTCCCAACGTAGGGAAATCCACTCTTTTCAATTGCTTGAGCAGCGCAAAAGCACAGGCTGCAAACTTTCCGTTCTGTACTATCGACGCCCAAATGGGGCAAGTATCCGTACCCGACGAGCGACTGACGAAACTCGCCGAAATCGTTCATCCGGGACGTATCGTACCCGCCGTATGCGATATTGTCGATATTGCCGGACTGGTGAAAGGCGCCAGCAAAGGTGAGGGATTGGGTAATCAGTTTCTGGGCAACATCCGCGAGTGCGACGCCATTATCCACGTACTGCGTTGCTTCGACAATGGTAATATCGTACACGTGGACGGCAGTGTAGACCCTGTGCGCGACAAGGAAATCATCGACACCGAACTTCAGCTGAAAGACCTCGATACCGTGGAAAACCGTATCAAGCGCGTGGAAAAGATAGCCAAAGTAGGCGGAGACAAAATGGCAAAGGTGGAGTACGAACTCCTGCTGCGCTATAAAGATGCACTGGAGCAAGGACAGAGCGCCCGCACCGTAATTCCTCAGAACGACGATGAAGAACAGTGTGCCAAACAGATGTTCCTGCTCACAACGAAACCGGTGCTTTACGTCTGCAACGTAGATGATACCAGCGCCGCCGACGGTAATCAATACGTAGAACAAGTACGCGAAGCCATCAAAGGCGAAGATGCCGAACTCATCATCATCTCCGCACAGACCGAAGCCGACATTGCCGAACTGGAGACTTACGAAGAAAAACAAATGTTCCTCGAAGATCTCGGTTTGAAAGAAAGCGGCTGCAACAGACTTATTAAAGCCATCTACAGCCTGCTGAACCTCGAAACGTTCATCACTGCCGGCGAAATGGAAGTAAAGGCATGGACCTATCGCAAAGGTTGGAAAGCTCCGCAATGCGCCGGCGTTATCCACACTGATTTTGAGAAAGGTTTTATCCGCGCAGAAGTCATCAAGTACGAAGACTACATCAAATATGGCAGCGAAGCCGCCGTGCGCGAAGCCGGAAAACTGGGTGTGGAAGGTAAAGAATATGTGGTGCAGGACGGAGATATCATGCACTTCCGCTTCAACGTATAAAGACACGGATCACACCAATACACTATACAAATGGCAAATAACAATCTGAGATATCTCATTGCCGGCACAGGCGGCGTAGGCGGAAGTATTGCAGGTTTCCTTGCACTGGCAGGAAAAGACGTTACGTGCATTGCACGCGGCGAGCACCTTGCCGCCATGCGTGAGCACGGTTTGCGGTTGCATTCCGACTTAAAGGGTGAACACGCATTGAAGATACCCGCTTATACGGCAGAAGAATATACTTCCTTAGCGGAGAAGTCAGCCCGGTACAAAGCAGACGTTATCTTCGTATGCGTCAAAGGCTATTCCGTAGACTCCATTACAGAACTAATCAAACGTGCCGCACATAAAAATACGGTAGTAATCCCCATTCTGAACGTCTATGGCACAGGACCTCGCATACAGCGGTTGGTTTCCGGCGTTACGGTACTGGACGGCTGCATCTACATCGTAGGTTTCGTTTCCGGCAAAGGCGAAATCACGCAGATGGGAAAGATATTCCGTTTGGTTTACGGAGCGCACAAAGACACCATTGTTTCCCGTGAAACATTAGAAGCCATACAACAGGATTTGCAGGAAAGCGGCATCAAGGCAGAAATATCTCCCGACATCAACCGCGACACCTTCGTAAAATGGTCTTTCATTTCGGCCATGGCTGTAACCGGCGCCTACTACGACGTGCCTATGGGCGAAGTACAAAAGCCCGGCAAAGTACGTGACACCTTTATCGGACTCTCACAAGAAAGCGCCGCATTGGGACGGAAACTGGGCATCGAGTTCAAGGAAGACATCGTAGAGTACAATCTCAAGGTAATAGACAAACTTGCGCCCGAAAGTACCGCTTCCATGCAAAAAGACATGGCGCGCGGACATCAAAGCGAAGTGCAGGGATTGCTGTTCGACATGATTGCGGCAGCCCAAGAACAAGGAGTTGACATCCCTACATACAAGATGGTAGCCGAAAAATTCAGCTGACTTTATACCTTTACTCGATTATTTTATGCTACTTTTGTCATTCAGAGCGAATGTGGGTGTGTCAAAATACACTTGAACATTTCTTTTAGGCACGGATTTCACGGAAAAAGAATAAAGAAAATCTGTGAAATCCGTGTAATCCGTGCCTAAAAAGAAACAAGCAGTAAGCGAGTTTTTGTTTTGACACATTCCCATTCCAACATTTACTTACTAATTTTAATTACTTATGAATATGCCGACTCTCCTCTCCATCAACTGGAATCCTAATCCCGAACTGTTCAACCTTTTCGGTATCTCCATCCGATACTATGGATTATTATGGATTATCGGACTGGCCTTTGCCTATTTCATCGTACGCCAGCAATATCGCGACCGCAAGATAAGCGATGAAAAATTCGACCCGCTGTTCTTCTATTGCTTCTTCGGCATCCTGATAGGGGCGAGATTAGGGCATTGCCTGTTCTATCAGCCGGATTATTACCTGAACCATTTTTGGGAAATGATACTCCCTGTAAAATTCCTGCCGGACGGAGGTTGGAAATTTACAGGCTATGAAGGACTTGCCAGTCACGGAGGTACGTTAGGATTGATTATCGCCCTTTGGATGTACTGCCGTAAGACAAAGATGCACTATATGGACGTGCTGGACATGATAGCCGTTGCTACGCCCATCACTGCCTGCTGCATCCGCCTTGCCAACTTGATGAATTCCGAGATTGTCGGCAAACCCGCCGATGTACCCTGGGCATTCGTCTTCGAACGGGTGGATATGCTGCCCCGCCATCCGGCACAGCTATACGAAGCAATTGCTTACTTCATTTTCTTCTTAGGAATGGTTTATCTTTATAAACGCGGACAGAAAAAGCAGGAAAGCAAGCTGGAAACAGACTTCAGCACCACAAAAGCAAAGTCCACCGCAGTGCAAGCCGGAGCTTCCCTACCCTATCACCGCGGATTTTTCTTCGGTCTTTGCCTGACGGAAATATTTATCTTCCGCTTCTTCATTGAGTTCCTGAAAGAAGAACAAGTGGATTTTGAAAAGACAATGGCGCTGAACATGGGCCAATGGCTCAGCGTTCCGTTCATAATCATCGGAATTTACTTCATGTTCTTCTACGGCAAAAAAGCGGCAGTAAGATAATTACTTTCCTTTTACTATCCGTTTAATGTCATTCAGCTTGTTCAGCGCTTCGAGCGGTGTCAGGTTGTTCACGTCCAGATTCAGTATTTCGTCACGTATCTGGCATAATATCGGGTCGTCAAGCTGGAAGAAACTGAGCTGCATACCGCCGCGTGTTTCTCCCACTTCGACCATCGGTTTGCCCGATATGCCTTGCTGGCGGTTATCCGTCTCAAGTTGCTTCAATATATCATCGGCGCGTTTCACAATACTTTTAGGCATACCGGCCATCTTGGCTACGTGAATACCGAAGGAGTGCTCACTGCCGCCGCGCTCCAATTTGCGCAGAAAAATAACCTTGTTATCAACCTCCTTTACCGACACATTATAATTCTTGATACGCTTGAAGGACTTTTCCATCTCATTCAGTTCGTGATAGTGCGTGGCAAAGAGTGTACGCGCCTTGGCACGCGGATGCTCGTGGATATACTCCACAATAGCCCATGCAATGGAAATGCCGTCATAAGTAGAAGTACCGCGTCCCAATTCATCAAAGAGCACCAGACTGCGGGAAGAAAGGTTGTTCAATATATCAGCCGCTTCGTTCATCTCTACCATAAACGTAGATTCGCCTACGGAAATGTTGTCGCTGGCTCCCACACGGGTAAATATCTTGTCCACCAAACCGATATGCGCGCTTTCTGCCGGAACAAAGCTGCCGATTTGCGCCATAAGCGTAATCAAAGCAGTCTGACGAAGCAATGCAGACTTACCCGCCATGTTGGGACCGGTGATAATGATTATCTGCTGCGTGCTGCTGTCCAGCATTACATCGTTGGCAATGTACTTCTCTCCTATCGGAAGCTGCTTCTCAATAACCGGATGCCGTCCCTGATGTATTTCCAACACTTCATCGTCGGAAATTACGGGACGGATATAATTATTTTCGCGGGCTGCGGTGGCAAAGGAAAGCAAGCAGTCCAGACGGGCTATCTGGTTTGCGTCAATCTGAATGGCGGGAATAAACTCGCTCAGAGACTGCACCAGCTCTGTGTAAAGCTGTGTTTCCAACACCAGTATCTTGTCCTCGGCACCGAGTATCTTCTCTTCATACTCCTTCAATTCCTGCGTAATGTAACGCTCGGCATTCACCAGCGTCTGTTTGCGAATCCACTCTTGCGGCACTTTATCTTTGTGCACGTTACGTACTTCGATGTAATAACCGAAAACATTGTTATACCCTATCTTCAAACTGGGAATGCCCGTCAGTTCACTTTCCCGCTGCTGCACCTGCAAAAGATAGTCCTTGCCGGAATAAGCTATCCGGCGCAATTCGTCCAACTCGGCATTCACACCGGGCTTTATCACACCGCCTTTATTAATGAGCAACGGGGGATCATTATTGATTTCCTTGTCGATACGGTCACGGATGGACCGGCAGATATTCAGTTGTTCGCCAATGTGGTTCAAGCTGGCATTATCAGCATCCATACAGGCTTCCTTAATCGGTTCGATTGCCTGCAAAGCTACCTTCAAAGCAACCACCTCACGAGGAGAAACGCGCCCTACGGCCACTTTGGAGATAATACGTTCCAAGTCGCCTATCAAATGCAACTGTTCTTCAATCAGTTCTTTGAAGTCGGGCTTACGGAAGAAATACTCTACCACGTTCAGTCGCTCATTAATGGGCTGCACATCTTTCAGAGGGAACACCATCCAGCGCTTCAACAGACGGGCTCCCATCGGACTGATTGTTTTATCTATCACGTTCAATAAGCTGCTGCCGCCGTCGTTCATACTGCCCATCAGCTCCAGACTGCGCACCGTAAACTTATCCAGACGGACATACTTGTCTTCTTCTATGCGTGCCAAAGAGGTGATATGTCCTATCTGCGTATGCTGTGTCATAATGAGGTACTGCAAGATAGCCCCCGAAGCAATAATCCCGTTTTTGAGATGTTCTACGCCGAATCCCTTCAAATTCTTCACTTCAAAATGTTTCAGCAACTTCTCGCGTGCGGTAGTTTCCGTAAACACCCAGTCTTCCAGTTCGAAGGTAAAAAACTTGCTGCCGAAGTTACCCTCAAACATTCCCCGGCGGCCACGCTCAAAAAGCACTTCTTTCGGGGCAAAGTTATTCAACAGCTTGTCCACATAGTCGAAAGGACCTTCAGCTGTCAGGAACTCACCCGTAGAAATATCCAAGAATGCTACCCCGCAAGCCCCCTTGCCGAAATGAACGGCAGCAAGAAAGTTGTTTTCCCGGTAGTTCAGCACATTGTCGTTAATGGATACGCCCGGCGTTACCAATTCAGTGATGCCGCGTTTCACCAGTTTCTTGGTGAGCTTCGGATCTTCCAACTGGTCGCAAATGGCTACACGCTTGCCCGCGCGTATCAGCTTGGGCAGATATGTATCGAGCGCATGATGAGGAAAACCAGCCATTTCAATCGTTTTCCCTTTTCCATTGGCACGTTTTGTCAGAGTAATGCCCAGTATTTCAGCGGCTACAATAGCATCGGTGGAGTAAGTTTCATAGAAGTCTCCGCAACGAAACAGCATGACGGCATCGGGGTGTTTTGCCTTTAAATCAAGAAACTGTTTCATCATCGGGGTAAGGACAATATCTTCGTTCACAGCGGTATTTCTTTAGAGTTTACTAATAAATAGGGCAAAGATAATCCTTTTTTAGAAAATACACACGGAGGGGGTCTAAATCCTTAGCAAGCCTTAACAAAGTGAGTATTTTTGCTAATTCATGTTATAAAACACACTTTTTTATTTGCTTTATTTGGAGATTTCCCAAAAGTCCGTACCTTTGCAATGTGTTTTTCATAGTATTAGATTTAAGGTTAACAAAGGTTGGAGTACAGCGGTACTCCTTTTTTTATGCCCATACGCCTTATTTCATGCTTGCCAACATCAAAGTGGCGTCATTATTGTTCAATTCGTAGACACAAGTTTCAACATCATTATTGTAAGCATGGTCTTTGGAATTCCAACGGGCATAGTTCAAAGCAACTTCATTCTCGGTATATTCAATATTCAGTTTGAAGTAAGGAACCCATGCTTCTTGTACATTGTCCCATTTGGAAGCTTCCTTGCTGATTACACGGTTTTCATTGTCGTAACTGTAGGTATAACGCAGGTGACGGAATAAATAACCACCTTCATTACGGAAGATTGTCTTGGCTGTCAACAGCTCGCCGCTCATTTCTTCGTTTTTCACATAATCCGTAGGATTCATTGCGCTTGCAGAGAAGTTAAGTACACTTGCCATTACTACTGCTACCATTACCACTGCTTTAAGAATTACATTTGTCTTCATAATCGTTATGTTTTTATTGTTATTATTAGTTTGAATTATTGAGGATTCTTTTCTTGAACGCCTTCGACTATATATAGTCAATTGCTGTGCCAAACTAATAAACATCTGAAAATCAACGATTAATAAAAACAAAGATATGTTCGTTTCCGAACAACTGTCCGCACAAAAGCGAACAATCAGCTTTCTACCTTCACTACACTTTCCTCCCCGCCCAATACACTCCCGATAATATCAGCAATGCGCCTACAAGTCCCATCACAGTGAGTTGTTCACCCAAAAGAACGGCAGAACCTATCAACGTGAAAAGCGGATTGAGATAGATATAATTGGAAGCCTGCAACGTACCGAGCCGCTTCAATACCACGTTCCACACCACGAAGCAGACGAGCGAAGCCAATATACCGAGAAAGATAAGATTCGTCCACACAGCCGGATGAAGGAAGCCCTGAAGCGGAAACTGCCAAGGACGGAAAAAGAATGCGGGAAGTATAGTCAGCAAACCGTAAAAGAATACCTTACGGGTAATAAAGGTGGTACGGTAACGCCCGAAAAGCTTCTTCATTATCAAACTGTAGAACGCCCAAGAAAAAGCGGCAAGCAACGTAAGGAAATCGCCCAACGGAGAAATCTTCAGCACAAAATGACCGTTATAAACCACTAATGCCACTCCCGCCAAAGCAAGCAACGAACCGCCTATCAACCCCACAGTTGCCTTCTCCTTCTTATAAATCAGCAAAGACAGAATGGTGGTGAGCAACGGAGCCGTACAGACAATGAACGATACATTGGTGGCCAACGTGATTTCCAATGCCGTATTCTCCGTCAGAAAGTAGAACGAACCGCCCGTAACGCCACCCAACAACAGCCAAAGTTCATCCCGCCAATTATCGGCAAACAGCTTGCGCGGAGAAATGAACCAGATGCCCAGATAGGCCATCAGAAAACGAAGCACAAATATTTCCTGCGGAGAGAGCCCGTACCCTATCAATACTTTCGTAGAGATGAACGTCAACCCCCAAATCCCCACCGTAAGAATGGCTATAAGATGATAAGCATAATTTTTCGTTGTAAACATACACCTGTTTATAAATTGTGCACAAAGATAACGCTTTCCTCTTTCTACACAATGAGACGAGCTTTTATAATATCCGAAGGATGATTTACTAAAACCCTCACAGAGATTTACTAAAACGAGAGGGAAGATTTACTAAATCTCCGCCCGAATTTTAGTAAATCTCCGGAAACGCTTTTAGAAGGGCATTTGAAGAGAGTCTGCCTTTTTATCAGAAAAATAAACAAAAAGGGACGCAATCTTCACAGATTACATCCCCTGAAATATCCTAAAAAATCTTTCTTATAAAATCCTATTGAATTAATTTAGCCATTATTTGTATTACAAACAAAAAATTAGTTTTAAAAGCACATCACAAATATAAGCAATAAAAAGCGTATCATCAAGTATTTCATACTGTTTTTTTACACCACTTCGCTACAAATCTGAAAATAAAGACTTAACTTTGCACCGTTTAATTAACAGGATATAAACCGAATTAAGCAAACTATCAACAAGTTTTAGTAAGTATATCAACAAGTTTTCAACAATATAATTAAAACCATTATGGAATACAATTTCAGAGAGATTGAAAAGAAATGGCAGAAACGATGGGTAGAGAACAAAACCTACCAAGTGACGGAAGACGAAACAAAGCAAAAATATTATGTACTGAATATGTTCCCCTACCCCAGCGGCGCAGGTCTGCACGTGGGACATCCGTTGGGATACATCGCTTCGGACATTTATGCCCGTTACAAACGTCTGCAAGGTTTCAATGTCCTGAATCCCATGGGATATGACGCTTACGGCTTGCCTGCAGAACAATATGCCATACAAACGGGACAACATCCGGCTATCACTACCGTCAACAACATCAACCGCTATCGCGAGCAATTGGACAAGATAGGCTTCTCTTTCGACTGGAACCGCGAAATCCGCACCTGCGACCCTGAATACTATCATTGGACACAATGGGCTTTCCAAAAGATGTTCAACAGCTATTATTGCAATGACAAAAAACAGGCGCGTCCCATTGAAGAGCTGATAGAAGCATTCGCCAAATATGGCAACGAAGGGCTGAACGCCGCATACAGCGAAGAACTGCACTTCACTGCCGATGAGTGGAACGCCATGAGCGAAAAAGAACAACAGGAAGTCCTGATGAACTACCGTATCGCCTATCTGGGTGAAACGATGGTGAACTGGTGTCCGCAACTCGGCACCGTACTTGCCAACGATGAAGTGGTGGACGGAGTATCCGAACGCGGCGGTTTCCCCGTAGTTCAGAAGAAAATGCGCCAGTGGTGTCTCCGCGTATCTGCCTATGCACAACGCTTGCTGGACGGACTGGATACGATTGACTGGACCGAATCTCTGAAAGAAACACAGAAGAACTGGATAGGCCGCAGCGAAGGCGCCGAAATCCAATTCAAGGTGAAAGACAGTGATTTGGAATTTACCATTTTCACCACCCGTGCCGATACCATGTTCGGTGTTACCTTTATGGTGCTGGCTCCCGAAAGCGAATTGGTAGCCCAACTCACCACCCCGGAACAAAAAGCCGACGTGGATGCCTATCTGGAACGTACCAAGAAACGCACCGAACGCGAACGCATTGCCGACCGCAGCGTAACGGGCGTGTTCTCCGGAAGCTATGCCGTCAATCCTTTTACGGGCGAAGCGGTACCCGTGTGGATTAGCGACTATGTACTGGCAGGATACGGAACAGGCGCCATCATGGCGGTACCTGCACATGACAGCCGCGACTATGCTTTTGCCAAACACTTCAACCTGCCCATCATTCCGTTGGTGGAAGGTTGCGATGTGAGCGAAGAGAGTTTCGATGCTAAGGAAGGCATTGTATGCAATTCTCCGAAAACCGGTGTAACGCCTTACTGCGAACTGAACCTGAACGGGCTGACTATCAAGGAAGCCATTGCAGCTACTAAAAAATACGTAAAAGAACATAACTTGGGACGCGTAAAAGTAAACTTCCGCTTGCGCGATGCCATCTTCTCACGCCAGCGTTACTGGGGCGAACCGTTCCCCGTTTACTACAAGGACGGCATGCCTTATATGATTGATGAAAGCTGTCTGCCGCTGGAGCTGCCGGAAGTAGCCAAATTCTTGCCTACCGAAACCGGTGAACCGCCGTTGGGACACGCCACTAAATGGGCTTGGGACACTGTTAACAAATGCGTTACTGACAACGATAAGATAGACAATATCACAATTTTCCCATTAGAACTCAATACGATGCCGGGATTTGCAGGTTCAAGCGCTTATTACTTGCGCTATATGAATCCTCGTAACCATACTGCACTGGTAGACAAGAAAGTGGATGAATACTGGCGTAACGTCGACCTCTATGTGGGTGGTACGGAACACGCTACCGGCCACTTGATTTACTCCCGTTTCTGGAACAAATTCCTGCACGACCTCGGTGTTTCCGCTGTCGAAGAGCCGTTCCAAAAATTAGTGAACCAAGGCATGATTCAGGGAAGAAGCAACTTTGTATATCGCATCAAAGATACCAATACATTCGTATCGCTGAACCTGAAAGACCAATACGACACTACCCCACTCCATGTAGATGTCAACATCGTATCCAACGACGTTCTCGATACGGAAGCCTTCAAGGCATGGCGTCCCGAATACGAAACGGCAGAGTTTATCCTTGAAGACGGAAAATACATCTGCGGATGGGCTGTTGAGAAGATGAGCAAATCCATGTTCAATGTCGTCAATCCCGATATGATTGTAGAGAAATACGGTGCGGACACGCTTCGTATGTACGAAATGTTCCTCGGCCCCGTAGAACAGTCCAAACCTTGGGATACGAACGGCATCGACGGTGTGCATCGTTTCATCAAGAAATTCTGGTCTTTGTTCTACGACCGCAACGACAATTATCTGGTGACTGATGAACCCGCCAACAAAGAAGAACTGAAATCTTTGCACAAACTCATCAAGAAGGTTACGGGAGACATCGAACAGTTCTCTTACAATACAAGCATCAGCGCCTTTATGATTTGCGTAAACGAATTGTTCGCAATGAAATGCAGCAAGAAAGAGATATTGAACCAACTCACTGTCACGCTGGCTCCTTTCGCTCCGCACGTATGCGAGGAATTGTGGGAAACATTAGGCAATACAGGTTCGGTATGCGACGCTCAATGGCCCGCATACAATGAAGAATATCTGGTGGAAAATACGGTGAACTACACCATTTCATTCAACGGAAAGGCACGTTTCAATATGGAGTTCCCTGCCGATGCCGCATCGGACGCTATTCAGGAAACAGTATTAGCAGACGAACGTTCCATTAAATGGATAGACGGAAAGAACATCATCAAGGTAATCGTAGTGCCCAAGAAGATTGTAAACATTGTTATCAAATAACAAATATGCAAATTACAAAACTAACCAAAACGGAAGTGATGAGAGAGTTGAAAGACTATATCTTCATCACTTTCGGATTAATCTCTTACGCGATGGGATGGGCCGCGTTCCTTATCCCCTATCAGATTACAACCGGCGGTACTACAGGTATCGGAGCCATCATCTATTATGCCACGGGATTTCCCATCCAGTGGTCATATTTCATCATCAATGCGGTTTTAATGACGTTTGCCATTAAAATCCTCGGACCGAAATTCAGTATCAAGACCACATTCGCCATCTTCGGACTGACGTTCTTTCTGTGGTTCTTCCAAATACTGGTGAACGGACCGGACGGAGTGCCTCCGCAAATCCTCGGACCCGGACAGGACTTCATGGCTTGCCTGATAGGCGCTGCCATGTGCGGTGTGGGTTTGGGCGTAGTGTTCAATTGCAACGGAAGCACAGGCGGTACGGATATTATTGCAGCCATTATCCACAAATATCACGATGTCACTTTAGGCCGTATGATTATGATTTGCGACGTAGTCATCATCAGCTCCTGTTACTTCATATTCAACGACTGGAGACGGGTTATTTTTGGTTTTGTAACGCTGTTTGTCATCGGTATCGTATTGGATTACATCGTGAACGGTGCACGCCAATCGGTGCAATTCTTCATCTTTTCCAAAGATTATGAGAAGATTGCCGACCGCATCACCAAAGAGACTCATCGGGGTGTGACAGTGCTCGACGGTATAGGCTGGTACAGCAAACGTAATGTGAAAGTATTGGTTGTATTGGCTTATAAGCGTCAGTCTGTCGAGATATTCCGCTTGGTCAAGGACATTGATCCGAATGCTTTTATCTCTCAAAGTTCCGTTATCGGGGTGTATGGAGAAGGTTTCGATAAATTAAAAGGAAAATGAAAAAGAAATTTGTATTTGCAACCAACAATGCTCATAAGCTGGAAGAAGTAACTGCCATTTTAGGAAATAAAGTAGAACTTCTCAGCATGAAAGACATTCACTGTCATGCAGATATTCCTGAAACTGCAGATACACTTGAAGGAAATGCCTTGCTGAAGGCAAGATATATCTTTGAAAACTATCAGTTGGATTGTTTTGCCGATGATACCGGTCTGGAAGTGGAAGCCCTGAACGGTGCTCCGGGAGTATATTCCGCACGTTATGCCGGCGACGCGCACAATTCGGAAGCCAATATGAAGAAGTTATTGCAGGATATGGAAGGCATGGAGAACCGTAAAGCGCAATTCCGTACCGTTTTTGCCCTTATCGTCAATGGAAAGGAACATCTGTTCGAAGGTATCGTAAAAGGCGAAATAACGAAGCACAGGCACGGCACTTCCGGCTTTGGATACGACCCTGTTTTTATTCCCGAAGGATATACGCAAACGTATGCCGAAATGGGTAATGAGTTGAAGAATAAAATCAGCCACCGGGCACTGGCTACGAATAAGCTTTGCAATTTCCTTTCAAAGTAGATACTATCTGTCATTCAAAATGAAGCAGATACTATCTGTCATTCAGAGCGAAGCGAAGAATCTCTTCTCTATATTACACATTGAAATGTAAAGGAGAGTAGATTCTTCGCTTCGCTCTGAATGACAGATACTCTTGATATAAATTAATTCTCAATATTTACTTATTAAAAAAATACTTTATTTTCAATTATCCATTCCACTGTAAATAACTACCTAAATCCTCTAATCGGGGATTTTTTTCTCTTATCAAATTATCTTTTTTACTTCTACTCCACCCTTTAAGAGATTTCTCTCTGGCAATAGCATATTCAATATTTTGAAATTCCTCATAATAGAGTAAAATATGACAACTGTATTTTTTAGTAAATCCTTCTATCTTACCTGATTTATGTTCATTATATCGACGATACAGATTATTAGTCACACCTATATAAAGTACTGTTCTATTAGAGTTAGACATAATATAAATACAGTATTTTTCCATATTTTACAGAATTAATCTTCCTGTCATTCAGAGCGAAGCGAAGAATCTACTCCCTTTTACATTTCAATGTGTAATATAGAGAGTAGATTCTTCGTCGCAAGCTCCTCTGAATGACAGACTATACCTTAGCGTAAAAATCAAAAAATGTTTTGAGCGAAGCTAATGATAGGGCTTTTACATTTTAATAACCCCCTATAACTCCTAAATCTACAACCCCAGTTTTGCAGAAATTTCCAACATCTTCTTGATTGGTTTTACTGCCTTTTCTGCAATTTCGGCATCTACCTTAATTTCGGGAGACTCGTCTTTCAGGCAGTTATAGAGTTTTTCCAACGTGTTTAGCCGCATGAAGTTACATTCATTGCAGGCGCAAGTGCTATCATTGGGTGGAGCCGGAATAAATTTAGTCTGCGGACACTTCTTTTGCATCTCGTGCAGAATGCCGGACTCCGTAGCAACGATATATTCCTTTTCGGGATGGGCAACCGCATACTTCAATAAAGCTGCCGTAGAGCCTACTACATCCGCCAGCTTCAGAACCGTACTCTTGCATTCGGGATGTGCCAGTACCACTGCACCGGGATGTTGGCGCTTTAATTCAACAATCTTTTCAACCGAGAATTGTTCGTGTACATGGCACGCGCCGTCCCATAATAACATATTTCTGCCGGTAACGGAGTTAATATAATTTCCTAAGTTTCTGTCCGGACCGAATATTATTTTCTCATCTTTGGGAAAGCTTTCAACGATTTGCTTGGCGTTGGTGGATGTTACCACTACGTCCGTAACGGCCTTTACGGCAGCTGTCGTGTTCACATAGGATATAACCGTATATCCGGGATGCTCTTTGACAAACTGTGCAAACTCGTCTGCCGGACAACTGTCGGCAAGCGAACAACCTGCCGCCATATCGGGTACCAATACCTTTTTGTCGGGACAAAGTACCTTTGCCGTTTCACCCATGAAGTGAACACCGCACATCACAATAATGTCGGCTTCCGTTTTTGCCGCCCATTGCGCCAAAGCCAGACTGTCGCCAACGTAGTCGGCTATGTCTTGTATCTCACCCTTCTGGTAGTAGTGACCCAGAATGATTGCATTCTTCTCTTTCTTCAGCTGTTTAATAGCTTCTATCAGATTATTCATAATAATAATTTTTATTTCTCTTCTTTCTTTAAAAATCTTTTGATAGTAATGATAGGCTGTTAATAGTGTGGACAAATTAATATGGTTTTTCTTGCCCATGAAGTTATTAGTATCGGATAAAACTTTATTCTTAGGTTATTAACGTAAGAAATTCAGGTTATATCTCTTGATAATAAGCTCCCTACTCTCTCATTACTTCACTTCATTAACATCTTGTTGATAAACCGCAAAGTTAATAACTTTAGGGAGATTAATCAGTGAAATAAGACTTAAAAATGTGTTTATACAGCCTTTGAAAATTAAGCTTAACTTTTTTGGTTTGTTCGTTATGCTTATGTAATATGCGTTACTTTGAATAATGCAAGTATTATTTCTAAAAATCTTTCCCTGTACTATTGACACCTTTTCAACGGTTATTAACAGGGATGTGAACGGAAAGAATTATCTTTGCACAGTGTGAATTGGCACATAGTACACAGATTGATGCAAAGTATATGATTATGAATAGAAAACTGAAGATAACCGAACTGAATCGTATTAGTACAGAGGAGTTTAAAGAAGCGGAAAAGTTGCCGTTGATAGTTGTGTTGGATAATATTCGCAGTTTGCATAATATAGGTTCCGTATTCCGTACTTCGGACGCTTTTCGCATCGAATGTATCTATCTGTGTGGAATTACGGCTACTCCACCCCATCCCGAAATGCACAAAACGGCTTTGGGAGCCGAATTTACGGTTGACTGGAAGTATGTTAATAACGCTGTTGAAGCTGTTGATAACCTCAGGAATGATGGATATACGGTCTATTCCGTGGAACAGGCGGAAGGTAGTATCATGCTGAATGAGTTGACTTTAGATAAAAATAAGAAGTATGCCGTAGTAATGGGAAATGAAGTGAAAGGTGTTCAACAGGAAGTTATAGACCATTCTCACGGCTGTATTGAAATTCCGCAATACGGTACGAAGCACTCTCTGAATGTATCGGTTACGGCAGGTATTGTTATTTGGGATTTATTCAATAAATTGAAATAAGTGTCGTCATATACTATCTGTTATCAACATACTATGAACCGGATTTAAAGTTGTCCGTTTTCCACCATTAGAATGACTCTTTCGGTAAGTGCATCTTCTCCGGAAGGGTCGTATTGTTTTTTCAGACTGGCGCCGAACAATGCGGCGAAAGTTTGATAGAATCCGGCTTTGAAAGGTCCCATAAACGCTTTGACCAGTTCATAGGAAGTTGAATTGGTCTGCCTGTCCACTAACTTTATCAACAGCTTTCCCTGAGCAAAAGAAAGTTTTTTCATGCGGGGAGTATATTGTTCTTTCAATCCTTTCTCCACAGCTTTCAAATGCTTTTGCCGTTCTTTTTCGGTAGGGATGGTTTGCAGATATTCGTAAGTTTCAATGATGGCACGGTTGATTTCTTTGGAAATAGGCAATACCTTTTTCACATCACGGATGAGTTTATAGTATTTCGTTATTTCACGCTTGTTTTTGAATTTGAGCGGTTTAAAGATATAAACGGTAGGAAGTTTTACGTATGGAATCGTATCGCCGTTATAAACGCACATAGGAGTGAGGTAGATACTTTTGGACATATCGGTTCGGGGTTGTTGCTGGGCATGGCAAACCAAGCTTCCCGATGAGAGAAACACAATGAGTATTACTATATTAAGCCGTATGTTCATGCCGCAAAAGTACACCATTCTGTGTAATGTTGTTGCATTGCTTCCGTTTTTCCTTGTTCAATTAACTAATTTAAGGTAACTTCGCTGTCCGTAAATTTGGAAATATCCTATTATCAATGACAATAATCAAGGTAGGAGTTTTTATAAGTATGCTGTTGATAACTCCTATGCTTGTAGCTCAGAACACATCTGTTTCTCTGTGGGAAGAAAATCTGGAACAGCTTTCCATGGATGGGGAAGAAAACAATTGGGAAGACGAACTGGAAGAACTTTCCAACCGCTTGCACGAACCGGTTAATATTAATGTCGCCACCAAACGGCAATTGGAAGAATTTCCTTTCCTGACAGAACTCCAAATAGAAAATATCTTGGCATATGTGTATATACACGGACAGATGCAGACTGTTTATGAGTTGCAACTGGTGGAAGCAATGGATAAACGGACTATTGAATTGTTGCTGCCTTTTGTTTGTGTAAAGGTTGTTGAAGACGATTTCCGCTATCCTTCTTTAAAGACGATATTGAAATATGGCAGACAGGAAGTATTGACACGTATGGATGTTCCTTTCTATACCCGTAAAGGATATGAGAAATACTATCAGGGACCTGCCATTTATCATTCTTTGCGTTATAATTTTCGTTATGGAGACTATTTTCAGGCGGGGATAGTGGGAGAGAAGGATGAAGGAGAGCCGTTCTTTGCTTTACAGGATAAAAAAGGGTATGATTACTATTCTTTCTACTGTTTGTTTAAGAACTTGGGTAAATTGAAATCGTTGGCATTGGGCAATTATAAGTTGAGTTTCGGGCAGGGACTGGTACTCAGTACCGATTTTCGGTTGGGGAAGACTTTTTCCATGTCTACATCGGAATACCGTACAGGAGGAATCAGGAGACACGGTTCTACGGATGAATATAATTATTTTCGCGGAGCGGCGGCAACAGTGGAACTTCTTCGTTTTTTGAAACTTTCCGTTTTCTACTCACATCGTTCTATGGACGGGGTGATAAAAGACGGGGAAATCACTTCTGTCTATAAAACCGGACTGCATCGTACGGAAAAAGAAGCGGATAAAATGAATGCTTTTACCATGCAATTGATGGGCGGTAACTTGACTTATGAGAAGAATAAGTTGAAAGTAGGCGTAACAGGCGTTTATTACTTTTTCAATCATCCTTATGAACCGGATTTAAAGAAGTATGCAAAATACAACTTATATGGAAATGATTTTTATAATCTGGGCGTAGACTATAAATACCGTTTGGGAAAACTGGTATGGGTTGGAGAGGGGGCTGTGGGAAAGCAAGGTTATGCTTTGCTGAATCAACTGAAATATATACTATTAACAGGTTATCAACTGCTGTTAATTCATCGTTATTATTCACATGATTACTGGTCTTTCTTCGGTCGTTCATTCGGAGAAGGCAGTACGCCTCAAAATGAGAATGGCTGGTACCTTGCTGCGGAGGCAACTCCACTGGCGCACTGGAAGTTTTTCGCTGCATTGGATATGTTTTCTTTCCCGTATTGGAAATATCGTATCAGCAAACCTTCACAAGGAATAGACGGGATGTTTCAGGTTGTTTATTCTCCTCGCAGGAACTTGACGGCATATCTTAATTATCGCTACAAACGGAAGGAGAGGGATGTTTCGGGAACAGAAGGGAAGATTACATTGCCTGTCTGCCATCATAAGTTGCGGTGCAGGTTTACTTATATGCCGGGCGGTTTTGTGTATCGCACTACGATTGATTATAATCATTTTCGTCAGCAAGACGGTGCAGGCTATAGTTTTAAGGGAAAACAAGGCTGGCAATGTACACAATCCTGTGCTTATACATTTTCCGATTTTCCGTTGGGTGTATCCGTACAAGGCACTTATTTTGATACGGATGATTATGATTCCCGTGTTTATTCTTCTGAAAAGGGATTGCTTTATACATTTTATACCCCTTCTTATTATGGTGAAGGTTTTCGTTATTCCGCCCATGTGCGCTGTGATATGAACAAAACTTTTATGTTTCTCGTTAAGTTCGGGCAAACTGTTTATCGGAATCGTGAGAGTATCGGTTCGGGTAACGACTTGATAGCGGGAAATAAAAAAACGGATTTGCAAATGCAGCTCCGTATCAAGTTTTGAGTGAAAAGTAATAAGTAAAAAGTAATCAGTAAGTGTGCATAATTAGTTTATACTATCTGTCATTCAGAGCGAAGCGAAGAATCTACTCCCTTTTTTCGCATTCATAGAGGAAAGAGATTCTTCGCTTCGCTCTGAATGACAGATAGTATAAACTAATTTTCAACATTTACTTAATTGTATTGTTTTTGGAAGTACCTATATGTTTATTTTCTATATTTGCGGCATTAATTATAAATCATAATCATAAATCATAATCATAAATCATTAATTATAAATCGCTAATCATAAATAAGATGACTGTCATTTATCCGTCTCCCATATTCGGTCCTGTTCATTCCCGCCGTCTGGGAGTATCTTTGGGAATCAATCTGTTACCGGAAGACGGTAAGGTGTGTAGCTTCGATTGTATTTACTGTGAATGTGGATTTAACTCCGATCATCGTCCTAAAAAGCCGTTGCCTACACGTGAGGAAGTGCGTAAGGCATTGGAAGCACGGCTACAGGATATGCAAAAGAACGGTCCTGTTCCCGATGTACTTACCTTTGCCGGAAACGGAGAACCGACTGCACATCCGCATTTTCCCGAAATAATAGAGGATACACTTGCTTTGCGTGATAAATATTTTCCGAAAGCGAAAGTAAGCGTGCTTACCAACTCCACTTTCATTCATCGTCCGGCTGTGTTTGAAGCCTTGAACAAGATAGATAACAATATTCTGAAATTAGACACGGTGGATGAAGCATATATCCGTGAGCTTGACCGTCCGGCAGGCCACTATTCCGTGCGTGAAATAATAGAGGGGATAAAGGCTTTTAAGGGTAATTGCATTATTCAAACCATGTTCTTGAAAGGCGGTTTTAGGGACAAGGATATGGATAATACTTCCGATAAATATGTTTTGCCTTGGTTAGAGGCCGTAAAAGAGATTTCTCCCCGTCAGGTAATGATTTATACTATCGACCGGGAAACACCCGACCATGACTTGCAAAAGGCCACTCATGAGGAATTAGACCGTATTGCAGCATTGGTGAAGGAGGCGGGGATAGCGGTGAGCGTCTCTTATTAAGCAGTTATTTGTTATGCCATAAGTTTAAATTGCAGGTAGCTTCCACCTGTTTTTCAATATTATCGGGCAGAGCGGGGAAGAAATCGATACCTGTAATGCGTTCCACCTCGTCTACACTGTTGACGTAAGCATCCAACGGGTGGTTTCCTGATGTGTTTTTATAAATGAAGCCGATGGCTTTGGGAGGATTACTGTTTGTACAGAGTATAACTTTGAAAAAAGCTTCAGGTACAGTTATTTTGTGCTTTTTGCCAATGGTGCGGTGCTTTTGCCGATAAAGGACAGGACCGCAGACAATGTAGATTTTTCCCTCTTTTTTTGCCCACAGGCGGCAGGCTTCTTCCAGTTCTTTCCAGTCACCTCGGTTCAGGTTGTGGTTTTGGGGGCAGATATTGGTCATGTAGAAACTCTCCTGCATAGCTTTCCAATGCCAACGGTTGTCGCCGGCAGGACACATATGCCCTCTATCCATGCCGGAACGCTTGTAGTCGTCGGTGGTTACAGCTTGGTTCTCAGGCAGGTCGGGGTCGGGCAGGAACTTGTCTGTGCGGCTCTCGCGTTCTATCAATTTCTCGGGAGTTAGTTCCCATGCTACCCAGTTAGGTATCTTTAAATCTTTGTTGTAAGATACTGTGTAGCCTTTTCGATGCAGTATTTGTTCGGGTGTGTGTGTTAGGGGGGCGGGGTAGAGCACATCCTTTACGGCAACAGGAAGGTTAATGTGCAAAGCCTTCGTTATGGGTTCATAACAAATGAAGGCGATGCACATTAATACTATTAAATAGAATAACCCTTTGGACTGCTTCTGTTTTTTTCCTTTTCTTGCCATAATGTATCTTCTGTGGTGAAGGTCTTTATAACAGTTGCTTTGCTTTTTCCAATGCTACATTAATATTGGGACAAATGTTGTCTTTTCCAAGCAATTCATAGAAACCGGATTTCTCAAGGACATTATGTACTTTTTCGTTGACGCCTGACAATACAATTGTGATTTTCTCTTTTTGCGACATCTTACAAAGGCTTTCCAGATTATGAATACCTGTTGAATCGATGAAAGGAACCTTACGCATACGTATGATACGTACTTTGGGGCGGTCGCCAAGTTGCGCCATTACTTCCTCAAACTTTGTTGCGATGCCGAAGAAGTAGGGGCCGTTGATTTCATATACTTCCACACCTTGGGGAATGATTAGATGTTCTTCGCTCGTAGCGATATCCGATTCGGCATTCGGGTCTATCTCGTCTTTGATAACCGATATTTCGGTTGTTTCCATGACGCGGCGCATAAAGAGTACGCAGGCAATGACCAAGCCCACTTCGATAGCGATTGTCAAGTCGAAGATAACCGTCAGAAAGAAAGTTATCAATAATACGGTAACATCCGATTTGGGGTTCTTCATCAATGCCCTGAATACGCGCCAGCCACTCATGTTGTAGGATACGACAACGAGCACACCTGCCAGGCATCCCATCGGAATGTATTGAGCCAGCGGCATAAGCAACAGAAGAATCAAAAGCAGCACTACCGCATGCACTATACCGGCTACGGGCGACTTACCGCCATTATTGATGTTAGCCATTGTACGGGCAATGGCGCCTGTGGCGGGAATACCTCCGAAAAGCGGAGTCGCCATATTGGCAACGCCCTGTGCTATCAATTCGGTATTGGAATCGTGCTTATCGCCGATGACACCGTCGGCTACGGTAGCCGAAAGCAAAGATTCTATGGCTCCCAATACAGCAATCGTAATGGCAACGGGAAACAGGTTCTTTATCGCTTCCCAGTCCAGTGTAGGCATTACAGCATCAGGAAGTTCGGCTTTGATGCTGAAACGGTCGCCAATGGTGTCGATACAGTCGATGCCGCCGTACATCTTCATCAGATAAACGGCTACGGTCACTACGATAATGGCAATGAGCGAGCCGGGAATCTTCTTGGAGAATTTCGGAGTAATGGCAATGATAAAGATGCTGGCAATGCTGACAACCGTATTCCACCAGTTGACAGTATCGAAGTGGCGGAAGTAAATAATCCATTTGCCCACGAAGTCGCCCGGAACTTTTTCTCCGCCGAAGTTCAGTCCGAATATGTCTGCAATCTGAGTGGTAAAGATAGTAACGGCGATACCGCTCGTGAAGCCTACGATAATGGGATAGGGGATAAACTTGATGACCGCTCCCAGCTTGAATACTCCCAGAAGAATGAGGATAACGCCCGCCATTAATGTGGCTACAATCAGTCCCGCTTCTCCATATTGTTGGATAATGCCGTAAATAATAACGATGAACGCACCGGTAGGTCCGCCAATCTGGACTTTGCTACCTCCTAACAGGGAGATGATAAACCCGGCAATGATAGCCGTGATGATACCTTTCTCAGGCGATACGCCTGATGCAATACCGAACGCAATGGCAAGCGGCAAGGCAACGATACCTACAATGATACCGGCCATAAGGTCTGCCATGAAGAGTTCTTTTGAGTAATTTTTTAAAGCCGTGTACAGTTTTGGCTTGAATTCGAACGCTTTCATTTTTTATTTTAGAAGTTTTGTTTTACTTGCTTTTTAGGCACGGATTACACGGATTTCACGGAAAAAGGAATAAAGAAAATCCATACTTTCCGTGTAATCCGTGCCTAAAAATCCTCCTCTTTTTGAAAAGAGATTGCAAAATTAAGTAAAATAAAGCAAATAGCTATAACTATTCCATTTGTTTTTTGTTGATTTTGTCTATGAGGTGATAGATAAATCCGATGAGATAAAATACCGTTTTATTAAACTAAATGACTATTTTTGTGCTATCAAAAAAGGAAATACCAACAATCTATACGTAATTACATTAACTAATAAAAAAGAAACTATGAGCAAGAGTATCAAAGGAACTCAGACAGAAAAGAATCTGTTGACTTCATTCGCCGGTGAATCACAAGCAAGAATGCGTTACACTTATTTTGCAAGCGCAGCAAAAAAGGAAGGTTACGAACAAATTTCAGCTATCTTTACCGAAACAGCTGATCAGGAAAAAGAACATGCAAAACGTATGTTTAAGTTCTTGGAAGGCGGAATGGTAGAAATTACCGCTTCTTATCCGGCAGGCGTCATCGGTACTACATTGGAGAATTTGCAGGCTGCCGCTGCAGGCGAGCACGAAGAATGGTCATTGGACTATCCTCACTTTGCCGATGTTGCCGAACAAGAAGGTTTCCCTGCAATTGCCGCTATGTATCGCAATATTGCCATCGCCGAGAAAGGACACGAAGAACGTTACCGCGCTTTCGTGCAGAACATTGAAAACGCCGCTGTTTTCGCTAAAGAAGGTGAAGTAGTATGGCAATGCCGCAACTGCGGTTTCATTTATACCGGCAAGGAGGCTCCTCAAGTATGTCCCGCTTGTTTACATCCGCAGGCTTACTTCGAGGTGAAGAAAGAAAATTGGTAAAACGACCTTTACTGTATAAAACAAGGAGAGTGTGTCAAAACGGATGATAGTTTAACTTCGTTTTGATACACTCTCTTATTTTTAACAGTTGTGCCACCAAGCTGGCACAACTTTGCCACTTTGATGGCATAAGTGTGCCAATACGGTGACAAAGGTGTGCCAACTTGGTGGCACAAATTAAGATTATCGGTTTATTTCTTTTCTGCGTGCGGATAGTCTATCGTATAGTGCAGACCGCGGCTTTCCTTGCGTTCCATAGCTTGGCGGGTAATCAGATAGCCTACATTAATCATATTGCGCAGTTCGCAAAGTTCACGGGTTGCCTTGCTGCTCTTGAACAGCTTTTCCGTCTCCTCATAAAGAATATCCAATCGGTTCCATGCGCGGGTGAGGCGGGTGTTGCTGCGGACGATACCTACATAAGATTCCATAATCTGGTTCACCTCCTTCATGCTTTGCGTAATCAGCACACGCTCTTCGTTGGAGATAGTTCCTTCATCGTTCCATTCGGGAATATCCTCATTGAAGTCATAGCGTTCCAATACGCTCAGTGCGTGCTTGGCGGCTGCGTCGGCATAGACCACCGCTTCAATCAGTGAGTTGGAAGCCAAACGGTTTCCGCCGTGAAGACCGGTGCACGAACATTCGCCGATGGCATACAGGCGGCGGATGCTGGATTGTCCGTCCAAATCTACCTTGATGCCGCCGCAAAGGTAGTGTGCGGCAGGTGCTACGGGGATGTAGTCTTTGGTAATATCAATGCCGATGCTGAGGCATTTCTTATAGATATTCGGGAAGTGCTTCTTGGTTTCTTCGGGATTTTTGTGGGTAACGTCCAGATAGACGTGCTCGTCGCCGCGCTGTTTCATTTCGTTGTCAATGGCACGCGCCACGATGTCGCGCGGGGCAAGTGAAAGGCGCGGGTCATACTTCTGCATGAATTCCTTTCCGTCCATGGTACGGAGCACGCCGCCGTATCCGCGCATGGCTTCCGTTATCAGGAAACAAGGGCGGTCGCCCGGATGATAGAGGGCGGTGGGGTGGAATTGGATGAATTCCATATCCTTTACGGCGCCTTTGGCACGGTAGACCATGGCAATGCCGTCGCCTGTGGCAACCAACGGGTTGGTAGTGTTACGATATACGGCTTCGCAACCGCCGGTTGCCATAATGGTCATTTTGGAAAGGAATGTATCCACTTCTCCGGTATTCTCGTTCAGCACGTAAGCGCCATAGCATTTGATGCCCGGAGTATAGCGGGTTACGATAATGCCCAAATGGTGCTGGGTGATGATTTCCACTGCGAAGAAGTTGGTGAATACGGTGATGTTGGGATGTTGCTTTACGGCTTCAATCAGGCTGTCTTGTATTTCCGCGCCGGTATTGTCCTTGTGGTGCAGGATACGGAATTCCGAGTGTCCGCCTTCTTTGTGCAGGTCGAATTCTCCGCTATCTTTTTTGTCGAAGTTCACTCCCCATTTAATAAGCTCATTGATTTGTTCGGGGGCGTTGCGCACCACTTTTTCCACAGCTTCACGGTCGCTTATCCAGTCTCCGGCAATCATGGTGTCTTCGATGTGCTTATCGAAATTATCTACTGCCAAGTTGGTGACGGAAGCGATGCCGCCTTGTGCAAAATAAGTGTTTGCCTCTTCCAGACCGGCTTTGCAGATGAGGGCTACTGTTCCTTTATGCGCCACCTTAAGCGCAAAACTCATACCGGCAATTCCGGAGCCGATAACGAGGAAATCGAACTTTCTTACCATAGTTATGTGTATTTAGCACTGCAAAACTACAAAATAAGTACGTTCCTTGTCTCCCTTGCAAGCATTAATTCATAAAAATACCTACCTTAGCGGCAAAAACCGGATAAAATGAATCGAATTTTTCATGCACGTATCGCTGCCGGACAGTATTTGTTTATCCTCTTGGCAGGTGCAATGGCTGTTTACGGTCTTTGGGAGAAGCACATTCTTGTTGCTGTTCTGTTTATGCTTTTGTTGGTTGTCAGCATCGAGAAGTTGATTCATACTACCTATACCGTTACTGCCGATAATAAGCTGTTGTTGTTCTTCGGCCGCTTTTCGCGGGGGCAGGAGATTCTGTTGAAGGATATTACATCGGTAGAACGTACTTCTTCCATGCGGATAGGCAGATTTGCCGTTATGCGCTATGTACTGATAAGGTATGGAGAGGGCAAGTGCGTAGCGCTTCTTCCCGTTAAAGAGGAGGAGTTTATCCGGCTGTTGGAAGAACGTATATCATCTGCTGGTGATAATTAAGTGGGTTATCATGCCTTTTTTCTGAATTTCTTGTTGTATCTTGCATGCAGAAATCTATAAATGCAAGAACTATGAAATATCAAGTTGCCATTATCGGTGGAGGTCCTGCGGGATATACGGCTGCGGAAACAGCCGGAAAAGCCGGTCTGAGCGTTGTGCTTTTCGAGAAACAAAGCCTTGGCGGAGTGTGCCTGAATGAAGGGTGTATTCCTACCAAGACTTTATTGTATTCGGCAAAAACATATGATAGTGCGCGCCACGCATCCAAATATGCGGTCAATGTGGCGGAGGTATCATTCGACTTGTCCAAAATTATAGCCCGCAAACAGAAAGTAGTGCGAAAGCTGGTGTTGGGAGTCAAAGGAAAGCTGACTGCCAATAATGTGACTATTGTGAATGGAGAGGCTTCAATCATAGATAAGAATCATATTCTGTGTGGCGACGAAACGTATGAATGTGACAATTTATTGCTTTGCACAGGGTCGGAAACATTTATTCCGCCTATTCCCGGAGTAGATGCGGTGCCTTATTGGACGCATCGTGACGCATTGGATAATAAAGAACTTCCCGAATCGCTGGCTGTCATCGGCGGCGGGGTAATCGGTATGGAGTTCGCCTCATTCTTCAATAGTCTGGGGGTAGAGGTCACTGTCATTGAGATGCTGGATGAAATATTGGGCGGAATGGACAAGGAACTGTCTGCCATGCTGCGTGCGGAATATGCCAAGCGCGGTATTAAATTCATGCTGGGTACGAAGGTAGTGTCACTGAACGAAAGTCTGTCGGAGGAACGGCAGGCGCAGGTAGAAGTGAGTTATGAGAATGCCGAGGGTGCAGGTTCTGTAACCGCAGATAAATTATTGATGAGTGTGGGACGCCGCCCTGTAATGAAAGGCTTCGGACTGGAGAATCTGAATCCGGAAAAAACGGAACGCGGCAGCATACGGGTTGACGGACAGATGCGGACTTCCGTTCCGGGTGTGTATGCGTGCGGAGACTTGACCGGATTTTCTTTATTGGCCCATACTGCCGTACGCGAGGCGGAAGTGGCGGTACATACTATATTGGGCGAGAAAGACTGTATGAGTTACAAGGCTATCCCCGGCGTGGTATATACCAATCCGGAGATTGCGGGTGTGGGAGATACGGAAGAGTCTTTACAAAAAAAAGGCGTTTCCTATCGTACGGTGAAGTTGCCTATGGCTTATTCCGGTCGTTTTGTAGCGGAGAATGAAGGTGTCAACGGTATGTGTAAGTTGCTGTTGGCAGAAGACGATACTGTTTTGGGAGCACATTTGCTGGGCAATCCGGCTTCGGAGATTGTCACGTTGGCAGGTATGGCTGTCGAACTTGGATTGACGGCGGCAGAATGGAAGAGGATTGTATTTCCGCATCCTACGGTGGGTGAAATCTTTAAGGAAGCTCTTTAACTAAATACGCTCTGAATGACAGATAGTATAAACTAATTATGCACATTTACTTATTCACTTAAATGAAATACACTATATCATGAAAATCGTAAAGTTGATGACTTGCGATTCTGCAACTCAAGCCCATATTATTCAGGGAGCGTTGCAGAACGAAGGAATTGATTCTATGTTACGGAATGAGAATATGTCCACACTGCTGGCGGGATTGCAGGTAAGTAATCTGACAGGTGTAGACATACTGGTGAACGAAGAAAACTATGAAGCGGCAATCAATCTGTTGGAACAAAACCAGATGATTCCCGAACAATTGAGGTACTGTCCTTTCTGCGGCTCTTCCGACATTAAATTTGTCCTTAGAAAAGGACATCGGCTAAGAGCTGTTGCGGCAGCTGTCGCCTCTTTGCTGGCGGGTGCTGCTCCGGGTACTAACCATTGGGAGTATGTTTGTAATCAATGTAAAGGAAGATTTGAGAAGCCGGTTGCTAAAAAGCATCAGGTAATAGTTGAATCTAAATGATAGCTTGTGAGAAGATGAGAAAATGCAGCTTGTTACCGATTGTGTTCATTTTGACACTGATTCCTTGTATATTGTCTGCACAGGGAGTATCGACAGAAATAAACTCCCTTTCTTCGCAACTGGATACACTGATAAAATATAAACTGCCCGAAGGTTCCAATGTATCTGTTTCGGTGTACGATTTGAGCGCTAATGAAACGCTGTATGCTTATCAGGCTGACAAACTTTCCCGTCCGGCTTCTACAATGAAGTTACTGACTACGATTACGGCGCTTGCACGCCCTGAGGCAAACGAGCCTTTTTGTACGGAGGTTTGGTATAAGGGAGTGATTGAACGTGATACGCTGAAAGGAGATATATACGTTGTCGGAGGTTTTGATCCGGAGTTTGATGATGAAGCGTTGGACTCTTTGGTCAGTAGGGTGGCGCGTCTGCCTTTTTCTGTGCTTCAGGGCAAGATATATGGCGATGTTTCCATGAAAGACTCTTTGTATTGGGGAAGCGGCTGGTTATGGGATGATACGCCTCATTCCTTTCAGCCATATTTGTCGCCGCTGATGCTCGGCAAGGGAGCGGTTACGGTAACAGCTTTTCCCGGCGTACAGGGAGATACGGCACGCTTGGAATGTACTCCCGCTTCGTCTTATTATACACTGGCCAATACAACGAAAACCCGTACTCCCTCTGCCGGGCGTTTCCGTGTATCCCGCAACTGGCTGGAGAACGGCAATGACATAACGGTATCGGGTAATGTGGACGGGAAGCGTACCGGTACGGTGAATATCTATTCTTCACAGGACTTTTTTATGCATACGTTCTTGGAACGTTTGCAGGCAAAAGGCATCCGTTGTCTGTCCGATTATTCTTTCAATGAATTTCAAAAAGACAGTATTTCTGTGCGAATGGCATCTTATAATACTTCCGTGCAGGCAGTAGTCAATCAAATTATGAAAGAGAGCGACAACTTGAATGCCGAGGCTATGCTGTGCCGTTTAGGTGCACAGTCCACGGGCAACAGGCATATCTCTGCCGAAGACGGACTTTCGGCTATCCGCCGGTTGATAAAAAAACTGGGTCATGCTCCCGACCGCTATAATCTGGCAGACGGTTGCGGGCTTTCCAACTATAATTATATCTCATCGGAACTTTTAGTAGCTTTCTTGAAGTTTGCTTATTCGCGTACGGATGTGTTCCAAAAACTATATAAGGCATTGCCCATCGGCGGAGTGGACGGAACACTGAAAAACCGTATGAGGAAAGGAACACCTTCTTATAAGAATGTACATGCCAAAACCGGTTCCTTTACCGCTATAAATTGTTTGGCAGGTTATCTGACGGCAAGCAACGGACATCAGATTGCTTTTGCCATTATGAATCAGAATGTGCTTTCCGGCAGGGAGGCACGTAAATTCCAAGATACTGTCTGTGATATACTTATCCGATGAATTTTCGGTTGGTATGAATTGATAAGAGGTATACACCAAAACTTACTTGCTGATTTTTTCAGGCACGGATTACGCGGATTTCACGGATTAAAAATACAGCATTAAATTAAAAAATCCGTGAAATCCGCGTAATCCGTGCCTAAAAAATCTTTTTGATTGAAGGGATTGCCTTTATTTGTACTGTGCCCAGTCAATATTCTTCATATCCCCGCTTTTCGCCAGTTCGGCGTGCATAGCCAAAGCGGCACGCATGGCATGAGGAGTCTGAGCCTTGCCGTCGGTCAGTTTCAGATAATCCCATAGGATATTCTTGTAGTCCGGATGAACACAGTTCTCAATGATGGCTTGGGCACGTTCTTTCGGGCTCTTGCCGCGCAGGTCGGCAACACCTTGTTCGGTAACGATGATGTTGACATCATGCTCGCTGTGGTCCACATGGGAAACCATAGGTACGATAGCGCTGATTTTGCCTTCTTTGGCAACAGACGGGCAAGTAAAGATAGAGATATAAGCGTTGCGCGTAAAGTCGCCCGAACCGCCGATACCGTTCATCATCTTCGTACCGCCGATATGGGTGGAGTTTACGTTTCCGTAGAGGTCGGCTTCGATGGCAGTGTTGATAGAGATGATACCTAAACGGCGCACCACCTCGGGGCTGTTGGAAATTTCCGACGGACGGAGAACCAGCTTGTCGCGGAAGAAGTCCATATCCTCGTATATGCCGTTCAGACAGTCGTTGGTTACGGTCAGTGAACAAGCGCTGCCAAACTTCACGCGGCCTTCGCGAATCAGTCCGATAACGGAGTTCTGGATAACCTCTGTGTACATTTCGAATGCCGGAATTGTTTTGTCACGTCCTAAAGCGCCTAACACTGCGTTGGCGATGTTTCCTACGCCCGACTGCAACGGCAGGAAGGTAGAAGGAATAATACCGCGCTTCATGTCTGCGGCAAGGAAGTCGGCTACGTTCTGTCCGATTTTGTCAGTCAGCGGGTCGGCGGCGGCAAATGAGCGGGCTTCATCCGGCCAGTTGGTTTCTACGACACCTACAATCTTCTTCGGGTCTACCTGAATGTAAGGCTGTCCGATACGGTCGCTCGGTTTGAAGATAGGTATTTCGCGACGGTAGGGCGGGTCAAGCGGTTCGTAAACGTCGTGCAGACCCATAGCGTTTTTGCTGTGTGCGGCATTCAGTTCGATAATAATCCGGTCGGCAAGGCGGCAGATAGTAGGAGCGATACCGCCGGCAGCGGTCAGATAGATTTTACCGTCGGGAGTCACCTCACAGGCTTCGATGATGGCTACATTTACTTTTCCCATAAAGCCGTAGCGTACTTCTTGCGCCATTTGCGACAAATGGATGTCGTTGTAGGCAATCTCGCCATTGTTTACCGCTTTACGGAAATCGGGGTTGGTTGTGTAAGGAGCACGGTAGCGGATAGCTTTGACGCGTGAAAGGATACCGTCGCAGGAGTCGCCGGTTGAGGCTCCTGTAAAAATGCCTATCTGGAAAGGATTTCCTTTGGCATGTTCCGCTTCTGCGATTTTTGCCAGTTCAGCCGTAACGGCTTTGGCTGTTCCTGCGGGAGTAAATCCGCTCAAGCCGATATTGTAGCCATGTTTAATCAGGCTCGCAGCTTCTGCTGCTGAAATGTAATTAAATGCCATAATGTATAGTTATTTTTTTCGTGTAAGGAATCAATTCAACTTTCAATTGCATTAATACTTTCGTTGTAATATCTCTCCCCAGATAATAGCCTTGCGTGCTTCTTCCGCCGAGTGTATTTCAAATTCGGATGAGGCGTCGGCCGGTTCGGGAAGTGTATTGTCGGTGTTCTGATGAATGAAAGACTGTTTTGGGGCAGGTTTCTGCTGTTTTTCTGTTTTCTTTCGTGTTGCAATAGCTTCAGGCTTGGGCCCTTCCGGTATATATCCGCCGTAAGTTCCGTCGTTCCAACTTTCAGGAAGGGGATTCTCTTCATCGGGCACAGGCATGGCAGGACTGTTGCCAGCTTTCTTTTTCGCTCCTTTTTTTGCTTGGCTGACAAAACTTATAACAATAACGCCCACAACTAACAGAAATTTGAAGATGTCTTCCATAAGCCTTTCTTTATTTTTTCATCGCCAAAGGTAATTATTTAATCTGATTGTAACCAACAAATTGGCATTAAAAAAGGGCAGCTTCACAGCTCCCCTTATTTTTTTAACCTAAACCTTAACTATGAAAAAATCTAATGTTTCTTTCATTCCACAAAATTGGAAATTTATTTCAACAATGCCAAATTAACACTCGGAAAATGTTTAGTCGCTTAACATAAATTAGTAGAAACGTGTCGAGAATCAGTAGAAACATATCGAGTAGAGAGAGCTTATGTATGATTTTTCCGTAGTTTCACCACTTTATTGGGAGTGAAGATGTATCTTTGCACTCTGTCATTCAGAGCGTAGCGAAGAATCCCTTCCCTCTGACTACATAAAGGGAGCAGATTCTTCGCTACGCTCTGAATGACAAGATGTAAATAATGTAACTTGATTTTAAACAAACTGATTATGGAAAATGTGACGGGAGCAGACTTTAAATCTGCAACTGCTGATGAAAACAAAAAGTTGTTCATCGAAACCTATGGCTGCCAGATGAATGTGGCAGATAGTGAAGTGATAGCCTCTGTGATGCAGATGGCGGGATATTCGGTGGCCGAAACGCTGGAAGAAGCGGATGCGGTGTTCATGAATACCTGTTCTATCCGTGATAATGCCGAACAAAAGATTTTAAACCGTCTGGAGTTTTTCCATTCGCTTAAGAAGAAGAAAAAGAATCTGATTGTCGGTGTGTTGGGGTGTATGGCAGAGCGTGTCAAGGATGACCTGATTACGAATCATCATGTCGACTTGGTGGTAGGTCCGGATGCTTATCTCACTTTGCCCGATTTGATAGCTGCCGTGGAGGCCGGAGAGAAAGCTATTAACGTGGAGCTGTCCACAACGGAAACTTATCGTGATGTGATACCTTCGCGCATTTGCGGAAATCACATTTCGGGTTTTGTTTCCATTATGCGGGGCTGCAATAATTTTTGTACTTATTGCATCGTTCCTTATACCCGCGGACGGGAGCGTAGCCGGGATGTGGAAAGCATTTTGAATGAAGTTGCCGATTTGGTGGCTAAGGGTTATAAGGAAGTGACCCTGTTGGGGCAGAACGTCAACTCCTATCGTTTTGAGAAAGAGGATGGAGAAGTGATAACTTTCCCTATGCTGCTACGTATTGTAGCCGAGTCGGCTCCGGGTGTCCGTGTCCGTTTCACCACCTCTCATCCCAAAGATATGAGCGATGAAACCCTGCAAGTCATTGCGGAAGTTCCCAATGTATGTAAGCATATACACTTGCCTGTACAGAGCGGAAGCAGCCGTATCTTGAAGTTGATGAACCGTAAATATACTCGCGAATGGTATTTGGAGCGTGTAGACGCTATTCGCCGCATCATTCCGGATTGTGGCTTGTCTACGGATATTTTCTCCGGTTTCCATTCGGAAACGGAGGAGGACCACCAACTTTCCCTCTCCTTGATGGAAGCGTGTGGTTATGATGCCGCCTTTATGTTTAAGTATTCCGAACGTCCGGGTACGTATGCCAGCAAACATTTGCCGGATGATGTACCTGAGGAAGTGAAGATTCGCCGTTTGAATGAGATTATCGCTTTACAAAACCGTCTTTCTGCAGAGGCCAATGCACGTTGTGTAGGAAAAACTTATGAAGTGTTGGTAGAAGGTGTTTCCAAACGCTCACGCGACCAGCTTTTCGGACGCACCGAGCAGAACCGTGTAGTTGTCTTTGACCGGGGAACGCACCGGATAGGTGATTTTGTGACGGTTAAGATTACAGAAAGCAGTTCGGCAACACTAAAAGGAGAGGAAATTTGATTCTGCGGAAAGCAGTAAGATTTTGCGGAAACTTTACCGGTAAAGTTTCCGCAAGTGATATAATATATAATCTTACTTCGTAAGAATCACTTTTAATAAAATCTCTTGAGTTAACTCTTGAAACGCCATGATTTTTGATAGTTAATGCCTGAGTTTTGTTTTTGAAACACTCGGTGTTTACTTCTGAAACGCGTGGCGTTAATTTGAAATACGAACGAGTTAAAAAGCAAAAGGGCACGATTCTCACGAACCATGCCCTTTTTTATTAATGTATTGTTAACTTTAATTTTCTGTTATTCCGCCATTGCCGGCAGGTTTTCCGTATGGCCTATGCGGTTGGCACATTCTCTTCGTTCATTTCATATACGCTTTTCTCTATATCTTTGTCATAAGCCTTGTGAGCATTGTTCCAACGTGCATATGACATGATGATTTCATTATTTTCGTATTGGTACGACATTTTGAAGTAAGGTGTCCATTGGCTTTTCAGGCTGTCCCATTTGGAGGCGGTTTTGCCGGTCAGACGGTTTTCGTTGTCGTATGTAAATTCATAACGCATATGGTTGTAGAGGTATGTACCGTCTTGCTTGAAGATTGTTTTTGCTACTACCAAGTCATTCTTTACTTCTTCATTGGTAATGAAGTTGTCCTGAGCCTTTACTTCTGAGTTCATTACGCTTACGATAATCATTGCTACGAATGCGATTGCTTTGAATAAATTTGTAGTTTTCATAATCTTTATTTTTTTATTGTTACTATTTCCGTTTTACCTGTAGACGCCGTTTCCGATATAAAAAGTTGCCTTTCCGGATTATCTTTTTTCGAACGCCTTCGCCTAATAAAATTCAAATCCTGTGCCAAAGATGTAAGCTGTTGATTATCAATGGTTATTATATTCTCGTATATGTTCATTATCGGACACTTGTCCGCTCAAGAACGAACACAATGCTTTCTATCTTTTGCCATATTTTTGAAGTTATACGCTTTGCAGATAAGAAACAGAAAAAAACTATTGCTACATTATGGCGTAGGGGATAAATAAAATTATGATAAACAGAAGAATTAGGAAAAAGAGGATAATGGAATGCCGTAATATCACTATTTTTGCTGTATAAAATGAAGCGATAGGAGAACTCTATGAAAAACACAATTGTTGCGATTACTTTGCTTGTCATTATTTTATCAGCTTGTACGTTCCGACGCAGTTATAGTATTCGGCTTGTGCAAATAGATTCGCTGATGTCTTTATCTCCTGATAGTGCTCTTCTTATTTTGGAGAATATTCCAATTCAAGCACTGAAAACAAAGAGTGATAGTGCTTATTATGCCTTACTGCTGATACAGGCGAGAGACAAAAACTTTATTACTCAGACAGATGACTCACTGATACGTTCAGTTGTAGAATATTATGATGTACACGGTAATACAGCAATGCAGGCACGGGCACATTATTTACTGGGAAGTATTTACAGGGATTCCAATAAGCATGGTATGGCAGTGAAAGAATATCTTAAAGCCGCTTTGCTGGGAGAAGAAATCCATAATTATGAGTTGATTGGCAATATTTATGTAAATGCCGGCTACTTGTATTATTTGCAAGATATGCCCGCTAAAGCTGATTCTCTTTTTCGGCTGGGAGAACGGATAGGAAGGTGTTTAAATGATACTTGTATGTGGGTGAACGGTCTTTTGTGGCAAGGTAAGGTGGATTTTCGATGTAAGCGCTATGTTGAGGCGGAGCAGAAGTATTTGGATGCTAATCGAGCATTGGGAAATTTTGGGGATAACAAAACTCGGGCTGTTGTAGCTGGTTCACTGAGTTCTCTTTATAGTAGAATGGGAAAAAAAGAGAAAGCACTTGAATATGCACGTTTGAAGTTTTTTTTAGAAGCAGGTGAGGGGCAGGATTATTCGGATTTTCTGATGTTTGGGGATGCTTTTTATCAAATGGAGCAGTACGATTCAGCAATCTTTTATATTAATAAATGCCTTGATGCAAAGGATTTGTCCATTAAAGCAGGGGGCTATACTCGTTTGGCGGATATAGCATTGTTGTGCGGTGATTCTGTTGAATCACTCAAAATGGAGAGATTACGTTCCATCTATATGGATAGTTTGAATAATTTGTCACAAAGTAATGATATACTTACAGCAGAAAAAGAAGTCTGGATGCAACAGCAGCAGGTACGATACAGAGATTTTTTGAGTCGGTATAAATATGTGCTTTTTGCTGTTATTGTGTTTGGATGTATGGCTATTTATTGTTTCAGAAAATATTATAAATGTAAATATCATAAAAATAGAAAAGTTTTATTGGAGTTGCAGACAGCTTCTTATAGGCAATATGCATTATTTCAAGAGCAGTTAAGGCGGAAAGAGAAGGAAATAGAATTGTTGAAAAATAAGATTAATAACCGATATATAGATGAGAAACAACAGGTGATTTTATCGGAAGAATTACAGGTTAATAAGGGTGAGCATGCAGCTTTGGCAAAAGAAACATTGCTGCATTCTCCAGTGTATGTCAAGTTAAACCTTATCATTACTGATTTTAAATGGAAGGATAAATCGGATAATGTACTGAGTGATAACGAGTGGAAGCAGTTGATTATGGGAGTTAATAGTTATACTAATAATTTGGTATCTCGTGTGTCACTTCAATATAATTTATCTCCTAAGCATACTTGTCTCTGTTGCTTGTTACTTCTTAATTTTCCAGTTACTCATATAGCTTACGTAATGCACTGTACACGCCCTACGGTTTATAACTCTGAACACGATATACTAATGAAGATGGGCGAAAAATATGAAAAAGGAAAGCTAAGAGAATTGCTAAATAATATTAAATAGTACTATTTGGGAGCTTATTTTTATATGTAAACTTTCTTTTTTACACTTGCTTTACACTATTCTGCAAGGGAATCGGTCTACCTTTGTTATCAAATCATAAAAAATAATGGTATGAAACGAATTCTATGTTTAGTGATGTTATTTGCTGTAATAGGTAGTACGACTTTCTTAAATGCCCAGATTCCAAGATTAGTGTATAAGGTGATTCCTTTGACTTATGGGTTTAGTGATAATGGCAATAGAAACTTACCAAATGGTAAGGAGTTTAATCCAAAAGATAGACCTACTACTCGCGGTAATGTATTTCAACCGATAGATGCCTACTTATACGACTCTACAGTAAATATTGATTTTATAGATATATGCGAAAACGTTACTATTACAATTACTCATGTTGTTACTGGAATGGTTGTTTATTCAGAAACAGTAACTAATACTGTGAATGTGTCTATTGATTTAAGTGGAAACAGTAGTGGTGAGTATTTAATTGAAATAACTTCGGATGGAATGTTACTGGAGGGTGGTTTTATTTTGTAACATCATAAATTGAAAAACACAATGAAAAAACAAATAATGGCATTTAATATAATGATAGTGTGCATAACTCTTTCATTTTTTTATACAGCATGTACATCGTCAATAGAAGATAATTTTTTTTATAAAGAAAAAAATGTTGATAGAGTAGCTACAAGATGCTTTGATAGTATTATATATCAAACAGATAAGGAATTATTAGCGGCTAATGGGTATGACACAATAACTATAGCAGATTGTGACTCTTTTTATATAATAGGGACTGATTTAATGTTTCGTAAGCAGTTTCTCCAAGAATGTCGTGAGGCGTCTTCTAAAGAGACTCGTTTAAAATATGGAGGTGTGTTGAATCCAGAAAATAGTCGTATCTTTATTAATATGACGTCAACAGATTATAATTTGGGAGAAATGGTAAAAAAAGCAATAGGGGAGTGGAATAAACTTAATACTCGTCTAAATTTTGCAACTAATGTCAATAATGAAAATAATCATAATCGTCCAACTGTGAAGTTGGAAATGCTTGAGTATCCGTCTGGATTAACTACCAATCAACTGATGACAGTTACTTCGCCTATTAATGGAAAAATAGATTCTAAAGCACAAATCCGTATTAATTTATCATATAAATATTGGGCAGAAATGCCGCAAGCGCAAAAGGAGTTTGCTATTATGCATGCTTTAGGTCACCTTGTAGGTTTGGAACATAGTAATGATGTCAATTCTATTATGCAACCGGAAAGCAATCTTAGCATAAATCCGTCTGGAGCGTGGAGCGGATTCTCATATACTGATGAAGCAAGCATAAAATCCACTTATGAGTTACTTCCTGCAAAAATAGTAGTAAATTATGAACCAAGTGTAATAGAAAAAGATGGTAAAGCTACTCTTAAATTAGATACAGAGTATAATATTTCTTCTACTTATACTTATGATTGGTGTATCAATCCAACATATCGAATAGAGTATAGGATTATTAATGGTTCTCAAAACTGTTGTAGGGTAAATTTAAAAACTAATAATTCGTTTTCTATTAAGTTTGTAAGTAGCGGGAGCTGTAAAGTTATAATAATAGCAACAGACGAAAAAGATAAGAAAGAATATTCGTATAGTCGTGTATATTCTGCATCTTATAACCAACTTATATTCACAACTCCTGATAATATTGAGTTAGGACAATATTATGATTTCAAAGTATCTTATCCATCTACTCTTCCTACAGAACCAATTTATTCTTTTTCTGTAAAAGAACGGTATTTTGGGGAAGTAGGTAACAGTGTTTCCATGGAACAAGTTAGTAATGGACATATGCGGATAAAATTTAATGATTATGGAGCTTATACCATTTCAGCGGGAGTTAGCAACTATTTAGGAATTGCTAAAAAAACATTTGCTTTTACAAAATTGTATCAGCCAACATTTACTTTCACAGATTCTTCTTATGAAGCTGGTGAGCAGTATATATTACCTACTGTTAAGCCTAAGGTACCTACTGGTGAGAATTGGGTATATCCAGGATCCTATATGCTTAATTTTAGTCCGGGACCTCAGTTTGAAGGTAGAATTGTTTTTGACTTAATAACTACTTATCAACAACATTTTTATAAATTAAGAAGAATAGATCGTAGTTTCTTTGATAAGCAAAAGCGTTATATTTATCAAAAAGGAGATAATGCACAAATTAAAATCCCTGATCATGTAATGTATAATCCAGATTCTTTGAACTATACAGATCATTACTCCATTATGTGGTCGATTGCTAAAACAATAAATTATCCAGAAGAGGATAAATGTATGCTTATTCCTTAAATAAAATAATATTTATATGAAACAAATATCAATTATGAAAGTGAATTTATCATTTTTCTATTATATTTTTTTATTGAGCATTTTAGGTGGTTGTTCAGATGACGAATCCAATGAAGCAACCTGTTATCCGAATAGTGAGAGTGGCTATGAACTTATAGATAATATAATAGGAACACAAGAGCTTTCTGAACGTCCCTATTGTAAATCTCCTGATTCGTATGTTTATCTGTATTTAGCTTTAAATGATGATGATTTACGCTTTATACGTTCTCTTCCTACTTATCTAAGCATATTGAATAAGGATGAAACCGAAACTCATTATTTAAGTCACTTTGATCCGTTTGATGTTCTTATAAATCCTACAAGTTGGGGTGAGAAAGCTTATCATTATTGGGATATAACTGAGCATCCTTACGAATCAGAACTTTATAAAAGTAAATATATAACCTATGGTATGCGTATTCGTGTTTCAGAAGTTAGTGGGGAGTATAAGTTTGCTATTCGCCTTACACAACCTTCAACTAATACGTTTCGTATAACAAGAACATATTCATTGAAAATACTTCCGGTTGTGGATGAGGCAGGAGATATAACTTGGGGATATATTGTAAGTCTTGTAAAATGAAAAATTGGGTAATTAAAAAATGAAAGGAATGAATAGGCTATATTTTTATAGTATACTTTTTAGTATGCTTGCAGGAGTTTGTGCCTGTTCGGATGATGATAATATATCTGAAACTTCTGATTATAATATGAAGTATTTGGAGAGCTATATTTACCCATCAAACCATGAAAGTAATATAGGCGTTTCGGGGCTTAGCGGGCAGATTCAATTATATATGGATTTCACAGAAGAAGAATATAAGATGTTGTCTTCTGCCCCTGTATATGGGCGTATTTTTCAGCCTGATTATGTTTATTACCTATTGAGCTTTTATACTCCGGGGTTTACCACTGAGTATGGGTATCGTATGTCTATAGGGAAAATAAATAATGCGGAAAACAGGGAGACTTATGTATCTTTCTTAGGTGTGTATTATCCGCCTGTGAAAGGTGAGTACTCTTTTGCTATATTGTTGACACAGCCGCAGACAAATACTATATATGTTACCAAGTTGCATGAATTTTCTGTTTCTCAGAAAGTGGATGAGGCGGGAGAAACAAAGTGGTACATAAGCACGAAGAAAGGTGATGTGTGGCCAACTTTTCTTTAAGAATGGGCTATATCTTATCAATGTGGGTGAAAGAAATAGAGAATATGAGTACTTTGAATATTGCCTGTTCTTTTTTGTGGTATACGCTATATTTCTATGATGATTGCATTGTGTCGTCATGAATAGGATGAATACTCCCATAACTTATAAATATTTGATTATTAATGACTATATTCATTTTTAATTCCGTATATTTGGAGAACACCAAATCTGATAAGTTATGAAAACAAGAACTTTGCTATTTACATTAGTGCTTTGTGCTTTTTTCAGTTGTGATGATGATGAAGATTCTAACTTTTATAAACCTCGGCCTTTGCAGGTCAATTCTCCCATGGAATTTTGTGCTGTGCCGGATAAAGAACCCATTTTTAAGATTTATCCTCATAAAGATATTCAGCTACTTGGAGCGGGGTATGATATTACAAAAGATTATTTGAGTTTTGAGGCTGTAAGGGCCCCGGTCTTTGATTTACAGTTGGTAGAGAAGAACGGTACATCTATACGCACTCTTCCGTCTCGGAGTGGTTTTCCCACTAATCTTATGGGAGAAGATCCGCTAAAGTTCTTGAGGCGGGTAGCTGATATTTCTCGTGTAGAAACCTATGAGTTTTCAGATCCCCTGTTTGCGGGGGCTTTGCTTAAACATCCGGAATTTCAGGCAGGCTATGCGCATTCATCACAATTTTCTTTTGTTAGTTGTCAACAAACCTATACTAAATATGGTGTAGGGTTCAATAGTTCTTTTTGGGCTTTTTACCCGGATGCAGAACTTTGTTTTACCACTGATTTCAGGAATGATATTCAAAATTTGGCACCGGAAGAAATTGTCAAGAAGTATGGTACACATATTTTGAAACGTACAGGATTGGGAATGCGCTATAAGAGTTTGTTCCGTACCACCATTCCGGAATTGCTTTCATTTGGAGATAAATCTCAAAGCGTTTTATTATATTATACACTTAATAAAATGGCGGAGATAGGAATTGGAACGGGGACTATTCCAATAACAGATGAGAGACTGCCTAAAGGAGCAGGCGGGCAATTAATCATGGAATTTTGTGGGGGGAATACATCTCTGCTTTCTTTACCTCCCGTAGAAAAAGAACTTATAGAATGGTTCGGTACCGATCCGGATGAGACAAACTATGCGCTTACCTATATAGAAACGATTCCTATTTACAGAGTAATAAGTGATAAGACTAAAAAGGCACAGCTACAAGAGGCTGTGAAAGCATATATCGCTGAAAATACACTGAAAGTAGTAGCCACCGTACCTTTAATTCAGGCTTGGAGTGGGTATAATTATGCTTATTTCAATTCTTATGAGGCTTGTTCGGCAAAAAGTGAATGTAAATATGAAGGGGCTATATGTTCCCTGTACCAAAATCAGGAAGAAAATACCGCCCCGCTCTATACTTATAAGCAGGGAATTCTTCAAAGACTCTCTATGAATAGTGAGAAAGCGGGTAGTGATAAAGTGATGATAGGCTATATTTACGATTCACCTCAAAAGGGAAGCGTCCCTCTGTTTGAGGCTACTGACGGTAAAGGATATTATTATACTGTGGCGGATAAAGCAAGTTATGATAAACGAGGTGATTGGAGAAAAATCGGAATCGTAGGGTATGTAATGCCATTATAGGGCATCATTTATTAAATCTCCTTAATGAAAACCTTGTAAATCACTTTTTATTTGTTATTTTGCACCAAATTTAGGATAAGTGCGGTCTGTTCGGTTCAGACTGCACTTCCTTATTGGTAAACGTTCGATGAATAAACTCACTATTAAAGCTTGTCCGGTATGTGGTGGAACGCATTTGGAGCGTATCCTGACCTGCGTAGACCATTATGCTTCGGGTGAAGTATTCCACTTGTGCCGTTGCAGGGACTGTGGTTTTATATTGACTCAGGATTTTCCCGTAGAAGCGGAAATTGGACGCTATTATGAAACTCCCGATTATATATCCCATTCAGATACGAAAAAAGGGGTGATGAACTCCGTATACCATTGGGTGCGCAGCTATATGTTGAAGCGCAAAGCCCGTTTGGTGACGCATGAGGCACATCGTAAAACAGGACGTTTGCTGGACATCGGTACGGGAACCGGTTATTTTGCCGATACAATGAGGCGTTGCGGCTGGCAGGTGGAAGCTATTGAGAAGAATGCCCGTGCACGTGCTTTTGCCAAAGAGCATTTCGGCTTGGAGGTAAAGCCCGATACGGCGTTGAAAGATTTTGAACCGGATAGTTTTGATGTCATTACCCTGTGGCACGTAATGGAGCACCTTGAATCGCTGAATGAGACTTGGGAATCGCTGAATTCGTTGCTGACGGAAAAAGGAGTGCTGATTGTAGCCGTACCCAACTGCTCTTCGTACGACGCCAAGAAATACGGAGCTTATTGGGCTGCCTACGATGTGCCCCGGCATTTGTGGCATTTCACTCCCGGCACTATCCAACGGTTGGGTTCCAAGCATGGCTTTATTTTGGCGGAACGTCATCCCATGCCGTTTGACGCGTTCTACGTGTCCATGTTGACAGAGAAAAATATGCGCCGTTCGTGCCCGTTCATGCGGGGTATGATTACCGGTACATTGGCATGGTTCCATGCGTTGGTAAAGAAAGAGCGCAGCAGTTCCATGATTTATGTGTTTCGTAAAAAAAGGTGATTTAATGAAAGCTAAACGTAATTCGGTATCCTATTTTGATATGCAGTTCATCACATCCAGCATAAGTACTACATTGGTATTGCTGTTGTTGGGCTTGGTGGTGTTCTTTGTATTGGGGGCTCACAATCTTTCCGTGTACGTAAAGGAGAATATCAACTTCTCTATTCTTATCAGTGATGATATGAAAGAGAGCGATATTCTGAAACTGCAGAAGAAGTTGGATAAAGAGCCGTTTGTGAAGGAGACTGAATATATCTCCAAGAAACAGGCGCTTCGCGAACAAACCGAGGCGATGGGGACAGACCCGCAGGAGTTCCTCGGCTATAATCCTTTTACGGCGTCCATCGAGATTAAGCTGCATTCGGATTATGCCAATTCGGACAGCATTGCCAAGATAGAGAAGAAAATCAAGAAAAATACGAATATTCAGGAAGTGCTTTATCAGAAAGACCTGATAGATGCGGTGAATGATAATATCCGCAATATCAGCCTGATGCTGTTGGGGCTGGCTGTCATTCTTACTTTCATTTCCTTTGCGTTGATAAACAATACAATCCGTCTGACTATCTATTCCAAACGCTTCCTTATTCATACAATGAAGCTGGTGGGGGCAAGCTGGAGCTTTATCAGGCGTCCGTTCTTGCGGCGTAATTTCTGGATAGGCGTGTTGTCGGCTGTCATTGCCGATGCTGTCCTGTGGGGAGCCGCCTATTGGCTGGTTTCTTATGAGCCGGAATTAATCAGGGTGATTACGCCTGAGGTGATGTTGCTGGTTTCCGTTGCCGTACTGGTGTTTGGAGTGCTCATTACTTGGCTGTGTGCGTTGCTTTCTATCAATAAGTATCTGAGGATGAAAGCGAGCACGTTATATTATATATAGGAGTTTAATAATAAATGTAAATAGATGAGTAAACAGAAGTTCGCTTTTGACAAGACCAATTTTATTTTGCTTGCTGTCGGTATGGCGGTGGTAATACTTGGTTTTATTTTAATGACCGGTCCCGTATCTACACCGACACACTTTGAACCGGACATTTTTAGTGTAAGACGCATTAAAGTGGCTCCATTGGTCTGCCTGTTGGGGTTTGTATTCATGATATATGCCGTATTGCGTAAACCGAAAACAAAAGAAGAAACAAAAGAGTGATTATGGGAGATTTGAGTACGCTTGAAGTGATTATTATAGCTATCGTAGAGGGATTGACGGAGTTCTTGCCGGTTTCTTCTACGGGACACATGATTATTGCACAGAATCTGTTGGGCATAGAGAGTACGGAATTTGTAAAAGCCTTTACGGTGATTATACAGTTCGGTGCAATCCTTTCGGTAGTTTGGTTGTATTGGAAGCGTTTTTTCCGTTTAAACCATACTCCGGTTCCGGCAGGAGCTTCTGCATTGAAGCGTTTTCTGCATAAGTTCGACTTTTACTGGAAGTTGCTGGTGGCATTTGTTCCGGCGGCTGTATTGGGATTCCTGTTCAGTGACAAGATTGACGAGATGCTGGAAAGTGTGACTGTGGTGGCTGTAATGCTTGTGATTGGCGGTGTGTTCATGCTGTTCTGCGACAAGATATTCTCTAAAGGCAGTGAAGATACTGTCCTGACGGAGAAGAAGGCTTTTAATATCGGTCTGTTCCAGTGTATTGCAATGATACCGGGCGTGTCTCGTTCCATGGCGACGATTGTCGGCGGTATGGCACAGAAAATGACTCGCAAGGCTGCGGCAGAGTTCTCTTTCTTCCTGGCTGTTCCCACGATGTTTGCGGCTACGGTCTATAAAATGTTGAAACTCTTTCTGGACGGTGGAACGGAGATTATCGTGAATAATATGCCGGCATTGATACTTGGCAATGTGGTGGCTTTCGTGGTGGCTTTGCTTGCCATTAAGTTCTTTATCAGCTTCGTGACGAAATATGGTTTCAAGGCATTCGGCTGGTATCGCATCATCGTAGGAGGGATTATCCTTCTGTTGTTGCTTACAGGACATAATTTAGAAGTAGTGTGATGATGAATTTTAAAGAAGGAGAAGTTCTGTATTTCAATAAGCCGTTGGGATGGACATCGTTCAAGGTCGTAGGCCATGCGCGCTATCATATCTGCCGGCGGATGAAAGTAAAGAAATTGAAAGTTGGTCATGCGGGCACACTCGACCCTCTCGCTACGGGAGTGATGATAGTGTGTACGGGCAAGGCTACAAAGCGGATTGAAGAATTCCAGTATCACACCAAGGAGTATGTTGCCACCATCCGGTTGGGTGCTACCACTCCTTCCTATGATTTGGAGCATGAGATAGATGCTACCTATCCTACGGAACACATCACGAGGGAGCTGGTAGAGGAGACTCTGAAAAAATTTATCGGTGAGATACAGCAAGTGCCCCCCGCTTTCTCGGCCTGCATGGTGAACGGAAAGCGTGCCTATGACCTTGCCCGCAAAGGCGAAGAAGTGGAGTTGAAGCCCAAGTTGCTGGTGATTGACGAGATTGAATTGCTGGAATGCAACCTGCCGGAAATCAAGGTTCGGGTGGTGTGCAGCAAGGGCACTTACATCCGCGCTTTGGCGCGTGACATCGGTGAGGCGTTGAATAGCGGCGCCCACCTCACGGCTTTGGAGCGTACCCGTGTAGGGGAAGTCCATATAGAAGATTGCCTTAACCCGCTTGATTTCAAAGAGTGGATAGACGGACAAGAAGTCGTAATAGAAGAAAATTGATTATTAACATCGTGCTGTTGTCTTGCGCTTCGTCGGCACATTGGCACATCAGCATATTAGCACATTATAATTATGAAACTGTCGCAATTTAAATTTAAACTTCCTGAAGAGAAGATTGCCTTACATCCTACAAGGTATAGAGATGAGTCACGCTTGATGGTACTACACAGAAAGACGGGCGAAATCGAACACCGTATGTTCAAGGATATATTGGAGTATTTCGATGATAAGGATGTATTTATCTTTAATGATACGAAGGTGTTTCCGGCCCGTTTGTACGGTAACAAGGAAAAGACCGGCGCCCGTATTGAGGTTTTTCTGTTGCGTGAGTTGAATGAAGAGTTGCGTTTATGGGATGTGCTGGTAGATCCTGCCCGTAAAATCCGTATCGGCAACAAACTCTATTTTGGTGAAGACGATTCCATGGTGGCTGAGGTGATTGACAATACTACCTCACGCGGACGTACCCTTCGCTTCCTTTATGACGGGCCGCATGATGAGTTCAAGAAAGCCCTGTACGCATTGGGCGAAACGCCGCTGCCGCACAGCATCATCAACCGTCCCGTGGAACCGGAAGATTCGGAACGCTTCCAGTCCATCTTTGCCCGTAACGAAGGTGCTGTAACAGCCCCGACGGCAAGTCTCCATTTCAGCCGTGAACTGATGAAGCGCATGGAGATTAAGGGGATAGACTTTGCTTACATTACGCTGCATGCCGGCTTGGGTAACTTCCGCGATATCGATGTGGAGGACCTCACTAAACATAAAACGGATTCCGAACAAATGATTGTCACGGAAGAAGCTGTAAAGGTTGTGAACCGTGCCAAGGACTTTAACAGACAGGTATGTGCCGTAGGTACTACGGTGATGCGTGCGATAGAGAGCACTGTCAGCACAGACGGCCATTTGAAGGAATACGAGGGTTGGACAAATAAGTTCATCTTCCCGCCGTATGACTTTACGGTTGCCAATGCAATGGTGTCCAACTTCCATATGCCGCTTTCCACCCTGTTGATGATTGTTGCCGCCTTCGGCGGTTACGACCAGGTGATGGAAGCCTACAATGTGGCGTTGAAGGAAGATTACCGCTTCGGTACGTATGGCGATGCGATGCTGATTACAGATAAATAATTAAGTAATGAAGAATTCTTCATTCTTGATATTCTTCGGTCTGGGGACTAATCTTGGCGACAAGGAGCATAATCTTCGTCTCGCCGTCCGGAAAATAGAAGAGCGGGTAGGGAAAGTGATTTCCCTGTCCGCTTTTTACGCTACTGCCCCGTGGGGGTTCTCCTCGGAGAATACGTTTCTGAATGCGGTAGTCTGCGCGGAGACGCTTCTTCCGCCGCTGCCTGTCCTGCATCTCACCCAAGAGATAGAGCGTGAAATAGGACGTACGCGGAAATCCGCCGGGGGAGTATACAGTGATAGGCTGATAGATATAGACTTATTGCTCTGTTTTACAATTGGCGGAACTCTTGTCCGCCTTGATGCGCCCGAACTGAAATTGCCGCATCCGCTGATGTGTGAACGTGATTTTGTGATGCGTCCGCTAAAGGAAATTTATCCACCGGGGTCGGAAATTGCATTGCCTGTATGGACCGACTTGGAAGAAATGCTGCAGGGGAAGTAATAAATCTGTGTTAATCTGTGTAATCTGTTGTGGAGTATACGGAATTTCTCTTTATCTTTGCAGCCGAAAATGATATGTGGAAAGATTTGAGTAGCTTGCAACCACAGAAAAAAATGCTAAAACACATCCTTTTCTGACGGTACTACACTGTACCGGGACTTGCATACCTACTCATTGATGACGCTTCCCCCTCATTTCCGTTTTTAATTGTTCATTCTTAATTTTTAATTGAAATGGGATATTTATTCACATCCGAATCGGTGTCTGAAGGACACCCCGACAAAGTGGCCGATCAAATATCGGACGCTGTGCTTGACAAACTGTTGGCTTACGACCCCAGTTCGAAAGTAGCTTGCGAAACTCTGGTTACTACCGGACAGGTGGTGCTGGCTGGAGAAGTGAAAACCAAGGCGTATGTTGATCTTCAACTCATTGCGCGTGAAGTAATTAAGAAAATCGGCTATACCAAAGGCGAGTATATGTTCGAGAGTAATTCGTGCGGCGTGCTTTCCGCCATCCACGAACAGAGTCCCGATATCAACCGGGGTGTGGAACGCCAAGACCCTATGGAACAAGGTGCGGGCGATCAGGGTATGATGTTCGGTTACGCCACCAATGAGACGGAAAATTATATGCCGCTTTCATTGGATCTTGCTCATCGCATTCTGCAAGTATTGGCGGACATCCGTCGAGAAGGAGAGGTAATGACTTATCTCCGCCCGGACTCCAAAAGCCAGGTAACCATTGAATATGACGATAATGGCAATCCCGTACGTATCGATACAATCGTAGTTTCCACTCAGCATGATGATTTCATTCTGCCTGCCGATGACAGCGACGCTGCCCGGTTGAAGGCGGATGAGGAGATGCTGGGTATCATCCGTAATGATGTCATTAATATTCTGATGCCCCGCGTCATTGCTTCTATTCACCATGAGAAGGTATTGTCGTTGTTTAACGATAATATCAAATATCACGTTAACCCTACGGGCAAGTTTGTAATCGGCGGTCCTCATGGAGATACCGGCTTGACCGGACGCAAGATTATTGTAGACACTTACGGCGGTAAGGGTGCACATGGCGGTGGCGCCTTCTCCGGTAAAGACCCCAGCAAAGTAGACCGTAGCGCTGCATACGCTGCCCGTCATATAGCCAAGAATCTGGTTGCTGCCGGTGTAGCGGACGAAATGTTGGTGCAGGTGTCTTATGCCATCGGTGTGGCGCGTCCTATCAATATATATGTAAACACTTACGGTCGCGCTCATGTAAATATGAGCGACGGTGAGATAGCCAAGAAGATTGATGAAATCTTCGACCTTCGTCCGAAAGCTATCGAAGACCGTTTGAAGTTGCGTAATCCTATCTATCAGGAAACTGCCGCCTACGGTCATATGGGACGCGAGCCGCAAGTCATCACCAAGCGTTTCAAGTCTCGTTATGAAGGCGACAAGGATGTGACTGTTGAGCTTTTCACATGGGAAAAATTGGATTACGTTGATAAAGTGAAAACCGCCTTCGGTATCTAATTCTTCGTTCTTTATTTTTCATTCTTCATTAAACAGTAATCAGCATAGCTTTACAAGCTATTTATTATAGAAAGCTGCCTTTCTGCCTCCGGAATATTCCGAAGCAGAATGAGCAGCTTCTTTTTTCAAATCTCCTTAAAATCATATACCTTTGCAACAAGTATAATTGATATAGCTAAAAGACGATGAATAAAATAACCTCCGTATGTGTGTACAGCGCTTCAAGTACCAAGATTGACCCGGTTTATTTCGATGCGGCCCATGAGTTGGGAACGTTGCTGGGGCAGCGGCATATCCGTTTGATTAATGGTGCAGGCAATATGGGACTTATGTCTGCCGTTTCGGATGCGGCACTTGCTGCGGGAGGTGAAGTTACCGGAGTGATACCCCGTTTTATGGTCGAACAGGGATGGCATCATACGGGATTGACTGAACTTGTGGAGGTGGAAAGTATGCACGAGCGCAAGAAAATGATGGCGGATTTGAGTGATGCCGTGATAGCGCTGCCCGGTGGTTGCGGTACTCTGGAAGAATTGCTTGAAGTCATAACTTGGAAACAATTGGGACTTTATCTGAATCCGATAGTTATACTGAATGTAAAAGGCTATTTCGACCCGTTGCTCGCCATGCTCCGGAAAGCCGTAGAAGAGAATTTTATGCGTGCGCAGCATGGCGCTATCTGGCATGTGGCGGAAACAGCGGGGGAAGCTGTTGAATTGGTACATACCACTCCTTTGTGGGATGCCTCCATTCGTAAGTTTGCAGCAATATGATAAACCTGTTGATGACATGGGCGACAGGAGGAGCTGAAGGGATTCCCATTCCTTATTCTCCAAGAATGGACGATGGTCTTACCATTGTCTTGTTGTGCTGTTTTTTTCTTTCGGCCTATGTCCTTTCACGCAGCCGCCGGTTCTTGTTGCAACTGGTAAAGGATTTCTTGCTGCATCGTGAGCGCACCAGTATATTTGCCACTTCGACGGCAGGTGATATGCGCTATCTGTTGCTGTTGATTCTACAAACCTGTGTTCTTGTCGGTGTCTGTATTTTTAATTATTGCAATGATATTCAGCCGGAGTTGGTACACCATGTCCCGCCCTTTATGTTACTGGTAATTTATATCGGGGTCGGTATGCTGTATCTATTTTTGAAGTGGATTGTCTATTCCGTACTGGGTTGGATTTTTTTTGACGAAAGTGTCACGGCGCTTTGGCTCGAATCGTATTCTACCCTACTTTATTACCTCGGATTTGCCCTTTTTCCATTCGCTCTATTTATTGTCTATTTCGATTTAAGTCTGCAACTTACAGTGATAATTGGATTGATTTTAGCCTTTTTTACTAAAATATTGATGTTATATAAGTGGTTAAAGCTTTTTTGTAACAATTTACATGGCAGTTTCCTTTTAATTTTGTACTTTTGTGCCCTTGAAATCATGCCTTGTTTCATGTTATATCAGGGGATGATGCAACTAAACGATTATTTGATAATAAAATTTTAGGACGTTGAAAATTAAGAAAGTACTTGTGTCGCAGCCGAAACCGGCATCAGAGAAATCTCCTTACTACGACATTGCAGAGAAGTACGGTGTGAAGATCGATTTTCGCCCGTTTATCAAAGTAGAGAGCCTTTCAGCGAAAGAGTTCAGACAGCAAAAAGTGTCTATATTGGACCATACTGCCGTGATTTTCACTTCGCGTCATGCAATCGATCACTTTTTTCATCTTTGTACGGAATTGCGTGTGACAATCCCCGAAACCATGAAATATTTCTGTGTAACGGAGACGATTGCCTTGTACATCCAGAAGTATGTACAATACCGCAAGCGTAAGATTTTCTTTGGAAATACCGGAAAGTTTGACGATTTGTTGCCTTCGATTGTAAAGCATAAGACTGAAAAGTACTTAGTGCCAATGTCGGATGTGCATACAGAAGAAATTAAGAATTTGCTGGATAAAAGCAAGATTCAGCATACGGAAGTAGTTATGTATCGTACGGTAAGTAATGACTTTACTCCGGACGAGAAGTTTGATTACGATATGTTGGTGTTCTTTAGTCCTGCAGGTGTGTCTTCTTTGAAGAAGAATTTCCCGGATTTCGAACAGAAAGAAATTAAGATCGGAACCTTCGGTTCTACAACAGCGCAAGCTGTGCGTGACGCCGGACTTCGTTTGGATTTGGAAGCTCCCAGCGTACAGGCGCCCTCTATGACGGCAGCGCTCGATATGTTCATTAAGGAGAACAACAAAGGAAAGTGAAAGGAAGTATGAGTTATGAATTATAAGTTATAAGTCCGTTGGCTTGTGGCTTGTAGTTGTAACAATAGAAATTACGGGCTACAGGTGTGGTATTTTAGATGTCGCAAACCTTGTAGCTCGTTTTTTATAATTCTTCATTTTTCATTCCTAATTTTATAGTTTATTCATGGCAAATACCTTACATAAAGTCGAAAGACTGGATAAAAAAAAGATTATAGAGAAGATGTTTGCGGGCGGTTCGCGCTCGTTCTCGGTCTTCCCGTTGCGTGTGGTGTATTTGCCAGTAGAGGAGTTGGAGGCGGATGCTTCCATCCTCATCAGTGTTTCAAAGCGGCGTTTCAAACGTGCGGTGAAGCGTAACCGTGTGAAGCGTCAGATACGCGAAGCGTATCGTGTAAACAAGCACGGGTTGCTGAGTGTGTTGGCGGAAAAGAAATGCCGGCTGGCGATTGCCTTTATTTACCTCTCCGACCAGTTGGTAGAATCTTCCGTAATAGAGGACAGGGTGAAGACAGCCTTGGCACGTATTGCCGAGAAAGTGGCGGTACAAGATACAGATGCAGCCGTAACCCTTCCTAAACCATGAAACGCTTGCTCTCATATCTGTTGTTGCTTCCTATTTATTTTTACCGGAAGTGCATTTCACCCATGACTTCCCCGTCGTGCAGATTTACTCCTACCTGTTCTCAATACGCAGTTGAGGCCATTAAGAAGCACGGTCCTTTTAAGGGGCTTTATCTGGCGATAAAACGTATTTTACGTTGTCATCCTTGGGGTGGCTCCGGATATGACCCTGTCCCATGAAGTCTCTTGTTGACATACACGCGCATCGGTCGCCGCAAATGCCCGGAACGGCTATTGTGAACTGTTATCCCGACGTTTTTGCTCCGAAGACGGGGGAATGGTATTCGGTGGGCATACATCCCTGGCATATCCCGGCAACTGTTACTCCGGCTATTCGGCATGAAATGGATATTCTGGCTTTTTTAGCCGGGCATCCGCAGGTTCTTGCCATAGGAGAAGCCGGTCTGGATAAATTGGCTGGCGTCCCGCAGGCTGTACAGGTAGAGGTTTTTGAATATCAGGCGCGGCTGTCTATGGAACTGGGCAAGCCTTTGGTCATTCACTTGGTAAAGGCTGTGGATGAATTGCTGAAACTGAAACAGCAGATACGGCCGGCCAACCCCTGGATTATTCATGGCTTTCGCGGAAAGGCGGTCCTTGCGAAAGAATACCTGAGGCACGGGTTTTATCTCTCTTTCGGGGAGAAGTATCAGGAAGAAGCCTTGCGGATTACTCCTTCCGACCGTTTGTTTTTAGAGACTGACGAGAGCGATGTGCCAATTGCGGATTTGTATAGCCGGGCAGCTCAAGCCCGTTGCGTTTCTTTGTCCGAACTTACGGAAGCGGTGCAGGAAAATATCGCCAAAGTCTTTTTTAAACAATAAGAGTTGTTTGTTAGGATAAAGAGTCGTACTTTTGTCGCAGACAAAGTATAAATCAAATAATTAATAGTTAATCATTCGATGAATTTTGTAGAAGAATTAAAATGGCGTGGCATGCTCCACGATATGATGCCGGGTACGGAAGAACTGTTGGCAAAGGAACAAGTGACTGCATATATCGGTTTCGACCCTACGGCGGACTCTCTGCATATCGGACACCTATGCAGTGTAATGATATTGCGCCACTTCCAACGCTGCGGCCATAAGCCGTTGGCACTGATTGGCGGCGCTACGGGTATGATTGGCGACCCTTCCGGTAAGTCGGCGGAACGCAATCTGCTTACTGAAGAAACACTGCAACGCAATATGGCGGGCATGAAGAAACAGCTGAGCAAGTTCTTGGATTTTGACTCGGATGCCCCTAACCGTGCGGAGTTGGTGAACAACTACGATTGGATGAAGGATTTCAGCTTCCTTGACTTCGCTCGCGAAGTGGGCAAGCATATCACTGTAAACTATATGATGGCTAAGGACTCGGTGAAGAAGCGTCTGAACGGTGAGGCCCGTGACGGTCTTTCTTTCACTGAATTTACTTACCAGCTGTTGCAAGGCTACGACTTCCTGCACTTGTACGAAACCAAAGGCTGCAAGCTGCAAATGGGTGGTTCGGACCAATGGGGTAACATCACTACGGGAGCAGAGCTGATTCGCCGTACCAATGGCGGCGAGGTATTTGCCTTGACAAGCCCTCTGATTACAAAGGCGGACGGCGGTAAATTCGGTAAGACGGAATCCGGCAATATATGGCTTGACCCCCGTTATACATCTCCTTATAAGTTCTACCAGTTCTGGCTGAATGTGAGCGATGCCGATGCAGCCCGTTACATCAAGATATTTACTTCTCTGACTAAGGAAGAAATCGAGGCTTTGACAGCCGAGCACGAAGCTGCTCCGCATTTGCGTGTTCTGCAGAAGCGTCTGGCTAAGGAAGTTACCATTATGGTACACTCCGAAGAAGACTACAATGCAGCTGTCGATGCTTCCAATATCCTTTTCGGTAATGCTACTTCGGAAGCATTGAAGAAGTTGGATGAAGATACCTTGCTGGCAGTATTTGAGGGTGTGCCTCAGTTTGAGGTATCTCGTGATGCACTGGCAGCGGGTGTGAAGGCGGTTGATTTGTTTGTAGACAATGCAGCCGTATTTGCGTCCAAAGGCGAAATGCGTAAGCTGGTACAGGGCGGTGGTGTATCTTTGAACAAAGAAAAGCTGGCAGCTTTCGATCAGGTTGTTACAACCGCTGATTTACTGGATGATAAGTATCTGCTGGTACAACGCGGCAAGAAGAATTATTATCTGATTATTGCAAAATAATATATGGATATGAAAAAATGTCCCGAAATATTTGCATATTTCGGGACATACTTCTATCTTTGCACCGCTTTTTAACAGAAAGCACATATGTTTGGACTATGGTGTAATGGTAGCACAACAGGTTTTGGTTCTGTTTGTCCAAGTTCGAATCTTGGTAGTCCAACAAAAAAGCTCTGACAGTCTATGATTGTCGGAGCTTTTTTTATTGGTCGCATTCTTTCTTTTAAATTATTCATCAAATGTTAGGACGTTTCTAATGATTTTTTCTTTCTTTGTACAATATTGATAGATAATTGGGACAAAATAGTAATGTTTTGCCGTTTTCTTTTGCTACATTTGCAATCGTGTACGTAAACGACGTACCGCTCGGCTATTTACTTGATAACTTAAAAACGTAATAAATCATGAGAACGAACTATGAAATTCGCTACGCTGCACATCCGGAAGATGCGAAAAGCTATGATACAAAAAGAATCCGTCGCGATTTCCTTATAGAGAAGGTATTCTCTCCGAACGAAGTAAATATGGTATATTCCATGTATGATCGTATGGTAGTGGGTGGCGCTATGCCGGTGGGTGAAGTACTGCCATTGGAAGCTATCGACCCGTTGAAAGCACCTTACTTCCTGACCCGTCGTGAAATGGGTATCTTCAACGTTGGCGGACCGGGTGTAGTGAGAGCGGGTGGTGCCGTATTTGAGATGGACTATAAAGAAGCCCTCTACTTGGGTTCGGGCGACCGTGAAGTTACTTTTGAGAGTAAGGATGCAGCCCGTCCGGCTAAGTTCTACTTCAATTCCGTAACGGCCCATCGCAACTATCCCGATAAGAAAGTGACGAAAAAAGACGCGGTGGTGGCTGAAATGGGTTCTTTGGAAGGCTCCAATCACCGTAATATCAATAAGATGTTGGTTAATCAGGTATTGCCCACTTGCCAACTGCAAATGGGTATGACGGAACTTGCTCCGGGCAGTGTGTGGAACACGATGCCTGCGCACGTTCACAGCCGTCGTATGGAAGCCTATTTCTACTTTGAGATTCCGGAAGATCATGCTATTTGCCACTTTATGGGCGAAGTAGACGAAACCCGTCATGTGTGGATGAAGGGCGACCAAGCCGTCCTCTCTCCCGAATGGTCTATCCACTCGGCTGCGGCTACACATAATTATACCTTTATATGGGGTATGGGTGGCGAGAATCTGGATTACGGAGACCAAGATTTCTCTTTGATTACAGACTTGAAATAAGAGTTAGAACAGACAATCACATTTTTCAACCTAAATAAATAAACATCATGAATCAGTATTTGAATTTTTCTTTGGAAGGTAAAGTAGCCCTCGTTACAGGTGCTTCTTATGGTATCGGTTTTGCTATCGCTTCGGCTTTTGCTGAACAAGGCGCAAAAATCTGTTTTAACGATATCAACCAAGAATTGGTGGATAAAGGTATGGCTGCTTATGCCGAAAAGGGTATCCAAGCACATGGCTATGTATGCGACGTAACTAATGAACCTGCTGTTCAGGCTATGGTGGCAACAATTGAAAAAGAAGTAGGTACTATCGATATTTTGGTTAACAACGCAGGTATCATCCGTCGTGTTCCTATGCACGAAATGGAAGCTGCCGACTTCCGTCGCGTTATCGATATTGACCTGAACGCTCCGTTTATCGTTTCTAAGGCTGTTCTGCCTGCAATGATGAAGAAGGGTCATGGTAAAATCATCAATATCTGTTCTATGATGTCCGAACTGGGCCGTGAGACTGTATCTGCATACGCTGCCGCTAAGGGTGGTTTGAAGATGCTGACTCGTAACATCTGCTCTGAATATGGTGAATACAACATTCAATGTAATGGTATCGGTCCGGGTTACATCGCTACTCCGCAGACCGCTCCGTTGCGTGAAAAGCAAGCTGACGGCAGCCGTCACCCGTTCGATTCATTCATTTGCGCTAAGACTCCCGCCGGTCGTTGGTTGGATCCGGAAGAACTCACAGGTCCTGCTGTATTCTTGGCTTCTGAGGCTTCTAACGCAGTTAACGGACATATCCTGTACGTTGACGGTGGTATCTTGGCTTACATCGGAAAACAACCGAAATAATAAGGTAATTAAAGGTGGTAAGGCGGTAGGTGATAGAGGAATATTACTTTACCGCCTTTATCATATTATTTATTCAGTATGAAGAAACTTCTTTTATTATGTATGACGGTTTTGTTTTGCTTCGCTTGTAACGAGAGCAAAACGCTGACCGTTACGGTAACCAATCCGTTGGCCATGGAGCGCTCTAATGAGATGGTAGAGGTGTCTATGGAGACTGTTACAAACCGTTTGGGCTTGGCAGATACGGCGCAGATTGTCGTATTGAACGCTGACGGGCAGCAAGTGCCTTATCAGATTACGTATGATGACAAGGTTATATTTCCCGCTACGGTAGCTGCCAACGGCATCGCTACTTATACCATACAGACCGGTACGCCTGAGGCTTTTGATGTAAAGGCTTGCGGTAAATGTTACCCCGAACGTATGGATGATATGGCTTGGGAGAATGATTTGGTGGCTTTTCGTGCGTATGGTCCTGCTTTGCAGGCAAAGGGTGAGCGTGGCTTCGGCTACGACTTGTTTACAAAGCGCGATACCTCCGAGCCCATATTGGAAGCTATGTATGCCAAGGAAACTGATAGGGAAACTCGTGCCAAGCTGAGAGAATTAAAGAAAACGGATCCGGAGAAAGCTGATGCGTTACTGAAAGAAATGTCTTACCATATTGACCATGGGCATGGTATGGACTGCTATGCAGTAGGTCCCACATTGGGAGCCGGTGTAGCCGCATTGATGGTAGATGACAACATTATCTATCCGTGGTGCTATAAGAATCAGGAGATTCTGGATAACGGCCCGCTGCGCTTTACAGTGAAGTTGGAGTTCAATCCTCTGACTGTAAAGGGTGATTCGACTGTGGTAGAAACACGTTTGATTACATTGGATGCAGGTTCGCACTTGAACAGGACAGCCGTATCATACAGCAATCTGAAAGAAACATTGCCTATCGTTACAGGTATTGTATTGCATGAACCGGATGGGGCTGTCGTTGCCGACGCTGCTAACGGTTACATTACCTATGTAGATCCTACTACCGGTCCTGATAATGGCAAAATTTTTATGGGTGCTGCTGTACCTACCGTTGTCAAGGATGCTAAAACTGTACTTTTCTCCGAAAAGGAAAAGAAGGAACGTAATAATGCCGATGGTCATGTGCTTGCTGTCAGTGATTACGAACCGGGTTCGGAATATGTATATTATTGGGGATTTGCATGGGATAGAGCGGACATCAAGACCGCCGATGCTTGGAACCTGTATATGGCTGATTTCGCTCAGAAAGTACGCAATCCGTTGACGGTAAAAGTAAACTGAGAAAGCTGAAAGAGTTAAAAGTTGAGAGTTGAAAGTTAAGCTGCGCGATTATGCTGTATAGCAAACTTTCAACTCTCAACTTTTAACTTTCAATTCCCATAACTCTATAGCTGTTTAAACTCGTATCCTTCTTCTTTCAGAAATTCTATTGCCCGTGGCAATGCGTATTGCAGGTTGCCGTTATTCCAAGACTTTAAGGAATCATGAAATGTAATGATAGAACCGTTGCGTGCGTATCTCATTACGTTGGCAAGCACCTGGGGACCGCGTAGCTTCTTGCTATAATCGCGCGTTACCAAGTCCCACATTATTATCTTATAGCGGCGTTTCAGTATCATATACTGTGTCCATCCCATATGTCCGTGCGGAGGACGGAATAAGTCCGTTTTCATCACTTCATTTGCTTTCTCTGCATTGGCCAGATAGTCTTTGAAGTTATATTCAAATCCCCTTAAATGGTTGAAAGTATGGTTGCCGATACGATGTCCCCGCTCCACAACCATTTGAAACTCATCGGGATGCTTACGGATATTGTCACCTACCATAAAGAAGGTGGCCTTTATACTGTATTTGTCAAGTAAATCAAGAACCCAGGGAGTAACTTCGGGGATAGGTCCGTCGTCAAAAGTCAGGTAAATGGCTCTCTCATTCGGGTCCATTCGCCAGACGGCGCTGGGATATAACTTACGAACGAACTCGGGAGGCTGTTCTATAAACACGATTAATTAGCGGTTAACGGTTATTGATTAGTGATAAGCGTGCAGTGGTGAGTGGTTAGCAAACTGTTATTTACTAATCACTCACCACTGCCCGTTTATCGCTGTTTAAGTCTTTCTACATATAAATTGTACAACTCTTCTACTTTCGGTTCGTAGATTTCCGCCAGTTTGGAATTGTATTTCTTCATAATCTTTACTTCGGCATCGAGCACTGCCCAGTGGTATTCAAACTCACGGGTAGAGATAACGAAGCGGCTGTCGTCCATGCTTAGATACCAAGTGAGATATTCCACAGCTTTGTTGGCAAGCGCTTTCATCATTTCGTCAGCCTTTGCGGAGTCGCCTAACTGATAGTATGCTTCGGCCATTTGTACGGCGCCGTTTTGCCAGTCATATGGTACGTTGTAGGCAGGAATCATTTTTTCGGCATAGTCCAGTGCGGCTTTAGCCTTATCCTTCTTGCCTTCGCGTATCAACTGCTGTACAAGTTGGGAGAAGATACGGCGATGTGAGTGGCACATACGCATCGTATTCTCATCAATGTAGATACCCGGTTTGTCGATACCGCCGAACTTGAACTTGTTCATCAGGTTGTCATACATCTTTTCGCTGTCAATCTTCACACCCAGTTTGTCTGTATCGAACGGAGTGAAACGGTAGGTAAGACCTTCCTGAATGAAGTGATTACTCATGTTCAATTGGTTTTCCGGCCCTACACTGACTGCAATATAGATAGGACGTTCCCAATTGGCTTCCGCTAGCATCTCGAGCATCATGAGTTCGCTTTTGTAGAGGGCGCGTTTACCTTTCAGCGAGATGTGCATATAGTCGGGGATGGAATCACCCGGTATCATCATGCCGCTGCGGCGTACGGCCTCTTTATCCACTTTCATTACGATGCTGTCGGTAGGAATTACTTTCAAGTCCTCATTCTTGCTGCGTATCCAGTATTTCAGGATGTTTTTAAGTTCGTAAGGATTGTCACCGAATTCTTTCTTCACGTTTATCAATGCTTCGGTATTACCGCTCAGGGCTTGTTTCTCTGCTTCGGCATACAAGGCGTCGATACTCTTCTTGTATTCGGGGCGTACCGGAATATATTCGTTGGTACCTTCCACGTACTCCATACGGTCCCACGTGATGGGCAGGGAAGGAGAGTCGTAGGCGGGACGCTTCATTTGGTCGATGTACCAGTCGGTCTGCAGGTAGCTGAGGTTACAAGTACGGGCATCGGTACGGAAGCCTTCCGTCTCTTGGTTGTACCACAAGGGGAAGGTATCGTTATCGCCGTTGGTATAGATGATGGGATTGCCCGTTTCTTGCAATGACATCAGGTAGTTCTGACCGAAGTCACGTGCCACATAACGGCCGCTACGATCGTGGTCGTCCCAAGTCTGGCTCGCCATCTGTATGGGAACAAAAAGGCAGGCTACTGAAACGATGGCTGCGGCGGGAAGCTCCTTCATCTTGGCATAATGCTGCAACAGGCGGATAATACCTGCCACACCCATACCTATCCAGATGGCGAAAGCATAGAACGAGCCCGCATACGCATAGTCGCGTTCACGCGGCTGGCTTGGCGTCTGGTTCAGGTAGAGCACAATCGCTATACCGGTCATGAAGAAAAGGAAGAACACTACCCAGAACTGCTGGATACCTTTCTGTCCGCGGTAAGCCTGCCACAACAGGCCGATAATTCCGAGCAACAGCGGCAGGCAGTAGAATACGTTATGTCCTTTGTTCTCTTGCAGCTCTTTCGGCAGCAAGTCCTGATTGCCTACGAGCATATTGTCAATGAACTTGATACCGGTAATCCAGTTGCCATGTTCTATTTCTCCGCTACCCTGCAAGTCATTCTGACGTCCGGCGAAGTTCCACATAAAGTAGCGCCAGTACATCCAGTTGAGCTGGTAGGAGAAGAAGAACTTGATGTTTTCCCATTGCGTAGGCATGGTCACCATAATCATCTCACCGCATTTGTCATAGGGCACATCATATCCTTTGATATCTTGCCAAGCTTGATATTGGTTGGCATGGGCGCTGCTGTACATACGCGGGAAAAGCATATTCTGTGCGTACTCGTACTCGATGCGTCCCGGAATTTCGATGTAGCTGTCCTTTTCGTCGTCAGTGGCTTTCTCCTTGCGGATATATTTGGTTCCGTTGTAGGAGATGCGCGGTTCGCAATATCCGTCTTTCACGTCCAAAGCTACTTGTGAGGAGTAAGCCGGACCGTAGAACAGCGGACGTGTTCCGTATTGCTCGCGTCCCAGATATTCGCCCAGTGTGAAAATGTCTTCCGGTGAGTTCTGGTCCATCGGGGTGTTGGCGGTAGAACGGATTACGATAAGTGCATAAGATGAATAGCCGATGACAATCATCATGGTGCACAACAGCGATGTGTTCAGCGTACGTGCCGATACACGGTATTTCTCTTTAATCTTCTCCTGTGTGCCCGGTTTGAGGTAGAACCATAACAGCGCGATGACGATGATGCCGATAATCACGGAACTGCCGCCATGACCGTAGAAAGGAATACCCAGCATGGCTATGGTCAGTATGAAGGAGAGCGCCATACGCGATTTGCTCTTTTCATTGTAACTTTCGTATACACCCCAAATAAGGCAAGCTGCCAGTAAGATGATATATACGATGACGCCGCTGTTGAATGACATACCGAGTGTGTTGACAAAGAACAGCTCGAACCAGCCGCCCACTTTTACAATGCCCGGAACGATGCCGTACAGCACAACCGCTACCAGCACCATAGAGGCGAGAAGCGCCAACAGAGAACCTTTTGCATTGGCATTGGGCACTTTCTTGTAATAATATACCAACACGATAGCCGGGAGACAGAGCAAGTTCAGCAAGTGAACGCCGATACTCAATCCGGTGAGATAGGCGATGAGAATCAGCCAACGGTCGGAATGCGGCTCGTCTGCTACATCTTCCCATTTCAATATCAGCCAGAATACCACCGCTGTAAACAGTGAGGAGAAGGCATATACTTCACCTTCTACGGCGCTGAACCAGAATGTGTCACTGAATGTGTATGCCAATGCGCCTACCAGGCCGCTGCCCATGACAGTAATCAGTTGTCCTTTGGTGATGTTATTCTCATCGGTGATAACCAGTTTGCGTACCAAGTGAGTGATACTCCAGAATAAGAACAGGATACAAGCGCCGCTCATCAGTGCACTCATGTAGTTCACCATTTTGGCAACGGTAGTGGCATCGGAAGCAAACTGAGAAAATAGATTGGCTACTAACATAAAGAACGGTGCGCCGGGCGGGTGTCCTACTTCCAGCTTATAGCCGGTGGTAATGAACTCCGGGCAGTCCCAAAAACTTGCAGTCGGCTCAATAGTCATGCAATAAACCGTTGCTGCAATGATAAATGTAATCCAACCAATCAGGTTGTTTACGGTTTTGTACTGTTTCATTCGGATGAAATTCGTTTTTTATTATAGACGGGCGCAAAGATAATGATTTCAGTTCTAAATAAGTGACAATAAGCCGGATTATTAGGATTGGTTTAGAGATATAGGGAGAATTTTCAGAAAAAACAAAACTTTCTGTATCATGCTGTATTCACACACGATTTATCCTAATGGTGATGGTGTTCTCCTAATATCCGATGCGGCAATGTGCCATGTCCCAATAGTTCTATGGGGCAGTTGAAATTACGTTCCAGCCATTCGCCGGTGATGCCTGTATCGGGATGATAATCCAGTGTCTCGTTGACGCAGGCAATGGATTTTACTTGCTGCAACACCGTACCTATGTCGTGGCTGACGAGTATGATGGCACAGTCTTTATTGATTTCGGCCAATAATTGATACAGGCGCGCTTCAAAACGCTTGTCAATGTAAGTGCTGGGTTCGTCAAGGATGACTACTTCGGGGTCGGAGATAATAGCGCGTCCCAACAAGGCGCGTTGAAGTTGTCCGCCGCTCAGTGCGCCGATTGCACGTTCTTCCAGTCCTTCCAGTCCCATACGTACTATGACTTGACGTGCTTTTTCTCTGTGCTCCTTAGTGAAGCGTGAGGTGAGCGACTTCTTGCTGCTGAGTCCTGATAAAATAACTTCCTCGACGGTGATAGGGAATTTGCGGTCTATACTGTTGTATTGGGGCAGGTAGCCCATGGTGAGCGGAGAGTTGCCTGTCAGATGGGGAGATGCAAAAGATATGTCACCGGAAATAGGTTTGAGTAATCCCAAAATACATTTGATAAGCGTGGTCTTACCGCCTCCGTTCGGACCGATAATACCCAAAAAGTCCCTGTCGTAAACGGTGAGGTTTACGTCACGAAGTACCGTACGGCCGTCGTATCCGGCATTGAGGTTTCTTATTTCGATAATGGGAGTTGGCATGATTTCTTTTCTTGTTAAGTAGATGTTGAAATTTAGTTTATATCCGAATGACAGATAGTATAAGTTAATTATGTATATTTACTTATTTTAAAACGTTTATCTGTGAGTCTTTATAAGCCGGTTTTTAATCCGTTTAATGCTTTCGCTATATCCAGCATCTCCGCCTCCCAATCGTAGGACAGGGGATTGATGTCAACAATCCGGGTTCCGGTTTGTTTGGCAATGAGTTCGGCATTGCGGCGGTCGAATTCCGGTTGTACAAAGATTACGTGTACTTTTTCACTCTTGCAGGTATCAATCAATGCTTTCAGATGTGCGGGGGACGGCTCTTTACCTCCGGCTTCGATAGGAATCTGATGCAGTCCGTAGTCGCGGGCGAAATAGGAAAGCGCAGGGTGGTAAATCATAAAGGCATGATCTGCCCCCGGTGCGGAGAGCTGTTTGCGGATGAGGCTGTCCGTGCGTTCAATCCGTTCGCAGAGTTGCTTGTAGCGATCTATGTAGGCCATCTTGTTGGATTGGTCGAGGGCAATCAGGGCGTGAAGTATATTACGTGCGATGACTTGAGCGTTGGCGGTAGAGTTCCAAATGTGGGGTTCTACACCGTCAATGTGATGGTGTTCTTGTCCGGATGTTTCTGGGGCGTATGGCGGATGATGGGGGTGGGCATCCCCATCGATGAGTTCCACCCACTCCGACATATCGTAGAATTGCAGATGTGGTGCGTTTTCCGAGAGTTTCTCCATCCACACCTGCTCGAATCCGATGTAGCCGATGCGGAAGTATGCCTTACTTTTGGTAAGTTCGATGAGCTGCTGCGGTGTAGGGTCGTAGGTTTCCGGACTTGCACCTTTGGGAACCATACTGACTACTGTAAACAGGTCACCGGCAATGGCCTCGGTGAAGTATCGCAGAGGTTCGAGCGTAACAGTGATAACAGGTTTATCACCGGCTTTATTGCTTTGATTGCTTTTGGGCTTGCAGGAGGCTATGAGTATAGTTGCGAGTAGTAAAAAATATATCTTTTTCATCTATCTTATTTATGGCTTTTATAAATGTAATTCAGAGTAACTGTTGCTTTGTTTGTCTTCTTTCTGCGGCTTATTCCTTTGTTTTGCCGGCTCGGAGTATCTCACGTTTGCCGCCCGGCGGGCCGGGAAGGCGCTCTACCGTAAACCCAACGGCTTGTAATAGCCGGCGGATAACGCCTTTGGCGCAATAGGTGGTCAGTATGCCATTGTAGTTCATGCAGGAATATATGTTTCGGAAAAGCTCTTCGCTCCACAATTCAGGCTGCTTCTCGGGGGCGAATGCATCGAAATAAACAAGGTCGAAACTGTAATTGGCAGGCGGTTCACCAATAACCGCTAACTGTTTGTCACTAATCACTCTATTTACGTCTCCTTTTATTTTGTGTAACGTAAAGCATGGTGTAATGTTCACATCTTTATTCCATGATGCCGTATGTAACTCCTTAAATAGGGGATTGTTGCTATAATTTAATATATCAACTTCTTCCCAAGACAGAGGATAGAGTTCGATGCCGGTATAATGAACAGGTCTTTTCTCTTGTTCGGCTGTCTCCAAAGTGAGTAAGGCATTGAGTCCCGTACCGAATCCTATTTCAAGAATATGAGGTTGGATAGCGGTGGATGCCTTCAGCCCCATATCAATGAAGATATGTTGCGATTCGGTACGTGCTCCTTTTACCGAATGATAATGCTCATTCAGTTCCGGCACAAATAGTGTGGCGCTTCCGTCTTCCGTCCGTTCTATAATTCGTTTCATAGCTCTAAACACTCATCACTGATAATGCTCCCTGTAAGGCCAATAACATAGCAATATATCGTATCAGCTTGCCTGCAAACATAGAAGAAGTAGTCAGCATGACATTGCTGCGCATAAAGCCCAATGCTATGGCAATGGCTTCCCCTATAAAAGGCAGAAAGGCAAAAAAAGCCATGAGGGCTCCTTTCCCTTGCAGAAAACGTTGCATCTTGTCAATCTTCTCTTTCTTTACTTTGAAATATTTCTCTATCCAGTCTGTCTTGCCAAGTCGCCCCATATAGTAACAGGTCATGCCGCCGGCCGTATTTCCCAATGTTGCGGCAAGGACACAAATGGCAGGGCTCAGTCCTACTTTAATGAGCGCCAGCATCACCAATTCGGAGCTGAACGGAATGATACTTCCCGCCAGTAAGGCTGAGATAAAAAGCCCTACATATCCCCAGTCAATGAGAAGTTGTATCAGTGTATCTATAAAAGCGTCCATAAATTGAATCCGAATAAAGTAAATAGTCCGATGAGCATAATTATAAAGAACAGGTTGGAACTCCGACTATTGGTCAACACGAATAAATGTCCAATCAGAATGCTGGTACCGATTAACAGCAGGGATAGCAAATGAGGATATAGAGCGGGTTGTAGCCCCATATAGACAAAAATGCAGAAGTTCAGGAATATCAGAAAGTGCAGATAGCTGCGTGTACGTATCTTGTCCTCATATCCGGCAACCAAACAATGGCTTGAACTTACTATATATAAAAGGAGCAGATACCCGGCCGTAGCCAATTCCCAAGGTTGGAAACTGAATTGGACAGAATGGAAACTCACCAGTTCCAAAAACGGTTGGTAGAATAAATCCATATGTCCGGAAATGTAAGTGTAGCCCAATAGAAACCAATAAGGTACGCTCCAGCCGATGAGCGAAGCGAAAAAACTTTTAGGTTGGAGAGATTGGAAGCTATACGCCCCTATCCAAAATACGGGAACAAAGAATATCAGTTGTGGAAAAAGCAGGCTTCCCATGCCTATAAATACGAATGCATGGAATAGATGGCTTGCCGGTTTAGCTTGTTGGTAGCTTCTGAACAGAAAATACAGCGCTATCAGAAAAGTGACCGCTACCAAGTCTCCGGCATATAATATATGCATACTCGGACAGACGGAAACCAGCAGGAAATAAATGGCTGTCTGTACAGACGCCCGCATACGGATGATGGCGAATGCATTGTTCAGCCCGATAAGAAAATATCCTATGATAGAGTATAGGATAAAGCTGAAAAGACGAGTGCCCCACATCGGGATACATGAGTCACAGAATATGTTCCACAGGGGGTAATTGTCTTTTCGTATCTCCAAATCGGGTAATAGGATAGCGCTCAGTATCCAGCAGGTTACTGATATAAGGATGGCGGCGGGAAGCGTAAAGCGTCCCGCCGTAACCCGATTTTGGAATCTTTGGCTTCTCATTGATAGTTAAAGGTCGAATCCGATGTCGCGACGGAAGTACTTACCCTCGAAACTTAACATATCGGCTACTTTATAACTCTTCTCCAAAGCCTCTTCTTTTGTTTCTCCATAGGAGCAAACGGCTATCACACGGCCGCCATTAGTGACGATATGACCATCCTTTACGGCAGTACCGGCATGGAACAGGATGCTGTCCGTAGCTTCGGCGAGGTTGAAGCCGGTAATGGGATATCCTTTTTGGTATGCTTCGGGATAACCGCCGCTGACCAGCATTACACAAGCTGCCGTGCGCGGGTCGAGTTCCATTGTCTTGGTATCGAGGTTTACTTTGTGTATACCTTCGAAAAGTTCCACGATATCGCTCTTAATACGCAGCATAACGCTTTCTGTCTCAGGGTCTCCCATGCGGACATTGTATTCTATCACCATGGGTTCGTTCTGTACATTGATAAGTCCCAGGAAGATAAAACCTTTGTACAGGATGCCTTCTTCGCGCAAGCCGTTGATGGTGGGCTCTATAATGCGTTCGCGCACCTTTTCCATAAACTCGTCGTTGGCGAAAGGAACGGGTGTCACGCTGCCCATACCGCCGGTATTCAGTCCTTTATCACCTTCTCCGATGCGTTTATAATCTTTGGCCACAGGCAATACTTTATAATGCTCGCCATCGCTCAGGACGAAAACCGAGCATTCTATTCCGCTCAGGAACTCCTCGATAACCACTGTTGCGCTGGCATCGCCGAACATACCGCTGAGCATCTCTTTCAGTTCTTTCCGGGCTTCTTCCAGCGTCGGGAGAATCAGTACGCCTTTACCTGCACACAAGCCATCGGCCTTCAGCACATAAGGAGCGGTGAGAGTTTCAAGAAAAGCAAGCCCTTCCTCCAGTGTTTCGGCTGTTACGCTTTTGTAGCGGGCGGTAGGAATGTTGTGGCGCAACATGAACTCTTTGGCGAATTCTTTACTGCCTTCCAACTGTGCACCCTTTGCAGAAGGGCCGATAATGGCGATGTGCCGGGTAGCGGCATCTCCTTTGAAGCAATCGAAAATACCTTGTACCAGCGGATCTTCGGGACCCACTACAATCATGTCAATCTTATGCTCAAGGGCAAAAGCCTTGAGAGCGGGGAAGTCAGTAGCTTTGATGTCTACATTCTCGCCCACTGCGCTTGTTCCCGCATTGCCGGGAGCGATATACAGTTTTTCTATTTTAGGGCTTTGTGCAATCTTCCAAGCCAAAGCGTGTTCGCGGCCACCTGAGCCAAGCAATAATACTTTCATTTTATAGATACGTTTAATTGTTTACTGTTGAAAATGCGTCCGGTTTATAAATAATCCTCGAAATATCGGGTTATCTTCTCGTGCAGATGTACACGGTCACGTCCCAATACATTGTGTTTATGCCCGGGATAGATAAACAGATCGGGATAGGTTCGTGCATCCACGCAGGCTTTCATGAAAGAAAGCGTATGTTGGGGTACACATGTATCGTCGTGGTCATCGTGGATGATAAGCAGATGTCCTTTCAGCTGCCCTGCAAGGTTCTTCAAGTCACATTGTTCGTAACCTTCGGGGTTGGTCTGAGGGGTGTCCATATAGCGTTCGCCATACATTATTTCATAATACTTCCAGTCGATAACCGGTCCGCCGGCCACGCCTACTTTGAAAATCTCCGGATAGCGTAGCATGAGGGCGGTGGTCATATGCCCGCCGAAGCTCCAGCCGTGCACGCCGATGCGGTTACCGTCCACATAAGGCAGGCTTTTCAGGTAGTCCACCCCTTTTACTTGGTCTTTACCCTCTTCAACGCCTAAGTGTCTGAAGGTGACGTTCTCGAATTCCAGTCCACGGTTATTGCTGCCGCGGTTGTCGAGTGTGAACATGATATAGCCCTTGTTGGCCATATAGATATCCCAGCCGCGTGCATCGTTCATCCAGCCGTTGGTAATCATCTGGGCATGAGGACCGCCGTATACGTAGACGATTGCGGGGTATTTCTTGTTCGGGTCGAAGTCGGCAGGCTTGACAAGGCGGTAATATAAGTCGGTCTTGCCGTCGGCAGCCTTTATCGTACCTGTCTCTATTGCAGGCATAACAAAGCCTTCATAAGGATTCTTCGCTGTCAGCAGGGAGATGCTTTTCTTGTTTTGGGTATTGACTATCTCTATCTTGCGGGGAGTATTCGGAGTGGAATACCGGTCGATGATATAATTGCCCGAAGCGGAAAGTATCCCGTTGTGTACCCCCTCGCTATTGTCCAGTGGAGTACGTTTGTTTGTATTTACATTTACTTTATATAAATTACTTTGCAAGGGAGATATTTCTGTGGAAGCGATGATGACCTCTTTCTTCTTGGCGTTGAATCCTAAAACCTTCTGCACCAGCCAGTCTCCTTTTGTTAGTTGCTTGATAAGCTTACCGTCCGTATTGTAGAGATACAGATGGTTGTAGCCGTCTTTCTGGCTCTGATAGATAAACTGGGTATGATTCCAAGGCAGGAACAGGATTGGTTGTTGGGGCTCTACATATTTGGAATGTGTCTCCTCGATAAGGGTGGACATCAATTCTCCGGTCTCGCTGTTGTATTGGCAAAGTTTTGCATGATTCTGATCACGGTTCAACTCTATGAGATAAAGGCTCTTCCCGTCGGGCGCCCAGCTGATATTGGTGAAATAACGGTTGGTAGGGTCACCGATATTCAAATAAACGGTCTTTTGAGTGTCCGGATTATAGATGCCTACGGTAACTTGGTGGCTGAGCATCCCTGCCATCGGGTAGCGTATCTTGTCCACTAAAGCTATTCTGGGAGTAATATCCACCAGCGGATAAGGAGTTACCATGCTTTCGTTCATACGGTAAAAGGCCAGCAGGTTTCCTTGGGGACTCCAGAAAGTACCCTTGCTGATTCCGAATTCATTGCGGTGTACGCTCTGCCCGCACACAATTCCTTCGGGTTCTTTGGTGACGGCTTTGTTGTCTACAAAGAGATTATTCTTTACGGTATAAGCTATGTGCCCGCCTTCCGGGGTATAGTCAATGTTGGCACCGTTTCTCTCTCCGGCTTGCGGGAGACCTTTAACGAATTCATCTTTCTCGAAATCATAAATGATGTATCTCGCAGGCAACTTAATAAGCATATACGGTTTGTCCAGCCATGGAAACTCGGTATTGTAGAAATGTTGTACCTTATTTCCTTTATACTTTGATGTTGCGGTTGTTTCCGTAGGAGTTATCAGTGAATTGAGCACCTGATTTACCTTTTCCCGGGTCGTGAGCAATGTCTCCTTTCCGTTTTTGGGATTGACGGCAAACAATGAATCGATGCCGGGCTTTATACATACATCTCCCCACCACTGTAAACCCGGTAAATTCTCAGCGATACGATAGGTAGCGCCACCGGGAAGAAGGTCTTCCAGAGTGGGCTTTCTCAAATCTTGTGCCATAAGCTCCATTGAAAATAAGGCGGTTGTTGCCAGTAGCAACGCCATGACTGCCTTACCGATTCTCTTTACGTTCATAGCTTCTTGCTTTTTTCGGTTTCCATTCTCCGTCTGTCGGCTTTCTGTATTCACGAGGCTTGAACTCCCGTTTATCATCCGACTTGAACTCCCTTCTTTCTCTCGGTTTAAATTCCCTTTTCTCTCCGGATTTAAACTCTCTTCTCTCCCCGGGCTTGAATTCCTTTTTCTCTCTTGGTGTGTAAGGTCTGTACTCTTTGTCACCTTCTTCACTATCCTGTTTTTTGAATTCTTTGTATTTTCCATCAAAGATTTCATATTTGCGGAATTCACATTCCAAAGCACCGTTGAACAAAGGTATCTTGGCAGTAGCTTTCAAGCCTATTTGATCGAAACATTCTTCACGGTAAGAAAGTATCCATGCGGTATTGCCTGTAAATGCGTGCTTCAGTCGTTCGCCAATCATGGAGTATAGTCCTAACAGGTCGTTCGTTGATATACGCTCTCCATACGGCGGGTTGGTAATAATGACGGCCTTTTCCTTAGGCTGTTCAAACTGTTGGAAGGGTTGCAATTTCAATGTTACATCTTTGGACACACCTGCCGCTTTTATGTTGTGGGTTGCGATTTCGTTGGCTTTCGGGTTATTGTCGTATCCGTATATCTTATGAGCGAATTCACGTTCCTGGCTGTCATCATTATAAATCTTGTCAAACAGTTCCTGGTCGAAATCAATCCATTTTTCAAAAGCAAATTCTTTGCGGAATACGCCCGGTGCGATGTTCCGGGCTATCAGGGCCGCTTCAATGGGGATTGTACCCGAACCGCACATAGGGTCTATCAGGTCGCATTCTCCATGCCAGCCGCTCATTAATATCATGCCGGCAGCCAGCACTTCGTTCAGCGGAGCTTCTACGGCCTCTTGGCGATAACCGCGGCGGTGCAAGGACTCGCCGGATGAATCGAGAGAGAGCGTACACTTGGTTTCAGCAATATGGATGTTCAATAGTACGTCGGGCTTATTGATACGTACAGACGGGCGTTTGTTGTAGGCATCCCGGAAGTAGTCCACAATAGCGTCTTTCACTTTGTAGGAAACAAACTTTGAATGACGGAATTCCTCGCTGAACACAACTGCGTCTACAGCGAAAGTCTTGTCAACATCCAGATAATCTTCCCAGTGGATTGCTTTGATTTGCTCGTACACCTCATCGGCATTTTTTGCTACAAACTGTTTGATAGGCTTCAGGATGCGGATAGCTGTTCGCAGGCAGAAGTTAGCCTTGTACATCATTTCCTTATCTCCACAGAATGATACCATACGACGTCCTATCTGTATCTCGTTTGCCCCTAAGGAGGTCAATTCTTGTGCCAATGTTTCTTCCAGTCCCTGGAAAGTTTTGGCAATCATTTCAAATGATTGTTCGCTCATCTATTTATTTATGATTTATAATTTATGATTCATGATTTGTTTCGGTATGATTTCATCTTTACTATATGCCGCATGGCATAAATTATAACTCTGAAATCATAAGTCTTCCTACTTTTTTGCTTTGGTTTGTACTATTCTTGCACCTGCCGGCACATCTTCCGTTACCCAGATGTTGCCGCCTACGGTAGCATCCTTCCCGATGGTGATACGTCCTAATATGGTGGCATTGGAATAGACAATGACATTATCTTCCAATATGGGGTGGCGGGGAATGCCTTTGATGGGTTTGCCGTCTTCGTCCAGCGGGAAGCTTTTGGCACCGAGGGTCACACCCTGATATAGTTTTACGTTATTGCCGATGATACAGGTTTCGCCGATTACCACACCTGTGCCATGGTCTATGGTGAAATGACTGCCTATGGCGGCTCCCGGATGAATGTCGATGCCGGTTTCGCTATGCGCCATTTCGGTAATGATACGCGGAATGAGGGGCACGCCGAGCATCAGCAGTTCATGCGCTATGCGGTAGTTGCTGATGGCACGGATGGCGGGATAGCAACTGATAACTTCGCCGAACGAGTGGGCGGCAGGGTCACCGTTGTAAGCGGCTTCAACGTCTGTTGCCAGTATGCGGCGCAATTCCGGCAAATGGCTGATGAACTCGGCGGCAATGGATGCCGCCTCTTCACGTTGAAGTTCGGTGCAGCAGCTGCCTTCATCGTCACTGCCGAAGCAGAGGCCTGCCAGTATTTGCTCGGTCAGCAGGTCGAACAGTCTTTCTACATTGACTCCGATATGGTAAGTTACCGTACGGCTGTTGACCGTTGAATTTCCGAAATATCCGGGGAAGATAATGGCGCGTGCAAGTTCGATAATATCGCACAATGCCTTAGCTGAAGGCAATGGATTGCCGTCTGTGTGCTGGTGAAACAGTCCTTTGTATGATTCGCTTTCCGATAGCTCATCGACTGCCTGTGTCAGGATGTGAGTAAAATTGAGTGGACTCATTATGATATCCTTTATTAATAAAGTGGCTACAAAGGTATAAAATACTCACCAATTTTCCTACATATCCCTCATTTATAGTATGGATTTACCACATTTATGGTATTTTGAATGAGCGAGCTGCGTCGTATCTTTGTCTTATCAATCATTCACTGTAAGTTATGAAAAAAATAGCACAACGCCTTACTGACTTAGTAGGCAACACTCCTCTGTTGGAGTTGAACAATTATAGTAAAAATAAGGGTCTGAGGGCTCATGTGATAGTCAAGCTGGAATACTTTAATCCCGCAGGCAGTGTAAAGGACCGCGTTGCGCTGGCTATGATAGAAGATGCGGAAACGAAAGGACTGTTGACACCTGGTGCAACGATTATCGAGCCGACCAGTGGGAATACCGGGGTGGGACTTGCCTTTGTGGCGGCTGCCAAAGGTTATAAATTGGTTTTGACCATGCCGGATACCATGAGTATGGAACGTCGCAATCTATTGAAGGCTCTTGGCGCGGAACTTGTCTTGACACCCGGTGCCGACGGTATGAAAGGCGCTATAGCCCGTGCCGAAGAATTAAAATCAGGCACACCCGGTTCATTGATTTTGCAGCAGTTTGATAATCAAGCTAATCCTGCCGTTCATGAGCGCACTACCGGACAGGAAATCTGGCAGGATACGGACGGGAAAGTCGATGTATTCGTAGCCGGCGTTGGGACCGGCGGGACGGTGAGCGGTGTGGGTACGGCTTTGAAGAAGCATAACCCCAAGATACAAGTAGTAGCCGTAGAGCCGGAAGACTCTCCGGTGTTGTCAGGCGGAAAACCGGGGCCGCACAAGATTCAAGGTATCGGTGCCGGCTTCATCCCCAAAAACTATAATAGTGCGGTAGTAGACGGAATTCTGCAGGTATCCAATGATGACGCTATCCGTACCGGTCGGGAACTGGCGAAGTACGAAGGCCTGTTGGTCGGTATCTCTTCGGGGGCGGCCGTCAGCGCCGCAACCCGATTGGCGCAGTTGCCGGAGAATGAGGGTAAAAACATAGTGGTGTTACTGCCTGATACGGGAGAACGCTATTTGTCGACGTTGCTTTATGCCTTTGAGGAATATCCTTTGTAGTGTCTTGTATATATTTATGAACGGAAACAGGCTAATTAAATATGCTTTTGCAATTTGTTGATAATCAATGGCGTAAAAATTAGGGTGTCTCAGTCGTATACTGAGACACCCTAAATATACGGGTTAGCGATAATCAAATTCCGATGCGGAAGTTTTTGTTTAGATTATTTTATTTCACTCGGTCGTAGTCCGAACGATTTGCAACTTATTTCATCCACCTTCACTTCCCAGATTTTCACGTTGCGTACAGCCGGTTCGGCATAACTGCACGCATTGTCTGTATATTGTTTCATGAGAATATCGAGTACCCGGCGTTTCTCATCCATATCTTCTATGAAGCGCACTTTGCCTTTACAGATAACACTGCGGGATTTCATGCTGTAACTGCAAGCTATCTGTTTGTGCATATATACCAGTTCGTGTCCTTCGCAAAAGTTGATGCAGACCTGCGGATGCCGTGCCACCATTTCTACTTTGCTTCCTTCGGGACCCGAATGTAAATAAACGGTATCATTATCCCAAGCGAAGTTCATGGGGACTACATACGGGTTGCCCTCTTCGTCGGTAATTCCGACCGTACAATAGGGGCATTTACGGATAATATCTTCTATTTGCCCACGGTCTGTAATAGTAATTGTCTTCATGTATGTGTATGCAAGCGTTTATAACGGTGATTGTTTTTTATTCAACCAATGCAAAGTCCAATTGCTTTTTCTCCAGATTGGCACGCGCCACCTTGATGGTGATAGCGTCACCGAGGCTGTATGTACGGTTCTTCCGACGTCCGCGCAGGCAATAGTTCTTTTCATCGAATTCGTAGTAATCATCATCGAGGTCGCGGATAGGTATCATTCCCTCACATTTATTCTCGTTCAGCTCCACGTACAGTCCCCATTCGGTAACGCCGGAAATAACACCGTCGTAAGTCTGTCCCAGACGTTCCGTCATGTATTCCACTTGCTTGTACTTGATAGAGGCGCGCTCCGCATTGGCGGCAATCTGTTCCATGCCGCTGGAATGTTCGCAGAGCGCTTCGTATTTCTGTTCGGAAACGCTTCGTCCGCCCAAATCCAAGTACTTGGTCAGCAACCGGTGCACCATCATGTCCGGATAGCGGCGGATGGGAGAGGTGAAGTGGGTATAATAGTCGAATGCCAGTCCGTAGTGCCCGATGTTGTGCACGGAATAGCGCGCTTTTTGCATGGCGCGGATAGATACGGTTTCGATGAGATTCTCCTCTTTCTTCCCTTGAATATCATCCAGCAGGTGGTTGATGGACTTGGATACATCCGTTTTGGTTCCGCCGGTGCGTAGCTTGTAGCCGAAGCGGGCGATGAACTGTGACAGGTTATCCAGTTTCTCAGGGTCCGGAAGGTCGTGAATACGATAGGGGAATACTTTCGGCTTTTTGCTTTTGGGCACGCGTCCTATCTTTTCGGCCACAGTGCGGTTGGCGAGTAGCATGAACTCCTCTACCAGCTTGTTGGCGTCTTTGGATTCTTTGAAATATACGCTGACGGGCTTGCCCTTCTCATCAATTTCGAATTTCACTTCATAGCGGTCGAAGTTGATGGCGCCGGCGGCAAACCGCTTTTCGCGCAATATCTTGGCAAGTGAATCCAGCTTGAGGATTTCCTCTTTAAAATCTCCCTCTTTGGTTTCGATAATCTGTTGCGCCTCCTCGTATGTGAAGCGGCGGTCGGACTTGATAACCGTATGTACAATGCGTGAGTTTTTTACTTCTCCTTTGTCCGTCATTTCGAAGACGGCGGAATAAGCCAGTTTCTCTTCATCGGGACGCAGGGAGCAGATGAAGTTGCACAGCCGTTCGGGCAGCATCGGAATGGTGCGGTCTACAAGATAAACGGATGTCGCCCGTTTCTCCGCTTCCTTGTCGATGATGCTGCCTTCCGTTACATAATGTGTCACGTCGGCAATGTGCACGCCTACTTCCCAAAGGTTGTCCTTCAGTTTGCGGATGGACAGGGCATCGTCAAAGTCTTTGGCGTCTTTGGGGTCTATGGTAAAGGTGGTTATATGGCGGAAATCTTCACGTTTGGCATACTCCTCTGCGGGAATTTCTGCGGGAATCTTGTCCGCGGCTTTTTCCACGGATGCGGGGTAGACATACGGCAGTCCGAATTCGGCAAGGATAGCGTGCATTTCGGTGGTGTTGTCTCCGGCTTTTCCCAAGATGTCAATGACCTGGCCGATGGGGTTCTTTGCCTTGTCGGGCCACTCCACCACCTTGACGATGGCTTTGTCGCCTGTTTTTCCACCTTTCAGTTTCTCTTTGGGGATAAAGATGTCGTTGGCGAGCGTACGGTTTTCCGTGACAAGGAAAGCGTATGACTTGGCAACTTCCAGCGTTCCTACGAAGGTGTCGTTGGCGCGTTCCAGTATTTCGATGACTTCGCCTTCGGCTTCACGTCCGCGGCGTTTGGCATAGAAAGCGATGCGTACTTTGTCGCCTGCCATGGCGTGCGCCGAATTCCGTTCGGCTACGAAAATGGGGTCGCCGCCGCCTTCGGGTATAAATGAGTTCTTTCCGTTGCTCTTGCGCTGGAAAGTACCGGTCATTTCCACGCCATGATTATTCAGCTTGTATTTATGCTTGTCCACTTCGGTGATATAATCGTCATCCGACAATTCGGACAGGATATCCATACACAGCATTTTCAGCGGATGTGTGGTGAGGTGCAGTTGTTCGAAAATGTATTTCAGGGACAGTACTTCGTCTTGTTTTATGTGGAAGAAGTCCAACAGCGTTTTGACGAGTTCTTTCTTCTTCATTCGCTTGCCGGCTTTTTTCTCTTTCTTTTCTTTCTTTGTCTTAGCCATAATTTGATGTCTTTTTATCTTTCTTGCAAAGTAAACAAATAAATGTATTCACTCGTTCACTCTGCCTTCAAAATCTTTCTGTCTTACTGAAAATTATAAGGGAACGACCGGTCATAATAGATTTATGTACTATATTTGCAACGACTTAGAAAAAAAGAGCATGGCAGTACAACCTATGGATAAAGAAGATGTTGCGAGGGAAAAAGGTATTTACCGCGTAACGATTGTGGGGAGTGTAGTGAACTTCCTGTTGCTTCTGTTTAAGTTCTTTGCGGGAATCGCGGGGCATAGCGCCGCCATGCTGGCGGATGCCGTACACTCGCTGTCGGACTTTGTTACAGACATCATTGTCATTGTTTTTGTGCGCATCTCTTCCAAACCGGAAGATGAAGGACACGATTACGGGCATGGCAAATATGAGACCTTGGCAACCGCCATTATCGGTATTGTATTGCTTTTTGTCGGGTTCGGGATTTTCTGGAACGGCGCTTCATCTATCTATCGGTTTCTTCACGGCGGTTCTTTGCAGGAGCCGGGAATGCTGGCATTGATAGCGGCGTTGGTGTCCATCGCTTTTAAGGAGGCACTCTACCGTTATACGGTGTTTAAGGGAAAGAAACTGAATTCCCAGGCAGTGGTAGCCAATGCGTGGCATCATCGGAGTGACGCTCTTTCTTCCATAGGAACCGCCATAGGTATCGGTGGGGCTATTCTTTTGGGAAATCACTGGCGGGTACTCGACCCGATAGCTGCGGTTATCGTCAGTTTCTTCATTATGAAGGTGGCCATAAAACTATTGGTTCCTTGCGTGGATGAGTTGCTGGAGAAATCGTTGCCTGCCGATGTGGAAAATGAAATACAGAAGATTATCCTGTCTTTCCCCGGAGTAAGTTCGCCGCATCATCTACGCACCCGCCGCATAGGCAACTATTATGCGATAGAGGTGCACGTGCGCATGGACGGCAAAATAACACTGGAAGAAGCGCACCGTACGGCAACGGCCGTTGAGAATACCTTGAAAGCGCAGTTTGGCAAGGGCACTCATGTAGGTATCCATGTAGAGCCGCTGAAATAGCGGGAGAAGTAATTCGTAATTATCAAAATTTGCAATAAATAAAAAGTGGAGTCGGTTTTAGTAACAGGAGCAAGCGGGTTTATCGGAAGTTTCATCGTGGAAGAAGCGTTGAGACGGGGATTCGGTGTATGGGCAGGCGTACGTTCGTCCAGTAGCCGGGAGTATTTGCAGGATAGGAAAATACATTTTCTTGAACTCGACTTTGCACATCCCAACGAACTGCGGGCGCAACTTTCCGGCCATAAAGGGACTTACAACAAGTTCGATTATATTATCCATTGCGCCGGAGCCACCAAATGTGTGGATAAGAAAGACTTTGAACGTGTAAACTATCTGCAGACCAAATACTTTGTGGATACGTTGCGTGAGTTGAACATGATTCCCAAGCAATTTATCTTTATCAGCACTTTGAGCGTATTCGGGCCGATACGCGAAAAGACATATACTCCGATAACGGGAAAAGACACTCCTATGCCTAATACGGCTTACGGTCTTAGCAAGCTGAAAGCGGAGATTTATCTGCAAAGCATACCGGGTTTCCCCTACGTCATCTATCGTCCTACGGGTGTCTACGGTCCGCGCGAGAAGGATTATTTCCTGATGGCAAAGTCCATCCGGCAGCACACGGACTTCTCCGTAGGCTTCCGCCGGCAAGATTTGACATTTGTCTACGTCAAGGATATTGTGCAGGCCGTTTTCTTGGGAATAGAGAAACAAATATCCTGCCGCGCCTATTTCTTGGCAGACGGCAAGGTCTATCGAAGCCGTGCTTTTTCCGATTTGATACGGAAAGAATTGGGGAATCCGTTTGTAATTCGTCTGAGATGTCCGTTAATTATATTGAAAGTTGTATCTTTGCTCGCCGAATATTGGGCGAAGCGCCGGAACACTACCAGTACGCTCAATTCGGACAAGTATAGAATAATGAAACAACGCAACTGGCAATGCGACATTACTCCGACCATTAAGGAACTGGGCTACAGCCCCGAGTACGATTTGGAACGGGGAGTAAAGGAGACCATTGCCTGGTATAAAGATAAAGGATGGCTTTAGACTTATTCAAGAGAGTAGAAACCCGTAACGGGCTTTTTGCGGTAGAGAAGATAACACTGATATATAACCTGTTGACTTCCATTCTTATACTGTTTCTTTTCCAAGAAATGGATCATCCGGTACAGATGCTTGCAGACCGCGCTATGATTGCGGGCATGACGTTCCTGCTGATGTATCTTTATCGGCTCGCCCCTTGCAAGTTTTCCGCTTTTATCCGTATAGCCATCCAGATGTCGCTGCTTTCTTACTGGTATCCCGATACATTTGAATTCAATCGTATCTTCCCTAATCTGGACCATGTTTTCGCATCGGCGGAACAATGGATATTCGGAGGGCAGCCTGCCGTATGGTTTTCTTTGCGGTTTCCGCAGATGTGGGTCAGCGAGCCGTTCAATATGGGCTACTTCTTCTATTATCCGATGATTCTTCTGGTGGTGGTATGGTATTTCCTCTACCGTTTTGAGCTTTTTGAGAAAGTATCGTTCGTGATAGTCACCGCTTTCTTTATCTATTACCTGTTTTATATCTTCGTGCCGGTGGCAGGACCGCAATTCTATTTCCCGGCTATCGGCAACGATAATGTGGCGCAGGGAATATTCCCTTCCATCGGAGATTATTTCAATCATAATCAAGAGTTGCTGCCCGGTCCGGGATACGAACATGGATTTTTCTACAATCTGGTGGAGGGTTCTCAGCAAGTGGGTGAGCGTCCGACGGCGGCTTTCCCCAGTTCCCATGTCGGTATGTCCACTATCCTGATGATTATGGCATGGCGAGGCAGCAAATGTTTATTTGCTTGTCTGCTCCCTTTCTATTTGCTGCTGTGCGGAGCCACGGTATATATTCAGGCGCATTACCTGATTGATGCTATTGTCGGTTTCTTTTCTGCCATTGTTCTTTATGTGGCGGTGACGTGGATGTTCAAGCGGTGGTTTGCACAGCCGATGTTCAGATGATACTGAAATCATATGCTTATGAAATACATACTCAAGCTGGTTGCCGGCTTTTATTTTTTCTTATTTGCAAGTCCTGCTTTCTCGACGGAGACTTCCATGCCCGTTTATGATAGAGAATGGTGAAGTTGCGGATGTCTTTTCCCAATGTTTATCGAAAGGATACCGGCAGGCGCTTAAGGAGAGAAATGCAGAGTCTATCTGACCCGTATGCAATCTTATGCCCGGAAGCACATTGCTGAAGCCTCTTACCATATCATGCTTTCTTGTCTGGCGCAGGCCTATTCTAATATCGGTTGTATCTATCAGCGGGAAGGAATGGATGGGGAAGCGGGCTTATATCTGAAAAGAGCTTTGGCATAGGCTGAGAAATTGGAGAAACTTGCTAAGGCAGAGAATCCTGATGTGGCAGAAATAGCTAAGTTGGCAGAGAAAAAACAGCAACTGGACAAGGATAGCGAAACGAAACTGGGGGCGGCTGCCAAGAAGTTGGTAGGTATGGAACTGCCTTATGAACTCTCCGAAGGATTGTTCTATTCTATTGCTTCCCAACCTATGGTAACTGAGGCGAAAGCTAATGGTACTGAGGATGTTACTGTTTCTGTCTCTTTCCGTATTAAAATAAATGTTCCTCTGACAATAGGCAAAGGGGAAAGTGCGGACTATCCTATCTGCTATAAGTATATGGATGCCGGAGGAAAGGTTGTAGGAGTAAGTTTGCAATATCCCTTCGGAAGTTTTCCGAATCGTGAAGCTATAGAATTGCAGGCGGAACAAGTGTTGGACAAAGATTTGAAGCTTTCTTATGACCAACCTAAATATAACGGTGCAACCAAAGTTGTCTTTATTTCTAAAGAAGAATATGATACGTTGAAGAAATAATCGTTAAGTAAATGTGCATAATTAGTTTATACTATCTGTCATTCAGAGCGGAGCGAAGAATCTCTTCTCTATGTATACATAAAGAGAGTAGATTCTTCGCTTCGCTCTGAATGACAGATGCTCTTGATATAAATTAAAATTCAACACTTACTTATTATAAATAATCATGAGTATAAGACGACTTTTAGTAATGTTCGTCGTTGTACTGACCAATTGCAATTGTTGGTAGAGGTCATGTTGCTTTCATGCCACCCCCTTCCACCCTTCCGAACCCTCCTGTTTATACGGGGTAGCGGGTGGAACCCCTGCACATTCCGGCAATTCCAATGACGCATCTCAGCTCCCTAAACCACACACCTCAGCTCCTCAAACGCCTGTGGTTTGCAGGACAAATGCCCGTGGTTTAGGGAGCTGAGGTGTGTCATTGGGGGAGTAAAAAGCGGGTTCCACCCGCTACCCCGTATAAACAGGAGGGTTCGGAAGGGTGGAAGGGGTACAGGTGTAAATTGAAATCCAAGAATATTCCCTGTTTTGATGTATATCATAATCCGTTTTGACGTATATCAAAATGAATTATGATGTACATCAAAGTATGTATGTGAGGTTGTTAAATTCCATTGAGAATCATTACGAACGAATATGATTCACTTAGGAACTGAATGGCTTTTAGTTGAATATTTATGGCCTGTCGATAAAAAGGTGTGGGTTATGTGTTAATTATGGCCTTTGTTGGCAGGCATATGGAAATATTAACCGGGACTTAAGGAAGTAAGGGGGCTATGTCGTCAAAGATACGGTATAGTTCCTCTTTCGTTTCTGCCCGCAACATGGCGATGCGTGTATCCCGGAAGTTGGGAATACCTTTGAACAAAGGACTTGCTGCCAAGTGACGGCGTACATGCAGGATGCCTCTTCGTTCGTCCAACAGTTTTACGCTGTCTTCTACTTCCCGGCGGAGCACATTGAGCTTCCACTCCGGACTGAGGGGCGGCATCTCCTCACCCGTTTCCAGATAATGTTTCACTTCCTTGAATATCCAGGGGCGGCCAAAGCTGGCGCGGCCTATCATAATGGCATCCACGCCATAGCGGTCAAAGCATTCTTTCGCCCTTTGGGGAGTGGTTACGTCACCATTGCCGATGACGGGAATATGCATACGGGGATTATTCTTGACTTCGCCAATCAGAGTCCAGTCCGCCTCACCTGTATACATTTGGGCACGGGTGCGGCCGTGGATGGTAAGGGCGGCAATACCGCAGTCTTGCAGTTGCTCCGCCAACTCTACGATAATCTTGCTGTTGGCATCCCAGCCGAGACGGGTTTTTACGGTGACGGGTATCTGTACGGCATCTACCACGGCACGGGTTATCTCCAGCATTTTGGGGATATTCTGCAACATTCCCGCTCCGGCTCCTTTGCCGGCTACACGTTTTACGGGGCAACCGAAGTTTATATCCAGTATATCCGGACGTGCCTGTTCCACAATGCGTGCCGCTTCTACCATCGTGTCCGTATCTTTGCCGTATATTTGTATGGCTACGGGGCGTTCTTCGTCGCTGATGTTCAGCTTCTGCTCGGTCTTGCTGACAGAGCGTATCAGTGCGTCGCTCGACACGAACTCGGTGTATACCATATCCGCTCCGAAACTTTTGCACATCAGTCGGAAGGCCGGGTCGGTCACATCCTCCATAGGGGCAAGCACTACGGGATACTTGCCGAGGTCTATATCTTTAATCTTCATATTCTAACTGGATTTGCCTGCAAAAATACGGAAAAAAGCCTACCTTTGCGAAAATAAATGTGCGAATATAATAATACAAATAAATTTGTTATGCCCTCTATCAGTGATTTTGAAATTATGGCGCCGGTAGGTTCACGCGAATCTTTGGCGGCTGCTATCCAAGCAGGTGCGGATTCTATTTATTTCGGTATCGAGAATCTGAATATGCGTGCCCGTTCGGCGAATACGTTTACAATAGATGACCTGCGCGAGATAGCCCGTACCTGCGACGAGCACGGCATGAAAAGCTATCTTACGGTGAATACCATTATATACGATAATGACATTCCCTTGATGCGCACCATTGTGGATGCGGCAAAAGCGGCAGGCATTTCGGCGGTGATTGCAGCAGATGTGGCGGTGATGAGCTATGCCCGGCAGATAGGTCAGGAGGTGCATTTGTCTACGCAGCTGAATATCTCAAATGTGGAGGCTTTGCGTTTCTATGCCCGGTTTGCCGATGTAGTGGTGCTGGCGCGTGAGCTGAACCTGGAACAGGTGGCGGAAATCTATCGCCATATCTGCGAAGAGAATATTTGCGGTCCGGGCGGTGAACAGATACGTATCGAGATGTTCTGCCATGGCGCTTTGTGCATGGCGGTATCGGGCAAGTGCTACCTCTCGCTGCACGAGATGAATCATTCTGCCAACCGGGGAGCATGTATGCAGGTGTGCCGCCGTTCCTATACGGTGCGCGACAAGGAAACGGATGTGGAATTGGATATTGACAACCAATATATTATGTCACCCAAAGACCTGAAAACCATCCATTTCATGAACAAGATGCTGGATGCAGGTGTACGCGTGTTTAAGATTGAGGGACGTGCCCGCGGTCCCGAGTACGTGCGTACCGTAGTGGAATGCTATAAAGAGGCTATCCGCTCTTATGTGGACGGCACATTCACCGATGAAAAGATAGCGGTTTGGGATGAACGTCTGAAAACTGTCTTTAACCGCGGCTTTTGGGACGGCTATTACTTGGGACAACGTTTGGGCGAATGGACCCGGAATTACGGTTCTGCAGCTACCGAACGCAAGATTTATGTCGGTAAGGGCATCCGGTATTTCTCAAATATCGGTGTGGCGGAGTTCTTGGTGGAAGCTGCCGAAGTCAATGTTGGCGATAAACTGCTGATAACGGGGCCCACAACAGGAGCCGTCTTTACCACATTGGAAGAGGCGCGCGTGGATTTGAAACCCGTACAGACCGTGAAGAAGGGACAGCACTTCTCGATGAAGGCCGATAAAATACGTCCCAGCGACAAACTCTACAAACTGGTTTCCGTAGAGGAGCTCAAGAAGTTTAAAGGCTTGGATATAGAGAATAAACGCGGTTGACTATCAAATGGTAAATCGTAAACTGTTAAATAGTAAATATCCTAATGAACTATATTTATGAACTGAAGATGAAGGTTCGCGACTATGAATGCGACCTTCAAGGTATTGTCAACAATGCCAATTATCAGCATTATCTGGAGCATACGAGGCACGAGTTCCTGTTGAGCACGGGTGTCAGCTTTGCAGCGCTCCACGAACAGGGAGTAGACCCGGTGGTGGCACGAATCAATATGGCTTTCAAAACGCCGTTGAAGAGCGGTGATGAGTTCGTGTCGAAACTGGCGATGAAGAAGGAAGGCATCAAATACGTGTTCTATCAGGATATTTTCAGGGCAAGTGATAATAAGGTAGCCATTAAGGCGGTGGTTGAAACGGTATGTGTGGTGAACGGACGTTTAAGCGACAGCGAATTATTCGATAACGTCTTTGCCCCCTACCTCGACCATGAATAACGACGAACGTCTTTGCTGTATAGCTCTTACGCTTTGCCCCGGTATAGGACATATCGGGGCAAAGCGTTTAATAGACGGCATAGGTAGTGCCGTCGACGTTTTCGGGCGGCGTAAAGAGTTGCCGGAACTCCTGCCCGGCGTGAATCCTTCCATAATTGTGGCTCTTGATTGCCCCGCCGCTTTTCTCCGTGCCGAGCGCGAAATGGAGTTTGTGGAAAAGAACCGCCTGACTTGTCTCACTTTGCAGGATGAGGCCTATCCTTCCCGCTTGAGGGAGTGTGAGGACGCCCCGATTGTTTTGTTTTTCAAAGGAAACGCTGATTTTAATCGACTACATATTATTAATATGGTAGGTACGCGTCGGGCAACGGAGTACGGCAAACAGTTTTGTGCCGACTTCATACACGATTTGTCTGTGCTTCTTCCCGATGTTCTGGTAGTGAGCGGCCTTGCTTATGGCATTGATATTCATGCGCATCGTGCCGCACTTGCCGATAATATTTCCACAGTCGCTGTTCTGGCCCATGGCTTGGACCGTATTTATCCTTTTGTGCATCGTAAAACGGCTGTCGATATGCTGGCAAATGGCGGCTTGCTTACCGAGTTTCTTACCGAGACTAATCCGGACAAACATAACTTCGTCAGTCGTAACCGTATTGTGGCGGGGATGTGTGACGCAACGATTGTGGTGGAATCTGCCGCTAAAGGCGGTTCTTTGATTACGGCGGATTTGGCTGACGGCTATCATCGTGATTGCTTTGCCGTACCCGGGCGGGTGACGGACACCGCTTCTATCGGTTGCAATCAGTTGATACGGGATAATAAGGCGGCACTTGTGCAAAGCGCCGAGGAATTTGTAAGAACAATGGGATGGGGCAGTGCGGAATCTGCACTCAAGGCGGAGGGTATTCAGCGCAATTTGTTTCCGGAGCTGACCGCTGAGGAGGAGTTGGTGGTGCGCATACTGACCCGCCAGGGAGATTCGCATATCAATACGCTTGTAGTAGAAGCGGATATACCGGTAAATCGTATGAGCGCCCTGCTTTTTGAATTGGAGATGAAAGGGGTGGTAAAAACATTGGTGGGAGGAGTGTATCACTTATTGGCATAAAAAAAAGGAGTACCGCTGTACTCCAACCTTTGTTAACCTTAAATCTAATACTATGAAAAAAATCACGTGACAAATGTATGGTTTCTTCTTATATCTTCCAAACATTTACTCTTTTTCTGAAATTCTTTTAGTTTTATTTTACGAATATTTACTGTTTTCGTACACGCTTGACTTCTTGACTCGAATAGATGGACAAATGCTGACGATATGATAATTCCTTTGAAGAGGAAGAGTTGTACGGCTCTTGATTTTCATGGAATATTCCATTTCTTATTTGTATGGAAAGTTGACAAGTTGCAAAAAGCTTCCAATCGTTTCACAAAGCCTTCCAATCGTTTAAATGAGTTAGTCTTTCTGTATTTTCTTTAACTTTAATAGCTTACTTTTGCTTTCATATAACGTAAGGTTATGGTGAATCGCGTCAATATAATTATTCTTATGATACTCTTTTTACTTTTGGTGGGGAGAGAGTATATGCGGGCTAATACATTGATGATTGTAAATAATTCGGTGAATAATTCAATGATAGAACCGGATAAGTGGGAAGAAGTCTATCAGTGGGTAACCGCTGATAAGAATGTGCCGGACAGAGAAGAAGTATTAATGTTGATTCAGTATCATTACGGGAGTTTTGACAGATTGACGGAGTTGTTGTGCTATTTAAACGGCGGTAGAGCTTATAGATATTTGTCGCAAGTTATTTTTCCGAGGATTGGCAGATGTATGATAAAGTCGGAGGAACTGCCCATAGCAGATATACGGATGTCGGAGAAGATGCTGCCTATGATATACATAAGTGCAGAACGGATTGTTCCATCGGCTGTGTTGATGGCGGAAGAGAAAAAAGCGGATACATCGCGTAAGGTTATTGTGGCTCTGAAGAATAATATATTATATGATTTAGTATTGGCCCCGAATGTGGAAGTAGAGCTTTCGATAGGGCGGAAGTGGTCTTTGAATACCGAATATAAATGTCCCTGGTGGTTGAACAGCCGACATAGCTTTTGCTATCAGCTTCTCTCGGGAGGTATGGAAGTTCGTTATTGGCTGGGCAACAGAAATATGCGTGACAAGCTGACTGGTCATTTCTTGGGGGGATATGCAGAAGGCGGAGTATATGATTTTCAATTGAAGGAAGAGAACGGCATTCGCGGCAAATATTACGCAGCTTCGGGGCTGACTTACGGATATGCACGCCGGATAGCCGGACGTTTGGCGATTGAGTGTAGTTTGGGGATAGGTTATTTAATGACGGAGTATCGTAAATATACCTCTTATAAAGGGGATTTAGTCTGGACGAATGGTGGACGCTATCATTTCATTGGTCCTACAAAGGCGAAAGTTTCTTTAGTGTGGCATATAACGGCAGGACGATGAATGTGATAGGAAATGTCAGATATAGTTTACTGATAGCTCTGTTCTGCCTATTTATAACTCTGTCGGGATGTAGTTTCAGAGGGGTGTTGGATGATTATCCTGTCAGTGGCGTACAGATAACGTTGGACTGGACGGAGGTGGCAGAGGAGTTACCGGAAACGATGCGGGTAATATTTTATCCGAAAGATGCCGAAGGACGGAAGGTGGAAAGTTATCTGCCGGCTGTTGGAGGAGAGGTAAAAGTGCCGCCCGGTAATTATGCAATGATAGTTTATAACTATAATACGGAGGTGGTCTGTATAGATGGTGATGGAAGTTACGAGACTATCAGGGCATATACAGAGCAGTGTATAGGTATGAATGGCGGGAAAGATATGGTTTGGTCACCGGATAACCTCTATGTTGTGGCATTGGACGATGTGGAGATTACAAAGAGTGAAACGGCCCGTGTGATGAAACTGAAACCGGAACGGGTGGTGAATAACTATTCGTTTGATATAAAGGTGAGTGGTGTGGAAAATATATCGGCTGTTGTGTGTCATGTGAGCGGGTTGAATGGCGGTTACTATCTTGGTAAAAGAATGTGTGAACCTGCCGAGATGCCTGTCTGTGTGGAGACAGATTGTAAAAATGGACTGCTATGGGGATATTTTTCACATTTCATGCTTCCGAAAGGTGTTGATACACGTATTGATAATCCAATGGTACTGACCATTAAAATTGTCAAAGTGGATAAACAGGTACAGGAAGTACAGGTGGATATTAAAGATTTGGTAGCACCTCCGATTCCTGATGAGGGAGAAGAAACACCGTCTGTTCCCGATGAGGAAATACATATTGAAGTACCTGTCCCTGATGGACAGATTACGGTAGAGGTAGATAAAGGGGAAGGTGGAAATGGTGGTATTGACGGAGATGTGAACGATTGGGATGATGAAACTAATGTAGATATTATTGTGTAAAAACAAGATAAGGAAATTAATATATTAACTAAAAAACAAGTAGTTATGAAGAAAATTTTATTGGTAGCTTTAGCTGCCGTAGCAATGGCAAGTTGCTCTGAGAATGAAGAGTTTGAGAATGTAAGCACAACAAACCAAATTAAATTCGGAACAGTGGTGAAGGCCGGAACAAAAGCGGAGGTGATTACTGCCGGTAACCTTAAAACGTTTACTGTAAATGCTTATAAAACGACAGATGCAATGGGACCGGCTGTACAGTTGAGTACAGGTTTTATGGATAATGTAGAAGTTACTAAGCCGTCTTCGGAATGGCAATATACAGGAAACTACTATTGGCCGTCTTCCGGTAAATTACAATTCTTTGCTACTTCACCGGCACAAACTTTGGATATCACTGCCGCAGGTTATCCGAAGTTTGAATATACAGTAAAAGCTGTTACTGGTCAAGAAGATTTGGTTGCTGCCAATGTAATAAATCAGATAAAGTCTGAATCAGCTATAACTCTTCCTTTTCAGCATCTTTTGACACAGGTGAATTTCTCCATTAAGGGAAGTACTCCGGATTTTACTTATACCGTATCGAAATTAGTGATTAAAGGTGCAAAAGATAAAGCTACTTTTACTTTTGATGGAAGCGCTACGGTAGGTGCTTGGAGTAGTTTGGTAGAGTCTGTTTCAGGTGTGACTTATGAATATGCAGGTACTGTAACAGTTACTCCGACTACTGCTGATTCCAATGCATCTGCATCATTTGAGACTGCCGGTAATGCCTTATTTATGTTGATGCCTCAAGATAACTTAACGGGTGTGACTGTAGATGTTACTTATACTGCTGCGCCGAAAAATGGAGAGAAATTAGGTGAACCTACTTTTGACGGCACTAAAACAGTTAACCTCACAGGTAGCTGGGGAATGGGTAAGAACATCCGTTATACATTGACATTGACGAGTGACGCGACTTCTATCAAATTTATTCCGGAGACTGGTAAATGGACAGATGAAAACGGTACATTTACTGGACTATAAAGTTTTGATGTAAAAGTTCCAATTCTTTCATAATACATTAATATATCCCCGAAAACTTTAAAAGCATAAGTTTTCGGGGAATATTTTTTTTGTTAGATGTTTATGTTTATTTTTGCGAAAGCAAACAAACAAAACATTCTGTCCTGCTATGCATGACTCTTCCGCTTGTGGAGCGGTTAATACTGATTGTCTCAAATGTCCCAAAGCTGTGGATAACCTTATTCTGCATGCTTCTCATAGTAGGGGATTTCATTTTGTCATGCCCAGATGTGATGACAATATCATTATATTTCTTTTGAAAGGTGAAGTCCTTATTAATAGCAAAGAGTACGCAGGAGTGACATTGCATGCGGGCGAATTTCTTCTTCAGGCTATCGGTTCAAAGTATGAAGTGCTTGCAATGACGGATGTGGAATGTATATGCTATCGGTTTTCACAACCGGAATTCTTTTGCGAGGGACGCTATCAGCATATCGTAGATAATGTGATTCCGCCTCTTATATTTTATCCTTTAAAGATTTGTTCTGAACTAAATTTCTTCTTGGAAGCTTCGAAGGCTTATTTAGTCGGAGAGAAAATCTGTAGAGAGTTGCTGCAATTTAAGCAAAAAGAACTTGCATTCATTTTGTGGCATTACTATTCGGATTACGAGCTTTCCATGTTGGTGCACTCACTGTCGAAATATACTACCAGTTTTCAGTATTTTGTGCTTAAGAACTATGATAAGGTCAAGACGGTTGAGGAACTTGCCAAATTAGGAGGATATACAACCACGACTTTCCGCCGCATATTTACTTCGGTATTCCATCAGCCTGTGTATGAGTGGATGCAGGAACGCAGAAAAGAAGGCATTCTTTATGAGCTTCAGCATACAAATTTTACAATCTCTGAGATTTGCTATAAGTATGGCTTTGAATCTTTGCCCCACTTCTCTAACTTCTGCAAGAAGAACTTCGGATTGTCTCCTCGCAGTTTAAGGAAAGAGGCTGCGAGCTCGTCATACTCTTCGGTTCAGAACTCTGTGCTTTTGCCCGTTTAAGGTTGCTTCTCAGCTTGGATAAGGGCTTTTGTTCTTGTTTCTATAATAAAAAACTCCTCTACCGGTTTCCCGATAGAAGAGTTCTTTGTGATATTAATCAAATGTAGAAAGTACGGTTAGTCTTTCAGTTTTGCGATGATGAAGTCGCGGTTCAGACGTGCGATGTTGCTGATGGAAACATTCTTCGGACATTCAGCTTCACAAGCACGAGTGTTTGTACAGTTACCGAAACCGAGTTCATCCATTTTGCTCAACATGGCTTTGGCACGGCGCAATGCTTCCGGTTTGCCTTGAGGCAACAGGTTCAACTGGCTTACTTTGGCAGAAACGAACAGCATGGCAGAACCGTTCTTACAAGCAGCTACACAAGCACCGCAACCGATGCAGGAAGCGGCATCCATAGCTTCGTCAGCGATGGGCTTCGGAATCAGGATAGCGTTGGCATCCTGAGGAGCGCCTGTGCGTACACTAACATAACCGCCGGCTTGCATAATCTTGTCGTATGCCGTACGGTCTACCATTAAGTCTTTGATAACCGGGAAACCGGCAGAACGCCAAGGTTCCACGGTGATAGTATCACCGTCGTTGAATCGGCGCATATAGATCTGGCAGGTAGTGGCACCTGTTGCAGGTCCATGCGGATGTCCGTTGATGTAGAGAGAACACATACCGCAGATACCTTCGCGGCAGTCATGGTCGAATACAACCGGTTCTTTACCTTCACTGATGAGCTGTTCGTTCAGAATATCCAGCATTTCGAGGAATGAAGTATCGCCCGGAATATCTTTCATTTGGTATGTTTCAAAAGCGCCTTTTGCTTTCGGACCCTTCTGGCGCCATACCTTGAGCGTAAATGATATATTTTTATCCATTTTCTTTAATTCTTTAAATGTTCAACTTCCCGATTAGCTCTTATAGTTACGAGTCTGTACTTTGATTGCTTCGTAAACCAGCGGTTCTTTCAGCAATACCGGAGCTTTTTCGTCAGAGCCTTGGTATTCCCAGCAAGCAACGTAGAAGAAGTTTTCATCATCACGTTTAGCTTCGCCTTCCTCAGTCTGGTATTCTTCGCGGAAGTGACCGCCACAGCTTTCGTCACGGTTCAGGGCATCGTAAGCTACTAATTCACCCATTATGATGAAGTCGTACAGACGGATGGCCTTATCGAGTTCTACGTTCATGCCTTCTTTGTCGCCCGGAATGAAGAGGTTAGTTTCAAATTCCTTGCGGATTTCTTTCATCTTCTTCAATCCTTCTTTCAAACCTTCGGCAGTACGTCCCATGCCGACATATTCCCACATTACATGACCCAGTTCCTTGTGGATGGAATCTACAGACTTCTTACCCTTGATGTTCATCATCCAGTCAATCTTGTCTTGGATAGCCTTTTCTGCAGCGGCAAATTCAGGCAAATCGGTAGAGAAGCGGGGAACGGTAATCTGGTCGGCCAGATAGTTCTGGATAGTGTAAGGCAATACGAAATAGCCGTCGGCCAGACCTTGCATCAATGCAGAAGCACCGAGGCGGTTTGCGCCGTGGTCGGAGAAGTTACATTCGCCGATAGCGAACAGACCCTTGATGGAAGTCTGCAGTTCGTAATCAACCCAGATACCGCCCATTGTATAGTGGATGGCAGGATAAATCATCATCGGGTTCTCGTACGGGCTTACGTCGGTGATTTCTTCGTACATATCGAAGAGGTTACCGTAACGTTGAGCTACTACATCCTTGCCCAGACGGTTGATTGCATCGCTGAAGTCGAGGAATACGGCCAGGCCGGTATTGTTTACGCCGAAGCCCTTGTCGCAACGTTCTTTGGCTGCACGGCTGGCAACGTCGCGCGGAACGAGGTTACCGAATGCCGGATAACGGCGTTCCAAGTAGTAGTCGCGGTCTTCTTCGGGAATATCTTTTCCTTGCAGAGTGCCTTCTTGTAGTTTCTTGGCATCTTCCAGTTTCTTCGGAACCCAGATGCGACCGTCGTTACGCAGTGATTCGGACATCAGAGTCAGTTTAGACTGTTTGTCACCGTGTACAGGAATACAAGTCGGGTGAATCTGTACGTAAGCTGGGTTAGCCATCCATGCACCCTTGCGGTAGCAAGAAATAGCTGCCGTACAGTTACAAGTCATTGCATTGGTAGAAAGGAAGTATGCGTTTCCGTAACCGCCGGTAGCGATAACCACTGCATGAGCGGCAAAGCGTTCCAACTTACCGGTTACGAGGTTCTTTGCGATGATACCGCGGGCGCGTCCTTCAACGAGCACAACGTCCTGCATTTCATAGCGGGTAAACAGTTTTACAGTACCTACGTTTACCTGACGGCTCAATGCAGAGTATGCACCCAGCAGCAGCTGTTGACCTGTTTGGCCTTTAGCGTAGAATGTACGTGAAACTTGTGCGCCACCGAAAGAACGGTTGTCGAGCAGACCGCCGTATTCGCGAGCGAAAGGAACACCTTGTGCAACGCATTGGTCGATGATGGCGTTTGATACTTCAGCTAAACGGTAAACGTTTGCTTCGCGGGCACGATAGTCGCCACCCTTTACAGTATCGTAGAATAAGCGGTAAACGGAGTCACCGTCGTTTTGATAATTCTTTGCAGCATTGATACCACCTTGTGCAGCGATAGAATGTGCGCGGCGCGGAGAGTCTTGAATGCAGAAATTGAATACTCTGAAACCCATTTCACCGAGAGAAGCGGCAGCAGAAGCGCCGGCAAGTCCGGTTCCTACTACGATGATGTCCAAACGGCGTTTGTTGGCAGGGTTCACTAATTTTTGGTGAGCTTTATAGTTAGTCCATTTCTCAGCTACCGGTCCTTCCGGTATTTTAGAATCTATCTTAGTCATAATGCTATTACAATTTAATCATTTACAATAATTTATTAGCAAGCGCCGCTACACATCATTGATTTGATGAAGAATGCGACAACTACCAGAGCGAAGCATACAACAACGATAGTGGAATAGATGTTGGAGATACATTTCCAACGGTTGATCCATACTTTGTTGTTCCAGCCCAAAGACTGCATGGAGCTCCAGAAACCGTGAGTCAGGTGGAACCACAATGCACCCAGCCAAATGAGGTAAAGCACTACGAATACCGGGTTAGAGAAGGTGTTCTGGATGTGATAAACGCCGTTGGCTGCATAAGCCAAAGTAAGTGTGTCAGCATGCATACCCATGTTGTGCATTAGTTCGGGGAGCTGCATTTTAGCCCAGAAGTTTACCAAGTGCAGACCGAGACCTACAATTACGATGATACCCAGCACAAGCATGTTTTGAGAAGCCCATTCCACAGTTTTAGGCTTGTCTACTACGGCATAACGTTCGTTACCGCGTGCCTTGCGGTTCTGCATAGTCAGCCAGAAAGCGTAGATGATGTGGATGATGAACAAAGCAGCCAAACCTACGGTAGCTACCAATGCATACCAGTTTGCTCCCAGGAACTCACAAACCATGTTGTAGCCGTTGGCCGAAACCAATGCAACAAGGTTCATCGCCATGTGAAATGTCAGAAACAGGACAAGGGCGATACCGGTAACGCTCATCACCACTTTCCTTCCTACAGATGAATTACTTAACCACATAAATGATTGAATTTAAATTATTTAATAGTTAGAAAATATATTCTTTAAATACGGTCTTACTAATTTCTCGCAAAAATAGAGGAAATACCTTGATTAAACAAGGAATTAAAGAAATAATTCCGTAATCGGTAGGCAATGAAGTTTGCGGACAAGTAAGCTGTGCTACTCGTCCTCTTGTTCTTTATTGTGTTCTTTGCAGATTATAGTGATGTTTTCACCGTTGGCGGCACGTTTTCGCAAGGCACGGGGAGTATCGCCAAAAGAGTCTTTGCAGAAGTGGGCGAAGTGTGATAATGAATCGAATCCATATCGGGTGCTGATTGCAGAAATGCGTTGTTTGGTATATCGCAGGTCATTTAAAATGCCCTCACGTTTCTTATCCAGAATCCATTCGTATACGGGTACGCCATACATATTTTTGAATAACCGCCGGAAAGTGGTTGTGGTATATCCGCCAAGGTGGGCAAACTCTTCTACGTTTTTCACTTTATCGTAGTTCTGCATGACGAAATAGTGGAAACTTTCCGTATACGTGCTGATTGGATAGAAGAAAGTGGAGATTTGCTGAATCGGGTAGTAGCAGGTCAGTATATAAATTATTTCCTGGCATTTGATGTCGAGATACTTGCTGCAGGCGTTCGGTTGTTCTTTGAAATATTCTGTTAAGTCATCAAGTAACCGTTCCAACTTGGGAATGGCTACCAAAGGAGTATAGGTCAGCGGAGCGTGTGCTGTTTCAAGTATTTCTTTGTAGCGTTCTTCACAGAGGAGGGGAAGTTCCGTAAACCAATAGGTAAGGTATTCAACATCGGTCAGCGCCAGTAATTCTACTTTGGAGCCGATAGCTTGCAAAATACATTGGCGGGCTTGTAAAGTAGTGCCGGGATATTCCTCACTGTTGACAAGCAATTCACCTTTCAATATGAATATTATGCAGTTTTGCGTACACTTTTCGGCAGAGAAATGCTGTCCTTTAGAGTATTGGCTATATATCAATGCTCCTTGAGGTGTTTGGGGACATAGTGCACAATCAATTTGCCGAGCGCAACAACTATTTAATGTCATGAATAGATATGTGAATTGTATTAATATGTAAATTGTGGCAACAAAGATAAGATAATTTTGCGAATACTCTAAGGATTTCGGCTATCTTTGCGTCAAACTAATAGACAGGTTTTATGAAAAGAACCATTTTTTTTGTATTTTTTGTATCCTTTGTTGTATCAAATCTCTCTGCGCAGAATTGGGATATTAATACATTGCATCGGATTAATAGTTGGGATAATAAGTTTGTCCGTAATTATAATAAATTCATTTCACGTTCAGAGCCCTATGTAGCCATTGGCGTTCCGGTGGCTATGGCGCTGACGGCATGGGCTAAAAAGGATAAGGATTTATTGAAGGATGCCATATATGTAGGGACAAGTGTGGCGGGTGCATTTGTAGTGACGTATGGCATGAAATATCTTATTGACCGCGAACGTCCGTATGACCGCTACCCGGATAGAGTGCATCCGTATAGTTACGAGAGCAGCCCCTCTTTCCCGTCGGGGCATACTGCATCCGCTTTCGCACTTGCTACCTCTTTATGTATAAAATATCCCAAGTGGTATGTGATAGCTCCTTCCGCTTTGTGGGCTTGCTCCGTCGGAGTGTCCCGTATGAACGAGGGAGTACATTATCCTTCGGATGTGCTGGCGGGTGCGGCTATCGGTGCGGGCTGTGCGGTTGTGAATATCTACGTAAACCGCTGGCTGAACCGCTGGTTGTTTGGAAAGTGATAAGGCAATCACCTTACCACTTTCTCATATGCTCCTTCATTTAGAACTTTCAAGGCTTGCAGTACGCTGTTGTTTGCAGTGTTCATTATTTGGAAGTATTCGTTCATGTCCCATAGGTCGCGGGCAATTAGCGCCTTTAGTTGGGTCTTGATGAGCGGCAGGGACTTTTGGTATTGCCCTTCATCAAACTTAATCTTCTCTTGGTCTGCGAGGGTACGCATATTCGCTAACATTTCATCGCTGATTTCAAACTTGTCATTGAACGCCTCGAACTTCTTGTACTTGCTTTGCAGCTCTTTCCGGTGATTCTCTATAAACTTCATCGTTGTTTTGATAACTACACCTTTAGCTACAAGGTTACGGTGGTAATCGGTATATTGAGTAGTGTCTATCGGGACGAAGAAATCCGGCATGATACCACCGCCGCCATAAACGGTACGCGCTAATTTCTTTGTCTGATATTTCAGGGAATCGGGGAAATGTATGCTGTCGGCATGCATCAACTCGCCATGATTAAAGCGGTCTATCAATTCTTGGTTGTACCTTTCCTGATTGTCCTCTCCGCTGAGCGTGCCGTCCGGGTTGGCGGTCTTGTCATATGGCTTCTGTATGCAGCGGCCGGAAGGAGTATAATAGCGGGCGATGGTCAGGCGTATCATAGAGCCGTCCGGCAGGTCGATAGGGCGTTGCACCAGTCCTTTGCCGAAAGTGCGGCGGCCTACAACCACTCCTCTGTCCCAGTCTTGAATGGCTCCGGTCACGATTTCACTGGCAGATGCGGAATATTCATCCACTAAAACGATGAGACGGCCGTCTTTGAAGTTTCCGTTTCCTTTTGCATAGAAATTGCTGCGGCGTGCTGCCCTGCCTTCGGTATAAACGATAAGGTCTTTTTGCTGCAGGAACTCATTGGCGAGGTCGATGGCGGCATTCAGATAGCCACCGCCGTTTCCTTGCAGGTCGAGAATCAAGTCTTTCATTCCCTTTTTCTGCAAGCCTTTCAAGGCTTTAAGGAACTCCTCGGGGGTGGTTGCTCCAAAGCGGTTGATGCGGATATAGCCTGTCCCGGGTTGTATCATATATGCGGCATCCAAGCTGAGGATAGGTATCTTATCCCGTTTCACAGTGAAGAACAAGGGTTCATTTACTCCGCAACGTACGATGGTGAGTTTGACCTCCGAGCCTTTTGCTCCGCGCAGTCGGCGCATGATGTCCTCCGTACTCATTTTCACTCCGGCGATGGCGGAGTCGTTAACGGCTATGATGCGGTCACCGGCAAGAATACCCACTTTCTCCGAGGGACCGTTGCTGACGGGCTGCACCACAAGCAGCGTATCTTCTATCATTTGGAACTGTACGCCGATGCCTTCGAAGTTACCTTGCAGGGGTTCATTCATTTTCTTCACTTCTTCGGCATTGTTGTAGGTGGAGTGCGGGTCCAGTTGCGCCAGCATCTTGATGATAGCCTCTTCCACCAACTTATTCTCATCAACGGAGTCCACGTAAAGGTTGGCTATGGCAAATTCTGCCATTTGCAACTTGCGGATAGCTTCGTTGCCCATTTTCTGAGCCTGCGCCATGACGGCGCACATACATAATATAACAGCAAAAATCTTTTTCATTATCCTCGTCACTAATCACTAATCATTTCATCACTCATCTCCATTCCTTCCGGAAGGAACATGCTTATATCTTTCCCGAACTGCAACAGTTCGCGTACGGTGGTGGAGCTTACGCAGGTCAGCTCCGGTTCCGTAAAGAGCAGAATGGTCTCGATTCCTGTCAGTTTGCGGTTTATATCTGCAATGGTTTCCTCGTACTCGAAGTCCTTCACCGTACGTATTCCGCGTATAATCAGATTGGCGTCCACTTCCTTGGCAAAGTCAATGGTCAGGCAGTTGTATGACTGCACTTTGATGCGCGGCTCATCCCGGTAGTAATCCCGTATCATCTTTTCGCGCTTCTCAATGGGGAAATGCGTATTCTTGTTCTCGTTGATACCTATTCCTATGACGATTTCGTCTATGAAAGTCAGCGCGCGGCGCACTACTGAGGAGTGGCCGATAGTAAACGGGTCGAATGTACCCGGAAAGATTGCTCTTCTCATGATGCTAAATCTTCTTCTATAACCAAGTTGTCGATGATAAAGTTTTGCCGTTCCATGGTGTTTTTGCCCATGTAAAACTCCAATAACTCTTTTACTAAGTCTGTTTTGCGTAACGATACCTGTTCCAGACGCATATCTTTACCGATGAAATGTTTGAATTCATCCGGTGAAATCTCTCCCAATCCTTTGAATCGGGTGATTTCCGGGTTCGGACCTAACTCTTCAATCGCTTTCACCCGTTCGTCTTCTGTGTAGCAATAGTTTGTTTTCTTCTTGTTGCGCACACGGAACAACGGGGTCTGCAAGATATATACATGTCCTTTCTTTATCAGGTCGGGGAAGAACTGCAGGAAGAACGTGATGATGAGCAGGCGGATGTGCATACCGTCCACATCGGCATCGGTGGCAACAATCACTTTGTTATAACGCAGTCCTTCGATACCGTCTTCAATGTTCAGCGCGGCTTGCAGCAGGTTGAACTCTTCGTTCTCATAAACCACTTTTTTGGTCAGTCCGTACGAGTTGAGAGGCTTGCCGCGTAGGCTGAATACCGCCTGCGTGTTTACGTCGCGGCTTTTGGTGATAGAGCCGCTGGCGGAGTCGCCCTCGGTGATGAAGATGCACGACTCAGCCTCTTGGTCTTTGCCTTTTCCGTCACTCAGGTGGAAGCGGCAGTCGCGTAGCTTGCGGTTATGCAGGTTTGCTTTTTTAGCCCGTTCGCGGGCCAGCTTGGTAACTCCGGCAATGGCTTTGCGCTCTTTCTCGGAGTCCTGTATCTTTTGCAGCATGATTTCGGACATCAACGGGTTCTTGTGGAGATAGTTGTCCACTTCCGTTTTGATGAAATCGCCTACATATTTGTTTACGGTCGGGCCTTCGGGCCACATATTGTTGGAGCCTAACTTCGTTTTGGTCTGGCTCTCGAACATCGGCTCCTCCACGTCGATGGCAATGGCGGCTACCAGTCCGTTGCGGATGTCGGCATACTCCTGATTCTTATTAAAGAACTCCTTGATGGTGCGGGCAATATGCTCCTTCAAAGCCGTTTGATGCGTACCGCCCTGTGTGGTGTGCTGTCCGTTTACGAAAGAATAGTACTCTTCTCCATACTGGTTGGTGTGCGTAAAGGCTATTTCTATGTCTTCTCCTTTCAGGTGGACGATGTCATAAAGTCCCTCACTGGTCATATTATCTTTCAGGAGGTCTTCCAGGCCATGACGGGAGATGATTCGTTGTCCGTTGTAGATGAATGTCAGCCCTGTATTGAGATAAGTATAATTGCGCAGCAGCGTCTCTACAAACTGGTTCTGAAAGGAGTAATTCAGGAAGAGGGTATTGTCCGGCTCAAAGAAGATGTAAGTACCGTTTTCTTCCGTGCTGCTTTGCGTTATATCGCTTTGCAGCACACCTTTTTCAAAAATCACCGCACGTACTTTTCCGTCACGATAACTGCGTACTTCGAAACGGCTGCTGAGCGCGTTGACGGCTTTGATGCCGACACCGTTCAGACCGACGCTCTTTTTGAACGCCTTGCTGTCGTATTTACCGCCGGTATTCAGCTTGCTGACCGCTTCCACCAGCTTTCCTTGCGGAATACCCCGTCCGTAGTCACGTACGCTTACGCGGAGATTCTCTTCTATATTGACTTCAATACGTTTGCCGGCTCCCATCTTGAATTCGTCGATGCTGTTGTCCATTACTTCTTTCAGCAACACGTAGATACCATCGTCGTTTTGCGAACCGTCGCCAAGACGGCCTATGTACATACCCGAACGGACACGGATATGCTCCATGTCGTCCAAGTGGCGAATGTTATCTTCGTTATATTCAACTTCACTGTTGCCGGTATTTGCACCGGTTATCTTTTCTTCGTAATCGGCGGAACTTTCCAATGGTAAAGTCATATTATTATCTTCCATAGAAAAACATCTTGTATTGTAAGCACTGATATTTCGCAAAGTTAATAAGAAAATCAATACAAAACACCTATGCAAACAAATATATGCCCTGAAACTTTTTTCAGTTTGCTTGATGGTTAATGGAGAAAAGTACGATTGAAAAGGCCGTTAGGCTACAAGTTTTTCCTCGTTTTCCAGTTGCGGGCTCGACGGTTGCCAACTGTGTGCCCGACAGCCCGCAGTTGGCAACCGTCGAGCCCGCAACTGGAAAACGAGGAAAAGATACAAGCAAAAGAGGCTTATCTCCTATGGATTGCTACATTTGGAATGAAGGAAACGGATGTTTATCAATAAGGAAAGGAGAGTTTACATTATATCATAGCGATTCTATATAGCTTTGACAAACGCTCTCCTACGCTTATGCTGCTCGGTCTTGAAGTATTCCCACTGTGCTTGTACCTTGCCGTTCAGTTCCAGTTCCGGATTGCTTTCCGCAAACACGAAGCCCAACTTTTGATAGACAGGGATTAAGTCTGAGAATAGCAAAGCGTTTACGCCCTTGTTCTGATACTCGGGCTTCACGGCTACCAGTAGCAAGTCCAGCATCTTGGCGCGACGTTTCATGAACAATGCTTTCAGCAGGTGATACCAACCAAAGGGCAACAGACGTCCATGAGACTTTTGCAAGGCTTCTGACAAAGAAGGCATGGAGATGCCTACGGCTATCAGCTTATCTTCGGCATCTGTAATCAGCGTCACCATACGCAGGTCCAGAATGGGCAGATACATTTTGACATATTGGTCAATCTGGCGTTGCGACAGGGCGGAATAGCCATACAGCGGGCTGTATGCTTCGTTCATCAGTTCAAAAATAGCCTGTCCGTAGTCACGGGCAATCTTCTTGGCAGAAGAATATTTCTTGATTTTAAGGTTATATTTACGTTGGATAAGGTCTGAAATGCGCTTGTGCTTGTCGGGTATGGCATCCGGGATGTAAATCTTGTATTCTACCCAGTCGGCGTCTTTTTCAAACCCCATACGTTCCATATGCTGCGGATAGTAAGGATAGTTGTAAGTGGTTGCCATTGTGCTGAGCTGGTCATAACCCTCGATAAGCATACCTTCCGCATCGAAATCGGTAAAGCCTAACGGGCCTTGTATGTGGGTCATGCCCCGTTCTTTGCCCCATTCTTCGACGGTGCGGATAAGCGCTTCCGATACTTCGGGGTCGTCGATAAAGTCAATCCAGCCGAAGCGTACCTCTTTCTTGTTCCAAGTCTGGTTGGCCTTATTGTTGATGATGGCGGCTACACGTCCTACGATTTGATTCTCCTTATAAGCAAGAAAATAGTCGGCTTCGCAAAACTCGAAAGCGGCGTTTTTCTTCTTGTTGAAAGTGTTGAGCATATCATCGTAGAGGTCGGGTACTGAATACGGATTGTTTTTGTACAGTTTGTAGTTGAAGCGGATAAATTGTTTCAGTTCCTTTTTCGTGGAAACCTTTTTAATTGTAATTGCCATAGTTGTATGTTGTTATGAGTGGGCAAAGATACATGAAAAACTTTAAAATATATGGTCTTACAGGCTATAAATGAGGAATGCCGTATATGCAATGTAGCAAAGTACCATGATACTTCCTTCAATGCAGGTGATGGTGCGCTTGGCAAAGAACAGCCCGAAGAACCAAAGCAGGATGCCCGACCCTACCAGCACCCATAAGTCCAAATTGGTAATACCCGTCAGATGCAACGGTGTGATGGATGCGCTGCAACCCAATACAAAGAATACATTGAACAGGTTACTGCCTACTACGTTGCCGATGGCTATTTCCGGATTCTTCTTTAAAGCTGCCACAATGGATGTGGCAAGTTCGGGCAGTGAGGTGCCGCCTGCCACCAACGTCAGCCCGATAACAGATTCACTCACTCCCAAGCTGCGTGCGATGCCGCTTGCGCCGTCCACAAAGAAACTGCCGCCGGCAATAAGCGCACCAAGACCACCCAAGATGTAAAGAACGGATTTCCAAAGCGGCAGCTGCTTGATGCTCTCTTCGCCACCTGCCGCTTCTTCGGGGGTATGTGAGGCAATGGCAAAAGTGTAGCTCAAGAATATGGCGAAGAAGCACAACAATAGCAAGCCGTCAGTGATACTGAGTATATTGGCTCCGTCTCCATTCAAGAATACATCGTTGGCACAGACCAGTAAGGCTATGGAGGAGAGGATGCACAAAGGTATTTCTTTCTGCAAAGTGTTCCGGGTGATGGCAATCGGGGCAAACAGTGCGGTGCAACCTACAATCACCAGTGTGTTGAAGATATTGCTTCCCACCACGTTGCCGATAGCGATGTCTGCACTGCCTTTCAGTGCGGAAGACACGCTGACCGTCAACTCCGGGGCGGATGTTCCGAAGGCCACGATTGTCAGCCCGATAACAATGTTGGGTATATGAAAGCGTTTGGCAACGGAGGCAGCCCCGTCAGTCAGTCCGTTTGCACCTAATAAGATGAGGAGGAGTCCCCCTACGAGTAGTAGAATGTTCATGGAATATCTTTTTTGCGGACAAAGATAATGCAAACCGATAGCAGAATAAAACGAACAGGTTCATTTTTTATGAAATATGAAAAACATTCTGTATGTTTGAAGTTTTATTTAGAATAGCTATATTATAACAACAACCGATAAAAAGATATTGAAATGAAAGGGACTCGCGCCTTGTGCTTGATGCTGATGCTACTGATAGTAAACGGAGCATCCGCACAATTGGTAGAAAAAGTGCTTCGTGCCATAGAGGGAGACAGCTTGGCTCCGGTTTTAACGGTAAGGGCCGATTCCGACTCTGCGGTGTCACTGTCGGCGATAAAGCAGGAACTGGAGGCTGCCCGGCTGAACGAAGCCAATCTGCGTATGGAAATGGAGCAGCTGAAACTTGCCAGCTATGCGGCCGATTCTGTGAAACATTTGCAGCAGAGACAGCGCATCGACTCTTTGCGTAAGGTGACTCCCGGTGTTCCGGTAGTGGTGGAGGGAGATACGTTGTTCTATCTCTATGCCAAGCGTGGCGGTCATACTCCTCAGCAACGTGCCGAAATGGATGCCGCTGCCATATTGGAGCTGGGCAAGCGCTTCAACTTGCGCCCCGACTCATTATATATGGAGAGCAGCGATATTGTTACCGACCTCATGTATGGCAACAAGGTTATAGCCTCGTTTATTGACCAAGACGGCTTGTGGGAAAACTGCACCCGTGACCAGTTGGCTGCCCATAACCGAAAGGTTATTGTCGATAAGCTGAAAGAAATGAAAGATGAGCACAGTCTTTGGCAGTTGGGTAAGCGCATCCTTTACTTTATCTTGGTATTGGTGGGACAGTATTTCTTGTTCAGACTCACTATCTGGCTGTTCAAGAAACTGAAAGTGCGGATACAAAAGTTGAAAGATACCAAACTGAAGCCGTTCTCTATCCAAGATTACGAATTGCTGGACACGCAGAAACAGGTTAACTTGCTTATCTTCCTCTCGAATCTGCTGCGTTATGTCATCATGCTTCTTCAATTGCTGCTGACGGTTCCGTTGTTGTTTTCCATCTTCCCGCAGACCAAGAGCTTGGCATATCAGTTGTTCTCTTATATTTGGGTTCCGGTGAAGAGTATCTTCACCTCGGTCATAGAGTATATACCCAATCTGTTTACTATTTTTGTGATATGGTATGCGGTGAAGTATCTGGTGCGCTTTGTTCATTACCTCGCCAATGAGGTGAAGTCCGAACGCTTGAAGATACGCGGCTTTTATTCCGATTGGGCGGAACCTACTTTCCACATCATCCGCTTTTTGCTTTATGCTTTTATGATTGCAATGATTTATCCCTATCTGCCCGGTTCCAAGTCCGGAGTGTTTCAGGGTATTTCGGTTTTTGTCGGATTGATAGTATCGCTTGGGTCGAGTACCGTTATCGGGAATATTATTGCAGGTTTGGTTATTACTTATATGCGTCCTTTTAAGTTGGGCGACCGCATACAACTGAATGAAACAACGGGTAACGTTATCGAAAAGACTCCGCTTGTCACCCGTATCCGCACGCCGAAGAATGAGGTGGTGACTATTCCGAACTCTTTTATCATGTCCTCTCATACTGTAAATTACAGCGCTTCTGCTCGTGAATATGGTTTAATCATTCATTCTGAAGTAAGCATTGGTTATGATGTCCCTTGGCGGCAGACGCATCAATTACTGATAGAGGCGGCGCTGAATACGCCCGGTGTGGTAGATGATCCGCGTCCTTTTGTACTGGAGACTTCGCTCAGTGACTGGTATCCGGTGTATCAGGTGAATGCGTATATAAAGGAAGCTGACCGTTTGGCACAGATTTATTCGGATTTGCATCAGAATATCCAAGATAGATTTAATGAGGCGGGCATAGAGATTATGTCTCCGCACTATATAGCCACGCGTGACGGAAGCGAGAGTACGATTCCTAAAGACGATTTGCGGGAAAAGAAATAATGATGTCTCAAAATAAAGACTCGCTTACTATTTATTTCTTTTAGGCATGGGTTACACGGGATATCACGGTTCTCTTTAATTTTATCCGTGAAATCCCGTGTAATCCATGCCTAAAAAGAAATCATCAAGTGTTTTTGCCTTTTGTAGATGGGGCTTATCTCTAAAAAGGATTATTTACTGCGTGTCACAGTGTGCAGTACATTGCCTTTCTTGTCAATCATGCGCAGTTCCAGTATTTTCTTATTGGCGGACACAATGGAGAAACCGGGTTCGGGACTGCAGAATACAGTGCCTTCAATAGGCTTGACCTTGCGACTGAGCGAGCCGGAAGTATTGGTTATATAATCTATGTCGCTGCCCGGTACGCGAACGTGCTGGAAGTTATGGATATGTCCGCAGATGTACATATCTACTTTGTGCTTGCGGAGTATCGGGTCGAGGCGTGACTGCATATCTTGGCGTTCGCTTTCGTCTTTCGGTGTCTCGGCATAAATGGGGTGGTGTCCGGCAACGATTACCCAGTCTTCTTTAGCGGCAGTCAGGACGGAGTCAATCCATGCAAGTTGCTGCTTGTAGTCTTGCTTACAGGCATCCGGGTAGGTCTCTTTTTCATTGCGGTATTTGTCTATCATCGGGGCAGTATCTACCCAAACCACCCTGATAGTCATGCCTTTGTCCGCAAAGACTTTGGTGTAATAGCGTGCAGGCATAGTCCAGCGGCGGCTGATATTTGAGTAGTCTTGTACGGCTTGCGTGTTGCCGCGGTATTCGTGGTTGCCCAGCAAGGGAAACCAGTCTATCATCAGTTCAGGGTGACTGTATATTAACTCGTAATTAGTCATCCACAGCGGGTCGTTGACAGACCGTACACCTTCAAAGTGATGTATGTCTCCTGTAGCGAGCACGAATTCCGGATCTGTACCGTTCTCTGCCATTACTCCCATGAGTTCGGCAATAGGCTTCTGGTCATAGTAGCCGTTGCGTCCCAAGTCGTTGGCCACGTAGAAGTTGAACTTGCTGTCGAATACGGAATAATCGGTGATTTGGGCAGTTGCCATATTGCCCAATAGGGCGACGAGTAATAAAAGGAATATTTTCTTCATTGCTTTTAGTATTATTCAATTTGAATTAGTGTTTAGAAATTGATTTTCACTCCTGCGTTCACTCTTACACCGTAGTACTCGGCTTGCATGGTACGGTCCTTTGTGCCTTGGTAGTAGCGGAGCGGTTGGTTCAACAGGTTGTTGGCTTCGGCATAGAAAGTTGTCTTGATTTTCTTTCCAAAGGTGTAGCTTGCGTTGAGGTCCATATAGTTCACTGCATCGTAGTAACGGTCGTAGAAAGCGGATTCACCCATTTCATCCATAAAAGCCGATGCGTAGTTGTAGCTCCAGCGGATGTTGAAACCTGCTTTCTCGAAGAAGAGTGAAGCATTGGCCGTATGTTCGGGAGACCCCGGCATACGCAGATCCTTCTCGTTTTCGCGACCTTCAAAGTTGAAGTTGTTCACGCGGCTGTAAGTATATGTGTAGTTTCCATAGAAACCGATGCACTTCAGGGCGGGAGCAATAAACCCGAAGTCACGTTGATATGCTACTTCCACTCCGAACAGATTGGCGTCGCCGGCATTGCGGGGTTGGGTAAGTACGTCGTACTTGTGATTGTTGTATGTGTAGTTGGTGATGCGCTGGTCTACGATGAAGTCATTGATTTTTTTGTAGAACAGACCGGCGCTTACCAAACCGATGCTTTTGAAGTAATACTCACCACTCAAGTCGAAGTTGTAAGAAAGTGTGGGGGTCAGGTTGGGATTGCCCATTTCAATTTCATTGTCTTTGCTCTTGACCACTACATTGGGGATGAGGTTGGAGTATTTGGGACGTGCAATGGTGTTGGTGAATGAGGCGCGAAGCTTGAAATTACTGTTGACGTCATACTTCACGAGAAGAGAAGGAAGTACATTCAGGTAACTGTCGGTAATATCTCCTGTCGGGGTGAGACTTTCTTTGATGCCGTTGTCTTTGTCTTTTTCCACATATTGGTATCCGCTGTATTTCAAGTGGGTGTTTTCCAAACGAAGTCCCGCCATTATATTCCATTTCTTGCCCAGTTGCTGGTCGAAGCGCAGGTAACCGGCTGTTACAGTTTCGTGTGCCTTGAAGTTTCCGCCTTCCTCTTCCAGATTCTCTTCACCTTCAAAGTTGTCATTGTTGGTGAAGTCGAGGCGTCCGAGGTATTCTTTGGTTACGAAGTTACCGGCTTTGTAATCACCTGCCATATACCCGTTACGGTCTTGGTTTTGCAGATTGGCCATTGCATCGGCAAGGAAAGTACTTTCATAATCTTCTGTCGGTTCGTAATCATAGAAAGTGATAGTTTTCTTTTTGTCTTTGTCTACCACTTTGGCTCCGAATTTCAATTTATTGGAGAACTTGCCTTTGGCGAGCGGAAGTTCGAAGTTTGCGCTGAATTTGAGGTCTTTCTCTTTGATGTCCTCAAAGCTTTCGGTAAGTTCGTCCAGCCCGAAGTCATCGCTGTTCAGTACGATTTGGTCGGCTTTTACCGGGCGCATATAAGGCTTGCGTAAATCACTGAAGTCTGTTGTCATTTCTACACCTTCGCGGTTGAAGCCGATGTAGCGTTCATTAGGACGTTCTTCTCCGGCTTGTGCATACGATGCTTTCCAGTCAAAGCGGAGTTTACCGAAGAGGTGCTCTCCACCCAAAGTGTAGTCCATGGTGCGCTGGCGTTCCAGACGAGCGTTGCGGTTGTTCGGAGAACCGCCTTTGGTCTGGTAAATCACTTCGTATTCATTGGCGGTATCATCATCCCACTTATATGTTTTACGATAGCGGTTTTCCCAGTCGTTACGGTTGTTGAAGATTCCTTTGAAGTCCAATCGGTGATTGGCGTTGATTTCCCAGTCCAATGCCAGTGAGTAGCTTTGGCGTTCGCGGGTAACGTAGTATTGGCGCACTTCATATTCATCGATTACTATTTCGTCATTGTCGTTTTTCTCATAAGCCATTTCTACATCGTCACTTCCGGCAGGGTTGTTCTGGTAGGAAGCTGAAAGCATGACACCCAGCTTGTCATTGAAGAAACGGTCACCATAGGTAAAACCGAGATTGAGCTGTGCTTTGTCGCTTACCCAGTTGTAGCCGGTTCCGGCTGTGGCGCTGATGAAACGTTTGTAGGGAGAGTTCTTTGTTACCAGATTGATACTGCCTCCAATGGCATCGGCGTCCATATCCGGAGTGACCACTTTGTTTACTTCGATAGTCTGAATCATATCTGCGGGAATTAGGTCGAGCTGTACGTTACGGGTTTCACCTTCGGCAGAGGGTACACGGTTACCGTTGATAGTTACGGAACTTAGATCGGCGCTCGTTCCGCGGACTTGCCCGAAACGGGCTTCTCCTTGGTCGTATTGTACATTGATGCCGGAGATACGTTTCAGGGCATCACCGATGTTGGAGTCGGGGAATTTACCTACTTGGTCGGCAGATACTACATTGGTTACTCCCAAATTGCTCTTCTGAGCGTTGATGGCGCGGCGTTGTCCTTGAAAAGCACCGCCTACAACTACTTCCTGCAGTTCGACACCTTCGTTCAGTACTACGTCTTTCTCTAAAGTACGTCCGGCAGGAATAGTGATTTTCAGTTCTACAGGCGAGTAGCCTACATAACTCACCTTCACTGTATAAGTTCCCGGGTCGAGGTTGGGAAATGTGTAGAAGCCGTTGACGTCACTCGTCACGCCAGTATGTAGTTTCTCGATATAGATTGAAGCACCCGGGAGAGTTTGTTTTGCCACGTCAATGATACGGCCACGTACCGTACCTTGTTTAACAACGTTTGCTTTTTCTTCAGCCATGGCCATATTGCCGGCTGTTGCGAATAGGAGCAAAAATAAGAATGCTCTTACAATTTGTTTCATACCTGTTATTCTCTGTTAATAATTTGCGGCAAAAGTACAGGTATGGGGTTACGTCTGTTTTACGGGATTTTGAAGAAGGCGTAACAATACGGTTACAATTCAGTTACTTGAGGTAGCGGCTATGCCCGTTTGCCAATATACCTCAGGGTTGTTTGCCGGCAATCAATAGCTTCTTTTCATCGGCAAGGGTGGTGGCAAACAGGTAGGTGTCTCCGCCTTCCGCCAGCTTCAACCGTTTTCGCAGTTCGGCTACACTGGCGGGGAAGTTGCGCACTGTGAGGTTGGCCTTCTTTTCAGTACCTATCAGTTCTTTAAACTCTTTCTTGTTGAGACCGCTGCTACCGGTGATGTGAAATTTACGTCCGGGGAAGTCCAGTATATACTCGTCGGAGGTATAAAGATGGCTGTTAGGGTGCAGTTTTTCTACATTATATATAGATGAAATGCTGCGGAACGCCCCGGCTTTCAGGATGGATGCGTTAGGTTCGTATAAATATGCTTTCAGTGTGGAAGTGTACGGGCATGAATGCTCTTTTTCTTGCTGCCGGGTGAACAGGAGGTGTTGAGTCTTTTGTGAGGCTGTGAGATTGACGCAATGAATAGGAGTTTCCTCGGAGGATAAATTTGTTTTATGCCCTAATACAAGGAGGAGCTCTTTGCATTCATTATTAACGGAAACGATATGGGCGGCTTGCACATGTTTCAAATCATGTAATGCAAGAGCCAGGTCCAACATGGGAGACAGTTTAACCAAAACGTGCGATGCCTTCTCAAGCAGTAAGTCTTCCAAAGCGGAAACGTCGGGTTCGCAGTCGCTGATAGCGATTGTTTTTCCTCCATGTCCATCGCGTCGGGCAGGGTCTATGAATATCCAGTCAACAGGGGACATTGTTTGAAGATATCGGATACTGTCTTCATGGCAGACTGCGATGTGCTTAAGCCCTAAAAGCGGAAAATTATGAGCTGCAATTTCGCATAATGCTTCCTGACGTTCCACATAGGCAGCTTGCTTGAAGCAAGTAGACAGGAAAGCACAGTCAATACCGAAACCGCCTGTCAGGTCGGTAAAGGTTTTGCGATTGTTGTCTTCTGGTTTTAAGATTATCTCCATCTTGTAGCGTGCCGTAATCTCCGACGAACACTGTTCCATAGAAAGATGTGCCGGATAGAGAATATCTTCCCGCTCTGCCCAAGTGGGTATTTTCCCTTCAGCTGCTCGACGTCCTGCAATCTGGATGATGGCGGCAGGTATGTCTATTGTCGGATATTTGCGTGCCTGCAAGGCGAGGTTGCGTACATCGTCTTTGCGGTGTTCGCGGATAAAACGGAGGGTTTCTTCAGTCAGTGTCATGGCATTGTTTGAGTAGCGGTGCAAAGATAAAGATAATCTACGGAATTATGTGGTATTTCTCTTTGGCTATCTGCCGGCTGACGCGGTTGAAGTGCCACCATTCGCTGGGGAGCGGGTGGAAACCTGCATCTCTCATCACTTTACGCAAGAGTTGGCGATTCTTCAGTTCTTGTATGGTAATTTTGCCGGTTTGCACTAATTGTTCTTCTCCGGTGATGTGGGCTTCCTTGCCGAAATAATCTACCGGAGTACCCATTGGCAGCGGTCGCCCTTGGGCATCAATGATGCTGATGTCAACAGCCAGTCCGTAGTTGTGCAGTCCGCCACCCCGTACAGGATTGGATACATATATGTATTTGGGTGTTCCTTTTACGGTATTCCACATCTTTTGCTGGACGGACATAGGACGTGCTGCATCATAAACGATGAGACTGTAATCGGACTGTATTCCTTTTAAAAGTTTTTGGGCTTGCAGCAAGCTTTCCATTGCTTCGGGATGAAGGTAAGCCTCGTGCAAATCCTCATATAATATCTGCCCGGTGAAATTATCGGTACGAGTGTACATCAGGTCTATAGCGATACTAGTATCAGCTTCGGCAATATTGATGAAACCGAGCGAATCCAAATAAGCAGCTATTTTACTCTTGCTATTGGCAGGGGATATGGAGGGTGTGGTGTCTGTACGAACCGTCTCTGTCGCAATAGTTTGTAAGGAGGATTGATGGTGACATCCGCTCAAGGTTATAGCCGATATCCAGGCAAGGAATAGGTATCTTATAAACTTTATCATATTTCAATTATTCTTGTGTGGACAAAGATAATTGAAATATGATAAAGCTGGTCTTATTATAGGTAGGGAATTATAGTGATGTAAATATCGGTGATAATGACAGAGGTAATACTTTTGATATAAAGCATCTCCTAGCATGAAATATGTTATTTTTATTTGCCAATTTTTGATAGATTTTAGATATTGTAGGTACATAACTGACTATCACAATACTGATAACTAGATTATTATTACCCTGAGAAATAATGAGAAAAATAGTGGTGAAGCCACTGGAAAAAAACATAATATTCACATACTATAGTCGAGAAGGCTAACTTTACTTTAGTGCTATAATTCTTTGCAAGTTTCTTATTTATTATTTTGATAGTACGCAGACGTTTTGGAGTTAATTATATTACGAGGTAAAGATAATTGTATAAGCCAATATAAGTTGCTGTTGTTATCGGAGCGAACAGATGTTTTACCAAAATGAGTAGAACAGAGTAGTATCATAGGTCCATCTGCGTTTTTTGCCGTTATTATGGAAATACTTTTCTTTAAAGATAGTTCTGAGACGGAAGTGATAGGAATTGTTAGGAATATTTCAGTTCGGTACATTAAATAAAGAAGATATTGGCAAACGTTTTTTTCAGCAAGAAACCTATGTCACGCAATGCGTTCCCACTGTATTAGATTTAAAGTTAATAAAGGCTGAAATTGGTGATAGAGTTTATATTTTCTATATTTTTCTTATATATCTCTTGTTTAATATAAACGTGGTTTGTAAGTATTTAATTTGCAAATGCTTGTGATTTTGGTGTGTTATGTATAGAATAAGAAATGTAACATAAATAAGAAATATGTAATATTATCAAAGAAATATGTAATATATATTTTTTTATCATATAAACATATTTCATATTATTGCAATCAAAATACTATTTTAACTATTTGAGTGAAGAAGAAAATTGGGTATTGCTATGTAGAAATGCTTATGATAATAACTTCTGTATTGTTATGGTTGGCGAATTTGTGGGTAGCATGATAGGGTTGTATGCTACTATAATTGCATTTAATAATTATGTGGTACAAAATCTCTACATATGAGATTTTGCTTGTTCTTTGATAATATTATTAGTTCAGTTAGTATTTATATAGAAATATATCCCTAAGAACGCTTAATAATAATATTGTCTTCTCTATTTCTTCGATAAACGATGGTTTATCACGGGAAGGTTGTAATATTTTTATCACAAATATTACAAAATACATATTGTTATATTAACTAAGTTTTTTTTAATGATGAAAAACACTATTTTTTATTTTAAACAATTGATGTTGCCATTTTTGCTTTGTTTTGTAGCAATATGGGCGAATGCACAAAATCAAGTTGTAAAAGGTACAGTAAAAGACGTCTTAGGAGAGGCCGTGATTGGCGCTAACGTAACAGAAGTTGGTACTACTAATGGTACTATTACAGACATTAACGGTGATTTTTCTTTGAATGTTTCTCCAAAAGGAAAACTTCGAATTTCTTTCATTGGCTATCAAGTACAAACAGTGGATATTGCCGGACGAAAGAATTTAGAAATAATATTGAAAGAAGATACTGAAACTTTGGATGAAGTAGTAGTAGTAGGTTATGGTACTGCAAAAAAACGTGATCTTACAGGAGCTATTACTCAAGTAAAAGCTGAGAATTTGATGGCTACTGCGCCTACTAATATACAAGAAGCTTTGCGAGGTAAGGCTGCGGGTGTTATGGTAGCCGGTGGAGGGTTGAATGATACACCTATGATTCGTATTCGTGGAAATCGTTCTATTTCAGCTAGCAATGAACCTTTGTTTGTTATAGATGGTGTACCTGTAAATGGAGGATCTGATGTGTTAAACCCCTCAGATGTTGCATCTATTGAGATTTTAAAAGATGCTTCTGCTACAGCAATCTATGGAGCGCGCGGTGCCAATGGTGTTATTTTGGTTACTACTAAAAAAGGTGAAGTTGGTAAAGTGAATGTTGAGTATAATGGATATCTTTCTATAGGTAAAGTGGATGAATATCGACGTGTGCGCAATGGAGCAGAATATTTGGAATATTTACGTGAGGCAGACCGCAATTATATATATGATGGAGAAGGCGGTTATTCTATAGATCCTAGTTGTACTTATCCTTCTATGACCCCTAATTGGGAATATGATCAAAGATTGGAATATGTAGGTTCACGTGATATTTCTGGATATGTTTTGGAGTCTGTAAAACGTGCTTGGGAAGGTGGAACATATGATCCCTCAAAATTACGTACTTTTGACTGGCAAGGTGCTGGTATGCGTGATGAAACAATTTCACATAACCATAATATTAGTATCCGTGGCGGGAACGAGAATACCAAAGTTTTCATTTCAGGTTCTTTTATGGATAATAAGGGTATCACACCACGCTCTTATCGTAAACGCTATACGCTACGTATGAATTTGGATCAAAATTTGGGTAAATATATTACCATGGGAGCTACAACTAACTTTGCTTATTGGGAATATTTCAATGGTACTGGGGTTGGTGGTAATTGGAATCCTCTTGGTACTCCGTACTATTCTCCAGGAGGTAGTGGCGATTATGGTGTAGGTGGTGATGTAACTCAAGATGGTGATCCCGCGTTAGGATTGGTTCCTCATCCAACTGGTGAAGGAATGTTATGGAATCCTTTTTATGATTTTACTGGAACAGAAGGCAAAACCAAAAGAAACCGTATTGATGCTACTCTTTATGCCATGATTAAACTGAACAATGGTCTGTCTTATCGTGTTAATTTTGGTACTGATTATTATAGTGGACAAGAACAAATGTTCTATGCTAAAGCATCAACTTCACAAGGATTTGGTAATGCTAAGGCTGAGCAAAAAGCTGTTTTTGATAGAGGTTGGACCTTGGAACATATTCTTTCATATGCTAAAACCTTTGGACAACATAGCCTGAATCTGACAGCTGTACAATCAACTCAAAAGTTTACGCAAGAACCTCTTACCGCTAGTGGTGTAGGTATTCCTTTAGAATCGCAATTATATTATAATTTGGGTAGTGCTACGACACAAGGTGTTACCAGCAATTTTACCCAATGGACCTTGATGTCATGGATGGGGCGTGCAATTTATGGTTTTAAAGATAATAGATATATGGTAACGGCTTCTTTACGTTATGATGGCTCTTCTCGATTAGCTGATGGGCATAAATGGGTAGCTTTTCCATCAGTAGCCGTTGCATGGCGTATTTCCGATGAATCATTTATTAAAGATAATATTAGTAATATTAGTAACTTAAAACTTCGTTTTGGTTATGGTAAGACTGGTAACTCAGCTGTTAATCCTTATGAAACAGTTGGGAAAATCAGTAGTAGTCGTTATACCTGGGGTAACATAGGAGCTTTAGGCTATGCACCAAGTTCACTTTCTAATAAGGTATTAGGTTGGGAAACAACCGGACAGTATAATGTAGGTCTAGATTTTGGATTTTTCAATGGGCGTATTTCTGGTAGTATTGAGTGGTATAAGCAAAATACATATGATTTGTTGATGCCACGTGCTCTTCCAGAAGTCTCAGGCTTTGGTAGTATTACAGAAAATGTTGGAGAGACTGAAAATAAGGGTCTTGAAGTTACATTAGAAACTGTAAATTTTCAAACAAAAGATTTTAGCTGGACTACTTCATTGCAATTTGCTACCAATAAAGAAAAAATTGTAAAATTAGCTAGTGGATTAAAAGAAGATGTTGCCAATATGTGGTTTGTTGGTCATCCTGTAGATACTTTTTATGATTATGTAAACACGAAATACGTGTGGGGGTATTCTAAAGAAGATATGGCAGAGATGGCAAAATTCAATGCTAATGGACATTCTTATAAGCCAGGTGATTTACGTTTTGTTGATTTAGATGGTAATTATAAAATTGATGCTTATGACCGAACTTTCCGTGGGCAGAAAATGCCTAAATGGACAGCTGGTATGGGAAATACATTCCGTTATAAAGACTTTGATCTCTATATTTTTATGTATGGTATGTTTGGACATACTATTTATTGTGATCCGGGAGTAGGTCATGATGGCCGTATGAATACTCGTTATGCAGATTATTGGACGCCAGAGAATACTCAGACTCAATTCAGAAAACCGTCTAAGGGGGATGCTGATCAACCTAATAGAGAGGCCTATTGGTATAATAAAGGAGATTTTGTTCGTATTTCAGACATAACTTTGGGTTATAGCCTTCCGAAAAATATCATTAAATATGCAGGATTGGAAAGGGCGCGTTTCTATGTACAGTTACAAAACCCTTTTACTATAACAGGTTATCCTAATAATGACCCGGAAGGTTCTGTTAAGGCGGGACGCACGTGGGATCGTAAACAAGAAGCATATAACGATCCAATGACAATGAGAAATTATATATTTGGTGTTAATCTAACTTTTTAATCAATAAATAATAAATATGAAAACTCATTTCAAGCATATATTCATTGTAGGTCTGTTAGGATTTAGCCTAACTTCCTGTTCGGATTTCCTAGATGAAAAGGGTTATAATGCAGACTACAGTCATTATGAGACAGCTGCAGGTGTAGAGTCTCTTGTTGCATCATGTTATCAGAATGGACGTGGTATGTTCTCAACATCCAATACGCCTTCGGGTATTATTTTCCAAGAGATAGGTACGGATATGTATACTATTGGTGGTGATGGAGGTACAGATTTTGCTCTTTATACCTCTACGATGAATCCCTCAAATGAAACTTTTTCAGCTTTTTGGACCGATTGTTATAATGGGGTAGCACGTGTCAATTTGGGATTACAATATCTTGCTTCAAATACGGAAATGAAAGAAGATATAAAAAATATCCGTGAAGGAGAATTAAAATTCTTACGTGCGTATTACTATTCGGTATTGGCGATTCATTATGGCGATTGTCCATTGGTGTTAGAACCGGTAGATAAACCAACATTTAATTTTACACGTGCACCTCAAAAAGATGTGTGGAAGCAAATTATAGACGACGCTACTGATGCTTATAATTTGCTACCTTGGGCGGATGCTGAAGGTAAGGTAACGGGAGATTATGGACGTGCAAGTAAAGGTGCAGCAGGTCATTTGCTAGCAAAAGCTTATATGTTTCGCTATAGTCAGAAATGGGCAGGTAATCAGTCTGATACTCATATGAATGAAGAACGAGGAGGGGAGAATACTGATCTTGATAAGGTGATTGAATATGCAAGTGCCGTGTGTCATTTCGGTGCTGGAGCTGGAAGTGGAAGTTTGCATAACTTAGCTCCGGATTATTCTGACTTATGGCGTTTTGATCCTAAAACAGGAGGTCCTACTCCTGATGATTATGCAGGTTCTGAAGTATTATTTAATATTCAATTTTCTACTGATCATTTCTATAATAATCAATTAGCTACGGATGTGAATACAGGAGGAAACTGGCTCCATATGATGTTTACTAGTCAGGCAGAAGGTATGCCTTTGAATACCGTAAACGGAAGGGGCTCTGAAACAGTAAAATGGGGTGTAAGCAATGGTATTGGACGAGATCTTATAACAGGACGCCCTTGGAGAAGAGCTTCACCTACTCCCTTTTTATATGAGGATGACGGTTTGTATGGTCCTCAATATTATATGAGTAATAAGCATGGAAAACTAATAGATGCACGCTTATATAAATCACATATTTGGGTATATTATTGTAATTCTGAGCCAAATGTCCCTTGGGAAAGTTTTTCTAATGCGGTTGGTAATTTTGATCCTACTAATATTGGAAAAATAGAAGGTAAAAATCGTTATACTATAGGAGATACTGCAATTGTATTTTCCATGGAAGACGTAGATAAGCGTTTTTCAACAGGAACAAAATCTGAGAAATTAGCTTATGCACGCGCTATAGAGCCATATTGGTATATACCGATGCAATCAATTAATAGACCAGGACTGAATGAGAGAGGAGATCGTGATGGCATTAGAAATACTTATCCTTCATTGATTAAATATTTAGACAGCCGACGCACATCGGCTAATGATCAAAGTGGTTATCGCGATTATTTCTGTTATCGTTTGGCTGAAACATATATCATATTGGCAGAGGCGTTTGCTTTGAAAGGAGATTATACCAATTCAGCTGCTGCTTTGAATGTAGTACGTGAACGTGCAGCATGGAAAGATGGGGAAATGAAAACGCCTAATTTTTATAAATATGATGGTGGAAATCTTGCAGACATTAGTAAATCTACTATTGAGGAAATGAAAGTATCGGCTGATTTTATAAGCCAAATGGATGAAGAAGAAAAACTTATATTTTTCTTAGATGAATATGGTCGTGAAATGGAAGGTGAATTGCATCGTTTTGAACAATTAGTCCGTAATGGTGCGGATTTCTTTGTGGAAAGAATAAAAGAACGTAATGAACTTGCTAGAGAAAACATTAAACCTTTTCATCGTTTTCGTCCTATTCCACAGAAACATATAGATCGTTTGGAACCGGCGGATCCTAATCCTCAGAATTATGGTTATTAATTATGTGTGATAAAATGTGTATTTAGAGTTTGTGTATTTTTGAGTATACGACTCTAAATACATATCAAATATTAGCTAAAATGGCATTTCATACCGTTTTAGCTAATATTTATTAAAGGATTGTCAGGTGTGAATAAAAGAGTTGTAATGATGTTAAGTTTGTTTTGCTCTGTATTTGGGGTAAGGCTTAATAGTTCTTCCCCGGATTTCATACTTGTCCTAGTGCTTGCTGCGTAGAAAATAATTTTTACTTAGTAAATAGTGTTTTTCTGTATTTTCCAGGAGTTTCGTTTTTTATATAGTAAGGATTTAATTTTTTGTTCAAATATTAAATTCTTTCAAAGAAGTATATTATGAGAATTGACTGTTCAAAAATATTAGGTGGAGTTATCATATAAATAAATATATTTTTTTTGATATTTTTGTAGAGTAATTGTATTCTACTAATGTTGTACAGTAAAATTGGTTTTTGATATAATTACTTGTATAACCTTATTTGCAGATGGTTTAATTATGAAAGATACATTGATTAGCCGACGTGATTTTTTGAGAAATTTGGGAATGATAGGAGCGGGAACTTTGTTGTCAGTGAGCCCATGGCTTTCGGCTTTTTCGGAAGTTGTGGAAACATCCAATGAAAAGTGCCGTTTAGCAATTGTTGGTCCTGGATCAAGAGGGCGTTTCTTAATGAGTTTCTTATTACAAAATCCCAAGGTAGAGATTGTGGCGTTATGTGATATTTATCAGCCTTCTATAGAAAAAGCATTAGTTTTAGTTCCACATGCCAAGGTATATACCGATTATCGGAAGGTATTAGAAGATAACACCATTGATGCGGTATTGGTGGCCACTCCTCTTAATTCCCATTGTCGGATAGTGTTGGATGCTTTCGATGCTGGTAAGCATGTGTTTTGTGAGAAGTCTATAGGCTTTACAATGGAAGAATGTTTTCGCATTTATAAAAAACATATTAGTACAAATAAAGTGTTTTTTACAGGGCAACAACGACTGTTCGATCCACGATATATTAAAGCAATGGAAATGATTCATGCCGGGATCTTTGGTGAAATAAATGCGATCCGTACGTTTTGGTATCGGAATGGAGATTGGCGGAGGGAAGTTCCTTCACCCGATTTAGAACGATTAATCAATTGGCGTTTATATCGTGAATATTCTAAAGGGCTGATGACAGAGTTAGCTTGTCACCAGTTGCAGATAGGAAGTTGGGCTTTGCAAGAATTACCGGATAAGGTTATGGGACATGGGGCAATAACTTATTGGAAAGATGGTCGGGAAGTATATGATAATGTAAGCTGTATATATGTATTTGAGAATGGAGTTAAACTGACATTTGATTCTGTTATATCCAACAAATTTTATGGTTTGGAGGAGCAAATAATGGGTAGTTTGGGAACGGTAGAACCTGAAAAGGGTAAATATTATTTTGAAAATATTCCTCCGGCACCTGGATTTTTGCAGATGATAAATGAATGGGAGAATAAAGTGTTTGATTCTTTGCCTTTTGCCGGAACAAGTTGGGCTCCGGAAACAGCTAATGAGAACAGTGGGGAATTTATTTTGGGTGAAAGACCTAAATCAGATGGTACATCTTTATTGCTGGAAGCTTTCATTGAAGCTGTTATTACCCAAAAACAGCCTAAGCATATAGCTGAAGAAGGCTATTATGCAAGTATGCTTTGCTTATTAGGTGATCAAGCCTTGCAAGAACAACGGACTCTTAGTTTTCCGGATGAGTACAAAATAGATTATTTAAATCACCATTCTAAAATAAGCTGACAAACTATGAAAGATACACTTATTACCGCACGTCGAAAAAAAAATGAATTATTTACTTGGCTGATATGTTTTGCGATAGCCAATTTACTGAACTTGTATGCCATAATTGCTTATAAGACTTCTTTTCAGGAACTGTTGACTTCTTTTTTTTATGTCATTACATTTTCGTGTGCGCTTTATGTACTATGGACTGTATTACGCCTCTTTTTTTATGGAGTGAGAATCTTGTTTATATTTTTTTTTAAAAAGAAAATATGCAATAAATAACTTATAAATACTGGAAAAATATGGCAACACGAAGAGATTTTTTAAAGACAATGACAATGGCTTCTGCAGGATTAGCGTTAGGAGCAGGGGATATATTGGGGGCTCAAACTTTTACATCACAAAGAAAGATTGCAGATAAAGTGAAGATTGCCTATATTGGTATTGGAAATCGTGGAGAGCAAATTATTGGAGATTTTGCTCGTACCGGTATGGTAGAAGTGGTAGCTTTATGTGATGTTGATATGGGAGCTCCTCATACTCAGAAAGTAATGAATATGTATCCGAAAGCGAAGCGTTTTCGTGATTTTCGTCAAATGTTTGATAAAGCTGGTAACGATTTTGACGCAGTAGCTATTGCTACTCCCGATCACTCTCATTTTCCCATTAGTATGTTAGCCTTGGCATCAGGCAAGCATGTTTATGTGGAGAAGCCTTTGGCGCGTACATTCTATGAGGCGGAACTACTTATGCAAGCAGCACTGAAACGTCCTAATTTGGCTACTCAGGTAGGAAATCAAGGACATTCGGAAGCTAATTATTTTCAGTTTAAGGCATGGATGGATGCAGGTATAATTAAAGATGTGACAGCTGTTACAGCGCATATGAATAACCCGCGTCGCTGGCATGGTTGGGATACCGGTATTTATAAACTTCCGGTAGGGCAGCAATTACCTAATGATATGGATTGGGATGCATGGTTGGGGGTGACTCCGTATCATGAATATAATAAAGATTATCATTTAGGACAGTGGCGCTGTTGGTATGATTTTGGAATGGGATGTTTAGGTGATTGGGGAGCTCACATTTTGGATACGGTTCATGAATTCTTAGAGTTAGGATTGCCGTATGAGGTATCAATGCAATACGCTAATGGACATAATGATTACTTCTTTCCTTATTCTTCTACTATTTTATTCCGTTTTCCACAGCGTAAAGGGATGCCTCCGGTTGATATTACTTGGTATGATGGCTTAGATAACCTGCCTCCTCTCCCTATTGGTTATGGTGTATCTGGCTTGGATCCGAATATTCCTAAAACTAATCAAGGAGATACACCGGCTTCCAAATTGAATCCGGGTAAGATTATTTATACTAAGGATCTGATTTTTAAAGGAGGAAGCCATGGTAGCACTCTTTCTATTATACCGGAAGAGAAGGCTAAAGAGATGGCTAATAAGCTTCCGGACGTACCTAAAAGCCCGTCTAACCATTTTGAAAACTTCTTATTGGCTTGTATGGGGCAGGAAAAGACCCGTTCTCCATTTGAAATTAATGGAGTATTAAGCCAGGTTTTTTCTTTAGGGGTGATAGCACAGCGCTTGAATACTCAATTGTTCTTTGACTCGCGTATGAAGCAAATTACAAATAATGAATTTGCTAATGCGATGCTGGTTGGAGTGCCACCTCGTAAAGGCTGGGATGAATATTATAGATTATAGTGGCTAATTTAATAAATGTAACCAATATGAAAAGAATTTATTTATTGTTTTTGTGTCTATTTTGTGCTTTGGCTATGCAAGCACAGAATTGGGAATATATTTTTAATGGTAAAAATTTGAGGGGTTGGAAAAGATTGAATGGAAAAGCTGAGTATAAAGTTATAGATGGTACAATTGTGGGTACCTCGAAGTTAGGGACACCCAATACTTTTTTGGCTACCCAAAAAAAATATGACAATTTTATCTTAGAGTTTGAATTTAAGATTGATGAGGGGTTGAATTCCGGAGTACAATTGCGTAGTGAAAGTAAGAAAGATTATCAAAGCGGTCGTGTGCATGGTTATCAGTTTGAAATAGACCCCTCTGCACGTGCTTGGTCTGGTGGCATTTATGATGAGGCTCGCCGCAATTGGCTTTATCCGTTGACTCAAAACCCGTTGGCCAAAACAGCTTTTAAAAATAAGGAATGGAATAAAGCTCGTATTGAAGCGATTGGCAACTCTATTGCTACATGGATAAATGGAATTCCTTGTGCTAATATTTGGGATGATATGACCCCTTCCGGTTTTATCGCTTTGCAAGTACACGCTATTGTAAATGTCGCTGATGAAGGAAAAACTGTCTGTTGGAAGAATATACGCATTTGTACTACAGATGTAGAGCGTTATGCGACAACTGTCAAAGCACCGGAAATAAATGTGATTTCTAATACTCTTTCTCCAAATGAGACGAAAGATGGTTGGCAGCTTCTTTGGGATGGTAAAACATCAGAAGGTTGGAGAGGTGCAAAATTGGATGCTTTCCCAGAGAAAGGCTGGGTAATGGAGAATGGTATTCTTAAAGTCCTAAAAAGTGCTGGTGCAGAGTCTGCAAATGGTGGTGATATAATAACAAAGCAGAAGTATAAAAATTTCATTCTTAAAGTGGACTTTAAGATTACTGAGGGTGCTAATAGTGGTATAAAGTACTTTGTTAATCCGGATATGAATAAAGGGGCGGGGTCAGCTATCGGTTGCGAATTCCAGATTTTAGATGATGATAAGCACCCTGATGCCAAATTAGGAGTAAAAGGTAATCGAAAATTAGGTTCACTCTATGATTTAATTCCTGCTCCATCAAATAAACTTTTTAACAAGAAGGATTTTAATACGGCTATGATTATTGTGAAAGATAATCGTGTAGAACATTGGCTGAATGGAGTAAAACTGTTGGAATATACTCGTCAGAATGAAATGTGGAATGCTTTGGTTGCGTATAGTAAGTATAGGAATTGGGAGAACTTTGGTAATTCGGAATATGGGAATATTCTATTACAAGACCATGGTGATGAGGTTTGGTTTAAAAATATTAAAATCAGAGTACTGTAATTAATTTTATATTTAAGAGGGTATATCTAAGAATAAGTAAAAGTTTTCTGATATACTCTCTTTTATTGTCTTAATAGAGGCATGAAGCAGAAAACTATTGGTATTATTCAGAATTATTATAAATATTCTCCTGCTTATGGTGGTATATTTTATGCCTGGTTTTCATCTATGCATACACGTACTGATATTGTACTATGCGGTCACCAGAGTAAGAAACAGTTTTTAGTTGTGGTAAATGAGATTTATGAACGGTTATGCCATATAGAAAAGTTAGGTAATTGTTATGACACAAGCAGTGAGTTGGCACGGCTAAATCAGATGGCTGCTATATATCCGCAATCGGTTAGTGATGAACTTTACAATATACTTGCATTTTGTATGGATTGTAATACCCGCACTAATGGTCTTTTTGATGTCACTGTTCATTCAGCAGATTATACTTCGGATACGATTTTAGGGGTTCAATTGTTTCCGGAGAGTCATATGCTGTTTCTTCAACATCCTGGAATCAATATTAATCTTTCTGGCTTTTTGAAGGGGTATGCTTTGGAGAATATACGTGGGATTTTGCAATTTTATGGGGTGCAGGATGCTTTAGTGAATATGGGTAACAGTTCTGTTCTTGCTTTGGGAAAACCTCCTTTGACGGATGGTTGGAAGGTCGGTTTTGGGCAGGATGTTGTTCCGCAAAAAGAAAAACAAGAGATTTTGCTTCAAAATGAATGTTTAACAGTTTCAGGTAACAATTCCTTTAAACGAAAACATATTATTACTCCTAATTCCGGAAAGTTGGTAGAAGGTAAATGGGCTGTTGCAGTAGTTACAAAAAGTGGAACAGTGGGGGAAGTGCTGTCTACAGCCTTATTTGCTGCTGATGATAGCCAATGGGGACTTTTGGAAACAGAGTTTTGTCCTCGTTTAGTATTGAAGGTGGTTTAATGGAGAGATGACGTTGGTCTATACTGATTTAGTAAAATGTAGTAACAGAACTAATATTTTTCAAGGATATAATTTATTATTTAATTAAGATATTATTATATAAAAACGAAGATTTTTCTTTAAGTTTGCAAAAAACACATCGACTATGAGATATCTTCTGCTGTTCATTTTATATGTTTGTTGTTGCCTATATGGTTACGCCCAGCCAATTATAATGTATGATGATGATAATCTATCGTGTAGTCGTATTCTTTCTTTAGAGCAAGATGCGTATGGATTTATATGGATTGCAACAGAAGACGGCTTAAATAAATTTGATGGCTATACATTTACTAACTATTATCATGATGCAAATGATTCTACATCTATAGCTTGCAATTATATAAATAAGGTCTTTTCTGATTCTCATAAACGGCTTTGGGTAGCAAGTAACAAAGGTATTCAGTATTATTTACCACAACAAAATACTTTCCGAACCATTAACCTTCCTGTCCAGTCCAATCCTAATGTTACATCAATCATCGAATTACATAATGGTAATATTTGGATTGCTGCTTCTGGATCAGGCTTGTATACTATTGATCCTCATACAGATCGGGCTGAACAACTAACTTGGATAGGAAAACATTGTGATTATTTATACGTAAATTGCATTTATGAAGATACAAAACATGATGTTTGGATTACTTATCTTGATAATCAAATAGCTCGTATTTCTCCCGAGAGCAAAGAAATAGTTACTTATACGTTGCCATATACACCTTTTCCGAAAGTATATGGTATGAAAGAAGATGCTCAAGGGAATTTGTATATTGTCACTTATAATGATGTGTTGGTAAAAACTCCGGAATCTAGTCATTTTCACTCTGTACGTACTGCAGATAATCGAAGTGTAGTAGCTCGAGGTATTACTAGAACTAAAGATGGTAAGTTATGTATAAATACAGTAAACAATGGATTGATGTTCATTGATACAAAACAGAAAAGATTATATTCAGAAGATTTCTCTAAAAATGCATTCAATGAATCAATGTATGGAGAAATCATTTGCTTTTTGGAAGATACTGAAGGCAATAAATGGTTAGCTTATCGCCGAAAAGGATTGGTGATGATACCCGATGAAGATACGCTTTTTTTAACTCTAAATTTTGCGACTTCACCGATTCAAGGTTTTCCAACTACTATTTATCAAAGTCGTGACAATCATTTATGGGTAGGTAATTGGGATGGTTTTCTCCAACAATTAGATGAAAATGGAAAACAGCTTAGCCAATATAGCCTTCCTCATTATCCTAGAGCTATTTATGAAAGTAAAGATAAAATTCTTTGGATAGGGAGTAATGATGGGGGGATTTCTCAGATTAATTTGCATACAGGTAATATTTTTCAGACTTCTTTGTTTGCTAATAAAAGTATCAATAGGATTATTGAGGGAAGTAATAATACTCTCTATCTGTCCTGTCCTGGTAATGGATTAGGTATTTACAATCTTACTACTAATGAAAGCACGCTCATTTCCTATCAAACTCCTATGAAAAATCAAGTTACATTAGGTAACGATTGGATAAATGACTTGTTATGTGATAAAGATAGCCTTATCTGGATTGCTCACTTCTTGGGAATAAGATGTTATGATAGTTCTAAGAAGATATTTCTTGATCTTCCTATTAATCAGAGTTTGAAAGACTATGTCTGTTATGTACTTCTAGAAAGTGAGGACGGATATTTATGGATCGGTACTAATAATGGTATTTATATTTATAATAAAAAAGAACAAACTCTTCAACATATTGGGAAAAAGGAAGGTATATCCAGCAATGTCATCTGTGGCTTAGAAAAAGATAAACAAGGGAATATTTGGTGTAGTACTTACAAGGGTATCTGTCGTATTGAGAAAGAAACTTATAGGATAACGACCTATTATTCAGGGAATGGGTTAAGAGATAAGGGATACATTACTGGCATATCTTTGAAAGATAAAAATGGATATATTTATTTTGGTGGACCTTACGGTATTACTCGTTTTATGCCTGATAGTATTCAATTTAGCAAACCGTTGCATATCCCGGTTCTAACAGGTCTATATGTAGATAATGTTCCACTAAATGCTTCACAATCAACGTTACATCCAGAAGACTTAATAGATACTTCGTCTGTTTATACAAATAATCTATATTTTTATCCCAAAAGCAATACTTATTCTTTTGAGTTTTCTACATTTAATTTTCATAATCAGAGGAATACTTATTTCAAGTATCGTTTGAAAGAATTGGATACTAAGTGGAATCATACGTTACTTGGAGAAAACCGGATTACTTATAATTATCTTCCATCTGGGCAATATACTCTTGAAGTGCAAGCTTATGAGAATAATATTTCATCTCCAGCGCGTAGTATTTTGATTTATATTGCTTCACCTTGGTATCTTACTCCATGGGCATGGACTACCTATTGTGCTGGGATTATTTTGACTATCATTGGGCTTGTATGTGTATATCTTCGTCATGAAAACCATAAAAAAAGAGATGAGATTAATGAAGAAAAAATTCGTTTTTTTATTAATATAGCTCATGAAATACGTTCTCCATTAACATTAATTATTAATCCGTTAAATGAACTGCTTAAGAAAAGTACAGATTCTGATATATTAAGAACGTTGAGAATGATGGAGCAGAATACTAATCGTATTATGAATTTAATAAATCAACTTCTTGATATCCGGCGTATTGATCAAGGACAAATGAAAATAAAATGTAGAGAAATAGATCTAGTTAGTTTTATTGATGAGATTTATAAAATATTCAATTATCAAGCGGCTAAACGAAATATAAGTTTAATTTTCACTCATTCATCAGAAAAACTTCTAGTTTGGATTGATGTAAAGAATTTCGACAAAGTAATTATTAATTTATTATCAAATGCATTTAAATATACACCTGATGGTGGAGAAATAGAGATAGTGCTTACTGAGGTGGAAGATCGGAAGAAAGATGCGTCATTAAAGAGTTATGCTGAAATTTGTGTACGAGATACAGGTAAAGGTCTTAATAAAAAAGATATAGAAAGAATATTTGAACGTTTTTATCAGTCGCCTTCCGACTCAATTCGTAATATAGGCTTTGGAATAGGATTGAATTTGACTAAAATGTTAGTTGAGCTTCATCATGGTACTATTAAAGCTGACAATCGCTCTGACAAGCCGGGAAGCTGTTTTACTATACAAATTCCGTTGGGAAATGGCTTTTTAGCCCAAGAAGAACGGGAAGAAATAGCAGAAGAAAGAACCCCTATTCATGATATTTCTATGGAAGAATGGGAAATGGAAACAAAGAGTATTATATCTAACAAGAAAAGCAAGTATCGAATCCTTCTTGTAGATGACGATACTGTTTTGTGTGGATATTTGCAAGATAAATTGGGAGATATCTACAAGATCACTGTCTGCCATAACGGACAAGAGGCACTTCAAATTGCAATGAGCTCAACCTTTGATTTGGTTATCTCAGATATTGTTATGCCCATAATGAATGGATTTGAATTATTACATAAAATTAAGCGAACGCCACAGATAGGATATTTGCCTGTTATTTTACTGACATCACAAACTGAACTAGAGAATAAAATTAAAGGTTACAAAGAAAGAGCAGATGCTTTTCTTCCTAAACCTTTCAACATCGATGAGTTAATCATACTTTGTACTAATTTAATTGAAAATCGTATTCTTATAAAAAGTAGATATAATAATCTGGAAAAAGACATAAAACCTATTGATATTAAAGCCAATGATGAATTATTCCTTGAGCGTCTCGTGAAAGTCATTAATGAGAATTTATCAGATGTTGATTTTACTATTGAAAACTTGGCAGAGGAAATAGGGATAAGTCGGGTACAACTTCATCGTAAATTAAAGGATCTTATGGGTGTATCGACCAGTGAATTCATACGTAACTTACGATTAAAACAAGCAACTATTTTGTTAAAAGAAAATAAAGTAAATATATCTCAGATTGCTTATGCTGTAGGTTTCTCAAACCCGATTTTATTTTCTTCAGCGTTCAAGAAAACATATGGATGTACTCCTAAAGAGTATAGAGAGCGGAATATGTAACAAAGTAGGATGTAAAATGTAACACCTGTTTACAAATAAATAAGTAACATGTAACAATAATCTATAACGTTTCATAGCTGTATAATTACCTTTGGAAGGTAATTCTAAAATTTAATTAGTTATGAAAAATGCTTTTAATTTTAAGTCATGGATAGTTCTGACTATTCTGCTGACGTATTCGTTGGGAACATGGGCTCAATCCATTACGTTAAAAGGGGTCGTAAAAGACGATTTTGGCGAAAGTATCATCGGAGCCAGTGTTTTGCAAAAAGGAACAACGAATGGTACAGTTACCGATTTAAATGGTAGTTTTACCTTAACTGTACTAGGTAAAGATGCTGTATTATCTATTTCATTCTTAGGTTATCTTACGCAAGAAATAACTGTGGGCAACCAAATGCACTTCAATATCCTTCTAAAAGAAGATACACAAAAGCTGGATGAAGTAATTGTTATTGGTTATGGTACAGCAAAAAAAAGTGATTTGACAGGGGCTGTTACTCGTGCTGATATGGGTGTGTTGGAGAAATCACCTAATGTAAATGTGTTGCAAGGCTTGAAGGGGGTTGTTCCAGGGCTAAATATCGGTATAGCAACAAAAGCAGGAGATTCACCTACTGTATCTATTCGCGGTCGTAACTCAATTTCCGGTTCTACTGAACCATTAGTAGTATTGGATGGGGTCATTTATCGTGGTAATATTTCCGATATTAACCCGAGTGATATTGCAGCTATTGACGTATTAAAGGATGCTAGTAGTACAGCAATTTATGGTTCACAAGCAGCTAATGGTGTATTAATGATTACGACTAAAACAGCTAAAAATGTTTCTAAGCCTATTATTGAATATAGTGGTTCGTTTACTTTACAGGGATTGATTAATAATGATATGAAACGCCTTGACCGGGACGGCTTTGCCACTCAAGTAGCTGATATTAAATTAGCCGAGAGTCGCATGGGGGCTGATATGTTACAGCGTAATCTAGATTTTAATCCTGCTACTTATTTTAAAGATGGAGAAGTGATTACTGGTTATAATAATGGTGTGAATACCGATTGGTGGGATTTATTAACAGAGGATATGCCATATATTCAGAATCATAATATTAGCATTCGTGGAAAAACAGAAAAGAATAGCTATTTTGTTTCTTTTGGATTTACTGACCAACAAAATTTGGTTGTTAACGATACGTACAAACGTTATAATGTACGTATGAACTTAGATAGTAAAATAACAGATTGGCTGAAGGTTGGAACTTCTTCCTATTTTAATGTAAGTGATTTTTCTGGTGTTAATACTTCTTTTAGTAGTTTGTTTAGTATTCCGGCTTCTGCCACTCCATATGAGGAAGACGGTAATACTTTGAAAATACAGCCTTTGGTAAGTACTGTAAATCCTTTATTGACAATGAATAACCCAAATAAAGATATACGTTATAATTTGTCTGGTAATGTATATGCTGATGTTAGTATTCCTTGGGTAAAAGGATTGAGCTACCGTATCAATTATGCTAATAACTGGACTATTTATAATTATTATAATTTTGATCCGTATGGTAATACATTATTGGGGCAAGCAGAGAAGAAACATACAAACCAGAACGAATGGACATTAGATAATATTATTACCTACCAAAATACGTTCGGGAAGCATTCTGTTAATGCTACATTTGTATATGGTGTTGAAAAACGTGCATACGAGTCAACTGATGCCATTGCCAAAACATTTAATGACAAAACTTTGGGCTATAATAATATGGCAATGGGACAAGCTGATTTAAATACGATTAACTCAAATGCTTGGGAGGAAAGCAGTTTATATAATATGTTACGTATAGTTTACACGTACAATGATCGTTATATTTTTACTGGAACTATTCGTCGGGATGGTTTTTCAGGTTTTAGTAGTGGTAATAAGTTTGGCTGTTTTCCTTCGGTAGCGGCAGCATGGAGACTTTCAGAGGAATCTTTTATTAAAGATAACATTAAATGGATTGATAATTTGAAGTTACGTCTGTCTTATGGTACTAGCGGGAATAGGACTAGTGGTCGCTATGCTACTATGGCACAAATGCAAAATACTAACACGTCCTATAATAGTGCAGGTTATGTATATGGTGATGGTTCAACAGGTGGTTTGATGCAACTGATGAAAACCTTACCGAATCCTGACTTGAAATGGGAAACAACTAAATCAGTCAACTTAGGTCTTGATTTCAGTGTATTAGGCGGACGCGTGTTTGGTAACTATGAATTTTATGTATCTAAAACCAGCGATTTGATATACGATGTTGAGATTCCTCATATGAATGGTATGGTTACTAATAGTATTCCTACCAATATCGGTAAGTTGCGCAATATTGGACATGAATTTAGTATTACAGGTATTCCTATTGTTAACAAGGACTTTCAATGGACTATTACCGCTAACTTCTCACTAAATAAAAATAAAGTGGAGAGTATATTGGGTATTGATGCCAATAAAGATGGTAGAGAAGATGATTTGATAGCAAGTAATATTTTTATTGGTGAACCTTTAGATCCGGTTTACGATTATAATATTATCGGTATGTGGCAAGTGGAGGATTATAATAAGGGTATTATTCCTGATGGCTTTTTATATGGTACTTACAAAATAGAAGATGTCAATCATGACAATGAATACACTGCAGAAAAAGATCGGAAAATTCTTGGCTATAAGGACCCTTTGTACCGTTTTAGTATCCAAAACAACTTTGCTTATAAAGACTTTGAACTGAATGTTTTTATAAATTCCGTACAGGGAGGTAAAAATTACTATTTAGGACAACCAGCTGGAGATTTAGCTATTCCGGATCATTTGTTGAGCAGTAGTTTTATGAAGTTTGATTATTGGACACCGGAAAATCCGAATGCCCGATATCGTCAATTGGGATTTTATACAAACTCATTGGGGCAAGGATTTTCACCTTATATCTCACGTAGCTTTGTTCGTTTGCAGGAATTATCTTTAGCATATAATCTGCCTAAAAAGTTCTTAAATAAGATTCATGTAAATCGTGCGAAAGTGTTTATCAGTGCATCTAACCTTTTTACTATAACAGGTTGGGATGGATGGGATCCGGAAGCTGGACAAGGTATTAGCTATGATTTGGATGGAGGTTATCCTACTATGAAGAGTTATACGCTGGGATTAAACTTTGAATTTTAATAAATAAAATACGTATCACAATGAAAACTTTGAAATATATATTTGCGGCTGCAACATTATCATGTTTAGGTACAGCTTGTAATGAAAGTAGTTGGCTGAGGGAGACCCCTTATGATTTCTATACACCGGAAAACTCCTATAACACAACTTCTCAATTTCAACAAGCGTTAAATTATATGTATGACCAAGTGCGTGGAATGCATTGGAAGCTAGGTGATCAACATATGGCTTTAATTTGTAGTGATCTTGCTTCTGGAGGAACCGATACTAATCCTGTTGCTAAATTTAATGATTACAAAACATTTATCACTCCCTATACTTATGTGGCTAGTTCGTTTTGGGATATAGCTTATGCAGTCATAGCTAATGCTAATACTATTATCAATCGTATTGATTTGGAGAATGAAACAGGTGAAGCAGACAAAAAAGTAATTAAAGGGCAAGCTCTCTTTTTTCGGGCTTATTTTTACAATTTCTTAGCTAACCTGTATGGTGGTGTTCCCTTGGTGTTAGAAGAGGCCACAGAACCGCGTAAAGATTATGTTCGAGCAACGCGTGGAGATACGTACGATCGAGCACGTCAGGATTTGGAAGATGCCATTAAATTGCTAAATGATATTACGAAGGCAAAGGAAGGTGAAGTGAATATTCAGGCAGCTCAACACTTGCTGGCTGAAGTTTATATCTCTCTCGGAAATTATCCAAAAGCTATTGAAGCTGCTACAGCTGTTATTACTCACCAAAGTATGGGATTGATGAAAACACGATTTGGCTCTCGTAAGGAAGAGACGGGCGATCCTTATTGGGATTTATTTCAGTTAAATAACCAAAATCGCTCAAGTGGTAATACTGAAACTATTTGGGCTTTGCAATATGAATATAAAAATTCTGGCTCTCCGTATAGTAATGAAATGCCACGTTGGTTGCTCCCTTATTATGAGGGTTTGAATGTGCCAGGCAAAGAAGGTAAAAATGTAAAATCGTTTACTCTCAATACAATGGAAAAGGGGGGGAGAGGTATTGGAACCATTCGCCCTACCGACCATTTTCTCAAAGAAATCTGGGAAACAGGAGATATTCGTAATTCTGAACTTATGATTATACGAGATTCTCGGGTTGATAACCCTGAAGCAAAAGATTTTGGAAAATGGGTTATGGCTGATGGATTATATGATGGTTTTAATAAGGAGCAGCAAACTCGTCAATTCTATCCGTTTATTATGAAATTCAGTCAAGTGGGAACTTTAGAGGAAGATAACTATCAAAAAAATGGTGATGGTACGTACAAAACTACAGCATTGGGTGAACATGGGATAGTATATGCTTGGGGAAGTTTAAGTGCTAATACTTCTATGAAAGATGAATATATGTATCGTTTGGCAGGAACTTATCTTCTGAGGGCGGAGGCTTATTTTTGGAATAATGAGCCCAAGAAAGCTATGGAGGACTTGAATGAACTTAGAAGTCGTGCACAGACTCGCCAGATCACTGATCCAGGTGAGGTTACACTTGATTTTATTTTGGATGAGCAAATGCGTGAACTATATTTTGAGGATTTTCGTGTACCTACTTTGTGTCGTCTAGGTAAGATGGTGGAACGTTCCAGGAAATATAATCCATTTGGAATGAACGTAGGTGATCATCAAAACCTCTTTCCTATTCCATATAGCGAAATAGAAAAAAATATATTTGGTAAAATAGATCAGAATCCACAATATGAAGGATTTTAGAAATATATGTAATTTCTTTAATCTTTGATAGTGCTTCATGATGCAAGAAGCTATGTCTGCCTAAATATCAAACTCTAAAAAACATTATAACAAGTATTGTTATGAAGAAATTATTATTATTGTGTTATTTTGCAATAACGGGAATTATCGGGATATTTGCTCAGGGAGAAAGTCGGTTGAAAGATAACTTTGACTTCGATTGGAAATTCTCATTAACTGATAGCCATCAGTATGCCGATCCGACATACAATGACCAGTCTTGGGAAAATATTCAGTTACCGCATGATTGGAGTATTAAATTAAATTTTGCCCCGTCGGTTAGTGGCTCGGCGGCCCATTTACCTGGTGGTATCGGCTGGTATCGTAAAGCATTTATTGTACCAGTTTCTTATAGAAATAAATCTGTATCAATTTTATTTGATGGTATTTTTCATCAAAGTGATGTTTATATTAATGGTAAGCATTTAGGATTCCGTCCGTATGGGTTTTGTAGTATCGAGTACGATTTGACTCCGTATCTAAAGTATGGCGAAAAGAATATCATTTCTGTTCGCGTTGATCGCTCGGGAAAAGATAATATTGCTCGTTGGTACACGGGGTCAGGTATTTATCGTCATGCGTGGTTGATTGTAACTAATCCTATGCATGTAATTAATAATGGTACTTATATTACTACACCCGAAATCAGTACCAAACAGGCAAGTGTAGATGTTGTGACGAGTGTTACTAATTACTCTTCTCAAGCAGAAACCGCTACGCTTTTGCAATATATTCTGAATGAGGAAGGAAAAATTGTTGCTAAAAGTGATAACCAAAAAGTAACAATTCAGTCTAAAGATACAGTTAATATTGCGCAGCAATTAGCATTGGAGTTTCCGGTACTGTGGTCAATTGACAATCCGTTTATGTATACTATGAAAACCGTAGTGAAAATTGGACGAAAAACGGTTGATGAGTATTGTACCCCTTTTGGAGTACGTACAGTAGAGTTTACAGCTGATAGGGGTTTTCTTTTGAACGGTCAGCAAACCAAGCTTAAAGGTTTGTGTTTGCATCAGGATGCCGGCGCATTAGGGACGGCTGTGCCTGACCGAAGTAGTGAACGGCGTTTGGAGATTTTAAAAGAATATGGTTGTAATGCCATCCGCTGTGCACACAATCAGCCCTCACCGGAATTTCTGGATATGTGTGACCGTATGGGATTTATTGTGATTGATGAGGCATTCGATAAGTGGAAATCTGGATATTATGCAAAATATTTTGATGAATGGTGGCAAAGAGATCTGGAAGACATGCTATTACGTGACCGCAATCATCCATCGGTAGTTTTGTGGAGTATCGGAAATGAATTGCAGGAGGCATGGGAAAGTTCTGATGAAGGGGTGGAGCGTGCCAAAATGTTGCAAGATTTTGTTCACCGGAAAGAACCGAGCCGTATGGTAATTCTTTCAGCACAAAATAACCATCAGGAGAAATTCTCTGGTGTAACAGACGTTATCGGGTATAATTATTTGGAAGCGCGCATGTTGAGTGACCATAAGAAGTTTCCGGAGCGCCGTTTTATGATTACTGAAGAGTTGCCTTATTACAGTGGTGAAGAGGGAAATATTCGTAGCTATACTCCGTATAATCCGTGGAATATCATTGCTGAAAACGAATTTGTTGCCGGTGGATTTATTTGGTCGGGAGTAGATTACTTGGGTGAAGCAGCTAGTAGAGAGAGTCATGGATGGCCGAATGGATTGTTTGATGTTTGTATGTTTGAAAAACCTCGTGCAGCTTATCATCGTGCCATGTGGAACAACAAACCATTGGTGAGTATTGCTTTTCTAGACCCTTCTCTTGATATTGATCATGGAAGAGATTTGTGGCAATGGCCTAAGATGGCCTCACATTGGAATTTACCGAGAACGTATGTAGGACAGGTCATCCAAGTATGTACAATTACTAACTGTGAAGAAGTTGAAATGTTTATGAATGGTAAATCCATGGGGAAACAAAAGGTAGCTGACTTTACAAACAATACTATTATGTGGAACATTCCTTATCGTCCGGGAACATTGGAAGCAAAGGGATATAATGGCGGGAAAGAGGTGGCAATTTCTAAACTTACTACATCGAAAGATACAGATCACCTGACTTTAACACCCGATCGGACAATGCTTAAAGCTGATGGGCAGGATTTGTCGCATATCGCTATTCAGCTGTACGATAAAGATGGAAATCCGGTACAGACAGATGATAAAGAACTGACTGTTACAGTGGAGGGTGCTGGAAAATTTTTGGGTATTGATAACGGGGATTTGAGACGCCAGCATTCATTTAGCGGAAATACATTGAAAACCTATTTCGGTAAAGCACTGGTTGTGGTGCAATCGTTGCGTAAAGTTGGTACAATGATAGTAAGTGTGAAACTGGAAGGAAAAGAAATTCCTTACACAGTTACCATTCAGTCCAACTGATAGAAATCAAATAAATCATTAAAAGAGTGTATCTGCAAAGGTACACTCTTTTCATATCATATACGTGTCTTGTTTATAGAAAGAGAGTATTAAATGTATACGAAATATATCAGACTGCCTTTACTCGGGTAATTTAGGTAATAGGCTTACTTAGACTAACATTTATTCAGTTTCTTTTTGGGGTGAGATAGCCAGAATTGCTTTCATTTGTGCAATGTCCGAGAGAACCTCCCCTTGCATTAGGTATTTCTCTTTTTGTTGGCAGACAGTGGTATAGATTTCTTTAGCTTTGGTATAATCCTTTTCCCGATAAAGTGCTAAGGCGCAAAGTATCCGTTGCTTGGATGACATTACATTCTTGTACTGGTTGATGTATTCCTTTAGCTCATCGGTATATGCTTTTTCAGCCTGTTCCATCCGTCCGGTTACCAATGACATGAATAACAATTCGCATTTTACTTCACATATCAAAAGGCCGCCTACCTCTTTCTCGTGCTGTGCTACTTCCTGCAGTGCTTCGTATGCTTCTTCCCATTTCTTTTGGTCTTGCAGGCGGGCAATGTGTATCAATAATGTGGCAACTTGCAAGGTATCTTTGTATTGAATGCCTTCTGGTGGTCGAAACCATTCTTCGGACATATCTTTGGGGCGCATACCTTCTTGCACCAGGGCATTGATACGTAGCTGGGTGATTAGTGCCTGTTTACTTTTCTTGTTTTTGAGAAGTAAGCGTATATTGCCAGCATCATTGCAGATACCGTTTATCCTCATGGGGATACCGTTCATCATTACCATTATCAGACCTATGATAGTAACCAAGGTGAGTCCGAACTTTGGAAAAAAGGGCATTCCGTTTATGGTAATTAGAAGAGAAAGGGCAATGATGCTAGTCAATAGATTGGTAAGTACACCACCTAGATTGTATAGGATGGTTGGCACTCTTTCCAGAGGTTTTTCGGGGGGGACAAGCAGGCATTGTCCGCCTGTACCGGCAATGCTAAAACGTTTGATGCATAGTTTGTTGTCCTTCCGGATAAAAGTAAGGTTGAAGATGCGAAAAGATACGAAACGATAGCCGGTGGCCAATCCGAAGACTAAATGACCACCTTCATGCAGAATGACTTGTAGGAAAAGAGCCAACAGTAAAAGTAGTATAGACATCAGAAATATGCCTACTATTTCCCAACAGCTGATTGTGGTAAACCTATTAGCTAAGTTGTCGAATGATTCTCCGAAAAACAAGAGCTTTGCTCCCGTTACCCCACCAAAACCGATGCATGCTCCACCAAGAAATCCTCCTATAAACTTGAATGCCTTTTTCATATTGTTCTTTAATGAATGATAGTCTTTGTCACCAAAGGTAAGAATTTTTATACCTTATTATCTAAAGAATCAGTTTTTTCTTTAGAGGAAAGGCATAGAAAAGGTGCTTTTGATGTATTGTAGATTGTTCTTGCAGTAGCACAGTCTTTTTTGTAAAGAGGTGATATGCTTGATAGTATTTTCAATTTTAGATTTATCCATAATGTCATAGAATTTGTAAAGTGTATAAACAGAAAAAGTGCACCAACTTAATGATGTCCTTTCCAGTACAATTTACCGGCGTATTTCGTTTATTATTGATTATCAGCACTTCTCGGAAGCTGTGTGCAAATTGTGTGCAATGAACTTTTGTGTGCAAAGAAAAAGCCACTACAAATCTCTTTGTAACGGCTTGATTTCCTTTTTTTATGCTTTGTGGACCAGCCTGGGCTTGAACCAGGGACCTCCAGATTATGAGTCTGTTGCTCTAACCAACTGAGCTACAAGTCCGGTGTATCCTTGTATCGGATAGCGGGGACAAAAGTAGTATTTTCTCTTGAAATATGCAAATGTTTCAGATAAAAATACGAATGTCCTTTAGTTAGAATTTGTAAGTTCGGTTGGGATTCTTGGGAAACCAGCCCTTTTTTACCCGGTCTTCCTGTTCAAAGACTTCTTTGATGGTCCAGAATGATGAGAATGCGAATACGCCAAGGAGTGAAGCCACTAAGATATTTTCGGTACAAAGTGAAGCGATGACACCACCGATTCCCAATAGTAGAAAAATCCACCAGCATTTAGTTCCCCAATAATATTCGGCTTTTACTACTATGGGGTGGAAGATGCCTATGATGAGGAAAGTACAGATGCCGATTACAAGCCCTGACAGGTGATATTCGTTTAAGAAATCCATATTTATAAAGGTGATAAAATTATGTGGCTGTGTCAAGACATTGATAAGCTCTACGTTCTGCATGACAGAATGTAAAGCTTATCAATGTCTTGACGCGCTCTCATTGTTTTTATTTATCTTACTTCTCCGGGCAAATAGGAATTTCTTTCTTGATGCTCTGTTCCAGTGAAATTAAAGTTTCTGTTGCGGTTACACCCGGAATTTCTTGCATCTTGTTATTCAGCAAATCCATTAAATGCTCGTTGTCGCGTGCATACACTTTGGTCAGCATGGTGTACGGACCGGTAGTAAAATGACACTCCACGATTTCAGGAATCTTTTGCATTTCAGCAACAACAGCCTTATACATAGAGCCTTTTTCCAATTTGATTCCTACATAAGTACAGGTTCTGTAGCCCAGAGACTTGGGATTGACGTGGTAGCCGGAACCAACGATAACACCCAAATCAATCAAGCGTTGTACACGTTGGTGAATAGCGGCACGTGATACGCCACATTCAGCAGCTACATCCTTAAAAGGAATACGGGCATTTTGGGAAATGATTTCCAGAATCTGCCGATCAAGATTGTCTATTTTTTCCATAATAGTAAATAAGTAAAGTTCTTGTTGTTATCAAATAGTAAGCAAATATAGGACTTTATTTTAATTTATCTATAAAATGGAACGAAAAAAAGAATAAAAGTGATAATAGGATAAAGTGATGGGGTGATAAGGTGATAAAGTGATAGGGCGGTAAAGTGTTGCCACTCTACCGCCCTATCGCCTTTTTGTTATATCGTCTTATTTCTCGATACCTACGAGTTCTACTTCAAATATCAAAGTAGAGAACGGTTTGATTTGACCGCCGGTTTCTCTTGCACCGTAAGCCAAGTCTTGCGGGATGTAAAGTTCCCACTTAGAACCTACAGGCATCATGGTGAGGGCTTCTGTCCAACCCTTGATAACTTGGTTGGCGCGGAATGTGGCGGGCTCTTTACGTTTGTAAGAGCTGTCGAATTCTGTTCCGTCAATCAATGTACCTTTGTAGTTTACTTTTACTTTGCTGCTATCTGCAGGGATTGCACCGGTTCCTTTGGTGATAATTTTATATTGCAGACCGCTCGGAGTGGTTACAACACCTTCTTTAGTCTTGTTTTCTGCGAGGAACTTCTCACCGGCAGCCTTGTTGTCAGCGTATTTTTTTTCCAGAGCTTTGGCTTGTACGGCTTCCATTTGAGTCTGCATAAAAGTCTGAGCTTCTGCTTTGGTCATGATGCCTTTACCGATAACTCCGGCAACGAAACCTGCCAACAGGTTCTCGCGGCTGATAGTTTGTGTAGAGTCCCCACCGAAAATCTGTTGGTTGAAACCTTCCACCCATTGTTTGCTTACCATTTGTCCGATTTGCAGACCTGCCATATAAGCGGCATCTTTCTTGTCGGTTTTTGTAGCGCCTTCGTTGAAACCTTTCAGGAAGTCAGCCATTTGGGTAGAATCGATACCCTGCTGTGCAAGATATTGGTCCAGACCTTCTGTACGTGCCATACCGATAGCGTAAGATAATGAGTCGATGTCCGTTTTCAGATTTGCTTTCGGACTTTGTGCAGTACAAGAAGCCAAACCGGCAGCTACTGCAAGAGCCATGATAAATGTTACTTTTTTCATTTTGCTTTTAGAATTATTTATTTAATACTTTAAGTAGTTCCACTTCAAATACGAGGGTGCTGTGCGGCGGAATCATTTCACCTGCACCTTGTGCTCCGTAAGCCAGTTCGCTGGGGATGTAAAGTTTCCATTTGGCACCTTCGGGCATCAGTTGTAAGGCTTCCACCCATCCCGGAATTACCTGGTTCACGCCGAATGTAGCGGGTTGGCCGCGTTTGATGGAGCTGTCGAACAATGTTCCGTCAATCAATGTACCTTCGTAGTGGCATTGTACCTGGTCGGTAGCTTTTGCGTATGTGCCTACGTTACCTTCGTTGATAACTTCGTACTGGAGTCCGCTGGGCAGGGTAATTACGCCCGGACGCTTTTTGTTTTCTTCAAGGAACTTCTTGCCGGCTTCAATGTTGGCGGCGTTCATTTTCTGTTCCAGTTCTTCGAAGTACTTATTTACTATTTCGCGGGCTTCCGTGTGGCTGATAGCCGTTTGGTTGCCTTCCAAGACATCTTTGATTGCTTGTGCAAAGTCATCTACTGCGATGCCTTTAGCACCCATACTTAAAAGATTCTGACCTATTCCCAGGCCGATAGCATAACTGAATTTGTCCATAAAATGATTTTGTTGACGACTGAAATGATTTCTTTTCCAGTCTATTGCAAATTAACGAATGGCAAAAGTACGTCTTTTATTTGAATGATTTTGTTTTTTTCAGATTAAAAAATCTTAGCAAGTGAAAATAACTTCCCTCTTTTCGGGGATTATTCATACATTTGTATGAGTATATGAACTTTAAGGAGATATAAAGATGAAGAACTTGGTTGTTTTGTCCGGTGCAGGTATGAGCGCCGAGAGTGGTATCAGTACTTTTCGTGATGCCGGCGGGCTGTGGGATAAGTATCCGGTGGAACAGGTGGCGACTCCCGAAGGCTATGCCCGCAATCCGGAGTTGGTTATCAACTTTTACAACGAGCGCCGTAAGCAATTGTTGGATGTAAAGCCGAATGCCGGGCACATCGGGATTGCCGAACTGGAGAAGGATTTCAATGTGACAGTTGTTACACAGAACGTCGACAATCTGCATGAGCGTGCCGGGAGCAAACGCGTTATTCATCTTCATGGCGAGTTGACGAAAGTTTGTTCCAGCCGCGACCCTTATAATCCGCATTACATAAAAGAACTGAAACCGGATGAATATGAAGTGAAGTTGGGAGATAAGGCCGGTGACGGCACTCAGCTTCGTCCCTTTATCGTTTGGTTCGGCGAGGCGGTTCCTGAGATTGAAACGGCAGTCGACTACGTGGAAAAAGCGGACATATTCGTTATTATCGGTACTTCGATGAATGTATATCCGGCTGCCGGATTGCTGAATTATGTGCCCCGTGGGGCCGAAGTGTATCTGATAGACCCCAAGCCGGTAGATGTGCATTCCATGCGGCAGATACATATAATCCAAAAGGGGGCATCGGAGGGCGTGCACGAGTTGAAGACGCTGCTGAAGGTGGTGCCAAAGGGTTAGAGAGTGGGGTATGTTTCCGGCATAACTGAAGCAGGCTCCCAATACGACTGAGGTACCTTCCCAATACGACTGAAGTACCCTCCCGATACGGCTGAAACAGGCTCCCGATACGAGAGAGGTTATCCGGAACAAAAAGTCCCACCCTGATAGAAAGGGCGGGACTTTTTGTTTTTTGTGTAGTGAGCTGTCATTTTTTCAGCACTGCCCTCAGTACAAACCAAGTATGATGGGCTACGGTGCTTATCCAGCCGTAGTGTTGCGCCATAATGCGGAAGCGTTCTTTAAGTGAGGCTTTCCGGTTTCGGGTAGTCATGCCCTCGTCCAGATAATCTATTATGGTAAGACGGGTGTTGTGCATGCTCTGCGCTTTCTTCATGATGCGGATGCACCAGTCGAAGTCGGCAGAAAAGCGGTACTTCAGGTTATATGGTTCCACTAAAGTGCGTTTGGCAAAGAATGCTTGGTGGCAGACAAGCATTCCTTGTTTGAAGCTTTTCCACGTCAGCACTTCCGGGGTGGAGAGACGGCGCATACGGACGAAGTGGCCTTCTTTGTTCACCAGGGCTGTTTCACCATACAGCACATCGGGCAACTCGCTTCCTGTCAACGTATGTACCATTTGTTGCAGTGTGTCATCCTCATGAAAACTGTCGCCGGCATTGAGGAAACACAGGTAATCGCCCGTAGCCAGCCGGATGCCTTTGTTCATGGCGTCGTAAAGGCCTTTATCGGGTTCGCTTACCACTTGTGCGATGTGGCTCTTATAGCGGTCTGCGATAGAAAGTGTTTTGTCTTTTGAACCCCCGTCTACAATGATATACTCCACATGGTGGTAAGTTTGCGAGATTACGCTCTGGATGGTATCTTCCAATACCGCTTCGGCATTGTAGGTCACGGTGATGACGCTGAATTTGGGAGTGAGATGATTATGCATTTCTTCCGGTGACTTTATTGTACAGCTCGATATATTTCTTGGCGATAGTGCTTTCCGAGTAGTGGGTGACGGCTTTCCGGCAGGCCTGTTCGGAGAGGCTGGGATAATCCGGGTCGGTAAGCGTCCAGTAGATACCGTTGGCAAAATCTTCGGACGATTTGTATTGCGCCACATATCCGTTGTGCAGGTGGTCTATCATTTCGGGAATGCCGCCTACGTTGAAGCCTACACAAGGAATGCCGCACGCCATAGCTTCCATAATCATATTGGGAAGGTTTTCTTCCAGTGAAGGGGTGACAAAGAGGTCTACCGCATTGTAAATGTCCACTAACTGGTGTTCGTTGCTGACAAAGTCCAGCGGATAGACTTTGAAAGGCAGTAAGTTTGCCAATTGTTGCGACTCCTTGCCGAAGACAACGACACCGAGCTTTTCTTTTAGTTCAGGATGTTTCTCTGCCAGCAGCTTGCACGATTCTATCAGATAGTCAATTCCTTTCCGCTTATCGGTTATCTTTACAGAGCCGAACAGTACAAGCTTAGTATCTTGCGGCAGCCGGCATCTGTTGCGTGCTTCTTGCTTATTGTGCGGTTTGAACAAGTTGGTATTGATAGGGTTGGGGATGCAGGTAATCGTATGTCCGGCAAGTAAGGCGCTTTTCTTTGCCAATCCTTCCAGCCAATGGCTGCACGTTACGAAATTAATGTGCCGGCCTTTGTACAAGTCCTGTTTTTTGTAGAAAGTCCGGTAGGAGATATCCCTCTTGCCGCCGTTGCCGTGGATGAAAGGACAGTTATGGCACTCCTGCTGATAATGAGTGCACTCGCGGGCATGGTGACAGATGCCGGTGCACGGCCACATATCGTGCATGGTCCATACCACTGGTTTGCCCGATGCAAGAACTTTCTCGATGTTTTTCAGAGATAACATTCCCTGATTTATCCAATGAAGATGGATTACATCCGCCTGCTGGAATTCCGGGAGCGAGGTGATGTCCGTGCCTGTATTGGCTATGTCGATGGCAAAGATATTATCCCGTTTGAAGTGGTTGGCTTTCCATATGACGATACGTTCCCATACAAATTTCCATATCATACGCCAGTTGTGGTTCAATGAAACTACGGTAATCCGGTCGGTCTGCTTGTCGCGTACCAGAAGTTTGGCTTTGATACCGTTATTCTTGAGCGACTCCATTAGTCTGCTGGCAGCTACGGCAGCTCCGCCGATACGTTCGGATGTATTGATTAATAGTACTCTCATTTTTGCGGAATGTTTGGACAAAAGTACTGCTTTTGCCGCTTTCTGCTCTATAAATCTTTTATTTTTTTAGTCTGTGACCGCTAAACTCCCTATCTTTGCCGAGGTGAAAAGCCCGTGATGCCGGAAACGATGGAAATATTGCCGGAGACGGCGGGTTTGTCATCGGAAGAAACCTGTGTTTCATTGGTAGAAAAAAATGTGAGTATGGGAGATAAGGCAATGAAAAAGCTGGAACAGCTGTGGCAAACTTTTCTGAGTGTGGTGAAGATACTGTTGCAATCCAAATGGAGTACGCATTTACCCTCATCGTTCAGTAATCCGGAAGAATTGTTGATATTGGCTAACGGCCCTTCATTAAACCGTACGGTACAAGAAGCTGCGGATTTTGTAAAAGGAAAGACCTTGTTGGCGGTAAATTTCTGTGTAACGTCCCCGATGTTCGAACAGCTCCGTCCGGAAATCTATCTTATTGCCGATCCTCTGTTCTGGATTGTTCCTGAAAAACGTGTACAGTTGTTTCAGACGCTTGCCGAAAAGACCGCTTGGCCGATGAATCTCTTTATTCCTGCCCGTGCCTTGAAGAATAAAGAGTGGCAGCCTATGCTGGCAGCCAACCGTAATATCCGCCTCTATATTTACAATACCACTCCGATTGAAGGTGTGCAGGGATTCTGTAACCGGGTTTTCAGTAAGGGTTGGGGTGTTCCCCGCCCCCATAATGTGTTGATTCCTTCTATTGCTATCGGGCTGCGGTTGCCTTTTAAGAAGATATATTTGGCAGGTGCCGACCACTCTTGGCTACCGGAAATCACAGTGACGGATAATAACGTGGTGTTAATGCACCAGAAGCACTTTTATGACCAAAACAAGTCGCAGGCGGCAACGGTGACGCAGGAGAACTTGCATAGCGCACGACTTTATACTATATTGTATCATATGTATGTAGCTTTTAAATCCTACTTCGTGCTCGAAGCTTATGCGCGCCGGTTGGGTAAAGAAGTGATTAACGTTACGCCGGGCAGTTATATAGACGCTTTTAAACGAATGAAATTATGAAAGATGGAATCATCATTCAGGCACGGACCGGTTCTACCCGGTTGCATAATAAAATATTGCTCCCTTTCTACGGTGGGCAACGCATTATAGACATCTTGATTGATAATATCAGGCAAGCCTGCATCGGCAAGACGATTGTTCTTGCCACTACCAACCGTCCGCAGGATGATGTCTTGGCAGAGGTTGCCCGTGAAGCCGGTATCTGCTGCTATCGGGGAGACGAAGATAATGTGCTCGACCGATTTATACAAGCGGCCGAAACCTTTCATCTCGACCGTTTTGTCCGTGTCTGTTCGGATAATCCTTTTCTGCGTCCGGATAGTTTTCTTACTTTTTTTGATGAGTATGATACCCGACCGGCTGATTACATAGCTTACGGTTTTGCAGACGGTCGCCCGACTATCAAATCTCATTTAGGATTGTTTGCCGAACTGACAACTACCGATGCACTACGTCGTGTAGCCACCGCTACACAGGAGAAACTGTATATAGAGCACGTTACGATTTATCTCTATACACATCCTGAAGAGTTTCGAGTTCGTCTGCTCTCCTTGCCGGATGAACTGGAAGGGCGGTTAGACCTTCGCTTTACGCTCGACACAATGGAAGACTTCATCTTGCTGCAAGAACTTTATGCTGCTTTCTACGAACAGACTGACCATAGCATCCATGCTTTGCTTCGTCTGGTAGAGGAGCATCCGGAATATCGTACCAAAATGTTGGAGAATATTGCGAAGAACGAGAAATGATAATTATTAGTATATAAATAATGAAAAGTACATACATTATCGGAGAAATCGGGCAGAACCATAACGGCTCCGTCGATATAGCCAAGTTGATTGTCGACTTGGTGTCACGCCCTGTACGCGAAGAAGTCTTTAATCTGGAACTCCGGCCTATGGATGCCGTGAAAATGACTAAGCGTGATTTGAATGAAGAATTGACCGATTCGCAGATGAATCGCCCGTATGACTCTCCTCACTCTTTTGGCCGCACTTATGGTGAGCATCGTGCTTATTTGGAGTTGACAGATGAAGAGCATTTTGAGGTTTACAAGCATGCCAAGTCGTTGGGTATGGATTTTGTGGAAACACTGTGCTCAAAGGGATGTATGTCTTTATTGAAACTCTTTACGCCCGACCGTCTGAAAGTGGCAAGCCGCGACCTTACTAATCTGCCGCTGCTGGAAGTCATGGCCGAAACCAAGATACCTATTATTCTTTCCACCGGTATGGCAGGTAAGAAGGAGTTGGACGATGCTTTGGATGTTATCACCCGCTATCATAGCGATATATCCATATTGCATTGCGTGTCACAATATCCCACCCAACCCGATAATCTGAATCTGAAAACGATTACTTACTTGAAACATCGTTACGGGCAGTATCATATCGGTTTTTCCGACCATACTATCGGTATTGCAGCTCCGGTGGTTGCCGTAGGTATGGGTGCGGAAATTATAGAAAAACACGTCACTATCGACCGCCGTATGAAAGGGACGGATCAGCAGGGCTCTTTAGGTCCCGACGGTGTAAACCGCATGATTCGTGATATCCGCATAGCCGAACATTGGCTGGGCGAGGAAGAATTGTATATCGATCCGGCAGTCTCTGCCGCTAAAGTAAAACTGGAGCGTTCCATCGCAACGAATAAGGCATTGCATCCCGGAGACACTATTACGGAAGAGGATATTCATTTGCTCAGTCCGGGCGACGGCTTTAAGTGGGCGGACCGTGATAAGGTAGTAGGTCATCAGGTGCAAAAGGAGATACCGCGCAACGAGATTATTTATCCCGATTTTATCATTTAATTTTTGAGATAATCATGTTACCCAAGTTAGTAATTACCGATATAGATGGCGTGTGGACTGATGGCGGAATGTATTATACAGCCGAAGGTGATGTTATGAAACGCTTCTCTGTGAAAGATGGTTGGGGAGTAATTTTCCTGCGTGAGTTGGAGATACCCGTAGCCATTATGACCGGAGAGAACACACAAATCGTTCAGAAGCGTGCCGATAAGTTGAAAATCAACTATTGCTATTTAGGAGTGAAGGACAAAGTGGCACAGGCCCGTGAACTTTGCAATGAATTAGGTATATCATTGGGTGAGGTCGCTTTTATCGGTGATGATTTAAATGACCTGCCGTTATTGCGTTTGGTGGGTTACAGCGCCTCTCCTTACAATACCCCCGAATACGTGAAGCGCGAAGTGAAGTACGTGACGACTGCACACGGCGGCTACGGTGCTTTCCGTGAGTTCGTAGAGAAACTGTTGGCGGATAACGGGATGCTGCAACCGGTGATAGAACGTTTCTTATAGGTGAAGATATTTGCGATAGCGCTTTTTTCGTACCGGTCTTAGCCGTTGATACGGGGGAGCGGTATGTACTTTGAGATGATTTCCCTTCCCCGCGTCAGTATTTTCCTGAATTGTATTTTTATCATCTTGCCGACATTTTGAGATGGTAATATCTCTTGCCGCTTCACATCGTCCAATGTCCATTGTGGCTGATACTTCAATAGCCGTTGAGAAGTTTCGGATACCTGTGCTGTTTGCCCCGCTTTCCGGTAATGGCGAATAAGGTTGAGGCAGATGCCCGTATGCGCTTGGCGGATACAATCGGACACATCAGGTCGTTTTTCTTGAAAATACTCAATCAACAGTTCACGTACAGTCAGTGCAAAATTTACTTGTCTGCCCATTCCTACTTCACTCCAGATGCCTTGTACATGCTTGCGATAAACAGCCATTGGTTTCTTGAAGTAGTATATTTTGCCATATTGGGCGTTGAGCATATGCATGGCATAGTCACACGAAGTGGCTTGGGCAAACCATTCGGGCAGCTCCGGAAAGTAGCGGCGGCGGAAAAGAGAAGATGAATTGGTGATATAGTTGCTCCGGCATAGGTCAATAATATCCGTAACAGTGGATTGGTGACCGTTAGACAGACTTTTTGTGTTATTTTCTTCGTAGTAGTTGATGACGCGGTGGAAACAGAGCGCAAAAGAGGGATGAGTATCCATGAAGTCTGTCATCCGTTGCAGTTTGTTGCAGTCGAACCAATAGTCGTCTCCATCGCAAATAGCTATGTACTCTCCGGTACAATGGCGATGGGCATCCATAAAATTGCGCTGCAGACCTACGTTTTGCGGATGGCGTACTAAAGTGATTATTTCCGGATACTGTTGTTGGTAGCGCAGGCAAATGTCGAGTGTATTGTCCGTACTGCAATCTTCGCTAATGACGAGCTGGATGGCATAGTCCGTTTTCTGCCGTAGTACTCCCTTTATAGCGGTTTCTACGTATTTGCCAATATTGTAGGCCAGCATGATGACACTTACTTTGATTGTCTTTTCCATAGTCTTCTTATATTTTTATCCACTTGTCGGGCATGATGTCGGTATCCAATGTCCGAGAGTATGTTTTAGGACAGATAACAGTTTTGTCGGGATTGGAGTTCAACCATGCCCCCCACCAACTGAAAGTACTGTTAGCTATGATGTTATGTCGGCAGTGGGACATGAGGAACAAGTCTTGCCATGCGTCTTCCTTTTTGTTCCAGTCTACATAGACCGTACTCTCCGGTAATGACAAATGTTGTTTCACCCAGCTTATATCGTCAGAGAAGACGTAGAAACGGACGCCTTTCATCCGCTTGTTTATTATGCTGCAGGCTTTACAATAGTAGGTATCGTCGCAAATGTCCAATAGCTGCGGGTTGTTTAGATAGTCACCACGGCGGATATGTAAAGAAACACTGTTCGGTTCTTCTTTCAGTTCAGTCCATAGGAGGGTGGATTGGGGTGAAAGCATTTCTACTTTAAATGAGAAGTGTTTCCTGATTTCATCTTCAATGCTCGTAAAACGCTGAAACTCGCTTGTCCAATATCCCAGGTACATCTTGTACTTTTTGTTAAATATATAATCGGAACCCAGTGCTGCACGTGTGTGACGGGAGGCAGGTTCTATACATAATCCCAAGTTCAGGTAGCGGAGGAATAACAGCATCAGTTTACAGCCTCGTCCGATGAATGTGGAGCGTAGGCTTGTGTAGTATAGTTTCCAATACAAACGTGCTCTTGCTCTTCTATATTCGGTAAGCTGTATTGGAAAGATACGGGGCAATTCCAGTCCGTTATGGTCGTTGTGGTTGCTGAAAAAGTAAATACTGACCTCTGTTTGGGGATATACCCGCTTCAGCAGTAGGAAGAAAGCATAGCCGAACATCTGGTTGCCCAGTCCGCCTTGTATGAAGACACAACGTTTCATGAGATTCTTTGTTTTTTGTTCTTTTTCAATAAATAGTTGACACTTTCTTTGAAGATGGCGGCGTCGCAAAGATACATCAGTAGTGTATAGAGGACAATGGCTATCAGTACTTTGGCTGTTAACATCTGGTAGATGTTATCAATGAAAGAGGTGATATACCAAGTGGCGGTCGTAGTGACGGCTGCAATGCCGGCAAACGGGAGAATATCTTTCAGTGCGTTCCATAAAGTGAGACGTATCAGCCTCCATACAAAAAACTGCCATATGCCTAACCAGCCGATGTTAATGATAACAAACCAACGTATCATGGTGCTGATTCCGTAAGGATAAACGGTGAGCATGACACCAAGTTGCAGCAAACCTAATAATATGGTATTCCACATATAAATGTTGGACTTGCCTTTGCTGATGATAAAACTGGTATATAAGGTTGTGATAGGTGCGAATGCTCCGCCCAGACAAAGGACTTGAAGCATTGGTACGCACTGTAACCATTTGTCGGTGATGGTGATGATGATAAATTCTTGGGCAATAAGTGCAAGCCCGAACATGGCAGGAAATGATAAAAAAGCTGTGAAGCGTAGCATTTTCCGGAAAACTTGTTGCTGTCGCTCCCGGTCATCGGCAACTTGGGCGAGTACGGGTTGGGCTACATTGCTTATCATACCGGTAATGAAGGAGTAGCCCATTGTGTTCCATTTGTAAGATTGAGTGTAGCTACCCACATCCGCTTTGGTATAGAATCGTCCGATAAGCGTGGACAGCAGATTAGTGCATATTTGTTCAAAAGTACCCGTGATTAGTATCTTGCTGCTGAAGCCGAAGAGCTCTTTTAACGGGCGAAAATCCAGCTGGAATGTAGGGCGCCACGGTGAAAAATGCCAATAACATATGGCAAGTACAAGAATATAGGTAAGGTTCTGTGTGGCAATCCCCCAATAAGACATACCGTTCCATGCCATGAAAACACCTATGCTTCCGGATATAATCATTGCGGGCATTTGAGAAATGGCCTTTTGTTTCACCATCAGATTACGGGTGAGCATGGCATTATGCACTCCGGCACTGCTTCCAATGAAAAAGGCGAGAAAGAAGTAACGGGATAATGGTATCAGTGATGGTTCGTTAAAAAAACGGGCAATAAGCGGAGCGCAAAAAAACAGTACAATATAAAGAAAGGCTCCCATAAGTATGTTGAACCAAAATACAGCATTGCAATCTCGGTGTTTAAGATCTCTTTTGTTTATTAGGGCAGCTCCGAACCCGCTCGATAGCAGTACATTGGCTATGCCTGCGAATATGGCAAGAACCCCCACCATGCCGTAGTCGGTTTTGTCCAGCAGTCGGGCGAGAGCCACCCCGAAGAGAAGATTCAGCACCTGCTGTATGCCGGTGCCAAATCCGCCCCACAGCAGACCTTTGGCTGTCTTTTGTTTCAGTGATGAGTCGCTCATGCCTTTTTACATTACTGCTTTTGCAGGATTGAGTTTTGACGCATCCCTTTATTTCACTTCACTGCCCGGCTTTACTTCTTTTAGTAATGAGGTTACCGCCAGGGAGCCATCATAGTTCTCGGCAGAAAGTATCATGCCCTCGCTCACCAGTCCGTTTTTGAATTGACGGGGAGCTAAGTTGGCAATGAACAGTACCTGCTTGCCTACCAGTTCTTCCGGTTGATAATGCTGGGCAATACCGCTGACGATAGTACGGTTTTCCAGTCCGTCGGCTATTTTGAACTTCAACAGCTTCTTCATTTTGGGCACAGCTTCGCACTCCAAGACAGTTCCCACACGGATATCCAACCTCTCAAAATCTTCAAATGAGATAACGGGCTTGATAGGATTGGCCTTGTAGCCGGCAGCCTCGTTAGCTTTCTTGGTTGCAAGCAATTTGTCTACCTGTGCTTGAATAACGTCGTCTTCAATTTTCTCGAACAATAGTTCGGGTGTAGCCAATCGGTGTCCGGCAGGAAGCAGGTCGGTATGTCCGAGTTCTGCCCAGTCGAAGCTGTCCATATTCAGCATCTTGCGGAGTTTTTCGCTGCTGAACGGAAGGAAAGGTTCGAAAGCAATGGCAAGATTAGCTACGAGTTGCAGTGAAATATTCAAAATAGTAGCAACACGTGGCATATCTGTTTTGGCAAGTTTCCACGGTTCGGTATCTGCCAAATATTTGTTGCCGATGCGCGCTAAATTCATGGCTTCTTTCTGTGCATCGCGGAATTTGAATACATCGAGCAATTTTTCTACCTCAGCTTTTACGTCAGCAAACTCTTTAAGTGTTTCACGGTCGTAATCGTTCAGCTCTCCTGCAGCGGGCACTATACCTTCAAAATATTTTTTTGTGAGTTGCAGGGCGCGGTTTACGAAATTTCCGTATACGGCTACCAACTCGTTATTATTACGTGCCTGAAAGTCTTTCCAGGTGAAGTCGTTGTCTTTTGTTTCCGGGGCATTGGCTGTGAGCACATAACGCAGTACGTCTTGTTTGCCGGGGAAATCTTCCAAGTATTCATGCAGCCATACGGCCCAATTGCGGGAAGTGGAGATTTTGTCTCCTTCGAGATTTAAGAACTCATTGCTGGGCACGTTGTCCGGCAGGATGTAGCTGCCTTCCGCCTTCAGCATGGCAGGGAATACGACGCAGTGGAATACGATATTATCTTTTCCGATAAAATGAATCAAGCGTGTCTCGGAATCTTTCCACCATTTCTCCCAAGAATCAGGTAATAGTTCTTTCGTATTGCTGATATAACCGATAGGTGCGTCAAACCATACATAAAGTACCTTGCCCTCAGCGCCTTCTACCGGAACAGGAATACCCCAGTCTAAGTCACGACTTACGGCACGTGGTTGCAAGCCCATATCGAGCCAGCTTTTACATTGACCGTATACGTTGGGACGCCATTCTTTATGTTCTTCCAATATCCACTGGCGCAGCCATGCTTCATGCTTGTCAAGCGGCAGGTACCAGTGCTTGGTTTCGCGCATTACGGGCTGGCTGCCGCTGATAGCGCTTTTAGGATTAATCAAGTCGGTGGGACTGAGACTTGTACCGCACTTTTCGCACTGGTCGCCATAAGCACCTTCTGCATGACAGTGGGGGCACTCACCGGTGATATAACGGTCGGCAAGGAAAGTTTTGGCTTCCTCGTCGTAGTACTGCATACTGGTCTTTTCAATGAATTCTCCTTTGTCGTACAGTTTGCGGAAGAATCCGGAAGCCGTGTCGTGATGTGTCTTTGAAGTTGTGCGGCTATATATATCGAATGAGATGCCAAACTCCTTGAAAGATTTTTTGATGAGCGTATGGTAACGGTCTACTACGTCCTGTGGAGTAATACCTTCTTTCTTGGCACGAATGGTAATAGGCACTCCATGTTCGTCAGAACCGCCGATAAAAACTACATCTTCTTTTTTCAGTCTCAGATAACGGACGTAGATGTCGGCCGGTACGTAAACCCCTGCAAGGTGTCCGATATGGACAGGACCGTTGGCATAGGGCAGTGCCGATGTCACGGTGGTACGTTTGAATTTCTTTTCCATTGTATATATGTATCTCTTTTGTTATGAACGCTTTTAAGATGCGCAAAGATAACGGTTTTCTCTTAAACCTACAAAAAGGGGAATACATACTTCTTCACTTCATTGTTGGTACATTGCATTTATAGAGCCTTTATCTCTCGATGTAAAAGTGATATTAAAAACGGGTTATCTTCTTGTCCGTATGCATATAAATTGTATATTTGTACTATTGTCGTACTATACTAATGTGAACAGATTATGATAACAAGCCAATTGCTGCATCCTGTCAGTATTGTAGTGGTAGGAGCTTCCAATAATGTACATAAACCCGGCGGGGCTATTCTGAAAAATCTGATTAACGGAGGTTATACCGGAGAACTGCGTGCTGTCAACCCAAAAGAGACTACGGTGCAAGGTGTGAAGGCTTATGCCGATGTAAAAGATATCCCTGAAACAGACCTTGCCATTCTTGCCATTCCGGCTGTCCTTTGTCCCGATGCGGTGGAATTGCTTGCTTCGGAGAAACAGGTACGTGCCTTTATTATTCTTTCTGCCGGATTTGGTGAGGAAACACATGAAGGCGCACTGTTGGAAGACCGTATTCTGGAGACGGTGAACAAGTATGGCGCTTCGTTGATTGGCCCTAACTGTATCGGGTTGATGAATACGTGGCATCATAGTGTGTTCAGCCAGCCTATTCCCAATTTGCATCCGCAGGGTGTCGATTTGATATCCAGCTCCGGGGCAACTGCGGTGTTTATTTTGGAAAGTGCGGTTACCAAGGGTTTACAGTTTAATTCCGTATGGTCTGTGGGTAATGCCAAGCAGATTGGAGTAGAAGATGTACTGCAATATATGGATGAACATTTCGATCCGGAAAAAGACTCTAGGATAAAATTGCTTTATATAGAGAGTATAGGGGATCCCGACAGGTTGCTGTTCCATGCTTCTTCACTGATAAAGAAAGGATGTAAGATTGCAGCTATTAAGTCGGGCAGCAGTGAGAGTGGTAGTCGGGCGGCATCTTCGCATACGGGTGCTATTGCCAGTTCCGATTCGGCGGTAGAGGCCCTGTTTCGTAAAGCGGGTATTGTACGCTGCTACTCTCGTGAAGAGCTGACTACGGTAGGGTGTATTTTCACTTTGCCGGAACTGAAGGGAAAGAATTTTGCTATTATTACCCATGCTGGCGGACCGGGTGTGATGCTGACCGATGCTTTGAGTAAAGGCGGACTGAATGTACCAAAGCTGGAGGGTGAGCTTGCCGAGGAATTGAAGAGCAAACTCTTTCCGGGAGCTGCCGTTGGAAATCCAATAGATATTTTGGCTACCGGTACGCCGGAACACTTGCGCCTGTGTCTGGAATACTGTGAAGAGAAGTTTAATAACGTGGATGCGGTAATGGCTATTTTCGGTACGCCGGGCCTGGTTACTATGTTTGAAATGTATGATGTGCTGCATGAGAAGATGCAGACTTGCAAGAAGCCGATATTCCCTATTCTTCCTTCCATTAATACGGCAGGGGCTGAGGTTTCCGCTTTTCTAGCCAAAGGACACGTGAACTTTGCCGATGAGGTGACGCTGGGCACGGCATTGTCGCGCATTGTTAATGCATCGAAGCCCGCGAATAATGAAATAGAGCTTTTCGGAGTGGATGTTCCGCGTATCCGTCGTATCATAGATTCCATTCCCGAGAACGGTTACATAAAACCGCACCATGTGCAGGCATTGTTACACTCTGCGGGCATTCCGATAGTGGAGGAGTTTGTATCCGCAAATAAAGAAGAAGTGCTTGCCTTTACCCGTCGTGCCGGATTTCCGGTCGTGGCAAAGGTGGTAGGACCTGTACATAAATCGGATGTAGGTGGCGTGGTGCTGAATATAAAGAGTGAACAGCATCTTGCTTTGGAGTTTGAACGTATGATGCAGATTCCGGAAGTAACGGGTATTATGGTGCAACCTATGCTGAAAGGTACGGAATTATTTATTGGTGCAAAGTATGAAGAAAAGTTCGGTCATGTGGTGCTTTGTGGTCTGGGTGGTATTTTTGTAGAGGTTCTGAAGGATGTGTCTTCCGGTTTGGCTCCTTTATCCTATGAGGAGGCTTACTCTATGATTCATTCACTGCGTGCTTATAAGATTATAAAAGGTACTCGAGGGCAGAAAGGGGTGAATGAAGATAGGTTTGCTGAAATCATTGTCCGTTTGTCTACTTTGTTGCGCTTTGCCACGGAGATAAAGGAAATGGATATTAATCCGCTGTTGGCAACAGAAAAAGATGTGATAGCCGTGGATGCCCGCATCAGGATAGAAAAGAAATAACTTTGTGTTAAAATAGAAGCCGTTATGCAGTATTTTGTTTTTATTGACGTTTATAGAAATACAACTAGACTATTGACGTGCTATGAAGAAAAGAAAAAAACAATGGCTCCAGATTTGTAATGGAATGATGTCCGGCGCATTGGTTCTGTTAGGTTTCACATCTTGTGATGAAAATAGTACAGGAACTGGGAGATGTGAATATGGTACTCCTTATGCTAAATATGAAATCAAAGGGAAAGTAATAAGGAAGAGACAGCAAATATATAAATTTTAAACTAAAAAAGAGAGAAATATAAAAAAGGTGGGAGCCCTTTCTGTTCGTAAGCGTTTGGCACTGGAGATTGCGCGTAAGATGCGTAACAATCTGAAAGAGTTGCATCCGTTGAGGCAACTCTTTTGGGAGTGTACTCTACGTTGTAATCTGCACTGTAAGCATTGCGGTAGCGACTGTAAACGAATGCCGGATGTTAAGGATATGTCGGCAGCCGATTTCTTGCGGGTTGTTGATTCCATTACTCCATATGTGAACCCGAATGAGGTAAGCATTATAATGACCGGTGGAGAGCCGTTGATGAGAGAAGATGTGGAGGAAGTTGGACTGGAACTCTACAAACGCGGTTATCCTTGGGGAATTGTTTCTAACGGTCTTTATCTCACGGCTAAGCGGTTGGAACGTTTAATGTCTGCCGGTCTTCATTCCATAACCATCAGCTTGGATGGTTTTGAACAGGAACATAATTGGTTGCGTGGGCATCCGGAAAGTTATGGGAGGGCCGTAGACGCAATCAAGATGTTGGTACATGAACCGGAGCTGGTCTGGGATGTAGTGACTTGTATCAATAGCCGTAACTATCTGTATTTGGATGAGTTGAAAAATTACCTTTATCGTATTGGCGTTCGGCGGTGGCGCTTGTTTACAATCTTTCCGATAGGGCGTGCTGCATCACACTTGGAGTTGCAATTGAGCGACACTGAGTTTACAGGCGTTATGGAGTTCATCAAGCGTGTTCGAAAGGAAGGAAAGATGCATATTGATTATGCTTGTGAAGGTTTCTTAGGTAAGTATGAAGGTGAGGTTCGTGATAGTTTCTTTGCCTGCAATGCCGGAATCACTGTCGGTTCCGTTTTGGCAGATGGTTCTATATCTGCGTGCCCAAGTATCCGTAGTGATTTTCATCAGGGAAATATTTATCATGATGATTTTATGGATGTATGGGAAAATCGTTTTCAAGCCTTTCGCAATCGGAAGTGGATGAAGAAAGGTGTATGTAACGATTGCAGTTTTTTCCGTTACTGTGAGGGTAATGGTATGCATCTGCGTGATGATGAAGGTAAATTACTTTTCTGTCATCTCGACAGGCTTCATTGTTAGTTTGCTTATTTTTTGTTTGTTTTTTGTGAGGGGTAGATTTTATCCGGCCCAATTTTCCCTATCCAGGTTCCTATATCCGATTGCTTCTGCTAAGTGTGCGGGTTGTATTAGGTCATAGCCTTCAAGATCGGCAATAGTGCGCGAAACCTTTAGGATACGATCGTAGGCGCGTGCTGAAAGATTAAAACGGTTCATGGCGGTCTTTAACAGAACAAGACCTTTGTCATCAGGATGAGCATAGCGGGCAAGTAATTTGCTATTCATCTGTGCATTACAATATACACCGGGAATCTCGGCGTATCTTTCAGACTGAATCTGGCGTGCATATATTACACGTTCGCGAATATTAGCGCTTGACTCTCCGGGATGTGTATCTGACATTTTTTCAAATGGAACGGGGATAACCTCAATTTGCAGGTCGATACGATCGAGCAAAGGTCCTGAAATGCGATTCAGATATTTCTGCACCTGTCCCGGGCTACATACGCAGGCTTTGGTGGGATGATTGTAATATCCGCAAGGGCAAGGATTCATAGAGGCTACAAGCGTAAAACTGGCAGGATATTCTACGTTACATTTCACGCGTGAGATGGTGATTTTCCGATCTTCCAAGGGTTGACGTAGTACTTCAAGTACATTCCTATTGAATTCCGGTAATTCATCAAGGAATAAAACACCATTATGAGCCAGGCTGATTTCGCCCGGTTGCGGAAAACTTCCTCCACCTGTCATAGCCACTGTAGAAATGGTATGATGAGGGTCGCGAAATGGGCGTTTGGAGATAAGCCCGCCTTCTTGTCCGAGCTTTCCTGCAACGGAATGTATTTTGGTTGTTTCAAGGCTTTCACCTAATGATAAGGGTGGAAGGATGGAAGGGAGACGCTTGGCAAGCATGGACTTTCCGCTACCGGGAGCACCTACTAAAAGAATATTGTGTCCACCTGCAGCTGCCACTTCTAATGCACGTTTTACGTTTTCCTGTCCTTTTACATCAGAGAAATCCAAATCAAAATTACTTTGTTGGGCATAAAACTCTTTGCGAGTATTGATATGTACTTGCTCTAATTCTCGCGTGCCATTGAAGAATTCGATTACCTCTTTCAGATTTCCCGCTCCATAAACATTCAGATTGTTGACTACGGCAGCTTCTTGCGCATTTTGTTTGGGAATGATTATTCCCTTAAAACCAAGTTCCCTGGCTTTTATTGCAATGGGCAATGCCCCTTTTATAGGTTGCAGGCTTCCGTCCAGACTTAGTTCTCCCATTAGCAGATAGTGGTCTAATTTGTCCGATTGGATGATTTCATTGGCGCCTAACATACCAATAGCCAATGGTAGATCATAGGCAGAACCTTCTTTGCGAATATCTGCCGGAGCCATATTGATAACAATGTTACTTGTTGGTATACGGTAACCGTTTACTTGTAGTGCAGAGATAATGCGTTGGTGACTTTCTTTGACGGCAGAGTCAGGAAGACCCACGAGATAAAACATACAGCCTCTGGAACTGTTGACTTCGATAGTGATGAGGGTTGCATCAATACCTTGAACAGCCGCTCCAAAAACTTTAATGAGCACGTAATTTAGTATTTAGTAATTAATGATCGGTGGATGAGGGTTATCTTTTCTTTTTCTCCTCTGCCTCTTTTAATTTCTTCTCGATATCTTTCTCGCTTAGATTTTTCCCTTCAATTCTTCCGGATGGGTTGAGTAATATATTAGCGGGTAAAGTTTTTATAGCAAGTTGCTTTACAACCTCTGTATTCCAGCCGGAAAGATCGCATACTTGTTCCCACTTTAGAGTGTCTGTTTTAATCGCCTTTTGCCAGCTATCTTTATTGATGTCTAAGGAAACTCCTAAAAGCGCAAACTTCTTGTTCTTTTGTACTTGCTTATAAATTCTGCGATAAACAGCATTACTATCTCGGCTTACTGTATCCCAAGAGGCCCAGAAGTGTACTAATAAATATTGGTCTTTGAAGTTTGCACGGTTTATTTGTTTTCCGCTGGTATTGGGCAGGCGGAAATAGGCAGCAGTTTTCCCAATAGCAACCTTTTCTTGTTCTTGAATATGACCGAGTAGTTCACTAATATAGGGGCGGTCTTTCAGCTCTCCCGTCATATGTTCGGTCAGTTTTTTTATTTGGGTGTAGTCCGGTTTTTCTTTTTGTACGAAGTATTTATCCAATAGGTAAATACTGGCTAAGGAGGAATGATGCTCATTGATAAATTTACCGACTTTCTCTTCTAATACTTTTTCGGATGGCTTACCTAATCCTCTCAGTTCTTTTTGGAAAGAACTTAATTCTTCATTGGGTATGTTCCCTTTTATTTCCAAATTGTTAAGTTCAGCAGCAGAGCCGTTTATTTGTATTCTATTTCCTTTATCCATAAAGAAAGGATATTGAGTGCCATCGCTGAACAATAACCAGGCAGCTACTAAAGTATCCGGAGAAAGTATTTTTGAGAACTTGCCATTTTCAACAAGCAGAGTATCCATGTGGTCATACATTTCGTCTGCACCATATATATATATGGTGTCATTTCCCAATCCCTTGATTTCTCCGCTAAGGCTGACCGTATCGGATCTCTTGCCGTCGCAGGCAGATAATATAATAAGCAGGAAAAATGCAAAATAAATATTTTTCATATGGGTTTCTTCTTCTAGTACACTGCTGCGAAAGTAGTTCTTTTTGGTGTGAATAAAAAAAAAATGCCCGACATATTTCCATGTCGGGCACTTCTTTTCATCTTATAACCTTTATTATTTGATGATATTCATAAAGTCTGCATTCGTGAAATATTTGGAGAATTCCAAATCAGAAGCAGCTTTCTTTGCTAATGAAGAATCTTTAGCAACAGCTTTCTTCAGGTTATCAGTTACCATAGAAGTGTTGTTAGTTCTTGCACCTACAACAGCCATTAAATAGTCTGTGTAAGCGTCAGGTTTAGCGATGCTTGACAATGTGCTCTTAGCCTTGTTGTAATCCTTAGCCAAGATTTGTGCCAAAGCTGCACTGTTAGTCTTAGTATCGCCAAATGCGTTAACGGCTCTGTCGTATTGACCTTGAGCTACGTACAGGTTACCCAAAGCTTCGTTCAACTCTTTAGCGCCTGAAGCTTTACCCAAGTAAGATTCAGCGGCTGCTTTGTCACCCTTAGTCAAAGCGATAAGACCCATATTCATGTTAGCTTCAGCAGAATCCTTGATAGAAAGAGATTTCTTGAAATATCCTTCAGCCTTGTCAAGGTTACCAGCTTGATAAGCCAACTTACCGAGGTTGTTGTATGCACGATAATCGTTCGGATAGATTTGAGTAGCTTTGATGAAGATAGCTTCTTGCTTAGCAGGATCATTAGTCAAAGTTGTTGCATACAGCAATTCTTCGATGTTCAGTTGCTTAGCATCGCTGTCTGCCAAAGATGCGATTTCTTCGTCAGATTTACCGATTACGTCATAGTTCAAGGTCAGACGAGAACGACGCAATTGCGGAAGGATTTCTTCAGCCAAAGTTTTGTATACAGAAGAGATGTTTTTGATTTCTTGTTCTCTTTGTTCAGGATCAGAGTACATTGACAATACGCGAAGAATCAACTCTTTGTCTTGGATGTTGGATTTGCTAACCAATTCTTGGAAACCTTCCCAGTCTTGTGCAGTGTATTTAGTATCTACAGCAGCATCAATTTTGCCTTTCTTCAGGTCTCTATTAATAATCTTAGCTGTGTTGTCCTGACGATTTTCAGCCAGGCCAGTGTTCAACTTAACACCACCATCGGGAGAAGCATATGCAGAAATTTCGATGTTGCTGATTTTCTTGTTAGCAGCCTCGTTTACATTCTTAACTTCTTCGTTGAATGCTTTAGCTGTTTTCAATTCACTTGCACGAACGTTAGCCTGTTGAATCAAGAACATGATGTTTGCATCATATTTCTCTTTGATTATACGTTGGAAAGCGTCGTCACCGTTAGCTGGGTTAGCGCTACCCAAAGTTTGGCCAATCAATTCAGAAGTAGAGATAACGCCGTCAGCTACTTTTACAGCGGGGATAGTAACTTCTTTCTTTCCAACTTTAGCTTTAAATTCCAGATATAACTCAGATTTGGCCATTTCAGGAACATAATCGAAAGAGGTTTTCATAGTGTAGCTACCACCAGTCTTGTAAGAAATACTTTGGTCGTTGCCTTCTACTTTTTCGCCTTGGAATACGGCAGGCTGACCCTTAGCTTCGCCACCTTCCCATCTCAAAACCGGAGTAACTTCTACTACAGCATTTTTCTTGAAATACTTTTCAGGGAACTTACCGTTAATTGTAGCAGGTACCTTGCCACCTACGGCTTCCAATACTTGCGGAGTCACTGTGAAATAGTCAGAAGACAGTTCACCCATTTTGCTGCTGCATGATGTCAAAACAGCAACAAGTGCCACTAACAAAGGCAGATACAATTTTTTAGTCATTTTAGATATAAATTAATTGTTTGTAATTGAAATTTGTCCATTCACAATTAGTTGCTATACTCCTATATATATAGCTTTGCAAAGATATTAATTCTCTTGGCAATTTGTTAATAATACTACCACATTTATTATAATTTAATAAACTCCATGTTCTTTTCGGTATTTAATGTTGCGCGGATGATGCTCAATAATTTCACTTCGAAGCATATTTCGGTCGATATGCGTATAAATTTCTGTGGTAGCAATGGATTCATGTCCCAGCATACACTGGATAGCCCGTAGGTTGGCGCCACCTTCTAACAGATGGGTTGCAAAGGAGTGGCGGAATGTGTGTGGACTGATATTTTTGGTGATACCGGCTTTCTCTGCGAGTTCTTTAATCATGTGGAACACCATGATGCGGGAAATATTATTGCCCCATCGCGCCAAGAATACATAATCCTCGTACCCTTTTTTTATTTTTCCCATATTGCGGTCTATAAACCAATACTTTATTTCTTTGATGGCTCTGGGTGAAATCGGTATCAAACGTTGCTTACTGCCTTTGCCCTCTACTTTGATGAATCCTTCTTCAAAATAGAGGTCGGAAAGTTTCAGGTTGCATAATTCCGATACACGTAACCCGCAGCTATACAAGGTTTCTAAGATAGCCCGGTTGCGTTGCCCTTCTTTTTTGTCCATATCTACGGCGGAAATGATTTTGTCAATTTCCTCTACGGTGAGAACTTCCGGTATTTTGAACCCGATTTTGGGGCCTTCCAGCAATTCACCAGGGTCGGCTTCCAGATAGTCGGCAACTACGAGAAAATGAAAAAAGGATTTAATGCCGGAGAGGATGCGGACCTGCGAGCGGGGATGAATGCCGATGTCGTGTAGACCTGCGGCGAAGCGTTGCAAATCATCGAGCGTAACGTCCAGCATCTCGATGTTCTCTCCCTCCAAAAAGTGCAGAAGTTTCTGTAAGTCCGTCATATAGGCATTGAACGTGTTTGGGGAGAGCGATTTCTCCAGCTTGAGATATTGCTGATACTTTCGGATTATCACTGCTCGTCTTTCCTTATTCGTTAAATTCTCTTCTACTTTCATTACTTTTTCGTATCTTTGCACCTTGAAAGAATGTTCTCTGTGGACAAAGGTATAAAAAATTGTGTTATGAGGATACAAATTATTAACGGCCCCAATATAAATCTGTTGGGAAAACGTGAACCTTCCATTTATGGCAGTGTTACTTTTGAAGACTGTCTTGCTGGGCTCCGTAAAAGGTATGTGGATGTACAGATAGACTATTTCCAATCCAACATCGAAGGAGAGTTGATAGACAAGGTACAACAAGTCGGTTTTGATGTAGATGGTATTATTTTGAATGCGGGTGCTTACACCCATACTTCCATTGCTCTGCAAGATGCGATTCGGGCAGTTACTTCCCCGGTGGTTGAGGTTCATATCTCTAATGTACATTCCCGTGAGGCATTTCGTCACGTATCCATGATAGCTTGTGCTTGTCGGGGTGTTATTTGCGGCTTTGGATTGGATTCTTACCGTCTGGCATTGGAAGCGTTGCTGGAATCAAAAAATTAAATTAAGAATTATCAATTGTGAATGCAGGATAAAGAAATACCACAGGTAATCCATAATTCTTCGCTCATAATTCATCATTAATAAATATAGGTATAAGATTATGCTATTAAAACAGACAAAAATCGTTGCAACGATTTCCGACCAGCGTTGCGATGTTGATTTTATAAAACAGTTGTTCGATGCTGGTTTGAATGTAGTACGTATGAATACGGCCCATGCCGGCCGTGAAGGCTTTGAAAAATTGATAGCCAACGTGCGTACCGTTTCCAACCGTATCGCAATTCTTATGGATACGAAAGGTCCGGAAGTGCGTACTACTGTCCTTGCCGAGCCTATTCCTTTTAAAGTAGGAGACCGTGTAAAAGTCGTAGGCAATCCCGAATTGCAAACAACCCGCGAATGTATTTCCGTTTCTTATCCTAATTTTGTAAACGACCTGAATGTCGGTGGACATATTCTTATAGACGATGGTGATTTGGAACTGGTTGTTATAGAAAAGAATGCAGACTATCTCCTCTGTGAAGTGCAGAATGAAGCTACTTTGGGCAATCGTAAAAGTGTTAATGTGCCGGGTGTACGTATTAATCTACCCTCATTGACAGAAAAAGACCGTAACAATATCCTCTACGCTATCGAGAAAGATATTGATTTCATAGCGCATTCTTTCGTGCGCAACAGACAAGATATTCTTGATATAAAAGCTATCCTCGATGCACACAATAGTGACATCAGAATTATTGCTAAAATTGAGAACCAAGAAGGAGTAGATAATATTGATGAGATTCTTGAAGTAGCTGACGGTGTTATGGTAGCTCGTGGTGACTTGGGTATTGAAGTTCCGCAGGAACGTATTCCGGGTATTCAGCGTTTGTTGATTCGCAAATGCATTTTGGCTAAGAAGCCGGTAATTGTTGCTACACAGATGCTCCATACCATGATTTCCAATCCGCGTCCTACTCGTGCGGAGGTTACGGACATTGCCAATGCTATCTATTACCGTACGGATGCTTTGATGTTAAGTGGAGAAACAGCTTATGGTAAATATCCGGTTGAAGCGGTTAAGACTATGACGAAAGTTGCTGCCCAAGCAGAAAAGGATAAACTTGCGGATAATGACATCCGTATCCCTCTGGATGAAAACGGAAACGATGTAACGGCTTTCCTTGCCAAGCAAGCAGTAAAGGCTACTACGAAATTAAAGATTCGTGCTATTATTACAGACAGTTACAGTGGTCGCACAGCTCGCAACCTTGCTGCTTTCCGTGGTAAATACCCGGTACTTGCTATTTGCTACAAAGAAAAGACAATGCGCCACTTGGCTCTGTCATATGGTGTGGAAGCTATTTATATGCCCGAACTTGCCAACGGACAAGAATATTACTTTGCTGCGCTCCGCCGTTTGCTTCAGGAAGGTCGTTTGCAACCTACCGATATGGTAGGTTATTTGAGTAGCGGTAAGGCTGGTACACAGACTTCTTTCCTTGAAATCAATGTGGTAGAAGATGCCTTGAAACACGCTCAAGATAGCGTATTGCCAAACAGTAACAGATACTTGTAAAAATATAAATTGAGAATTGGAAATTAAAAAATAAATGTTTGTTAGCGGACTATCATCTTTTAATTTTCAATTCTCAATTTCCAGCTTATATGACATTAGACGAATACATCTTGCAGCACATCGATGATGAAGGCGACTATCTGAAAGCCCTCTACCGTGATACGCATCTTAAGTTGCTCTATCCCCGTATGGCTTCGGGGCATTTGCAGGGGCGTATGCTCAAGATGTTTGTTAAGATGATACGTCCTCGGCAGATACTGGAGATTGGAACATATAGCGGATATTCCGCGCTTTGCATGGCAGAGGGATTGACGGAGGGTGGAATGTTGCATACTTTTGAAATTAATGATGAACAGGAAGACTTTACCCGTCCCTGGCTGGAGAATTCACCTTATGCTGATAAAATAAAGTTTTATATAGGTAATGCGTTGGAACTTGTTCCCCAATTGAATATAACTTTCGATCTTGCTTTCATCGACGGTGACAAGCGCCGTTACGTCGATTATTATGAAATGGTATTGAAATGCCTTTCTGAGGGCGGTTATATTATTGCCGACAATACCTTGTGGGACGGTCATGTCCTCGAAGAACATCCGCATCGTACGGACTTGCAGACAATTGGTATAAAAGCTTTCAATAATTTGGTTGCCGAAGATAACCGTGTAGAAAAAGTAATCCTTCCGTTACGGGACGGGCTGACGATTATCCGTAAGAAATCATGAGTCTGTACATTACAGAACGCGTGGTATTTCTATTTTTTAAGTAACCGTTTGCTCAAGTACCTCACCGGATACCATACTGAAAGGAATCCTACGGTAATAACCGTAATAAATACCACTATAATGTCTGTTGCGTGCACGCTTACCGGATAGGCATCCACTACAAAGTTTCCGTTACCTCCTCCTAAAGATATAAGTCCGAAATGTTGTTGCAGAAAGCATAGTAATAATCCTAAAATAATTCCGGCTATTGCTCCAAAGACGGAAATCAATCGCCCTTCGAAAAGGAAGATACGGGCTATCAATCGGTCGTCGGCACCCAAATTACGCAATGTCTCCGCATCTTCGCGTTTGTCCAGTATCAGCATGGATAGCGAGCCTATGACGTTGAAGCAGGCAATTGTGAGGATAAAGGTAAGAAATAGATATGAGATGAGTTTTTCAATCTCCATGATTCGAAATACATCTGCTTGTTGTTCGTAACGGTTTTGCACTACAAAACGGTCACCCAAGATACGTTCCATTTTCTTTTGTACGGTGTTGGTGTTGCTTCCCGCTTTTAGTTTTAGTTCGATAGCGGAAACTTCCGTATCGTAATTAAAAAGCCGTCGTGCGAAGCTCAGCGATGTAAGAACATAGCGTGAATCGTATTTTTGCTGGTTGACGACAAATACCGCTCCCGGCGAAAACAGATAATCTTGGTTGAAAGCAGCCGATGGGTTGGCAATATTTACACGTACATTTCTCTTAGGGGCATACACCCGCAACGGGTCGACAAACTGAATCCCGGTACCGAGCTCGGAGACCAGTTCCACTCCCATAAAACCATAGTCCACAACGGAATCGTTCAGTATAAATTCTCCCGTACCGTACAATAGGCTGTCTATAGACGTCAGTTGCTCGAAGTTATCTTCCACGCCTTTGATAACTGCCATTGCCTGACGGTCTTTGTATTGTATCATTGCATTCTCTTCCAGCGTTTCTGTCCAAATGTCTATTTCGGGTAGGGCGCGTACTTGCTGTATATGTGATTCGAGCGGATCAAAAACCTTCCCTTCCCGAACGGTAATTTTCAGTTCTGGATCGAAAGCCGTAAAGAATCCTGCCACCATATCCTGAAAGCCGTTGAATACGGACAGCGTACATACTAACGCCAATGTAGCCAAAGCTACTCCACATACCGAAATGCCGGATATAATGTTGATTGCATTATGCTTCTTCTTAGAGAAGAGGTAGCGGCGGGCTATGAAGAAGGGAAGGTTCATGTGTAGTCGTTAACTGCTAATCGGCTATTTCAGCAATTCGTCAATTCTTTCCAGATAGTCCAGTGAATCGTCTACAAAGAATTTCAGTTCGGGAATGATACGTAGCTGGTGACGTACGCGAGTACCCAATTCAAAGCGGATAGACTTCATATTCGCATTGATATTCTTGATGATTTCATCGCTCTTCTCTGAGGGGAAGATACTGAGGTAGGCGCGTGCTACGCTCATATCGGGACTGATGCGTACGGCGCTCACTGAAATCAGTATACCGGGCATTGATTTGGTCTGCAATAAGAAGATGTCGCTCAGCTCTTTTTGTAGCAGGCGGGCTATTTTATTCTGTCTGGTAGTTTCCATACTATATAGCTTTTTTTGATTTGAAGAGCAAAGTTACTGAAATATATCGTTCTGCCGGTGATTTATACCATATTTTTTCATTCTTTTCCTTATAGCAGAATTTGATTTATTACGTTATATGATTATCTTTTCATCTATACGGCATTCATTTTTGTTACGGAGAAAATAGGGTGTTGGTTACTGTCAACAGGTCTGTTTACTATTGTCAACGGATTGAGTGACTATTGTCAACGGATTGAGTGACTACTGTCAACAGAGCTGTTGACAGTAACCAACACCCTGTTTTCTTCATAAGAAAAATAATTTTCCTTATAGCAAAACCTCGTTTCTCCCTGTGCTGCTTCTTTATAAGCTACAGGGAAAAACGAGGTTTGCGCATCTCTTTCTCTTTCGGAAGATGTGTGTGGGTGTTGCCGCTCTTAGTTTTATGCAGTCTTCTTGCGTGCCATCAGCGCGATTGCCGCAACTCCGATAACCAGCAACGCCAATGCTCCGTAGGCAATTCCTTCTGTTGCGTGCAGGCTTTTCGGGTCAAAGCGCATTTCAATTGTATGTTTGCCGGCAGGGACATACATGGTACGCAATATATAGTTCGCACGTCCCAACTCGGCGGGTTCTCCGTCGATAGTTACTTGCCAACCGTCCGGGTAGTAAATCTCGGAGAATACAGCAATGCCGTTTCCCGGATTTTCTGTTTCGTAAACCAGATGGTTCGGTTTATAGCTCGTCAGACGAATAGTAGAGAGACTGTCTTTACAAGCATCGGTTGTCCCTTTTAGTAGCTCCTTGAAACGGACGTCAACAATGGCAGTTTCGGTGGGAAGAACGGATTTGAGCGCATCAATTTCCTGATTGGCATTGTCTACATATTGTACGTTCTTTACAAACCAAGCGTTGCCGTTGGCATAAGGGTTGAGGACGGGAACAGTCTGCCCTTGCTGTCCGGCGGGGAAGATGAAATATTTTGTATTCAGCATATTCAGTACGCGGAATTTGGTAGCGTCCACACTGTCCATTTCTCCTCCTGCGGCGGCTATTGCTTGATAGGCTGCCTGCATTTCGGGAGAGATATGGCGTTCTATCATCTCTTGGTAGCGGCGCAGCTTGGCGGCGTGGTATCCGCCGACACTTTTGTGCCAATAGGCGGTGTTGTTTTCGTTAAAAGTATTAGTGGCAAAGTTCAGCACACGATAATCGGGTGTGGTGTCTTGCAGGATTAATTCATCGGTCTTGCTTTGGCTGAAAGTCTCGGTCTGTGTGGAACGAGGTACAAACTGGTCATCGTAAAGGTAGCGTTTGTTTACTGTCCACATATCGATGAGGCAGAGTAGAGTGATACCTGCAACAGTGAAGCTTTTGCGCAATTTCCCGGTGGAGTATAACAGCAGTATGGCGCAGCCGATACTGATAATGATGAAGCTGCGCAGTGCATCGGAACTGACAAGCGCGGCACGCATTTCGGAAAGGTTGGCAAGGATGCCGGAGAGTTCTTCGGCAGGTATCATTTTTTGGTCGACTGCATTTTGCAACATTTGTGCCTCTTGCGCCGGCACAAAAGCGGAACTGAACATTCCCGGCGAGACTGTGAGCAATAAGGCTATGCCGGCTGTGAGGAGCAGACTGATACCTGTTGCTCTTTTGTCTTTCTTGATAATTGCAGGTTCTTCAAGTACACGTTTCAGGGCAAAGATGGCCAGCAGCGGAATAGTGAACTCGGCAATTACGAGGATGGAAGATACGGCGCGGAACTTGCTGTACATCGGTACATAGTCGATGAAAAAGTCGGTAAGCGGCATGAAATTCTTACCCCATGCCAATACAATGGAAAAGAATGTGGCACCTATCAATGCCCATTTCAAAGGGCCTTTTACGATGAAACAGCCCAGTATGAAAAGGAAGAGTACGAATGCACCCACGTATACAGGGCCTGAGGTCATGGGCTGGTCACCAAAGTATTGGGTCAGTTGGCTGTACAGCCCGCTGTACATGGGATTTGCTTTTTCCATAGCCGCCCTGTTTTCGCTGAGGGGGACGGATGCGCCACCTTTGAAGTTGGGTACGAGTAGGGTAAGCGTCTCACCGATACCGTAGCTCCATTGTGTGATATAGTCGCGGTCCAGCCCGCTACTGGTTTGTTTGGCTGCATCGCCGGTCTGTACCAGTTCGCTTTTGCCGCGCATGGTTTCCTTGCTGTATGTATAGGTATGGTAGAGGTTGGAAAGGTTGGCGGCAACGCCGATGAGGGCGGCAACGAACAGCACAGCGCTTGCTTTGAAGAATTTGGACAGTGTCTTGTTGCGCCAGGCGTCTTCAAAGTATGCTCCTACGATGAACAGGATGACGAACAAGAAGTAGTAGGACATCTGCACGTGGTTTGACATGATTTGCAAGGCTATGAAAAAGGCCGTCAGGATGCCTCCTGCCAATAGCTTACCCCGGTAGGCAAGCACAATACCCGCTATTGTGGGCGGGATATAGGCGAGGGTGATGAACTTCCAGATATGTCCGGCTGAAATCAGAATGAAAAAATAGGATGAGAACGCCCACATGATGCCCCCTAAGCCTGCCAACCATACCGGCATACCGAATACGCGCAATAGTATGTAGAAGCCCAGCATCAATATAAATGTCAGGTTGACGTATGTAGGCAGGAAAAGCTGGTATACTTTCTGTGTCCATTTCAAAGGCGTGGTAGAGTCGTAGGACGGTGCTATCTGATAGGTTGGCATCCCTCCGAAGATAGAATTTGTCCAGCGGGTATGCTCCCCTGTCTGATTGTAGAACTGTGCGGTTTCTTGTCCGGCTCCGGCCCCGGCAGCAGTGTCGTGCTGGAACAGGATGCGTCCTTCTATATCCGCCGGAAAAAAGTAGGCGAAAGAAATCAGGGCGAATGCCAGAATGGCAATCAAGTCTGGAAGAGTTTTCTTTATCATTTTGCAGGGTTTATGTGGGGGAGTTAAAAGGGTTAAGGAGTTAACTCCCTTAACTCCTAATCTGAATTTCAGCGGCAAACTTATACATAAATATTGATTTATGCATAAGTTGAATAGATAAATCTGCTGAAATATCGTACCTTTGCCCTCCCGAAAATCATAATTCATAAATCAGTAAGTATGACGATAGGTGTTATCAGTGCAATGGATAGCGAACACTGCCAGTTGGTGGAGCGTTTGAAGGAGAAGAAAGTGACGAGTGACGGTAACTTCCGCTATGTGGAGGGGATACTCGGCAGTAACCGTGTGATACTTACGCAGTGCGGCATCGGCAAGGTGAGCGCGGCGGCGGGTAGTGCGGAGTTAATACGCCGTTTTGCTCCGGACTGTGTTGTCAGCACCGGTGTGGCGGGCGGTATTGATGCTTGTCTTAAGGTGACGGATGTAGTGGTGAGTGAATATCTGGTGTATCACGATGTATGGTGTGGCGAGGGCAATGAGTATGGTCAGGTGCAGGGGTTTCCCGCCGTGTACAAGGGCTGCGCTTCTCTGTTGAAATATGCTTTGTCTCTGAACGGTGCCGGGTTGGAAAGCCGCATTCATAGCGGACTGGTTTGTACCGGTGACCGGTTTATTACCAACCGTACCGAACTGGATGCCATCAAAGAACATTTTCCGTCCGGGCTTGCGGTGGATATGGAGTCCGCCGCCATTGCACAGACCTGTTATCTGTACAATATCCCTTTCCTCAGCTTTCGCATTATCAGTGACACACCGGGCGTGGACGACCATTCGTCGCAATATGCGGATTTTTGGGGAACAATGGCAGAACGTTCCTTCCTTACGACATGGACTTTTCTGTCCACCCTGCCCGATAGCTTATAAATCATAAATTATAAATCATAAATCATGAAGAAGATTCCCAGCTTTACTATTGACCACATTCGTTTGTTACGCGGTATTTACGTATCACGTAAGGATGAAGTGAACGGAGAGGTTATTACAACTTTCGATATCCGTATGAAAGAACCCAATCGCGAACCGGCTTTGGGTCAGGGTGCTCTGCACACTATCGAGCATTTGGCTGCTACTTATTTGCGTAATGAACCGCAATGGCAGGACAAGATTATCTATTGGGGGCCTATGGGATGCCTTACCGGCAATTATCTGTTGATGAAGGGTGACTTGCAACCGCAAGACATCGTGCCTCTGATGCAGGACACTTTCCGCTTTGTTGCCGAATATGAAGGCGAAGTACCCGGTGCAGCTCCGCAAGATTGCGGCAACTATTTGCTCCACGATTTGCCAATGGCAAAATGGGAGTCTGCCAAATATTTGCATGAGGTATTGGAACGGATGACGGCAGAGAATATGTTTTATCCTGAAAAATAAACATACAGGCAGTTTTAGGTAGTATCAAAACGGATTTAAGCTATCATTCTGTCATTCAGAACGAAGTGAAGAATCTCTTCTCCTTACATATGAGAAAGGAGATTCTTCGTCGTAAGCTCCTCTGAATGACAGAATGATAGCTTAAATCCGTTTTGATACTACCTAAACGATTTCTATCCCTTGCTCCTTGCAAAGTTGCAGCCCTACATCTTTCAGCTTGAATTTCTGTATTTTGCCGCTTCCTGTCATTGGGAACTCTTTTACGAAGAAAATATATTTAGGAATCTTATATCGGGAAATCTTGCCGATGCAGAAGTCGCGTACATCCGACTCGTGCAAGTCGGCTCCTTCATGCTGGATAATGAACGCGCCAACGGCTTCGCCATACTTCTTGGAAGGGATGCCGGCTACTTGCACATCCTTGACACCCTCTAATTGGTAGAGGAACTCCTCGATTTCACGCGGATAAATGTTTTCGCCACCGCGGATAATCATATCTTTGATGCGTCCGGTAATTCGGTAGTTGCCGTCCTCATCTTTTACGCCCAAGTCTCCGGAGTGCAGGAAGCCGTTCTTGTCGATAACTTCGGCTGTGGCTTGCGGGTTTTTATAGTAGCCTTTCATGGTATTGTAGCCGCGATTGCACATTTCACCTTGTACACCTACCGGACATTCCTCACCGGTTTCCGGGTCGATAACTTTTACTTCGGTATGCTCAAAGTCGCGTCCCACGGTATTGCAACGTACATCAAACGAATCGTCAATTCGTGTGGCGGTCATGCCGGGAGCCGCTTCCGTAAGGCCATAAACGCTGGTCACTTTCATGTACATTTTCTCTTCCACCTGTTTCATCAGTTCAACAGGGCAGAGAGAGCCTGCCATAATACCTGTACGCAGGCTGGACATATCAAACAAATCGAACATCGGGTGGTTCAGTTCGGCTATGAACATGGTAGGTACTCCATAGAGTGCGGTACACCGTTCCTTGTGAATGGAAGCAAGAACTACAAGCGGGTTGAAGCGTTCCACCATTACTTCCGTACATCCGTGGGTCAGGCAGTTCATTGTGGCAAGTACCACTCCGAAACAGTGGAATAAAGGTACGCAGACGCATAGTTTGTCGTCGGAGGTGAACTTCATGTGTTCTCCGGTGAGGTAACCGTTGTTGGCAATGTTGTAGTGGGTAAGCATTACGCCTTTCGGGAATCCGGTGGTACCTGAAGTATATTGCATATTCACAACGTCGTGGCAGGTGACTTGGCTTTTAAGTTCTTCCAGACGTGTGTCTTCTACATTATCGCCTAAAAGCAGAATCTCGGAGGTGTTGTACATTCCCCTGTGCTTTTCCTGTCCTACGTAGATTACATTTTTCATGTAGGGAAAGCGTTCGCTCTTCAGATGTCCGCGCTGGCAGGTCTTCAGTTCGGGTAGCATGGTGTAGGTCATCTGCACGAAGTCGCTGTCCTTCTCGCCATTGACGATGCAGAGTGTGTGCATATCCGAGTTCTCGCACAAGTACTCCAGTTCGGCTTGTTTGTAGTTGGTGTTTACCGTTACATAGACGGCACCTATTTTGGCGCAGGCATACAGCAGCGTCAGCCAGTCCGGCACATTTGCCGCCCAGATGCCGACGTGTGTTCCCCGTTCCACGCCGATGGCGATAAGTCCTTTTGCCATGTCGTCTACCCTGTGGTTGAATTGGCTCCAAGTGAAGCGCAAATTACGGTCGGAATAAACAATATATTCTTTGTCTGGTGTAGTTTCGGCCCAATGCTCCAGCCATTGGCCAAGCGTTCTTTCGTATAACATAGTAGAGTTGAAGCTTTCAGCTATTTAAATCGGTGTATAAATCACTGCCAGTATTTTGGCTGCCTGTCCCTCGTAGGCATGTACATGGTGCGGTACAATGGAATCGTAGTAGATGCTGTCTCCTTCTTCAAGAAGATAGGTGTTCTTGCCATAGCTGATTTCCATAGTTCCTTCCATAACCATGATAAATTCTTCGCCTTCGTGTGATGAAAGTACGAAGTCGCTGTCGTCCGTAGGGGCTACGTCGATGATGAACGGCTCCATGTGGCGGTCGGCCTTGGATTTGGAAAGGGAATGGTATTCCATGTGCTTGCGTGAGTGGATGGCATTGTTGGAGAAGCTGATGCTGTCCTTTGCTTCCGACTTACGGCATACCACAGGACCGTTTTCGTCTTGGTCGTCAAGGAAGGTTCCGAGACGTACGCCCAGTACACGGGCTATCTTGATAAGCGGTGCCAGCGAAGGCAAGTCAATATTGTTTTCAATGCGTTCAATCTGTTCGATGGCAAGTCCCGAACGTTGCGCCAACTCTTCCATGCTGATGGATTGGCTTTCGCGGAGTGACTTAATCTTTTCTCCTACAATCTTACTTGTATCCATAATTTGATAGTATTTTCAGTCTAAAAGGTTATGATTAATAACTGTAAGCTGCAAAAATAAGATATTCTTTTACTTGGTGCAACATTATGTGGCGAAAAGTTTGCTTATAGTTTTAGTAAGTTCTGTATAAGATAGGTTTAGCTGTTATAGATTGACTGGGAATATTACCGGTTTTTCCTGCGGATTTTAGTATCCGGCGTACCTATTGCTAAATCGTTCCACCGCGGGGGAAGTTTCGTTCCATCACGGAGAACATTTCGTTCCACCATGGGGAAACTTTCGTTCCACCATGGTAGAACGATTTAACAGTAGTAAAGTGAGAGCCTATAAAAGCAAAGCGGGGAAGTCTTCATTGGAAGACTTCCCCGCTTTAATAAGTTTACCGCAAGTAAATTACTTACGCAAGCCGAGTTCCTGAACAATAGCACGATATCTGTTGATGTCGCGGTCTTTCAGGTAGTTCAACAGCGCACGGCGCTTACCTACCAACATTGTCAAGGCTCTTTCTGTACTATAATCTTTTCTGTTGAGCTTCATGTGCTCAGTCAGACGAGCAATACGGTATGAAAACAATGCTACCTGAGATTCAGCTGATCCCGTATCAGAGTTAGACTTTCCGTATTTGCCGAAGATTTCTTGCTTTTTAGCAGCGTCTAAATACATAATGTTTAATTAAAAAGTTGATAATTCTTTTCTCTTTCGAGCGTGCAAAGATAGATATTATCTTTTATATTGCAATGATATTCAGCAAAAAAATCTTTTCTCTGTGATGTATATACTGTAAAATTCGTACCTTTGCAGCCAAATAATAGGTATTGTATGCAAAATATTAGAAACATTGCAATTATTGCCCATGTAGACCATGGAAAAACGACACTTGTCGATAAGATGCTTCTGGCAGGAAATCTCTTCCGCAGCAACCAGAGCACAGGTGAATTAATGTTGGATAACAATGATTTGGAACGTGAACGAGGGATAACAATCCTTTCCAAGAACGTTTCTATCAGCTATAAAGACACGAAGATTAATATTATTGATACTCCGGGGCACAGCGATTTCGGTGGTGAGGTGGAACGTGTATTGAATATGGCAGACGGATGTATCCTGTTGGTGGATGCCTTTGAAGGTCCGATGCCGCAAACCCGTTTTGTGTTGCAGAAAGCTTTGCAGATTGGTTTGAAGCCTATCGTTGTTGTCAACAAGGTGGACAAGCCCAACTGCCGTCCCGAAGAGGTTTATGAGATGGTATTCGATTTGATGTTCAGCCTGGAAGCTACGGAAGACCAATTGGACTTCCCCGTTATCTACGGTTCGGCAAAGAACAACTGGATGAGTACAGACTGGCAGCAACCGACGGACAACATCTATGCGTTGCTGGACTGCATTCTGGAAAACATTCCGGCTCCTACACAGTTGGAAGGTACGCCGCAAATGCTCGTTACTTCACTGGATTACTCCTCTTATACGGGCCGTATTGCCGTAGGCCGTGTACACCGCGGTACTTTAAGGGAGGGCATGAACGTGTCTTTGGCTAAGCGTGACGGCTCAATTGTCAAGTCGAAGATTAAAGAACTGCACACCTTTGAAGGTATGGGCCGTGTGAAGGTTGCGGAAGTTTCTTCCGGTGACATCTGCGCGCTGGTAGGTATCGAAGGGTTTGAAATCGGAGATACGATTTGCGATTATGAGAACCCCGAAGCATTGCCGCCTATCGCCATCGACGAACCGACCATGAGTATGCTGTTTACTATCAACGACTCTCCGTTCTTCGGCAAGGAAGGCAAGTTCGTTACTTCCCGTCACATTCACGACCGCTTGATGAAGGAGCTGGATAAGAACCTTGCACTCCGCGTACGCAAGAGTGAGGAAGATGGAAAATGGGTGGTTTCCGGTCGTGGCGTGCTTCACCTTTCCGTATTGATTGAGACAATGCGTCGCGAGGGATATGAATTGCAGGTCGGACAACCGCAGGTAATCTTCAAGGAGATAGACGGTGTGAAGAACGAGCCTATCGAGGAGCTTACAGTCAACGTTCCCGAAGAATATGCCAGCAAGATTATCGATATGGTAACCCGCCGTAAAGGTGAGATGGTGAAAATGGAAAGTGCCGGTGAACGTGTGAATCTTGAGTTCAATATGCCGTCACGCGGTATCATCGGTTTGCGTACAAATGTGCTGACGGCTTCTGCCGGCGAGGCTATCATGGCGCACCGTTTTAAGGAATACCAACCCTATAAGGGCGAAATCGAACGCCGCACCAATGGTTCTATCATTGCCATGGAGTCGGGCACGGCTTTTGCTTATGCCATCGATAAGTTGCAGGACCGAGGTAAGTTCTTTATTTTCCCGCAGGAAGAAGTGTATGCCGGACAAGTTGTAGGCGAGCACTCTCACGATAATGACCTTGTAGTGAATGTAACCAAATCCAAGAAGCTGACCAATATGCGTGCTTCCGGTTCTGACGAGAAGGCTCGTCTGATTCCGCCCGTGCAGTTCTCTTTGGAAGAAGCGCTGGAATACATCAAGGAAGACGAATACGTGGAAGTCACTCCCAAGTCCATGCGTATGCGTAAGGTTATCTTGGACGAAACAGAGCGTAAGCGCGCCAATAAGAACTGATTATACAGTTTTAGTTGTTATATATAGAAAGGAGTGCTTCACCGAAAGGTGGGGCACTCCTTGTATTATCACTCTATGTATTTCACTTTGGCCGCATTTCTTGGTTTGGCGGCAGGCGCTTCGTCCGGATAGCCGAAAGCGATGCAATAGAGCAATTTGTAGCCTTCGGGAAGCTCCAGCTTTTTAAGGTATTCTGCAGCTTCGGGCGTATCGACCATAAAGCGTGTGGGACTTGCCAGACAGCAGGAACCTATTCCCATAGACCAGGCAGCCAATATCATGTTTTCACCCAGCAGGCCGCAATCTATTTGTGAACAGTCATAGGAAGTGTCATTCCCAATGAATACTACCGTAGGAGCATTGCGGAACATATTCTTGAAGTCAGGGTCTTCTGCCGCTTTCGGATTCTTCTGTTTGAAAATTTCGCTCACTCCGTTCAGGAATTCCGGGTTGTCCACCACACGTACTGCCCAAGATTGTTTGTTCTGTCCGTTGGGGGCGTTGATGCCGCAATCTAAAATAACTTTCATCGTATCTCGATTCACCGCTTCCGGTTTGTACTTGCGGATGCTGCGGCGCGACATAATCGTTTCGATTACCGCTTCCGAATTGCTCTTTTCCGTAACTGTGCTTTCATTCCCTTTCTGTACCTGCGGTCCGCATCCGGACAGCATCAATAGGCTTGCGCCTAACAGCATTAACTTTAAACTCTTCATATTCTGTGCTATATTAGTGATTCGCTTCTTCGCAAATCTAACAAAAAAAGCGGCTTCCGAAAACGGAAGCCGCCTTAAAAATATGTAATCCGGTTTTATTAGAGTTTCGGACCGGCAGCAACCAAAGCCTTACCGGCTTCGTTACCTGTGAACTTAGCGAAGTTCTTGATGAAACGTCCTGCCAAGTCTTTTGCTTTTTCTTCCCACTTGCAAGCACATTCGTAAGTGTCGCGAGGATCAAGAATCTTCGGATCAACACCCGGCAATTCTGTCGGAACAACGAAGTCGAAGTAAGGAATGACTTTTGTCGGAGCCTTGTCGATAGAACCGTCAAGGATAGCGTCGATGATACCACGAGTATCTTTGATAGAGATACGCTTGCCGCTACCGTTCCAACCGGTGTTAACCAAGTAAGCCTTAGCGCCAACCTTGTTCATCTTCTTAACCAGTTCTTCTGCATATTTAGTAGGATGCAAGCTCAAGAAAGCAGCACCGAAGCAAGCAGAGAATGTCGGAGTCGGTTCAGTAATACCGCGTTCCGTACCGGCCAACTTAGCTGTGAAACCGGACAGGAAGTAGTACTGAGCTTGTTCCGGGTTCAGAATAGATACCGGAGGCAATACACCGAAGGCATCAGCTGACAGGAAGATTACCTGATGAGCGTGAGGACCCTTAGATACCGGCTTAACGATGTTGTTGATGTGATAGATAGGATAAGAAACACGAGTGTTTTCAGTTGTACTCTTATCAGCGAAGTCAATCTTACCGTTAGCGTCAACAGTTACGTTTTCCAACAGAGCGTCACGCTTGATAGCGTTGTAGATATCGGGCTCGCTATCTTTGTCAAGGTTGATAACCTTAGCGTAGCAACCACCTTCGTAGTTGAATACACCTTCGTCATCCCATCCGTGTTCGTCGTCACCAATCAACAGACGTTTCGGGTCGGTAGACAAAGTAGTCTTACCTGTACCTGACAGACCGAAGAAGATAGCAGAGTCAGTACCTTCCATATTAGTGTTGGCAGAGCAGTGCATAGAAGCGATGCCGCGAAGCGGGTTCTTGTAGTTCATGATAGAGAACATACCCTTCTTCATTTCACCACCGTACCAAGTGTTCAGGATAACTTGTTCGTTAGTCTTCAAGTTGAATACAGTAGCTGTTTCAGAGTTCAGACCCAGTTCCTTGTAGTTGTCAACTTTTGCTTTAGAAGCGTTGAATGATACGAAATCAGGTTCTCCGTAGTTAGCAAGTTCTTCAGCTGTCGGGCGGATGAACATGTTAGTTACGAAGTGAGCCTGCCAAGCTACTTCCATGATGAAACGTACTTTCATACGAGTAGCTTCGTTAGCGCCACAGAAAGTATCTACAACGAACAGACGCTTGCCGCTCAGCTCTTTTACAGCTTTAGCTTTCAGGTCAGCCCATGCTTCTTCAGAGCAAGGTTTGTTATCGTTTTTGTATTCTTCAGAAGTCCACCATACAGAATCCTTGCTGGCTTCGTTCATTACAAAGAATTTATCTTTAGGAGAACGTCCGGTATAGATACCGGTCATTACGTTCACAGCACCCAGTTCAGTTACTTGACCTTTTTCGAAGCCTTCCAGACCCGGTTTGGTCTCTTCAGCGAACAATACATCATAAGACGGGTTGTGGATAATTTCCTTCACGTCTTTGATACCGTACTTGCTTAAATCTAAATTTGCCATTTCTTTTAAGATTTTTAAAATTGGTATTTGGTTTATAATCTCTTTCTTTTACCTTATTGCAAGGGGGCGAATCTATGAAAGAACGCACTTTTCAGTAAGACCCTTGTTTTTGCGACTACAAAAGTAATACTTTATTTTAAAAGAAACATCCAATTAGAGAAATTTTTCTGTAATAGGAAATCTTTTATAAAACCATAACAATATCTGCAAACTGAATGTTGCAAATTAAGTGGAAATCGTTTACTTTGCATTTCTATTCTATCAATATACGGAATAACCAATACATATTAATCTGATAATAAACGAATGAAAGTTATCAACTTTGCCGAGACTAACTCAGTCTTGAATCAATACGTGGCGGAAATACGCGACGTGCAAGTGCAGTCCGACCGTATGCGTTTCCGCCGGAACATCGAACGTATCGGTGAAATTATGGCGTATGAAATGAGTAAGGAACTGACCTATTCAGAAAAGCAAGTGCAAACACCGCTGGGGATAGCCCCTGTCAGCACTTTCGATGATGATGTGGTGATTGCCACCGTTTTTCGTGCGGGGCTTCCTTTGCATACCGGCTTCTTGAATGTATTTGACCGTGCAGGCAATGCTTTTGTTTCCGCTTACCGCTATTATAAAGATAAGGAGTGCCGTACGGTGGATGTGCACATCGAGTATATCGCCACTCCCGACCTTTCCGGCAAGACGCTGTTACTGGTTGACCCGATGCTTGCCACGGGCGAAAGCATGGAACTTGCATGGAAGGCTTTCCTTACCAAAGGCACGCCCGCTAAGTTGCAGATTGCCTGTGTGATTGCCAGCCAACAGGGGGTAGACCATTTGCAGAGACTTTTTCCGGGGGATGAAGTCTCTTTGTGGTGCGGCGCCATCGATCCGGACATGAACGAACACTCCTATATTGTTCCGGGATTGGGTGATGCCGGAGACTTGGCATTCGGAGATAAGTTGTAGTCCGTATTGCCTTATTTAGCCCAGAACAGCTTCTCCGTATAGGTATCCTTATCCGCTACATCCTTATAGTACGGATTATAATTCACTTCCGTGCTTGGGTATCTCCAGCGGTTCGGCACATTGGGAATAGTACCCGAGACTTCCGGGAAGACCAGTCCCGAAGGATAGCCTGTACGGCGGATATCACTCCACGCTTCGCGGCTGGCAAGGAAGCCGAAATGCAGCCATTTCTGCGTTATGATGGCATCCAGTTTGTCTGCATATGCCGTACTGTTCCATTTGGCATTGGCAAAGTCCGCAATCTCTTCATTGGCGGGAGCCTCGTAACGGCGGCAGTTTTCTCCCGACCCTATTGAGTCATAATAGTAATACAGTGCGATGGATTGGCTGACAGCCGTTTTGAATTCCTCTTCCGCTTTCGCCATATCCTGTGCCACGCCATATCCCATGGCATAGGCTTCCGCTTTCAGGAAGTGTATTTCGGGTGAAGCTATTATTAACATGTCGAATTTGTCGTTTTCCCAGAAAAAGCCTCTTTGCGTAATCTGTGAGAATCCCTTGTTGGCGGTATTCACTTCATCCTGTGCTTGGGCGTTGTAATACTCCGTCAGTTCGTCTGCCACAGTGAGGTCTGTGCCGAGATAGCGGTGCTCGTCCACTTGTCCGGTTTCACGGTTGGTGATGGTGACGGGGTTGTAGTTCAGCAAGATGCGGGGATCGTCTTCGCCTTTGATGTAGACGCCGCTTAGCGGATCATTGCCGGTCATGTCATAGTTGCCGTGACTTAGCATACGGTCTATGACAGCGCCTGAAGCAAGGCGGTTTGTAACCCAGTCGCCCAATCCGCTGCCGGCAGTGAAGTTCAGCTGTCCGGACTTTTGGTTGATGATGAAGATGTTGTTCTCCTGTTCATCCACCAACGGATAGTCGGCGGGATTTTCCAATATCTCTTTGATGGTTGCGCGGCCTTCCTCCTGCAAAGCCCCCTGTGCGGCTACGCGTATGGCAAGGCGCAGGCGCAGAGAGTTTGTATAGCGTTCCCATTTATCCATATCCCCTAAGTTGATGAAATCCTGAGTACTGAAATTTTTCGGTGTGGTTACCGAACGGAAACGCGGGGCTGTCTCTTTCAGTTCGCTAAGTATCGTTTTATAGATATCTTCCGCCTTGTCATAAGGAGCGTAAGAACCGTTTACGTCGTTAGTCAGCGGCAGGGTACACGCTTTGGAGAAGGGCATATCTCCGAAAATGTCCACTGTTGCGGCAAAGAAGTCGTACAGTTGCACTTTGGCTGCCAGCATAAAGGCTTCGTCCTGTGCTTTTTGGCTGTCGTTCTCTTCATTGTACAGTGATTCCATTTTGCGGTATTGCATCATTGCCGAGTACAGATTATCCCATTGCCCGTCTATGGCAGGCGCATATCCGGGACTGTACATGCTGCCGGAGTTGCTATATCCGAATGTCTGTGCATACTTGCCTACAAATTGTGAGTCGAAACCGAAGAACCGTCCGTACTCATAGACATCGTAATCTTTCACTTTTTGGAAAACTCCCACCATCAGGTTGCTGATAGTGACTTGATTGACCTTTGAAGGATCTTCGTACTTGCTGTCGAAGTCAGAATCCGTACAGCCGGAAGCAGCCATCAGCATAGCTCCCGATAAAACGAATGCCCTTATATGTATCTTTTTCATATCCATTGTCATTAACTCTCAATTCTTAATTTTTCAATTCTCAATTTTCTAAAAACTTGCCCGTAACGAGACGCCGAAATTACGTGTTGCCGTAGTGGAGCCGCCCACTACCGCTTGGCTTGCCCAAGATGTTCCTACGGAAGATTCTGCGTCGTAGTTCTTCAGCGCTTTGTAGAAGTAGAACAGGTTGCGGCCGAACACCGAAACACTTAGCCGCGTCATGCCCAGTTTGGAAACTAGCTTTTCCGGAAACTGGTAGCCGACAGTCAATTCGCGCAGCTTTACGTATGTATTGTCGAATACCGAGTGGCGGTACGTATATTGTTCGGGTTGAGTACCCCAGTTGTAGGTCTGGTTGTAGTAGTATCCGGCAGGGATGATGCGTGTGTTCTTCTCGCCTGTGGAAGCCACCACACCCGGCAGAATAACGCCGTCGTGGTAAATCACTTCTCCGTTAGGGCCTGCACCGAGTGAAGGGTCTACCTGTACAGGCACACCGCTGGCATTGTTGTTGCCCGGATAGTAGTAAGACAAACCGCCATGTTCCGTATCGCGGTATTGCAGCGATTCCGGTGTCAGACCCGATGCGGTGGAGTATTGGTACATTTCATTGATGACATCGCCGCCGATGCGGAAGTCGATGCTGAAATCCAAGAATATGTTCTTGTAGGAGAATGAACTGAACAAACCGCCTACACCGTCAGGGTTGATGTTACCCACTCTCTGCAGGTCCGTCTGGTTCAAGTAAAGGCCTTTGTCCGATACCAGATAATCGCCGTTTTCGTTCACTTGGGGCACTTGTACGTAGATGTCACCCATCGGGCGGCCCTCTACGGCTTGTATCTTGGCTCCGCCACCGCCTATATTGGATATTTCGAGGTAGGGTACGCCCTCGGCAAGTTTCACAACCTTATTGCGATAGATGCCGTAGTTGGCTGTCAAGTCCCAGCGGAAGTCTTTGGTCAGTATCGGCGTGGCGCTTACGGAGATGTCCCATCCTTCATTGGCCACCTCTCCCACATTCATCAGCACATACTTCACGCCCGAAGTAGAGGGTTGGGGGGTGGAAAGTATCTGGTCTTTCACGCGGTTGTTGTAGTACGATACATCGAAGCCCACGCGGTTGTTGAGGAACTTGCTTTCAAATCCTATTTCGTATTCATACTTCTTTTCGGGTCGGATGTTGGCGTTGCCCCATGAAGAAGGCACATAGTTCCATGTGAAGCCGTTGTCCGAACCTTGTTCGTAGATGACGTTGGCGGCATACGTTTCCGGTGCGTTGCCTACGATGCCGTATGAGAGACGGAGTTTGCCGTGATTCCACCACGCCGGCATACGGAAAGCGTTGGAGAACAGGAAGCTGAGGTTGGCTGATGGATAGAAAAAGCTTTGGTCTTTCAGCGTGGACGAACGCTCCTGCCGTCCCGTCAGTTCGAGAAACAGGTAGTTGTCCCATCCCAGACTCAGCGTACCCATATATCCCGTTTTCAGCAGTTCCATACGCTGCAGCGTGCTGCTGGCAGTGTAACGGCTGGCGTTAAGGTCGAACCAGTTTTCCGTAACCAGACCGCCGTTGGTGGAAACGCGCATATTGTTCATGTTTTCGTAACGTCCTGTCCAACCCAGCGTGGCGGCAATGTCGAAGCGGCGGATGTTATAGTTGAAGTTCAACATTACATCACCGTACACGATGTCGTAGCGGCGGTTGATGTTCTGGAAACTGCCGCTGGGGTCGTATAGTGAGTTGGGGCGCTCCGTTTCATACTCCAATGTTTGCTTGGTGTCCGTGATGTCCGTGGCGATTTGTGCGCGGAGGCTCAGCCAATTGGTTATCTGCCAAGTGGGACGTATCATACCGATGAGGCGGTTCTCCGTCTCCTTGCTGTGGTGGTGATACATATTCCAAAGCATATTCGATACGCCGTTCAGATATCCGGGGTTGTAGGCCCATGCCTCGTCCGGCGTAAGTGTGGCGTCACCGCCTATGGCGTATGTGTTGCGATAACCCAGACTGGTGACATAGCTCTGCTTCAGGTAAGGAATATCCATGAAGGACGAAAACATATTGCTGAAACTTCCGTACAGGTTCAATGACGTTTGCGGACGGTCTTTTACGTCCTGTATGATGTAGTTCAGCGAGTATTCCAGCGTCAGCGGCTTGGCGAGTTTGTAAGAACCCGTCAGTTTGAAGTTGTGCTTTGTAAAGCTGCCCGTCAGCGCATTCGGCATTTCGTCCATAAAGGTGTAGGAGAATCGGTTGCTGCTTGTCTCCGTACCCTGCGAGATGGCGAGGTTGTACGTCTGGTTCCAGCCCGTGCGGAACAACTCCTTCCACGGATTGTCCGTAGCCGGTAGGTAGGGGCGGACTTTGCCGTCCCAATACAGCACATCGCTTCCGTCGTATTTCGGACCGAAGGACATGGTAGTGTTGTACAGGCTTTTGTAGCTTTCGCCGTTCATGGTGCGCTGGTAGAAGCCGCCGGTCTGTTTCTCGTAATCACTGTATTCCGTATTGTAACGCCCCGGTCCGTACGATGTTTGCACTTTCGGCAGATAGGCGGGCAGGTTGGCGGTTACCTGTGCTGTGAAGTCCACCGTCAGCTTGCCGCTTTTGGCACGCTTGCTGGTGATAACTACCGCACCGTTCGCCGCTTCCGAGCCGTAGAGTGCTGTGGCAGAAGCGCCTTTCAGCACACTGACGCTTTCAATGTCTTCCGGATTGATGTCTACCAGCCCGTTGGAACGTATCTGCCCGTCGTTGCCGAATTCGGCGAAGTCGGTGCTTTTGCCCGTTCCGCCGTTGCGGATGGGCACACCGTCCAGAATGATAAGCGGTTGGTTGTTTCCCGTGATGGATGTCAGCCCGCGTACATTGATGGATACTGCGCCGGCAGAACCGCCCTGCGTCTGTGTGATGCGGATGCCCGGCGCCTTGCCGTACATGGCGGATGCGAAGTTGGTGGCTCCCGCCTTTACTATCTCGTCCGATTCGATGGTGCTGACGGCGTAACCCAGTCGTTTGGTATCTTTCTTGATGCCCATCGCTGTGACAACCACCTCTTTCAGTTGCTGCGAGTCTTCTCTTAGAGTCACTCTCAAATCGCCTTGCTTCTTGCGCTTTGCCAGCCTGATTTCACGGGTGGCATAGCCCATATAGGCTATGGATAGCGTTGCGTCGGCGGGTACTTTCAGTGTAAAGTTTCCGTCCACATCCGTAATGACACCGTTGTTAGTGCCTTTTTCTATGACACTGGCGCCGATAAGCGGTTCGCCCGTCACATCTCTTACAGTACCTTTGATAGTTTTAACCTCTTGTGCATAGGCGTTTCCCGCAAAAAGAAACGCCAATGCCATACCCATAATAACTAATCCCTTGTGAAGGTGCAGCTTCCAATGCGAAGCGTCGCCCCATTCTCTCTTAATGAACTTCATATTTCTACAATAATTATTGCCTTGTATAATTAAATCCGTTGGAATTTTTGCAGATAATATGGAGCAAGCGGTATGCCAAAACGGGATGCAGTGGCCTTATGCCGATTTATATAGATGATATTCAGTTATTTATTCTTTTATAAATACTTATAATATATGTATGTGTGGTGTGGATAGTTGTGGAAAAAGTCTACAAATGTGTGCCATGATTCCACAGTTACCCTTCGTGCTTTTCTCCGGGAAACAGCATGAAGAATGTTGTTTTGCCATATGCAAAATGTGATAATGCTTCGTCCTTTTCTTCGTCCCGCAGTTGCGGGCCGAACAGCCCGCATATGGCAACCGCGCGGCCTGCAGTTGGCAACTATAGAGCCCGCAGCTGGAAAACGAGGTTTTGCTATGTGTATATCGTGGTTTTATATCGTGCTTCGTTGTATTTGGAACGAAGCGTTGTGATGTTTCACTATACCTATTGGGGATATAGAGGCATAAAAAAGCCCCTTCCACTCGCTATCCCCCATGAATAAAGGGATGTGGAGGGTGGAAGGGGTATGAGTATAAATTGGATTCCTGTTCTGTGAAGAGTTATTTCACTTCCCAAGTATCATTTGTCATCAGCAGTTCTTCGAAGTTGTGGTATTTCTTCTTGGCGGATACTTCTTCGATTTGAGCATGTACGGCATCATCGTAAGTCGGAGCTTCCACATCGCGGATTACACCGAGGGCAATCGGGAAGTCGGGACCTTCCATCAAGGCGAGTTTCAGTTGCAGGGTGTTGTCCTCGCAATGAGCGTCGTGGATGAGGATGTCCTTTTCCGTAATACCGTTTTCACCGAGTTTCACCACTTTCAGTCCAAAGCCTTCCTGCATCAGCCCGTATTCGTTGTTTTCGCCGAAGAGCATAGGCTTGCCGTGTTCCAGATAAATGGCGTTCTTGGCGCGGTCTTCTTTTTTGGCAACAGAGTCGTGTGTGCCGTTGTTGAAGATTACGCAGTTCTGGAGAATCTCGCAGACACTCGTACCTTTATGGTTGTAGGCGGCTTTCAGAACCTCTATTGTTCCGGCTGCATCCGTGGCTACGGCACGTGCGAAGAAATGTCCGCGTGCACCGAAACAGAGTTCTGCCGGCTGGAACGGGTCTTCTACCGTACCGTAGGGAGATGATTTGCTGACGAAGCCGCGGGGAGACGTCGGGGAGTATTGTCCTTTTGTCAAACCGTAGATGCGGTTGTTCAGCAGAATCATGTTCAGATTGATGTTACGACGGTTGGCATGGATGAAGTGGTTGCCGCCGATGGCAAGCCCGTCACCGTCTCCGCTCACCTGCCATACGGCGAGTTCCGGATTAGTGACCTTACAACCCGTAGCGATGGCTGCGGCACGTCCGTGGATGGTGTTCATGCCATACGTATTCATATAGTGGGGCAGACGGCTGGAGCAGCCGATACCTGAAATTACCGCTGTCTGATGAGGCGGTACGCCGATTTCGGCCATAGCCTTATGCAGAGATGCGAGGAAAAAGTGGTCACCGCAACCCGGACACCAGCGGGGTTGCCCTTTCTTGAAGTCTTTTGCTGTATATTCGCACATAGTTCTTTTCGTTTTTAGTTTTTGATAATCTCCTCAAATGCTTGTACTAACTCGTTTACCAAGAAGGGCTGACCTTTCACTTGGTTGAACTGATAAGGAACGAATCCGTCTACTTTCATACGCAGGTATCCGGCAAACTGTCCCATATTCTGTTCTGCCACCACTACTTTCTTGTAGCGTTTCATCACTTCCGCCGTATTCTTGGGCAGCGGGTTGATGAACTTGAAGTGGGCGAGGGCTACTTTCTTGCCGGCTGCACGAAGTTCGTCCATCGCAGCGTGCAGATGACCGTAGGTACCGCCGAAACCGACAATCAGCAGGTCGGCATCGTCCTTGTCGCCTTCTACCTCTACGTCGGGTACTTCGATTTTTGCAATCTTCTCGGCACGCAGACGGGTCATCAGGTCATGGTTTTCCGGGTCGGTGGAGATGGCGCCTGTCTTGTTGTCCTTTTCCAATCCGCCGAGGATGTGGGTGAAGCCTTCTGTTCCGGGGATAGCCCAATAGCGGCTGCCGGTCTTTTCATCACGTTGGTAGGGTGTCCATGAACCCTGCATTTCGGGACGTACGTAAGTAGGAACGATAACGGGATAATCGGCAAGCTTGGGCAACTTCCATGCTGCCGATCCGTTGGCAACGAAAGCGTCTGTAAGCAATACGACGGGAGTCATGTGCTCCAAAGCTATTTTGGATGCCATATAGGCGCATTCAAAGCAATCTGTCGGTGAGGTGGCGGCAAGTACGGGCATAGGGCTTTCGCCGTTGCGTCCGAAGAGCACTTGCAGCAGGTCGGTCTGTTCGGACTTGGTGGGCAGACCTGTTGCCGGACCGCCGCGCTGTACGTCGAGTACTACCAGCGGCAACTCCATAATAACGGCGAGGTTCATCGCTTCCGATTTCAGACAGATACCCGGTCCGGAAGTGGAAGTAACCGCCAATGCTCCGGCAAAGGATGCTCCGACGGCAGAGGCGCAACCGGAAATCTCGTCTTCGCACTGTACGGTCATTACACCCAGTGATTTGTGTTTGGAGAGTTCGTGCAGCACATCGGTTGCGGGAGTGATGGGGTAAGAACCCAAATACAGCTTCAAACCGGCTTTCTCGGCAGCGGCAATGAAACCGTAGGCTGTGGCTTTGTTGCCTGTGATGTCCATATAGCGTCCGGGCGTCTTTACCTTACTTTCAATCTTGTAAGTGTGGGCAACGGATGCGTGGGTATTGTGTCCGTAGTCGTATCCGGCGCGGATAACTTTGATATTGGCTTCTGCGATTTCGGGCTTCTTGGCGAATTTCTCGCGGATGAAGTCTTCGGCTATTGTCAGGTCGCGGTTGAACAGCCAGCATACCAGTCCCACTGCGAACATATTGCGGCACTTCAGCATGGATTTGTTGTCCATACCCGTGTCGGCAAGGCAGTCTTTCACCATTTTGGAGATAGGGGCGGCAATGACATCCTGTTTGATTCCCATTTCTTCGATGGGGTCATCTGTCTTGAAAGCTGCCTTCTCCAAATCCGACTTCTGGAATGCATCCGTATCAATGATGATGCATGCGGTAGATTTGGCAAACTTATATTGCGTTTTCAATGCAGCGGCATTCATTGCTACCAGCACATCGCATTTGTCACCGGGGGTATAGACCTTGTTTGCACCGATATGCACCTGAAAACCGGATACACCCGTCAGCGAACCTTGCGGGGCGCGGATGTCTGCCGGATAGTCAGGGAATGTACTGATGTCATTACCTACCGTAGCCGAAACTGTTGAAAAGATGTTGCCGGCGAGTTGCATACCGTCACCGGAGTCTCCGGAGAAGCGGACTACCACTTGCTCCAGTTCTTTGACCATCATGTCGTTTGCCATAACTTACGAATTACTATGTATTATATTAGAAAAGTTACATTGTTATTTTGTTGACGGACAAATTTCGTAAAGTTAATCGGATTAACAAAACTTTTTTCGGAAAATCAGCAGAATACATTATCTTTGTGCCCGCATTCTATTGCTATATGCAGGATGTATGCAAAAAGGCTCTGTAGTTCAACGGATAGAATAGAAGTTTCCTAAACTTTAGATAGGGGTTCGATTCCCCTCGGAGCTACAAAAAAAGAGGAAATCCCATCAGGAGATTTCCTCTTTTCTTATTTATGTTACCTTATTATTATATGAAGGCTTATTTGGCTTCTTCAACAGCTACTGCTTGTTCTGCGTCTTTCTTGTTCTTCATGAACATATAAGCGATAGGAGATGCAACGAACAGAGAAGACAGTGTACCGAATACAACACCCAGAATCATTGCGAATGCGAAGCTGCGGATAGAGTCACCACCGAGGATGAAGATACACAGCAATACAATCAATGTACTCAGAGAGGTGTTGATGGTACGTGCCAAAGTTGTGTTCAGTGAATCGTTGAACAATACTTTCTTGTTGCGTTTCGGATATAGACCGAAGAACTCGCGTACACGGTCGAAGATTACCACCTTATCATTGATTGAGTAACCGATAGCTGTAAGGATAGCACCGATAAATGTCTGGTCGATTTCCAGAGAGAACGGCAGGATACCCCAGAACATGGAATATGCACCCAAAATGATAATCGTGTCACAAGCCAGTGCGCATACAGAACCGATAGAGTAGGCAATGTTGCGGAAACGGAGCAAGATATACAGACCGATGGCGATCAATGCCAGTACAACAGACCAGATAGCCGATACCTTGATATCGTCTGCGATACTCGGACCTACCTTTTGTGAGCTGATGATACTGCCGCCCGTATGGTTCTCACGGTCGATGAATGTTTCCAGTGTGATGTTCTGAGTCAGCAACGGCTTCAGAGTTTCATACAAGTATGCTTCGATTTCGGAGTCGATGTTATTACCTTCTTCTTCGATACGGTAGTTAGTACTGATACGTACGGTCTTGCCGTCTGCACCGATAGCGATAACACTTACGTTAGCATCGCCGAACTTGCTGGCAATCAGCTCACGTACTTGTTCGGGCTCTACCTTGTTTTCAAACTGTACCTTGAAGTTGCGGCCACCGGTGAAGTCGATACTTTGGCTCAAACCGCGTATGCTGAGGAAACCGATACAAATTACAACAGCTATACCGGTCAGCGTCATCCAAAGTTTGTTTCTGCCCATGAAGTCGAAATGTACATTTGCCATCAGGTTCTTGGAGATACCCGTAGAGAATGTCAGGTTCAGCAACTTGTCTTTACTCATGAAGTGCTCGTAGAACAAGCGTGTCATGAATACGGCGGTAAAGAATGAAATCAAGATACCGATAATCAATGTGGTGGCGAAACCACGGATAGGGCCGGTACCGAAGTTGAACAGGATGATACCTGTGATGATAGATGTCAGGTTGGAGTCGAAGATTGCAGAGAAAGCGTTGGCATAACCATCGGCGAGTGCTTTCTTAACGCCCTTGCCTGCACGCAACTCTTCTTTGGTACGTTCGTAAATCAATACGTTGGCATCCACAGCCATACCGAGTGACAGCACCATACCGGCAATACCGGACATGGTCAATGCAGCTTGGAAAGATGAAAGGATACCCAGTGTGAAGAACATATTCAGCACCAAAGCGCCATTGGCAACCATACCCGGAATGAAACCGTACATGGAGCACATATAAACCATCAACAGAATCAATGCCACAACGAATGACATGATACCGGCGTTGATAGATGCTTGTCCCAAAGACGGACCTACGATATCTTCCTGTACGATGTGGGCGGGAGCCGGCATCTTACCTGATTTCAATACGTTTGCCAAGTCTTTTGCCTGTTCGGGAGTGAAGTGCCCGGTGATTTGTGAATTACCGCCGGTGATTTCCTGATTTACGTTCGGTGCGGAATATACATAACCGTCCAATACAATGGCGATAGCCTTGCCTACATTTTGTTTGGTAAGTTGTGCCCAACGGCGTGCACCGTCTGTATTCATAGACATGCTTACGGCCGGTTTGCCATAGTGGTCGTATTCATCTTTTGCGTTTACAACTACATCACCTTCCAGCGGAGCACGTCCGTTGCGTTCGGTAGACTTGATTGCGTACAATTCGAAAGTCTGGGCTTTCGGATCGTATTCATAAGGAGAAACACCCCACTTCAGGCGCAGGTCTTTCGGCATTTCTGCCTGAACTTCCGGCATGGAAAGGTATTTGTTGATGTCGGCGGTATCTTTGTAGTTTGCATAACCTACAACAGGACCTTGACCGCTGGGGTTCACTTGAAGAACTGCCAGCAACGGATGTTCTTTCTTGATTTGCTCGAGATCGGCAGCTTGTGCCTTGCTTTCACCTTTCAGTGCTGCGGCGAGACTGTCGGCTGTACTGGTAGCTTGTGCCACGGCAGGAGCTTCGGCAGCTACACTGTCTGTCGCTTCTTCGGCATCTTCTGTGGTTGCCAAGATAGCACGCAATTTGGCATCGGCTGATTGCAGGTATGAAGCAACGTCTTTTGCATTGTATGTTTCCCAGAATTCCAGATTGGCGGAACCTTGTAATAATTTTCTTACACGTTCAGGCTCTTTGATACCCGGAAGTTCCACCATGATACGTCCCATTTTGTCTTCCAGACTCTGGATGTTGGGCTGAACCACACCGAAACGGTCGATACGGGTACGGAGTACGTTGAATGAGTTGTCAACGGCTGCCTTTACTTCTTCGCGCAATACTTTTTCAACTTCTGCGTCGGAAGATTTCTGGTTTACTTTGTCCTTTAATTGCTGGGTGGCGAACAGTTGTGAGAGTGAAGCGCCCGGAGCGACTTTATGATACTCTCTGATGAATAACGTAATGACGTCGTCCTGACTGGTAGTAGCCTGTTTGGCGGCAGTTGCCAGTGCTTGGTTGAATGCTTCGTCAGACTTGTTGTCCGCCAATGCTTTGATAACATCGGGAACTGATACTTCAAGGATGACGTTCATACCGCCCTTCAAGTCCAAACCTAAACTGATCTCCATTTCACGACATTGTTTCAGCGTCCAATTGCCGAACCACACCTTCTCGTTTGACAGAGAATCGAGGTAGTCTTGTTCCACTTTCACATCGCCTTTTGCGAACTCTTTTGCCTTATTGGTATAGTGGCGAGTCACAAAAGAGAAGGAGAGATAGAACACACATACCAATGTGAGCAATATCGCAAAAACCCTTACAAATCCTTTGTTTTGCATGTTACTTTTAGTTTATTATGATTACTTTTTAATTGATTTCTATCGTATATAAGGCTGCAAATATAGCTTTTTTTTCACAATTCTTACTTCATACCGCGATTTTTTAACATCGGCTCTAATTGAGGCTCAGCCCCTCTGAAATTCTTGTAGAGTGTCATCGGGTCTTCACTGTCTCCTTTTTCCAATACATTGCGGCGGAAAAGGTCGGCTGTTGTCTTGTCGAAGATTCCATGTTCCTTGAAGGCTTCAAAAGCGTCATTATCCAGCACATTTGCCCACAGATAGCTGTAATAGCCTGCGGCATAACCGCCTATGATATGATTAAAATAGGTGGTACGGTAGCGGGGAGCTATTTCGGAGATTAATCCGAGTTTGTCCATCGCCTCTTTTTCATAGGCTATTACGTCGATGTCTTTGGTGTCTGTCAGGTTGTGCAGGTTCATATCAAGAATAGCGGCTGCCAGTAACTCGGTAGTCATAAATCCCTGATTGAAAGTTTTTTGTTTCAGAATCTTTTCGATGAGATTGTCTGGAATCACTTCACCGGTCTGGTAATGCTTGGCGTACATTTTCAGAACTTCGGGTTCGGTAGCCCAGTGCTCGTTGATTTGTGACGGGAGTTCCACAAAGTCGCGCACTACATTTGTACCGGAAACACCCAGATAGTTACATTTGGTCAGCAGCCCGTGCAGCCCGTGACCGAATTCATGGAACAGAGTTTCTACCTCATCAATCGTGAGCAGGGAAGGGGTGTCGCCGACAGGTTTGGTAAAGCTGGCTACGTTGCATACCAGCGGACGGATGTCACCTTTCTGTTCACGATAGTTGCTCATCCACGCTCCACCGCTTTTGCCGGGGCGCGGGAAGTAGTCTACGTAGAAGATACCCAGTTGCGAACCGTCTGCATCTTTTACTTCAAAGACTTCTACGTCGGGATGATAAACGGGGATGTCGTTGAGTTTCGTCAGCGTAATGCCATAGAGTTTGTTGGCAACGGCAAATGCTCCTTCGCGCACGTTCTCTAATTTGAAGTATGGTTTGATTTGGTCTTCTTCGAGGTCATATTTTTCTTTACGCAGTTTTTCGGTGTAATACCACCAGTCCCAGGCTTCCAGTTTCTCGCCTTTGCCTTCTTTATCCATCAATTTCTGGAGTTCGGCAGCTTCGGTCTTGGCTTTGGGCAGGGCGTATCCCCATAGGTTGTTCAGGAATTCCATTACTGTGGCAGAGTTCTTTGCCATAGTGTTATCCAATACGAAGTTGGAGTAACAGTCGAAGCCTAACAGGCGGGCTTTTTCAAGACGCAGACTGACGATGTCGGTAATGATTTTCTTGTTGTCGTTCTTGTCATTGTTATTACCGCGGTTGATGTAGGCTTTATAAATTTTTTCGCGCAATGGACGGTTGTCGGAGTATTGCAAGAACGGAATGCGGCTGGCATTGTGCAACGTGAACAGCCATTTGCCTTCCTGCCCGGCTGCCTTTGCTTCTGCGGCGGCGCTTTGGCAGACCCATTCGGGGAGTCCGGCAAGATCTTCTTGCTTGTCTACAAAAAGCATGAACTCATTGTTCTCATTCAGAATGTTGTTGCTGAAAGTGATGCCCAGTGTAGAGAGTTGTTTGTTTACTTCGCGCAGGCGGGCTTGCTTCTCGGCGGACAGATTGGCTCCAGAGCGTACAAAGTCTTTATACGTCTTGTCCAGAAGTCTTTGCTGCTCGGTAGTCAGCCCCAAAGAATCCTTTTGTTGGTAAACGGCTTTTACTTTATTGAACAACTCTTGATTAAGCGAAATATTGTCTCCGTGCTCGGACAATACCGGAGCAAGCTTTATGGAAAGTTCGTTCAGGGCGTCACTGGTTTCGGCATCAGTCATGTTGAAGAAAATGGCGCTTACCCGGTTAAGTATAGGTGAACTGTTGTCGAAAGCAACGATTACATTTTCAAAACTCGGTGTTTCGGTATTGTCAATAATAGCCTGAATATTGGCATTTTGCTCTTCTATTCCTTTGAGGAATGCAGGCTCGTAATGTTCCAACTTGATTTTATCAAAGGGAGGAACTCCGTTAGGGGTTTGAAACTCGGTGAGGAACGGATTGTTTTCCGTTTGGGTAGCACAGGAGTACATCATACAACTTGCAGCTAAAATTAAGATACTTCTTTTAAACATAAATGTCAAAGTATTAGATATTGAGTTATTAATAATTTCATATTGTACTAAAGAGTATTTATTGCCGTTTGGCTATATAGCACCATATCGGATAATGGTCGGAATCTTTTATGGAACGGTCTACCGTACAGTTATAAGACTGCAGGTCCTTGCTAATTAATATGTTGTCTATCCGGAAATAGAATCTGTTCTGATTGTAGGATACTCCCAGTCCGCGTCCCGACTGGGTGAAGGCATCATCCAAATTTTGTGCTATGATGCGGTGGGTGTACGAAATAGGAGTATCGTTGAAATCTCCACAGACTATGATAGACGAATGCCGGGAAGATGCTATCTCCTTTGCAATGCTATCCGCTTGTGGGGCGCGGAGGGCGGAGGCTTCTGCCAGTTTGCGTATCAATAACTGTGCACCGCTTTTCACTTTTTCCTTTTCAGGGGCTTTCAGTATATCTTCATAAATATCTTTGTCTGCTTTTGTCAGCTTGTTGGATTCCAAGTGATTGTTGATAAGGGTAATTGTATCTTCATTCAGTTTGAGTTCGTACAGCACGGAACCGTTATAGTCGCTTGTATAGTCCAATACGCGTGCGGATAGGATGGGATACTTTGAGTAACATGCTATCTTATTGGTATAGCCGTTGCCACTGCCCACAACATTTATGCGGTGGTAAGGATAGTCTTTTAATTCCCGTTCTATATCTTTTTGGGAAAGATGCCGGGAAGATTCTTCGGAAGCATACTCTTGCAGGCAGAGGATGTCGGCATTACTCTCTTTCAAATATGTAAGTATCGGGTTTTTCCCGTCCTTTTTACTGGCTCCGTCAAATCCCATGATGTTGTAAGAGAGGAGCTTTACACTTCCTTCGGGCAGTTTGGATGTATGAAAATTGAGGGGCAGGTACGTCTGTAGTTGCGAATAGCACAACAGGAAACCTATTAAAGGCAGTAAAGCTGTCTTGTATCGTTGTATAATGAGCCAGAAAATCAGGAATCCCCCGTTGATGAATGCAAAAATAGGAAAAGCCAGTCCAAAGCAAGATTGTACCGGATGAGATACCGGTTGTATATAAGGACTATATGCTACTAATAGCAAGAGACCTGTAAATAAAGCATTGATCGCTAAAATCAAAAGTGCGACAAAATTACCGAAATGCTTCATACGTACACTTTATCGTTTACTTGCATCGAACAAGCTCTTCTTTTCTTCTGTTGTCAGACTTTCATATCCGGACTTTTTCAGTTTGTCGAGAATACGGTCTATCTCATCGGATTGAGCTTTTTTTCGGGCGTTATAGTTATAGTCTTTCTGCTTGTCAGTCCCATAATGTACTTTCATCTTAGGTTTTCGGGGCTTGAAGCTGAATAAAGAAATGACAGCATCCAAAGACTTGTTAATCCATGCTGTAATATCTGCGCCTTTGCTCAGGCTGGCCGCAAACCATAGCCCTGCCAATGCTCCGCCCAAATGGGCAATATGTCCGCCGGCGTTATCGGAAGTGATGAACAATAAATCTGTTCCGATAACAATCAGTGCCAGATACTTCAAGCGTATTGTTCCGAAAAGGAAAAGGCGTATCGGGTAGTTCGGTTCCCGGTAAGCGGTTGCTGCCACAATAGCAAGAACGGATGCCGATGCTCCCAACATGAAAGAATAGTCCGTCATCGGACGGAAATAGGGGAAAATATTGTAAGCTGCCATATATAGCAAACCACCACAAATACCTCCTAAGATATATACGCCCTGTAAATGTTTTGCAGAGAAGAAACTCAGGAACAAAGCGCCAAACCAATACAGCCAAAGCATATTGAAAAGAATATGCAACACCCCTGCGTGCATAAACATATACGTCAGGATGGACCACGGCTGAATTAGGAAGCGGGATAGTGAAGCGGGCAGCTCCAGCCATTCAAACACTCCGCCGAGACTTCGGTTAAAGAGTTGCAATATAACCTCTGTCAATGTAGTGAGGATGAATATCCCTGCATTGATGTAAATCAGTTGTATATAGATGTTCCCTCTACGGAATGATTCTTTTAAATCAGTTATAATAGTAGCCATTTCCTCTGTTCTTTTTTTTCCAGTACATTATTAGTATGAAGCCGAATATCATACCGCCCAAGTGTGCAAAATGCGCCACATTATCGCTCGGATTGTTGGCAAGTCCCGAGAATAATTCTATCAGGGCATATCCTATAACGAAATATTTGGCTTTGATAGGAACCGGCAGCGGAAAGATAAATAAGGGCTGGTTGGGAAACAACATACCGAATCCCAGCAAAATAGCGTATACGGCTCCGGAAGCTCCGACGGTAGTCATCATATTGAGGTATTCTTCCATGGGGATGACGGAATATCCGGTGTTGACACTGTCGTATGCCGAAAGAACCGTTTCGTAATGAATGTACTGTACAAGCTCTTGGATAAGTCCTGCGCCGATACCGCATGCAAGATAATAGAACAGGAAACGTTTCGGCCCCCATACCTGCTCAAGTATACGACCGAACATCCATACGGCAAACATATTGAAGAACAAATGGGTAAATCCGCCATGCATGAACATATAAGTAATCAGCTGTGCAGCGTTAAAGTCTCCGGCAAGGAAGAAGTGCAAACCTAAATATTGGTTCAAATCGATGCCGTAACTTTGAGCTACAAGCGTGCCGAGAAACATCAGCACATTGATGATTAAAAGGTTTTTGGTTACTGTTGGTATAGTATTCATAATCTGTTTTTTTCGCTTTATTTGGCAAAAATACGAATAAATTCTGTTCTATAACAGAAAAAGGAACTCCTATTCCTTTTTTTTCTCTATTTTCCTGCCTTTTTTTAATGTTTTTATTTGATATTCAGAATTTTTGCTCTATTTTTGTAGGAAGTAGCATTGGAATTTTTCTTTTGTGTAACAATTAATTAATCATTTGTATTATGAATAAGTCAGAACTTATTAGCGCAATGGCAGCGGAAGCCGGTTTGTCAAAGGCTGATTCAAAAAGAGCATTGGATGCATTTATTGCATCAGTAACAAAAGCATTAAAGGCAGGTGATAAAGTAGCGTTGGTTGGCTTCGGTACTTTTTCTGTAACAGAGAGAGCCGGACGCGTTGGTATCAATCCTGCAACAAAAAAGCCTATTCAGATTGCGGCTAAAAAGGTTGCTAAATTTAGAGCTGGTTCGGAGTTGACTATCGAATAAATAGATCATAAATAAAACTTGATAAAAGGAGACGCATACAACGTCTCCTTTTTTATGGAATTAAAAATAGTTCGTATCTTTGCGCACAGAAAATACATTTGAATCATGAATATAGAACAGAATTTGGTAGCGTCCGTAATCAGCGGACTGAAAGCACTGTACGGACAAGATGTTCCGGCTGCACAGGTACAGTTGCAGAAAACCAAGAAAGAATTTGAGGGGCATCTTACGTTGGTGGTTTTCCCTTTCCTCCGTATGTCTAAGAAAGGACCGGAACAGACAGCACAAGAGATTGGCGAATATCTGCAGGCAAACGAGCCTTCGGTTTCGGCATTCAATGTTATCAAAGGGTTCCTGAACCTGACTATCGCTTCTTCGGCATGGATTGAATTGCTGAATGGTATTCATGCGGATGCGCAGTATGGTATTGTCGCTGTTACCGACAAGTCTCCGTTGGTGATGATTGAATATTCTTCGCCCAATACGAATAAGCCGCTCCATTTGGGGCATGTCCGCAATAACTTGTTGGGTCATGCGTTGGCAAATATCATTTCGGCCAATGGCAACAAGGTGGTAAAGACAAATATTGTGAACGACCGCGGCATTCATATCTGTAAGTCAATGTTGGCTTGGCAGAAGTATGGCAACGGTGAAACTCCCGAGTCTTCCGGTAAGAAAGGCGATCACCTGATTGGTGACTACTATGTGGCTTTCGACAAGCATTACAAGGCTGAAGTAAAAGAGCTGATGGCGAAGTTCCAAAGCGAAGGTCTGAGTGAAGAAGAGGCAAAGACCAAGGCTGAAGCTGAATCGCCTTTGATGAAAGAAGCGCGTGAAATGCTGGTGAAGTGGGAAGCTAATGATTCTGAAGTACGCGCTTTGTGGAAGAAGATGAATGACTGGGTATATACCGGTTTCGATGAGACTTACCGTATGATGGGTGTTACTTTCGACAAGATTTATTACGAGTCGGAAACTTATCTGGAAGGTAAGGAGAAGGTTATGGAAGGCTTGGAAAAAGGCTTCTTCTATCGCAAAGAGGATGGTTCCGTATGGGCCGACCTGACCGGAGAAGGACTCGACCATAAATTGCTTCTCCGTGCGGACGGAACTTCTGTTTATATGACACAGGATATAGGTACTGCTAAATTGCGTTTTGCCGATTTCCCCATTGACAAGATGGTTTACGTGGTAGGCAATGAACAGAATTATCATTTCCAGGTGCTTTCTATTTTGCTCGATAAGTTAGGCTTTGAATGGGGCAAGGGACTGGTTCATTTCTCTTACGGTATGGTAGAACTGCCCGAAGGCAAGATGAAGAGTCGCGAGGGTACGGTTGTGGATGCTGACGATTTGATGGCTGAAATGATTAATACCGCTAAGGAAACGTCCGGAGAATTGGGTAAGCTGGACGGCTTGACCAAGGAAGAGGCTGATAATATAGCTCGTATTGTCGGTTTAGGCGCTTTGAAATATTTTATATTGAAAGTGGATGCTCGCAAGAACATGACGTTCAATCCTAAGGAATCCATTGACTTCAACGGTAATACAGGACCTTTCATCCAGTATACATACGCACGTATACAGTCCGTTCTTCGTAAGGCGAAAGAGGCAGGCATTACTGTTCCCGCACAACTTCCCGCAGGAATTGAATTGAGCGAGAAAGAAGAAGGTTTGATACAGATGGTTGCAGACTTTGCAGCCGTTGTAAAACAGGCAGGCGAAGATTATAGTCCTTCTCTGATTGCAAACTATACTTATGACCTTGTGAAGGAATACAATCAGTTCTATCACGATTTCAGCATATTGCGTGAGGAGAATGAGGCTGTGAAGATATTCCGTCTTGCTTTGTCCGAGAATGTTGCCAAGGTGGTACGCTTGGGAATGGGATTGCTTGGCATTGAAGTACCCGATAGGATGTAATCAGAAGCACTCTGATATGAAGAAGCCCTCTTTACGCATCCGTAGAGAGGGCTTCTTCATATTAGTATAGCTTCATTATTTTTTCTTCTTGGCATATTTGCCGCGTTTGGCTTTCGGTGCATCCGGGTCGCTTTGCAGTTTGATAATTTCCCTGCATGCGTCCAAACTTAAATCCTGCGGGATAATATCCTTCGGAATTTTATAATTGCTTCCTTTATAGGATATATAGGGACCGTAGCGGCCGTTCAATATTTCCAGTTCCGGCTCTTCATCAAATTTCTTGAGGTGCTTTTGGGCTTCTGCCTCTTTTTTGTTTTGGATAAGCTGGATTGCTTCGTCCAATGTAACCTCCATGGGGTCTATTGTCTTGGGAAGTGAGGTGTACATTCCGTTATTGTACACATAAGGTCCGAAGCGGCCGGTTCCTACAGTAACTGTCTTGCCTTCATATTCGCCTAAAGTACGAGGCAGTTTAAACAAATCCAGTGCTTCTTCCAAAGTTATTGTCTCGATGGACATTTCCTTCTTGAGCTGGGCAAAGCGCGGTTTTTCGCTGTCATTGACAGTGCCAATCTGTACGACAGGACCAAAACGACCGATTTTTACAGATACCTGTTTGCCGCTGCCCGGTTCTTCGCCTAAGATGCGCTCGCCGGCTTTGTGGGCATTCTTGGTGGCAAGCGTATTCTCTACGGACGGGTGGAAACCCTTATAGAAATCGCCCAAGATAGCTGTCCATTTCTTTTCTCCCTCGGCTATTTCGTCGAATTGCTTTTCAACACTGGCGGTAAAGTTATAGTCAAGGATGTTGGAGAAGTATTCCATTAAGAAGTCATTGACTACCGTACCTATATCGGTAGGCATCAATTTAGCTTTCTCGGCTCCTGTAATTTCTGTTTGGGTAACATCTGTAATCTTATTGTTTTGCAATGAAAGTACATTGTAAGGACGTTCTTCTCCGGTTCTTTCACCTTTCTCTACATAACCGCGCTGCTGTATGGTAGAAATGGTGGGAGCATATGTAGAAGGGCGACCGATACCCAGTTCTTCCAATTTGCGTACCAGACTGGCTTCTGTGTAGCGGGGAGGATGTTGTGTGAAACGTTCCGTGGCAATAATACTCTGGTGCTGTAAAACCTGTCCTTTCTTCAAAGGAGGCAACAGACGTGTTTCATCTTCCTGTTCCGCATCATCGTCAATGGATTCGCGATATACATGGAGGAAACCGTCGAACTTCACAACTTCCCCTGTAGCATTGAACGTATCCGGTTCGTTGCTGATACCGATGTTTACGGTAGTCTTTTCAACTTCCGCATCTGCCATTTGGGAGGCTATGGTACGCTTCCATATCAAGTCATATAGTTTTCGTTCTTGTGGGCTACCCTCTATTTTGGCATTTTCCATGTAGGTAGGACGAATGGCTTCGTGAGCCTCTTGAGCGCCTTTGGTCTTTGTGGCGAAATGACGCGGATATACGTAACGTTCTCCCATCATGTCGGCAATGACCGATTTGCTGCTGTTTACAGCCAGTTCGGACAGATTGACGGAGTCAGTACGCATATAGGTAATCTTTCCCGATTCGTACAGCCGTTGGGCAATCATCATAGTCTGTGCCACTGTAAATCCTAATTTGCGGGCAGCCTCTTGCTGCAAGGTAGATGTCGTAAAAGGAGCCGCAGGACTTTTTTTCAACGGGCGGGTGGAAATATCATTGATGGTGAAAGTGGCTGATTGGCAACTTTCCAAGAATTTTTGAGCTTCGGCTTTTGTCTTGATACGGCGTGCCAGTTCGGCCTTCATCTCAACCGGTTTGCCATCGGCATCGGGTACGAGGAATACAGCGGTAACCCGATAAGATGCTTCCGATTGGAAGGCTTGTATTTCACGCTCGCGCTCTACGATGAGACGGACGGCTACTGACTGCACACGACCGGCGGAAAGTGCGGGCTTCACTTTCTTCCATAACACCGGTGAAAGTTCAAAACCTACGATACGGTCCAAAATACGGCGTGCTTGCTGTGCATCTACCAAATTGATGTCAATATTGCGTGGTTGCTCAATGGCCTTTAGAATGGCACTCTTGGTGATTTCATGGAAAACGATACGCTTGGTATGTTCCGGTTGCAATTTCAGCACTTCGTACAAATGCCATGCAATCGCTTCTCCCTCGCGGTCCTCATCGGATGCCAACCATACGGTTTCCGCTTCTTTGGCTTCGGCCTTCAGTTCTTCTACAACCTTTTTCTTATCTCCCGGGATTTCATAATGCGGCTTGAAATCTTTATCAATATCAATACTGAACTCTTTTTTCTTCAAATCGCGTATATGACCATAGCTGGAAAGGACTTTATAGTCTTTTCCGAGGAATTTCTCAATGGTTTTTGCTTTTGCCGGAGACTCGACAATGACAAGGTTTTTCTGCATAAATTTCTGTTTTATAGTGACTCCAGCCACTAATTTGCCCGCAAAAGTAGGAAAAAACAAACTTTCCACCTTATAATATAAGGAGAATTTAGCAAAAATGACCTTTTTTGTTCGTAATGTCTTTAATCCGGAGTGTTAGAATTTGAAACTTACACCTCCGATAAAGTTGATGCCTTCGGTCGGGTATCCCCAATAATATTGATAATCTTGATTTAATAAATTGTTTATGCGGGCATAAGCGGATATTCCTTTAAAGAACTCGTAACTGCCGCTTAAATAAAGGTTATTGACCGCATCTACCTTGTTTCCCTCTATCTTCTCGCGTGAAATATGCTGATAGCCAAGATTAAGAAGTAAAGCGGATATAGGTTGTACATCTATATGCAGATTGGCTTCAAAGGCCGGCTTATAGGCGAGTACATAGTCTTTGACACTAATCCGGCTGTCGCTCTTTGCATCCCAACTTCGATAAGTTCCGGCTGCGGAGAATGAGAATATATTCTTATAGTTGTAGCGTACCTCTGCACCGGCATAGATATTGCTTGTGTTCCATTGGCTGATGGCAAGTGTCCGGTAGTATCCCTCTGTGTTGTCATGAAAATCTGCCGGTTGGAAAAACAAATCATCCTTTAAGTTTTGGTATCCGCCATACAGGTTCAGCCATAGGCCGGCTACCGGGCTGGCTTTGAAGCCGAGGGCGATGTTCACTTGCTCATAAGTGGCGTCCGGTTGCGAAGCGACCAGCCCATATGGACAGAATGCCTCCAAACGGCGGAAATCATTTTGAAGTCTTCCTCCTTTGGCCTGTGCGTAGAGGATGTAGCTGTCCGAAAAGTTATATTCTACCGCTACATCAGGCGCTGCCCGGAATTTCTTACCGTAACCGAAAGCCATATCAACCTGCGTGCCGATACGTATTTTCCAGTCATCGTTTTCCAAGCGGTAATGCGGGTTCAGGTTGAGTGAGGTGTAGTTCTCAAAATTATTATTCTTGTACAACACATTGTCCATTGCAAAGCCGATTCCTACGGTTTGTTCATCGGATATGCCGCCGGCAACCAGTGCTTTGGTACGGATAATGTTTTCCTGATTATCCGGTGAACCGAAGTCGTATTGGCGTTCATAGAGCATCAGGTTTGTTTCTGCGCTGAATTGTAGGGGCAGTTCCGCATCCGTGGATTTCACGCCGAAATGAATATCTCCGGAAGTAAATTTCTGTTTTCCGGCAACTGCATCAGGCAGGAAATTGAAGTTGCTCAATCCAAAGTTGCCTGCAATGTCCAAGTCTACTTTCTTGAAGCGATGCAAATAACCGATGTTGGCATGAGTGCGGTAGTAATAAGAGTTCCATTTGCCGCTATTATCAGGCAATTCGAGTTTGCCATCCATGCCGTTCATATGGAAATTCAGGTTGATGCGGTCATTGTTGGATAGCGTGAACAGGTAGCTGGCGCGCGCATCCAGATTCCCGTAATTGCCGTAGCCCAGTCTGATATATCCGGGCTGTGCCTTGGCTTGCGTTTCTTTCCCGGTATATGCCTGCATGACAGTTGCGGGAATCGTATTGGCGGGCATAAGGGTGGCGTCATACTCCACTGCCCTCTTGTTGGCGGTTGGCGGCTCTACTTTGGGGAGTACGTTTATTTTGGACGCATCCAGAATGTCGGGGTTATATTCCTGTTCCACAACAACTGTCCGGTTCACGGTGGAGTCTTTGGCCTGTTGCTGGGCATGGATGCCTAAAGGAAGGGTCATCAGCGTTATCCCGCTGAGTATATATTGTATCTTTCTCATATTCATTGTATTCTTTTATTTCAGCTTTTCCAGTCTTTCTTGAATCATTCCTTCAATATCATCGTCCGCATGATAATTCTGTTGCAGGCTCAGCAGATATTGGCGCGCATCCAGTTTCTTGTCCATGGCAACATATACGTCGGACAGGAGGATGAAGCTGCGTGCCAGCCAATAGGCGTGCGGAGTACTTTGGTCGATGAAGTTCAGTATTTCCTTTTCGGCGGTGGCGTAGTCACCGGCGTTGTACATCAGTTGTGCTGCCAGGTACTTGGCTTCCGCACCGTATAATGTACGGGTGTCTTTTGCCAGAATATTCAGGTCATTCGCCGCTTTCTTCACCGCTTTTTGGTTCAGATAGGCTTTGGCACGATAGTATAAAGCCTCATTCTGCAATTCGGGGGGGAGTTTGGCTTCGGCCAGTAAGGCGGTTGCAGCTTGTATCACTTCAATATCATCCTTCAATAACACACTGCAGCGCAGTACACCCGTGACGCCCAGTTGCCGGCGTTCGGCAGTTGTGGCGCGGGCTTGCAGTTGCTTGTAGTCTGCCAGGGCTTTTTCGTATTCCTTGTGGTTGAACAGGATTTCTCCGCGCATCAGCAAGGCTTCTTCCGAATACGGGCTGTCCGGATATTCCAGCAGTTTGCCGGTATGTTCCAGTACGGCGGTTTCGTCTTTCTGTTCTTTTCCGATAAGGCTCAGATAATAGTGTGCATTCAAGCTGAAAGCTCCGCTCGGATAGCTTTGCAGATAGCGGGTGAAACTTTCCCTTGCAGGGGTGATTTCCCCTTTCATATACACTTTTTCTGCGGCGATGTAAGTCAGCGAATCTTGTTCGCTGGGTTCAAAGCGGATAGCGCCCGGCATTTGGGCTGCAAGCGCTGCGAACTCATCCACACGGTTGGCTTCCACATAGATGGATTTCAAGTCGCGCATGGCAAGGCGTGCTTCTTCACTGCCCGGATATTTGGAGATGACGTGTTTGTAGGCCTCGATAGCGTGGCTGTAATCGTCGTTCTGATAATAGAGCAGTCCGATTTCCGTGGCAGCCTTACGACTGACGGGGCTTTCGGGATATTTGTTCAGCAACTCCCGGAAGGTAGCGATGGCTTGATTGTTGTTGCGGCTTTGCACATACGAACGGCCTTTCTCGTAAAGTGCATTGACGGCGTAGGGCGAATTCGGATATTTGTTGGCCAGCCGGTTGAGTAATGTAATCTTCCCGTCGTAGTTCTTTTGCAGGCCCGACACCAAAGCCAGCTGATAGTAGGAGTAATCACCGGCGGGCGTACCCAGGTTTTCCGCCCGGGTGTAGTATTGCTTGGCTTCGTCGAAGCGGCGGACGTGCATGTAGCAGTCGCCGATACGGTTATACGCATCGGCAAGGACGGTGGCGTCTCCGCTCTTTTGCAGTTGGATGAATTTCAGGAAACGGTCTTGCGCCGTTGCATAATCTTTCTTGTGGAAAGCTATGTATGCCAGATTGTAGTAGGCAAGGGCATACATTTCCGTATTCTTCTGCGGGGCAAGTGACAGATACTCGTTGAAGTTGCGGGCAGCTTCCTGCATACGGTTCAACCGGTAATAAGATTCGCCCCGCCAGTAAAGGGCGTCGGCTTTTGTCTGCAGATTATATTGGCCTAAGGCGATGCTTTGGTTGAAGTAATTGATGGCCTGTTCAAACTGCGTGTTGGCAAAGGACTGGGTTCCCAGTTGGAACAGAATCTTTTGCTTGGCCTCCAAGATAGCCTTCCCGGGACGTGCAATGCGTTCAATGGATTTGAGTGCGGCATCATAACTGCGGGTATTCATGTAGACCTCTACCAGATAGTTGCTTACTTTGTCGGCATATGCGGAATTGGGAAACTCGTTCAGGAAATTCTCAAAGACTGTAACCGACTCGCCGAATGCGGAATAAGACGTTTCGTGAATGCAGAGAGCATAGTTATAAGCCGCCTGTTCCTTTATTTTCAGGTCGGCGCCGGATGCGGCCGCCTGTTCAAATGCCATACGGGCTTTGTTCTTGTCGGCAAGCTGCAGATAAGCCAATCCCATATGCAGATAAGCGTTTTGTGTAAGCGCGTCTTTACCGGTAGTCACTTCACCCAAGATGACGGGAACTTGCGAATAGACCCCCGTCCGGTAATAGGACATTCCCAGCATATAAAGCGCGTCTCTTCTCCGGGTGGGTTCCGCATTGTCGTTCAGGTATCGGTTGAAAGCCTCTGCGGCTTCATGGTATTTGCCGAAATGGTAGTCGGCGGTACCTTGTATGCGGTGCATCTCCCCGGTATATTTCTGGTTGGGATAGGCGGAGAGATAGTTTTGCGCAACTATTTCCGCTTTGTCATAGTTCTTTTTAACCAAGTATATTTCTGCGATGTAATAGGGCGCGAGCATCTTGTATTTCGCATTGTCCTGCAGGCTGAGAAAACCGCTGAGGGCATCGTCATACCGTTGTTGGGTGTAGCGGATATACGAAAGGTAATATGTGCAGTCCGCGGCATATTTGGAACCGGTGCTGCGTAATGTCTCAAACCAGATGGCGGCTTCCTTCACATTCCCCGTTTTCAGGTAACAGGTTGCCAGTCGGTAGGTCATGTCATCCCGCTCTTCGTTGCTTAGGAGGTCGAGCCGGGCGGCATTGAACATGGCGAGTGCGTCGTCATATTTTCCCTCGAAGAAATAGGAGGACGCTATAAGGGCGTAAATACGGTTGGCATGGGGAGTGTCGGGATATGTATCGAGATAGCTCCGCAACAGTTCTATGCTATTGGGACTTCTCAGTTCGTATTCGGCGCATACCAGCATATATTCGGCTTCTTCTTTGTCTCCGGCGGCGGACAACGGGCTGCCTTCCGCTTTGATTTGTTTTACAAAAGCCTGTAAGGGAGATATGGCTGCGGAGAATGCCTTTTGTTGGAACAGGTTCTGTCCTTCTTCATACAGTCGTTGCGGAGAAGTGATTTTCTCGCTCGTCTGTGCTGTGGCGAGCAACGGTGCGCAGCAAAGCGCAGTGCATACTATGCGGTAAATTTTATGTTTCATCTTCGGTATAGAATGGATGCTTTTACAAAAATACGGGTTTTGGTTTGAAAATGTTCCGGCTGTTTGGCTTTTTTAGGATATGCCGGACAGAAATATCTGCAGGCCTTTACGAATGGAGCCCAGTCCGAAGTCCTCCGGATGTATGTCTTTAAGGGGGAGGAAGAAAGCCTCTGCAGCATCGTCCATTGCTTTGAAATGCCGGGAATCGGCTACCGCACAGCGGAAAAACATATCCAGCGTATGTACGGAAAATCCCGAATAGATGTAGATGTTAGGCAGTGAAAACAGGTATTCGGCCTGTGTCACCGTCATGCCCGTTTCTTCTTTTACTTCGCGCGCCACGCCTTCTTCACCGGTTTCCGCCATATCGATGAAGCCACCCGGCAGGTCCAGTGTCCCTTTTGCCGGCTCTTTGGCACGGCGGCACACTAAGAGTTCGTTCTGCCCGTTCAGTATCAGGGCAACGGTGGCGGCAGAAGAGTTGAAGTAATAGGTAAAGCCGCAGTCCTTGCACAGCTTTGATTTTTCATTATGAATCCCGAAATGTTCCGAACCGCATTTCGGGCAATATCTGAATTGAGAAAGAGGATGTTCCATATCTTTGAGTGCTTTAAGATTGCAGCAGGCAAAGATACGGAAAACTATTTATTATTCATACTTGTCGCTATTTTTCTTAATAAATCGATGGATTTGTAAATGCTTGACTATCAATGGTGTTAAGGAAGGCCTATCTAAGTCGTATACTGAGCCTATCTCAGTCGTATACTTAGATAGGCTCAGTATACGACTTAGATAGGCTCAATATACGACTGAATATAACTAATATATTATATGTGTCTATTTTTTACTAAGCATCTGTTTCCTGACGGTTGTTCGTCAGCGCAGAAATTCGTAATGTCCGGCAGCGCCCTCAAAGGCAAGGATGCCGTCGTCCGAACGAACCTCCATGGCGGGAATATATACTTTTCCGTCTTTCTTGATTTGCCATGTTCCCGGGATAAGGTCGGTTATAACGAATTTCATGGTAGTGTTTCCGTCTACTTTCACATCGACTTTACCGGACAAGGGTTGGCTGTTTTTGCTGAAAGTAACAATTCGGTCAGCTATCTGCACACCTACCACTTTCTCGGCGTCGATGCGTTTCACGTCATTCATCTGTTTGCAGGTATTGTCTGCAACTTGCATTACATTCAGGAAGTAGTTTTCCGTAGCGGCAGCTTTGGGAGATACCTCTACGCGCCACGCTCCTTTTTCATTGGCGTCATCAGGACGGTTGGGCGATGCCTCGTTGGGGTAGTTGGTTCCGAACACCCAGAACTCTTTTCCTTTTCCGCCTACCTTCTCTATTTGGGCATCACTGATTTCGGGCAGTAACACCTGGTTTTGCAACATTCCCGTATCTCCGTTCTTGGTACGCTTGATTGTGAAACGATTATTTTCTATTACCGGCTCCTCGATGCTGTGCAGCAACCAGAACTTTTTGAACTGCGGATTGGAAGAAACCACCTTGTCGAATACGATTAATGCGGCAGGTACTTCGGCAGAGTGCAGGTTGAGGAAAACGAAAGAACGTTTTGCCTCTTTTACCTTATCTGTATAAGCTTGCGTAATATCACCTTTCAAATAAGAATAATCCGGCTTATTAAGGTCCGGTCCGAAACCGTGCGCCAATGCTTTACCGGTGGTATAATCCTTGCTCAGCAGCTTTTCAAAGGAACGGCAGGTTTCCCAGCGGTCGCCGGGCATACGTTGTCCGCCGTCGTTGGCTGCGAATTCGGTCTTGTCGCCTCCGCCATAGTTCCAGCAGGCGAATTTCTCATCCGGATTATATACCAGCAGAGAATTATGCGCGATGGTACGTTTAAAGAAATTTTTGTTGTGAGGGCTGTTATATCCGCCGGAACTCCCCTGGTAAGCTCCCGCGTCAATGGCAAGAGGGCCTCGGTAGTATAATTGGAAAGAACCGCCGTCCATATGCTGATGGTTGCCGACAAACTGTTCGTTTATCTTCATTTCGGCAATCACACTGTTCTTGTCCCATGCCGTGCGGGCTATCATCCAGCCGAAAGGACTTCCTGAGTAACGCGTCAACGGCAGGTCGTCGGGGGCTTTGGCCTTCAAATCCAAATCTCTCCACAGAATGTCGAAGATGAGGCAATGACGTTCGATATTGGGCTTGCGTTCGTACTCGTATGCCAAGTAGCTGTCTTTGTAGAAACTGGAAGCCAGCATGGCGGGTAATGAATAAGAAGGCATGTTTCTGCGGATAGGATTAGTGTCACCCGCCGGCATTACCTGTCCGTCCGGACGTCGGCGATATAAGAAGTCATAAAGTACGAATTGCTGTGCCGGATTGTATATGGCTCCTGTACCCATGCGGTCTAATATCCACAAAGAGAAAAGGTCATTGCTGAAACGTACATTTACGTAGCTTGTTCCCTGATGGTAATTGTGTCCGGAGTAGATGTAGTTTCTTACAGGCAGATAATCCTTGAACATCATCTTTATTACGTAATTGTACATATCCGGATATTCGTCGTAGATGGCTATGCCGGCGGAAAGCATATCCCGTAGTATCATCCACTCACTGGAATGTCCGGCTATCGGCTCGTTGTTGCGTGGCGGGTAACCGCATTCCATTGTTTTGGCTATGCGGATGAAAGATTCGATATAAGCCTTCTTTTCAGATTCTTTCATTTGGTCGTAGCACCAGTCGTACACCATTGCACCGCAGGTCAGCATCACTCCGCTGGCGCGTGACAAATCTCCTTTTGTTCCATAATTGACGTTCTGGAGCGTGTCCAGCATGGCGGTAATGGCGCTTCTGGCTTGTTTTTTGTCACCGTATACCAGATAGTCGAGTGCTTGTACTTGTACGCGGCTGGTCACACCACGCATCTCAAAGTAATAACGGAATCCTCTGTCCTTTACCTTTGCTTCTTCTTCAGGAGTACGATCCTTGCCCAATTTCTTTAGGGTGGCAAGTACTTCTTTTACGTGCGGATGGTTCATTCGTTTTTTCAAATCCGGTACATCGGTGGAGCGTACATAAAGTCGGGGATGTACTTGCGGGGGAATGGGCACTGTGACACCTTCCATATTCTCCCAAGTAACTTCTGTCCTGTTTTGTTGGGCATTGCTTGTCAGGCAGAAAACGCAGAGGAAAAGACTCGTGATAAATAGAATGCTTTTTTTCATGTTTTTTCGTTTGGTATATTAATAAGTAGTTGTTTTTCTATTCGTTTCGGAGGGGTGGACCGTACTTAATCCTCTGTAAATGTAAAGCAAAAATAATTATCCCGATAGTCTTTGGGCAGACAAAAAACTTCCGGTTCTGCATTTTTGAACATAAATGATATATGCTGGGACATTATTAGTATTGCACACCTCTTGTTCGCTCATTGTACAGGATAATTAAGGTATAAGAATTGCAGGATTTATTCGTTCCTATCATATTTATTTCTACCTTTGGCGTGAATATAAAAACATTAAAAACCAATAACTATGAATGTTAAAGTGATTTCTATGTGCCTGGTATGTGCCGGAGCATTCTTGGTGAGTTGCGGAAACGCCCGCGAAAAAAAAGCTGAAACAGCCGATGCAGCTGAAAAAACAGAAATGGTCGGAAACGATAAGGACGAACATGGATGTGTTGCTTCGGCCGGATATACATGGAGCGAGGTGCAGAAAGATTGCATCCGGTTGTGGGAAAAAGGCGTTCGCCTGGCTTCTGTGGAAAATGCGGAGAATACATTGTTCATTGTGTTCAGTCCGGATTCCACTCAAGTAGAACTGTTCTTCCCGGAAGAAGGTGCTCCGAATGAAATCCTCGACCGTCGTAGCCTGCCTGCCGGCGGATATGCTTGGAATGCAGAGGATGACGATACGAAGAATGTGCGTCTGGAAAATGATAAATGGACTGTCAGCCAACGTGGAAAACTTATTTATAAGCAGGATGCGGATAAATAGTTTTTTTTGATAATGGAAAGCACACTTAAAACTTGGTTCTTATCTTTTCTTCATTTGTTCTTTTCCCGTCAGTGTGCAGTGTGTGGCACACCCCTGCAGGAAGGAGAAGAGGCTATTTGTCTGAAATGTAATATGGATCTGCCTCGTACGGATTATCATCTTCGTACGGATAATCCGGTGGAACGTATGTTCTGGGGAAAGCTTCCTTTGGAACGCGCTACCTCCTATTTCTTTTACCATAAGGGCAGTGATTTCCGCCGGATACTGTATCAATTGAAATATAGCGGCCGTAAGGACTTGGGAGAGATAATGGGGTGCTTTATGGCGGCGGAACTGACTGTTTCGGGGTTCTTTCATAATGTGGACGTCATAGTTCCCATCCCTTTACATCCCCGCAAGCAACGGATGCGGGGGTACAATCAGAGTGAATGTATCGCCAAAGGTGTGGCTGCAGTTACGGGTATTCCTTTGGATACTGTTTCCGTGATGCGCAGGAAGCATACGGAGACACAGACAAGTAAGTCTGCCTATGAGCGGTGGGAGAATGTGGACGGCATCTTTCATCTCCGCCATCTCGAACGTTTCGTCGGAAAACATATCCTGTTGGTAGATGATGTGCTTACTACCGGAGCTACCACCACTGCGTGCGCCGATGTATTTCGGGATGTAAAGGGCGTGCGTATCAGTGTGCTGACACTTGCCGTAGCGCATTTTTGATAAATTCCGGTATTTCGGAAGACAGACAAACTTCCGGATGTGTATTAAAGTTTGTAATCTGTGTGTTTTTTTAACAGAATCATCACCTGAACTAATCTGTTTTTTAGGCATTTATATGGCTCACTTTTAAAGTAGAGCTATATGAGTAAAACAAATCTGTCGGCCTATATGGCCATGACTATCTCTCAGTTGAGAGGAGAACGGCGCATGGGTACGGCGCACGTGTATCAAAGTACCTTGAATCGCATCAAGGACTTTATGGAGCGGGATTCCATAAGTTTTGAAGAAGTCACTCCCGTGTGGCTGAAAGCGTTTCAAGAGTATCTGCTGGGACGTCAGCTCCATTGGAATACGATTTCCACTTATATGAGAATGTTGCGTGCCACTTACTTTCGCGCTGTGGATGAAGGGATGGCGTCTTATCAACCCAGACTTTTCAAAGGGGTGTATACGGGAACAAAGGTTACCGTGAAACGTGCTGTGGATGAAGATGTGTTCCGCCGGCTTGATACACCTGTGGCGGATGAAAGTCTGGAATCCACACGCTTGCTTTTTCTATTGCTTTTTATGCTTCGTGGAATGCCGTTTGTGGATATTGCTTATCTGCGGCATTGTGATTTACATGATAATGTGATAGTATATCGTCGTAAAAAGACAGGCGCATGGCTCACTGTACGCGTTGAGGCTAAAGCAATGGAGATTATCCGCAGTCTCAGGAATACCGACGAGGCTTCTCCCTATTTATTTCCTCTTATTCATCATCCGGGAAAGAATGAGTACCGGCAATACCAAAACGCTCTGCGCGGTTTTAATTATCGCTTAAAGAAATTAGGAGAATATATAAACGGCATTACGGGATTGACGAGCTATACGGCAAGGCATAGCTGGGCTACTATTGCAAATTATCGGAATTATCAACAAGAGCTTATCAGTAATGCAATGGGACATTCTTCTGTTAAAGTAACAGAAACTTACTTTAAGAGACACTCGGATAATAAGATATGGGATATGAATAAGGAAATAGTATCTTATATATTTGATAAACAGTAATTTGTGAATCTTTAAGTAAGTACGATGTATCATGTTGACTTTCTGATAATACAACAAACGTTCTCCGTTACTTTGTAGGTAATGGAAATTATTTGTTTATCACAAATATCAACAAAACATTTGTATCAAACAAGAAAAAAGGATTTTTTTTTGAAAAATAAGTAAAAACAGCCTTTCTATATATTTATAAGGCACATTAGTTTGAATGACAGTATTTTCCCTTAATGGGAAATGCATAATACTCCCATAGCCGTGTTATGTAAAATTAACACGGGAAGATCTGCCCGTACTCTCTTTATTCATCCGATAATCCGTAACAGTTGGTTATGTCGGTACAAGAATGCCTCTTGTAGCGTGTTTCTCCTTGTTTCCCGTTACCTACAAAGTAACGGAAATGTTAAAACGACAAGGCATATAAATAGATAACTTATATCATATAAAAACGGAGAGTATGAAAAAGAGCTTTTGTATTATTTTCCTATTTATCGGCATCTCTTTGTCAGCGCAGGATATAGCCGTCAAAACGAACCTGCTGTATGATGCCACGACCACCTTCAACCTGGGCGCCGAATTCCGTCTGGCTCCCAAGTGGACGCTGGACCTTTCCGCCAACTATAATCCTTTTACTTTCTCGGACAGCAAGAAGTGGAAGCACTGGATGGCACAGCCCGAAGCACGATACTGGCTGTGCGAGGCATTCAACGGACACTTCTTGGGCCTGCACCTGCTCGGAGGGCAGTTCAACGTGGGTAACGTGGAATTCCCTCTGGGCATCTACCCCTCTACCAAAGGCTACCGCTACGAGGGCTACTACTACGGCGCGGGTCTGGCCTATGGCTACCAATGGGTATTGAACAGCCGCTGGAGCATTGAAACGAGTGTAGGCGTGGGTTACGTGCAAAATCATTATGACAAATACGACTGTCCCAAGTGCGGCGAGTGGAAAGAGAAGAACGACAAAGGCTACTTTAGCGTCACCAAAGCCGCCGTATCACTGATATACATTATTAAATAAGGAGGAAGCGCATTATGAAAAAAGAACGGATATATGGCAAATGGATATGCGGCGCACTGCTCTTGTTCGGAGCGTATGCTCCGGTTTGTGCACAGACGGGACACCTGGCCGGAGTGCGCGTGGTAGATGACGAAGTAAAGAAGCATGGGCGTGAGGTGCACGTGAACCTTGTGCTCGATGTGGCCGGCATGCATGTGAAGCGCCAGGAAAGCGTACGCCTCTACCCGGTGGTAGTGGCCAAGGAGGGCGGTAAAAGTCTGGAACTTCCCTCAGTGGTGCTGGACGGCAAGGTGCGCGACAAGATACATCGTCGTACCAAGGCGTTGACCGGCTCTGCCGTGACCGACGGCGCGCAGACCGTGCTGCGGCGCAAGAACGGCAAGGCGCAACAAGTGGAATACAGCACGGTGATACCTTACGAGCCGTGGCTCGGCTCCGCCCGTCTGGTACTGCGTGAACAGACCACGGGCTGTGCAGAGTGCGACAAGGGCACAGAAGAGTCTCCCGTGAAGAGCACGTTCCTGCAACTGTTCCGGCCGCATTATACGGTGGCATTCGTCCCGCCATTGAAGGAGCCGGTGAAGATGCGTGATGAGGTGAAAGTGGCCCGTTTGAACTTCCGCCAGGACAGCCATAAGATAGACCCGGCATTCCACAACAACCGCCGGGAATTGGACAGTGTGCGCCACTCCATCGACATTGTAAAGGACAACGAAGACCTGACAATTACGGGCATATACATCACTGGTTACGCTTCGCCGGAAGGGCGTGCCGCCTATAATGAGAAACTCTCACAACGTCGTGCCGAGGCCTTTGCGCAATATGTGCAGAAGGAGACAAAAGTGGATACACGCCTGTGGCACGTGGTATGGCGGGGTGAAGACTGGGCGGGGCTGCGCTTGGAGCTGGACAAGTATCCCAATTTGTTGCAGCAGAAAGAGGTGATTGCCGTGGTGGATGCCTGCGGGGGCGATTTGGACACCTGCGAGCAGCGCTTCAAAGATGAGTTCCCGCCGGAGGTGTACCAGCGGCTGGTGAACGAGGTGTATCCGCCGCTTCGCCGTAATGAGTACCGCATCGAGTACAAGGTGCGTAACTTCAACCTGGAGGAGGCCCGCAAGCAGATACACACCAATCCTCGCCTGCTGAGTGTGGAAGAGATGTACCAGGTGGCGGCGTCCTACGGGGCGGACACCCCGCAGCATGGCGAAGTCCTGCTGATAGCCGCCCGCACGTATCCCGGCAATGTGCCGGCCGTGGTGAATGCCGCGCGCTACGAACTGGGGCGTGGCCGCTTGCGGGAGGCCATCCTCCTGCTGCTTCCCTTGCAGGAAGAGGCCGATGTACGGGTGCTGAACTGCCTGGGCGTGGCCTACGCCAACGACCGGCAGTACGAGAAGGCACGTGCCGTGCTCCAACGTGCCGCCGCCACGGGCGATGCGGAGGCCAAGGAGAACCTGCGCAATGTGGAGGGCGTGATAGCGGACTTATAAAGAGAAACGAACTATTCATTTATTTATTTACTAATTCTTAAAATTATGAAGCTAAACAAGTTTTTTATGCTGGGATTGGCCGGATTGGCGTTCGCGGCATGTAGCAATGACGATGAGCTTGGGAATGGATTGCCGGACGACAATACGCCTAAGACGCTGATTGTATCTATCAAGGGACTGGGGGATGCATCTACACGCGCAACTATGGATGCCGGAGGAGCTATTTGGACGGAAGATGCCAATGCTGCTGCCGCTCAGGGTAACATACAGAACCTGGCGTTCTTCTTTACGGATGCAGCCGGTGCGGTGAAATACAAGTATCAGATATCTAAAGAATTGCCGGATGGTACTGAAGAAGCTGCAGCCCAAGCTAACACGAAGAAATGGAGTGCGCTTTTTGGGACAACCGGTGCCAAGTTCGTGGGCTTGACGGGAGTTTCTGCCGTACATATTGTTGCCAATGCCATTTTTGACACAGATGAGTTTGAAAAGATTACTAATATCAGTTCCCTAAATACAACCTTGGCACAGCAAGCTCCGTCCATTGCGAGAAATGCAGTGGTGTATGTAGGCAGTGACAAGGAGGTATTGAAAGAGGTACACGCGGAACCGGCTGATGCTACTGAGGAAATAACGCTGGAGGGTGCCGATAATGAAGGAAGCCTTTATTATAATGCTGTAGTGGAATTGAAGCCGATTATCTCCCGTATTCAGATAACGAGTATCGAGGTAAAAACAACCGGTCAGATTTTATTCCCTGATGAAGAAACTACAGCGGGCGGTATTATAGCCACTAAAGATAAATATGCTATTCCTTGGGAAAATTTCAAACCCGTGCTGCATGGTATTTATCTGAACAGATTTGCTGATTCTTTCAATGATTTGCTGGGTACACATAAGGATATGAAAGATACAGATACCTATGTGAATACGATAAAAGACGGTACATGGTCGGTTGGTGGTACTGATAAAAAGACTGAAGCTGCTTATATTGATTATGACTCTGACGTAGAAGATGACTATGGCACTTTATTACCTTATGTAGATGCTTCAATTACCAACGGCATAGCCGAACTTATTCCTACCGCTGCTGCGGGCGAACAGCAAAAGTGTATTGCTTTCAATGTGCTGGTTCCATTCGCTACGGATGCCAAAGCTGGTGCGGATGGCGTTGCAGGGAGTGATATTGCCAATCCTACCATACACTTCCAGTTTGGTAAGTACATGACTCCTGCTTATAATATCTCAGCACCGACTATGGCCAATGGTGATGCTATTGGAGCTGATAGCAACGATGATAAGTTTGTAAAGGCTTATACCGAACAAATAGCCAGCCTTACAACGGACTATACATTGCCGACTACAGACGAGTATCTGTTTGCCAATATCAATAAACTCTATTCGGACGCTGAGAAAGAGGTGGAATTGGAATTACAGCCCGGCAAAATTTATAATATGGAAGTACTGATTACTCCGGTCAATATGTCTATCGACTTGAGAGTTCCGAAGAGCTATAATGTAGTTGTAAAGGTTTCGGTGGTTCCGTTTGAGGAAGCGAATATTTATCCGGGTTTGGATGAATAACCTATAAGGGTATGGATGGAGATGTGCCGGAGTTTGCAATCTGCGGTGGATGACGGCACATCTTCCTCTTTCCTTGTTTCTCCCGACTTTTATCTTATATCTGATTATTTATTCTTTAGAGACATACAGAAATGAAAAAAGATATACTATTCCTCTTGTTGCTGATACCCTGTATCCTCACCGGCTGCATCAAAGACAATCTGGATGACTGCCATCGTAGCTACACGCTACTGTTCCGCTATACGGGTGACGGTACCACCGACATTTTCCGCCAAAAAGTGACGAAAGTCGATCTGTATGTTTACAATGCGGAAACAAAGCAACTGGTGGAAACCTATACTGTGGACCGTGCGGCGTTGGAACAGCTGCAAGGCATCACACTCACGAACCTTGCCCCCGGCAACTATGAAGCAATCTGCTGGGGAAACGCAGGCGAACATAGCGAGGTGGACGACAGCGAGCACGAAGCGCACGGAAGCATCGCCTCACCCGAGTATTACGATGGAACGGCCATCGACACCAACGACGAACTGTACCATGCCGCCAAAAGCTTCACCATCAGCCGGGCATGGGAAGACGTAAAAGAAACTTGTGACTTTACATGCGCCCACATCAACCTGAAAGTGCGCATGGAGGGTTTTGAAAATGCGGTGTTCCCGCTGACCAAGGCCGCAGGCGACGCCTGCCCCGTGGGTCTGCGGATGACATCGCTGGCGGGATGCTGCCACTTCAACGGCGAACCCTCGGAAACGCTGGTGGCCTACACGCCCGAAGCCGTGCGTGCCGCCGGAAGCGAAACAGCCTACGAGGCTGTGTTCTGCACCCTGCGCTTTGAAGACGAGAACGACATCGAACTCCAACTGACTGACCCTGCCACCGGTCAACCCTTCCACACTCTGAGCGTGGAGCAGTACTTGGCCGACAACAACCTGTCCGTTGAAGACAGGCAGGAGGTGGAACTCTCCATCCTGATACGCTTCGAGGGCGGAGGAGTAGGCGTAACGGTGAAGCCTTTTGAAGAAGAAGAAATACATCCGGGCATGGATGAAAAATGATATGTAAACTTACTACTGTATGAAAAGAGAAAATGACATATTCCAACGGACGGTTCGTAGGACGACCGTTTTTATATGGATGGCAGCCGTCCTGCTACTGGCAGGATGCAATAAGGAACAGAACCTTTCGGCTCCCGGTGGCAATGGTAAACTGGAAGTGCGATTGGTCATCGATACCAAACAGACGCAGACGCGTGCCACTGATGTGAGTGTAATCAATACCTTGCGTGTGTACGTATTCGATGCTACAGGGAAACCGGTGGGTTATACTTACAATGGCAATCTGCAGGAATCGGGTGCTGCCTACTATCTCCCGTTGCGTTTGCAGCAGGGAGGAAATCTGGAGTTTTTCGTTCTTGCCAATGAGGGCGGGCTTACTTACGGTAGCGGCACCAATGCCAAATCTTTAGACGAGAACATCTCACACAATGAACTGCACGCTTTGGTGTTCGACCGGAGCAAGGTGACAAACGGATCTTTAATGAGCGGTTGGGTAACAGAGGAGATTACCGACACCCAGGGAGTGACCGTAGTGGAGTGTCCGCTGACCCGCGATGTGGCGGAGCTGAACCTCTACTTTGCCACAACAGGCGGAGCGGTGCAGATTACAGACGTGACGTTACATGATTATAAAACGGATTCTCCTGTATTCTGGGGTGATACGGATGACGCAGGGCAGGGGAATACTTATAGCGATAATAGCCTTGGCTTGATTGTTCAGAATGCCAATGACTTTCCTACCCTATCGGAGAGTGCAGCAAATAACTTGACTGATTACACGACGCAAGACAAAGTGGCAACTGCCTATCTGGTGAAGAATTCAGACGGTTCCGATAGTTGGGATACGGAGCCGAATACAGAGAAAAAGCCCCGCCTGGCAATCAACTATACCGTAGGTGGCACACCCCGCACTGCCGTTATTTACCTTCCGCCGATTGCAATCAATCATCAGTATAACATCTGTTGCCTGGTAAAGGCTGCCGGAATATTGCTTCACATCAGTATAGATGACTGGGAGGAAGCCGGGTATGAGATTACATGGACCGATGAGTCGAATATTGCGTTCGGTCCTGAACCTACAGAACTATATATAACGGAGGTTATTTCTGAAAGTGATATGCTGGGAGGACAAAACGCAGGTTTCAGGATAAGCGCCGGGCAAGATAATGCACTGGCAAATGTGAAGTGGCAGGCTACCATTGACAATGTAACGGACTTTACTTTTGCAGACCAATCTGGACAGCCGATACCGGCTCCTGAAGGAGTATTGACAGATAAGGGAGAAACTTTTTGGGTGAAAGCCCTCAGGCCTTTTAATGAGGCTTCGGCGGGTGGAACAAAAACACCGCAATGCCGGTTGCAGATAAAATTGGAGCAAGCTGACGGAAGCTGGTTGGTTTGTTCGCTTCCGTGGGATGAGACTGAGATTCAAGATTTTATCCTTATAAAGCAGGTCCAACCATCGTCTAATTGATAAACTATATAGTTATGAGAATTCATTATTTACATAAATGGATGGCGCTGTTGCCTATGCTGTTACTGTTTGTAACAACCTCTTGCACGCAAGAGGACGAGATACAGGCCGATATGGGAAACTATGACAACCAGGTCCTGATTAGGATTTCTACGGGTGACGAAAGAACTACCCGTGCGGCAAGTGGCATCGAGGGGGTAGTAAACACATTGCACCTATTTGTTTTTGAGGCGACCGGCGGAATACTTTCTGCTGAAACCAAGTGCCACTATAGCCTTAGCTTACAGCATGTGGATATTACGAAACCGGTCTCTTTGGGCAGTAAAAAGAATTTCGATTCGGAGAAGGAGTATAAAATATGCCTGATAGCCAATTATGATCTGCCGACAGAGGTGGAGTCAAAAATAGAGAATGGTGGGCAATTAGCCGTGAGCGACCTTAACAGCCTGATAGAAACGGAAATGAACAAACCTCCTTTTACAAACCTTGAAGCTTTGCTAATGGAGGGAGAAAGTGATGCTGTAGAATTGAACGATGAAACGTCCGAACCGATAGAAGTACCTGCTACTTTGACCAGAGCTGCGGCAAAAATTGTATTGAATATTGCATTGTCATCGGAATTTTTGGGGAGCTATACTCCGTTTGTCGGTTTGGCTGGCAATAATCAAATAACATTTACCAATCCTGCGCTTACTACTAACGTGAGGAGCGGACAGGGTATATATCGCGGATCTGCATCGGGAACCTTTACCTATGACTATGAGATGGAAGAGGGCGGAATCATTACTTACACGCTCTATTCGTATGCTTGCGAATGGGTGGGGGGTGACTTGGAAACTGCATCTTCTTTGGTTATCAATATTCCGGTACAGCCGAAAAAACCTGAGTCATCGCCCTTAGAGATCAACTCGTATGCTATTTCGTTGGATAAGTTTACTTATCAAACCGTAAATCCCGCCCCCGAAGGTATGGGTGACAGCAGAGACTACAGCTTGCAACGAAACTACGAATATACCATTGAGGCTACAGTACGGGCATTGGGCAGTAACGAGCCGAGTGAACCGGTGCCCTTGGAGGGTGTCGGATTTGAAGCAATGGAATGGGGAACGATAAATATTGACATAGATGGAGAAACCTCCGGAGATTTCCTCTCCGTGAATTATCACGAACTGAGCTTGACGGATGATACGAAGAATTCCGTATTGCATTTCGACGCATCGGATGATGTAACCGTTGCACTGGCTGGGGATGTGTATTATTATAATAAATTCGGACAGCGGAAAGTAGTTGGAGAGGGGGGAAGCTGGAATGATCCGACGTACGGATATGATGTTAAGTTCGAGTATGCTGAAGGTGAAGTAACAGGAAACGTTACCATTCTATCTGAACCATTGCCTAATAATGCGCCTAAATACTTTAGAATTAAGATTACGAATAATCATAATAAGAATCTTGTGGAGTACGTAGATGTTGTGCAATATCCTTTGAATTACGTAACGTCTACCTTTGGGTATTATTCGTCGCTGCGCGATGAAGATGGTAGAGGATGTGATTTCTTGGACGGACCAACAAATGATTCTGATAACAGATATACAAAGGAAAATAATAATAACGAGTTGGATACGGGTGAAGGGGTCAATGGTTATTTTGTAGTTAAGTATGTTAGGTGGAATGAAGTTGATATGGAACAAGATGACAATGGTAAGAAGGTTCCTACTTTATTGAAGAGTAATCATACATTGGATTATTATTATTATGATGATGATGATGGTAATGGTAATAGTAATAGTAATAGGAGTCAATGGAATAGTGCCAGTGTAAATACTCATAAAAACCCCCGTATGTATCATGTACGAATTACAGCTTCTTCAGATGAGTATACATTAGGGGTGCCTCCTTTAGATGAAAACGGATATACACAAGGAGGAGAGGATGTGGGCAATATGGTATCCCCCTCTTTTATGATAGCTTCGCAATTAGGCGCTTTTCAAGGCTTTCCGAATTATCAGGAAGCACAGGTTCATTGCAGTCGATATGAAGAAACTACTTTTTTGGATTATCAGGAGGGGATTGTAGTAAAATATAAGAACTGGCGTGTTCCCACACCGGCAGAACTTACCATTATTGGAAAAACGCAGACTAACAGTAAAAATAACTATAGTGCTATTGACGAGGTGCTTGCTTTGGATCAATATTGGTGCTCATTGGGTAAGGTTTGGAATACAAAAGATCAAACTGTAAGTAATCATAGTAGTGGTGGATGGGGGAGGCAACCTGCTGTCCGCTGTGTGCGCGATGCCAACGAACCGGGCAAAATTATTCGCATTAAAGACACAACTACGGACTGGCCGGATCAGAGACCGAGTGTTACCCCTTACTAAATTCAGTACACGTTTATGAAAAAGAAATTATTTATACTGACTGTTTTTTCGCTCCTGCTTACCGCTTGCGTGCAGGACGAATTTGTGAACGAGTTGCCAAAGTATGACAAGAACGGTAATGTAATCCTGCGTTTCTCCGGTACGGCTCCTGCCATGCAGACCGTAAAGACCCGTTCAGTGGATGAGGATGGTTGGGGACTGCAAACAACCTATCTCTATAACTTTGACCGTAATCATAGCTATCTGGGACGTACCTTGGTGACAGTGAACGAGGACACACAGGTGGGTGGTCAAGATGCTGTTTACACAGGGAGTTTTGAAGCATCCGTACCCCCTTCCACCCGATATATACATCTAATTTCCAACCTGAATGAAAAGTCGTTGGAAGGCGTGCATTTAGGTATGGATGAAGTGCAGCTTATTGCTTCCCTGGCCACATCTTCCAGTATGATGGGGTACTGGGGAAGAATGGAGCTGCCGACAAAACCGCTATCTGGCGATAAAGATGAAATCGATACGGAAGCTGTGAAAGAGAAGTCGATTACGCTGGTGCGTAACCAAGCCTGCGTGCAGTTAGGAACTATGGCAGCCGCGAACTTCACGGTCAATGCTTTTGAACTGTTCAATATTTACGCGAACGGGATGGTGGCACCCTATCATACGGTGGAAGACGATGCCTATGCAGGTTTTGATTATACTGAAAGAACCCTGGACCAAACAGATAACCTTCCTTACGTAACCATGCCCAATGAGCCGCTGCATGCTTCCGAAGACATTTCCATGTTCGAGAATATGGACGCTAATCCAAAGTATATCTTTGAACATCCCAATGGCGATGATTATCCTATTTACGTCATCTTGAGGGGGCGTTTTGCACCTGGCACAGCTGGTACAGATTCTGACCAGGATTATTATTTCAAAGCCTCTTTGGTGGCGGGTGAGGAGAACGACCCGGTTGAAATCTGGCGTAACTACCGCTACAATCTGAATATAAAAGGTAATTTTACGCTTGCTAACGGCACTACCGATAGGGACAAAGCTAAAAATCTGCGTTCTGTAAACAATGTGTGGATTTCGTTGGACAACAGCCATCCCAAGGTGTCTGACGGGGAGAATGTGTTGGATGTGAAAAAAGTGTTGCACGTCATCCAAAATGAGAATGCTGCAAACCATAATTTTGAGATACCTTATGAATATATCGGTGATGGGAATGTTACTGTTTCCTGGCTGGCAAATGAGAATATCTTCAACTCGACAATCGATACCAAGACAAAGGGAATAATCAAAGTTCAGCCTTTACATAATCCCACAGAGACCCCCGAACGTGCCACTTTGCTGGTAAAAGCCGGGGCATTGCGCCGGGAAATCTCGTTGATATTGGTAAAGAACTTTGTGTTTGAGGGTGTGTGGTGCTCGACTAATGTCAGCTCGGGGCAAAAAGACCAGTTGGTGACATTGCTATTCGACATTCCGCAGAACTTCCCGCCTGAGTTATTTCCGCTGGAATGTCGTATCTCCACCAACGGTATTGACACGAAAGAAGCTACCAAACTACCTATTATAGCGCTTTCCGATTATATTGATAAAGGGGGTGATATCAATGATAATAGTATCGCTGACGGTGGTTGGGGCGGCCGTTTTCCGCTTGCGAAAGATTTGGAGGATAGTGGAGAGGATCAGGGCTTGGCTGAAAGCTGGGGCTATAAATATGTGTATACTGCCAATGAGGTGGGAGTGCAGCGTGTTTATTTCCTTACCAGCATAGGTTATGGTTCAGGGGAACATCCTGAACCGGGACATATCTATGTGGAAGCAACCAATTTTGAGACTACCCATAAGCAATATACATTCAGTAGACAATCTGATTGGGCGTTGAAAATGGTGAATACTTCGGTTTATAATCCAAATGAAGCAAAAGATGAAATACACAATGTACAGTACAAGCTGGTGGCGCCTGTAAAAGGAAGCTCGGTTTCTGTAGATTTCCAGTTTCTAAAAGGGGATAACCCTGTTACGAATTTTGGTCAGGATATGACTGATATTATGATTTTTACGAATGCAATGGAACCGCAGAATCCTGCTGCGACTTATTGGAAATGGTATGATGCTGGTGGCAGCCTAATCGAAGATGGCACTAATTATGCACCTATGACATCACCCAGCAACGGCGGATATTACTACGTATTTAATCCTGTGGACGCGAACGCAAGGCAGTTGTATGATCCGAAGACAGGCATTTTTAGTGTTCCTTTTAAAACCAAGCAGCCTTTATGCGCCGATGTAATCCGTATTGCCGTACCGAAGGATGATTCCTACCGTTCTGCCAGTTTTGAGCTTTCCTACTTCGATCCTTTTCATTTTGTGAGTGACCGGGATGTGACTGCTGGGAATACGACGCGTTCCATCGACGCGGACTACCATGCGGATATAGAGGTTGAATTGGATGTGAACTCTGTAGAAAGACCGGTAGACGGCCGGTTGCAAGGTTCAACAGGGGAGGTGATGGAAGTATCTCCGGGTGAAACGGTAGATTGCTATATTTATACGAATAATTTTGTTGTGGAGGGTGCAACACCTGTTTCGATCGGTTGCTATAAATATACGGCAAAAAATCATTATCCCGGTACTGGTTCTTATGAGAATCTATCCATTAATAAATTAACACTCAAACCTAAAGATGGTAAGGTTGTGACAGCCGAAACCATTGTAGTGAAAAGTGAAGAAACGCAAGTCGCTTTTGTCCCTCTTGAAATAAGGGTGACTAATAAACCTATAACGGGTACTATCTGCTACGAATCAGCCGAAAGTCCGATACCTTCAGATGAGAAAGTTGATATTATTACCCAGCGCAACGGTACGCGTATCGGTACGTTTGTTATCGGTGCTGGTGGAGCGTATACATTGCGTCTTAAAGGAGAGTTTGATTTCGGTTGGTCGGAAGCTTTGCATGTGATGTATACAGCCGAGGACGGTACTCTTTATCAACTGTCTACGACTTTGGAGAAAATAAACGACAATACTATAATTACTTTGATTAAATGACCTTATACAATGGCTGTCTGTGAAGATAACCTTGTTGTTTGTTTTGTTTGTAGCATCCCATTCTCGCCTGGTGAGGCGAAGAACGGGATGCTTTGCGTTGGGCCTACATCGGGCGGGAACTTTATTAAAACAAAAAAGGTTCGCCGCAATGACGAACCTTTTCGCTCTTCCTCTTGGACTTGAACCAAGGACCCTCTGATTAACAGTCAGATGCTCTAACCGACTGAGCTAAGGAAGAATGTTGCATTCAAGTTTTTCTTTTGCTCTTCCTCTTGGACTTGAACCAAGGACCCTCTGATTAACAGTCAGATGCTCTAACCGACTGAGCTAAGGAAGAATGTTGTTTTTTCTCAAATGCGCTGCAAAAGTAATAGGATATTTTGAAATATGCAATATCTTTGCAAAAAAAATATCAGGAATGGACAAAATAATTGGATTGGGAAACGCATTGGTCGATGTGTTAGCAACCCTTGACAGTGATGAAATCTTAGCGGAAATGGAGTTGCCTAAGGGTAGTATGACTCTGATTGATGAAGATAAATTGCTGAAAATCAATAAATACTTTAGCCGGGTGAAGACTCATTTGGCGACCGGTGGCTCTGCGGGAAATGCCATTCGAGGTATGGCGCAGCTTGGAGCAGGTACCGGATTTATCGGAAAGGTAAATAATGATTCTTATGGTAACTTTTATCGGGAAAGTTTGTTAAAACGCGGAACGGAAGCTAATTTGTTACTTTCTGATACCCTGCCTTCGGGGGTAGCTTCTACTTTTATATCTCCCGACGGGGAGCGTACTTTCGGTACATATCTGGGGGCGGCATCTACATTGAAAGCGGAAGATTTGTCGCTGGAGATGTTCAAAGGATATACTTATCTGTTTATAGAAGGCTATTTGGTACAGGAACACGATATGATTCTTCGTGCCATCGAATTGGCCAAAGAGGCCGGTCTGCAGGTTTGTCTGGATATGGCAAGCTATAATATTGTGGCGGGTGATCATGAGTTTTTCTCTCTGTTGGTAAATAAATATGTGGATATTGTCTTTGCCAATGAAGAAGAGGCGAAAGCGTTTACCGGTAAAGAACCCGAGGAGGCGTTGGATGTTATCGCTAAAATGTGTAGTATTGCCATTGTAAAGGTGGGAGCACGCGGCTCGCTGATTCGTAAAGGGACGGAAGAGGTGTATGTTGAGGCTGTACCGGTGGAGCGGGTGGTTGATACCACAGGAGCCGGGGATTTCTTTGCGGCGGGTTTTCTGTATGGGCTGACTTGCGGATATTCTCTGGAGAAGTGCGGAAAGATAGGCGCTGTCTTGTCGGGAGAGGTAATACAGGTGGTTGGAACGGAACTGCCGGATTCAAAATGGGAAAAGATAAAGGAAGATATTATAATGATAAATTAGAGGATATATGAAATATTTAAAAATACGTTGGATAGCTGTCCTATTGCTGGTAGTAGGCATAAGTTTCTTTTTCGGATTTAAAAGCGGAGACAGCCGTAGTTTTCAGGTTGCAAAGAACTTGGATATATTCAATTCTATTGTGAAGGAGCTGGATATGTTCTATGTAGATACAATAGACCCGAACAAGACGATTCGTACAGGTATCGAGTCTATGCTGTATTCACTCGACCCTTATACGCAATATTTTCCGGAAGACGACCAAAGCGAGTTGGAGCAGATGTTGAAAAACTCGTATGGAGGTATCGGTTCTATCATAACTTGGAATACCAAACTGAAACGTTCCATGATAGCCGAGCCTTATGAAAATATGCCCGCAGCTACCGTAGGTTTGAAGGCCGGTGATGTTCTCATGGAGATTGACGGCAAAGACCTTGCAGGAAAGAATAACCAAGAAGTGAGCGAGATGCTTCGCGGGCAGGTGGGGACGAGCTTCAAGCTGAAAGTGCAGCGTCCGGGTAAGGAGCAGCCGTTGGAGTTCGACATTGTTCGCCGTTCCATTCAATTGCCTTTTATTCCTTATTATGCGAAGTTGGAGAATAACATAGGCTACATCAATCTGAGCACGTTCTCCGGAAATCCTTCCAAAGAGTTCAAACAGGCATTTCTTGATTTGAAGAAACAGGGAATTACCTCGTTGGTTATAGACTTGCGTAATAATGGCGGCGGTTTGTTGGACGAAGCAGTGGAAATAGCCAACTTCTTCCTGCCGCGCGGCAAAACGTTGGTAACGACAAAGGGAAAAATCAAACAGGCAAGCAATACATACAAGACCTTGCGTGAACCGCTGGATTTGGAGATTCCGCTGGCTGTATTGGTGAACAGTGCAACAGCTTCCGCATCGGAAATCCTGGCAGGTGCATTGCAGGATTACGACCGTGCCGTGGTGGTGGGTAACCGTACGTTCGGAAAGGGACTTGTACAGACAACCCGTCCGTTGCCCTATGGCGGTACGATGAAACTGACAACTTCCAAGTATTATATTCCGAGTGGCCGCTGTGTGCAGGCTATCGACTATAAGCACCGTAATGAAGACGGTAGTGTAGGGCGTATTCCGGATAGTCTGACAACAGTGTTCCATACGGCTGTAGGGCGCGAAGTGCGTGATGGCGGAGGGGTTACTCCGGATATTGCCGTCAAGCAGGATAAGTTGCCTAATATCTTGTTCTATCTAGTGAATGATAACCTGATATTTAACTATGCCACAGAATACTGCTTGAAGCACCCCACAGTTCCTGCACCCAAGGATTTCAAAATTACTGATGCCGACTATGCCGACTTCAAGGCAATGGTGCAAAAGGCTGATTTCAAATATGACCAGCAGACTGAGAAAATGTTGAAGAGCCTGAAAGAGATGGCAGAGTTTGAAGGGTATTTGACGGACGCATCGGACGAGTTCAAGGCTTTGGAGAAGAAATTATCTCACAATCTGAACCGTGACCTCGATCATTTCTCAAAGGATATCAAGGATATGATTGCCATCGAGATTATCAAACGCTATTATTATCAGCGCGGGGGCATTATCCAACAGCTAAAGGACGATGACGATTTGAAAGAAGCCGTCAAGATATTGACAGCCCCGGAAAAATATAAAGAGATGCTTAGTGCTCCCTCGGTGGGACCGGATGAGAGCAAAAAGGAGAAATAAAAAGAGCCTTTATGGTCTTTGTTTTTAAGTGAAGTATCAAAACGAATTTTAGTTCTCATTCTGTCATTCAGAACTAAAATTCGTTTTGTCCTTTTTATTATGCAGGAATGATTATTTCTCAACGTAATCCCCGTTCTTCTTGATTAGTTCGATTAGCTTTTCTACAGCTTCCTCTTCAGGGATGTTCTTTTCAATGCATTCTTTCTTCTTGTAAAGGCTGATTTTCCCCCGTCCGGCACCTACATATCCGTAATCGGCATCTGCCATTTCGCCGGGACCATTGACAATACAACCCATAATACCGATTTTAAGCCCCTTTAGATGCGATGTCGCTTGTTTGATGCGGGCAATGGTACTTTCAAGGTCATAGAGTGTACGGCCGCAACCCGGGCAGGAAATATATTCCGTCTTGCTGGTACGGATGCGCCCTGCCTGCAGAATACCGAAGGCTGTGGCATCTATCACCTTGTTGCTTATTGCTTTATCACCCTTTCCGCCGTTTTGGTTGAACAGGAAGATTCCATCGCAGAATCCATCGATAATAAGCGCACCCATATCGGCTGCCGACTTGATTTGCAGGTTTTCCGTTTCATTCTCGGCATAATGCTGGAAGAAAACAAGAGGGTTCTTTAATCCTTCATTCATCAGCTGATGTGCCAACGCACGATATTCACCTAATCGGTTGGGATGGTTGCTTTGAGCCACAAGCACTACTTCCGGATGATACTTCAAGCCGGCAATCACTTCGTCATTCAGCCCCATATAGGTGATGAACAGGAACTTCAGTGACGCATTGCATCCGCTGATAAACGGCAGTTGCTCACCCTTGAAAGCCGGCCATGTATTAGCTTGTCCTTCCCAAAGGTCGGCATCAATGATGTATTGTGTTCCTTCAACAGGATGTTCGGGCAGTTGGCGTCCGACGTATACGTAATCGGGCATAAACTGCGGATTAAAATCCATATCTCCGTCCAAACGTGCGGAAATGACTACGGGGAGATTGTCTCCGCCTATATTGTGTACGGCTGTTGTGGTTCTGCGCTCAGGAGAGAGATAATGAAAGTCCGGAGCTACCGCTCCCGGTATGTACGGATGGTTGTGGCGCTGCACAATATAGTCCGCCAACTTTCGGGCGACAGGAATTTCGGATTCGGGAGCCTCACTTAAAGATACGCGGATAGTGTCGCCTAAGCCGTCGGCCAATAAAGCCCCGATGCCTAAGGCAGACTTGATGCGTCCGTCCTCACCGTCTCCGGCCTCCGTTACACCGAGGTGGAGGGGGAAGTGCATCCCTTCTTTTTCCATTATGTGGGCAAGCAAACGCACAGTTTTCACCATGATTACCGTGTTGGATGCTTTGATGGAAATCACTACATCCATGAAGTTTTCCGCTACGCAGATTCGCAGGAATTCCATACACGATTCTACCATACCTTCGGGAGTATCCCCATAGCGTGACATAATGCGGTCGGATAATGAACCGTGATTGACACCGATGCGGATAGCTGTATGATTGGCTTTGCAGATGTTCAGGAAGGGTATGAAGCGGTCGTGTATCTTCCGGACTTCTTGTGCATATTCTTCATCGGTGTACTCCAAATGCTTGAAAGTACGTGCGGCATCTACATAATTTCCCGGATTGATGCGAACCTTTTCCGCATATTGTGCGGCAACATCGGCTACTTTCGGATTGAAATGTACATCGGCCACCAGCGGTGTCATATAACCGTCTTGACGTAGGTCAGCGTTGATGTTCATCAGGTTCTCGGCTTCCTTGATGCCCTGAGTGGTGAGACGTACGTACTCTCCACCGGCATCCACAATACGTTTGGCCTGCGCTACACACGCATCGGTATCCTGCGTGGAAGTGTTGGTCATGCTCTGTATGCGGATAGGATTGGAGCCGCCCATAGGGGTGGCTCCGATATTCACTTCTGATGTTTCCCGTCGGGAATAATTGAATATATCCACGTTGTTAGTGTTTAGTTTACTTTATACTCGTATCTCACTTCTTTCAGGTCTTCGTTTGCTTTCACGATTTTCTTTTTCAGACCTTCTTTGTAAGCGGTAAAGGCTTCCGCCAGTTCGTCGTTGCTTAAGGCGAGCATTTGCACTGCAAGAATAGCCGCATTCATTGCTCCGTTGATAGCTACAGTGGCAACAGGAATGCCCGGAGGCATCTGGATGATAGAATACAGTGCATCTACGCCATCGAGTACAGAGCCTTTTATGGGTACGCCGATTACAGGCAGCGTTGTATTGGCTGCAATGACACCGGGCAGGGCGGCAGCCATGCCGGCAGCGGCGATAATAACCTTAATGCCGCGCTTACGGGCGCCTTTGGCAAATTCTTCTACCGCTTCCGGTGTGCGGTGCGCAGAGAGAGCGTTCATTTCGAACGGTACATGTAAATCATTGAGCAACTGTGCGGCCTTTTCCATTACAGGAAGGTCGGAAGTACTGCCCATGATGATACTGACAATTGGAGACATATTCTTAAATTTATTAATCGTTAATCAATGCTTTGTATGCTTCGGCGTCCAGCAGACTGTTGAAATCCGCATCGGTAGCAGGTTTGATTTTAATGAGCCAGCCTTCGCCGTAAGGGTCTTTATTTACCAGTTCAGGTTGCTCTTCCAACGTTTCATTCTGTTCCAAAACTTCTCCTGCAACGGGCAAGAATAGGTCGGAAATGGTTTTTACCACTTCGATGGTACCGAATACCTCATCGGCAGCCAATGTTTCGCCTACTGTCTGGATGTCGACAAATACGATGTCGCCCAGTTGCTCTTGGGCATAGTCTGTGATTCCTACATAAGCTACATCACCTTCCAGGCGAATCCATTCATGCTCTTTCGTGTACTTTACATCATTAGGAAAATTCATAATCGTTAGTTTTAAGAGTTAATATTTAAAATAAGAATATACTGAACAAACGGAACATCAATTTACTGAAGGGATGCAGTACCAACAGAGAGCAAACCAGCCCTACGGCAAATCCTCCCATTACCTCGCCAAGCGTATGGTGCTGCAGGATGATTCGTGCCGTACCCAATACGCCTGCAATAAGGATGAAGATACATAACCAGCTTATCGGATTATACCCGAACAAGGCGCTGAAAGCAATCAATCCGCCTATTATGGCGCCGGCTCCTGCCATATGCTCGCTGAGTTTCCATTTCAGGTTGACAATAACGCAGATAATCATCATGATAAGAGCAGCGAGGATAATTCCTGTCATATACCAGGGAATATTCAGCCGGTGCATCATGAGAAGGCAGAATATATAGGAAGTAATGGTCAGAATGAAAGGTACATATCTCCGTTTCCGTTCCGTTAAGTCTTCGGGACTGAATCCGTTAATCTTGCGAAAAAGGAAAATAGTCAGTGTGGGCATAAGGATTGTAAAGCAATACACTACTCCCAGTACAATCAGCTTGTATTGCAGGGGCATGATGCGCAAGTATGAGAATACAAATAGAATCAGGAATGCCAAGAATGGTATGGAAAACGGTGTGAATATCACCGAAATTATCTTAGCCGTCCTGATGAGGGTTCTGTCAGTTATAATATGTTGTTCTACTGCCATTTCTTTATTTTTGCATTATCACTCTAACACTTAATCGCCTTTTGCCTCTACTTTCGCAGCCTCGCTACCGGAATATTCAATTGTTGGCGGTATTTGGCCACGGTACGGCGGGCAATCGGATATCCTTTTTCTTTGAGTATCTCGGTCAATTCATCGTCGGTGTAAGGCTTTTTCTTGTCCTCGTTGTCGATGCACTCTTTGAGAATTTTCCGTATCTCCCTAACGGACATTTCCTCACCGTCTTCCGTTACGTATCCGTCATTGAAGAAGAATTTCAATGGATAAATGCCGTAGTTGGTCTGTACGTATTTACTGTTGCTGACACGGGATATGGTTGAAATGTCAAGTCCCGTACGTTCGGCAACATCTTTCAAAATCATGGGGCGGAGCAATGACTCATCACCTTCGAGGAAGAAGGGACGCTGCAGGTCGATGATGGCCTGCATGGTAGTCATCAGGGTATTCTGGCGTTGCTTGACGGCATCGATAAATCCCTGTGCCGCATCCATTTTCTGCTTCAGAAACATCATGGCCTCTTTGGATTCTTTGGACTGATTTGCCCTGTTCTTGGTGTGTTCCTCTACCATTTCGGTGAAGTCGCGGCTCATACGGAGTTCGGGTACGTTCCGGTTGTTGAGCGACAGGTTGATAGTGCCGTCGTCATACGTATCTACAATGAAATCGGGCACGATTTGTTGCAGGTTTTTGCCGATAGCCTCGCCTAATGATGCACCCGGACGCGGATTCAGTTTGCAGATTTCTTTTATGGCTTGCTGGAAGGCTTCTTCTTCCAAACCAAGCTTCTGTTGTATCTTGTCCCAATGCTTGCGGGTGAACTCTTCGTAGCATTCGGCTATAATAGCTTCTTCGATGTAAAGCAACGGATTGGGGGTAAAGTGTTGCTGCTCTATCTTGCGCCGTATCTGGATAAGGAGGCATTCTTGCAAATTGCGGGCTCCCAGTCCTGCCGGGTCGAAATCTTGGATAATCTTCAATACTTCTTCCAGTTCTTCGGTACTAGCTTCAATGCCTGCATAGATGGCAAGTTCATCGCTGATACTGTCTAACGACTTGCGCAACAGACCGTCGTCGTCCAATGAACCGATAAGGTACTCGGCCAGTTCATGTTGATGCTCGGTGAGATTGCGTTCGCCCAACTGTTCCTTCAAGGTTTCATAGAAAGAAGTCGCGTCGGAGAAAGGGATTTCCTCGGCTTGTTCTCCTTTACTGCGGTTGTTTTCCTGTAATTTATAGTCAGGTATGTCGTCTTCGTTGAGGTAGTCGCTTAACGAATCATAATCGGTGTCTCCGCCGTCTTCTGCGTTGGAGTCTGCATCGGGAGTATCGGAGTATTCATCACTGGCAGTATCATCCTTTCCTTCTTCCAGTGCAGGGTTTTCCAGAAGTTCGGCACGTACACGGTCTTCCAGTTCTATTGCCGGAAGTTCCAATAGCTTTACTACCAGAATCTGCTGTGGTGACAGCGTTTGTATCTGCTGTTGCGCTTGGGTCTGTATTTGTCGGGAGCCTTGTGCCATACTTTACTTTATTTACACGCTGCAAAGATAAGTTTTATCTTCGCACTTTTTGCAAAAATAGTGAATAGTTCGGGAACGAGAAATCTTCTCTTATTATATTTAACAAGAAAGCCACAGCTTGGTTGCATTTTTGTTCTTATCTTTGCTGTATGAACTAAAAAACAGAAACGTTATGTTTGCTAAAGAAACGTATATGCAGCGTCGAGCCCTGCTGAAGAAAAATATAGGCTCAGGAGTGTTGTTGTTCTTGGGTAATGACGAGCAAGGACTGCATTATGAAGATAATACTTTCCGTTATCGGCAGGATTCCACATTCTTGTATTATTTTGGTTTGTCGTTTGCCGGTTTGTCGGCGATTATTGATATTGACGAGGACAAGGATATTATTTTTGGAGATGAACTGACGATTGACCATATTGTCTGGATGGGTACTCAGCCCACCTTGAAAGAGAAGAGTGAACGTGTGGGAATAGCGGACGTGATGCCTTCTTCCGAAATTGTGAACTATCTTCATAAAGCGGTGCGTAAAGGGCAGACTATACATTATCTTCCTCCTTATAGGGCGGAACATAAATTGAAACTGATGGACTGGCTGGGTATTCCGCCGGTACGCCAGGAAGGTTCTGTCCCTTTTATCCGTGCGATTGTGGCGCAGCGCAGTTATAAGTCTGCCGAAGAAATAGAGGAAATAGAAAAGGCGTGCAATGTGACGGCTGATATGCATATTACTGCCATGAAGGTGCTCCGTCCGGGCATGTACGAATACGAAGTCGTAGCGGAAATGAACCGGGTGGCGGAATCCAATAATTGTGAGCTTTCTTTTGCAACGATTGCTACTATCAATGGGCAGACTTTGCACAACCATTATCATGGCAATCAGGTGAAGTCGGGAGATTTATTCCTGATTGATGCCGGTGCGGAAGTCGAGTCGGGCTACGCGGGTGATATGTCTTCCACCATTCCTGCTGATAAAATATTTACTCCGCGCCAGCGCGCCGTTTATGAAATTCAGAATGCAATGCATCTGGAATCGGTCAAGGCGCTTCGCCCGGGCATTCCTTACATGGATGTTTATGATCTTTCCGCCCGCGTTATGGTAGAGGGAATGAAAGAACTTGGCCTGATGAAAGGCAATGCCGAAGATGCCGTGTGCGAAGGTGCGCATGCCTTGTTCTATCCTCATGGATTGGGACATATGATGGGACTGGATGTGCATGATATGGAAAACTTCGGAGAGATTTGGGTAGGTTACAACGGTCAGCCTAAGAGTACGCAGTTCGGTCGTAAGAGCCAGCGCCTTGCTATCCCTCTGGAACCGGGCTTTGTACATACCGTTGAACCGGGCATCTACTTTATCCCCGAACTGATAGACCTTTGGAAAGAAGAAAAGAAGTTTAAAGATTTCATCAACTATGATAAAGTGGAAGAGTACCGTAATTTTGGCGGTATCCGCAATGAAGAAGATTATCTGATAACGGAAACCGGTGCACGCCGCTTAGGCAAAAAGATTCCATTGACACCGGAAGAAGTGGAAGCGTTGAGGTAGTTGAAAGCTGATAGTTGAGAGTTGAAAGTTAGCTGCGCTATTATGCTGCATAGTAACTTTCAACTCTCAACTATCTAAGCGTGTAACTCCAATATAAATCGTGCCCCTTTCGTATAGCTGCTGTCCAGTGTCAAGTTGCCGTTCATTTTGGTGGCAATCAGCGAACAGATAGGCAGTCCTAAACCGTCGCCTTGCGTCAGGTCTTTTACTTCGGTGAAAGGTTTGAATATCTCTTCACGTTGTTCTTCGGGGATGCCGCAACCGGTATCACTGATAATGAACTGGTGAGTGTGGGCGCCGCGCTTCTTGAAGTCCAACCATATCTTTCCACCTGCGGGGGTATATTCGGCAGCATTCTCCAATAAATGCACTAAGATACGTTCCAAATGTTCCGGATTGAGTTTTACATTCAGCTTGGGAGCATTTACAGTGAGAGTTACGTCTTCTTGTACCTTACCCCGTATTTTGTCCATAACGTTTTCACAGAAAGTTGATACATTCTTTTCCTCCATTTCATATGGTTCTGATAAGCTGTTTTCCAACTCGGATAACTCTTGGATGTGACCGGAGAAAGTATGCAATGCCTGTACACCGGGTAGTTTCGGGTCAAGGGTGTCTAAAGTCGGCTCCATTTGGGCAGAGATGTTCTGAATGAACTTGGTTTTTAATTCATTGTGCTCATTGGCTATGCTGATTGCCTTCTTTTGTTTACGTGTCAATAGGATGAAACGTAACAATATGATAGTTCCTATCACTAATGCTGCCGCTAAAATGGCTGCCAATATGCAAAGTCCGATGATAATGTATTGTTTGGCGGAGAGGGAATCGTCTTTTTCCTGAATGGTAGCCAGACTTTCATCGTATTTCCTTTTCAGTACATTCAGTTCATCTTGCGCGGTGAGTGCTTTGACTGAGTCTGTCCAAATAATATATTTATCATAGGTGCGTGCCACCAAGCCCGCATTGTTTGCTTTACGGGCAATGCCTATGAGGGTTTTGTAGCATTCGTCCACTTTGGCATAATTCTTTTGTTGCTTGTACTGCTCTATCAATTTCTTGAAAGCTGTGTCTCCCTGTGAATTCATGCCGAAAGTATAGTAATAATTGGCTTGGGTATACAGGAAATCATTGTTTAGGGAGTCGCTTTTGGCTGCCTGTGCTGCTTCTCCCAACTTATTCAACTGTTCCTTAGCGCGAGACGGATTCTTGGTGTTGATGTACATTTGCAACCGCTCTTTAGTGATGTGGAAACGCAGATTCGGGAGACTCTTTTGAAGTTTCTGTTCGCCGGTTCCTACTAACTGTTCGGCACTGCGCAGTAGCTCGAAAGCTTCTTTATAATAATTTTCGCGATGGTAAAGTGCACTGGCATTGACGCCGCATTCTACAGCCGGAGCGTATTTCTCTTGTGAGGCAAAAGAGTTGTAGGCTTGTAAGAAGAGGTAGCGGGCTTTGATATATTCTTTTTTGGCAAGGCTTTCTTGCGCTTGTTTCATTAGTTCATCAGCACGACTTTGTGCATAGGTTTGGGCACACAGAAAAAAAAGTGCCGTAAAAAGTATTGTAATGATTCTTTTCATTATACGTATGTTTGTTTTATTTGCACACAAAGTTAAATATTTCTTTGCTATGTTGTATACAAAAGTCTATAAATTCCCTTATTGATGAATGAACTAATATTTGAAGCTGCTGCCGCCTAAGAATTCCCTTAATAAAGATGTTGGCGGAATTTCCTTATCCTGTACCGGTGTAAAGTATTTGATGAACTTCATGAGGCGGTAGGCTTCGGCATATTCGGGGCAATTGCGCGGCACACCGGTGAGTATGGGCTCTGCATGGCAACGTAGTACGGCAAACTCAAACAATAAAGCTGAATTAAACATGACATCGGCATTCTCCTGATAGGGGAATATCCATTTGTCCTCTCCTGCGCGTACACTGGGCCAGCGTGAAATAGTTTCTTGAGCTGAATATCCACGGTAGTTGAAGTCACGGATAATGCGACGCAACAAACGGTTGTCCGTTGTTGGAATCCAGTTGTGGTCATCGAGTGAAATAGTGGTTAATGCGGAGACATAAATTTTGTATTTGTTTTCGGCGGGTATCTGCGGAGTAAGTTCCGGGTTCAGAGCGTGGATACCTTCCAATATAAGAATGGTGTGCTCGTCAATGCGTAATTTATCTCCTTTATATTCTTTCTTGCCGAGTGTGAAGTTGAATCGCGGCAACTCTACCTCTTCTCCCCGTAGCAAAGCTTGCAATTGATTGTTGAATAATTCCAAATCGAGTGCGTAGAGGGATTCATAATCATAGTTACCATTTTCATCAAGCGGCGTTTCTTCGCGGTCTACAAAATAATTATCCAATGAAATGGGATAAGGGCGTAGGCCGTTGGTCATTAACTGGACAGAGAGCCGTTTGCTGAAAGTTGTTTTTCCTGATGAAGAAGGACCGGAGATTAATACCAGTTTTACACGGTCTCCATTTTCTCCTCGGTGATAGATTTCATCGGCAATCTGAGCTATTTTCTTTTCTTGAAGAGCTTCCGCTACGTTAATCAAGTCGGTTGCATGTCCTTCTTCGCAAGCAAGGTTGAAGTCGCCCACATTGCTTAGTCCCATGATATAGTTCCAGCGTAGATGCTCTTTGAATACATCAAGCATTTTCTCTTGCTTCACCACTTCTTCCAGCACTGTAGGATTTTCTTTGTTTGGGATGCGTAGTAAGAGACCGTCATAATACTTCACGATGTCGAACAGCTTGATAAACCCCGTGCTGGGCAATAAATTACCGTAATAGTAATCTACAGTGTTTCCCAGCGTATAATAATAGGTATATATAGAACCGGATGTTTCCAGCAATTTTACTTTGTCGTTCATTCCTCGTTCGCTGAATACCCGCACAGCCTCGGTAGTGTGGCATTCGGTACGGTGAAATGGGATATCTTCGGCAATAATTTCCTGCATCCTTTTTTTGATGGCAGATACATCTTCCAATTCAATAGGACGTCCGATGCGAAGATTGCAGAAATAGCCTTTGGATACGGGATGTTCTACAAACAACTTTCCTTCCGGAAATAATTCACTGACAGCCTTATATAAGATAAAGCAAAGTGAACGGACATAAGTACGCATACCGGAAGAATCTCGCACATCCAGAAATTCCACATCTTTATTATTATATACCCGAAAATTTAGCCCTTCGGAACGGTTATTTACCTTAGCACTGACTACTTGGTAGGGAAAATTAAGATTAAAACCGTAATAAATATCCAAAAGTGAGCTTCCTATAGGGAATTCTTTATAAATATTATTATTTTTGCAACAAATTTGTAACATATGTTTCATGATGTCTTTTTTTGGAGTGATTAACACGTTAAATATAAGACATAATAACAAATGGCACAACGAAACACTTTAACTAATTAAAGATGGAATATTCTTTTTATGATTTTTTAAAGCTGCTTGGCTCATTGGCATTGTTCCTTTACGGGATGAAAATTATGAGTGAGGGACTTCAAAAATTCGCCGGCGACCGCTTGCGGAAGATTTTAACCGCTATGACGACCAACCGGGTGACCGGTGTCCTGACAGGGGTGCTTATTACGGCACTTATCCAGTCTTCCTCAGCAACTACCGTTATGGTGGTGAGTTTTGTCAATGCCGGGTTGCTGACTTTGTCACAGTCTATCGGTGTAATTATGGGAGCCAATATTGGTACTACTGTTACAGCCTGGATTATTTCTGCATTAGGATTTAAAGTAGACATCGCAGCTTTTGCCCTCCCTCTGTTAGCCTTTGGCATTCCTCTCATGTTCTCTCAAAAAAGCGCCCGCAAGTCCATCGGTGAATTTATTTTCGGTTTTTCTTTCCTTTTTATGGGGCTTTCTTTATTGCAGTCCAATGCTCCCGACTTGAGACATAATCCTGATATGTTGGCTTTTGTACAGGATTATACCGATATGGGCTATTTATCTATTCTTTTGTTTGTATTCATAGGAACTATATTGACCATGATTGTGCAGGCTTCTGCAGCAACAATGGCAATTACCCTTATTATGTGTGCTAACGGTTGGATTAGCTTTGAACTGGGAGCGGCACTGGTCCTCGGTGAAAATATAGGTACAACCATAACAGCCAATCTTGCCGCTCTTACCGGTAACACGCAGGCCAGGAGGGCTGCGTTGGCGCATCTGGTATTTAATGTATTCGGTGTAATATGGGTGTTGTGCCTGTTCGTGCCTTTTACTCAAGGAGTAGCTTGGTTTGTAGACAATGTAATGGGAACTAAAGATCCGGCTGTTGCCGTTTCATTTAAACTGTCAGCTTTCCATACTTGTTTTAATATATGCAATGTGCTGATATTAATATGGTTTGTGAAGTTTATAGAGCGTACGGTTTGCGCCATTATACCACAGAAGGAACAGGACGAAGAATATCGTTTGCGTTTTATTACGGGTGGTATGCTTTCTACAGCAGAACTTTCCATTCTGCAGGCAAGCAAGGAAATTCATTTGTTTGCCGAACGTACGCATCGTATGTTCGGTATGGTACGTGACTTGTTGCATACCGATAAAGATGATGATTTCAATAAACTGTTCAGCCGGATAGAGAAATATGAGAATATCAGTGACAGTATGGAACTGGAGATTGCGAATTATCTGAACCAAGTGTCAGAAGGGCGTTTGAGTTCTGAAAGTAAGTTGCAAATCCGGGCTATGCTGCGGGAGGTGACGGAGATAGAAAGTATAGGTGACAGCTGTTATAACTTGGCGCGTACTATTAATCGCAAGCGTCAGGCGAATTTGGAATTTACAGAGAAGCAATACGAGCATATCCATTTTATGATGAAGTTGACCGACGACGCCCTCGGACAGATGATTGTGGTAGTAGAACGTTCGGAACATCAAGGTATTGATGTGAATAAATCGTTTAATATTGAAAATGAAATCAATAATTATCGCAATCAGTTGAAGAATCAGAATATCCTTGATGTTAATAACAAGGAATATGATTATCAGATGGGTGTCTATTATATGGATATTATTGCTGAATGTGAAAAGCTGGGCGACTACGTAGTCAATGTAGTGGAAGCCAGTAGTGATATAAAAGAAAAGAAAGCGTCTTAGGACGCTTTCTCAAATTCATCTTTGCCTACTCCACATAGGGGGCAAACCCAATCATCGGGAAGGTCTTCAAATGCTGTTCCCGGTTCTATTCCGCTTTCCGGATCTCCCTGTTCCGGGTCATAAACATATTCACAAATAGTGCAGATGTACTTTTCCATAATGTTCTTTTTTAAAATTCTTCTTTAATAACAATTAAAATACCCTTTTTGTTTATTGTTCAATTAAAAAAAGGTACATTTGTTATCTCAACCTTAAAAACACACCTTTATGGAGATGACTGATGGGCTTTTTCGGGCAATAATGCGAAACATTCATGCCTATGTTCTACTGATAAACCGCGATTTTACGGTATTTTATACTAATTATTATGATATTGTCGGAGTACCCAAGCCTTCCATTACACAAAGGGTGGGAGATTTACTTAGATGTAACAATGCAATGTCTTCTACCAAAGGATGCGGTACGCATGAGTTATGTGGACAATGTCCTGTAAGACGGACAATTGAGAATACTTTCCTAACCAAGCAATGTTTCACCGACTTGGATGCTATCTTGAATATAAGAGGAGCGCAGGATAGAGTTGCTGAATGCGAAGCTCATATTTCCGGTGAGTTTATGCAAATAGAAGGTAAGGATTGTATGGTAATAACGGTACATGATATTACCCATTTGAAACAGGTGGAAATGGAATTGAAGGAAGCGAGGAAGAAGGCAGAACAGGCGGATTATTCCAAATCGGTCTTTTTGGCGAATATGAGTCATGAGATACGTACTCCTTTGAATGCGATTGTAGGTTTCTCAGAACTATTGGCTTCTGCTTCTACTGATGAAGAGAAAGCGCAGTTTATGGAGATTGTACGCACCAACAATGAATTATTGCAGCAATTGATAGCGGATATATTGGATTTATCGAAAATAGAAGCGGGCACTCTGGAATTTGTTTTGTCTGATGTGGATATTAATCAGCTTATGTTTGACATAGAACAGCAATTCAGGATGAGACTGAATGAAGAACGTTCTGCCGTTAAAATCGTGCGTGAGGTTTCGCAGTCAGAATGTATGATGTATACGGATAGAAACCGAATCGCACAAGTCATTTCCAACTTTATGACGAATGCTATGAAGTTTACGTCGGAAGGTAGTATTACACTGGGATACCGGTCTTGTGAAAACGGACTGTATATTTATGTGAAGGATACAGGAAGCGGGATTCCCGAAGAAAAGGTCGCTCATATATTTGACCGTTTTGTAAAACTGGAACAGACGAAGAAAGGTACGGGACTCGGACTTTCCATTTGCCAGACAATCGTTCGCAAATTGGGTGGTGAGATAGGTGTTGAGTCAAAACTTGGAGAAGGCTCTACTTTCTGGTTTACTTTGCCTTGGAAATTGGAATAATTAAAAAAGAAGAGCTGAATTTGTAAAACCTATAAAAAGATTTAATAACATTCGCTATACAAATTATTGTTGTATTTTTGCAATTCAATTTAAACCTAACGATTTGCATGACTGCAACAAAGGATGATTTTTATCACGTCGGGCTTACTGACGATGAAGTACGGAAGAGTCGTACTGAACATGGTGTAAACCTTTTGACGCCCCCGAAGCGTCCGTCTTTGTGGAAACTATATTTAGAAAAGTTTGAAGATCCGGTAGTAAGAGTACTGCTCGTTGCCGCTTTCTTTTCTTTGATTATTTCCATAGTGGAGAACGAATATGCCGAAACAATCGGTATCATAGCCGCTATTTTATTGGCCACCGGTATCGGTTTTTTCTTTGAATACGATGCCAATAAAAAGTTCGATTTACTGAATGCGGTAAACGAGGAAACCTTGGTGAAGGTTATTCGTAACGGACGTGTACAGGAGATTCCCCGTAAGGATGTGGTAGTCGGTGATATTATTATTCTGGAAACCGGAGAGGAAATCCCTGCTGACGGTGAGCTGTTGGAAGCCATCTCTCTGCAAGTAAATGAATCCAATCTTACAGGTGAGCCGGTGATTGCCAAGACTATTATAGAAGCCGATTTTGATGAAGAAGCCACTTATGCTTCCAATCGTGTGTTGCGCGGAACAACGGTAGTTGATGGACATGGAGTTATGCGTGTAGAGTCTGTAGGTGATGCTACGGAAATTGGGAAAGTAGCCCGTCAGAGTACGGAGCAAAGCACTGAGCCAACCCCACTGAATATTCAGCTTACAAAACTTGCCAATCTCATAGGAAAAATCGGTTTCTCGGTAGCCGGTCTTGCATTTGCTATCTTCTTTATTAAAGATGTAGTTCTGGTTTATGATTTTGCATCTTTCCATACTTTTGAGCAATGGCTGCCTGCTCTGAAAGCTACTTTGCAGTACTTTATGATGGCGGTAACTTTGATTGTGGTTGCCGTTCCGGAAGGTTTGCCCATGAGTGTGACGCTTAGCCTGGCGTTGAATATGCGCCGTATGCTTTCCACCAATAACCTGGTGCGAAAGATGCATGCTTGCGAAACGATGGGGGCGATTACCGTCATCTGTACGGACAAGACGGGTACGCTGACACAAAACCTGATGCAAGTGTACGAACCGAACTTTTACGGATTGAAGAACGGACGGGAAATAGGAGAAGATGATTTAAGCAAACTGGTAATAGAGGGTATCAGTGCCAATTCCACTGCTTTTCTGGAGGAAATGGTTCCGGGAGAGAAGCCCAAAGGAGTAGGTAATCCGACCGAGGTGGCTTTACTTCTGTGGCTCGACAGTCAGAAGCGTAATTATCTGGAGTTGAGAGAGGCTGTGAAGGTACTTGACCAGTTGACTTTCTCTACAGAACGGAAATTCATGGCAACATTGGTACAGTCTCCTCTGATTGGAAAGAGAATACTTTATGTAAAGGGTGCTCCCGAAATCGTATTGGGAAAATGTAAGGAAGTGCTCTTGGATGGTAAGCGAGTGGATGCGGTAGAATATCGTTCTACGGTAGAGACTCAGTTGCTGAACTATCAGAATATGGCGATGCGTACGCTTGGTTTTGCCTATAAGATAGTAGATGATACGGAACCGGCCGACTGTGTGGCATTGGTTGCAGAGAATGATTTGTCTTTCCTCGGCGTTGTGGCTATCAGTGACCCTATACGTCCGGATGTGCCTGCGGCAGTCGCAAAATGCCAGTCGGCGGGTATCGGTGTCAAGATAGTTACGGGAGATACGCCGGGTACGGCAACCGAAATAGCACGACAGATTGGTTTGTGGAAACCGGAGGATACGGAGCGTAACCGTATTACAGGCTCAGCTTTTGCAGACCTGACGGACAAGGAAGCTCTCGACCGGGTGCTGGATTTGAAGATTATGTCGCGTGCCCGCCCTACCGACAAGCAACGTTTGGTTCAGCTATTGCAACAGAAAGGCGCAGTGGTAGCCGTGACGGGCGACGGGACAAATGATGCTCCGGCCTTAAACCATGCACAGGTGGGATTGTCTATGGGAACAGGAACATCTGTTGCCAAAGAAGCAAGCGATATCACATTGTTAGATGACTCTTTCAACAGTATCGGTACAGCTGTGATGTGGGGACGTTCATTATATAAGAATATACAGCGTTTCATCGTATTTCAGTTGACGATTAACTTCGTGGCATTATTCATTGTGCTGCTTGGCTCGCTGGTAGGTACCGAGTTGCCGTTGACCGTAACACAGATGCTGTGGGTGAACCTGATTATGGATACATTTGCCGCTTTGGCTTTGGCATCTATTCCACCCAGTGAAAGTGTAATGAAAGAGAAACCTCGTAAAAGTACCGATTTCATAATAACCAAGTCCATGAGGAATTATATTCTTGGTATGGGTATGGCTTTCCTTGTATTGCTTATGGGCATGCTGTTCTGGTTTAATAATGAAGAAGACGGTATGACTGTACAGCGTTTGACTATCTTCTTCACTTTCTTCGTTATGCTGCAATTCTGGAATCTGTTCAATGCGCGGGTGTTTGGAACGTCGGATTCTGCCTTTAAAGGCATTTCCAAATCTTATGGTATGGAGTTGGTGGTACTTGCCATTTTGGGCGGTCAGTTTGTTATCGTGCAGTTCGGTGGGGCTGTATTTCGTACGGAGCCGCTTGATTTTACAACTTGGGTGATAATTATTGCTTCTACCTCTTTGGTGTTATGGGTGGGCGAAGGTATTCGTCTTGTCCGACGTTTAATGCAAAAATGAAATAATGAAAAGAAAAGGATTTAAAAACCTTATAGTAGACTTCGGTGGTGTACTGATTGATTTAGACCGCCAACGCTGTTTGGAGAATTTTAAAGAGTTGGGATTGCCCGATGTAGAGCATACTCTCGACAAATATCATCAACAGGATTTCTTCCAGCAGTATGAGAAAGGTCTTATTTCCAGTGATGATTTTCGGAATATAATACGTGAAAAAATAGGAAAGGACGTTACAGACGCTCGGATTGATGCTGCGTGGAATAGTTTTCTGGTGAGTATACCGACTTATAAGTTGGATTTATTATTGGCTTTACGTAAGGATTATGTAGTGTATCTGCTGAGCAATACCAATGAAATCCATTGGAAGTGGTCTTGTGAGTATGCTTTTCCTTATAAGGCATTTCGCGTGGAAGACTATTTTGAGAATATCTTTCTTTCCTATAAAATGAAGATGGCAAAGCCTGATGAAGAAATCTTCCGGAAAGTGCTGGATGATGCAGGCTTGAATCCCAAAGAAACTTTCTTTATTGATGATTCGGAAGCCAATTGTATGACAGCCCAATCATTAGGCATTTCCACTTACACTCCGAAAGCCGGTGAGGATTGGAGGCATTTATTTAAATAAACCAACTGTATAAAGTGAGTATGCGGCTATGCACCGGAACATCTGGTAAAGAACTCCTGCCCAACGTAGCTACTATCGGCTTTTTTGACGGAGTGCATCAGGGACATCGGTTTTTGATAGAACAGGTGTATAAAGCTGCGGCTATACGTGGGCTTGCTTCATCGGTAATTACTTTTCCGGTGCATCCCCGCAAGGTAATGCAACCCGATTTTCATCCCGAGTTGCTTACTACTTGCGATGAGAAAGTCACCTTGCTTGCCGATACCGGTATCGATTATTGCGTCATGCTTGATTTTACGCTTGATTTGGCCCGTCTTTCCGCCAAACAATTTATGGCTATATTAAAACATGACTATAAGGTACAGGCTTTAGTAATAGGTCATGATCACCGTTTCGGGCATAATCGTAGTGAGGGATTTGATGATTATGTACGTTATGGGCAAGAGTTGGGAATAGAAGTGCTATTGGCGCAGGCTTATTTTACTGATACAATGACGGTCAGTTCCTCGGCTGTCCGCCGTCTTTTGCTGGAAGGAAACGTTTCGGAAGCGGCAAACTGCCTGGGGTATTATTTCTTTTTGAACGGTACGGTTGTGAACGGTTATCATGTTGGGCGTAAGATAGGCTTTCCGACCGCTAACCTATGTGTCAACGATTCCGAAAAGCTGATTCCGGCTGACGGAGTATACGCTGTTTATGTTTTTCTCGGCGAGAAGAAGCATACGGGCATGTTGAGTATCGGTTACCGTCCGACATTAAATAACGGCATAGACCGTAGCATCGAGGTGCATATCTTTAATTTTGACGCTGATATTTACAATCAACCTATGCGGTTGTCTTTTGTTCGTCGCACCCGCCCTGAACTGAAGTTCGATTCAATAGAAGAATTGATAGAACAACTTCATAAAGATGAGGCGGAAATCACTGCTATTCTTTCATAACGCTGTTTCTTAAATTTCCATTATAGGGCTTTTTCTTGTCTATTTATTGAGAAACATATTATTTTTATTGTTTTTCGATAAAAAAATGCTGTATTTCTTTGTCCTTTCAGAAAAAGCTCCTTTATTTGCATATCGAAAAACGATAAATTCTTATTGAAAAACAGAATTTAAGATAAGAATAAGTACTGATTATAAAAAGTCCATGGTTATGAAAAGAGCCTTTATGAGTATTACGTTGCTGGTACTGTCACTTTCTATGGTGATGATGTTATTAATGGGAGTTGTTACTACTGCTTGACGAATTTGTAGAAAAATGTGTATCTTTACGCGTTTTTATAAAAGAAGAGAACGATGAAAACAGCGATAAAACTGGTTTTGATTTATTTTGTGATGCAGATTTTGGCTGCATTATTGGTGATGCCTTTCACAATGCTTTATTCTTATGCGGTCAATGGTACGATAGATGATATGAGTGCCGTAGCTTTGGCTCCGAGTATGTTGCTGGGGTTTGTAGGTATGGGAGCTTATCTGTGGAGAAAGGGGTATCTGAAAGGAGATAAAAGGATATGGTCTCCGGTGTCGGTTGCCTATCTGGGATGGAGCATCATTATAGGTTTTTCCACTATTTTCCTGATAGAATTTGTGATGTCAAAATTGTCTTTCCTGCCTGATTGGATGGGAGCTACATTTGATATATTGCAATCGGGTTGGCTGGGTATTATCTGCATCTCGGTATTGGGACCTATTTTAGAGGAAATGTTGTTTCGCGGGGCAATTACTAAAGTGCTGCTGCACAAGTATAGTCCGGTGAAGGCTATTATCTTTTCCGCTCTTATTTTCGGAATTTTCCATATTAACCCGGCACAGGTGGTGGGTGCTATATTATCGGGTGTCTTGTTTGCCTGGCTCTATTACAAAACGGGTAGCCTCGTTCCCGGAATTTTGGTACATATCCTGAACAACAGCCTGTCGGTAGTCCTCAGTCTGCATTATCCGGATGTGAAGTATACATCCGATTTGTTGGGAGAGCCGGCTTATTGGATATGTCTGGCGGTAGCGGTGGTGTTGTTTGTTGTTTCTTACAAAGTGATGAGTTCCTATCGGTTGCCTGATTCTAATATAACTTTTAAGGTATGAAAAGAAGACTGAACATTCTTTGTGTGATTGTGGTGCTCGTACTGAGTTATTCTGTTTTTGAGAGTGGTTACTATTTTGCAGTTGGAGTAAAGGCAGGGGTAGATGCCGGTGCTGAAAGTACAGTTTCTGCGGAAAATCAGAAAGAGTTGATAAATATGAAATATATCAGCCTGTTGCCGGAACAGCTTTCTAAGGTGGGGGATAGCGGGCTTTTTCAGGATTCCGTTTATAATGAGAAGAGCGGAGAATATGTACCGGTTTCTTTCAGTTCGATGATGGTCAGTGTTGATACGAAGTCTACGACTTTGGAACAGGTTGCTTCCTCTTTGTTGAATTTGCTTCATATAGCTATATGTATATGGGCTATCGTACTTTTTGTCCGTTTGGTAATCTCTATCAATAAGTCTGACATTTTCAATTGGAAGAATGTACGCCGTCTGCGGCTTTTGGGAACGGCATTGATTATCAGTTTTTGTACGGCTCTCCTTCCGGCATACCTTACTTTTAAAGGGGTAGGAAAGGTTTTTTCCGTACACGGTTACAATTTGGATCTTTCAGATATGGTGAATACCACCACTTTGGTATTGGGAATTTCCACTTTGATTGTAGCCGAAGTATTTGCTATCGGGTTGAAGATGAAAGAAGAGCAGGACCTGACGATTTAATGGAATATTGAGAAAAAGAAAATGATTATAGTAAACCTTGACATAATGATGGCCCGAAGGAAAATATCCTTGGGAGAGTTGGCGGAGAAGATTGACATTACGCCGGCAAATCTTTCTATTTTGAAAACAGGTAAGGCAAAGGCTATTCGTTTTTCTACATTAGAGGCAATCTGTAAGGTACTGGATTGCCAGCCGGGAGATATACTGGAATACGTGGTTGGTGATTAGGGGTTAATGAACTAACCCCTAATCGCTAATTATTGTTCTGCTTTTGCCTTAAATGCCAGCGCATACATTCGCATCTGTTTCACCATAGAGAGCAATCCGTTGCTGCGTGTAGGTGAAAGATGTTCCTTTAATCCTATCTTGTCTATAAAATAAAGATCGGCATTCAGAATTTCATCCGGTGTATGCCCGGATAGTACTTTGATAAGAAGTGAAATAATTCCTTTCACAATTAAGGCGTCACTTTCAGCTTGGAAAATGATTTTACCATTTTCCTCGTCAGCCTGCAGCCACACACGGCTTTGGCAGCCTTCAATCAGATTTTGTTCTGTCTTATATTTATCGTCAAGCGGTTCCTGTTCGTTTCCTAAATCGATGAGGAGCTGATAGCGATCCATCCAATCGTCGAAATCATTGAATTCGGCAATTACTTCATCTTGTACTTCGTTGATACTCATAATAATTTATCTTTAGTATTTATTTCTCTTTGTAAATAACTTCCATCACCGTCTGCCCTACGGCTTTCAAGGTATTGCGGTCGATGCCGTCCATATCATCCTTCAGGGTATGCCAGTTCTCGTAGAATCCCGTTTCCTCGCTATATTGAATGATGTCGATGGTAGGAATCCGCGCATTTCGGTACACAAAAAGGTGGTCGTCCGTTACGGTAGTTCCTTTTTCTTTTACGAAATAACGCCCGTAGCCCAGATTATTGGCGGCATTCCATACTTTCCGGTTAATGTCTTTGGCAAACTCTTCGGAATATCTTTCGTAGAAGAATGTAGCGTCTTTGGCACCCACCATATCCAGAAGGATGCCGAAGCGCGCATTATACCCTTGTACATGGGGATTCTGCGCCCAGTACTGTGAACCGAGTCCCCAGTACTCTTCTTTATGATTACCTGTATAAGATTGGTGGGGACCGTAGTCTTCGGCATCCACCAATACAATGTCAATACCCAGTTCGGGTTGTTGCTTGTGAAGTTGGCGGGCTATTTCGAGCAATACGCCTACACCACTTGCTCCGTCGTTAGCACCAAGAATGGGAGTATGTCGTTTTTTCTCATCGGGGTCGGCATCCGCCCAGGGACGGCTGTCCCAGTGCGAGAGAAGCACGATACGCTTCTTCGTTTCGGGTTTGTAACTGCCGATGATATTGCGTGCTTTTAACAGTGTACCGTCATAGGCGATTAAGTCTATTTGCTGATTGTATACTGTGGCTCCGAATTGTTTCAGCTTCTTGGCAAGATACTCTCCACAGGCTTTGTGGGCTGCGGTATTGGGTACGCGAGGTCCGAAATCCACTTGTGCTTTGACGTACTGATAAGCGCTGTCTGCATCGAAGAGGGGGACGTTGACCGTACTTTTGGGTTGTTTGTCCTCACTGTCCGCGTTGTTTTTGCTCTTGCTGCTGCATGCCACCATGGCTATGAGTAACAGTAGGGACAGGGGGATGATTGTATAATTCCGTTTCATTCTTTGTAGGTATTAAAACTTAGTTTCACTTCTTTCTTCTCGACCTTCAGTGTGACCTGTGCACCGTTAATCATCGGCACATTCATTGTGACGTGTCCCACCGGAAATCCGAAGCATATGGGATAATCGTATTCTTTTACCAAATCGGCCAATGCACTGTACAAGTCTTTGCCTAAAGACATATTCTCCTCGTATTCGGTAAACTGTCCGATGATAAGCCCGGACAGCTTTTCGAGTACGCCGCCCAGTTTCAGATTGTACATCATGCGTTCCACCGCATGAGGACGCTCGCCTACATCCTCTATGAAGAGTACCGTACCTTCTGCCGGGATGTCATAAGGCGTACCGCGCAGCCCGTAGAAAACAGATATGTTTCCACCTCGAAGGATGCCCGTGCCCTCACCTCTGCGGTTGAGCTTGTGTGCCGGGCAAGTGTAGCTGAATGAGGTTTCTTCTTGCCGATTGCTGCCGAACAAGATGTCCCTTAAAGTCCGGGTGCAAAAGTCATCTTCCGGTTCTACGGTGAGATGTCGTGCCATGGGAGCGTGCAGCGAAGCGAAGCCGTTTTGCTGGAACACATTGTGCAGGGCGGTGATGTCACTGAAGCCGATAAGCCATTTGGGGTGTTGGCGGAACTTGGTAAAATCAAGCTGCCCCACCAGATGCACAGCGCCATATCCGCCGCGGCTGCAAAAGATAACTTTGGCTTTTTCGTCGTCCATGGCTTCCTGCAAGTCCTTCAACCGCTGCTGTATGCTTCCTGCATAGGTACCGTGCGCACTGCCTGCATGCTTGGCGATGACGACCTTCAGTCCCCATGAACTCAGCCGCTTTTTAGCTCCTTTCAGGAAAGACTTGTCAATCTTGCTGGAAGGCGAGAGAATAATCACCCGGTCGCCCTCGTGCACGTATGGCGGAAAAATAAGGCTGTTCATATATCTATCTGTATTTATGGCAAAAGTACACAATTCACCACAGAGAACACAGAGTTTCACAGAGTTTTAACACAGAGGGAATGAAACTTCATCTTCTCTGTGTTAAAAAAATGATGCTCCCTTTGTGTCGAACTTATCAAAATGATATTAAACATTGAAAATAAAATGGGGTGTAACGTTTATTTTCTCGACATTTTTTTAGATATTTGCTAAAAATCTAACGTTATGGAACCTATTCGGAACTTTGATCAATTAACTTCTCATCTGAAAACTTTGAATAAAAGGAAGCGCATTGCCGTAGTTTGTGCCAATGACCCTAATACTGAATATGCTATAGCCCGCGCTTTGGATGAAGGCATTGCAGAGTTTCTGATGATTGGAGATTCGTCCATCTTAGAAAAATATCCTACTTTGAAGAAATATCCCGAGTATGTACAGACTTTGCATATTGAAGATAAGGATGAAGCCGCGCGTGAGGCTGTACGCATCGTGCGCGAGGGCGGTGCAGATATTCTGATGAAAGGTATAATCAATACGGACAATCTGCTCCATGCCATTCTTGACAAGGAGAAAGGATTGCTGCCCAAAGGCAAGATATTGACACATCTCGCCGTTATGCAGATTCCTACTTATGATAAGCTGTTATTCTTCTCGGATGCTGCTGTTATCCCCCGGCCTACTTTGCAACAGCGGATAGAGATGATTTGGTACGCCATCCATACCTGCCGCCATTTCGGTATCGAGCAGCCGCGTATTGCACTTATCCATTGTACGGAAAAGGTCAGCGCCAAGTTTCCTCATTCATTGGATTACGTTAATATCGTAGAACTTGCCGAGGCCGGTGAATTTGGAGACGTTATCATTGACGGTCCGCTGGATGTAAAGACTTCTTGCGAAAAAACAAGTGGAGATATTAAAGGCATCGTATCTCCCATCAACGGGGAAGCGGATGTGTTGATTTTCCCTAATATCGAATCGGGAAACGCCTTTTATAAAGCTGTTTCCCTGTTTTCCCATGCCGATATGGCAGGATTGCTTCAAGGTCCTGTCTGTCCCGTTGTGCTGCCGTCGCGCAGCGACTCCGGTCTGTCCAAATATTACAGTATCGCCATGGCATGTCTAACTTGTAAATAGTAAATACTTAGATGAAGCTACTCGTCATCAACCCCGGTTCTACTTCGACAAAGATTGCCGTATACGAGAACGACGTTCCCCGCTTGGTGCGCAATATCCGTCATACGGTAGACGAACTGTCTGCCTTCTCACATATCATCGACCAGTTTGAGTTTCGGAAGAATTTGGTGTTGAAGGAGTTGGAGACTAATAATATTCCTTTTGAGTTTGACGCCATAGTGGGACGCGGCGGACTGCTGAAACCCATACCGGGCGGTGTGTATGAAGTGAATGATGCCATGCTGGACGATATTCTACATGCCATGCGTACCCATGCCTGTAACTTGGGATGCCTCATAGCTTCCGAGCTTGCGGCATTGCTTCCGGGCTGCCGCGCATTCATAGCCGACCCCGGTGTGGTGGACGAACTGGACGGGATAGCCCGCATCACGGGTTCTCCCCTTATGCCGCGCATCACTATCTGGCATGCGCTGAACCAACGAGCCATTGCCCGCCGCTATGCAGCCGAGCATAATATGCATTATGAAGATTTAGACTTGATTGTCTGTCATTTAGGCGGCGGCATATCCGTAGGGGTTCATCATCATGGCAAGGCCATCGACGTAAATAATGCGCTTGATGGTGAAGGCCCGTTCTCACCGGAACGTGCAGGCACACTTCCTGCCGGGCAGTTGATAGACCTCTGCTGTTCCGGTCGCTACACAAAAGACGAACTTAAAAAACGCATTTCCGGTTGTGCCGGACTGACAGCCCATTTGGGCACGACCGATGTTCCTACCATTGTCCGTCGGATAGAGGAGGGGGACAAGCACGCCGAATTGGTCTTGAATGCCATGATTTATCAGATTGCCAAAAGCATCGGTGCGGCTTCTGTTGCGCTGTATGGTGAGATAGATGCCATTCTTCTGACAGGTGGCATGGCGCATTCCGATTATATCATTTCCCGTTTGAAGGAGCGCATTTCATTCCTTGCTCCGGTTCACGTCTATCCGGGTGAGGACGAGATGGAAGCACTGGCGCTGAACGCGCTTGGGGCATTGAGAGGAGAACTGCCGATACAGGAATATAAATAATTCTCATAGCGTTTACAATCAATAAGATACATGTACCAAGTTTGTATCACCCTTTGGTACACCTTGTACCAACCGATTGGTATTTGTCGTACCACAGGTTGGTATTTGTCATACCACTCGTTGGTACTTGCCGTACCAACCATGGATATATCCCAAAACCTCCGAGTTTGAAATAAAAGAAGGAGCAAAGCCCCCCGACTCTGCTCCTTACAATCTTTTTTCCCGTAATAAACTAATACGGAGAAAATACCACTAATCAAAAAATATACCTTTGTATCCTCTAAAAGTTATTCCGTCCGGCATCCCACCAAAGACGTGTGCCGCCATTGTCTGCACCACCCAGTTTGCTTACTAAAGCGTCATACAATGCTTTGTTGTCCGTTTTGTAGTCTTGGTTGAAGAATACGCGGCGGATCATGTCTTCGGTGCTGATGGTATTGCCGCTGTTGTTCACTACAACCTTGAAAAGCTGGGGATAACCGGTTCGGCGTTGTTCCGCCCACGCTTCGCAGCCTTCCGGATAGAGTGCCAGCCACTTTTGGGTAATGATTCTTTCTAATTTCTTTTCGGTGGTGGCGCTTTCATCCCATTTGGGAGTAATGTCCGTTGTGGCGGCAGCATCGAATTCCTTGTCGAATGTGTCTGTATAGGGCGCGGGTTTTAGGTCATTTTCAAGGTATTCGCTTACGCCGCTGGCATCCCATTGGGAGAAAGATACGGTGATGCCTTGCTTGTAACAGCTTTCCACATTCTCGGAAGTGTAGCCTCTTAAGGCAGCTTCTGCACGCAGGAACCATACCTCGGCAGCACTCATGATAACAATCTTACTGCCGGTCGTAATAGTGGTTTGAGAGTGGGTGGAGTAGCGGTTGTCTGCTACGCCTGTTCCCTGACGGATACCTTTGTACGCATCTTCAATACTGCTCAACTGTTTCACGCCGGCCACTTCTTTGGTTATGTTTCCGTCTTTGTCTCTACCGTCTTGTGCAAGGTTGAAGTAAGATTTGATGCGAGGGTCGTTATAGCCTTTTAAGAAAGACTCCAGATTAGCGTTCATATAGACTTCGCTCCAACCGGAAACACCGCCCAGCGGGTTACGGATGCCATATTCGCCTACCGTTTCGTTGGCTGTCTCCAGTACGCCGCCGTTGGTTGCATCCAAAGCCGCTTTAGCTTGTTCCTCTGCCAGTGCGGGAGCTACGTTGGATACGCGCATTGCCAGGCGCAGGCGGAGGGAGTTGGCGAATTTCAGCCATTGTGCGGGGGTACGTTTGCCTTCGGGCATCATGAAGTCGGCACTTTCAAAAGATACGCCGCCTTTATAATCTTTTAGAATGTTTACTGCTGTGCCCAAATCTTCGAAGAAACGTTTGTAAACTTCTTCTTGGGACTGCGGTTTCTGGTCGGCTGTCCCAAATCCGTCGTACAGGATAGGACCGTAATAGTCGCTCACGCGGTGCAGGGTTGCTACTTTCAGAATTTTGGTGATGGCATGATAGAGCGGCCACTCCTTTTCTGTATTCAGCGCTTCCGCATCGGCGATGGATGGCATGACATATCCGTAGGTATATACCCACATGGCGCTTGTCCAGCCGTTATTCAAGTTGTACGTGGAGTTGTTGGCGTTGAATGAGCCTACCATGTCGTGGAAATATCCGCAGAACATATCTGCCGCTAAGTTCTGTATGATTTGGTATTGCCAGTCTGTTCCGTCTATCCCCGTTTGGTAGATGATACCCTTCTGGATGGTGGAGAAGGGAACGAGATTGGTCTGGTTATCGTACTTCTGCAATTCGTCTGTATAGGCTCCGTCGGTGCTGTTGAAGTCTGCGAAGTTATCGGTACAAGCTGTGAAGCTCAGGAGACCGCCGAGGAGTAGTGCGGTTGTATATTTTATCTTATTCATATTGTTCGGGTGTTTAGAAGGTAAATTTAATGTTGAATCCGATGTTTCTCGTTGAAGGCATACCGAAGGTGTCCAAACCTTGGTTATCATTGCCTACCGACATGGTCGCATCCGGGTCGAATGGGGCGTCTTTGTAGAAGAAGAACAAGTTGCGTGCTACCAGTGACAGGTCTACACCTTTAATGAAGCCTGTTCTTTCGAGCATCTGTTGCGGGAAGGAATAGCCTAATGAGATTTCGCGCAAACGGATGTTGGTTCCGTCATAACAGTAAAATTCTGTTGTACCGTTGCCTCGGTCGCCCACCATTTGATAGAACTTTTGTACATCGTCAATCTTTTGTCCTTCCAGCATATAGTAGCCTGCGTTGCGGGCATCGCCGGTGACCTTGCTTACACCTGCGTAGTCCAGCGCGGCCTGTGTCAGCGAAACTACTTCACCGCCTACACGTGCGTCAATCAGGAAATAGAGGGAGAAGCCCTTGTATGTTACGGTATTGCTCCAGCCCAGTGTCCAGTCGGGATTGAAGTTGCCGATTTTGGCGGCTTTGTCGGTTGTTACTTGTGGCAGACCGGCTTTGGCATTGGGATTTCCGTCTTTGTCTGTTGCGGGTTCCAGCAAGATTTTTCCGTTTGCATCGCGTACGAATACATTACCGTAAATGTCGCCCAGCGAACCGCCCTCTACAACCATCATCTTATAAGGCATACTTACGTTGCCCGAAGCATATTGGAAGTTGGGTGTGCCGCCCAAAGAAACAATCTCGTTCTTGTTGGTGGCAAAATTGAACTGGGTTTTCCAACGGAAATTATCGTTCATCAGCGGGGTGGCTCCTAAGGTGATTTCAACACCCGTATTGCGTATCTTACCTGCGTTAATCCAGCGGTAAGGACGCTTTTCTGCGGTAGTGTTTACGCGAATCAGCTGGTTCTTGGTGTCTGTGCGGTAGAATGTGAAATCAAAATCCAGACGGCTGTTGAGGAACTTCCATTCGGTACCTACCTCGATAGAGTTGCTGATTTCAGGTTTCAGGTCTTCTGCAAAGTAATAGTCGATGGGTTTCACTACACCGCCTGCCGTGATGGTCTGTGCGGGACTGGTGATGCCGATGGGCAGGTCGTTACCTACTTGTGCCCACGAGGCGCGTACTTTGCCGAAGCTAATCCATTCCGGCAGATTGAGTGTCTTGTTGAGAATCCATGAAAGACCTACCGAGGGATAGAAGAAGCCGGAGTTTTCGCTCTTGGTATTGGCAAGCGTGGAAGACCAGTCGTTGCGTGCGGTGACATCCAGATAAACGCTTTCTTTCCAACCGATTTGTGCGGTGGCGAATATGGACTGGATGGTGCGTCTTTGGTTGGCTGTCTCGTCTATGAATGAAGTGCCTGCACCGCTGAGGTTCATGTTGGGAACTGTAAAGACATTGGCTTTGTACAAACCCGATTTACCGGAGTCAAGGCTCAATGAGTTCACTTTGGTGGTATTGATGCTGCTGCCTATGGCTGCATTCAAACTCCAATCATTCCATGTTTTGTTGAACATAGCCATGAAGTCGCCGTAAACCATAAAGTCTTGGCGGTTCATTTTTATGTAACGGCCGTTTTGGTGTGCCACGTCGGCAGCTGTACCGGCATACATTTTCTGGTCGTAGTTATCATTGATGTAGTCCACGTTGCCGCGTGCCTGGACGCTGAACCAGTCGGTTATCTTCAGATTGGCGCTTAAAGAAGCCAATGTACGGAAACGCTTGTCGGTACCGGTTACTCTGTTTGTCAGCCAATAGGGGTTCTGGGAGAATCCGTTGATTTCTGTATACCAGTTTTGCAGGGGCATGGCTCTGCTTTCATCGTATTTCTCAAAACCGTTGTTGTTGCGGTATACTCCGAGGTCTTCACCGCGCGGAAAGGTGTACAGACCTACCAACGGGTTCATGTAATATCCGCCGGAAGTAGGACGGTTCTTGATTTTCTGGGTCATCAGGTTTACGTTGGCATCCAATGTCAGGCGGTCGTTGAATAAGGAGGCTGTTTCGCGGAACGTGATATTATGCTTTTGCAGTTTGTTTACGTCGACAATACCTTTGGCGGTGGTGTTGGCGTAAGAGAAGTAGGTCTGCATTTTTTCCTTACCTGTCATGATAGACAGGGAGTTGGTGGCGGTAACTCCGTTACTGAAATAGTCGCCAACGTTGTCGTAAGCCTTTATGGGTTTGGAGTTTGCGTTTTCCGAACTTGCCCCCCAGCTTGTAGCCCCGCTTGCGCCGTATCTGTCTTGGAATTCGGGCAGGCAAATGGCATGGTCTACGGTCAGGTTGGAATTGAATACGATGCGTTGCATACCGGCTTTCCCTTTCTTGGTGGTAATCAGGATTACGCCGTTGGCGGCTTGGGAACCGTAAAGGGCGGCTGCGGAAGCGCCTTTCAGAATGCTCATGCTTTCAATATCATCCGGGTTTAAGTTGGAGATGCCGTCGCCGGAGTCGCGGTTGCCGGCATCGTTGTTGCCGCCCATGGCGGAGAACGCCTGTTCGGCTACACTGTTCAGCATGGGTACGCCGTCGATGACGTATAGCGGTTGGTTGTTGCCGTCGGCATTGGCGGAACGGATACCACGAATGGAAACTTTAGCGGAACCGCCCAGACCGGAAGAGTTGCGGGTGATGGATACACCTGCCGTTTTGCCGGCAAGAGCGTTAATCATATTGGGGTCTTTGGCGCGGGTCAGTTCATCGCCGCCTACTTGTTGGGTAGAGTAAGTCAGGGAAGCTTCTTTTTTCTTGATACCCATAGCTGTTACAACAACGGTTTCCAGGGCCAAAGCTTCTTCTTTCATTTGGATTTTTAGCGATGTGCGACCGTTGAGTACAATGTTTATGGGTTCATAACCTATATAGGAGATAATTAAAGTGGCATTGACAGGCGCATTGAGGGTGAATTCACCATCGAGGTTGGTAATGATGCCGTTTGTCGTTCCCTTTTCCAGTACGTTTGCACCGATAATCGGTTCGCCTTTGGAGTCGGTGACAACACCTTTTACGGTAACTCTTTCTTGTTGTGCTCCGGTGGTATTTTCTATATTTTCACCTTTTTTGGTCAGGACAATGTTCTTGCCTTCCATTACATATTTAATGTTTGTTCCGGCAAATACTTCATCCAAAAGTTCGGACACAGACAAGTTTTCCGCTTCTACATTGACGGTGCGGCGAACATCTACGTTCTTCTTGTTGTACACAAACAAATACTCTGTTTGTGACTCGATTTTGGACAGTACCTGACCTACTCTCAACTGGGAATTGGGGATACTTACTTTGGCATTCTGCGAGTAACTATTCCCGCAGTATGCTTGGAATGTTACAAACAGGAGAAGGAATAGTGTGATCTTCATGGTACGCAATAATTGCTTAAATTCAAAACTTTTTGGACAAAAAAGCCCGTTCAAAGAAATTTTTCTCATATCTTTGTCACTGTGTTAAGTTAATAAATTGATTAAGGTCGATTTTTGACTGTTTCGGATCGGAAAGTATGGGGGTACTTTCCGATCTTTTTATATCAAAAAGGGAAGGTGAAATTTTAGTCTGTTTCTGCTATGGTTTCATATTATTTGTTTTTAAGGGGGTTGGTACTAAATTCAAAGGTTCTTTATTTATTCATATATGATTATCGAGTCTTTGTCTTCATTGATACTGAACTTGAACGGATGCTCTTTGGAGATGGTCCGCAAGATGTGCTCAATACCGTCCTGCTCTCTGAACTTACCGGTCAGACCTTCGTGAGTCAGTAGTCTGGGGTTAGTAACGGTTATTTTTACATTGTAGTATTTCTCAAGTTTATCTAAAATACCGCTGAACGGAACATCGTCGAAACAGTATAATCCTTCTTTCCAACGAAGATATTCGTAGGAAGGAAGAATCGTTTTCTTGCAACGTCCGTCGTAGTTGGCAAAGAATTCATCCTTTTGCAGGCGAGTAATCACTTGGTCATTGCAGCTTGGATAAATGTCTACAATACCTTCTACCAAAGTAGTTTCAAACTCTCTGCTGCCCTTGTATGCGCAAACATTGAAGCAGGTTCCGACAACTCTTACTTTATTCATCTCTGTATGTACGTAGAATGGCAGTTTCTTGTTCTTGGCAACCTCGAAGTAGGCTTCACCGTCCAATTTCACATTGCGTTCGTTGCGGCCGAAGTCGGAAGCATAGGTCAGTGTTGATTTAGCGTTCAACCATACACGTGTACCATCGGCAAGCGTGATTTGGGCACGCTGTCCGGCAGGCACAGTGATGGTTTGGGGCTGTGAGTCTCTATTATAGATATAATCTGTGGTCATATAGTAACCGGATACAGCTATGATGATAGCTGCTGCAATACGCGCAGTCCAACGGAGCATGGGTATGAGACGTATTGTTTTTTTCTCATTATCTTGTTTGGTGGAGAATAAAGATACATCGAACAGCATACGTTCTTTCAGGTAGGTTTCCCGGTTTTCCTCGGAGGCTTCAACCCAATCCAAAATCTGCTTTTCTTCTTCAATAGAAGTTTTTCCTTTAAAATACTTATATAGTAATTCTTGATTTATCATAATAAAAGTTGTTTGTTTAAGAAAGGACTTTCAGGACCCTTCTGTATACATAACCGCTGAGACGGAAACAACCCTATTGAAAAATGAAACTTTTTTTGAATAAAGGTGAATTTAACGTTTTAGAGGAGTATAGAAGCCAAATAATCTTTTAATTCCAACCGCAATATGCGTAAAGCTTTGGTGATGTGTGCCTCTACGGTTTTCAGTGAAATATGCAGTTGTTCGGCTATTTGCCTGTTGGGAAGATTCTGATAGCGGCTTAGCATGAAAATAGTCCGGCTCTGTTGTGGCATTTGCTCCAACGCTTTATGAACGATGTGTTGTATTTCGGCATCGAATATCAGTTCGGGTTCACAAGCTTTCAAAGTAGATATACGTAAATTCAGCTCCCGCTGGCTGTGACTGTTGATGTCTTCTTCCGCACGCAGACGGATTTGTTTGTGTTCCAGAAGGTTGAGCGCTTTGTTCTTGATGATGGTCAGCATCAGCGCTTTTAAGTTGCTTCCTTCTTCCCATCGTTCTCGGTGCTCCCATAGGGAAATCATGGACTCCATCAATACATCCTCGGCTTCCGCTTTGTTTCTGAGGTAGGAATAAGCAAAAGTCAGGAACTTTTCTTGGTTCTCTTGAAAAAAACGTGAGAAAAGGTCCATTGTATGTAATTTGGTAGAATCGGACATTTAGCTGAGCTTTTTTTGTGCGATTTAAGGTTTCACATGACAAAACAACGCAATCTTTTCGTAATATGCAAACAATATTCATTGTTTTTATAACTGTCATTGGCGGGCTGGAACAAAAAGAAAGCCCGGCAGACTACTGCCGAGCTTATTAATCCTGATATGTTTAATAAGGATTATTTTTCTTTCTTTTCCGGTCTTTCTTGTTTTTCCGGTCTTGGAAGCAATACTTTGCGGGAAAGTTTGAACTTACCTGTCTTCGGGTCGATGTCGAGCAACTTCACGTCTATTTCGTTACCTTCCTTAATTCCGGCTTCTTCTACTGTTTCCAGACGTTTCCAGTCGATTTCGGAAATGTGGAGCAAGCCGTCCTTGCCCGGCAAGAACTCAACGAATGCACCGTAAGGCATGATGGAGCGTACTTTGCCTTTGTAGACTTCGCCTACTTCCGGTACAGCTACGATACCTTTGATGATACGCATTGCATCGTCAATGCTTTTCTTGTTGGTTCCGGCAATTTCAATTCTACCGATGTTGTCTATTTCTTCAATGGTGATTGTTGCACCGGTTTCTTCCTGCATACCCTGAATAATCTTTCCGCCCGGACCGATTACGGCACCGATGAATTCTTTAGGAATAGTCATGGTTTCGATGCGAGGAGCATGCGGTTTCAGATCATCATGCGGTTCTGCAATACATTCAGTGATTTTGCCCAAGATGTATTCGCGACCTTCTTTAGCCTGCAACAACGCTTTTTCAAGAATCTCATAAGACAGACCGTCTACCTTGATATCCATCTGAGTAGCGGTGATACCGTCTTTTGTTCCGGTTACCTTGAAGTCCATATCTCCAAGGTGGTCTTCATCACCGAGGATGTCGGATAATACGGCATATTTCTCTTCGCCTGCGTTCTTAATCAATCCCATTGCGATACCGGATACGGGTTTCTTGATTTTTACGCCGGCATCCATCAGCGCCAGTGTACCGGCACATACGGTAGCCATAGAAGAAGAACCGTTTGATTCGAGTATATCGGATACTACACGCACTACGTACGGATAGTCTGCAGGAATTTGTCCTTTCAGTGCACGCCATGCAAGGTGACCGTGACCGATTTCGCGACGGCCTACACCACGCTGTGCCTTCGCTTCGCCCGTAGAGAACGGCGGGAAGTTGTAATGCAACAAGAAACGTTCTTTTCCATGTTCCAGAACATCGTCGATAATCTTTTCGTCCAGTTTGGTACCTAAAGTAACCGTAGACAAAGACTGGGTTTCACCACGTGTGAAGATAGCGGAACCGTGAGGACCGGGCAGGTAACCGATTTCGCACCAAATAGGACGGATTTCGGTGGTCTTACGTCCGTCAAGACGCTTGCCTTCGTCCAAGATGGAACGGCGCATAGCTTCTTTCTCAACATCGTGATAGTAACGGTCGATAAGCGGAGCTTTTTCTTCCAGTTCTTCTTCACTGAACTGCGCTTTGAATTCTTCGCGGATAGCATCGAAAGCGTCCATACGTTCGTGCTTGTTCTTGTTGCCGGAAGCAGCAATGGCATAAGCCTTGTCATAGCAAGCATCGTGAACAGCCTTGCGAAGCTCTTCATCGTTTACTTCGTGACAGTATTCACGTTTTACGGTAGAACCAACCTCTTCGGCAAGTTCCATTTGGGCTTTACATTGTATTTTGATTGCTTCGTGAGCAGCCTTCATGGCTTCCAGCAAATCTTTCTCGGAGACTTCGCTCATTTCACCTTCTACCATCATGATGTTTTCATAAGTGGCGCCTACCATAAGGTCCATGTCGGCTTTTTCCAGTTGCTCGAAAGTAGGGTTGATAACGAATTCGCCATTGATACGTGCTACACGTACTTCGGAAATAGGTCCGTTGAAAGGAATATCTGAAACTGCAAGGGCAGCGGAAGCTGCAAGTCCTGCCAACGCATCCGGCATATCAACGCCGTCTGCGGAAAAGAGGATGATGTTTACATATACCTCTGCGTGAAAATTATCGGGGAATAAGGGGCGGAGAGCACGGTCAACGAGTCGGCAAGTAAGGATTTCATAATCAGAAGCGCGACCTTCGCGTTTTGTAAAACCTCCGGGGAAACGCCCGAATGCGGAGAATTTTTCTTTGTACTCTACCTGTAACGGCATAAAATCTGTTCCGGGAACTGCGTCCTTGGCGGCACAAACAGTAGCTAAAAGCATGGTGTTGCCCATACGAAGCATTACAGAACCGTCTGCCTGTTTTGCCAGCTTTCCCGTTTCGAGCGTGATGGTTCTGCCATCAGGAAGCTCGATCGTCTTAACAATTGGGTTAATCATAAAAAATGTTTTATATCTATATTTCTTTCAAAATTCCCGCAAAGATACATATTTTATTCGTGTAATGCGGTGGGAATGAGATAAAAAGTTTGTATTTAGTTGTTTTTTGCACTTTTATAAGTGTAAGAAGCGGGAAAATGCTTTGACTAACCGTGAAAAGAAGTATATTTGCACGTTCTTTTTAGAAAAATACACGAAATATGAAAAAGATTCTTTTTGTAGCGTTGGCTGTTTTAGGGCTTAGCGCATGTGATTCTGAACCGAAATTTAAAGTGGAAGGCGAAATATCCGGTGCTGATGGTAGGGTTCTTTATTTGGAAGCTTCGGCTCTGGAAGGTATCGTTCCTTTGGACTCTGTCCGGCTGAAAGGCAATGGTACATTTGCTTTCAAGCAGACACGTCCGGCATCTCCGGAGTTTTATCGTTTGAGGGTAGATGACAAGGTTATCAACTTTTCCATAGATTCTACAGAAACTGTCCGGGTGGATGCACCGTATACGGATTTTTCTACAGCTTACTCAGTAGAGGGTTCGGCAAATAGTGTGAAAATAAAAGAACTTACCTTGAAGCAAATGCAGCTTCAAACCAATGTGAATGCGTTGATTCAGAGTATGCAAGCCCATCAGATTGGAGCTGATATGTTTGAAGACAGCCTTGCCACACTGATGAAGAACTACAAGGATGAAGTGAAGATAAGCTATATTTTTGCAGCTCCCAATACAGCTGCAGCTTATTTTGCCTTGTTTCAGAAATTGAATAATTATCTGATATTCGATCCGTTGAACAATAAGGATGATATTAAGTGCTTTGCTGCTGTGGCGACCAGCCTGAATAATTACTATCCGCACGCCGACCGTTCAAAGAATCTTTATAATATTGTGATAAAGGGGATGAAGAATACCCGTGCTCCGCAGCAAAAGGTTGTGGAATTGCCTACGGAAGCTGTTTCGGAAATCGGTATAATTGACATTAACCTGCGTGATATGAAGGGTAATATGCACAAATTGAGTGATCTGAAGGGCAAAGCTGTTCTCTTGGATTTTACGATTTATCAGAGTGCGGTTTCTCCTACACATAATTATATGTTGCGCGATTTGTATGATAAGTATGCCGCTCAGGGTTTGGAGATTTATCAGGTTTCTTTGGATGCTGATGAGCATTATTGGAAAACAACTGCTGATAACTTGCCATGGGTGTGTGTACGTGATGCTAATGGAGTATATTCCAGTATAGCTGCCGCTTATAATGTACAGTCGCTTCCTGCGGTTTTCCTTATAAACAAGAAGAGCGAATTGAGTGCTCGCGGTGAGACAATTAAGGATTTGGATGCAGCAGTAAAGGCTTTATTATAACATGTTATAAATTAGAAGATTTCATTTAAATATGTTACAAAGCAGTACTTTTTGCTTGACACGCATTATTTAAAAGTCTATCTTTGCAAAGGAAATAGGAAAGAGGGTTCCAGCATGCTGACCATGTTGGAATTCTTTTTTGTTTATAGTACCATTAAAAAATACATATAAAATAAGGAGGAAAAAAGTATGGCTTATATGTCAGAAGAAGGCTACAATAAGTTGTTGGCCGATTTGAAACAGCTGGAAACGGTAGAGCGCCCGAAAATTGTGGCAGCTATTGCAGAAGCGCGAGACAAGGGAGACTTGTCTGAGAATGCAGAATATGATGCAGCAAAGGAAGCCCAAGGTCTTCTTGAAATGAAAATCAATAAGTTGAAACAGGTGATTGCCGACGCTAAGATTATTGATGAATCTAAATTGAAGACTGACAGTGTACAGATATTGAATAAAGTGGAACTGAAGAACGTGAAGAATGGTATGAAGATGACTTATACTATTGTTTCTGAAAGCGAAGCTAACCTGAAAGAGGGAAAGATTTCTGTAAACACTCCGATTGCGCAAGGTTTGCTTGGTAAAAAGGTAGGAGATGTTGCTGAAATCAAAGTACCGCAAGGTATGATTAATCTGGAAGTAGTAAACATTTCATTTTAAAAGAAAGGCAGGTCCGTATGCGGGCTTGCCTTATTTTATATATATTATAAAGTTATGGCAACAATATTCAGCAGAATTATCGCAGGTGAAATACCTTGCTATAAGGTGGCGGAGGATGATAAATTCTTTGCATTTCTTGATATTAATCCATTGGTGAAAGGTCATACATTGGTCATTCCCAAACAGGAAGTAGACTATATATTTGATTTGAGGGATGAGGATTTGGCTGAGATGCATGTCTTTGCAAAAAAAGTGGCGTTAGCTATCGGTAAGGCTTTTCCTTGCAAGAAAGTGGGTGAAGCCATTTTAGGCTTGGAAGTTCCTCATGCACATATTCATTTGATTCCTATGCGGAATGAAAAAGATATGCTCTTCTCTAATCCTAAACTGAAATTGACAGATGCAGAATTTAAGGTAGTAGCCGAAGCTATTCGTATGGCACTCTAAGAGATTTAATTTCCTCCTCTGTATAAAAGCGGTAGTTGAAAACAACAACTACCGCTTTTTATTATGCTTAAAGATTTACTTCATTATTTGTTAAATATAATCCTCTCCCAGTTTGATTTGGGCATCATTTACATATTTACGGATGGAATGTTCTTCATCTTTCTTGCAAATTAGTAGCACATTATCTGATTCGGCAATGAGGTATCCTTCCAAGCCGTCAATAACAGCAAGTTTGTTTTGAGGAAGGACAACGATATTATTCTTGCTGTTATACAGTAAAGACTGACATTTCAAAGTGACATTTTCCAACTCGTCTTTTTGAGAAAGGTCATACAGAGAACCCCATGTACCTAAATCGGACCAACCGAAATCTCCTAATGATACATATACATTATCAGCTTTCTCCATGATGCCGAAATCAATAGAGACATTAGGGCATGCCGGGAAATTCTCATCTATGAATTTCTTTTCCTCAGGCGTTCCATATACGTTCTTCCCGGCTGTCAGTTTGGTCGCTAATTCGGGTAGGAGCAACTCACCGGCTTTGATAATGCTATTTACATTCCACATAAAAAGACCGGCATTCCAGTAAAACTCTCCACTTTCTACGAACACTTTGGCTAATTCCAACTCAGGCTTTTCAGTGAAAGTCTTTACTTTATAGAAGTTACTGTCTATATGTTCTGCAATTTGTATATAGCCATATCCTGTTTCGGGACGGTTAGGCTTGATGCCGAGGGTTAATAATTTGTCTGATTTTGAAACAAATGCCAAACCTTTTTCGATAGCGGTAAGAAATTCACTTTCTTTAAGGATAAGATGATCTGAAGGAGCTACTACAATGTTGGCATTTGGATTCAATGCACGGATATGATAGGCTGCCCATGCAATGCAAGGTGCCGTGTTCCTGCGTGTAGGTTCTAATAAAATTTGTTCAGGCTTTAATTCGGGAAGCTGTTCTTTTACTAAGTCTGCATATAGGTCATTTGTTACGACCAGTATGTTTTCTGTAGGTATTATTTTACTGAAGCGATCAAATGTCTGTTGCAATAATGAACGCCCTGTGCCAAAAAAATCCAAGAACTGTTTTGGAAGAGTTTTGCGGCTGAAAGGCCAGAAGCGACTGCCAATTCCACCACCCATGATTACACAGAAATTATCCTTATTGGTCATCATATTAAATGTTTTAAAAGTTTCTGCTAAAGTACTGCATATTTTATAAACAAGGAATGCTTCCTGCATATTTTCTTACTTTTTTCGCCTTTTTTTGATAAAAGTATTGCAGGTTTCAAAAAAAGCCGTATCTTTGCACCGCAATTGAGAAATCAAGATGCCCAGATGGCGGAATCGGTAGACGCGCTGGTCTCAAACACCAGTGGATTCACTTCCATCCCGGTTCGACCCCGGGTCTGGGTACAAAGATAAAAGCTAAGTGATTGATAGTTCGATACTTAGCTTTTTCTTTTTATCGGAGATGTTCCCAAATTGTTCCCAATCATCCTTATGTATCCCACCAAAGATGGGGCATTTACTTCATGCCATCTATTACTTTTAGTATAGAATCGGGCTTTTCTACCATTCGCAATACAGAATCCGAATCAAATCCCATATATTCTATATAGGTTCGTATTAACTCATAATGCTCTTTGGCATATTTTGTATCTATCGCACGTGTAGCGTTGAAGCAGATAGGTTCATGATGTGCTATTCTGTTACGAAATTCACGGATGGCAGTCAGTTGTTTGTAGATGTCTGTTTGCTTTAAACCATGCGCTTTGTTGGGGAATATTTGAAGAAGTGTTTTTCCTCCTATGCGGTAATTGCGTCTTGTAAACAGATAAGTCCAGAAGCCAAATGTAAAGGAAGCTACCATCTTATCGTTATTGTACACTCCCATATTGGTATAAGTGCGCTGTATGCGTACTATTTCGGAAGCTTCCTGTTCAAGTAATCCATTGGGTCTTGCTTGGTTGATTATCCAATTATCATCATTGAAATATTGTTTGTAGTGAGCGTTTATGGCATTGCGTAGCATTATCTCAAACATACCGATAACTCCATAAAAACGTTGGCTCAACTTGATGTTATATTGGTATAGGCGCAAGGTTTTGGCTTTTTCATTACCACTTGCTTGTGCGTATTTATTTAATCTTGCCGGGGATAGTACCTGCAAACATTCGTCATATTTCATTTGGTATAAGTTTAAAAACAAGACTTTTCTTGCAAAAATAGAAATTAATAGCTATATTTGCAAACGTAAGACCCTGTTGTCCCTGCTGAACAAGCAAACTTCAGGGTTATTGTTTTTTTTATGTGGGTTCTATTATACGTTTTTGATTTTAAAACAATTTGATTATAAGTTAATTAGATGTTTGTTTATGAGGATAGTAAATAATATTATTTTTATTGTCATTATACTAAGTGTGCTTGGTATGACAAGTTGCAACGAAGAAAAGCTAGAAGTTTTACCTTTTCATTTGGATAAAAAATCTTATGAGGTAATGTTAATGGGATGGAATGATATTCCTATTACAAACGGTAGTGGTATTCTGAGTGTTACTACTGAAGACAAAGAGATTGTTTCTGTATCATGTATTACTTTAGGAAATGATGGAGTTACTGCTGTACTCCGTATTACAGGACTTGAAAAGGGAAATATAAATCTGATAGTTAAGGATGATGTTACAAATGAAACGGAAAGAATATCTGTAAAGGTTACAGACAGCTATTTGGTTTATAGTGTAGATGAGAGTAAACACCCGTCTTTGCCTAATGGAACGATTATGTATTTGATAAATAATGAAGCTAAGGATTGTTATTTCTTTACATATAATTATATAAAGCATGAAGTATATAGCGATTTTATTACCAAGGGTTCTTATTCATTTTCAGTAGAAAAAAATAGTGATCCAAATCTATCGTATGAAACATTGCCATATTTAACATTAACGTATAAGACGGATGAGAATGATATTCTGACTGATGAAAATGTGCCTGCAAAGGAACATAAATTCAATTTAATAGGTTCTTCTGCATTGACTTATACCGCCATCAATAAGTTTTTGGGAGTTGATTGGGATGAGTTGGCAAAAACTCATAGTTTGCGTTCAGAAAGTATTGTTACCTTCATGAAAATGCAAGAGGATGGCACAAACTATTTGTTGCATGGAGAAATAACACAGTTTCCTCAAATACCTGAGGGGGTTTTGAAATAGGTGTCATTTTTTTGATATGATAATACAAACATAGGTGAGGTGTTGTTTTAGTTAGTAAGGTTTATGATATGGGCAATAAGCAGAGTTACTGCTTGTTCGTTCTGTACAATTAGGATATGCACATTTTCTGTTTCCTGTTATTATTTCTAATATAGTTGAACAAGAAGAAGATAGCATCGAAATGCTTAGACTAATTAATATATTTTTTATTTTTTGCCCATTGTGGTTGATTTATGTGCCTTAACTTTTTAAATGATTTGTAAATATAGGGAATTAAAGTGTAATTCATCATTGAATTACACTTTTTTGCTTATTGTTGGTTATAATTTGAATCCTCTATTTTTTCTTGGTTCTTCTGCTGATTGTCGCAAACCATGCCTTAATTTTTCCCATTGCTCTTTGAACCATTCACCTATCGGCTGCCTGTTTATAGTTAGCACTAATTTATTTTCATCAACCGAACTCTTCTCTATCTTGAAAATATCGTTCTTGATTTCAAATCTTCGTTTATGTTCTTCGGAATAGATTTTTCCGCTGCACCTGATTGCTTCCCTTTTGTATAAAAGAGAATCAACCATCCCCTTGGTAAAGCCAATGACATAACATAATTTTTCCATTCTCAGCATTTCTTTGAGCAATGGGAACCAGCAGAATGCTTTTTCGAGAATGGTACTCAATCGTGAAATTTCCTTGTCTTTGGCTTCAAGTTCTTGATTATGTATTCCTTGAAGATTACGAATTTGTCTGCCATGCTGCTCCTGTATTTGTTGCATCTGAACTTTTAAGTCATCAATGCTTTTGTCACGCTTGGAAATTTCATAGCGTAAACTTTCGTTGGCGTGTTCCAAATCTTTTAATTTACCACTTCCGAAAAGAGAACCTACACCACTGGTTATGGCAGTGGCTACATCGGTAGCTGCACTTTTGAGTTTGTCCGTGCGTATCTCTGCTTTTACTTGTTTGAGTTCTTGTTCGGCAAGGCTTACCTGTTGCTCCTTGTGTCGTTTGGTTTCCTCTATACGTTGCAGTTCGGCTTTCTGTTTTTTTATGATGAAATCGTTTCGCTCCAAGTGCTCCTTACCAGTGACAGCTTTTGCCTGCCCACGTTCCATCAGAAGTATATTGGAAGCCAAGGTCTGCATGGTTGCCATATCCTCATCATTGAGCTTTCGGCTCTTTCCAGTTTCGTGGTTCATCCAGTCGAATACGATATGAGCATGATAGTTCGGCTTGAACCATCTGCCTTCAATTTGAAAGCTTTCTTTGTCTTCCGCTTCCGGCTGACCGTTCAGCCAATGCCCTTCGTCTTTGTGCAGGAAAATTTGTAGTGGAGTGATGCCCCAGCGCCTTTGACACTCTTCACCGAATTTGTGTACATCAGCCAGTGTGGTATCCGGTCTAATGAGCAATACTCCTTCACGGATGGGTGAACATCCCGCCACCTTGATAATTTTTCCATTCTTTCCCTTGCGTTCCCTTTCCTTTTCCTGCATGGCACGTCCGGTCTTTTCCTTGACCATTTGCTTGATATTGTCATAATGAGTTCGCAGTTCGGGAGTGCTGAAGTCGGGATTTATCCACTGTTCGTTGTTGGTGGAAAGTTCGGGAACGACATAGATTCTGGACTCCCCGATATTACGCATATACTCGGCAGTTCTTCGGTTGTGTGCCTCGCTCGATGCGATGTTGCAAGGCTTGATATGTATGCTTGATTTTGTTGCCATAGCTTCTTTTCTTTGTTTGCAATTGATTATTCTGCTCGCTTTCGCAGAGGGGTTCTTAGGGGTAACCCATAAGCGGAGATTGCAAAGAGAGGGTCACTCTTTGCTCGGGGTTCTCAGGGGTGAAACGCCCTGAGTGGGTTATTAGGGCAAAGCTCTAATCCCCTCGGGAGAGCCCACAACTACGAAAGCGGAGCGTGTAGTTATAGTGGGCTATAACCGAAAGCCGTTTTTCTTTTTCGGTGACTGGCTGCTCACTCCTTTGACGGATTGGACTTGCCTTTTTCTTTCAACCTGTTTCTGTAAGTATTCGTTCAAGTCCTTACATCCGCTGTAAGTCTGTGAAGCGTCACGGATGTATCGGTCTCTGCCGTATTCCTTGCGGATTTGTTGGAGGGCTTCCATGCCTGCATGGTCGTTGTCGAAAAAGCAGTGGATGCGTTCGTAATTGCCCAACGGATAGAGAGCCTTGTTTACATTCGATACGGAGTTCAATACGATGTAGTCCTGCCCGTCCAACTCCGGATAATTTGGGCAGCTCTCCTGTCTCAATGTCAGAAAGGAGAGGTAGTCCATAAATCCCTCGAACACATAACAGGTATTCCTCGCTTTCCCAGACTGTCTGATGTGGGAGATTTCCTTTGGAGCGATGCAGCCCTTGAAATAGCGGTTACGAACCTCAAACCCACCCGAAGCATTGAGAAAGGCGATGGCAAAGTACCGCTTGCCGTTGTGGGTGAAACGGGCTTCACTACATTCTCTTTTCGCCAGTTCTATGTTAATTCTTCTGCTTTGTAAGTAGGCAAGCAGGGCAGGAGATGACAGCGGAACAATCTCCAACTGTTGGAAGCTTGGCTCAGAAGAGCTTTGCTTGCCAAAAGAGAAAGATACCGGGCGCACGTGCGGTGTCTGCTCTGCTATCCGTTTCAAGATGTAAGGTATATGGTCGGTAGCGTACAGATGTGCAGCCAGTGCAATGATGTTTCCGCCCTTTCCCAAACCGAAGTCATACCATTGTTCACGTTCGGTATTCACTTTGAACGATGCTTCACTCTCTTCCCTAAACGGAGATTTGTACCAAAGGTTGATACCTTGTTGTTTTACTGGTGAATAACCTAAGCTGTATAGATAGTCGGCTATTCGTATGCTTTTAGCTTCTTCTATTGTCATTTTCTTGCGGATTTGTTGGTGAATGAAAAAATGATGATTTGATGAATTGGGAATTTAACACACTGTTAAACAGCGTTATATCGGCTCATCTTTTTCTCATTAGATTGCTTGCCAAAAGAGAAATGATGTTTTCTTTTTTCATCAGCAATCGTTGTTGATGAGTGTTTGATGAATACATATCTATCTGTAAGGCAATATATTACTTCCCTTATTCATCATTTCATCAAAATAATTAGATAGCGGTCAGTTGTTCTTTCGTTACCGTATAAAACCGACCAGTTTTCCTTTTCGGCTCATAGTGGCACTCACGATGGGGTGCGAACTCATAAGCGGTGTAGGATAACGAATTGTGTGCGGAAGTAAGTTTCCATACTTCCTGCACAACTTTCCTCACTTGATACTTTTCAACCTTGACCTGTGAATAGAGTAGCAAGGTTACAAGGTCGTTCAGGCAGAATGATACGCTTTCCACGTTCATGTTCGACATGATGTCAAGCAACAACTCGGTCATTTCTATTTCCAGTCGGTTGCGGTTGCTTCGGATTATTTTCTGCAAGGCTGCGGTATGTGTCAGTCTTGGGTTGAACCACATACGGCTTTCCTGTGTCGTGGATAGTTCCCTTTGGGTCAGGAAATAAAGAAATGCAGGTATTTCCGCTTTTAGCTTTTGCAGAAAGTTGGTATCATCACTCTGTAACGGCATTATCTTCCGCACCCAGTAGCGTGTTTCTCCTGCGTCTATGAGTATTGGCAGATATTCGTTGTTGGAACATAGCACGAACTTGGCAAAGAAAGCAATCTCCGTTCGGTCTTTGCCTTTGGCTTCCACCTTGTAGGTGAAAGTGGTGCTCAGGTTTTTCAACCGTTCGCTGTCTTCCCTGCGGTTGAGCAAAACTTCGTCCACAACGATTAGCAGCTTTCCTGCCCAGTCGGAATTGAACTGGCTGCGGAAATCTTCGTTGGTGTTGAAAGTCACGTTGTTCTCAAACACGGCTTTCAGGAAGTTCAAGAACGTGCTTTTGCCAGTGTTGCGTTCTTCTGAAACGAGCAGGACAATGGGCAACTTCTGTGTCGGCTGTAGATACAGCAGTTGCATATAATCCATGCCCAGCTCGTATTGCTCTCCGAAGATGTGCCGCATCAAGGATTGGATGTGGGAGAAGTCCCCCTGCTGCGGTTTATGCTCTATCGGCTCGTAAAGGTTCAGAAACCCCTCAATTTCCTTTTGGTAGTTCAGATGATTGGGAACGGTGCAAAAGCCGTCATACTTGGGGACGGTGGCAAGATAGTTCTTTCCATAGTCCTGCCGTAATGTGCTGTTGTTCCATACGACACGTTTCTTTTCATAACCGCCATTGGCGCATGGCTGATTGACCACCTTGTACAAAGTTGTTCCTACGCGCATATATTCTTCCTCCTTCATAGGCTTAGATTAAAGGGTTGTGTTCACCTAAGATTCTCTGAATGTCGGATTGTCGGTATCTGACCTTGTTCCCAACCTTTACAGGCTTCAGATAGTTTTTCTTAGACCAGTGCCAGAGTGTGGTATCACAAACACCACACATCTTTTTCACTTCCTCTTTGGTTAGATACTTCTCCTTTCTTGCTTCCGCAATGGCGGTAGAAAGTTCATGCTTCGCACGGCTGATTAACTGGTTGGAGAATAATAGCAAATCTTCTCCTGTTACTTCCAACTTGATGTTGCCGTTTCCGTTTTGGATAATTGCCAATATGTCTGTCATAGGCTTCTTGAAACTGCCGGTTGTAAGACTTCCCGTTTCGGCAGTATTATAAACGAAAAGCCACTACCCCGATTAGGATAGTGGCGCAAATATATAATGAAAATCAATCGTAAAGCAATGATATTCAATTCGTTAAATTCGTAAAAACGAAAAGCGAATTAAACGAACTTCAATTGGATAGATAGGCTTTCAATTCCTCGATGGCTTCATGGTCTTCACCAATGTCTTTTACCAGTTTCTTGCTGTTTCCAAACGGAGAAGTGAGATTTCTGTATGCTTTCTGGATGCCTCTTTCGTGGACGATTTCTTGTTCCTTGAACTGCTCGTGCAGTGCATTTCTGAAAGTCTTGATGGGACACTTCCGCATGAAGCGGTATTCCACCAGTGCGATAAACAGCCGTGCTATATCTGTTTCCGTAGCATGGGTTTTCAATCGTGTGCCAATTCTTTCAATCAGTATGTCATGCCTTTCTATCAGAAGTTCTGGCAACGTGCGTGTGTCGGCTTTGCGTCCTGCGGTCTTTGGCTGTTCTTCCTGCAACATATCTGTTTCTTCCTCGTCCATGTCTTCATCTTCTTCTATTGCCCATTCCACAAGAGAGTTTTCCTCAATGGCTTTCTGTTGCTTCCTGAACACTTGCCAATCCTCTTTGGTTCTCATGCCATTGGCGATGCTTTTTCTGATAATGAATTTGACCATGCCGGAAACAAGCCATTTGTATAAGGTGGGAATATCCTTTCTTTTGGTCAGTTCCTCACCCTGTTCCACCATGCACTCATAGCTTCGTCCGTAATAGAGCCATGCAAGCATGGCAGGAACAATGCTTCTCTTGTTCGGGGTATGAAACTCATTTACTATCTTCTCAGCAAGGTCTGATTGTAAAAGAACATTTTCCAGTTCCTCGAAATCAGGGTTTCTATCATCACCTATTCTCTTGCGTGCTGCTTCTTTATATTTCGGAACAAGCCTTACAGCCGTATTGAAAATATTGAAGAATCCTTTGAACTTCTTGTCGTTCATTTCTTCTACGAAATCGGCATATTCATCCGGATGGCTGTCGAGCCATTCCTTTATCAGTCTTTTGAAATTATCATATTCTTGTTGTCCCATACAAGTATCAATCTAATAGTTTTACAAGGTCTTTCTTCATTTCTTCGTCAATATCCCTGTATCGTCTGAAAGCTTTACTTCCCTCCTTGTGTCCCGACAGTGCGGAAACGAGGTTCGGGTCTTTCACTTTTTTATAGATATTGCCGATAAATGTACGTCTTGCCAGATGGCTACTTGCCACTTCATAAATTGGTCGTTTGATTTCGTTGTGCGTCAACGGATCTAAGATTGTTACGATGCGGTCAACTCCAGCCAACTTGAATATCTTTTTTATGGCGTCATTGTACTTTTGTTCGGATATGAATGGCAACAGTTTCCCCTCATATTCTTTGTAGCGTTCAAGGATTTCTTTCGCTTTGTCGTTAAGTGGAACACGTACCGTAACCGGATTCCCCTCTTTGGTTTTCTTGGGAATATACTCTATGGCTTCATTGACCACATTTAGTTTGGTCATTCGGTACAAGTCGCTCACTCTGCATCCTATCAGTGTCTGAAATATGAATATATCTCTCTGTATTGCCAGTTGTGGGGTAGCTGAAAGGTCGGCATTGAAAATTCTATCTCTCTCTTCAAGTGTTATATAATAAGGTGTACCGTATGTACATTCTTCTATCGGGAATTTGTCGAAAGGTCTGTTTGTGGTACGCTTGTTATCGAAGCACCACAGGAAGAATGTACGTATTCTTGAAAAACAGTCTATCAGCGTGTTCTTGCTTCTGGGCTGTGGTGTCCTCTTTTCGGGAATGGCTTCATAAATGCTCGGGTAAAGTTCATAGTACTGGTATTCGTTCTGAAAGAAATCCCACATATCCCGAAGCGTGTCAGGTGTTACCAAATCCACGTCAAGGATAAAGCCCTTTTGTCCTCTCTTCGTTGCCTTTACATATAGTTCATAACGTGCTAACGCACGTTGTACTACTCGAAAGTTCTTGATGCGAACTTCTGATAATTTATGCTTGACAAGAAATTCGGCAAACAAATCCAGCAAGGTGGGTTTGGTTTCCGCTGCAATCTCTTCTTCTGTTTTATATCTGTTTGGATGATGATATTTGTCTATGAGTGTGCTTAGCCATTCGCTGTCAGCTTCCGGTGTGTACTCTTGACTTATCAGGTTGATGATGTTCTGTACTTCGTTGTTCAGTGCCAGTTTCTTTTCTTCATGAACAAGGGCTACTCTGTCTTTATACCCTTGCTTCTCGCTACTCCAGTGATTTGGGTTAATTGTCAGCTCACTGGCAGCTTTAATGTCCTTTTTACCATCTCTTAATCGGAAATAGATTGTAGCTACACTATTGGTGTCGTTTTTACTTGCGGATTTTCGGATAAAGGCTGTTGCTTTCATAATCGGGATTTTTAGTAACGGTACAAATATATAAATTGTTCCCAAATTGTTCCCAATCATCCCGAATTTATTTCAATCCGATTAAATAGGATTAACTAAGTGTGTGTTTGTAATATATTGAATATTAGTGTATAATGCTTTATTTTTCTTTGATTTTCTATTTAATAGGATTGTTCCCAATTTATATATTTCAAATGCGGGTCTGGGTACTGAAGCGGAGAAAGTTGAAAAACTCTCTCCGTTTTTCTTTTCTACTTCTCGTAACTCATTGGTTTGCTGATATATTAAGGGATCAACGTAAAAACCTGAGGGATTTTCTTTTTTATGCATACAACATAGTCAGTCTATATAAAAAGAAAGCCTTATCTTTTACCCCTCTGAACTGCGCCCTAAAGAACCAACGTAAAAATGCCATATGAGATGATAGGAAACGGTCTACCTTGAAGATAAGAATGTTGTTCCTAAGAATCTGGGGCAATGTAAAAGAAGGTTTTATATGAACGGAGGGGGATTCGATTTTTTGAATCCCCCTCCGTTGTTTGTTAATATTCAGATCTTAATAGATTAGTTTACCAGATCTTTGAAGGCATGACCGAAAATTACATAACTTGTATTTCCTGCGATAGTGCCTTCATTTTGTCCCCATAGAAATGGCCAATCATCATAATTTTCAAAGTGGTCGGGTTGTCTGAATAATACACCGGGAGCCATATTGCCAGGGATAAAAGAAAAGTCTGCTCGGTTGTTACCATAGAAGACCTCTTTGGGGCGGGTGGCTCCAACGGTTGCTACAAATGAATAGTTGTGGTAAGGGTGGCAACCATATAGCCAGTTGGCTACTTTGAATGCATAGCTGCTGTCTATGATGTCAGGGAAATATTTACTGGCAAAGCAGACTGTGGTGCCAAAATTGACCATGCCGCCGTTTCCTGCCCAATTACCACGTCCAATTGGCAATCCGTAAGGATTGTCTTGGTTCAGGTTATCAAGATATTCCTTGTATTTTGTAACGTATGGACGGAGTTTTTCTTTATATGAGGCATCCATATAAGGAATAGCATCCATGGCAGTCATGATATTGTAGTTGACATTATGTTCTAATGATTGCCATATTTCCTGCGTGAAGTGTTCCAGATAATTCTTTTCTCCGGTAGATACGTATAATTGCAGATTTGCAGCCATATCCTCTGTAGTTTTCTGTCTATTGTTTTTAGGAGAACTTTTTGCCATCAGTTCCGTAGCTTCTTTCAGTAGTCTTTTCGACTGCTTCAGGGCTCTTTCCGAAAGATCATCATTGTAACCCTTCAAGGCGCGACTTGCGGCAGCAAACATGGTAGCTGCCCGGAAGTCCAAACTCGGATTGCGGCTTGTAAAGGCCCACATATCATCCGGAGTACCACTTGATTTTCCATCAGCTGATTTTTCATAAGGGGCTAATTTAGGGTCATAATGGAGCCCATCAGTGATAGATGCTGCGTCTCCCAAGTGATGATAATTATCGAGTACGGAATTGGAAAGGGTCTGTGACATATGCCCTATGTTCTCAGCTTGTGCTACAAGGTTTAATACTCCATGTTCTATGTATTGGATAATGTCGGGAATGCTGTCTGGGCGGTGGAGATCTACGTAACGTTGTTTTTCGTTGATGAATGTTTCGTCGCGTAGCGGTTTGAAGAGTTCCCAGGTTCTGACAAAATTTTGAACGACATTGATATTGGCGCCGGTTTCTATATCAAAATCACCTGCATCAAAGTAGCCGCCTACGTTTAATCCGGGAATTAGTTCCAGTGCCTTGTATTTGGTATCGGTGGTTGGACCTTGACTATGCAGGTCAAAATGGTCTGTACTGGGAGGAGCCTGCAGATAACCTTCTTTGAAAGGTTCACCATGCCAAATACGATATCCTTCATTCACTGTCACGTGATTCATGTGGATAGGAATCCATACATCGGTGGTGGCATCGGTGATATGGTTGTACACTGTTGGGTCAATAAGGAAATTGTTTGTTTTCACATTACCGTACTTGATATAGTATATACCTGGGTTTTTAACTTCCGAGAAGTCGAATTTTGCATAGTTGTATTTGAAGTAGGTCCCCCACGTAGAGGTCTCCCCGGTGAACACTTCTACTTCTGATCCATCTTCTTTTACTTGGTAGACAGAGGCTTTAGAGATTATTTTGTCTTTTTTGTCCAGCTCTATAATGGCTTCTTTGGGCTGTGATGGAAGATAACCCACTTGAGAGAAGCCGATGTTAGGCTCTCTGATCCAGTCTTTGATGGCATTTGGCTCTACAGTCCACGTCAGTACTTTACCGGTTTTGCCGGGAGGCAGAATGCTTCGTAATACGAACCATCCGTTTTGGGCTAACATACGTCCATCAAAAAGCATCAGATCGGTATCTTGGGAAATTACTTTTACGGTTCGTTCGGGAGCATCGGGAGCCAGTATCATGGTACGTCCGGTGGATAATGGTAGCGGATCTACGAATCTGCCTGTTCCCCGGTCATCATAAGTTTTATATCCTTTAAATTGCTTGATTTTTTCGGAGTTGGGGCGAGTAATGGTATTGCTGACGGCATAACGCGGGAAGCGGTCGGGCTGTCCGTCCATGATATAAGTTTTTCCCCAATATTGTGAAGGCAGAAATTCAAGGTTGAATCCAGCGTCTCCTTCCAATTCTTGTGGAAGAGGTTTGTCCAGATAAACGGAAATTTCCACAGCTTTGCCTCTCCCTGTCACTACTATACGGGAGTCGAAGTTGAAATCATCATATCGGAGGGTTACTTCGATGGAATTATCCTTAGTATTTACTTTTCTTGATGGGGTGGAAGGAACCAAATCCCATTGCTCAGGAGTATTGGAAAGCCTGATGGCTCCACCTTGTGCAGTGCGTACACCATGGTGGATGAGTTCGATACCGGAGTTCTTCTCATCATTGAATCCTCCTGAAAATAAGTTGCTGTACACTAGTACGTTGACCCCTTGGGTTTCAAAGTACTCAAGTTCGTTCAGCCTTAAGTTTTGGTCAGGACTATTACTACATGCTGTGGCTAATAGTACGGAACATGCTAATAATACTTTTTTCATTCTGTGTTTTTTTTAGTGGTTAATATGAATTTTGTATGAGTTTTTGTTGTGCATTATTTTAGTGGTGGTTACAACAAGTTGTTGCTGCGAAATGCATATAAAAGGATAGGTAAAGATGTTTTCATAATATTGATCTTAATGTATTTCTGATAATTAAACGTGATACTTTTACCTGCCTAAATATCAAAAGTATAACAATGGTACTGTCTTGCTCTTTGTGTTTGGTTGTGCCGTCATAGCATCTTTTTACTTGTCTAAGTTATAAAAAATATTCTTTATTAACAAGTAGTCACCTTCTTTTTAGTCAATTTACTTCCAATACCTCTGTTACAAAATATATGTTTGAATCTATTTATTTGATGATAAGAAGAAATTGTTTTGTTGACTTAGGAGAACTTTTTGAAGAATATTGAAGGAAAACTCCATGATTGACTTCCATTTCCGGTTTTTCTGTATTTTTGCAGTGTAATAAAGAATCAACTTGTAATGAACCGTATATTGCTTGCGCTGAAACGTCCTTTTATTTGGCTGTACCGCTTCCGTCACCGTTGCGGTTATGGGGTACATTCGCCTTTTGCTTTCAATCTGATAACATACGTTATCTATGAAACCACTCCTTATTATAAATATAGGGATTTGGCTGATGAACAAAAGAAACTCTCGTCACAGAAAAACCGGAGATGGGGTTATGAATCAATAAAAGTGAAGCGGCTTCTGTTTCGTTTAGTGAATTATGCACAGCCTGTTACAATTGTAGATGCCGGTGTTTCGGCTGCCTCTTCCCTTTATCTGAAAGCCGGTAAGGAAGGAGCGGATTATACTGTGGCTTCCGATTTGTCCGAACTTTTTTTGGAGAGCGGTACATCGGTCGATTTCCTATACCTTCACGATTATCGTCGTCCGGATTTTGTAGAAGAAGTATTACGCATCTGTGTTGCCCGCACAGCAGAAACATCGGTTTTTGTAATTGAGGGCATTCATTATACCTCACAAATGCGTGCTGTTTGGAAACGCATCAGGCAGCATGAAAAGGCGGGTATTACTTTCGACCTGTATGACCTTGGCATTATCTTCTTTGATAAAACCAAGATAAAACAAGACTATATTGTCAACTTTTGATTACCTTTAGGCGTTTCAAAGGAAAAAAATGATTATTTATGAAGAAGAGCCTTGTATATACAAAGACCGGAGACAAAGGAACCACTTCTCTCGTGGGTGGTACGCGTGTTTCTAAAACTCACATCCGCCTTGAAACCTATGGTACGGTGGATGAGTTGAATTCCAATTTGGGGTTTCTCATTACTTTCCTTACCGATGAGCATGACAGACACTTCTTGCAGCAAGTTCAGGATAATCTGTTTGCGATAGGTTCTTATCTTGCAACAGATCGTGAAAAGACCAAACTCAATGAAGTAAGCGTCATTACTTCTGAACAAGTGGAAACGATAGAGCATGAGATAGACTGTTTAGACGAGGGGCTTCCTCCATTGACTTCTTTCGTTTTGCCGGGAGGATGTCGGGGAGCTGCCGTTTGTCATATTTGCCGTACGGTTTGTCGTCGTGCCGAACGGCGCATTCTTACTTTGGCAGAACAGGTAGATATTTCTTCAGAATTATTAGCTTATGTCAACCGTTTGTCTGACTATTTGTTCGTTCTTTCGCGAAAAATGAATCAAGACGCGAAAAAAGAAGAAATATTTTGGAATAATAGTTGCAAGTGAAATATTTTGTTATACTTTTGCCGAAAAATAAAGATTAGGAATTAATATTCACAATTTTAATACTTAGAAACTATGTATTGGACATTGGAATTAGCATCTAAATTGGAAGATGCCCCTTGGCCGGCAACTAAGGATGAACTGATAGATTATGCCATGCGTTCGGGTGCTCCGCTTGAGGTTATTGAAAACCTGCAAGAGATGGAAGATGAAGGCGAGATTTATGAAAGTATTGAAGATATTTGGCCTGATTATCCCAGCAAAGAAGATTTCTTCTTCAACGAAGAGGAGTATTAATACGCTTTGATTAAATCTTATCCATTGGTTTGCGGATAAGACAAATTATAGAAAGAGGTAGTACGAAGGCCTTTGCTATGGCTGGAATACTATCTCTTTTCTTTTTTTAATCCCCCATTGCATCAATGATGACACAAACAAAAGAGGTACGCCGCTTGCCGGATTTGAAAGAACGCCATTTGCCCGAAGACTGCCGGCAAGGTGTAACGGAACTTTTAAGAGATACATACGGTTACGATTGCTTCCGTAACCTTGAAATTTATGATGATTTGTTTAAAAGCAGGGAAACCCTCTGTATTTCTCAGGGGCAACTGATTGAGAATGTGATTCGGGAAGCTGAAAAGGCGCAGAAAGAGGAGACACAGCCGGATAATATTTTGCTGACTGCCCCTACCGGTTCAGGAAAGTCGCTGTTGTTTCAACTTCCGGCCATCTATTTGGGCAAAGAATATAATCTGCTGACTATTGTTGTCTCTCCTTTGAAAGCGTTGATTGTCGACCAAGTGGAAAGTTTGCAAGATTTGGGCTACGAGCGTGTGGCGTATGCATCTTCCGATCTTTCGCCGGAGCAGAAGATGGAGGTTTACCGGGCGGTACGTGAGGGAGAGATTGATTTATTTTATCTTTCGCCCGAACTGTTGCTTTCCTATGACATCAAGCATTTCATTGGCGGCCGCCGTATTGGTATGGTCGTTATTGACGAGGCGCATACGGTAACCACTTGGGGGAAAGAGTTTCGTGTGGATTATTGGTTTTTGGGACGTTATTTGAGCGCTTTGAAGCAGAGTCTCGGTTATACGTTCCCGTTATTTGCACTAACCGCCACTGCCGTATGGAATCCCAAAGGCGGTAATGATATGGTGTTCGAGACTATTCGTTCCCTGCAAATGGAGCCCTGTGTGCTTTATGTGGGTACGGTAAAACGCAAGAATATTAGTTTTGATATCCGCCGGCTTACCTTGGAAGAGGGAGAAACCTATGATAAAGGTAAGCAGCGCGTTATATCCGAGCGTGTGGAAGACTTTCTCGACGGGCATAAAACGCTGCTTTACTATCCTTTTGCGGGCAGTATAGATATGCGTATAAAGACCTGGGTGCGCTCTGCTGACTGGCGTTTGGTGGCTTCTTACTACGGAAAGAAAGATAAAGAGCAGAAAGCCGCCATTGTACAAGAGTTTAAAGAGGGTACGAAGCGGATGATTGTTGCCACGAAAGCTTTCGGTATGGGAGTGGACATCAGCGATATTGATCGAGTTTATCATGTGGCGCCTTCCAGTACGTTCGTTGATTATATTCAGGAGATAGGCCGTGCAGCCCGTGACGTTGATGTTCACGGTGTTGCTGCCACCGATTATCACGAACGCGACTTTTATTATATGAAGCGTCTGCACCAGACCGGTAGTATTGCGCAAGAGCAGTTGGAACTTATTCTGAAAAAGCTTATGGAAGTATATCGGATGAAAGGGGCGAAAGAAGAGATTCTTGTATCGCTGTCCGATTTTGAGTTCGTGGTAAAACTGCCGCGCACCAAAAACAAACTGGAATATGAAGCTGAGCTGGGGCAACTCATAAAGACTGCCCTGCTGTGGCTGGAAGATGATTTGTCACAGCGCTACGGAATGCGTTTGTTGGAAGTCAGTCCGCAAAACCTGTTGACGGAGGGTTATGTTCAAGATAAGACGGGTGATGCCTTTGCGCGTGAGTTCCAAACCTACCTTACGAAGGTGGAAGGCGAAGAAGGAGTCTATCGTGTACGTTTGGATAGCCTTTGGGAGGAACGTTTTCCCGAGCTGGGGTATAGGGAATTCAAGCAGAAACTGAATAGCGGTACACTGTGGGAAGGTTCTCGTGCAGTTTCCGTAGGCAAGCATGAAGTGTTGCTGAAAGAAGATGCCACAATTATTCGCCAGCGCATGGATGCCTTGTTCAAGAGTCTGGTAACGATGCTGAAAACAGCCTTGTTGAAATCGAAAGGACGCTTTGATGAAGAAGAACTGCGTGCGGTATTTGCCGAGCATGGCATGGATGTGCCGTCTGCCAAGCGTTTCATAGGTTCGCTATTGGAAAGCCGTACTGAAGAGGGGCGTAGCGTGAGTTACATCAGCAGTATCAAGAAGAAAGATTCTAACGAACTCTCGTTTGCGGTTACCAAAGGGTTCGACTTGCTTCTGTCTCGTTATCAGAAGTTGTTCGCTCAGCGTATCATTGGTAATAAGGGCAAGCGTCTGCAGTTCTATTGCACCCCGTTCTCCGATTTGAATATGTTGCTCAATCTCCTTTCCATGCTCGACTGTCTTTCGTTCAGCGTAGAGGGAGGCGGTACGCCTTGTGTGCATATCCGGTTCGATAATCCGGAACTTCTGCAACAGTTGGCGGACTCCAACGAATACCACAATCTCATTCTGGATACGAACGAAAGGATTTTTGAAGAACAGATAGACTTGTTCTCTTCTTTCTTCGGCACAGATACCTTGACGGACGAACAGCGTTGGGATTTTGTGGAAGAGTATTTCACCGGAACGGGTGTGGACGAGTTGAAAAAGAAGTATATCAGTCGTTAAGTTGCAGACGGTTCATCATACACGATAACTGTCTGCAGCTTGGGAGACTTCATATACTCGTTTACAGTTTCTGGAAAGCCAGCCGTTCGTCGCCGTTCAGTAGGTAGATGATGCCGCAATATTGGAAACCATGCTTTTTGAGTATATGTTGCAAGATGCGGTTGTCGCGGTGTGTGTCGGCACGCAGGTTGGGTATTTGGCGGTAGCACCATTGCAGGCAGGAGGATGCCACGCCTTTGCTGTCTTCTGTACTTGCCAAGCGGTGGATAACCCCGTAGGGACGTGTGTTGTCTATCCATGCGCCGTCATAGATTTGTGCATAGGTGGGGTCTTCCCCCGGTATAAAGGCGAAAGTTCCTACGATGTTCTGTCCCTCATCAAGGCATATATGGCAGTTCCCGTTTTCAATATCTTTCCTGACGATTTCTTCGGTGGGATAGCCACCGGTCCACTGTTTCATGTTCCCGTCTTTACGCATGATGCGTTTTCCTTGCTCAAAGATGTCCATAAGGATACTGAGTTCTGCAATATCTGCTTTTCTAATCTTTATCATAATCTGTAGAAGTACGTTCCGAATGAAAAAAATACGTTGCAAAGGTAGTCAATTTTATAAGGCATATGTACATTATACATGAGGTATATAGTCTTTTTCTATAGGCGATAGAGGAGGATTCCTACTTTATGATTACTACCAAAGTACCGCGTTTGACGGTTCATTGTTATGGTAAGGGTGAACAATTTGGAAGACTCATTGTTCTTTTTAGGAATAATTTACATATATTTGTCCCGAAAATTTAAACATATTGAATTATGAAAAAGATTTTTAGTGTTTTTATGATAGCTATATGCTGTTTGGCAGTAGCTATGCCTGCTCAGGCTCAACTTATAAAGTTTGGTGTTAAAGGTGGTTTGAACTTGTCAAAGCTGAGTCTTTCGGGTGAGGCAAAGGATAATTTGAAGAGCGATAATACTACCGGCTTTTTCTTTGGTCCAATGGCGGAAGTGACTATTCCTGTTGTAGGGTTGGGAGTAGATGCAGCTTTGCTCTATTCGCAGAGAGGAGAAAACGAATGGAAACAACAAGGCATTGAGCTGCCTGTCAACTTGAAGTACACTATTGGTTTAGGTAGTATGTTGGGTGTATTTGTTGCAGCCGGTCCCGATTTCTTCTTTAACTTTAAAGATGTAAAATGGAAAGGCGTTGACAAGAAGAGCGCACAGGTAGGTTTGAATCTTGGTGTAGGTGTGAAGCTGATTAAACATTTGCAGATTGGTGTCAACTATCAGATTCCTTTGGGTGACAGCTTTGATTTGAAAGATTTGAAGGATGCCGGTGCCAAAACCAAGACTTGGCAAGTTTCTGCTGCTTACATTTTTTAAAAGCTGATATTGAGTATAATATAGATGGGGTGTGCCAAAATGTAAAAGCCCTATCATTCTGTCATTCAGAGGAGCTTGTAACGAAGAATCTCCTCTCTTATGTATGCAGAGAAGAGATTCTTCACTGCGTTCAGAATGACAGAATGATAGGGCTTTTACATTTTGGCACAACACTATTTTTTTAATAAAGGAAGACTTTACCTGAACTACGCTCCAAAGTAAAAAAAGAGTGCTTCATTTTATTCTACTCTTTGTTTGCGCTATCTTTGCCGCTGTAATGGAAAAATTTGTAGATGTCATATTGCCCCTTCCCCTGCATAGCAGCTTTACGTACTCACTGCCGGAAGATATAGCCGGAGAAGTACAGATTGGCTGTCGGGTAGTAGTACCTTTCGGACGAAAGAAGTACTATACGGCCATTGTACGAAACGTACACTATTCTGCACCGACTGAATATGAGGTGAAGGAAGTGAGCGTCCTGCTGGATGCACATCCTATCTTGCTGCCCGAGCAGTTCAAGTTTTGGGGATGGCTGGCAGATTACTATCTCTGTACGCAAGGTGATGTCTATAAAGCGGCGCTTCCTTCCGGTCTGAAGCTGGAAAGTGAGACAATAATAGAGTACAATCCTGACTTTGAATCAGATGTGCAGTTGCCGGAAAGAGAACGGAAGATACTGGATTTGCTCTCCGTAGAACCGGAACAATGTGTCACAAAATTGGAGAAGGAGAGCGGTATCAAGAATATTTTGGCTGTGATAAAGTCCTTGTTGGATAAAGAAGCGATTTTTGTAAAGGAAGAGTTGAAGCGTACCTATAAACCTAAGACTGAGACTCGCGTGCGTTTGACGGAAGCGGCTGGTAACGAACGCCGCTTGCACTTCTTCTTTGACGAACTGCAGCGCCGTGCTCCCAAACAATTGGACTTGCTGATGAAGTATATAGAACTCTCCGGTTGTTTGGGCAAGACACCGAAGGAAGTCACAAAGAAAGAACTTTTAGTGCGGACTTCCGCTACTCCCGCCGTATTCAACGGGTTGGTGGAACGCGGAGTCTTTGAGGTCTATCAGCAAGAAATTGGCAGACTGAATACGATTTCTGCCAAGACAACGTTTCCTTTAAACCCTTTGAACGAGCATCAGCAGCGGGCGTACAATGATATTGTAGAAAGTTTTCAAACTAAGAATGTCTGTTTACTGCATGGCGTTACGTCCAGTGGCAAGACGGAGATTTACATTCATCTGATACAAGAAACCATCCGGCAAGGAAAACAAGTGTTGTATCTGTTGCCGGAAATAGCTCTGACTACACAAATTACCGAGCGTTTGCAACGGGTGTTCGGTTCCCGTCTGGGCATCTACCATTCAAAGTTTCCGGATGCCGAGCGGGTGGAAATCTGGCAGAAGCAGCTCTCGGACAGTGGGTATGACATTATTCTGGGGGTACGTTCTTCCGTATTTCTGCCTTTCCGCAATTTGGGCTTGATTATTGTAGACGAGGAGCATGAGAATACGTATAAGCAGCAAGATCCTGCGCCCCGCTATCATGCACGCAATGCCGCTATTGTGCTGGCTGCGCTGTATGGCGCCAAGACTCTGTTGGGTACGGCGACTCCGTCTATAGAGACCTGGCACAATGTCACGTCCGGCAAGTATGGATTGGTGGAACTGAAAGAAAGGTACAAGGAGATACAGTTGCCGGAGATTATTCCGGTGGATATAAAGGAATTGCAACGTAAGAAGCGGATGAATGGTCCGTTCTCTCCCCTGTTGTTGCAATATATCCGTGAGGCGTTGGAACAGAAAGAACAGGTCATTCTGTTTCAGAATCGCAGGGGGTTTGCTCCGATGATAGAGTGTCATACATGCGGCTGGGTTCCCAAATGCAAGAACTGTGATGTCAGCCTGACATATCATAAAGGACTAAACCAGCTGACTTGCCATTATTGCGGATATACCTATCAGCCGCCTCGCATCTGTCCGGCTTGTGAAGGGACGGATTTGCGTAACCGCGGTTTTGGTACGGAAAAGATAGAGGATGACATCAAACTTCTGTTTCCCGAGGCAACCGTTGCACGTATGGACTTGGATACAACCCGCACGCGTGCCGCCTACGAGCGTATCATTGCGGATTTTGAACAGGGAAAGACGGATATTCTTATCGGTACGCAGATGGTTTCCAAAGGACTGGATTTCGATCATGTGAGCGTGGTGGGCATTCTGAATGCCGATACAATGTTGAATTATCCGGACTTTCGTGCCTATGAGCGTGCTTTCCAGCTTATGGCCCAAGTGGCAGGACGTGCGGGACGGAAGAATAAGCGGGGCAGGGTAGTGCTGCAAACCAAGAGCATCGAGCACCCCATCATTCCCCAAGTGATTGCCAACGATTACGAAGGTATGGTGGGCGGTCAACTTGCCGAACGGCAGATGTTTCATTATCCCCCTTATTATCGCCTTGTGTATGTGTACTTGAAGAATCGCAATGAGACTTTGCTCGATTTGATGGCTCAGACTATGGCGGGCAAGTTGCGTGCTGTTTTCGGGAATAGGGTGCTGGGCCCGGACAAACCGCCTGTGGCGCGTGTGCAAACCTTGTTCATCCGTAAAATCGTGGTAAAGATTGAAACGAAGGCTCCTATGGCGCGTGTCCGCGAATTGCTGTTGCAGGTGCAGAAAGAGATGGTTATGGAAGACCGCTTCAAGTCGCTGATAGTGTATTATGACGTAGACCCGATGTAGGGGGAAATTAAGAATTAAGAATTGGCGTACTTCATGGATGTAAACTGATAATTTTATACTATATATAATATGTTACAAACCAAAGGAAAAACAAAGATATTGTTCGTGTGTCTCGGTAATATATGCCGTTCTTCTTCGGCGGAAGGAGTGATGAAACACTTGATAGAACAAGCCGGGCGTGAAGATGAGTTCGTTATTGACTCGGCAGGAATCCTTTCCTATCATCAGGGGGAACTGCCTGACAGCAGGATGCGCGCCCATGCTGCGCGTCGAGGTTACGACTTGACACATCGTTCCCGACCTGTACGTACGGATGATTTCTATAATTTCGACTTAATCATCGGAATGGACGACCGCAATATTGACGATTTGAAAGACCGTGCTCCTTCCACCGAAGAGTGGAAAAAGATACATCGCATGACGGAATATTGCACGAAGTTCATTCATGCCGATCATGTGCCCGACCCTTATTATGGCGGAGCCGAGGGCTTTGAATATGTGCTCGATGTCTTGGAGGATGCTTGCGCAGGGCTACTGGATGCGATTGACTAATCATTACTCTCCCAATCACCGGTTAATGTCTTTCATCTTGATAAAAGCGCTTGCTGTCGTTGAGGCTGCATGTTGCGTCTACTCCGGCTTGCTGCAACCGCTCGGCTATTTCATTCAGTTTCTTTCTTGAAACCCTGCCGATGTAGAAAAGGCGGTAACGGTAGTCTTTATCAAGCAATTCCATGATGTGGGTAAATGTCTGTTCCCGGGCAAAGTCAAAGTTTACCTTCCGCAGGTCGGCATAGGGATAACGGATTGTCCTGCCTGCGCTGTGTATGGTAAGGGCTTCGTTGTCCAATGCCAAATAGCAAAACCGGGTCATCAGCATACAGATGAAGAAAAGGCTCAGTCCGAAAGACAGTATGGCCGGAATGAATCCCCACCATGCGTCGCCGCTGATGAAGTAGTACCCCAATATCAGAAACATAAGGAACAATATGAAGAACCAGAACATATACAGTGAGGGACGCTGGTAAGTTTCTGCCGGAAGAATGTCCGCACTCCGTTCACGCGGGGTATAGTTGGTAAAAGGTATGCCTTGAGATACCAAAAAGCGGACGAGGGATGAAGGATGTTTGAAAGGCGGCAGATACAATACTTTATCCTGTTTTTCCTTCAGATGAAAAACGAATATCCCCGGACCATATTTGTCTTTGCCTGTCGGGACATCCTTGTGTGATGCCTGATGATACCGTTCCATGAAACTGAAACTTTCAATCCGGTGCAGCTGAATCCGTTGGCTTTGCAACAGATGTTCCGCTCTTTGTCGTTCTTTGGCGCTTACTTCCATAGGTTTTATTTTTTAAGTTCCGGGTAACTGATACGGGTGTGGTAGATTGTTTTCAACTTCTCTTTGAAAACGGCTTTCACTGTTGCTATGTCCTTGAAGGTGATGGGACATTCTTTGAAATAACCTTCCTCCACTTGCGAATCGATAATCTTATCTACCAGATTGCTGATGCTCTCTTCCGTATATTCGGGCAGGCTGCGCGATGCTGCTTCTACGGAGTCGGCCATCATCAGGATAGCTTGCTCTTTGGTGAACGGGTTGGGGCCGGGATACGTGAATAACTCGTCATTGGGTTCCTCGCCGGGATGTTCGTTCTTCCAAGATATATAGAAATATTTTGTCTTTCCGCGACCGTGGTGAGTGGTGATGAAGTCTTTGATGACTTTAGGCAGATTGTTTTTTTCTGCCAGTTTCAGCCCGTCCGTCACGTGGCTGATAACGACTTGCGAACTTTGCTCGTAGCTGAGGTTCTTGTGCGGGTTGACACCGCCCGACTGGTTCTCGGTGAAGAATACCGGATTCTCCATCTTGCCGATGTCGTGGTATAGAGCGCCTGTACGCACCAACTGGCTCTTTGCACCGATGCGGTTGGCAGCTTCAGCAGCAAGGTTGGCCACTTGCATGGAGTGTTGGAATGTACCCGGTACGGTTTCAGACATTCGTCGCAGCAAGCTGTTGTTGATGTTGGAAAGTTCCACCAAAGTAACGTTCGATGTGAAGCCGAAAGTTTTTTCTACCAAGAAAAGCAGCGGATATGTAAAGAGCAGCAATACTCCGTTTACAACGAAATAAGTGTACATACTGCCGTTCAGCTTCGACAAGTCGTTTTCCGTTATCAGTTCAAAGGCAAAGTAAACGGCTACATAGGTCAGAATCACCAGAATAGCGGTACGGAATAGCTGCGAGCGTTGCGACAACTCTCTCAAACTGAAAATGGCGACCAGCCCTGCCGTAAGCTGCAACAAGATAAATTCATGCGGATAGCGCAGGCAGATGGAACAAATCAGTATCGTGACGACTTGTGTGAGGAATGCCGTCCGTGAGTCGAGGAACACGCGGATGATGATAGGCAGCATGGCATAAGGGATGATGTACACATTGAATATGTTGTTTGTCACCATAACGGCCGTTACCACACAGTAAAACATGATAAGGGCGAAAAGCAACGAGAGGCTGCCCTTACGGTTATAATAGTCCTTGCGGAAAAGGTCGAGATAGAGCATAAAGCACAGCATGAAGATGCTGACGTATAACACTTGCCCTGCCAGCATCAATCGTTTCTGTCCGACGGATTCGCTGCGTTGGATGGACTCCTTGCGCAGGCTTTCGAGGATGTTGTAGGTTTCTTGGTTCACTATCTCGCCGCGGTCGATGATTTTCTGTCCGCTCAGTACGATGCCGTTTGCCCATGAATAGTTGTCGAGGGCCTCTTTCTTGGCGGTTTCTGTCCGCGGGGCATCGTAGGTGAGGTTGGGGGACAGATACTCGTTGAGAGAGCACTGCCGGAGGATGTTCGGATGATAGTGCGTGGTATCGGCGGTAAGGAGATAGGCGTATGCTTGTTTTACGGAATAGAGTCTGTCGATATTCCGTTGGTTGGCAAGCTTGTCGTCTATCACCATGATGGCGGACGTGCTGTCTTTGTGCAGTTGCGCAAGTTCTTCGGTGGAAAGTATTCCCGCCTGATATACTTCGGAGAGTATCTTTTCTATATGGCGGATGTAGTCGGTAGAAGGCAGGACACCGCGCAGATGCGTCTGATAGTCGTTTTTCAGCTTTTTGAGTGCCAGTTTCTCCGTGCTTTTGTCCAGCTGGAAATAAGGTTGGAAAGAAGCCAGAATGCTGTCTTGCTCCTTTTTCACTACTTGGTCGTCTTTGTAGATAGGGAAGTCGAAGGTAGCCATCAGTTGTCCGTACTTCCAGGGTTTGTCAATATCGAACTGATAATTGAACTTGCCGTCCCTCGGCAGGAAGTACACAATAACTCCGACGGTACCTATAAAAATAAGCGCCTTATATATCAAATCTCTGAATGAGAACTCTTTGTTTTTACCTTTGAAATAACTCATATCGGTTGAAATTTTTGCGAAAAGTACAAAAAAAAACAATAGTATGGAAAAAAAGGTTTAATTTTGCCGTCTAATTTATTTATAAGTAAGATAGATTATGACAGAAAGAAAAGTCAGAGTCCGTTTTGCCCCAAGTCCTACGGGGGCGTTGCACATCGGCGGTGTGCGTACTGCGTTATATAATTATCTCTTTGCGCGTCAGCATGGAGGAGATTTAATTTTCCGTATTGAAGATACTGATTCTAACCGGTTTGTGCCGGGAGCGGAAGAATACATATTGGAGTCTTTCAAGTGGCTGGGCATTCCTTTTGATGAAGGAGTCAGCTTTGGCGGTGAGCATGGTCCGTACCGTCAGTCCGAACGTCGTGAAATATACAAGAAGTACGTGCAGGTGCTGTTGGATGCCGGCAAGGCTTACATCGCTTTTGATACTCCGGAAGAGCTGGATGCCAAGCGTGCGGAGATAGCCAATTTCCAGTATGATGCCTCTACGCGTATGCAGATGCGCAATTCGTTGACGCTTTCCAAAGAGGAAGTGGATGCGCTGATTGCAGAGGGCAAACAATATGTAGTCCGCTTCAAGATAGAGCCGAATGAAGATGTGCATGTGAACGACTTGATTCGCGGTGAAGTAGTGATAAACTCGTCTATCCTTGACGATAAAGTTCTTTATAAATCGGCAGACGAACTGCCTACCTACCATTTGGCAAATATCGTGGACGACCATTTGATGGAAGTTTCTCACGTTATCCGCGGTGAGGAATGGCTGCCTTCCGCTCCGTTGCACGTGCTGTTGTATCGTGCTTTCGGCTGGGAAGATACGATGCCGGCTTTCGCGCATCTGCCGTTGTTGCTGAAGCCCGAAGGCAACGGCAAACTCAGCAAGCGCGACGGTGACCGTCTCGGTTTCCCGGTATTCCCGTTGGAATGGCACGACCCCAAGTCGGGTGAGGTGTCTTCGGGCTATCGCGAATCGGGTTATCTGCCCGAGGCTGTTATCAACTTCCTTGCCTTGCTGGGCTGGAATCCGGGCAACGACCAGGAACTGATGTCGATGGACGAGCTTGTGAAACTGTTCAATCTGAGCCATTGCAGCAAGTCGGGCGCTAAGTTCGACTATAAGAAAGGTATCTGGTTCAATCATGAATATATTCTTCAAAAATCGGATGAAGAACTTGCTGAACTTTTCAAACCGGTGCTGAAAGATAATGGCGTAGACCCAGAAGCATACAGCGATACATTCCTTACTACGGTAGTCTCTTTGGTAAAGGGACGCGTCAACTTTGTAAAAGAGTTGTGGGAGCAAACCCGCTTCTTTTTTGTCGCTCCTCGTCAATATGCCGAGAAGGATGTGAAGAAGCGTTGGTCGGAAGATACTCCGCGCATCATGACAGAGTTGATGGAAGTGCTTCGCGGCATTGAGGATTTCTCGTCAAAACCGTCGGAAGATATTGTAATCGGCTGGATTACGGAAAAGGAATATCACATGGGCAATGTGATGAATGCCTTCCGTCTGGCAGTGGTGGGCGAGTGCAAGGGACCGCATATGTTTGATATAACTGCGTTGCTGGGCAAGGAAGAAACGCTTTCCCGCATTCAGCGTGCTATCGAAACATTGAAATAAATAATCAAGAATGAAGGATTTCTTGTCATACGGTTTTCATTCTTAATCCTTCATTCTTCATTCTTAATTGAGGTAGTATGCTTTATAATTTAGCAATAATAATCTACGATATTGTAGTGCATCTGGCTGCCCCTTTCAGCCGCAAGCCGCGGAAGATGATGAAGGGGCACTGGGTGGTGTACGAACTTCTCCGGCAACAGTTGGAGAAGGATGCGCGTTACATCTGGTTCCACGCAGCCTCTCTGGGCGAGTTTGAACAGGGACGTCCGTTGATGGAGAAGATACGTGCCAAATATCCCGATTATCGTATTTTGCTGACATTCTTTTCGCCGTCGGGCTACGAAGTGCGTAAGAATTACCGGGGGGCGGATATTGTTTGCTACCTGCCTTTCGACAAGCCGCGTAATGTAAAGAAGTTCCTCGACTTGGTGAATCCCTGCATGGCATTCTTCATCAAGTATGAGTTTTGGAAAAACTATCTGGATGAGTTGCACAAGCGTCGTATCCCTGTTTATAGCGTGTCTTCCATCTTCCGTCGCGGGCAGGTTTTCTTTAAATGGTATGGCGGAACGTATAGAAACGTGCTGCGTAATTTCGACCATATATTTGTGCAGAATGAACGTTCCAAACGCTATCTGTCTAAAATCGGCATCAATCGGGTGACTGTGGTGGGCGATACCCGCTTCGACCGTGTACTTCAAATTCGGGAAGAGGCTAAGGACCTGCCGCTGGTTGAGCTGTTCAAGAATAATACAATGACTTTTGTTGCCGGAAGTTCCTGGCAACCCGACGAGGATTTGTTTATCGAATACTTTAACCGGCATCCGGAAGTGAAGCTGATTATTGCTCCGCACGTAATCGATGAAAATCATTTGGTGGAGATTATCCGTAAACTGCAACGGCCGTATGTGCGATACACTCGTGCGGATGAGAAGAATGTCCGTAAGGCGGATTGTTTGATTATAGACTGTTTCGGGCTGCTTTCTTCTATCTACCGCTATGGGGAGATTGCCTATATCGGCGGTGGTTTCGGAGTAGGCATTCATAATACGCTGGAAGCTGCGGTGTATGGCATTCCGGTAATCTTCGGCCCGAAATATCAGAAGTTTCAGGAAGCTGTCCATCTTTTGGAAGCGAAGGGCGGGTTCTCTATCAAGAACTATGAGGAGTTGAAAACATTGCTCGACCGTATGCTGGAAGATGAAGTCTTTCTTCGTGAAGCCGGAATGAATGCCGGAGCTTACGTCACCGATAATGCCGGAGCAACGGATAAGGTGCTGAGCATGATAAATTTTTAAGTCCGTTCTTACTTCTCTTTTTGTGTTTTGAAACGGGCAGGTAAACCCTCCTCAAAGATTTACTAAAACTTTACCGACGATTTACTAAAACTCCGCCGACGATTTACTAAATCGTCGGCGGAGTTTTAGTAAACGGCCGGAGCGTCTTATTCCTTGTACCAATTTGAGTACATCAGATAGTTGTGAGCAATTTTCTGATTCAATTCCTTAGCCTGTTCAGGGTCTACCTTCTTGATGAACTTGGCAGGTACGCCGCCCCAAATGCTTCCCGGTTCTATTACGGTATTGCTGAGCACCAATGAACCGGCGGCTACAATAGCGCCTTCGCCTACTACGGCATGGTCCAGAATGGTGGAGCCCATACCTACGAGTGCATAGTCTTTGATGGTAGCTCCGTGAATGGTTACATTGTGTCCCACGGAAACGTGGTCTCCTATCTCGATTGTAGATTTCTCGTATAAGGTGTGCAGCACGCTTCCGTCCTGAATGTTTACGCCGTTTCCGATACGGATGGAGTTGACGTCTCCCCGCAATACGGTACTGAACCAAATGCTGCAATCCCGTCCCATTTTTACATCTCCGATGACAACAGCGTTGTCAGCTAAAAAACAGTTTTCTCCGATTTCCGGAGTGAATCCTCTTACTGATTTTATTAAAGCCATTTTATTAAGTGATTAGCGGTTAGTGATTAATGGTTTGCACGCTTCTTTCAACCATTCTCTTTCCTCATTGTTCAAGTCCGGTGCCAGTTTCTCGTATACAGTCCGGTGATACTCATTTAGCCATTCGATTTCTTCTGTTGTCAGCAGTTCTTTGATGATACCTTTCTGGCAGATGGGGCATAGGGTGATGGTTTCAAACTTCAGATAGTTGCTGAACATACCTTCGCCGGCAGGAACGGTCAGCAACAGGTTTTCGGTGCGGATGCCGTGACTTCCGGCTTTGTACACACCGGGTTCGTTGGAAGTAACCATACCCGGTTGCAAGGCAACGGGGTTCTCGTTCATCCGGATGCTTTGCGGACCTTCGTGCACGTTGAGGAAATGTCCCACTCCGTGGCCGGTTCCATGCAGATAGTTCATGTGTTGCTTCCATATCGGCATACGTGCCAGTGCATCCAGTTGCGCTCCGCGAGTGCCTTCGGGGAATACAGCCATTGCCAGTGCGATATGTCCTTTTAATATTAAGGTGTAATCGGTCTTTTCTTCCTCCGTCAGATTGCCGAGAGCGATAGTGCGGGTAATGTCCGTTGTCCCGTCCAGATATTGCGCTCCGGAGTCCAGCAGCAGGAAACCTTCCGGCTTTAGCGTCACATCCGTTTCGGGCGTGGCTTCATAGTGGACGATGGCTCCGTGTTCTTTGTAGCCGGCAATCGTATCGAAACTCTCTCCCATGTAGAGCGGTTGCGCAGCCCGGAAGGCGTGCAGCTTTCTGTCTACACTGATTTCTGTCTCCCGACCCGTAGGAACGGCTTCTTCCAGCCATTTCAGAAACTTTACCAATGCTACACCGTCTCTTTGCATCGCTGCGTGAATCCCCGTTATCTCCTGTTCGTTGCGAATGGCTTTCAGCAGAGTGACAGGCGATGCCCCGCTAATTATCCGGCATCCGGGGTGGATGGCCGAATGGATAGCATAATTTGTTTTTGCGGGATTTACCAGTATGCTTTTCGCATTAAAGTTGTTGAGGTAATCTTCAATTTCTTCGTATGCGTGTACGGAAATGCCGTTTGCGTTAAAATATGAAGCCAGTTCGGATGTGACCTTTTGCGGTTGGATGAAGTAATGTACTTCGTATTCCCCAATCAGCAGATAACTCACGACAACCGGGTTGCAATGTACGTCATTTCCCCGGATGTTGAGTAGCCAGGCTATCTCGTCCAGCGCTGGCAGCAGTAAGGCCTCTGCACCCGCTTTTCCCATCTCTTTCCGGATAGTCGACAGCTTTTCCGTAAAACTCCTGCCCGCATACCTCGTGTCGTAAACAAATGCCGGAGCCAACGGCATTGCCGGCCGGTCGCTCCATAACAGTTGCATGGGGTCGGCAATGCTTTTTACACGGATACCGCTTTTCTCCAGTTCCCGTTGCAGGTGTTGCACTTCACTGGCAGAGAACATTTTCCCGTCTATGCCCACAGTATCGCCTTCCTTCAGCTGTGAACTCAGGAATGTGGGAATACTCGGTGTCTCGGGCAGCATCTCTTTAAATAATGTGATGCCGGTTCCCTCTATTTGCCGGGCAGCTTGGAGGAAATAGCGGGAATCTGTCCACAAACCGGCCTCTTGCGCCGTGACAACTACCGTGCCCGCAGAACCTGTAAAACCTGAAATCCACTCTCTCGACTGCCAGTGTGGCGCTACGTATTCACTAAGGTGAGGGTCTGTACTTGGAATAATGAACGCCTGTATATCTTCTTTGGCGATGTGCGCCCGTAGGGCGGAAATACGTTCGTTTATTGTTGAGTTCATATTATATAAGGTGTTGGTAAGTGCTTTCAAAGATACTCACTTTACTTTAATTATGGAGTAGATTCAGAAAGAAAGGCGGATATTTTGTATTGGGATTATCGTTTTTTTCGCCGAAAGTTTTGTGAATAAAGAAAGTATGTGTAATTTTGCCGCTCAATTTGATCGTGAGATTTTATAAACCATTAAATTTTAAAAACAAAAAAATGATTGTAGTACCTGTAAAAGAAGGCGAAAACATTGAAAAAGCGCTGAAGAAATTTAAAAGAAAATTTGAAAAAACTGGTATCGTTAAAGAGTTGAGAAGCAGACAACAGTTTGATAAACCGTCTGTAACTAAAAGACTTAAGAAAGAACGTGCAGTTTACGTTCAGCAACTTCAACAAGTAGAAGATTAATAATTCGTAATTTCCTTTGAATTATTGGATTCTTTTTCATACATTCGTTGCATGATTTAGATGTAACGATATGTTGTTGACAGATTCTTTTCTTGATTATCTTCTGTATGAACGGAACTATTCCAAAGGTACCGTAAGGTACTATCAGGCAGATATTCTTGAACTGCAGAAGTTTGGTGAAGAATTGTTGGGAGATTTAACTCCGTCGGATGTGGATGCGGGGCTTGTTCGTGAATGGATTACTTCCTTGATGGATAAAGGCTGTGCTTCTAATACGATAAACCGAAAGTTGAGTTCTATCCGTACTTATTATAAATACCTTTTGCGAAAGGGGGAGGTGGAGCTGGATCCGTTACGGAAAATAACGGGGCCGAAGAAAAAGAAGCCGCTTCCGACTTTTTTGAGGGAGGGTGAATTGGATAGGTTATTGGATGATATGGACTTTGGGGAAGGATTTGAGGGGTGTCGCGACCGTATGATTATCGAAATGTTTTATGCAACCGGCATACGGCTTTCGGAATTAATCGGGTTGGATGATAAAGATATTGATTTTTCAGCTTCCCTTATTAAAGTGACGGGAAAACGAAATAAACAACGTCTGATACCTTTTGATAAGGAGTTGGAGTGCTCTATACGGGAATATGTCAATGTACGGAATGAAACGTTTCCGGTTCGTTCGGATGCTTTTTTTCTTCGAAAGAACGGTGAACGGCTTACTCGTAGTATCGTAGCAAATATTGTGAAACGGAACCTGTCAAAAGTAGTAACTGTAAAGAAAAGAAGTCCCCATGTGTTGAGGCATACCTTTGCAACGGCTATGCTGAATAACGGTGCTGATTTAGGCTCGATAAAAGAGCTGCTCGGACACGAAAGCCTGGCGACTACGGAAGTTTATACGCATACTACTTTTGAAGAGCTTAAAAAAGTGTATAATCAGGCTCATCCTCGGGCCTAAAGAAAAGGAGGTAAGTATGATAGTTAGAATTCAATCGATTCACTTTGATGCGTCAGAGCAATTGCAGGCTTTTATTCAGAAAAAGGCTGCCAAGTTGGAGAAATTTTACGACGATATAGAGAAAGTAGAGGTGTCATTAAAGGTAGTTAAACCGGAAACAGCCGAAAATAAAGAAGCCGGAGTGAAAGTATTGGTTCCCAACGGTGAACTTTATGCCAATAAGGTTTGTGATACGTTTGAAGAAGCTGTGGATCTTTGTCTGGAAGCTTTGGAAAAACAACTGGTTAAGTACAAGGAAAAACAACGGAGCAAATAAAATTCCGCTAAAATTTTGCGGGTAAAAAATAAATGCCTAAATTTGCAGCCGTTTCGCTCGCACTAGAACGTTACGGTTGCATTTTTTAAGCCTGCCTCTTTAGCTCAGTTGGCCAGAGCACGTGATTTGTAATCTCGGGGTCGTTGGTTCGAATCCGACAAGAGGCTCAAAAGAAAGTGAATTATCGTCGAAAGACTTTAAAAGATGTCTTACGAGGATTCCGGTAGAGGGAAAAAGAGTTCTATATATTGGGCAAATACCAGAGTGGCCAAATGGGGCAGACTGTAAATCTGCTGGCTTACGCCTTCGGTGGTTCGAATCCATCTTTGCCCACAACTCCGGTTTCCCTGCTGTTATAGCTCAGCGGTAGAGCACTTCCTTGGTAAGGAAGAGGTCCCGGGTTCAAGTCCCGGTAACAGCTCATAAAGATGTAAAAGCTGATTATTAATCAAATAAATAACAAGTAAAGCTATGGCTAAAGAGAAATTCGAACGTACCAAACCGCACGTAAACATTGGTACAATTGGTCACGTAGACCACGGTAAAACCACGTTGACTGCTGCTATCACTACAGTGTTGGGCAAAAAAGGTTTTTCTGAAGTAAAATCATTCGATCAGATTGACAACGCTCCTGAAGAAAAGGAAAGAGGTATTACTATCAATACTTCACACGTTGAGTATGAAACTGCTAACCGTCACTACGCTCACGTAGACTGTCCGGGTCACGCCGACTACGTTAAGAACATGGTAACTGGTGCAGCTCAGATGGACGGTGCTATCATCGTAGTTGCTGCAACTGATGGTCCGATGCCTCAGACTCGCGAACACATCCTGTTGGCTCGTCAGGTAAACGTTCCCAGACTGGTTGTATTCATGAACAAGTGCGATATGGTAGATGACCCTGAAATGTTGGAACTCGTTGAAATGGAAATGCGTGAACTGCTTTCAGCTTACGAATTCGATGGCGACAACACTCCTTTCATTCAAGGTTCTGCTCTTGGCGCATTGAACGGTGTTGAAAAGTGGGAAGAAAAAGTTATGGAATTGATGGACGCTTGCGACACTTGGATTCCATTGCCTCCGCGTGACGTTGATAAACCGTTCTTGATGCCGGTTGAAGACGTATTCTCAATCACTGGTCGTGGTACTGTTGCTACTGGTCGTATCGAAGCTGGTATTATCCATGTAGGTGACGAAGTTGAAATCCTTGGTTTGGGTGAAGATAAGAAATCAGTTGTAACTGGTGTTGAAATGTTCCGCAAACTGTTGGATCAAGGTGAAGCTGGTGACAACGTAGGTTTGTTGCTCCGTGGTATCGACAAGAACGAAATCAAACGTGGTATGGTTCTTTGTAAACCGGGTCAGATTAAGCCTCACTCTAAATTCAAAGCTTCTATCTACGTTTTGAAGAAAGAAGAAGGTGGTCGTCACACTCCGTTCCACAACAAATACCGTCCTCAGTTCTATTTGCGTACTATGGACTGTACAGGTGAAATCACTCTTCCGGAAGGAACTGAAATGGTAATGCCTGGTGATAACGTAGAAATCACTGTAGAATTGATCTACCCGGTAGCATTGAACGTAGGTTTGCGTTTCGCTATCCGTGAAGGTGGTCGTACAGTAGGTTCTGGTCAGATTACTGAAATTCTCGACTAATAACCAAATATCTTAATCAGTTCCCGGTATTGCTGGGAACTGATTATGTTCACACGGGAGTAGCTCAGTTGGTAGAGCACCGGTCTCCAAAACCGGGTGTCGGGAGTTCGAGCCTCTCCTCCCGTGCTAATATTTTTGAAATGAAGAAGATAGTAGCTTATTTTAAAGAAACTTACGACGAACTTGTTCATAAAGTGTCGTGGCCTACGTATTCTGAACTTGCTAACAGTGCAGTAGTTGTTTTATATGCTTCCCTGCTTATTGCATTGGTAGTGTTTGCGATGGACTTCTGTTTCCAACATTTAATGGAATTTGTTTATCCACATTAAAAAGAAGGAGAAATGTCTGAGATTGAAAAGAAATGGTACGTTCTGCGTGCTATTAGCGGAAAAGAAGCTAAGGTAAAGGAATACCTTGAAGCTGACATTAAAAACAGCGACCTTGGTGATTATGTATCTCAGGTATTGATTCCTACCGAAAAGGTATATCAGGTTCGCAATGGTAAGAAAATTGTGAAAGAGAGAAGTTATCTCCCTGGTTACGTTTTGGTGGAGGCTGCTCTGGTGGGTGAGGTAGCTCATCATCTGAGAAATACTCCTAATGTGATAGGGTTCTTGGGTGGTTCGGAAAAACCCGTTCCTCTGAGACAGTCAGAAGTGAATCGTATACTTGGTACAGTTGATGAATTACAGGATGCCGGTGAAGAACTGAATATCCCGTATGTAGTCGGCGAGACTGTAAAGGTGAATTACGGTCCGTTCAGTGGATTCAGTGGAATCATTGAAGAAGTGAACACCGAGAAGAAGAAACTGAAGGTCATGGTAAAGATATTCGGACGGAAAACTCCGCTCGAATTGGGCTTTATGCAAGTAGAAAAAGAATAGTACAGGTGTTACGCTGTAATATTCTTCATTAATGTTTATATATAAATCAATTAAAAAATGGCTAAAGAAGTTGCTGGACTAATCAAATTACAGATTAAAGGAGGCGCGGCAAATCCATCACCTCCCGTTGGACCTGCTCTGGGTTCTAAGGGAATCAACATCATGGAGTTTTGCAAGCAATTCAACGCCAGAACCCAAGACAAAGCAGGAAAGATTCTTCCTGTGATTATCACTTACTACGCAGATAAGTCTTTCGATTTTGTAATCAAGACTCCTCCCGTTGCTATTCAATTACTTGAAGTAGCTAAGGTAAAGAGTGGTTCTGCTGAGCCTAACCGTAAGAAAGTTGCCGAGATTACTTGGGAACAGGTTCGTACGATTGCTCAGGACAAGATGGTTGACTTAAACTGTTTCACTGTAGAAGCTGCCATGAAGATGGTTGCCGGTACAGCTCGTAGTATGGGTATCGCTGTAAAAGGGGAGTTCCTGGTTAATAACTAATAAACTTCAATTAGAATGAGTAAACTGACAAAAAATCAAAAGTTGGCTGCAGAAAAAATTGAAGCAGGGAAAGCATACTCTCTCAAAGAAGCTGCTCAGTTGGTAAAGGAAATTACTTTTACTAAATTTGACGCTTCTCTGGATATCGACGTACGTTTGGGCGTTGACCCGCGTAAGGCTAACCAGATGGTGAGAGGTGTTGTATCACTTCCTCACGGTACTGGTAAAGTTACACGCGTTTTGGTGCTTTGTACACCGGATGCTGAAGCTGCTGCAAAAGAAGCCGGAGCTGACTATGTTGGTCTTGACGAATATATTGAAAAGATCAAAGGTGGATGGACTGATATTGATGTAATCATCACTATGCCGTCTATCATGGGTAAGATTGGTGCACTCGGTCGTGTACTCGGTCCTCGTGGACTGATGCCGAACCCGAAGAGTGGCACTGTAACTATGGATGTTGCTAAAGCTGTAAAAGAAGTGAAACAAGGTAAGATCGACTTCAAGGTTGATAAGAGCGGTATTGTTCACACTTCTATCGGTAAAGTTTCATTTAGTGCTGATCAAATTCGCGACAATGCGAAAGAATTCATCTCTACTTTGAATAAATTGAAACCGACCGCAGCCAAGGGTACATATATCAAGAGTATTTATCTTTCTAGCACGATGAGTGCGGGTATCAAGATTGACCCGAAATCTGTAGAAGAAATCTAATAAAACGGAGTAATAATGAGAAAGGAAGATAAAAGTACGATTATTGAGCAGATTGCTGCTACAGTTAAGGAATACGGTCACTTCTACTTGGTAGACACTACTGCTATGAACGCAGCTGATACAAGCGCGTTGAGAGCTTTATGTTTCAAGGCTGACATCAAATTGATGGTAGTTAAGAACACATTGCTTCACAAAGCATTGGAGAGCCTGGAAGAAGATTATTCTCCGCTTTACGACTGCATGAAGGGTACAACAGCTGTAATGTTTTGCAACACAGCGAATGCACCTGCTAAATTGCTGAAAGATAAAGCTAAGAACGGTATTCCCGGATTGAAAGCTGCATATGCAGAAGAAAGCTTCTATGTTGGTGCTGACCAGTTGGATGCTCTCGTAAGTATCAAGAGTAAAAATGAAGTTATTGCTGAAATCGTTGCCTTGCTGCAATCACCGGCCAAGAACGTTATTTCTGCTCTGCAATCAGGTGGTAACACCATTCACGGAGTTCTCAAGACTCTCGGTGAACGTCCCGAAGCGTAACTTCGGAAACAAAAAAACATCAATTTATTTTAGTAATTAAACAATTAAAATCATACAAAAATGGCAGATTTGAAAGCTTTTGCAGAACAATTAGTTAACTTGACAGTAAAAGAAGTTAATGAACTTGCAACTATCCTGAAAGAAGAATACGGTATTGAACCTGCTGCTGCAGCTGTTGCTGTTGCTGCTGGTCCTGCAGCTGGTGGTGCTGCTGCCGCTGAAGAAAAATCTTCTTTCGATGTAGTATTGAAGAGCGCTGGCTCAGCTAAACTTCAAGTAGTTAAAGCCGTTAAGGAAGCTTGCGGTCTTGGTTTGAAGGAAGCTAAAGACATGGTAGACGGTGCTCCTAGCGTAGTAAAAGAAGGTTTGGCTAAAGACGAAGCAGAATCATTGAAGAAAACATTGGAAGAAGCTGGAGCTGAAGTTGAACTTAAATAACATTAACCTGTAAATCAGGTAATTCGGTAAGGAACCCTTCGTGAAAAGGGTTCTTTACCTTTTTGTGTATATATTTAAAATTAAGTTCTACAAATCCATTAACAGATGTCTTCAAATACTGTAAATCAAAGAGTTAATTTTGCTTCGACTAAGAATCCGCTGGAATATCCGGATTTCCTGGAAGTACAATTGAAGTCATTCAAAGACTTTTTACAACTGGATACCCCACCCGAGAAACGTAAGAACGAGGGACTGTATAAAGTATTTGCTGAAAACTTCCCCATTGCCGATACAAGAAATAATTTTGTTCTTGAGTTTTTGGACTACTATATTGATCCGCCGCGTTATACTATAGATGAATGTATAGAGCGAGGGCTTACTTATAGTGTACCCTTAAAGGCAAAATTAAAATTATATTGTACCGACCCCGACCACGAAGATTTTGATACGGTTATTCAGGATGTATTCCTGGGTCCGATTCCTTATATGACGGATAAGGCTACGTTCGTCATCAACGGTGCGGAACGCGTTGTTGTATCACAGCTTCATCGTTCGCCGGGTGTATTCTTCGGTCAGAGCGTACATGCCAACGGTACTAAGTTATACTCAGCCCGTATTATCCCGTTCAAGGGTTCTTGGATTGAGTTTGCTACCGACATCAACAATGTCATGTATGCCTATATCGACCGTAAGAAGAAGTTGCCGGTAACCACATTGCTGAGAGCTATCGGTTTTGAGAATGATAAGGACATTCTTGAAATCTTCAACTTGGCAGAAGATGTGAAGGTGAACAAGACGAATCTCAAGAAGATTGTAGGTCGTAAGTTGGCGGCACGTGTATTGAAAACATGGATTGAGGATTTTGTAGACGAAGATACCGGTGAAGTTGTTTCTATCGAGCGTAACGAAGTCGTTATCGACCGCGAAACCGTAATCGAGCCGGAACATGTTGACATTATATTAGAGTCAGGTGTTCAGAATATCCTTGTACATAAGGAGGAACCGAACCAGTCTGACTATTCCATTATATACAATACTCTGCAGAAGGACCCCAGTAACTCGGAAAAAGAAGCTGTGCTTTACATCTACCGCCAGTTGCGTAATGCAGATCCTGCTGATGATGCCAGTGCGCGCGAGGTTATCAATAACCTGTTCTTCTCAGAAAAGAGATATGACTTGGGAGATGTAGGTCGTTATCGTATCAACAAGAAGTTGAACTTGACGACTGACATGGACGTTCGTGTCCTCACCAAGGAAGATATTATTGAGATTATCAAATATCTGATTGAGTTGATTAACTCAAAAGCGGATGTCGATGATATTGACCACTTGAGCAACCGTCGTGTACGTACAGTAGGCGAACAGTTGTCAAACCAGTTTGCTATCGGTTTGGCACGTATGTCACGTACTATCCGTGAGCGTATGAACGTTCGTGACAATGAAGTCTTCACTCCAATTGACTTGATTAACGCCAAGACTATTTCTTCCGTTATCAACTCATTCTTCGGAACGAATGCCCTGTCACAGTTCATGGACCAGACCAACCCGCTTGCCGAAATCACTCACAAACGTCGTATGTCTGCCCTGGGTCCTGGTGGTTTGTCACGTGAGCGTGCCGGTTTCGAGGTACGTGACGTACACTATACTCATTACGGCCGTCTTTGCCCGATTGAAACGCCTGAAGGTCCGAACATCGGTTTGATTTCTTCGCTCTGTGTGTTCGCTAAAATTAATGAACTTGGTTTCATTGAGACTCCGTACCGTAAGGTGGCTAACGGAAAAGTGGACCTTTCAGATGAAGGTTTGGTTTACCTCACAGCAGAAGAAGAAGAAGAAAAGATTATTGCTCAGGGTAATGCACCTTTGAATGATGACGGAACTTTTGTTCGCGACAGAGTAAAATCACGTCAGGATGCCGACTACCCGGTTGTAGCTCCTGATGAAGTGGAATTGATGGACGTATCTCCCCAGCAGATTGCTTCTATTGCAGCATCTTTAATTCCGTTCTTGGAACATGACGATGCTAACCGTGCGTTGATGGGATCAAACATGATGCGTCAGGCAGTTCCTTTGTTGAAAAGTGAAGCTCCGATTGTAGGTACAGGTATCGAACGCCAGCTTGCACGTGACTCTCGTACGCAGATTACTGCCGAGGGAGAAGGTGTGGTTGATTTCGTAGATGCTACGACTATCCGTATTCTGTACGACCGTACGGAAGACGAAGAGTTCGTAAGCTTCGAATCTGCACTGAAAGAATATACTATTCCTAAATGGCGTCGTACCAACCAGAATATGACGATTGACCTTCGTCCTATTTGCGAGAAGGGTCAGCGCGTAACGAAGGGACAAATCCTTACCGAAGGTTACTCTACCGAACAGGGTGAGCTTGCTTTGGGTAAGAACCTGTTGGTTGCCTATATGCCTTGGAAGGGATACAACTATGAGGATGCTATCGTATTGAACGAACGCGTGGTTCGCGAAGACCTTTTGACTTCCGTACACGTAGAAGAGTACTCTTTGGAAGTTCGTGAAACGAAGCGCGGTATGGAAGAGCTGACTTCCGATATTCCTAACGTAAGTGAAGAAGCCACAAAAGACCTCGACGAGAATGGTATCGTTCGTGTGGGGGCCCGCATCGAGCCGGGTGACATTTTGATTGGTAAGATTACTCCGAAGGGAGAATCCGATCCTTCTCCGGAAGAAAAGTTGCTTCGTGCCATCTTCGGTGATAAGGCCGGTGATGTGAAAGACGCTTCTTTGAAGGCATCTCCCTCTTTGAAGGGTGTTATTATCGGCAAGCGTCTGTTCTCTCGTGTCATCAAGACTCGTAGTTCTAAATTGGCGGACAAAGCATTGCTGCCGAAGATTGACGATGAGTTTGACGGTAAGGTAGCCGACCTGAAGAAGATATTGGTGAACAAGCTCCTGAAGCTCACTGAAAACTACACATCCGAGGGTGTGAAGGACTATATGGGAGCCGAAGTAATCAGCAAGGGTGCTAAGTTCTCCGCTTCTGACTTCAGTGACATGGATTTCACTGCCATTCAATTGAGTAACTGGACGAAAGATGAACACACCAACGGATTGATTCGTGCATTGGTGATGAACTTCATCAAGAAATATAAAGAGCTCGATGCTGAGTTGAAACGTAAGAAATTCGCTATCACCATCGGTGATGAGTTGCCTGCAGGTATCATTCAGATGGCTAAGGTCTACATTGCCAAGAAACGTAAAATCGGTGTTGGTGATAAGATGGCCGGTCGTCACGGTAACAAGGGTATCGTTTCGCGCGTGGTACGTCAGGAAGATATGCCGTTCTTGGCGGACGGTACTCCGGTAGATATCGTATTGAACCCGTTGGGTGTGCCTTCACGTATGAACATCGGTCAGATATTCGAGGCAGTTTTGGGACGTGCCGGAAAGAATTTGGGTGTTAAGTTTGCTACGCCTATCTTTGACGGTGCTACGCTGGATGATTTGAATGAATGGACCGATAAGGCCGGTCTGCCTCGCTATGGCAAGACTACTTTGTTTGACGGTGGTACAGGTGAGGCATTCGAACAACAGGCTACGGTAGGTGTGACATATATGTTGAAACTCGGCCATATGGTTGAAGACAAGATGCACGCGCGTTCTATCGGTCCGTACTCGCTTATTACGCAACAGCCGTTGGGCGGTAAGGCACAGTTTGGTGGTCAGCGTTTCGGAGAAATGGAAGTTTGGGCGCTTGAGGCATTTGGCGCAGCACACATCCTGCAAGAGATTCTGACTATCAAGTCTGATGATGTTGTCGGACGCTCCAAGGCTTATGAAGCAATCGTTAAGGGTGAGCCGATGCCTGCTCCGGGTATACCCGAATCACTGAATGTATTGCTGCATGAGTTGAGAGGTTTAGGCTTGAGCATCAACTTAGAATAAATTGAAATTTGAGAATTGAGAATTGGGAGATGATACTTCTCAATTCTCAGTTCCCGACTTATCAACGTTTATTTTTCAATTTTTAATTCTCAATTATCAATTATATATAAAAGTATGGCTTTTAGAAAAGATAACAAGATAAAGAGTAATTTCTCGAAAATCTCTATCGGTTTGGCTTCTCCCGAAGAAATCCTTGAGAATTCGAGTGGTGAAGTTTTAAAGCCTGAAACCATCAACTATCGTACGTATAAGCCAGAGCGTGACGGTTTGTTTTGCGAGCGCATCTTCGGTCCTATCAAGGATTATGAGTGCCATTGCGGTAAGTACAAGCGTATCCGTTATAAAGGCATTGTCTGCGACCGTTGCGGTGTGGAAGTAACAGAAAAGAAAGTACGTCGTGAGCGTATGGGACATATCCAGTTGGTTGTGCCGGTGGCTCATATCTGGTATTTCCGTTCACTTCCTAATAAAATCGGTTACTTGCTGGGATTGCCTACCAAGAAACTTGATGCCATTATCTACTACGAGCGTTATGTCGTTATCCAGCCGGGTGTTTTGGAAGGCGAGGTAGCACAGTTCGATTTGCTCGAAGAAGGAGAATATCTGGATTTGTTGGACAAGTTGCCAAGCGATAACCAGTACCTCGAAGATTCAGACCCCAATAAGTTTATTGCCAAGATGGGTGCGGAAGCCATTTACGACTTGCTGTCACGCATCGACCTCGACTCATTGTCTTATGAACTGCGTAACCGTGCGGGCAGCGATGCTTCACAACAGCGCAAAACTGAAGCCTTGAAGCGGTTGCAGGTAGTTGAGTCTTTCCGTGCATCACGTGGACGCAACAAGCCCGAATGGATGATTGTGCGTATCGTGCCGGTTATCCCGCCGGAACTTCGTCCGTTGGTACCGTTGGATGGAGGACGTTTTGCCACTTCCGACTTGAACGACCTTTACCGTCGTGTCATCATCCGTAACAACCGCTTGAAGAGACTGATTGAAATCAAGGCTCCCGAAGTGATTTTGCGTAATGAGAAACGTATGTTGCAGGAAGCTGTAGACTCATTGTTCGATAACTCCCGTAAATCAAGTGCGGTGAAAACTGATGCCAACCGTCCTTTGAAGTCACTTTCCGACAGTTTGAAAGGTAAACAGGGACGTTTTCGTCAGAACTTGCTGGGTAAGCGTGTCGACTATTCAGCACGTTCCGTAATCGTTGTAGGTCCGGAATTGCGTATGGGCGAGTGCGGTATTCCTAAACTCATGGCAGCTGAACTTTACAAGCCGTTCATCATCCGCAAACTTATTGAGCGCGGCATCGTGAAGACGGTGAAGAGCGCAAAGAAGATTGTAGACCGCAAGGAGCCCGTTATTTGGGATATTTTGGAACACGTAATGAAAGGACATCCGGTATTGTTGAACCGTGCTCCGACACTTCACCGTTTGGGTATTCAGGCTTTTCAGCCTAAGATGATTGAAGGTAAGGCAATCCAGTTACATCCGTTGGCATGTACAGCATTCAACGCTGACTTCGACGGTGACCAGATGGCCGTTCACTTGCCTTTGAGCAATGAAGCTATTTTGGAAGCGCAAATGCTGATGCTTCAGTCACATAATATCTTGAACCCTGCTAACGGCGCGCCTATCACAGTGCCTGCACAGGATATGGTACTCGGTTTGTACTACATTACCAAGTTGCGCAAGGGTGCTAAAGGTGAAGGTCTTACTTTCTATGGTCCCGAAGAAGCGCTTATTGCCTATAATGAAGGTAAATGTGACATCCACGCACCTATCAGTGTTATCGTTAAGGACATTGACGAAAACGGTAATGTAGTAGACAAAATGATGCACGATACCTCAGTAGGTCGTGTCATTGTAAACGAAATTGTACCTGCCAAAGCGGGTTACATTAATACGATTATCTCCAAGAAGTCACTTCGTGACATCATCAGCCACGTAATTAAGGTTTGTGGTGTGGCAGAGGCAGCCGACTTCCTCGACGGAATCAAGAACCTCGGTTATCAGATGGCCTTTAAGGGTGGTCTTTCGTTCAACTTGGGTGATATTATTATCCCTGAAGAGAAGGAAGCGCTGGTACAGAAGGGCTATGAAGAAGTGGAGCAGGTAATCAACAACTATAATATGGGTTTCATCACCAACAATGAGCGTTACAACCAGGTAATTGACATTTGGACACACGTAAACTCCGAGTTGTCAAACATTCTGATGAAAACCATTTCGAGCGACGACCAGGGATTCAATTCCGTATATATGATGTTGGATTCGGGAGCCCGTGGTTCTAAGGAGCAGATTCGTCAGCTTTCCGGTATGCGTGGTTTGATGGCGAAACCTCAGAAGGCAGGTGCCGAAGGCGGTCAGATTATTGAGAACCCGATTCTTTCTAACTTTAAGGAAGGGCTTTCCGTGTTGGAGTACTTTATCTCTACCCACGGTGCTCGTAAGGGTCTTGCCGATACCGCTTTGAAGACAGCCGATGCAGGATATTTGACTCGTCGTCTGGTTGACGTATCTCACGATGTGATTATCAATGAAGAAGACTGCGGTACGCTTCGCGGGTTGGTTTGTACAGCCTTGAAGAATAACGATGAAACAATCGCTACGTTGTACGAACGTATTTTGGGACGTGTATCCGTACATGATATCGTTCATCCCACAACCGGTGAATTGCTTGTTGCCGGCGGTGAAGAAATCACCGAGACCATTGCACAGAAGATTGAGGACTCTCCGATTGAGAGCGTTGAAATTCGTTCTGTATTAACTTGCGAATCTAAGAAAGGCGTTTGTGCCAAGTGTTACGGACGTAACCTTGCTACCAGTCGTATGGTTCAGAAGGGTGAAGCTGTCGGTGTAATCGCTGCACAGTCTATTGGTGAGCCGGGTACACAGTTGACATTGCGTACGTTCCACGCTGGTGGTACGGCAGCCAATATTGCTGCCAACGCAAGTATCGTTGCTAAGAATCCTTCACGTTTGGAATTCGAAGAACTCCGTACAGTAGATATTATTGACGAGGCCGGTGAACCTGCAAAGGTAGTAGTAGGCCGTTTGGCCGAAGTGCGCTTCGTAGATGTCAACACTGGTATCGTGCTTTCTACACACAACGTACCTTATGGTTCTACACTCTACGCAGCCGACGGTGAAGTGGTAGAGAAAGGCAAGCTGATTGCCCGTTGGGACCCGTTCAATGCAGTTATCATTACCGAAGCTACCGGTAAGATTGAGTTTGAAGGCGTTATTGAAAACGTTACCTATAAGGTAGAGTCCGATGAATCTACCGGTTTGCGTGAAATCATCATTATCGAGTCTAAGGACAAGACGAAGGTTCCTACTGCGCATATCATGACCGAGGACGGCGAACTTATCCGTACTTACAACCTCCCTGTGGGTGGTCACGTGGTAGTGGAAGACGGACAGAAAGTGAAAGCCGGTGAAGTAATCGTGAAGATTCCGCGTGCTGTTGGTAAGGCGGGTGATATCACGGGTGGTCTTCCCCGTGTCACTGAGTTGTTCGAGGCACGTAATCCGTCCAACCCCGCTGTGGTTTCCGAAATCGACGGTGAAGTTACAATGGGCAAGGTGAAACGTGGTAACCGTGAAATTATAGTTACCTCCAAGACCGGAGAGGTTAAGAAATACCTTGTGCCGCTGTCTAAACAGATTCTGGTACAAGAAAACGACTACGTGCGTGCCGGTACTCCGTTGTCCGACGGCGCCACTACGCCGGCCGACATCCTTGCTATTAAAGGTCCTACGGCCGTACAGGAATATATTGTGAACGAAGTACAGGACGTTTACCGTCTGCAGGGTGTGAAGATTAACGATAAGCACTTTGAAATTATCGTTCGTCAGATGATGCGTAAGGTTGAAATCGACGAGCCGGGCGATACCCGCTTCTTGGAACAACAGGTGGTGGACAAACTCGAATTCATGGAAGAAAACGACCGCATTTGGGGCAAGAAGGTGGTAGTCGATGCCGGAGATTCCCAGAATCTGCAACCGGGACAGATTGTTACTGCCCGTAAGTTGCGTGACGAGAACTCCATGTTGAAGCGCCGCGACTTGAAGCCCGTTTCAGTGCGTGATGCAGTGCCCGCTACTTCTACACAGATTCTTCAAGGTATTACTCGTGCCGCTTTGCAGACTTCGAGCTTCATGTCTGCCGCGTCCTTCCAGGAAACGACAAAAGTACTTAACGAAGCCGCTATCAATGGTAAGGTAGACCGTTTGGAAGGCATGAAAGAGAATGTTATCTGCGGTCACTTGATTCCTGCTGGTACCGGTCAGCGTGAGTTTGACAAGGTAATTGTCGGTTCAAAAGAAGAGTACGATCGTATGCTTGCCAACAAGAAGACGGTGCTCGACTATGCTGTGGATGATAAGGTAGAGGAGTAATATACTACGCTAATACAATCATTGATTTTTATAATGGAAGAAGAGAATCCTCGCTGGTTCTCTTCTTTCTTTTTTATGTCCTTCCTTTTATTTGCAATGTTTCAGCATATACTTTATCGGTGGTGTATAATCTCTGATGAGAGTCATGTTTCTGTTGTGTTTCACCGTAACACAGTGCTTTGCCATCATAATTACACTAGACTTTCTACCAGTATGCATCTGGATTCGGCTTCTACACGTATAGAGGATGCTATGGAATTTGTAGACTTGTAAACTAATCTGGAGTCACAGAAAGGTATTGTAAGATTATTTTAGACTGAGTGAGCGCATCAAGGAGATGCACACCGAAATGTTCTCGTTAAAGATAGAAAGGGTCTGAGCTGGCACTGTGTGAAAAGGGGAGGAGTATAACAAAAAAGTAGTCGGAGAGTATGGTGGTAGTATAAAGTTCTCGCTCTCTCAGGTTGATATACTTGAGGAAGCGTGCTTTTTTGTTCTTTACGAAGACTAATCGCTTTTAAGCTGGAGTATCTTGCGTGTTCTGAATGAAAGAAGTATATTTGTCTCTCAATCATATAATAATGTATAGCAATATGGAAAATCAAGAGAATAATAACGGACAATTGCAAGTCGAATTGAAAGAAGAAGTGGCCCAAGGCACGTATGCTAACCTTGCCATTATCACTCATTCTAGTTCAGAGTTTATTATGGATTTTGTACGGGTAATGCCGGGGATGCCCAAAGCCGGAGTGCAGTCGCGTATTGTGCTGGCACCTGAACATGCCAAACGTCTGCTGCGTGCGCTCGAAGAAAATATAGGTAAATACGAACGTGCTTTCGGTCCTATCCGTATGCCGGACGAGCAACCCTTTCCTCCGCTGCCCAACATCAAGGGTGAAGCATAAAATCAAAAAAAAACTTGTAGTGCATTGATTATTCAAAACTTATTAGTATCTTTGCAGCCCAAAAGTGTATAGTTTTGAATTAATATAAACAATAATATATAACTAAAAACAATTACAATGCCTACAATTCAGCAATTAGTAAGAAAAGGACGCGAGGTTTTGGTAGAGAAAAGTAAGTCTCCCGCCTTGGATTCTTGTCCTCAAAGACGTGGCGTTTGCGTGAGAGTGTATACAACCACTCCGAAAAAACCGAATTCAGCTATGCGTAAAGTAGCTCGTGTACGTTTGACTAACGGTAAAGAGGTGAACTCTTACATTCCGGGAGAAGGCCATAATTTGCAAGAGCACTCAATCGTATTGGTACGCGGTGGTCGTGTGAAAGACCTTCCGGGTGTGCGTTATCACATCGTTCGTGGTACTTTGGATACCGCGGGTGTGGCCAATCGTACTCAAAGACGTTCCAAATATGGCGCTAAACGTCCGAAACCGGGGCAGGCAGCTCCCGCTAAGAAGAAATAATTGAAGCGGCCGAAACTTATAAACAGTAAAATTAAAAGTAATAACTTACGTTTTAGTTTGTTGGAAATGCTAAAGGTTGAGTAAACACTCCGGAGGGAGAGTTGAAGAAGACAGAAGTAAACAACCAAGAACGAAAAACATTATTCTTTCAGACAAATGAGAAAAGCAAAACCTAAAAAACGTATTATCCTTCCGGATCCCGTTTTTAATGATGTGAAAGTTTCCAAGTTCGTGAACCACTTGATGTATGACGGAAAGAAGAATACCTCTTATGAAATCTTCTACGCCGCTTTGGAAACAGTGAAGAATAAAATGCAGAATGAAGAGAAATCTGCTCTTGAAATCTGGAAAAAAGCTTTGGACAACGTTACCCCTCAAGTGGAAGTGAAGTCTCGCCGTGTGGGTGGAGCTACTTTCCAAGTTCCTACTGAAATTCGCCCTGACCGCAAGGAATCAATCTCAATGAAGAACTTGATTATCTTTGCACGCAAGCGTGGTGGTAAGTCTATGGCTGACAAGCTGGCAGCTGAAATCATGGACGCTTTTAATGAACAAGGCGGTGCTTTCAAACGTAAAGAAGATATGCACAGAATGGCTGAAGCTAACCGTGCATTTGCCCATTTTAGATTCTAATACTATAAGAGACTAACCAATCGAAGATTAAAAACTTAAAGTAAAAGGAATTAGAAAATGGCAAAGAATGATTTACATTTGACACGTAATATCGGTATCATGGCTCACATCGATGCCGGAAAGACAACAACCTCTGAACGTATTTTGTTTTATACGGGTTTGACCCACAAAATCGGTGAGGTACACGATGGTGCCGCTACAATGGACTGGATGGAGCAAGAGCAAGAACGTGGTATCACTATTACTTCTGCTGCTACTACTACTCGTTGGAAATATGCCGGTGATACTTATAAAATCAATTTGATTGATACTCCGGGACACGTTGACTTTACCGCTGAGGTAGAACGTTCTTTGCGTATTCTTGACGGTGCCGTTGCTGCTTATTGTGCAGTAGGTGGCGTTGAACCGCAATCTGAAACCGTTTGGCGTCAGGCTGACAAATATAACGTACCACGTATCGCTTACGTTAATAAAATGGACCGTTCAGGTGCGGACTTCTTTGAGGTTGTTCGCCAGATGAAGGACGTTTTAGGCGCTAATCCTTGTCCTATTGTTGTACCTATTGGTGCTGAGGAATCTTTCAAAGGCTTGGTAGACCTTATCAAAATGAAAGCTATTTACTGGCATGATGAAACTATGGGTGCTGACTATACAGTAGAGGAAATTCCTGCTAACTTGGTAGACGAAGCTAACGAATGGAGAGATAAAATGCTCGAAAAAGTGGCTGAATTTGACGATGCTTTGATGGAGAAATATTTCGATGATCCTTCTACTATCACGGAAGAAGAAGTGTTGAGAGCTCTCCGCAACGCTACAGTGCAAATGGCTGTCGTTCCTATGCTGTGTGGCTCTTCATTCAAGAACAAGGGTGTGCAGACACTGCTTGATTATGTTTGCGCATTCTTACCTTCTCCGCTGGATACAGAAAATGTTGTTGGTACAAACCCCGAAACCGGTGCTGAAGAAGATCGTAAACCGAGTGAAGATGAAAAGACTTCTGCTTTGGCATTCAAAATTGCAACAGACCCGTATGTAGGCCGTTTGACTTTCTTCCGCGTTTACTCCGGTAAGATCGAGGCTGGTTCTTATATCTATAATTCTCGTTCTGGCAAGAAAGAGCGTGTCTCTCGTTTGTTTCAGATGCACTCAAATAAGCAAAATCCTGTTGAGGTGATTGGAGCTGGTGATATTGGTGCCGGTGTAGGTTTCAAGGATATTCATACTGGTGATACGCTGTGCGATGAGACTGCACCGATTGTATTGGAATCTATGGATTTCCCCGAGCCGGTAATTGGTATCGCGGTTGAGCCCAAAACTCAGAAGGATATGGATAAGCTCTCTAATGGTTTGGCTAAATTGGCCGAAGAAGATCCTACGTTTACAGTTAAGACTGACGAGCAAACAGGTCAAACTGTTATCTCCGGTATGGGTGAGCTTCACTTGGATATCATCATCGACCGTCTGAAACGTGAGTTCAAGGTTGAATGTAATCAAGGTAAACCTCAGGTTAACTATAAGGAGGCTATTACGAAGACTGTTAACTTACGTGAGGTCTACAAGAAACAGTCTGGTGGTCGTGGTAAGTTTGCTGATATCATCGTAAACATTGGTCCGGTTGATGAGGACTTTACTCAAGGTGGTTTGCAGTTTGTTGATGAAGTGAAGGGTGGTAACATTCCTAAGGAATTCATTCCGTCTGTACAGAAAGGTTTCACAACAGCAATGAAGAATGGTGTGTTGGCCGGCTATCCGCTGGATTCATTGAAGGTAACTCTGCTTGATGGCTCTTTCCATCCAGTTGACTCTGACCAGTTGTCATTTGAGATCTGTGCTATTCAGGCGTATAAGAACGCTTGTGCTAAGGCAGGTCCGGTATTGATGGAGCCTATCATGAAACTGGAAGTTGTTACTCCGGAAGAAAATATGGGTGATGTTATCGGTGACTTGAACAAGCGCCGTGGTCAGGTGGAAGGTATGGAATCAAGCCGTTCCGGTGCTCGTATCGTGAAGGCAATGGTTCCCCTGGCAGAAATGTTCGGTTACGTAACAGCACTGCGTACTATTACCTCTGGTCGTGCAACTTCTTCAATGGTATATTCTCACCATGCTCAGGTTTCTAACTCTATTGCCAAGGCAGTATTGGAAGAAGTAAAAGGTCGCACAGACTTAATCTAAAAATAACTAAAGTCCGTAGGTTAGCGAATGACTCTTAACCTACGGAACTTTATCTTATATAATAACACTATTAATAATTAAGACAGTAATGAGTCAAAAAATTAGAATCAAACTGAAATCTTACGACCACAACTTGGTTGACAAGTCAGCTGAGAAGATTGTAAGAACGGTGAAGACAACGGGCGCCATCGTTAGCGGTCCAATTCCTCTTCCTACGCATAAGCGTATCTTTACCGTAAACCGTTCGACTTTCGTTAACAAGAAGTCACGTGAACAATTTGAACTCTCTTCTTACAAGAGATTGATTGACATCTATAGCTCAACAGCTAAGACAGTAGATGCTCTGATGAAGTTGGAGTTACCGAGTGGTGTGGAAGTAGAAATCAAAGTGTAAGTATTAAAAAATTAGTGAAATGCCAGGATTATTAGGAAAAAAAATCGGAATGACATCCGTTTTCAGTGCCGAGGGTAAGAATGTACCATGCACTGTTATCGAAGCAGGTCCTTGTGTTGTTACTCAAGTGAAAACTGTAGAAAAGGATGGCTATAAAGCTGTTCAGTTGGGTTTCCAAGATAAAAAGGAAAAGCACACTACAAAGCCCCTTATGGGTCACTTTAAGAAAGCTGGAGTAACTCCCAAGAAACACTTGGCTGAGTTCAAAGAATTTGAGACAGAATTGAATCTGGGTGATACTGTTACCGTAGAATTATTCGAAGGCGCTGACTTTGTTGACGTTGTAGGTACTTCTAAGGGTAAGGGTTTCCAGGGTGTTGTGAAACGTCATGGTTTCGGTGGTGTAGGTCAGACTACTCACGGTCAGCACAACCGTGCTCGTAAGCCGGGTTCTATCGGTGCTTGTTCTTACCCTGCAAAAGTATTCAAAGGAATGCGTATGGGTGGACAGCTTGGTGGAGACAGAGTGACTGTTCAAAATCTGCAAGTATTAAAAGTAATCGCGGAGCATAATCTCCTTTTGATTAAGGGTTCTGTTCCTGGTTGCAAAGGTTCAATCGTAATAATTGAGAAATAATGGAAGTTAACGTATATAACATTAAAGGTGAAGACACTGGGAGAAAGATTACGTTAAACGAGTCTATCTTCGGAATTGAGCCCAACGACCACGCTATCTACTTGGACGTTAAACAGTTTATGGCTAATCAGCGTCAGGGTACACACAAGTCAAAAGAAAGAAGCGAAATTAGCGGTTCTACTCGTAAAATCGGTCGTCAGAAAGGTGGCGGTGGTGCACGTCGTGGTGATATGAACTCACCGGTACTCGTTGGTGGTGGACGTGTATTCGGTCCGAAACCGAGGGATTACTACTTCAAACTGAATAAGAAAGTAAAGGCTCTGGCGCGTAAGTCAGCTTTGTCATATAAAGCTCAGAATAATGCTATCGTTGTAGTAGAAGACTTCAATTTCGAAGCTCCTAAAACAAAAGATTTTGTTGTTATGACAAAAAATCTTAAAGTTTCTGACAAAAAGCTGCTTGTAGTTTTACCGGAAGCAAATAAAAACGTATATTTGTCGGCTCGTAACGTGAAAGGTGCCAATGTGCAGACTGTCTCAGGGTTAAATACTTACAGAGTATTGGACGCTGGCGTTGTTGTGTTTGCTGAAAGTGCACTTTCTGCTATCGACAATATCTTAATGTAAAAAGGAGGCTTAAATAATGGGAATTATTATTAAACCGTTAGTGACAGAGAAAATGACAGCAATTACTGATAAGGCGAACAATCGTTTCGGCTTTATCGTGCGTCCTGAAGCTAATAAACTGGAAATTAAGAACGAAGTTGAAGCCCTTTACAACGTTACCGTAGTTGATGTGAATACAATTCGCTATGCCGGCAAAAACAAGAGCCGTTATACGCGTGCAGGTATCATCAATGGACGTACAAATGCTTATAAGAAAGCTATCGTTACGTTGAAAGAAGGAGATACTATTGATTTTTATAGCAATATTTAAAAGAAATGGCAGTACGTAAATTTAAGCCCACAACACCGGGGCAAAGACATAAAATTATTGGTACTTTCGAAGAAATTACTGCACGAGTACCAGAAAAGTCTCTTGTATTTGGTAAGAAATCTACTGGTGGTCGTAACAATACAGGTAAAATGACCATGCGCTACATTGGTGGCGGTAGTAAGAAGATTATCCGTATCGTAGACTTCAAGAGAAATAAGGACGGTGTACCTGCAGTGGTTAAAACAATTGAATACGATCCGAACCGTTCGGCTCGTATTGCTCTGTTGTTTTATGCAGATGGTGAAAAAAGATATATTATTGCTCCCAATGGATTGCAAGTTGGTGCGACTTTGATGTCAGGTGAAACTGCAGCTCCGGAAATCGGAAATGCTCTTCCGCTTCAGAATATTCCGGTCGGTACCGTGATTCACAATATCGAATTACGCCCGGGTCAAGGCGCTGCTTTGGTTCGCTCGGCTGGTAACTTCGCTCAGTTGACTTCAAGAGAAGGTAAATACTGCGTTATCAAGTTGCCTTCTGGTGAGGTTCGTCAGATTCTCAGTACATGTAAGGCTACTATTGGTAGCGTTGGTAACTCAGATCATGGATTGGAAAGTTCAGGTAAAGCTGGACGTTCTCGTTGGTTGGGACGTCGTCCGCGTAACCGTGGTGTTGTTATGAACCCGGTTGATCACCCAATGGGTGGTGGTGAAGGACGTGCTTCAGGAGGACACCCGAGATCTCGTAAGGGATTGTACGCTAAGGGTCTTAAGACAAGAGCTCCGAAGAAACAATCGTCTAAGTATATTATTGAGAGAAGAAAGAAGTAATCTGATTAATTGAGTAAATTATGAGTCGTTCATTAAAAAAAGGTCCGTATATTAACGTTAAGCTTGAGAAAAAAGTGCTTGCCATGAATGAATCAGGCAAGAAAGTGGTAGTTAAGACTTGGGCCAGAGCTTCAATGATTTCGCCTGATTTTGTAGGCCATACTGTTGCAGTTCACAATGGAAATAAATTTATTCCTGTTTATGTTACCGAAAATATGGTAGGACACAAGTTGGGTGAATTCGCTCCAACTCGTACATTCAGAGGACACGCTGGTAACAAGAAAAAATAAAACAGGATTTATTTGAAATAATAAAGTAATAATATAATGGGAGCAAGAAAAAAAATATCGGCTGAAAAAAGAAAAGAGGCCCTTAAGACCATGTATTTTGCGAAATTGCAAAATGTTCCTACTTCCCCCCGTAAAATGCGTCTCGTGGCTGACATGATTCGTGGGATGGAAGTGAACAGAGCACTCGGCGTTTTGAAGTTCTCTTCAAAAGAGGCTGCCGCCAGAGTGGAAAAACTGCTGCGCTCTGCAATTGCTAACTGGGAGCAGAAAAACGAACGTAAAGCTGAAAGTGGCGAGTTGTTCGTAACCAAGATTTTTGTTGATGGTGGTGCTACGCTCAAAAGAATGAGACCGGCTCCGCAGGGTAGAGGTTACAGAATCCGCAAACGTTCAAACCACGTAACGTTGTTCGTTGGTTCTAAAAGTAATAACGAAGATCAAAATTAAGGTAAATGGGACAAAAAGTTAATCCAATAAGCAACCGTTTAGGAATTATCAGAGGATGGGATTCCAATTGGTATGGTGGAAAGAATTACGGCGACTCTTTGCTGGAAGATAGCAAGATTCGTAAATATTTGAACGCTCGTCTTGCTAAAGCAAGCGTTTCAAGAATTGTAATCGAACGTACACTGAAACTCGTGACTATTACCGTTTGTACAGCACGTCCGGGTATTATTATCGGTAAAGGTGGCCAAGAAGTTGATAAGTTGAAAGAAGAGTTGAAGAAGGTCACTGATAAAGATATCCAGATCAATATCTTCGAAGTTAAAAGACCTGAGTTGGACGCTGTTATCGTGGCTAACAACATCGCTCGTCAGGTAGAAGGTAAAATTGCCTATCGCCGCGCTATTAAAATGGCTATCGCCAATACTATGCGTATGGGTGCAGAAGGTATCAAAATTCAGATTTCAGGACGTTTGAATGGTGCGGAAATGGCCCGTTCTGAGATGTATAAGGAAGGAAGAACTCCGTTGCACACTTTCAGAGCAGACATCGACTATTGTCATGCAGAAGCATTGACTAAGGTAGGTCTTCTTGGTATTAAAGTTTGGATTTGTAGAGGTGAAGTTTATGGTAAGAAGGAGTTGGCTCCGAACTTTACACAAAGCAAAGAAAGTGGTCGTGGAAGCAATAGCGGAAACAATGGCGGAAAGAACTTCAAAAGAAAGAAAAATAATCGCTAACGAATTTGATTTTTAGGAATTATGTTACAACCGAAAAAGACAAAATTCAGAAGACAACAAAAAGGCCGTCAAAAAGGTAATGCCCAAAGAGGAAACCAGTTGGCTTTCGGTTCTTTTGGTATTAAGGCCTTGGAGACGAAATGGATTACAGGCCGTCAGATTGAAGCTGCGCGTATTGCAGTGACAAGATATATGCAACGTCAAGGACAGATTTGGATTCGTATTTTCCCGGATAAACCTATTACAAGAAAGCCTGCTGACGTACGTATGGGTAAGGGTAAAGGTAGCCCCGAGGGATTCGTTGCTCCTGTTACACCGGGTAGAATTATTATCGAAGCTGAAGGAGTATCTTATGAAATCGCAAAAGAAGCTTTGCGCTTAGCTGCACAAAAGCTTCCTATCACAACTAAGTTTGTGGTTAGACGTGATTATGATATCCAAAATCAAAATGCGTAAGAAGTATGAAAATTGCAGAAATTAAAGAAATGACTACCAATGACTTGGTAGAAAGAGTAGAAGCAGAAGTGGCTAACTATAGCCAAATGGTTTTAAATCATTCTATTTCTCCTTTGGATAATCCTGCTCAGATCAAACAATTACGCAGGACTATTGCGCGTATGAAAACTGAATTACGCCAGAGAGAACTTAACAATAAATGATGAGCTTGATGGAAGCAAGAAATTTAAGAAAAGAAAGAACAGGGGTTGTGCTGAGCGATAAGATGGATAAGACCATCACTGTTGCAGCCAAGTTTAAGGAAAAACACCCCATATATGGTAAGTTCGTTAGTAAGACGAAGAAGTACCATGCTCATGATGAAAAGAATGAGTGCAATATCGGAGATACTGTACGCATCATGGAAACTCGTCCTTTGAGCAAGACAAAGAGATGGAGATTGGTTGAAATAATTGAAAGAGCTAAGTAATTATGATACAAGTAGAATCCAGACTTACAGTATGTGATAATAGTGGAGCAAAAGAGGCTCTCTGTATCCGCGTTTTGGGTGGAACAGGTCGTCGCTATGCTTCAGTAGGGGACGTGATTGTTGTCTCTGTAAAGAGCGTTATCCCTTCAAGTGATATTAAAAAAGGTGCAGTGTCTAAAGCTTTGATCGTACGTACTAAGAAAGAAATCCGTCGTGCTGATGGTTCTTATATACGTTTTGATGATAATGCTTGCGTGTTGCTGAACAATGCAGGTGAAATTAGAGGTAGTCGTATTTTCGGTCCGGTAGCTCGTGAACTTCGTGCTACTAACATGAAAGTTGTGTCACTCGCTCCTGAAGTACTTTAATTTTGTAAAAGATTTAAGTAATGAGTAAATTACATATTAAAAAAGGCGATACAGTTTACGTAAATTCTGGTGAAGATAAGGGTAAGACTGGTCGTGTATTGAAGGTTCTTGTTGATAAAAAACGTGCAATCGTTGAGGGTATCAACATGGTGTCTAAGAGCACAAAACCGAATGCAAAGAACCCGCAAGGTGGTATCGTGAAGCAAGAAGCTTCTATCCACATTTCAAACTTGAATCCGGTTGATCCAAAAACTGGTAAAGCAACGCGTGTTGGTAGAAAAGTAAGTGCTGACGGCACTTTAGTGCGTTATTCTAAAAAATCAGGAGAGGAGATTAAGTAATGAGTAATACTGCTAGCCTTAAGAAAGAATATGCAGAGCGTATTGCGCCTGCATTGAAATCACAGTTCCAGTATTCTTCTTCAATGCAGGTACCCGTACTTAAGAAGATTGTTATCAATCAGGGTTTAGGTATGGCCGTTGCTGATAAGAAGATTATCGAAGTGGCAATTAATGAAATGACTGCGATCACTGGTCAAAAAGCCGTTGCAACCATTTCTCGTAAAGATATCGCTAACTTTAAGTTGCGTAAGAAAATGCCGATTGGTGTTATGGTAACTTTGCGTCGCGAGAGAATGTATGAATTCCTTGAAAAACTGGTTCGTGTAGCTTTACCGCGTATCCGTGACTTCAAGGGTATTGAAAGTAAGTTCGATGGAAAGGGTAACTATACCCTTGGTATTCAGGAACAAATTATTTTCCCTGAAATTAATATCGATAGTATTACCAGAATTCTCGGAATGAATATTACCTTTGTAACCTCTGCGGAAACAGATGAGGAAGGTTATGCCTTGTTGAAAGAATTCGGTTTACCGTTTAAGAACGCTAAAAAAGATTGATAATATGGCAAAGGAATCAATGAAAGCACGTGAAGTAAGACGTGCTAAATTAGTAGCCAAATATGCCGAGAAAAGAGCTGCATTGAAGCAAATCGTTAGAACTGGTGATCCTGCTGAAGCTTTTGAAGCTGCACAGAAATTGCAAGAGTTGCCTAAGAATTCTAACCCAATTCGTATGCACAATCGTTGTAAATTGACAGGTCGTCCTAAAGGTTATATCCGTCAATTCGGTATCTCCAGAATTCAGTTCCGTGAGATGGCATCCAACGGTCTTATTCCAGGTGTAAAGAAAGCAAGCTGGTAATTTTTGTTTTTAAATATTGTCAGGGTAGTCCTGATTAATTTAATTTATTTTTATATGACTGATCCAATAGCAGATTATTTGACGAGGTTGCGGAACGCTATTCAAGCAAAGCACAGAGTTGTTGAAGTTCCCGCTTCAAATTTGAAAAAAGAAATCACTAAGATTCTTTTTGAAAAAGGCTACATTCTTAATTACAAGTTTGTAGAAGATGGTCCTCAAGGTACTATTAAGGTTGCCTTGAAGTATGATCCGGTTAACAAAGTTAACGCTATCAAGAAGCTGGAAAGAATTTCTTCTCCGGGTTTGCGTCAATATACCGGTTACAAAGATATGCCGCGAGTTATTAATGGTTTGGGTATTGCTATAATATCTACTTCCAAAGGTGTAATGACCAACAAAGAAGCCGCTGATTTGAAAATCGGTGGTGAAGTTTTGTGTTATGTATATTAATAGGAGGAATTAGCAATGTCAAGAATAGGAAAATTACCCATTAGTATTCCCGCTGGAGTAACAGTTACTCTGAAGGATAATGTGGTTGCCGTAAAGGGACCCAAAGGCGAAATGAGCCAATATGTAGATCCTGCTATCAATGTTGCCATCGAAGAAGGCCATGTCGTTTTGACAGAGAATGAAAATGCAATGCTGGATAATCCGAAGCAGAAACATGCATTCCATGGTCTGTACCGTTCATTGGTTCACAACATGGTTGTTGGTGTATCTGAAGGATATAAGAAAGAGTTGGAACTTGTCGGTGTAGGTTACCGTGCTTCTAACCAAGGTAACATTATTGAATTGAACTTAGGTTACACGCACAGTATCTTTATTCAGTTGCCTGCTGAGATCAAAGTAGAAACAAAATCTGAAAGAAATAAGAATCCTCTTATTATTTTGGAATCTTGCGACAAACAATTGCTTGGTCAAGTTTGCTCTAAAATACGTTCTTTCCGTAAGCCTGAACCGTATAAAGGTAAAGGTATTAAGTTTGTTGGCGAAGAAATTCGTAGAAAGTCTGGTAAATCAGCCGGTGCTAAATAATCATTTAAATTGATAGTATTATGACAACAAAAATAGAAAGACGTATTAAGATTAAATATAGAGTACGCAATAAAATTTCAGGTACAACTGAATGTCCGCGTATGAGTGTGTTTAGAAGCAATAAGCAAATCTATGTTCAGATTATCGACGATTTGTCCGGTAAAACTTTGGTTGCTGCTTCTTCTTTGGGTATGATTGAAAAAATGCCTAAGAAAGAACAAGCTGCTAAAGTAGGTGAGCTGATTGCAAAGAAAGCTCAGGAAGCAGGTATAACTACTGTTGTTTTCGACCGTAATGGTTACTTGTATCATGGGAGAGTAAAAGAAGTAGCTGATGCTGCTCGTAACGGTGGACTTAAATTTTAATCATTATGGCAGGACTTAATAATAGAGTTAAGATTACAAACGATATAGAACTGAAAGACAGATTGGTTGCTATTAATCGTGTAACCAAAGTAACCAAAGGTGGTAGAACTTTTAGTTTTTCTGCTATTGTGGTAGTAGGAAATGAAGAAGGTATCATCGGTTGGGGCCTTGGCAAAGCTGGTGAAGTAACTGCCGCTATTGCTAAAGGTGTGGAATCTGCAAAGAAAAATCTGACTAAAGTACCTGTGCTGAAAGGTACGGTTCCTCACGAGCAGTCTGCTAAGTTTGGTGGTGCTGAGGTATTCATTAAGCCGGCTTCTCACGGAACTGGTGTTGTGGCAGGTGGTGCAATGCGTGCAGTGCTTGAAAGTGTTGGTGTAACGGATGTTTTGGCTAAGTCAAAAGGCTCTTCCAACCCGCATAACTTAGTGAAAGCTACTATCTTGGCATTAAGTGAAATGCGTGATGCCCGTATGGTTGCTCAGAACAGAGGAGTTAGTATGGAAAAAGTATTTAGAGGATAAGGAGGAAGAATATGTCGACTATAAAGATTAAACAAGTTAAAAGTAGAATTGGTGCTCCTGCTGATCAGAAGAGAACTCTCGATGCACTGGGACTTCATAAGTTGAATCGTGTGGTTGAACACGAATGTACTCCTTCAATTCTTGGAATGGTGGATAAGGTTAAACACTTGGTTACCATTGTTAAGTAATTATTTGTTGAATATAAAACGAATTACAATATGAACTTAAGTAATTTAAAACCTGCAGAGGGATCTACTAAAACAAGAAAGAGAATCGGACGTGGTCCGGGATCTGGCTTGGGAGGTACTTCTACCAGAGGTCATAAAGGAGCTAAATCAAGATCTGGATACTCTAAGAAAATCGGTTTTGAAGGTGGTCAGATGCCTCTTCAACGTCGTGTTCCTAAGTTTGGCTTTAAAAATATCAACCGTGTAGAGTATAAGGCTATCAACTTGGATACAATTCAGAAACTGGCCGAAGCTAAGAATCTGCAGACAGTGGGTATCAACGACTTCATTGCTGCCGGTTTCATTTCTGCAAGCCAGTTGGTAAAAGTATTAGGTAACGGAACTTTGACTGCTAAGTTGGATGTACAAGCACATGCATTCTCTAAGACTGCTGTTGCTGCCATCGAAGCTGCTGGTGGACAAGTAGTAAAACTCTAATTCGATGAGAAAAGCTATTGAAACATTAAAGAATATATGGAAAATTGAGGATCTGAGACAACGGATCCTCATTACCATATTGTTTGTGGCAATTTACCGTTTCGGTTCGTATGTTGTATTGCCGGGTATTAATCCGTCAATGTTGACACAATTGCATCAACAAACAAGCGAGGGTCTCTTAGCCTTGTTAAATATGTTTTCTGGAGGAGCATTCTCTAATGCATCTATTTTTGCATTAGGTATCATGCCTTATATCTCCGCTTCCATTGTGATTCAGTTGCTGGGTATTGCGGTACCGTATTTCCAGAAATTGCAACGCGAAGGTGAGAGTGGTAGAAGAAAAATGAATCAGTATACTCGTTATTTGACGATTATTATTTTGTTGGTTCAGGCTCCTTCTTATTTGCTCAATCTTAAAATGCAGGCTGGTCCTTCCTTAAATGCTTCATTAGATTGGACTCTGTTTATGCTTACTTCTACCATTATATTGGCGGCTGGAAGTATGTTTATTTTGTGGCTTGGTGAGAGAATTACAGACAAAGGAATTGGTAATGGTATCTCTTTAATTATCATGGTAGGTATTATTGCACGTTTACCGCAGTCTTTGTTCCAAGAGTTGATTTCTCGTATGACTGATAAGACTGGTGGTTTGGTGATGTTCTTGATTGAACTTGTAGTCTTGTTAGTTGTCATAGCATTTGCTATTCTGTTAGTGCAAGGCACGAGAAAGATTCCTGTTCAATATGCAAAGAAGATTGTTGGTAATAAACAATATGGCGGCGCAAGACAGTACATTCCTTTGAAAGTAAATGCAGCTAACGTGATGCCTATCATTTTTGCTCAGGCAATCATGTTCATTCCTATTACTCTCGTGGGATTTTCAAATGTAAATAATGCGAGCGGTTTCATACATGCATTAACTGATCATACAAGCTTTTGGTATAATTTGATTTTTGCGGTGTTGATTATATTGTTTACGTATTTCTATACTGCAATTACCATTAACCCGACTCAGATGGCTGAGGATATGAAGAGAAATAATGGTTTCATTCCGGGTATCAAACCAGGGAAGCAAACAGCGGAGTATATTGATGTCATTATGTCACGTATCACTTTGCCGGGTTCTTTCTTCTTGGCTTTTGTTGCCATTATGCCTGCATTTGCTGGTGTATTCGGTGTGAAGGCGGAGTTTGCTCAATTCTTCGGTGGTACATCTTTGTTAATTCTTGTAGGTGTGGTTCTTGATACTCTCCAGCAAGTTGAAAGTCATTTGTTGATGAGACATTATGACGGTTTGCTGAAATCTGGACGTATTAAAGGCCGTAGCGGTACAGTGGCTGCGTATTAATCTTATTTGAAGAATGATATTTCTTAAAACTGAAGATGAGATAGAGCTGCTCCGTAAGAGTAATTTGCTTGTAGGAAAAACGCTGGCTGAGATAGCTAAGGTTATAAAACCCGGAGTTACTACGAAAGAGTTGGATAAAGTGGCGGAAGAGTTCATTAGAGATAATGGCGCTATTCCTACATTTAAAGGCTTTCCAAATCAATATGGTGAACCATTTCCGGCTTCGATTTGTACTTCTGTAAACGAACAGGTAGTACATGGTATTCCGAGTGATACTGTAGTACTGAAAGAGGGTGATATTGTTTCTGTTGATTGCGGTACTTACATGAACGGTTTTTGTGGCGATTCAGCTTATACGTTTTGTGTAGGTGAGGTTGACGAAGAAATTCGCAAATTACTGAAAGTTACTAAGGAAGCATTATATATAGGAATACAGAATGCAGTTCAAGGCAAGCGATTGGGTGATATAGGATATGCTATACAACAACATTGTGAGTCTAATTCTTATGGTGTAGTGCGTGAGTTTGTCGGTCATGGTATTGGTAAGGAGATGCACGAGGATCCTCAAGTTCCCAATTACGGTAAGCGTGGGTATGGAACAATGTTGAAGAAAGGTTTGTGTATCGCAATTGAACCAATGATAACTTTGGGTAATCGGCAAATAGTAATGGAACGCGATGGTTGGACAGTTAGAACCAAAGACTGCAAATATGCGGCTCATTTTGAGCATACTATAGCAGTTGGAGGTGGTGAGGCTGATGTATTGTCATCGTTCAAATTCATTGAAGAAGTATTAGGAGATAAAGCAATTTAAGAAATTAATATGGCAAAGCAATCTGCAATAGAACAAGATGGAGTTATAGTTGAAGCATTGTCTAATGCAATGTTTCGTGTTGAATTAGAAAACGGACATGAGATTACTGCACATATTTCCGGTAAGATGCGGATGCATTACATCAAAATCCTACCGGGGGATAAAGTAAGAGTCGAAATGTCTCCTTACGATTTATCGAAAGGAAGAATTGTATTTAGATATAAATAAAATTAAGATATGAAAGTAAGAGCATCCTTAAAGAAACGTACGCCAGAGTGTAAGATCGTTAGACGTAATGGCCGTTTGTATGTTATTAACAAGAAAAATCCTAAGTATAAACAACGTCAAGGATAATATTATTATTTTTGCAAAAAAAATAATTTAGTATATGGCTATAAGAATAGTTGGTGTCGATTTGCCTCAAAATAAGAGAGGTGAAGTTGCGTTGACCTATGTATATGGAATAGGTCGTAGTAGTTCAGCAAAGATTTTGGATAAAGCAGGTGTAGACAAGGACCTGAAAGTAAAAGACTGGACGGATGATCAGGCTGCCAAGATTCGTGAGATCATTGGTGCAGAGTATAAAGTAGAAGGTGATCTTCGCTCTGAAGTTCAATTGAACATCAAGCGTTTAATGGATATTGGTTGCTACCGTGGTGTACGTCACCGTATCGGTCTCCCTGTTAGAGGCCAGAGTACAAAGAATAACGCTCGTACTCGTAAGGGAAGAAAGAAAACCGTTGCTAATAAGAAAAAAGCTACTAAATAATAATTGTTGATATGGCAAAAAAAACAGTTGCAGCAAAAAAGAGAAATGTAAAGGTAGATGCTAATGGACAGTTGCATGTTCATTCATCTTTCAACAACATTATTGTTTCTCTGGCTAATAGTGAAGGTCAGATTATTTCTTGGTCTTCTGCCGGAAAGATGGGATTTAGAGGTTCTAAGAAGAACACTCCTTACGCAGCACAAATGGCTGCTCAAGACTGTGCTAAAATAGCATATGATCTTGGCTTGAGAAAGGTAAAAGCATATGTGAAGGGTCCAGGTAACGGACGTGAGTCTGCTATTAGAACTATCCACGGTGCAGGTATCGAAGTTACTGAAATCATCGACGTAACTCCGCTTCCACATAATGGTTGTCGTCCTCCGAAAAGACGTAGAGTTTAAGATTTACCTTTAATAAAAATGAAACTTGATATTGTTATTGGATTGTAAATTCTTCTCTACAATCGCGGCTGCAACAAATTAAGTTCATGAATAACAATTAAATATTTAAAAAGAAATGGCTAGATATACTGGACCAAAATCAAGAATAGCCCGTAAATTCGGTGAAGGTATCTTTGGAGCAGATAAAGTATTGTCAAAGAAGAACTATCCTCCCGGACAGCATGGTAATTCAAGAAAGAGAAAAACTTCTGAATATGGTGTTCAACTTCGTGAGAAACAGAAAGCCAAATACACCTATGGAGTTTTGGAAAAACAATTCCGCAACCTGTTTGAGAAGGCAGCTACCGCTAAAGGTATTACCGGTGAGGTGCTTCTTCAATTACTGGAAGGTCGTCTTGACAATGTAGTATTCCGTTTGGGTATTGCTCCGACTCGTGCAGCTGCACGTCAGTTGGTTAGTCACAAGCATATTACTGTAGATGGTGAAGTGGTAAACGTTCCCTCATATGCAGTAAAACCGGGTCAGGTTATTGGCGTTCGTGAAAGATCTAAATCTTTGGAAGTTATCGCTAACTCATTGGCTGGCTTTAATCACAGCAAGTATCCTTGGTTGGAATGGGATGATAATGCTAAAGTAGGTAAGTTGTTGCACATACCTGAAAGAGCAGACATTCCTGAAAACATTAAAGAGCATTTGATTGTAGAATTGTATTCTAAATAATAATTAATTTCATGGCGATATTAGCATTTCAAAAACCTGATAAAGTATTAATGTTGGAAGCGGACTCTAAATTCGGAAAGTTCGAATTTCGTCCGTTGGAGCCCGGTTTCGGTATTACCGTGGGTAATGCACTGCGCCGCATCCTGCTTTCTTCATTGGAAGGTTTTGCCATCACTACTATCAAAATAGAAGGTGTTGAGCACGAATTCTCCAGTGTTCCGGGAGTAAAAGAGGATGTTACTAACATTATCTTGAATCTGAAACAAGTGAGATTCAAGCAAGTAGTTGAAGAATTCGAGAGCGAGAAAGTAAGTATTACAATCGAGAATTCAAGTGAATTTAAAGCAGGTGACATAGGTAAGTATTTGACTGGATTTGAAGTGTTAAATCCTGAATTAGTTATTTGTCATTTAGATTCAAAATCAACTATGCAGATAGATATTACGATCAACAAAGGTCGTGGTTATGTTCCTGCTGACGAAAACCGCGAATATTGCACCGACGTGAACGTAATTCCTATCGATTCTATTTATACTCCGATACGTAATGTTAAGTATCAGGTAGAAAACTTCCGTGTTGAGCAGAAGACTGACTACGAGAAACTGGTGCTTGAGATTACTACGGATGGTTCCATTCATCCGAAAGAGGCTCTGAAAGAAGCTGCAAAAATATTGATTTATCACTTCATGCTCTTCTCTGATGAGAAGATTACGCTGGAAAGCAATGATGTTGACGGCAATGAAGAGTTTGATGAAGAAGTATTGCATATGCGTCAGTTGTTGAAGACTAAGCTCGTTGATATGGATCTCTCGGTTCGTGCTCTCAACTGTTTGAAAGCTGCCGATGTAGAGACTTTGGGCGACTTGGTACAGTTCAACAAGACTGATTTGCTGAAATTCAGAAACTTCGGAAAGAAATCGCTTACCGAGCTTGATGATTTGCTGGAAAGTCTGAATCTGTCGTTTGGAACTGATATTTCTAAATATAAATTAGATAAAGAATAAAAAATGAGACATAATAAAAAATTCAACCATTTGGGTCGTACTGCCTCTCATAGAAACGCTATGTTGGCTAATATGGCGTGTTCTTTGATTAAGCACAAAAGAATCACTACGACCGTTGCAAAGGCTAAAGCTTTGAAGAAGTTTGTTGAGCCTTTGATTACAAAAGCTAAGGATGATACGACAAATTCTCGTCGTGTTGTATTTAGCAATTTGCAAGACAAGTATGCTGTAACTGAGTTGTTCAAAGAAATCTCTGTGAAGATTGCTGATCGTCCGGGTGGTTACACTCGTATCATCAAAACAGGTAACCGTTTGGGTGATAACGCTGAAATGTGCTTCATTGAACTTGTTGACTACAACGAAAACATGGCTAAGGAAAAAGTTGCTAAGAAAGCTACTCGTACCCGCCGTTCAAAGAAAGCTACTGCTGAAGCTGCTCCCGCTGCAGAAACTGCACCGGTGGCTGAAGCACCTGCCGCTGAAGAAGCAAAAGCAGAATAATTCAACTATTCTTTTTATATATAGAAAGCCGTCCCAGCGATTGGGGCGGCTTTTTTGTTTATACTTTTATTTACATAAACAAACATTAAAAGATGTGTGTATAAAACAATGCTATGGAATAAACTGTTATATTTGCAAATAGTTATGGGCAAATATCTAAAAATCATAGGACTTCTGGCGCTTGCGTTGGTTTTGTGGCAAACATCGAGTGCTGCATTTACTGTTACTCCGGTAAGTGTAGGGGAGTCTGTGGATATTCAGGCGGTGGCGGTTTCACATCATCAGGACGAGACTTGTTTCACTTCACCGCAATTGCCTTATCTGCCGGTGGCGGAGTTGGCAAGTAGCAGTAGCCATATGCAACTGCTTACAATGTCCCGTATCCAGCGTTCTTATATTAGTGAGTATATTTTTTCTTTAAAAGACTGGGTGGACAAGCTTGCCCAGCGCGAAGCGGTTTTGTCACTGAATAGAGAGAAACTGTTTGACGCTACTGCTTACTATCGTTGCCAGCCTGTGTGTGAATATTACATTTTCACATTGAGGCGGATTCTGATTTAATGTTTTATTGTATTTAGTTATTTTCCTCGTATATGGGTGGTAGGCGCTCAGATGTGGGGTGGATTGTATTTTCTATTTCTCTAATTCATTAATTCATAAAACTATTGATATTATGGCAACTCAAACTATTGACGCAACTCTTTTCACGTCTTCACATCCCGATATTGCAAAACGTACAAGTGTCTCCGGGCTCATCATCTCTGCGTTGATGATGCTGGCAGGTATTCTTATTTTCGCATCTATTTTTGAAATGCACGATAGGTCCTCCACTATCAGCATGGGGTTGATGGTGTTGGGTACGGCATTGATTTTACTGGGAGTATTCCGTTTGTTCTGGAAGTCAAAAGAAATCGTTTACCTGCCTACGGGAAGTGTGGCAAAAGAACGCAGTCTGTTTTTTGACTTGAAATATATAGGTAAACTGACCGAGATGCTTGAAAGCGGCAATCTGGACAGTGAGTCCGGGGTAAAGAGTGAATCGAGCGGCAATGTACGTATGGACATTATGATTTCGCAGGACAATAAATTTGCAGCGTTGCAATTATTCCAGTTTGTACCCTATACTTATACTCCGGTGACTTCTGTCCGTTATTTTACCGGTAACGAAGCGGCGGCTGTTTCAGCTTTTCTGTCAAAATGCAAAGCGATGTAAATTCATGTAGATAAGACATAATCAAAAGATATATATAGAGAGTGGGGATTAGTCGGTAACGGCAATCCCCATTTTCTTCATAAGGAAACAGGCGTTCATGTTCTGTGCTATGCCCGGGCGGAGACGGTAGGAGAAGGTCAGTTCATTGTTGGTAATATTCGCTTCGAAGCGGTAGTTACGGATATTCTCCGGGAAAAGGTCGATAAGTGTGCCCAGCAATAAGTCGTGGGTGGCAATGATGCCGTTGGCTTGCAATGCCATGAACTGTTTGATGAGTGCAAAAGACCCCTTTTGTTTATCCATGGAATTTGTACCTTTCAATATTTCATCAAGAATGATGAAGAGTTCTTCACCCGATTGCAGTTTGTCGATAATGAGTTTCAGGCGCTTAAGTTCGGCAAAGAAGTAAGATTTGTTATCGTTCAGGGAGTCGCTGGTGCGCAGGCTGGTGACAAGGCGGGCGGGATATGCCTCCATTTCTTCCGCACAGACGGGCATACCGGTGCAGGCAAGCAGATAATTGATGCCTATCGTGCGGAGATAAGTACTCTTGCCGGCCATGTTGGCACCGGTGATGATAATAAAGAAGGGGCGTTTCTCCATGTCGATGTCGTTGCGGACACAGCGATCGCGATGCATCAGGGGATGTCCCATGTTCTTGGCACGAAGCATGAAATGGGCGTTGGCGTCGGTATTCTTCGTGCCGGAGAGCATATCGGCTCTGCTGAGCAGGACAGGATAGGAGTATTCCGGATGATTGTAGGCAAAGGTTGCCAACGAGTTGAGGGCATCCATTTGTCCGAGGGCGGTGAGCCAATGGGGCAGCTCACCGGCATATTGTTCTTTCCATGCCTCGATACGCATAATCTGTCGTAACTCCCAAAAGAACAGACCGTTGAGAATGACATACATGAATATGTTGTTGCGTTGGTCCAGTTCATTCATCAGCTTGCTCAACCGGCTGATGGAAAGAGAGGCTTTCTGCTGTTCACCTCCAATCTCCTCTTTAAGGCTTTTCAGTAAATTGCACCTCATGGGCTGGGCTTCCATAAGCCTGAGCAGTCCGGCATAGGTTCCAAGAATTTGCAGTTTTTTGCCATACACAGCCTGTATCTTGGTGATTTTCCCTGTAAAAGCAAAGCCGACGGTAACAAACGCCGTCCAAATTACTCCCCATATGCTTGCAGGCAAGTAGCCGGTAATTACTAAAAGTACGCATACGATATTGGCGCTTGTGATGATTGCCGGCAACGTACGCAGGAGCCTGTTCTTACGGAACACGCCGGGACTTGTGGCCCATGTTTTCAATTCCGTTTCGTCGGCAGCCTTTCCTTTATGCAGTAAGCCGAGGATGCGGAACCGTTGGCGGAATTGCAGTTCGGGAGCCAGTTCGCGTACGGCTGCTTGGCGCTCCAGTATATTTTCTTTCTTTTCGAGATGCCGCCCCAGCCAGCCTGCCAACAGACGTTTCCCCGGTTCGGTGCAAGTGCGGTTGATGTACTGAAACAGCGAGTGCTCACCGAATACGTCCAGGTCATAGGCATACAGATGCGCAGGGTCGATAAACTCCTTGCCGCCATCGAAACCGGATGTGTCATAATCCAGTGCGGCCAGCTCTTGCCGGTTGACCTCTATTTCCTTTTCCAAATAATCTTTGCGATGGAACAGGCGATTATGGTATTTTATCAGAAGGATGAACGGCAGAAATGTGACAAGCGCAATCCCTGCCAGTACCGCCCAGCTTTCCGCCCGAAAATAGATAAGCCCTGCCACTCCTGCAACGAACAGCAGCAACCGCAATGTGCCGATGCGATAAATCTGTTGCTGTACTTTATTCAAGCCCTGTTGCGCTTCGTCCGCAATGCGGTGGTAGGTTGATTTTATATTCTCGATGTTTTCCATTTATTTCCATGTTTTATAGATGGGCAAAGATAAGTAAATATATGGTTTTTCCCTCTAAGGGTAGCTGAAATACCAACCGGTTGGTATTCAAAATACCACTGTTTGGTACGAAGCCTACCAATCGTTGGTACGGGAGCTACCACAGCTTGGTACGAGAGCTACCAACGGTTGGTATTTCAAGTACCCTGTGTATGGAAATCATTTTATGGGAGATATGGTGTTTTTTTTCTTCTGTATGTTTGCTGCATAACGATAAAAAATGTACCTTTCGCTCAAGAAAGCAAAGTTTCAAAAAGAAAGGATAGCGATATGAAAAGAAGTTGGGTGTTAGGGATATTGGCATTATTGGCTTTGCCGTGTTCGGCACAGCAGATAATGTATTCCAACTTGAAAGAATTGGTGGAAGACCGTGGAGATACGGTGACCATATTGAAAGTGGAGAAGCGTTCCAAGAATCAGATTTATCTGATGGGAGGGGCGGATTATCGTATAGAGGCTGAGGATAACTCCGGGTTGTGCCGTTATTTAAAATCCCGTTGCTATGCGGTGCGGATAGACACATCGCTCTATGTCAACTGCAGGAAGATGCGCTATAAACGCTACCGCTTCGGTGGCTGGTATGCGCCTGCCATGTGGGTGAAGGGGAAGATTTATTTCTGCGCGCAACCTGTGGGACAAGCCGCTACGAGTACTGCCACTCCTGCCAACGCCACGAAGTTGGGTGGAGAAGTGGGAGATGCCATCAATGCTTCGGGACTGGTATTTGCACGCGTGTACTATGAGCTGAATCCGGAGACGGGACGCTCGGAGTTTGTGGGCAGGGAAAAGATGCTGGAACTGCTGGCGGATTATCCGGAACTGCAAGAAGCTTTTGAAAAGGAAACGAGCGAATCGTCCGAGGTCATCGGAAAGTATCTGAGGCAACTCAAGTCTGAACCGACTTGTTCCACTACAATACGCTGAAACAACTGTAAAGGATAGATTCTTTGATGGTGGGTTACTCGAAAGGAACAGTAGACGCCGATGCCTATGGGCAGGTTGCCAAGTTGCCGGTTAACGGCGGATATCCGAATGGCTTTTATATGGCGCGCTCATCAAGCATCAACTCGGATTGCAGGCGGTTGTCGACAATTCTGTGGAGCCGGTGATGTTTGTGGAAACCTATAACAAGGCTGCGAAGTAACTTTTCTGACTTTATGATAAATAATCCCGGTATTCTATTGCTAATATCGGGATTTATTTTTATATTGCGGCAGATGAATGCCTGTGTCTTCTGACAATTTGTAACCATTTACCTTGATATACTATGGAGATTACTTTAAGCAAGACATTGCCCCCTTATCCCACCTTCGTAGAAGGTATCCGGCGGGCGCCCGACCGTGGCTACACCCTCGACTCCGCACAAACAGCTACGGCATTGAAGAATGCCCTGCGCTACATCCCTAAAGAACTGCACGAGACGCTTGCTCCCGAGTTTATGGAAGAACTCCGCACACGCGGACGCATTTACGGTTACCGTTATCGTCCGCAAGGCGACCTCAAGGCGAAGCCCATTGACGAGTACAAAGGATGTTGCATCGAGGGCAAAGCCTTTCAGGTGATGATAGACAATAACCTCTGTTTCGATATCGCCCTCTATCCCTACGAGCTCGTCACCTATGGCGAAACGGGGCAGGTATGCCAGAACTGGATGCAATACCGCTTGATAAAGCAATACCTCGAAGTCCTTACCAGTGACCAGACACTCGTTGTCGAAAGCGGACACCCGTTGGGACTGTTCAAGTCGAAGCCCGAAGCGCCGCGTGTCATTATAACGAATGCGATGATGGTGGGACTGTACGATAACCAACAGGACTGGCACACTGCCATGCAGATGGGCGTTGCCAATTACGGTCAGATGACTGCCGGAGGGTGGATGTATATCGGGCCGCAAGGCATCGTGCACGGCACTTTCAATACCCTCTTGAATGCCGGGCGGCTGGAGCTCGGTATCCCTCAGGACGGTGACTTGCGCGGGCGGCTTTTCGTATCCTCCGGTCTGGGCGGCATGAGTGGCGCCCAACCCAAGGCCGCCGAAATGTCGGGAGCTGCCGCTATCATAGCCGAGGTGGATGCTTCACGTATCGAAACCCGCCATCATCAGGGCTGGGTGGGGCGCGTGACGGATTCGTTGCCGCAGGCTTTTGCTTGGGCAAGAGAGGCAATGAACAACCGTACGCCGATTTCTGTCGCCTATCACGGTAATGTGGTAGACCTTTTGGAATATGCCGTAAAAGAACAAATACATATCGATTTGCTTTCCGACCAGACCTCCTGCCATGCGGCGTACGACGGCGGCTATTGCCCCGTGGGCATCACCTTTGAAGAACGTACCCGTATGCTGCATGAGAACCCGAAGGCATTCTGCGCTGAGGTGGATGCGACCTTGAAGCGTCACTTCCTTGCTATCAAAGCATTGGCGGGGCAGGGCACTTACTTCTTCGATTACGGCAATTCCTTTATGAAAGCCGTCTTCGATGCCGGTGTACCGGAGATAGCGCGCGACGGCAATGACAAGAACGGCTTTATCTTCCCCAGCTACGTGGAAGACATTATGGGACCGGAACTCTTTGACTACGGCTACGGACCGTTCCGCTGGGTTTGCCTCAGCGGCAAGCACGAGGATTTGATAAAGACAGACCGTGCCGCCATGGAGTGCATCGACCCTACCCGTCGCGGGCAGGATTTGGATAATTATAACTGGATACGCGATGCCGAGAAGAACAATCTGGTGGTAGGTACGCAGGCGCGTATCCTCTATCAGGATGCCGAGGGGCGCATGAAGATTGCGTTGCGTTTCAATGAAATGGTGCGCCGTGGCGAGGTGGGTCCCATTATGCTGGGACGCGACCACCACGATGTCAGCGGCACGGACTCTCCTTTCCGTGAGACGTCCAACATAAAGGACGGCAGCAACGTAATGGCGGATATGGCGGTGCAATGCTTTGCCGGCAACTGCGCACGGGGCATGAGCCTTGTGGCGTTGCACAACGGTGGCGGAGTAGGCATCGGCAAGGCCGTCAACGGCGGCTTCGGCATGGTGTGTGACGGTTCCGAGCGGGTGGACGAAATCCTGCGTTCCGCCATGCTTTGGGATGTTATGGGCGGTGTGGCACGCCGTTCGTGGGCACGCAATGCGCATGCCATGGAGACAAGCGAAGAATTTAACCGCACTCATTCGGAAGGTTATCACATCACGATACCTTACGTGGCGGATGAAGAACTGATAAACAAATACATAGATAAATGATGAATTAAGAATGAAGAATGAAGAATTAGGCTGCGCAATGCAAATGCGCCGCAAGGTAATTCTTCATTCTTCATTCCTCATTCTTAATTTCCAAAGTGTTATGAATAAAATCGTAGAATGTGTCCCCAATTTCAGTGAGGGGCGTGATTTGCAGAAGATAGACCAGATAGTGGCTCCGTTTCGCGGCAGACAAGGTGTGAAGTTGCTGGATTACAGTAATGACGAAGACCATAATCGGCTGGTTGTTACTGTGGTGGGTGAACCCGAACCGCTTCGCGAAGCTGTGCTCGAAGCCATCGGTGTGGCTGTGCAGCTTATCGACCTGAACAGGCATCAAGGCCAGCATCCCCGTATGGGTGCTGTGGACGTTGTCCCCTTTATTCCTATCAAGAACGTAAGCATGGAAGAAGCCGTTGCGCTTTCCAAAGAAGTGGGTGCGGAAGTGGCAAAACGTTATAATCTGCCTGTATTCCTTTACGAAAAATCCGCATCGGCGCCTCACCGGGAGAATCTTGCGGCTGTCCGTAAGGGAGAATTCGAGGGGATGGCGGAGAAAATAAAACTTCCCGAATGGCAGCCCGATTTCGGTCCGGCAGAACGTCATCCTACTGCGGGAACGGTAGCCATCGGAGCGCGTATGCCGCTGGTGGCGTATAACATCAACCTCAACACCCCCAGTCTGGAAATTGCGCACGACATCGCTAAGAAGATACGTTTCATCGGCGGCGGCCTGCGTTACTGCAAGGCTATGGGGGTGGAACTGAAAGACCGGGGAATTACCCAAGTGTCCATCAATATGACCGACTATACCCGTACGGCGCTTTACCGTGCTTTCGAGTTGGTACGCATCGAAGCGCGCCGTTACGGTGTCAGCATCGTGGGCAGTGAGATTATCGGCCTTGTACCTATGGAAGCGCTGATTGATACGGCGTCCTACTACCTCGGACTGGAGAACTTTTCGATGCAGCAAGTGCTGGAAGCCAGAATAATGGAGTAACTTTCCGATTCTTTTTTAAACTAGAAAATATGACGGAGAACCTTATTATCTTCAATGCCCGTGTCGTAACTCCCATTGGCTTTTCCGCCCGCCGCGGCAGGGAAATGGAAGAACTTTGTATCATGGATAACGCTACGGTGGAAGTCACCGGCGGCATCATTACCTACGTAGGCCCCAATCGTGGCGAGGAGCGCGACGGCTATTATCAGCGTTACTGGCATTATAATGCCCGTGGCAAGTGCCTTTTGCCGGGCTTTGTCGATTCGCATACGCACTTCGTCTTTGGCGGGGAGCGTGCCGAAGAGTTTTCTTGGCGGTTGAAGGGCGAAAGCTATATGTCCATTATGGAGCGTGGCGGCGGCATTGTCAGTACGGTGAAGGCCACCCGTGAGTGCAACTTTATCCAGTTGCGCGGCAAGGCAGAAGGATTTTTGAAACAAATGAGCGCTATGGGAGTGACCACCGTCGAGGGTAAAAGCGGCTACGGGCTGGACAAGGAAACCGAACTGCTGCAACTCCGCGTGATGCGCAGTCTGAACAATGACGAGCACAAGCGGGTGGACATTGTTTCCACTTTTCTCGGTGCGCATGCAGTGCCTCAGGAGTATAGCGGACGTACGGACGATTATGTGGATTTCATTATCCGTGAAGTCATGCCCGCCGTTGTCCAGAACGGGCTGGCGGAATTTTGCGATGTCTTTTGCGAGCAAGGCGTGTTCTCCATCGGGCAGTCCCGCCGCTTGCTCACCGCTGCCCGTGAAATGGGGCTGGCATTGAAACTCCATGCCGATGAAATTGTGCCGTTGGGCGGTGCGGGGCTGGCCGCGGAACTCTCCGCTGTCTCCGCCGACCACTTGCTGCACGCTTCCGATGCGGATATTCGTGCCATGGCGGACAAAGGTACGGTTGCCACATTACTGCCTCTTACCGCCTTTGCCCTGAAAGAACCGTATGCCCGCGGACGCGAAATGATTGATGCGGGGTGCGCCGTTGCGCTTGCCACCGACCTCAATCCCGGCAGTTGCTTCTCCGGCTCCATCCCGCTGACCTTTGCGCTGGCGTGCATCTATATGAGAATGAGTATCGAGGAAGCTATTACCGCCCTCACACTGAATGGTGCTGCCGCCTTGAATCGTGCCGACAGCATCGGCAGCATCGAGGTGGGGAAGAAAGGGGACTTTGTAGTGCTGAATACGGACAATTACCATTTCCTGCCCTACTACGTGGGGATGAACTGCGTACACACCACGGTGAAAGAAGGCGTGCTTTATCCGGTACTCTGAAATAAAGAACTTATACTTAATTTACACTTAAATACTATGTTAGTCGATTTAACACTCAAAGAGTTTTTGAATAAAGTGGCGGGTAGTGATCCCGTCCCCGGTGGCGGAAGCATCGCCGCATTGAACGGAGCCATAGCCTCGGCTTTGGCAGCGATGGTTGCCAATCTTACTATCGGCAAGAAAGGCTATGAGGAGCATGAAGAACTGATGCAACACATCGCCGGCGTGGCTTTGCAAGAGCAAAACACCTTTATCGAAGATATTGACCGCGACTCCGAAGCCTACGACAGTGTATTTGCTTGCTTCAAGATGCCGAAAGCCACCGATGAAGAAAAGACCGCCCGCAGTGCCGCCATTCAGGAAGCTACCAAGTTTGCCGCGCTTGTGCCCATGCAGGTGGCCCGCAATGCCTACGAACTGATGACCGTCATTATGGATGTGGCCCGCTTGGGCAACCGCAACGCTGTGACCGATGCCTGCGTGGCGATGATGTCCGCTCGCTCTGCCGTATTGGGGGCGTTGCTGAATGTGCGTATCAATCTCGCTTCGCTGAAAGATAAAGAGTTCGTAACCAAGCTGCAAGCCGAATCCGACGAACTGGAACGTCTTGCTTGCGCCAAAGAAAAAGAATTGTTGGACGAAATCAATGAGGAACTCAAAGTATGAAGAATGTCTACTATGTCGGTTCGGGCGAACTGACTTTCGACCTTATCGAACGCATCATCAATGAGAACCTGAAACTCGAGTTGGCTCCCGAAGCCAAGGAACGCATACAGAAATGCCGCGATTACTTGGATAAGAAAACAGCCGAGTCTGCTGAACCTCTGTACGGCATAACCACCGGGTTCGGCTCCTTGTGCAGCAAGAACATCTCACAGGATGAACTGGGCACTTTGCAGGAAAACCTCATCAAAAGCCATGCTTGCAGCGTGGGTGAGGAAATCCGTCCGGTCATCATCAAGCTGATGATGTTGCTCAAGGCGCATGCACTGTCCTTGGGACATAGCGGTGTGCAGGTCATTACCGTGCAGCGCATCCTCGACTTTTTCAATAACGACGTGATGCCTATCGTCTACGACCGCGGCTCACTCGGAGCTTCGGGCGACCTTGCGCCGCTTGCCAATCTTTTCCTGCCCCTTATCGGTGTGGGTGATGTGTATTATAAAGGCCGGAAGCGCGAAGCAATCAGTGTGCTCGATGAATTCGGCTGGGAGCCCGTCAAGTTGATGAGTAAAGAGGGACTTGCCCTGTTGAACGGTACGCAGTTCATGAGCGCTAACGGTGTTTTTGCCATCCTTAAGGCTTTTCGTCTCTCCAAGAAAGCCGACTTGATAGCTGCCCTTTCTTTGGAAGCCTTTGACGGTCGCATTGACCCTTTCATGGACTGCATCCAGCAAATCCGTCCCCATAAAGGACAAATCGAGACGGGAGAGAATTTCCGCAAGCTCTTGGAAGGCAGTGAACTCATAACCCGTCCCGGCAAACACGTTCAAGACCCATACTCTTTCCGTTGTATCCCGCAGGTACATGGTGCGACGAAAGATGCCATCCGCTATGTTTCCTCAGTCTTATTGACGGAGATTAATTCCGTAACGGACAACCCCACTATCTTCCCCGATGAAGATCGCATCATTTCGGGTGGAAACTTCCACGGCCAGCCGTTGGCTATTTCGTATGATTTTTTGGGTATCGCCCTTGCCGAACTGGGGAATATTTCCGAACGCCGTATTGCCCAGCTTATCATGGGACTGCGCGGATTGCCGGAATTCTTGGTTGCCAATCCCGGTTTGAATTCCGGATTTATGATTCCTCAATATGCCGCTGCTTCTATGGTAAGTCAAAACAAGATGTATTGTTATGCCGCCAGCAGCGACTCTATCGTCTCCAGTAACGGGCAAGAAGACCATGTTAGTATGGGAGCCAATGCCGCTACGAAACTCTACCGCATCATGGACAACTTGGAGCATATCCTCTCCATCGAGCTGATGAATGCCGCACAAGGCATCGACTTCCGCCGTCCGCAAAAAACCTCACCTGTCTTAGAACGTTTCCTGCACGAATATCGCAAGGAAGTCCCTTTCGTGAAAGATGACATTGTAATGTACAAAGAAATTCATAAAACTGTGGCATTTCTCAGTCGAACTAAGTTCGATTATTAGGAATCTTCCCAATAAATCTGCCATAACCCTAATTTTTATTAATCGTTTAACAAAAGAAAGAAAACTTAATTGATGAATTAAGTTTTCTTTCTATATTTGCTTCGTTTTATTCCGAAAATGAATAAAACCTCAAATCCGCAACTAAGCTCTTCAGCGTCCTTCTTGCGTCTAAACGTCCTCTCATCACTGAATTAGCAGATAAATTGAGGCTGAAATACCCACTTCTGCCCACAATATCCCCTTGCC
>NZ_JAHBBW010000001.1 GCF_018390535.1 Bacteroides propionicigenes | reverse complement strand
ACGATAAAGGGGTATAATGAAGAGTTTGGCCTTTACCGTCTCGGTTTTCCTAATCGTGAGGTGGAGGAGGGTTTTGTGAAGTTCCTTATCCCTTATTATACTCGTTTCAATAAGATTGAAGCGCCGTTTGAAATACAAAGATTCGTACAGGAGATACGTGCGGGTGAGCCGGACGCTTTCTTCCGTCGTCTGCAAAGTTTCTTTGCCGATACGCCTTACGAACTGGTGAAGGACTTGGAGCTGCACTACCAGAATGTACTTTTCATCGTCTTTAAGCTGGTGGGCTTTTATGTGAAAGCGGAATACCACACTTCGCAGGGCAGAATAGACTTGGTGCTGCAAACCGACAAGTACATTTATGTCATGGAGTTCAAACTGGATGGCACTGCCGAAGAGGCTTTGCATCAAATCAATGATAAGCAGTATGCGTTGCCTTTTGCCGCGGACAGCCGCAAAGTGCTCAAGATAGGGGTGAACTTCAGTAATACCACGCGCAATATTGAACGTTGGGTGGTAGAGGAACTCCAATAGGGTATGCTTCTTTACGGCGTTTGATGTACATCAAATCGAATAATTAAGCGCATCAAACATTTTTTTCAAGTATATCAAACGGATTCATCATCGTAGAAAAACAGATTATCTGTTTCATTAGAACGCATGGTCTGTTTCATTGAAATACATTATCTGTTTCATTGAAATACATTATCTGTTTTATCAATACACATTATCCGACCTGTTATTCAGAGGAGCTTGCGACGAAGAATCTCTTCTCTTATCCCCCTTCCACCCTCCACAAATCCCTATCCATAGGGAATAGCGGGTGGAAGGGGGTAATGCCACACGTCATCTCCTCAATTGACGCACATTACCTCCCCAAATGCCTGTGGTTTGCCTTACTGAGATGCGTGGTTTCGGGCACTGAGATGCGTCATTTGGAGAGACAACGTGCGTCATTACCTCCCCCCCCCCCCTCCACCCGCTATCTCTCATGAACAGGTGTGTGCAGAGGGTGGAAAGGGTGTCGGTGAATAATAAACAGGCCAACTTTACCCTTAAATAAAGTCAAATAAAAAGTGGACAATTCCGTCCTTTGTAACAAAAAACTGTTTATCTTTGCAATAGTCCTATTGGGTGCAATGGGGCTGTTTTTTATTGGAAAGCGTTATTGAAATTATCTTCTAACATCAAACTTCGCAACTTTGAGAACCAATGAAGATGACAACAACAACGCTTGCGTCTGTGTTTATAGACCTGCTTCTCTGCCGATTAAACCCGGTAGAGAAGTATCTATATACAAAAACGACGTGAGTGGCTGCTGTTTATTCATTGGTTGGGCAATGCGAAGGCCTGGTGTTAGAATAAATATAGCTGCTCGCGTCCTTTTTTGTATGTTTAACTTAACACTATGGCACATGACGAAAAGAAAATGTATTTCTACTCGTATTCTGACGAGACTATTGGCGGTGTTCCTGTCGTTCTCTCCTTTTATGACATTGCAAGCCGCCGCACAACAAAGCCCCGTACCCCTTTCCCTCGGTTTGGGTGGCGCATTGTCCCTGCGCTACCACATCGCTCCCGCTTGGAGCCTGCAACTGAAGAACAGCGTGTTGTGGAAACTGAAATAACTTATCAACCAATAATACACTTATCCTTATGAAACAGCTTCTATTCTTATTGCTTGCTGCCACCCTGACCCTTTGCGGCTGTAGCGAGCAAGACCTCGCCGAGATACGCGCTGAACAAGCACGCATCGACGCACGCCTTTCCGCCCTTGAAGAGTGGCAGAAGACAGTCAACATACAAATCTCAAGTATTCAAAGCCTTGTCTCCGCCCTTGAGGATAAGGACTACGTGACGGGTGTCAGCGAACTGTCCGACGGTTCGGGCTACGTGATAAACTTCCTGAAAAGCGGGGCTGTAACCATCAGGAACGGTGCTAAGGGCGACAAAGGAGATAAAGGCGATGCAGGTACCTCCGGCAATGTCCCCAATATCGGTGTCAAAGAAGACGGCGGCGTCTATTACTGGACTTTGGACGGCGAGTATATAAAGGACAATAACGGCAACCCGCTACGTGTGACAGGCGAGCAAGGCGATGCGGGGGAAAAGGGTGACAACGGTATTGCCCCGCAAGTCAGAATCAATGCAACCAATAATGAATGGGAGATTTCCACAGATGGCGGCAGTAACTGGACGCCAACAGGCATAAAGGCTACCGGTAAGGACGGTACTAACGGAAATAACGGTACTTCCTGTTCTATAACGGTAAATGACAGTAGTAACCCCATTATCGTCACCATCACCAATACGGATGCGAAGGGAACTGCTATCGCCACAGAGATAAAGCTTCCCCTCTACAAGGCTTTCTACATCGGTAGCGATGCGGAATCCCAAAGCAACTCTGCACTGATTATCACCAAAACTACAACGGAAATCCCTCTTGTGCTCCCCGGCGGCTTCAAAGAGAATGACTATACGGCTGTCATGGCTCAAATCATCAGCAACAAGGGCACGAATACAGATATTCAGACGCGTGCCGCCGCAGACCCGTGGGGAGTCAAGGTGACGAAGCCGACATTTACAGACGGTGTCTGTAATAATGACGCCAAAGTAACCGTATATACTCCTACAAGTATTGGAGCGAGCGAGGGTGCATTGCTCGAAGTGACCCTTGTTGGCAGTGACGGCGGCAAGATTGTGTCCAGTCGTGCACTGAAAGCCGGTACAGCTATTACCCCTATTGCCGGCGACTATTATTACAGTGACGGTGGCATTTCCAGTCAAATCATCAGTAGTAAGACTCCTATCGGTGTCGTATTCTACGTGGGTGATGTAGCAAAAAATGACGGGCAACTGAAAGCAAAGTTAGGTGGCGGTGATGCTAATAATTACAATAGTAGCGACATTCACGGTTTGGTTGTTGCCTTGAAAGATGCAAGCTATGATTTTGTAAAATGGGGAGCTTTTGGTGTTCGGATAGGAAACAATAGCATGAGCGGCTATACCGACATAACCGCCACTAAGGGCACAAGCGGAACTGTCAATCAGATGCTTGGATACAATAATACAGAAGTGATTCGTGAGTACAACAAGGGTAAAAGCGGGGATGCTCTTGTTACCGCCGTCAGCGTCATCGGCGAGAATACCTGTACCGATGCAGATAACAACAGGATTTTGCCCAAAGCCCCCACGGGTAGTAGCGGTTGGTATCTTCCCTCTGTCAAAGAGTTGTCCACCCTTTGTTCGGGTTGGAATGAATTGAGCGATGAAGGTGTCCCCAATGGTTCATCATCCGATACTGATAATTTTGAAATAGTCAACAATGCTTTAAACGCATTGGGCAGTACTGTTGCCGTGCAGATAAATGATTTTCCCTACTGGTCCTCTTCGGAGGGCTGGCTCTACCCGGATAAGTGCGCTTTGTTTGTGAATATGCCCAATGGCTATGTATTGAACTACGATAAGAGGGTTGGAAATATTGTGTTGTTGCGTCCGATACTCGCTTTTTAAATATACCGTGGGTGCGCAGTTATTATACCAATGCCGCTACAAATTCCCATACGAAGTATCCGCATAAAACGCATTTCAGTATCGTACCGAACAGAAATCCGAGTAGAGAACCAACTCCGGACTTTAATGCCTGACCGGTTTCTCTACCACCGAAAAGTTCTCCTATGAATGCGCCTAAGAACGGGCCGAGGATAATGCCCCAAGGCATGAAGAACAGCCCGATGATAGTTCCTATGAGGCATCCGCGTGTTCCCCACCGGGTGCCTCCGCTGTATTTGCTACCCAGTATGGGGACGATGTAGTCGAGCACCTGCACGATGATTACAATCAGCAACCATAGTAGCAATTGCGTGGTGGAGTACTGCACTCTGTCGGTGAAGTGCAACAGTAATAAACCGGCATAGGCTACGGGCGGACCGGGTATGGCGGGAAGTATGCAGCCCGCCAGTCCGGCAAGCAAGCATAAAGCACCTATGATAATAAGCAGGATATCCATTGTCTCAGTGGGTTGTGATTAGGGCTCAAATGTATGATTTTATATTGAGAAGGTGAAAATGTTATGAGAAAATTCGCTAATTTTGCAAGCAATAAATTAATTGGAATATGGAAAATCAGAGACCTTTAATATTGATTTCCAATGATGACGGCATCATTGCGAAAGGAATTAGCGAGTTGATAAAGTTTCTTCGTCCGCTGGGCGAGATTGTGGTGATGGCTCCGGATGCGCCACGTTCGGGCAGTGCTTGTGCGCTGACTGTGACAGAGCCTATCCGCTATCAGCTGCTCCGTAAGGATGTGGGGCTGACGGTTTATAAATGCTCCGGTACACCGGCCGATTGCATCAAACTGGCTTTTCATACGGTGCTCGACCGCAAGCCCGACCTTGTAGTGGGCGGTATTAATCATGGCGATAATTCTTCGGTCAATGTACATTATTCCGGTACAATGGGTGTTGTTATCGAAGGTTGCCTGAAAGGTGTTCCTTCTATCGGCTTTTCATTATGCAACCACGAACCTGATGCCGATTTTGAACCGGCAGGAACATATATCCGCGAGATAGCCCGCAAGGTGCTGGAAAAAGGCTTGCCGCCGTTGACTTGCCTTAATGTCAACTTCCCTGATACAAAGGAACTGAAAGGAGTGAAAATTTGCGAACAGGCCAAAGGCCAGTGGATAAATGAATGGGAGAACTTCGCCCACAGAGGTGATGCGCACTATTACTGGCTAACCGGCGAGTTTGAAGAGTCTGAAAAGGGAAATGAAAAGAGTGACCATTGGGCGCTTGAGAACGGCTATGTGGCGATTACTCCGACTACCGTAGATGTAACTGCATACGGCTTGATAGACGAATTGAAGGCTTGGTTCTAACGGATGCCTTCAGAACGTAGCAAGGTATTTAAATATAGGCATTTATGAAGTATTATTTGATTGTCGGCGAGGCTTCCGGCGACCTGCATGCGTCGCACCTGATGAGTGCTTTGAAAGCGGAAGATACGCAAGCCGAGTTTCGCTTCTTCGGCGGTGACTTAATGGCTGCTGTGGGCGGAACGTTGGTGAAGCATTATAAGGAATTGGCATATATGGGCTTCATTCCTGTTTTGCTGCATCTGCGCACCATCTTCGCCAATATGAAGCGCTGCAAGGAAGATATTGTGGCCTGGCAACCGGATGTACTTATTCTGGTGGACTATCCCGGCTTTAACCTGAATGTTGCCAAGTTTATTCATGCCCGCACGCAAATACCGGTGTATTACTATATCTCTCCCAAGATATGGGCGTGGAAAGAATACCGCATCAAGAACATCAAGCGGGATGTGGATGAATTGTTCTCTATCCTTCCGTTTGAAGTGGAGTTCTTTGAAGGCAAGCACCGCTATCCCATACATTATGTCGGTAATCCGACAATGGATGAGGTTACCGCATTTCAAGCCGTTTATGCTGAAACCTCGGATGAATTCCGGCGTGCCAACGGTCTTTCTTCAAAGCCTGTCATTGCGTTGTTGGCAGGTAGCCGCAAACAGGAGATTAAGGATAATTTGCCGGATATGATTCGGGCTGCCGCTTCGTTCCCCGATTATCAGTTGGTGCTGGCGGGAGCTCCGGGCATTTCTCCGGAATATTACAAGGAATATGTCGGCAGTTCGGATGTAAAAATAATCTTTAACCGTACTTTCCCCTTGCTTCGGAATGCGGAAGCCGCACTGGTAACTTCGGGCACCGCAACATTGGAAACGGCATTGTTCCGGGTTCCGCAGGCGGTATGCTACCATACGCCGATAGGAAAGATTATCGCTTTCTTGAAACGGCATATCTTAAAAGTGAAGTATATTTCTTTGGTTAATCTTATTGCGGATTGTGAGGTCGTGAAAGAACTGGTTGCCGACACCATGACGGTGGAGCAGGTGAGGGCGGAACTTCAACGTATTTTATATGATAAGAAGTATCGCCAACAGATGCTCGACGGTTACGAATACATGGCATCCCGCTTGGGAGAAGCGGGAGCGCCCGAACGTGCCGCCAAGAAGATGACAGCATTGCTTAAGAAACGTTTCAAAAAATAGGATGATATTTAATTTCTTGTTAAAAGGAATGAAGCCGGTGCAGTAAATGCCCGGCTTTTGTATTTTCTATACAGAAATAAACGAAAGGACTTTAATTATGAGAAAGCTACATTGGTTATTTATGGCAGTTTGTCTGGCTGTAATGCCTGCACTGCAATCCTGTGATGACAACGACGGATATTCAATCGGTGATTTCACTCCGCCTTTATGGGCTACGGTGCGTGTCACGGGAAATGCTTTTTATCTGGACTGTGATGCTTGGGGAACGCTTTGGCCCGTGAATACGGATTTAGGATGGTATGAACCGGTTGACGGAAAACGTGTGATTACTGTGTTTAATCCTTTGTCTGATGGATTTGACGGATACGATCATGCCGTGAAGCTTCTGCGCCTGCATGATGTGCTGACTAAGGAAGTGGAGACATTGACTCCTGAAACCGAGGAAGAGTTCGGTAATGACCCGGTTCTGATATTTAAGGGGGATATCGGCATTAGCGGGGGATATATGAATATCATATTCATGCAGAACCTGCCTTCCAAGAATAAACATCGTATCAGTCTGGTGCGTCCGCAAGACGATGCGGATTTGTACGGAGAGGACGGCTACATACATTTGGAACTCCGCTATAACGACTATGATGATGTGACGGGGCTGCGTGACTACGGTGCGGTATCGTATAATCTGAACAGTCTCAATGTGACCTCAGAGACAAAGGGCATTAAGCTGAAACTTAATTCGGAGGTAAATGACGAAGTGGAACTGACATTCGATTTTAAGAGCGCCGATGATAACGCGAAGGATATGCGTGATGTTGATTTGTCGAAAATGCAGCTGAGATAGGAAATAGGCACGAATTACGCGGAAAACACGGATAAGTTTGAAGAGAACCGTGAAAAGCCGTGTAATTCGTGCCTGAAATAATGGTTTCTTGTTAAATCATTGTCAATATATACAGGTAGACTACCGCTGCGGGGATAGCCATTAGTGCACTGTCAAAACGGTCGAGCATTCCGCCATGTCCCGGAAGGATGTTGCCGGAATCTTTGATGCCGAGTTGGCGCTTCATCAGCGATTCGGTCAGGTCTCCCCAAGTACCGAAAATGACTACGATAACTGCCAGTCCTGCCCATTGCCACATAGACATGAAAGGGAAGAAGCGGGCAAATACAAAGGAAGAGGCGATGGAGAAAATCGCTCCGCCTATGCTGCCTTCCCATGATTTCTTGGGAGAAATACGTTCGAACAGACGATGCTTGCCTATTAGGGAGCCAACGCAATATGCCCCTGTATCGCTCAGCCAGATGAATACAAAGATGGAAAGCGGCAGGATGGGGTTGTAGGTTACGCTGCTTGTTTCCGGTGAATTCTGGAAAGCAAGCACATTCAGTAATGCGAAAGGCAAGGCTACGTATAACTGGCTCAACATGGAATATGCCCAGTTGCCGATGGGATTCTTCTTTTTCAGATATAACTCCGTAATCATCAAATAGAGCAATAGGCCTAAATAAGGTAGGAATACACGCGCATCAATGGCGGATGTGCAAAATCCCATGAGTGCAAGGAACAGATAAGCTCCGCCTAAAGCGGTAATCGTTCTGTTGATACTGACCTCACCGCTTTTGTTTACCAAATGGGCGAATTCATGCACGCTCAATGCACTGATGATGGTGAACAGAATTCCGAATGAGAGGGGGCTGTAAAGGATACAGCCCACCAGTATGATTACAAATAATGCACCTGTAATTGCACGTTGTATGAAATTGTTTTTCAAGGTGTTTTCGTTTTAATTATTTGGTTCGGTATTATCCGTATTATCGGTATTGTTGGAAGCCTCTGTGTTGTGGCTTTCTTCTTCTTTCACCTCTTTTTCAGCTTCTTTGGCCTTGGCGGCTTCTTGCTCTTCGGCTTCTTTCAGCTCTTTGGAGGTTTTGCCGGCGCTGATGATTTCTTCGGAACGGGAAGCCCACGGGCGTTTGCCGAAGATTTCTTCCACATCTTCCGCAAAGATGACCTCTTTGTCTATCAACTGTTGAGCCAACTTGTTGTGGCCGTCTCTGTTGTCGGAAAGTATCTTTTTGGCACGCTCGTACTGCTCGTTTACCATACGCTTCACTTCTTCATCAATCAACTCGGCAGTCTTTTCGCTGTACGGACGGTTGAAAGAATATTCTTCGTTATTGTAGTAACAGAGATTCGGCAATTTGTCACTCATGCCCAAATAGGCAATCATGCCGTAAGCCTGCTTGGTTACACGTTCCAAGTCGTTCATTGCGCCGGTTGAGATTCTTCCGATGAATAAGTCCTCTGCGGCACGTCCTCCCAAAGTGGCGCACATTTCGTCCAGCATCTGCTCTTTGGTGGTAATTTGGCGTTCTTCGGGCAGATACCAGGCAGCGCCGAGGGCACGTCCGCGTGGAACGATTGTTACTTTAATCAGAGGGTTGGCGTATTCCAACAGCCATGAGATGCTGGCGTGTCCGGCTTCGTGTATGGCGATGGAACGGCGTTCTTCTTCAGTCGTAATTTTGGTTTTCTTTTCCAAACCGCCTACGATACGGTCTACCGCATCCAGGAAGTCTTGCTTTTCTACAAACTTCTTTCCATGGCGGGCGGCAATCAGGGCGGCTTCGTTGCAGACATTAGCGATGTCGGCGCCGGAGAAACCCGGAGTTTGGCGGGCCAGTAACTCTACGTCCACCGTATTGTCTATCTTAATGGGGCGCAGATGTACGCCGAATACTTCTTTACGTTCATTCAAGTCCGGTAAATCAACGTGTATCTGGCGGTCGAAACGTCCGGCACGCAGCAATGCTTTGTCCAAAACGTCCACGCGGTTGGTTGCGGCAAGGATAATGACACCGCTGTTGGAACCGAAACCGTCCATTTCGGTCAGCAATTGGTTCAGTGTGTTCTCGCGTTCATCGTTACCTCCCATAGCGGCTGCCTTGGCACGCGCACGTCCCACTGCATCAATCTCGTCGATGAATACAATGCAAGGCGCTTTCTCTTTGGCTTGGCGGAACAAGTCGCGGACGCGGGAAGCGCCTACACCGACAAACATTTCCACGAAATCGGAACCTGCCAATGAGAAGAACGGTACGTTGGCTTCTCCGGCTACCGCCTTTGCCAACAACGTCTTACCTGTTCCCGGAGGGCCTACGAGCAATGCACCCTTAGGTATCTTACCTCCCAAGTCTGTATATTTTTGCGGCTCTTTCAGGAATTCTACGATTTCCTCTACTTCCTGTTTGGCTTCTGCAAGTCCGGCTACATCCTTGAAGGTTACCTTTACCGGAGAGTTCTTCTCAAACAGCTGTGCTTTGGACTTGCCGACACTGAAGATGCCGCCACCGCCGCCCATGCCGCCACCGCCGCTCCAGCGGCGGGACAGGAATATCCAGAAACCGATAAGGAATGCAAACGGCAATATCTGCCAAAGGATTGCACCGAAGTAGTTGCGTTTCTTTTCGTAGCTGATGGAGCCGTCGAAACGCGTTTCGTCTTTTTCCTTCTGCAGGAAGTCACCCAGACTTTCACGTGAGGGAGCTTCTGTCGTAATCAGAGGATTCTTGCCTACACGGCTGGAATCTGCTTTGAATACATTGGGTACATATTGCGGCTTGACGTATGCCTCTACGGAGTTGTCGTCATAACCGGTCACTTTGCTTATGTAGCCGTTACGTACGTATTCCTGAAATTCATCGTAGGGGATGTTTTTGCTGGCTGTACCGCTTTCGTTGGTGAGGTACAGTCCCAGTAACATCATGGCTATAATCATATACAACCAGTTCAAGTTGAACTTGGGCATATTGGTTTTAGCGGGCTTTTTATTGCTGTTATTGTCCATAAGTCTAAATTAGTCGAGATCGGGGATTTGAGTTAGTTTGGCATCTGCCCACAGGTGCTCCAAATTGTAGAAGTCACGCGCTTCCGGCAGAAAAACGTGAACCAGTACATCGGAATAGTCCATGGCTACCCATTCGGCGTTACGTAAACCGTCTACTGCGAAAGGTTTGCTGTTCGCCCCTTTACGGGTGAAGTCTTTTACAGAATCTACAATGGCGCTTACTTGGCTTGGAGAGTTTCCTTGACAGATGACGAAATAATTACATATTGTATCGTCTATTTGGGTAAGGTCTGCTATGACGATTTTTTTTCCTTTTTTATCTTGAATACCTTCTGTTATTTGTTGAATTAATTTTTTAGCTTCGTTCATTACACATTATTAATATTAAACAGGTGACAAATATACGTTGATTTATTATATCAAACACGCAAAAGGGAAAAAGTCTTTCATTTTTTGTTTTTTTTTAGGTATATAATTCTTTGTGTCATGGTGTCTTATCAGATTTTAATGAAAAAAATAACAGAAAATGTTTTGGATTATGGAAAACTTTGTATCTTTGCACCGCAAAACAGAAATGTGATGCTCAATTGGGCTATGGTGTAATGGTAACACTACAGATTCTGGTCCTGTCATTCCTGGTTCGAATCCAGGTAGCCCAACCATAAGACATATATTTAAAGCTAAAGAACCCGCTAAAATCATAATTTAGTGGGTTTTTTTATTGGGTAAAAAAGAGTAAATTTGCAGCAACTCAAACATTACTAATTATGGCAAAAGAATTATCGTTGAAATACGGCTGTAACCCTAATCAAAAGCCGGCCCGCATTTTTATGCAGGAGGGAGAGTTGCCTATCGAAGTCTTGAACGGACGTCCGGGGTATATCAATTTTATGGATGCCTTGAACGGGTGGCAATTGGTGAAAGAATTGAAAGAAGCTACCGGGATGCCGGCCGCTACTTCATTCAAACATGTGAGTCCGGCAGGGGCCGCTATCGGATTGGAGTTGGACGAAACCATGAAAAAGATTTACTTTGTTGATAATCTGCCTCTTTCACCGCTCGCCAATGCCTATGTGCGTGCACGTGGCGCTGACCGTATGTCTTCTTATGGCGATTTCATAGCTTTGAGTGATGTATGCGATGAGGCTACAGCCCGTTTCATCAATCGTGAGGTTTCAGACGGGGTAATTGCTCCGGGATATACCGATGAGGCACTCGAAATATTGAGAAACAAACGCAAGGGAACTTATAATGTAATCAAGATTAATCCGGCTTATAAACCGGCTCCGATTGAACATAAAGATGTGTTTGGAGTTACTTTTGAGCAAGGACGAAATGAGATAAAATTGAATGGCGAGGAGCTGTTTGCTACTATTCCTACCCGGAATAAGAATTTCTCCGAAGCTGCCAAGCGTGATTTGATGATAGCGCTTATCACTTTGAAATATACTCAGTCTAATTCCGTGTGTTATGTGAAAGACGGTCAGGCGATTGGTATTGGTGCCGGTCAACAAAGCCGAATCCATTGTACCCGTCTGGCAGGAAATAAAGCTGATATATGGTACTTGCGCCAACATCCGAAAGTATTGAGTCTGCCTTGGATTGAGAAGATACGCCGTGCCGACCGTGACAATACGATTGATGTTTACATCAGTGACGATTATGATGACGTATTGGCTGACGGCGTTTGGCAACAATTCTTTACGGAGAAGCCGGAAATACTGACCCGTGAAGAGAAGCGTGCTTGGTTGGATACTTTAAAAGGGGTTGCACTGGGTTCTGATGCTTTCTTCCCCTTTGGTGATAATATTGAACGTGCGCACAAGAGTGGCGTAGAGTTTATAGCGCAGGCCGGAGGCTCGGTGCGCGATGATCATGTTATTGAGACTTGCGATAAGTACGGTATTGCAATGGCGTTTACGGGTATCCGCTTATTCCACCATTAAGATGCTGGCTTAGCTATGATAAACCTCTACTTTACATCTCTCAAGTTGAATTTTAGAGACGTAGAGTAGAGGTTTATTTCAGTATGACTTATGGCTTGTCGGGAGAGTCAGGGGAAGAATGCGGATGATTAGTCATTTGAAACTATTACATCTACCCCCGGCTTTAGTTTTTCTTGGTTCTGCGGGTCGGCAATTTGTATATCTGTCACTTTTCCTTTGCTTCTCTTTATTTGTACAACGCAGGGTTTCAAGGCTTTCACCTTTATTTTTCCATTGTCAAAAGTGTCGGGATTAAAGAAAACAATTTGCAGAATTCCCGATTTCTGATTGCTAACGGCTTGTATTTCCATGTCATTCCGTTCAATTTTCAGATATCGGTGGGAGTATGCTTTCATCTTTTCCGGATGGCTGATTCCCGGCACAACGATATATGCGTAAGATGCGTTCCGGGGTGATTTTCCGTGATTAATACTCAGGTTAAATACAGGTATGTTGATTTCCGTAGCGGGATAATTGAAGTTGATTTTTGCCCAGCTGCCTTTTTGTTTGTTCATTCTTAGTTTTACATTATTCTCTTTAGGGAAGAAGTAGGCGATGCTGTCATGCCAAATCCATAACGGAGTTTGTTCAAAAGAAAATTCCCCTTGGACAGCTTGCTGAAGCGTTTTTCTTCCTGTACTTATCCATGCTTTCCCGTCTAAATGGCATTGATTGATGGTGGTAACGATGTCTGCCGGAATATTTGAATCGATGCCGCTGCCTAAGCAGACTACTTCGTTGTCGAACATAAACCATGATTTCCGGGCTTTTACGCCATAATCATTCATCTTGAAGGTCATTACACCGTATTTCCCGTCGGATACTCCGCCTGTGAATGTACCGGTTCCTTTGGTTCCCCAGTCAACGGGATTGCGTTTCTCGCCTGCGGGCAGGGTGGTTCCCGGTATTCTGTCCCACTCCCAAACGGGGAAGATGTCAACATACTCATTACCATTGACACGAATATTGGTAGCGCCGTCACTCATATAGGTTCCGTATAGATTTTCACCGTTGCCGCTTTCGGTTTTGTTGGTGCGTGTTGAGGAAGCGCGTACGGAAAAGTCGTAATTCAGTCTGTTGTGTAGCATATAGTCTGAACAATAATACATTGTATTCCTGTCCGAACGTTGGTAAGATGCTTCCCGGGTGAGGAAACGGCGGGCAATGGCTGCATATTCGTCAGTGTGTGCGGCATCGAGAGTCTGCAAGTTTCCGAACAGGGCCGCACAATCTCCATAATCCAATGTTCCCTTGCGGCTGACACCCCTGCCTGTTACGCTGAAGTCCAGATACCTGCTGCGGAATACATTGAAGTAGGTGCTGCGGATAAAATTGGAAAACAGGCTGAGTTTTTCCCGGTTCATGGCATATTTCGTACCGTTGAGGATATTGCCCATACGCACTATGTTGTCTACAAACACTGTTCCGTATCCGCCGATGTAGAGTTGCGGTCCGTGCTGGTGATAAGACAAGTCCTCCTGTATGCCTTCGTTCACAACGATTTGTACGGGGTAGAATATTTCATCGGCATTGACACGTACGATACTGTCGTTCTTCAACAGGCAGCCTCTTACTAAATGATGAATGGCAATGTCCATTTTGTTGGCGCCGGTCCATTTGCGCGGATCGCTGCGTTCGCTCATTGTTTGTAAAATAGGAGCACTGATTTCGGATGGGAGTTTCTTTTGTCCTGCATCCATCAGGGCGAGGAGTGAGGCTTGTGTCTGCGGTACGGAAATCTGGTTGAACCACCAGTTAAAACAGGTAGGGTCTTGTTTCACCCAATATTGGAGGGCGGTTCTGATGGCATTGTATAATACTTCGTTGCCGTAATAGCGGGAGCTTTCATCAGTATATGAAGTGGCAATTGTAACCAAACGCTTCAAGTGTTCCACCGGTTCCCAATTGGTACGGAAGAAGCAAGCATAATCCAAATCGCTCCATTTGCCTTCCGGAAGCATGGAACGTAATAATCTTTCTGTGATTTGGTCTGTTTGCTGTGAAGTAGCTTTGGCATATAGTTCCTCACGCACCCGTTTAAGTATTTGTTCATATTCATCTTGCGGAATGCCGGTTTGGCTTTGGCTGCGTTTTCCATTGGCAGGATTGTAGTAGGCGGGATAGGAGGGGGCTTGACGTTTTATCTCTCCTGACATTTCCAAAGTAACTACTTCTTTTGCCGCTCTGTTAGTGTAAATCTCGGCTACAAGGTTGATGCTGTTTTCCGTTCTGCCTTCCGGGTGATAGACCAACCGTATTGTTCCTTCTTCGCCGGGGCGGTAGACTTTGTCGGCCCACTCGGATGAGGTGCATCCGCAACCGGTAATGATGTTTTTGATGGTCAAAGGTTTGTCTCCGGTATTCACGAACCGGAAATCATGGCTCACATTTCCGTCTTTTTCCAGAACGGTTCCCCAATTGAATTTGGTTTCCGAGAATGTAATCTCTTGTGCCGGTAACAGGCTGTTTGCGGTCAGTAGTACGATACCTAAGGTTAGAATTCTTTTCATAATTTAGAGTGAGATAAGATTAGATAAAAAAGAGGTTATGTCAAAAAGCCTTCAATCCTTTTGGCATAACCTCGTATAATTAGGTTCAAAAAATTATTCCGCTTCGTTGATTGAATTGTCAATCACTTTAATTTTCTGTTTAACCAGTTCTATATCACCTTTCAGTTTCTCAACTTTACGGTTAAGTTCGGTCAAAAGGCTGTTGCCTTTCTTGGAAGACGCTGTAAGGAAGCCCAGATTGTTTTCGTAGGTCTGCAATTCGTTTTTCATGTTTTCGCAGGCACGTACCAGTTTGTCTCGTTCACGGTAGAGGGCTTGCGGGCTGCCTTCCTGTATATTGCTGATAGATGATTTGAAGTTACTTAACTTCTTATTGGAAGCGCTGATGTTGAAGCGTTCAAACAACTTGTCTATCTGGCTGTGATATTGTTTGTAAATCTTGTCTTTTTCTTTGAATGGCACGTGCCCTATGCCGTTCCATTCTTTCATAAGTTCGCGGACCAGTTGAGTGGCTTCTTCCACATCCATTGTTTCGTCAATGGCGGTCAGTTTCTCGATAATGGCTTTTTTCTTCTCCAGATTCTCCTGCTCAACGGAACGTTGTGAAGAAGTTGCTTTATTCTTCTGTTCAAAGAAGTAGTCGCAGGCGGAGATGAACCGTTTCCATATGGCATCCGAATATTTCTTGGCAACAGGACCTACTGTTTTCCACTCTTTTTGGAGTTTGGTCAGTTCGTCCGCTGTTGCTTTCCAGTCAGTACTGTCTTTCAGAGCCTCTGCTTTTTCGCATAAGGCACGTTTCTTTTCAAGGTTCTCGTTCATCCCTTCTTTCAGAGACTTGAAGAACTCGCCTTTCTTTTGGAAAAACTCATCACAGGCTTTGCGGAACCGTTCAAATATCTTTACGTTCATCTTTTGCGGGGCAAAGCCGATAGTTTTCCATTTGTTTTGCAAAGCAATGATTTCCTGAGTCTTGTTTTCCCAAGAAGCAAAGTTGGTAAGCTCACTATAATCAATGGACTCGATGATTTCGCAGATTACGGTCTTTTGGTCGAGATTGTGTTGTTCAGTCTCTTTCAAAGCCTCAAAATGCTGTTGGTGACGACGGTTTACGGTAGTAGAGGCAGCTTTGAAGCGTGCCCATATTTCGTCGCGCAGTTCTTTCGCTACCGGTCCTGTATCGCGAAATTCCTGATGCAATTTCTGTAATTGGTGGAAAGCGGAAACTACATCCGGTTCGTCTGCCAGTTTCTCGGCGGCTTCGCAAAGATGATTCTTTATTTCAAGATTCTTTTTGAAGTCATATTCACGAAATTCGTTGTTCAGTTTTAAAAGGTCGTAGAACTTCTCGACGTACAGCTGGTAGTTCTTCCACAATTCGTTAATCTTGGCTTGCGGCACAATTTTAACCTCGTTCCATTGCTGCTGCAACTTCTTGAATTCCGTATAGTTCTTGTTGGCGTCTTCCGGAGATTCCACCAATTCTTTCAGTTCCTCGATGATAGAAAGCTTGATTTGCAGGTTGAGTTCTTTCTGTTTCTCCTGTTCTGCATTGAGTGCGCTTCTTTTTTCCTTGATGACGGACATGGTGTTTTTGAATTCCTCTTCCAAAGCGTCGGCTTGTGGAACAAACTCTTCAATAGCTCCTCCATTCTCAACGAATTGCTTCTTTGCGGCTTCCTGCTCTGAGTTATGTAGTTTGTAGAAAGCCTGTTTCAAACCGTCTATCTCCGATTTGGCTGCATTCTCCACGTCTGCTGCAATCTCTTTAAGCTTGTTCAGGATTTCTTCTTTAGTGAGCTTTTGAACTGATTCGGCCGGCTTGTCAGTCAAGGTTGCCTCAGCGGGAGTTTCTGTTGTTGCCGGCTCAGAAACCTCTGCTGTTTTCTTGTCTTCTTCTAATTCCACCGGTTTGTCGGGGAGATTAGTGTCATGAGTGTCCGTCATTTGTATTTACTTTTTAGAAACGGGATGCCCCGTTCGGGTTACATTAGGTTACAAATTAATGAAATAAAATGATTACTTCATACTTTTTCCTTTAATTTTTTTCAAATTAGCCGTTTCAGGCCAATAGTACGGTGATACCCATATACATCATCATGCCGATAATGTCGTTGGTAATGGATATAAACGGACCTGTGGCAATGGCCGGGTCCACTTTCAGCTTTTCGAGTGTCATGGGGACTAATGTTCCGAATATGGAAGCAAACATGACAACGGCAAACAGGCTGATAGATACGGAGTAGGTAACTGTGGCCGTACCGCCGAATCGTACAAAGTTATATATGTATACCAATAAGGATATGATAGTCGCATTGATTACCGCCACTACGGATTCTTTGGCAATTTGCTTGAATGTATCTTTTGCATCCAGAGAACTGTTGGCAAGGCCTTGCACGATGATTGCGGAGGATTGGGTTCCTACGTTTCCACCCGTACCGCCGATTAGCGGGATGTACAGCGCCATTTCAGGATGTGCGGCGAAAGTCGCGTCAAAATTACCTAATATCATGGAGTTGCCGATACCGCCCAGCATACCGATAAGCAACCACGGCAGGCGTGCGGAAGTCTGGCGCATGACGTTGTCGTCTGTTTCTACGTCCTGTGACAAACCGGATGCCAATTGGTAGTCGCGTTCCGATTGTTCGCGAACCTCGTCCATTACGTCGTCTACGGTAATTTGTCCTACCAGACGGCCTATACTGTCGACAACGGGCACCGCTACCAAGTCGTATTTCTCGATAATCTGTACCACTTCGTCCGTGGGAGTGTCTACATGGACGGAAATGGGGTCTTTCCTCATTACATGTTTCACTTTGGAGACGGACGGCGAGGTAATCATCTTCTTCAACGGGAATACACCCTGCAGGCGTTCGTCATCGTCAATGACGTATACGTAGTAGATTTCGTCCAGTTGTTCAGCTTGCAGGCGCATTTCTTTCAGACATTCCGGCATACTCCAGTTCTCGTTGACGGTTACCATTTCCGTACCCATCAAACCGCCGGCGGTGTCTTCATCGTATTTCAACAGGTCTACGATGTCTCCGGCCTGCTCTATATCCTCAATATGCGAGAGGACTTCTTCCTTTTTCTCCTCATCGAGGTCACGCATCAGGTCTACGGCATCGTCCGTATCCATATAATCCACAAACCGTTTGGCAATGGTTTCCGAAGGCAGAAGTTCCAAGAACTCCTTCCGGACGTCTTCATCCATTTCTACCAGTACGTCGGCGGCTGTTTCGTTGTCGAGGAGACGATAAACGAAGCGTGCCTCTTCGGGCGCGAGGTCATTACACAATTCGGCAATGTCTGCCGGATGCAGGTCGATAAGAAGCGCCTTGACGTTTTCCGCGTCTTTCTGCTCTATAAAGCTTTTGACTTTATCTATGTATTCTTCGTCTATTTCCATTGTGTATCGCCTAAGGCTGAAAGCCGTTAAATTCTCATTTGTCCGTTTCTTCTTTCATCTCTTTCAACGCTGTTTCCACCCGGTTGGTCAACTCTATGAATTCCTGTACGGAAAGCTGTTCGGGACGTTTGTTGAAGAGGACGTCTTCGGTCAGCGGACATTCTTTGCCAAGTATCGGTTTTATGGAGTTGCGCAGGGTTTTCCGGCGCTGGTTAAATGTGGTTTTCACCACCTGCTTGAACAACTTTTCGTCGCATCCCAATTGTTGCGTGTCATTGCGCGTCATGCGGATAACGGCGCTTTTCACTTTGGGAGGCGGGTTGAATACGTGCTCGCTTACGGTGAAGAGGTACTCCACGCGATACCAAGCCTGTATCAGTACACTCAGAATGCCGTACGTCTTGCTGCCCGGACCGGCGGCGATGCGCTCGGCAACTTCTTTCTGTATCATGCCCGTACAGCATGGTATCAGGTCTTTGTTGTCCAGCATCTTGAAGAAAATCTGGCTGGATATGTTATAGGGATAGTTACCCGTCAGTACGAAAGGCTGCCCGTCGAACAGGCGTTGCAGATTCATTTTCAAGAAGTCGTCTTCTATGATATTATCCTCCAATTGCGGGTAGGCTTCCCGCAGATAGGCCACCGATTCGTAATCCACTTCCACAACTTTTACCGTGCGCTCTTTGGGTAGAAGGAATTGCGTCAGCACCCCCATACCCGGTCCCACTTCCAGTATCGGAAGTTTGGGGCAGGCGTCTACGGTGTCGGCAATGTCCTGAGCCACTTTCAAGTCTTTCAGAAAGTGCTGGCCGAGAAACTTTTTAGGTTTAACTAATCTCATGTATCAACTAAATCGTTACTTTTGCGGTTCAAAGGTAATCCTTTTCGGCGAATTACGAGTTACAAATCACAAATTACGACGTGTGCCGGATGAATTTTAAGGTAAAACGATGAATAAGATAATAAAAAAGACATTGAAAATCGTGTTGCCCGTTCTTTTGGGCGGTTTTATCCTGTATTGGGTGTATCGTGATTTTGATTTTGAACGCGCAAAAGAGGTGCTTTTGTATGGCACGAATTGGGGCTGGATGTTGCTTTCACTGTTCTTTGGCGTGATGAGCCATGTGTTTCGCGGGTGGCGTTGGCGGCAGACGTTGGAACCGCTGAGGGCTTACCCTAAGAGGGGCGATTGCGTGGATGCCATATTCATTTCCTATGCTACCAATTTGATATTGCCCCGTGTGGGCGAGGTGTCGCGTTGTGGTGTTCTGGCTAAGTATGATGATGTTTCATTCTCCAAATCTTTGGGAACTGTGGTAACCGAGCGTTTGGTGGACACTTTGTGTATCCTTCTGATTACGGGATTTACTTTTCTGGTGCAGATGCCGGTGTTTCTCCGCTTCTTTCAGGAGACGGGTACAAAAATCCCTTCACTGATGCACCTGCTGACCTCTCCCTGGTTTTATGTTTCCCTGTTTTGTGTTATCGGTGTGCTGGTGCTGATGTACTATCTGATGCGGATGCTTTCTTTTTTTGAGAAGGTGAAGGGAGTTGTGCTGAATGTGTGTGAAGGGGTGATGTCGCTTCGTAATGTGAAGAATATCCCCTTATTTATTCTTTATACCTTACTTATATGGGGATGTTATTTCTATCATTTCTATCTGACTTTCTATAGCTTTTCTTTTACGGAACATCTTAGTTTTCAAGCCGCAATGGTGATGTTTGTTGGCGGAACGTTTGCAGTAATTGTTCCTACGCCCAACGGGGCGGGGCCTTGGCACTTTGCCGTTATCACCATGATGATGCTTTACGGTGTGAATGCCACGGATGCGGGCGTGTTTGCGTTGATAGTACACGGTATTCAAACCTTACTGGTTATAGTGCTTGGTATCTACGGCGGGCTGCACGTTTCGTTGGCGAACCGTGCAAAATGAATTAGAAGACTTTTGCATTATCGATTGGAGGGATATTGAAAAATAACTCTTATATTTGCGAAAACAACTTTTATAATTATGAGTACAATCTTACAGTTGGCTCCACAAAATGTGTGGAAGCATTTCTATTCGCTGACTCAGATACCCCGTCCGTCCGGACATATGGAGAAAATAACTGAGTTCTTGATAAATTTCGGTAAGGGCTTGGGTTTGGAATCATTTGTTGACGAGGTCGGCAATGTCATTATCCGCAAACCGGCTACTCCGGGTATGGAAAACCGCAAAGGTGTCATTCTGCAGGCCCATATGGATATGGTTCCGCAGAAGAACAACGATACAGTTCATGATTTTACCAAAGACCCCATTGAAACCTACATTGACGGTGATTGGCTGAAGGCCAAAGGCACCACTCTGGGCGCAGATGATGGTTTGGGTGTAGCCGCTATCATGGCGGTACTTGAGGCGAAAGACCTGAAACATGGTCCATTGGAAGCGTTGATTACCAAGGATGAGGAAACGGGTATGTACGGCGCATTCGGTTTGAAGCCGGGCACGCTGAACGGTGAGATTCTGCTGAATCTTGATTCGGAGGACGAAGGAGAACTTTATATCGGTTGCGCGGGCGGCATCGACATTACGGCTACGCTGGAATATAAGGAAGAAGCTCCTGCAGCTGATTTCGTAGCCCGTCGGATAACTTTGAAGGGATTGCGTGGCGGACATTCCGGATTGGAAATCAATCAGGGACGTGGCAATGCCAATAAGCTGCTTGCCCGTATCGTACATGACTTACTGATTGAGTTCGATTGCCAGTTGTCAAGTTTTGAAGGTGGTAATATGCGCAATGCCATTCCGCGTGAGGCACACGCTGTATTGGTGTTTAATCCTGAAGACATCGAAGGATTGGAAGACTATATCAAGGAATATGAGGTGCAGATTAATGAAGAATATACACCGATTGAAGAAGGCATTACCTTGAAATTGGAAAATGTAGATTTGCCTGCCGCCATTGTTCCCGAAGAAATTCAGGACAATATGATTAGTGTGCTAATGGCTTGTCAAAATGGAGTAATGCGTATGATTCCTACAGTTCCCGATACGGTGGAGACTTCTTCCAATCTGGCCATTGTGACGATTGAAGGCGGCAAGGCGGATGTTCGTATATTGGCTCGCAGTTCTTGTGATACAATGAAGGACTTCTTGGCAGATAGCTTGACTGCGTGCTTCTCTATGGCAGGCATGAAAGTGGAATTGAGCGGCGGCTACTCAGGCTGGCAACCTAATGTGGATTCTCCGATTCTGCATGCCATGACATTATCCTATAAGCAACAATTTGGTGTAGAACCGGCTGTGAAGGTGATTCATGCAGGCTTGGAATGCGGCATTATCGGTGCCAACTGTCCGGGGCTTGACATGATTTCTTTCGGTCCTACGTTGCGCTCACCGCACTCACCCGATGAACGTGCATACATTCCGTCTGTGACGAAGTTCTATGACTTCTTGGTTGCGACTTTGGAACAGACTCCTGAAAAGTAATTTTCTTTATACCTTATACATAATAAGACGGAAAGCGGGACACTTTAAACGTGCCCCGCTTTTTATTACTGCCATTTTGACTTTGGCCTGTCAGAATAACTTTGCTTTACCGCCATTCTGACTCTTCTTATTGTTGCAACTTTGCAGAAAATTGATTTAGGTCAAGAAATATGTTATAAAACATCTTTTTCTATGTGTTTTCACTTGCTATCTTGAACAAAGGCCTTATTTTTGTGTTGTAAAACATAGAAATAATAGGATAACAGGTTATTTTTAAGAGTAACAAGATTGATTTTAGGAGGATAACAAAATGAAAAAGTTAAGGAGTTTGTTCAGACATTTCGGCGAGGCCGATAAGAACATTTGGGGTTATGTAATGCTTTAAGCATTCATCCCCTTTTTAAGAGAGAAATTAGTTTTCAGTTTTCAAGATGTTAGTTTAATTTTTTAAGGTTATGAAAAAGAAGATTATGAGCTCATTCAGACGTATTCTCGCAGAGGTAGGTCGTAATGAGATGTTAATGATGGGTTACACCATTAAGAAGTAAAGAAAAAAAAGTTTTCAGGGTATTTAATTTAATTGATAAGATTATGGGAAAAAAGATTGTAAATTCTTTCAAAGAGGTTCTTACTAAAGTTGGTGAGAACTGGATTGAAGCAATGAAGTATTATAACTACCCAAGATGAGTGTAGTAATCGATAAGAGACCGGGGGATATGTTCTGAGAATGTATCCCTCGTTTTTTTATATTTGTTACCGAGGAGGATTGTGTCAGCATATGCTTTGTTTTTTTTATTTTTTACTAAAAGTCGGCACAACATAACTATTAATTTGTTATTTTTGTTTCTAACCACTATAACAATAGAATAGCTATGAAGAAATTCCAAAGATTTTGTACATTGTTTCTGCTGATGATTGGAGTGTGCTTCCTTTCCTTGCATGCTCAGTCCTATGACAACCTGTGGAAACAGGTAGAGCAAGCTCAAAAGAAGAGTTTGCCGCAAACTGCAGTGAAGCTGACGGGGAAAATTTACCGGAAAGCCGAGCTGGAGAAGAACGCTCCGCAAATGCTAAAGGCATATATCTATCGGGAAGCTTATCAGGAAAGACTGACTCCGGATAGCCTGTATACTAATTTAAGGAATCTGGAAAGTTGGGTGAAATCGGAACCGAACCCCGTAAGCAAAGCTATTCTGCATTCACTGCTTGCCCGCGAATATGCGGATTATATGCGAGGCAACCGGCGGCTGTTGTCGGAACGTACGTCTTTGGACGTAGACGAAGCCCCTGCAGACATTCGTGAGTGGAGCGATAATCTTTTTGTTGCTAAGGTAGACGAACATAACCTTGCCTCATTGCGGGATTCCCTCCGCTTGCTTGAAGTCTCTTCCAAGGAATATGTGCCTTTTGTAGTGCTGGAAGACGGAAGCCGTTTTTACGGGCACGATATGTACCATCTGCTGGCGACCCGTGCAGTCGACACTTATCGGCTATTGGACGGCTTTCGGGTGGATTCATTGCAACGCGCCCGGATTGGCGGTATTTATACAGAGATGATAAAGGCTTACCGGCATCGTAACGGGGCGGAAGACGCCGTGATACTGGCAACGCTTGATTACTGGAAGTGGAAAGTAGCCGGTGGCGGTATAAACCGCGAACCTTATGCCGCTTATCGTGAGCGAAAAGAAGAACTCAATAAAGAATATCTCGAAGTTTTGGACAATCTGATTCGGGAATATGGCACGCGTGAAGTCTGTGCGGAAGTCTACATTTGTAAGGCCGACCGGCTCCGCAGTTTGGGAGGAACTTATATTGATGGGGCTTTGCAGACCTGTGATGAAGGGGTGAAACGCTACTCGGCTTATAAGCGTGTTAATGAACTGCGGAACATACGGGAAAATATCCTGCAACCCTATTTGGATATTAATACCCAGGGGAGTGTTTATCCCGGTGACTCATTGAAGTTGGACGTGACCTATCGTAATCTGAAAGGATTTACGCTGAACCTGTACCGTACGAATCTGTCCGAAATACCTTGGATGGATACCGGAATAAGCAAGGCATTCTATCAGAAACATGCCCGTAAATTGTCTGCAACTCATTTTGAACTGGATGCTTTCACTGGGCAAGATGGAAAACAAGGAGAGTCATCAAACAACCTGCAACGTACGGACTTGAAGTTTTATGTGCCGGACGAACCGGGCGTTTATATATTACAGATTGTGCCGGATGTCGCAACAGCCCGTACGGCAGATTCATTTCTTGTTTCAACCCGTTTCAAGGTATTGACGCTGTCTCTGCCGGATAACAAAATGGAAGTGGTTACGGTAGATAGCCGTAGCGGACAACCTATTTCCGATGCAACGGTCAGTTTCTATTCCGCGTACAATGAAAAAGACCGCAAACTGGTGCAGACGGTTACTACCGATGCCGGCGGCAAGGCTGTTGTAGAATGGAATAAAACTATCCGCAGCTATGTGGCGCGTAAAGGGACAGATACCGCTATGATGCCTCAGATTATTTATTTGAACAGATATTACGAGCGCGGTGAGTCGCGTCCGGAAGAACATATCACTCTGCTGACGGACCGTTCTTTGTATCGTCCCGGTCAGACTGTTTATGTCAAAGGCATCGCTTATGAACAGGAAACGGATAAGGCCCAAGTCCTGGCAGGAAAGAGTTATCAGGTACGTTTGTTGGACGTAAACAGAAAAGAACTGGTACAGAAGAACGTCAATACCAACGAATTCGGTTCCTTTACGACAGAATTGGTGTTGCCGACAGTTTGCTTGAATGGTAACTTTACGGTTGAAGTCAAAAACAGAACGTCCGTTTCCGTACGGGTGGAGGATTACAAGCGGCCTACCTTTGAGATTACTTTTAATCCGGTGAAAGAAGCCTTCTGTTTGGGAGAGACGGTAGATGTGACCGGCAATGTCAAGGCATATAATGGCATGGCCATTCAGGATGTTCCGTTGGTATATACTGTTACCCGTCGTAACAATTGGAGATACTGGGGACAAGGTGCTGCACCGCTTGCCTCGGACACGGTGCAGCTGGATGCGAAAGGTAACTTCTCCATTCCGGTTGTTCTGAAGCCGGGCGCAGATACGGACAGAATGGGCGGGGAACGCTTTTCCTATCAAATAGAAGTGTCGGTCACAGGGGATGCGGGCGAAACGCAGACTTCGCAGTGTCACCTAAGCGCTGCCCGTCAAGCCTATTTCTTTATGCCCGATATTAACAGGGAGTTGTGCAAAGAAGATTCCATATCGGGAAAACTGGCAGTGATGAATGCCGTGAACGAGACGTTGTCCATGGAAGGAATTTGTCGTCTGTATCCGGTGCTCGACTCTAAAACGGGAAGAATATCAGATAAGCCGGTTTATGAAAGTACCTTTACATCGGGTGAAACGAAAGACTTCGCTGCTTGGAAACAACTACCGTCGGGAGAGTACCGCTTTGTCATGTCGGTTCGCGACCGCGACGGTAAGGAGGTCAGCAATGCGGACAATACGGTGAATATTGTGTTGTTCTCATTGACAGATACCCGTCCGGCTATGTTTATGGAAACCTTCCTCTATGAAAAGAATACGGAGTTCGATGCAACCCATCCGGCACTCTTCTACTTCGGCACTTCCATGAAGGACGCCTATGTTTTGGTAGACGTTTTCGGGCGGAAGGGAAGGCTGGAGAGCCGTACTCTGTCATTGAGCGATTCGATTCTCCGTATGGAATATCCTTATCGGGAGGAGTATGGAGACGGGGTTGCCGTGCAGTTTACCTTCGTAAAGAACGGACAGCTATATACCCGTAGGGTGGAATTGCGGAAACGCCTGCCTGAACGGACATTGGATATGAAGTGGGAAGTCTTCCGCGACCGTTTGCGTCCGGGACAGGAAGAAGAGTGGAGGCTGGTTATCAAGACTCCGCAAGGTTTTCCTGCTGCCGCTGAGATGCTGGCAATGATGTATGATGCCTCATTAGACCGGATTTATAGCCGCAGCCAGTCGTTAAGCGTTTATTACAACCGGTATATTCCTTATTACTATTGGGATAGCAATAATAACAACGGAAAGAGTTATGCTCCTTATTTCCCCACGAAGTCGTGGACGGTTCCCGTTTGGCACTTTGACTATTTCATTTCGCCCTATACCGGAGTGGCGGAAGTCTTGCAAATTGTCGAAAATAGTGCGATTGTCAGTGGATCCGGATACGGAACCACCAGAAACAAGATGATAGCCGGACGGGCGGTTGAAGCGAAGTATGTTCCGGCACAGGTGGAAGAAGGGGTTGCGGATGTTGTTTTTGAATCGGAAACTATTCCTCTTGACGGGCAGACATTACAACCGGTAGCTGACTTGCGTACTAATTTTGCCGAAACGGCCTTCTTCTATCCTCAACTGCGTACGAATGAACAGGGAGAGATTGCTTTCTCCTTCACTATGCCGCAGAGCCTGACACGCTGGAATTTCCGGGGCTATTCCCATACTCGGGATATGATGACAGGTATGCTTGATGCTACTGCTGCCACTGCCAAAGAGTTTATGCTTACTCCGAATATGCCCCGCTTTGTACGGGTAGGCGATAAGACACAGATAGCTGCCGGTGTTGCCAACCTGACGGGGAAGGCGGTAAAAGGCACAGTCGTATTCACCCTTTTCGATCCGGTGACGGAGAAGATTATCTCCACCCGGCGTCAGAAGTTCTCGGTAGAAGCCGGAAAGACGGTATCGGTTGATTTCAGGTTTGATGTAACGGAACGTTACGACCTGCTTGGTGTACGTATGGTGGCAGACGGCGGTACATTCAGTGACGGGGAACAGCATCTGTTGCCTGTTTTAAGCAATAAGGAGTATATTACGGAGACGCTTGCCATGCCTGTTCGTGGTGAAGAAACACGTACTTTCTCGCTGGACAGTCTGTTCAACGGTAACAGTCGTACGGCAACCGACCGTCGTCTGACGGTGGAATTTACGGGTAATCCAGCATGGTATGCCGTACAAGCTTTGCCTGTCTTGAGCCAGCCTGCAACCGATAATGCCATTTCTTGGGCAACCGCTTTCTATGCTAACAGCTTGGCTGGGTATATCGCTAATAGCCAGCCGCGCATTAAGGCGGTGTTTGATAACTGGCGACTGTCGGGCGGAACAAAAGAGACTTTCCTCAGCCAATTGGAGAAGAACCAAGATGTGAAAAACATCCTGTTGGATGAGTCTCCCTGGTTGCTGGAGGCTACTACTGAGGCGGAGCAACAACAACGCATTGCTACCTTGTTCGATGTTAATCAATTAAATTACCGTAATATGTCGTCTTTGCTTAAACTGAAAGAATTGCAGGGTGAGGAAGGCGCATGGAGTTGGTTTGGCGGTATGTCCGGCAACCGTTATGTCACAAGTTATATCACCGGGTTGCTCGTCCGGCTTTCTTTGTTTACGGATAAGACACTGCCGGAAGAAGTAGCGGGAATGAAGGATAAGGCTTTTGATTATCTGAATAAGGAAGCCCTGAAAGAATACCGGGCTATCCGCAAGGCAGAGAAGAATGGGGCTAAAATTACCGTTTTGTCGGATGCCGTTATGGAATATTTGTATCTGGTGGCTCTCGGTTCGGAAAAACTGTCCGGTGAATATGCCAAAGCATTCGATTACTTTCTTACCAAGTTGGGACGTAACCTTGAGAACGGTACAATGATTTGTAAAGCGCAGACCGCCATTATTCTGCAGACGGTGGGACGCAGGACGGAAGCGAATGAGTTTATAGCTTCCATAAAAGAACATCTTGTACAAACGGATGAGATGGGAGCGCATTTTGCTTTCTATGCCAATCCTTATACTTGGGGCATGATGCCGGTTCCTGCTCATGTGGCTGTCATGGAAGCCTTGCACAAGGCAGGCGGCAATGATGCTTTGGTAGAAGAAATGAAGCTTTGGCTGTTGAAACAGAAACAGGCGACGGCATGGAATTCTCCGGTGGCTACCGCCGATGCGATTTATGCTTTGCTTTGCCGGGGCAACAATTTGCTGGAAAGCAAAGGGGATGTCCGCATTATTTTAGGCAATAAGGTGCTGGAAACTCTTTCTCCGGCAAAGACCACTGTGCCGGGATTGGGATACATCAAGGAAGTCTTTACGCAAGGCAGTCCTGAACTGAAGGCAACGTCCGTTACCATAGAGAAGAGGGATGCGGGCATTGCATGGGGAGCTGTCTATGCGCAGTATTTGTCGCCCATATCCGACGTGAAACAACAAGGCGGTGAACTGAATATTGAAAAGAAACTCTTTGTAGAGCGTATCTCGGCAGACGGACAGAAATCTCTGCAACCATTGTCGGATGCCGCACAGCTTTCAGTAGGTGATAAGGTTGTGTCCCGGCTCACGCTCCGTTTGGACCGTGCCATGGACTTTATTCAGTTGAAAGATCAACGTGGCGCTTGCTTCGAACCGGTAAGCTCGCTTTCGGGGTATCGTTGGAGCAGCGGTTTCGGATATTATGCAGAGGTGGAAGATGCCGGGGCCAATTTCTTCTTCGACCACTTGGGCAAAGGCGTCTATGTACTGGAGCATAGCTACCGGGTGGCTCGTGGCGGTACGTACGAAACCGGACTGGCTACCGTGCAATGCGCTTATGCACCGGAATATGCTTCCCACTCTGCGGGAGGAACTGTTGTAATCAAATAGGGTAGGTGGATTTTACTTGCTATCGAATGTTTATAGGTTATAAAAAGCGGAAAGAAAATCTGTGTATCTCACTTAAAAACTTTACATTTGTGCAACTAATTTAGAAGCAATATAAATGAGACGCAGTTTTATCACTCTATATGCGCTTGCAGCTACGGCATTAACAGCCGTAGCGCAACCGCGTTTTACCTCTAATACGGAAATGTATGATTTCGGACAGATTGAATGGAAACATCCGGTAACGGTGCAATACTCCATTACAAACACCGGCAACCAACCTTTGGTACTTACCGAGGTGGAGCCCGATTGTGCCTGTTCCGTGGCCCGGTGGACAAAGACTCCTATCGCTCCGGGTGCAAAGGGAGTAGTCAATGTGACTTTTGATGCGGAGGCTTTGGGGCACTTCAACAAATCCGTAGCCATTTACAGTAATGCGCAACCCCATCTGGTTTATTTAAAGTTCAACGGTGAGGTGGTGCGTGAAATCAAGGATTTCACTAAAACTCATCCATACCTCATCGGGCAGATACGCATAGATAAGAACAATCTTGACTTTCCCGATGTGCAGGCCGGTGAGAAGCCTGTTATGCACATAGGGGTTGTGAACCTGTCAGACCGTCCGTACGAACCAGTGTTGATGCACCTGCCGCCTTATCTGCAAACGGAAGTGAAGCCCAATGTCTTGCAAAAAGGGGAGAAGGGTGTCATCACCGTTACGTTGGATTCCGAACGGTTGACGGACTTCGGACTGACACAAGCCTCTGTCTATCTGGCACGTTTTGCGGGCGACAAGGTGGGGGATGAAAATGAGATTCCTGTGTCCGCCATTCTTCTGCCGGACTTCTCGGGCATGACCGAGACGGCAAAGGCGAATGCCCCCGTCATCAATCTTTCCATTAAGGATATTGATATGAGTACCGTACTGGCAAAGAAATCGAAGGCGCGTCAGGACATTATTATAACGAATACCGGCCGTTCTCCTTTGCAAATCAGCAAACTTCAGGTATTCCACCCGGCTGTGGGCGCCAGCTTGAAGAAGAGTGTGTTGCAACCGGGCGAAAGCACCCGCCTCCGTGTAACGGTGGCGAAACGGAATATCGGGAAGAAACGCCGTCATCTGCGCTTGCTGATGATTACGAATGACCCGATGCAGCCGAAAGTAGAGATTAATATTAAAGCGAAATAATATAAAATCTTACTATGGAACATCCTGAAAATAACAGAGAATATAAAGGTTTGGTTGTCAATGCAGGCATTGAACAGCCTTCGTCCGTCAATCCTTATCTGAAGCGGAAACCGAAAAAACGCCAGCTTTCCGTTGCAGAGTATGTAGAGGGTATTGTAAAAGGCGATATCACGACATTAAGCCGGGCTGTGACGTTGGTGGAAAGTGTAAAGCCCGAACATCAGACCATAGCTCAGGAGGTGATAGAAAAGTGTCTGCCATACTCCGGCAACTCTATCCGCATAGGTATCAGCGGTGTGCCGGGAGCCGGCAAGAGTACGTCTATCGACGTATTCGGACTGCACGTATTGGAGAAGTACGACGGCAAACTGGCGGTATTGGCCATCGACCCCAGTAGCGAGCGCAGCAAGGGCAGTATTTTGGGTGATAAAACCCGCATGGAGAAGCTCTCCGTTCATCCTAAATCCTTTATCCGTCCCAGCCCTTCGGCAGGTTCGCTGGGTGGCGTGGCACGCAAGACGCGTGAAACGATTGTGCTTTGTGAAGCTGCCGGATTCGATAAGATATTTGTAGAAACAGTGGGTGTGGGACAGAGTGAAACTGCGGTACATTCAATGGTGGACTTCTTCTTGCTTATCCAGCTTGCCGGTACGGGCGATGAACTGCAAGGCATCAAGCGCGGAATTATGGAAATGGCGGACGGCATCGTCATCAATAAGGCGGATGGAGATAATCTGGAACGTGCCAAGCTGGCTGCCACCCAGTTCCGTAATGCGCTGCATCTTTTCCCGGCTCCGGAGAGCGGTTGGACGCCGCAGGTACTGACCTATTCCGGTTTTTACAACCTTGGGGTACAGGAAGTATGGGATATGGTTTATAAATATATCGACTTTGTGAAAGAGAACGGCTACTTTGAATACCGCCGCAACGAGCAAAGCAAATATTGGATGTACGAAACCATTAATGAACAACTCCGCGACAGTTTCTATCATAATTCTACAATCGAAGCAATGCTGGCCGATAAAGAAAGCCAAGTGCTAAAAGGTAACCTGACCTCCTTTGTCGCTGCCAAGAACTTGCTGGATACTTATTTTGCGGAATTGAAAAAATAGCGGGGCTATATCAAAGCAAAGAATACTTACTGTCTGTTTTTCAGGCACGGATTACACGGATTTCACGGAAAAGAATAAAGTAAATCCGTGAAATCCGTGTAATCCGTGCCTAAAAAAATCATCAACTACGTTTTGATAACTTCTTGTTCCCTACACCTCTTTTCCTTCCTTCTCAAAGTCCTTGCGTGATTTGCTTTGCGTAACGATATATACACCGAGAAATACCAGTGCAATGGCTATTCCCTTTTCCAGATTGAATACAGCCATACCGATTACGACTGTAACTATTGAAGCTACAATAGGTTGCATATAGTTGTACATACTCACTACTGTGGGGCGCAACAGTCTTTGTGCTGTCATGATACATATATAGGCAAGGAAACTGCCGCCTACCACTACATAGCCCACTTGTAACAGTGCCGCAGTAGAGATTTCCGCCCACTGTATGGCAGCCACATCGTGATAGGAGAAAGGGATGTAGCACATGGATGCATACACAAACATCCATTTGTTCAGGGTGATGGGAGAATATTTTTGGGATAACCCTTTAAATACGGTCAGATAGATAGAGAAACTGATTTGGGCGACGAGACACAGTAAGTCACCTATGATGCTTCCGTTGCCGCTACTTGCATTTTGGCTGCTCATAATAAGTATCAATGCTCCCATTGCTCCTACAAAGATGCCCAGCACTTTTTTATTGGTAACGGGCTCTTTCAGATAAACAGCCGCTACAATCATGGTGACGATAGGAAGGGTAGTAGTTACGATGGAGGCATCGATGGGAGAAGTCATGGACAGTCCGAAGATGTAGACTCCCTGATTGAACACCAATGCAAAAAGCGAGGCGAAGAATATCTTCAACATATCCCGGTGGTCTACCTGCTCGCGTTTGCAGAACAGTGAGAGTAGCCAGAAGCAAGCCGCTGCACCTACCATGCGGAAGGTAGTGACAGACAAAGCGGAGAACTCAACTAAAGCGGATTTACCGATGGGCGCCATTAACCCCCATAGAATATTGGCGGTCAGAGCAAACAGGTGACCTTGTACGTTCTTGTTCATATTGTGAAATATGTATTGTTTGTGGTGAAAAACGCTGCAAAGGTAACTAAATTCTCAATCTCTTTCTTTATATTTGTAATACGAATATATAGGAATCATGGAAGTACAAGCCAATTACATCAGACGTATCGAGATACACGGGTTGTGGCATCGGTATAATATAGCTTGGGAGTTGCGTCCCGATGTCAACATACTTTCCGGCATCAACGGAGTAGGAAAGACTACGATTCTAAACCGCTCGGTGGGATATCTGGAGCAAACCACCGGAGAAGTGAAGAGCGATGAGAAGAGCGGAGTGCACGTATTCTTCGATAATCCGGAAGCAACTTTTATCCCCTATGATGTAATCCGCAGTTACGACCGCCCCCTTATCATGGGAGATTTTACCGCCCGTATGGCAGATCCGAACGTAAAGTCCGAACTGGACTGGCAACTCTATCTGCTCCAACGCCGTTATCTTGACTACCAAGTGAATATCGGCAATAAAATGATTGAATTGCTGAGCGGTGACGAGGAACAGCGGAGTATGGCTCCGGCGTTGTCCGTACCTAAACGGAAATTTCAGGATATGGTTGACGAACTGTTCAGCTATACCCGAAAGAAGATTGACCGCAAAAGTAATGACATCGTCTTTTTTCAGGACGGTGAGCAACTGCTTCCCTATAAACTCTCATCCGGTGAAAAACAGATGCTGGTAATCCTGCTGACAGTCCTTGTGCGCGACGAAGACCATTGTGTACTCTTTATGGACGAGCCGGAAGCATCATTGCACATTGAATGGCAGCAAAAGCTTATCGGCATGATACGCGATTTGAATCCGAATGCACAGCTTATCCTCACTACCCATTCTCCGGCCGTTATTATGGAAGGCTGGCTGGATGCAGTGACGGAAGTGGAGGATATTTCGACGATAATCAGCAACTGACTCCTTTAATTCTTGAAACTTCTTTAACTCCTGAAAAGGATAATTTATAATTCATCACTGCTTTGGCAACATCTTTACGACATAATCTGACTTCCGCTTATCTGGACGCCGCGCATAAGTTCTCGTCGAAGAAAGGGCGCAGACGCATTGTGGCGTATGTGGAAAGCTATGATGATATAGCTTTCTGGCGTACTCTTTTGGCTGAGTTCGAGAATGAGGAGCGTTATTTCCAAGTAATGCTTCCGTCTGCCACTTCATTGGCAAAGGGCAAGAAGATGGTGTTGATGAATACGCTCAATACAACGGAACTGGGGCGCAGCCTGATAGCTTGTGTGGACAGTGATTACGACTTTCTGCTGCAAGGGGCTACCAATGTGTCACGGAAGATAAACCGCAACCCTTATATCTTCCAGACTTACGGATATGCTATTGAGAACTTTCATTGTTTTGCCGAGAGCCTTCATGAAGTTTGCGTGCAGGCAACGTTGAACGACCGTCATATTCTCGATTTTCCCGCTTTCCTGAAACGCTATTCACAGATAGCTTATCCGTTGTTCCTGTGGAACGTATGGTTCTATCGCCGGCATGATACGCATACTTTCCCCATATACGATTTCAATGCCTATGTCCGTTTGCAGGATATAAGCCTGCGGCATCCTTATAGCGCTTTGGACGCTATGCAGCGTACGGTATCTGCCAAACTATCCGAAATGGAAGTACGCTTTCCGCAGTACATAGAGCACGTTGATAAGTTGGGTGAGGAGTTGCGGAAATTAGGATTAATTCCCGATAACACCTATCTCTATATGCAGGGACATCACATTATGGACTGTGTGGTGCTGAAGCTGTTGATACCCGTTTGCACAGTACTCCGCCGTGAGCGTGAACAGGAAATTAAACGTCTGGCGGAGCATAACGAACAGTTCCGCAATGAACTGACGGGTTATGAGAACAGTCAGGTCAATGTGGCTGTTATGTTGAAGAAAAACAGCGGTTACAAAAACCTTTATCTCTATCAGTGGTTGAAAGAAGATATAAGGGAATTCCTCGAACGGGAGAAACTATGACCCCCTGTCGTATTTTATACCTCATACTTTATATTTAAGCATCATGGACATATTAAAGAATATCGACGAATTATTGATTTCTTGGGGAACAGCCCCTTCTCTGGCCGATATACTCGATCAATTTATAGCTTTTGCGCTGGTACTGATTGTCGCTTTTCTGGCGGATGCTATCTGCCGGAACATTTTGTTGAAAGTGGTGGCGCATCTGATAAGGAAAACAAAAGCTACATGGGATGATATTGTTTTCGACCGTAAAGTGTTGATTCACCTTAGCCGGATGGTGGCGCCTGTCATTATCTATATTTTTATTCCGGTTGCTTTTGCCGAGACGAGCTCTTCCACTCTGGGATTCATCCAGCGTGTCTGCCTTATCTATATTCTTATTACGTTCCTGAGTTTCATCAATTCGTTCCTGAAGGCTGTTTATGCTGTGTACAGCGAGAAGGAACAACTCCGCGACCGCCCGTTGAAGGGAATGTTGCAGACGGTACAGGTGATTCTCTGGTTTGTGGGCGCCATTATCGTGGTAAGTATTCTGATTGATAGGTCTCCATTGTCGTTGTTGGCGGGGTTGGGTGCTTCTGCCGCTATCCTGATGCTGGTGTTCAAGGATTCTATTATGGGATTTGTTTCGGGTGTGCAGCTTTCCGCCAATGATATGCTGAAGGTGGGCGACTGGATTGCAATGCCCAAATACGGTGCAGACGGTACGGTGATAGAAGTCACACTGAATACGGTAAAGGTGCGTAACTGGGATAATACCATCACTACGATTCCGCCCTATCTGCTGGTCAGCGATTCGTTTCAGAACTGGCGCGGTATGCGCGAGAGCGGAGGGCGGCGCGTCAAGCGTTCCATTAATATCGATATGAACAGTGTGAAGTTCTGTACTCCGGAGATGCTGGACAAGTATCGTAAGATTCGTTTGCTGAAAGACTATGTGGAGCATACGGAAACAGTGATAGAGGAGTATAACAAGGAACATCATATCGACAATTCCATTCTTGTCAACGGTCGCCGCCAAACCAATTTGGGCGTGTTCCGGGCTTATCTGACTGCCTACTTGAAAAGCCTTCCTGATGTAAACCAGGAACTTGTCTGCATGGTGCGCCAGTTGCAACCCACAGATCATGGCATTCCTATGGAGCTTTATTTTTTCTGTGCTATCAAGGACTGGGTCCCTTACGAGGGAGTACAGGCTGATGTCTTCGACCATGTACTTGCTATTATCCCGGAATTTGATTTGCAGGTATTCCAGTCTCCGTCAGGCAGGGATTTTCAAAGAGCCTTCTCGTGATTTTAGGGAATTTGGCTATTGATAGATGCTTCATCAAAGCTCATCTGATATATAGGGTATCTGATAGGATGGCAGTAAATCTTCTTGTTCTGTACTTATATTGTATTTGTATTTATCGGTTTCTTTCAATAAATGCCCCTTTTCATCATAAATTGAGATTGTTATGGTTTTATTTGTCCGGTTTGAATCAATACGGGTTTCTTTGAACTTCATGCCATTCTTGTAGTAGGTACTGTCTGTCCAATGAAAATCTTCGAATTCCCTATTGAGAACTTCAATCCTTAGTTCTCCGTCTCTGTATTCTTTCCGGGTTTTACTGGGCGCTCCGTCAATGGTAGTCAGGACAATAACGGTGTCATTGTTTGTCGTAGTGTTTTCGCAAACTATCTCCTGTGTACATTCGGAGTGAGGTATCTTTTGTAGAGCTTCCTCGTAGGTAATCCCTTTGAAGAAGTATCTTTCTGTTTTCTGCCCGGTTATCAAGTCTGTGTCTGTTGTTTTAAGGAGTTCTCCTTGACTGTCATAAGTATAAAAACTTTCGGAGACCTGTTTCTCCGAAGGAGTATCGGCGGATGCGGATATATCTTTTATGTATTCCGGTTTGTCCTTGGCGTAATATCTGGTAAATGAGTAGAATGTGGTATCCTTGCCATCTTTTAGCCAAAGTTCCTCTTTTATGTTCTTGTGACGGCTTGTTGTCTTTATGTCAGAGTCGGAAATCTCTGTGGCTATATAGTCCGTGTCATTGCTATAGATATATTGCTGCAAACTATTAGATGTCAGTATATAAGCTTTGTCTTGACTGTAGTACAGATTATGCGTATTTACTGCTTTTACATTCACCAATCTGCCCGCATTATCGTAGGTGTTGTTGTATTCTGTGATTAAAACTGAATTATAGTGTTCTTGCGGTTGGGCATTGTGACCGCATGCGGTGAGCAGTAATGCTATACTTGGCAAGAGCAGGCAAGTGTATCTATTGAATTTCATGTCTTTATAATTGGTTCTATGGGATTGGGTATTGTGTTATAGGAACGAAATATGTTTCTCTCCCGGTTTCACATATATTTCTCCATCCGAAGTTTCCATGATAATGGGGCATTTTCGTTTACTCTCCACGGGGGTAACTCTGGTGGTTGGCGGCTCGTCATGATTCCTGCCCACAATGTAGCGGTCTATCACCTCTCCATTATCATCGACCAGTTCAAAGGTGGTGAAAATGTAATCTCCCTTTTTACTGATATAAAAGCGCAGTTCTATCTTTTCGTTCAACTTGAAATCGTCATCACTATATAATGTGTATGGGAGAGTTTCTGTGGGAAAGAGCCTGATGAGCTTGGTGTCGGATGATGTGTCCGGCAGTGTGTCCCAATCTTGTTTTACTAAAAAACTGCGTTCAAAGAATGGAGATGAGTATTTTATTTTTGTGATTTCTACTATCTCTTCCTTACCTTCCCGGCTGATTTGCCATCGCCATTCCTTATCACTGATAATCGAGGTTTGGTATCCTGTGGCAGATTCGGAAGCCGAAACATGTTCATGGCTGATAAGAGTGGTATCTCTATCAAAAAAACTACTGAAATGTGCCTCGCCGCCTTCTCCATAGTAGTGATTTGCCATTGTGATAGTGGTGCGGGTCTCTTTCTCGTTTGAATAATACTCACTAAATTCATTGTATTCATTAGTACTTTGTACCGGAAAACCTGCCTTATCGAATAACAATAGCAAGCGCTCGTGGTCTACATGGTTGTCATAAGAGTCTTCATCTTCCCGTTCCTGCTCACGGTCCAGTACGAATAAATCCATATTTCTGTAGCCGATGATTTTGCCTACGGCATAGAATTCTTCCTTTATATAAAGTGAATCGGACAAATCGGGGAGGAACTCATTGATGATTTCTTGCGGAATCTGTTTTCCGCGATCATGCCCTTTGCCTAAAGCTAAATCGGGGAAGTAGCTTATGAAGCGGCTGTCTATTTTGGGGCAGGTTTTATATTTTTCTTGTTCCTGCTCCTTCAATTGGCTGAAATAGACTGTATCGTTGGCGATGGTGACGAAGTATTGGGGAATATCCGGCGTAGTCCGGACGAAAGTATCATCCAGAAAGACATGATTACCGAAACCGCAGTCGCAGTTTTCGTATCCTTCTTGAACAACGGTCAGTGTATCGCCTTTGAACTCGAAGTGTAGCACACAATCGTTTTCTGTCATGCCGAGGTATGCACGGTAAGTGGCTTTTCCGTTGTGTACGGCGATGTGTCCGTCAATGGAACCGCTGTTATATGCAGGTGCTCCGATGTTGACATAAATATAGAATAGCAGCGTGGTGTCATCGTATGGGTAGAAATAAGCTTCCCCTTTGGGTGCTCCCTGACGGGTGGTGGAATCCCCGAATGTATAGATGCCGCTATATCGGGTCACCGGGATAGTGTCGTCGCATTGGGGTGCTGGAGTGAGGCTGTCGCTTTGGGGTGTCTCAACTTGTGCATGAGTTGCTTTACTTTGCTTGTTTCCGCAACTGCTGATGAATATTGCCAAGAGGAGGAGGATGACTACTTTTTTCATATCTTCTATTTATTTGCTTTTCGATATAACAGTACTGTAATGATACCTCCTACGATAATAATGAATAATAGTAGTAATGCCAGTACATCATACCATATAAAGATATACCCTGCAATAATAAGGAATAACAGTAGTGCCAGTACGCCATGCCATGCACTGCCTGTATAGTGTCGGGCAAAAAAGCAACTGAAAGGACATACGAATAGACAAATCAGCCAAGCTTCAAGAACGTACTCTAAAATCGGGAATGAGGTAGTACTACATCCTGAGGAAGAAGCTATTGTTATATTTATTATCATTATTCCTGTGTATATGGCAATCATGGTGCCATAGAAAATTAGTTTCGCTTTCATTCTAATCGTTTTATTTATTAATATTCCTGTGTTATAATTACGATGGTGCCTATACTAAGGTAGAGTAGTAGTGCCAATACGCCGTGCCATGCACTGCCTATATAGTAACGTACATAAGAACAACTGATGCGGCATACGATTAAACAAGCTATTGCTTTATAAATCTGCTTATCAATATTAGCCGGAAACTCGGCCGGATGTAACTTTGCGTCTAAAATCATGGTCACTACAATATATATGATAGGCATGATGCTATAGAAAATCAGTATTCGTTTAATAGGGGTACATTTACATACGGATGCAATCAGTATGATGGTAAAACTTACGAATGACATCCATGCTGCTATTTGCCAACCTATAGCGTAAGGACATAAAGGGTCAAAAGCTGCGATTACCCATAAAACAGCCAAAGCTGCTGCCGACCCGCAGTCATCCGTATCTTGCAGAGCATTGAGTACCAATAGAACAGCCAGAATGACTGCAATGGTAATCGATAAGACTTTTATGCTTTTGTTTGGAATCATGTGTCTTACTTGTTTTCAGTTACTTCTGTTCGCCCTCTTTTATATAGAAGAAACGGATGACTGACCGGTTCGTCAGTATGATAGGTGATATAGACAGAATCACCGCTCACCCTGCTTATCTCAAAATTTGCCTGGTAATAGACGGGGCTTTCTCCTTTAGGGATAAATCGTCTTATGTCTATCTTCGTTTCGGATAGCGTCTGCAAGTCAAGTAAGGTCAAATTTCCATCGGGGTTGGTTTTGTCGTCGGCATCCCGGTAGAGCAATAGGTCTGACGTAGTGTCATAATCGCTTTCATAATACAGTTTGTTCTTGAAAAGATTCTTTCCGGTACTCTTCTCGTATAGGTACAGACGGACATTGTACTGTGATTCCCAACGGTCTAATACGAAATACTTTTCGAAATCTATTCCGCTGTAACGCAAAGCATATTTATCGGCTTGTGTGCATTCTATCGGTTCTTCCTCAATCAATCGCGTCTCATCCCCATGCTTTAAGGTGAACCTGCGTATGCTATCCGGTGATAAAGAGACGCAAAGTTCATAGCCCTGTTGCAACCGGTAAATGTCTTGCTTTACATCACATCTTTCCTGTGGACAAGCAGACATGCAGATGCCGAATGCCGGGAAACAACCGATGAGCAGTCTCTTGATTATTCCCGGCAAACGCGTTTTATTGCTTGTTCCCGTTACGGTCATACCTTTCCAGTGTAGTCCACGAACCACTACCGTTGGGGCGTTCCGCTACGGCTTTCAGCTTGCCGTTATCGTAATATTCCTTGCGATAGACTTCTGTGTCGTTTTCGCAGCGTCCTTCTTCACGTAATGTTCCGTCCTCGTAGAAACGCTTGTAGGGCCCTTCCTCTTTGTTGGTTTTGTAAGTGCGTTCCGATTTCAACTTGCCGTTGCTGCTGTAATATTCACGGCTGATGCCGTCACGTTTTCCGTTCAGGAAGTTTCTTGATGTTTCTACCTTCCCGTTGGTGAAGTAATGCTTTTCTTCCCCGGTTTTTTCATCGGCCTTATAGGTGGTCGAGACGGATGGCGTTCCGTCGTCGCGGTATTCTGTCCAGACACCTTCTTTCTTGCCGTCTTTGTAAGTGCCTTTTTCGCGTGGCTTTCCGCTTGCCCATATTCTGGAATATTCTCCCGTCATTTTCCCGTTCTTAAAGCTACGGCGGCATGTGTAGTCACCTCTGTTGCTTGTGATGTGCTCCACCCAGTTGCCGTCCGGCAGTCCGTCTTTATAGTAGGTGTCCAGAAGCAGTTTTCCATCTTCGCTGTAACGGCGGTCCGGTCCGTCCTGTACACCCATTTTGTAGCTGACTTCGGTTTTCACCTGTCCGTTCTGATAATAGGACTTGATGATGCCGTTCATCTTCCCGTTTATGAAGGTCGATTCCTCTGCCAAGGTTTTGCCGTCTGGATAGAATGCTTTGCGATAGCCGTCAAAGTTACCGTTCTTGTAAGTGCTTTCTATCATCAATACATTATTTTTGTAGTATCGGTAAAGACCGTCATACATTCCGTCCTTGAAGTTGGCAATAAAGTATTCTGAACGATAACCATCGATGATGCGATGCTCGCCTTGCAGGGGAGTTTTATCCTGATCCCAATGGCGGTACAGTAATCGTCCGTCGCCGTAGTTGATAACTGATACTTCATCTATTTTATATATTTTCTCTTGTGCTGATGTGTTCAGCAGGGTCGCTCCGCATAGGAGGAACATTAAAAACATTTTCTTCATACCATAATAGTTTTGGGCATTGTTTATTTTCCGGCAAAGAAAAGTAATATTATTGAATCAGAAGTGGTTTGGAAGTGTGCATATAGTGTACATTTCAATACTGTTCACTTTGGGAAAAGCTGTCAGGACAGTATTTCTTGATGATTGATTCGACTTTTTGTCGCCATTTATTAGAAATTGTAACATCATATTCTTCGAAGTCCCCGTATTTGAATATTCCATAGTTATAAGATAATATAAATGTGTCTCCTGTTACAAATAAATAAGTATAAAATGTCGGAATGGCAGCATAATTAACAACGTCATTAACTGAAATACCTAATGTTCCTTCTTTATATGCATCGGTGATTGTCTGCTTCTCTTTGGAGGTCAAAGGGATTACTTTGGTATTGTCGTAGGAAATATGGTAACCCTTGTAAGCATAGACATATTTCCTGTCCACCAAGTACAGTGTGTCGGTCGTAATCAAAGCTTTTATCTCCGTTTCGTGCTTGGCTTGTAAATAAAGAAAAGTATCTATATCTGCCTGTTCTTGCTCTGTAAGTATTCTTTGTGCGTTACAAACCGGTATTAACATACTAAGCAATCCCATAATCAATATTGTTCTAATGTTCATAACCCAATGGTATTAGCGTGCATCTTTCCGGATGCCTTTTGCGCTTCTACAATAAGAACCTTTCCGGGTATGATACAGATTTCAATTTGCATCACAAATAAAGACAATTTCATTGAATGATGACTCATCGGAGAGTGTGCATATAGTGTGCATTTCTGTGTGCATACTATTCCATAGCGGCTATAAGGATGCTATAAATTCGTCCCACTTTCCGGGGGCTCCTTTCTCTCTGAATACCTTTTCGTAGAGCCTTCGGCGGGCAGAAGAGATGGATTCTTTGGTATGGCTGGTCAACCGGGCGATTTCTATGGGTGACATGTTTATCTTGAGTAGCAGGCAGATGTGCAACTCGTGTTCGCTGAGTTTGTGGTACCGGTACAGTTTTCCGGTGAAGTCGTCATAGACATCGTTCACGGTTTCTTTCAGGGCTTTCCACTCTTCGCGGGTTATGGGGCGGTTGTCGGGCAAGATTTCTTCTTTGAGCAACCGGTAGATATCCGATTCCTGTATGACGGAGTACAGCATACGTTGTTCGTCCTTCTCTATTTCGGCTCTTTTGTTGGCATAGAGGGTTATCTCCTTTTGCATCTGTAGTTGCGCTCTCAGTGCTTTGTCTTTTTCGCCGAGGGCTTGGAGTTGTTGTTCCAGAAGTGCTATCTTCTTCTTGTTCTCTTTGATGAAGAGGGTGCTCTTTTGGTATTGTTCTTCTTTAAGGCGTCTGATGTCTTCCAATTGGGCGTTCAGCAGTAACTGTTTCCGGCGGCTGTGCTGCCAGTATAGCAGGAAGAGCAAGAGCAGGATGAGGCCGGACGCGATGGAATACGCCATGATTAGTGTTTTCCGGCTGTTTTCGGTCTTCAGTGCATCGTTTTCTTTCTCCCGCAGCCGGTAGTTGTAAATGGAGTGCATCTTGCGGATAGTTTCCATATTCTCCAGTCTTGATACCGAGTCGTTGTATAGAAGATATTGATTGATGTACTTCAGTGCCGCTTGCGGATTGCCGCGATCCAGAGATATGTTTCCCATGCGCAGGCAGGCGTTCCTTTTGCCATAGACATTTCCTACATCTTCTATCCGTTTACAATAGTAGATGGTGGAGTCCGGTTGCCCGGTGAGGTAGTAGTATTCTGCGGCAATGGAATAAGTGGACGACAATCCCGGAAGATAGGTACTTTTGATGGCGATGTCCAGTGCTTGCTTGGCATTCTCCCAGTCTTCCAATTGTACGCAGACGGCTGCGACCTGGCTTTCGGTCATGTTTATCATGCGTCTGTTGTCCATCGCATAGGCCAGCTTTCTTGCCTCCCTGAAATAGTGCAGGGTGCTGTCCGGCCTCTCCAGTTCACGGTAGGCACTGCCTATATCCCTCAAGCAGAACAACATATCGATGCTGTCTCTTCTCAATAAACTGTACCGATACCCTTCCTTCAATACTTCCAGTCCCTCTTCATAGAGTTTTTGGGAAAGCAGCAAAGTGCTTATCTGGCTGTATATCTTGCCTTTCAGCGGTGATTCAGTGTCTTCGGGCAGAGCTTCCATTGCCTTGTAGAAATAGGGTAATGCTTGCGGGGCGTCTCCCAAGTCGCGATAGACTCTGCCGGCGTAGTAGTAGGCTTCGGGCAGATGACGCTTGTCGTCTTTTTCTACGTAGTAGTTCAGGATGGGGAGTATAAGGCTGTCCGTGGTGTTGAGGATGTATGCTTTGTCTTTGGCCTTGATGCAGAGCAGGCGGTAGTACATTTGTGTGGCCTCGGGAGCGGTGGATATTTCCGTCTTGATGCTTTCCAGAAGGTGAATGGCACTGTCCGGCATAATGTTGGCAAGGCTGTCGGCTGTAATTAGGGCAGTAGGGTAGGGTACTTGCCTGCATGCGCAAAGGCAAAGCAGAAAGAAAAGGGTAATTACCGATTGCTTGTTTATTCTCATGGGTGCAAAATTAAGGAAGTTTTCGGTAGTGTGTTCTTTTTCCTTGAGATTGTTTTTAATGGATGTTCCTTTATTGCTTTTCTCATTAGGACTTAGCACCTTTGAGGCCTATATTGAGCGGTCACAACATCTCGTTCTTTTGTTCCATAACATCTCCATGTTTTTATGAAAAACATCCGGATGTATTAAGGTACAGGATGTGAAGAAGGAGTTGAAGAAGCAGAAGAAGGGGTAGTTGAAGAAACTGTCATTCTGAACGGAGTGAAGAATCTCTTCTCCTCATGATTAAGAGAGGAGATTCTTCACTTCGTTCAGAATGACAGAATGTGCCTTAGCGTAAAGGTCAAGCCGTAAGAGCTAAGTCGGAAGAATTATTATTTTACCCAGCTTCCCTTCATCCAGTCGCATGCGGCTTTAATGGCATCGAAGGAAGCGTATGACAGAGCTTCGTCTACTTTGTTGCTTGTTACGGCGGTGAAGTCATTATTGGTGTAGTCTCCGTCGGATTTCAATGCGGCGGTGATGGTCATATTGGTCAGTTTGGAAGTACCGTTTTTCAGTGCGGCATTCGTTAACGGGCTTTCTACAACCAGCGGTTGGCCTTTACCGCATACTTTGGCATTGTCTATGTCGGCTTGAGTACCGCGGCGCAGGCGGATGCCCTGCTTGCTTTCGCCGTTACCTGCAAGAATGAGGTTCTTGAGTACAGGATGCGATACGGGAGTGGCTGCATTGTCGTTTTCGTTGTTGTCGGCTTCGATGAGGCAGTCGCAGTCGTAGCCCAATGTAGCTTTGGCTTCCTGATAGGCAACGAGGTCTGTGCCTTTTCCGTTCCAGCCTTCCGTCCAGTCGAAGGAGTCGTCGCTGCAACTCACCACCACCATATTGCTTACATTTACCGAACCTCCGAAGAACTCGAAACCATCGTCCGAACCTTTGTAAGCCTCGCAGTGGTCTACGATTGTACCGCTGCCTACACCGTAGAAGGAGATTCCGTTGGCTTCATGCTCTTCGTCGAAAGCAAAACCGGTATATTCCAAACGGATGTATTGCAACGTACCGGAGTTGTCGGCATCATCATTGCCGCCATATACGGCGCCGCCTATTTCAGAGCTTCCTTTACCGCCTTCAGCGTTGGTGTGTGCCTTTCCGCAGATGTGGATACCGCCCCATGCACCGGGTTCTTCTTTTTCGCTGGTCATGATGATGGGCTTGTCGGGAGTGCCTACGGCATTGATTTTAGCGCCCTGTTTCACCAAAATATAGTCTACGATATTGTCGTAGACGGAGATAATCTTTACGCCTTCTTCAATGTTCAGTGTGGCGCCCGCCTCTACAATATATTCTCCGCTCAACTTGTAGGTGCTGCCGGCCGTCAGGGTCACGTCTTCGGTGATAGTACCTTTCAGGGTACTGCCGTTTTCTATCTCATTACCTTTGTCACCGTTGTTGTCGTTGTTGTCATCGCTACAGGCGGTGAGGGTAAGCATTCCGGCTGCAAGAGCCAAAGAATAGAATTTCAATTTCATTGCTTTCATAATTCAGTTGTTTTTAAATTGACTGTTCGTCTGTTTATACTCTATTTAAAAGGATTTATAGTTTGTAGCTGAAACCTATCTCGAAGTTGGCGCTTTTCTTATAGCGTTCCACTTCCACCTCTTCGCCGGTGACGGGTACTTCCTGCTTGAAGATAACGTCGCGGTTCAACAGGTCGTTTACTTGCAGCTTCAGGCTGAAGTGCTTGTTGAGGTCGTAGCCGGCGCTGAAGTTCAGAGTGTGCAGGGTTTGTTGCTTGATGTCCCCCAGCTTGGACACGCCTACCGCATGGATGCGGCTGCCTTGCAGGTTGTAGAGCAAGGCGAGGTTCAGTTGCCGCTCTTCGCCGAAGCGGGGGGAGTAGGTGAGGTCCGCATTGGCAAGAATGGGGGATGCGCCTTGCAAGGGACGCTCTTTGTTGGTGTACGCGCCGCCTTCGGGCAATTTTACGTTGGTGTACATATAGCTGACGTTAGCACCCAGACGCAGGTCGTTTACCAGTTGCTTGCGAAACTCCACTTCCACACCGACAGCCATTCCGTTGTCCGCGTTCCGGAAGCTGTGGAGTGTGGCTCCGCCTTGCAATGCTTGGATGCGTTCTATCGGGCTGTCGAGGTATTTGAAGTAACCGGTCAGTGAAATCATGTCTCCGTTCTTGCCGAAACGTTCGTAGCGCAGGTCAAAGTTATAGTTGTAGCCGTTTTGCAGTTCATCGTTACCGCGGATTTGCGCCGAACCGTAAGACTCCTGATAGAGAAAGGGGGCCATTTCGATGAATGAAGGACGGGTAACGGTGCGGGATGCGGAGAAACGGATGCTGTTGGCGTCGTTCACTGCATACTTCAGATTCAGGGTGGGGAAGAAGTCGTTCTTGTCCAAGTTACGTCGTTCGGCATACCAGTCGCCGCCGTCGGTGGCATAGTTCACCCATTGTTTGCTTATCTCGTAGCGCACGCCGAGGTTTACCAGTAATGCCGGTACAGGGTAGAAGTCGGTCAGAAGGTAGCCGGAGTAGATTTCGTTTCCTGCACGGTAACTGTCTTTGGGCTGCATCACACGCTGTACTACTATGTTCCCGTCTGCAATGTTTGCTTGGTTCAGGAAACCGTCGGTGTCGTAAATGTCGGTGATGTCGGGATTAATCCTGTTCAGGTTGTAGTAGAAACGGGTTGCTTTGTAGTCGCGGTTCTTGTTTTTGTAGTTGAAACCCAGTTTCAGGAAGTTGTTTTCACTCCATTTCCAGCGCATGGCGAGGTTCCCGTTCCATTCTTCCTCGTCCAGGCTGCCGAAGTAACGCATGGTTTCTTGGCGGTTCAGCTTGAAGAGGCCGAGTGTGCCGTCGTCATTCTTGATGTACATCACTTGGCGTCTGTCCGGTTCTTCGCTTCCGGTCTTGCTGTACGATCCGCCCCAAGTCAGTTCCCACTGTTCGCGCTCGCCGAAGTCGTGGAGCCCGTTCAGTTGGTGGTTCTGCAGGGTGTAGATATGTGTGATGCTGTTGCTTCCGGTCAGTTCGTGGTCCTCTGCGTCTATACCTTCGCGGCGCTGGTAAGTGTCTACGGCATTGCGTGCATAGAAAAAGGTGTAACCGATGCGGTCGTGTCGGCGCAGGGTATAGCCTACGTGTCCCAGTGCCGCGAGTTTCAACTCTTGTGCATAGCTGTCGTATGAGAAGTTATCCTGTACATTGCCTGTCGCTTCCAGAGTTTTATAGAAGGCGTTGTCCATATTTTGATAGCCGTTGCCGGCGCTTACGGATGCCAGTATGCTGAGTGTCTGGTTGCCAATGCCGATGTTCTTGCCGAAACCGAGGTTGCCGCCAAAGTCCGGCAGGGATGATTTCTTCTTTACGGCAAACGAGGTGTCGAATATATTTCCGGTCTTTACATAGTCGTCAAAATCCGACAGGGACATATCGAGTGCGGCTTGGTCTACACCGGAAGTCTTGAACAGCGAGCCGTTGCGGTTCATCCGGTAGCGGTCTTTGCCCAAAGTGTTGAACTTGCCGCCGGTGTTGAAACTGATATTGAAGAAATCTTCGGTGATACTCTCTTTGGTGTTGATGTCGATGTGCGCGCCCGAATAGTCGGCAAAGGCTTCCGCATTATATACTTTGCTTACGGTGATGTTCTGTACGGTGCTCGATGGAAAGAGGTCCAGCGGAATCAGTTTGTTGTCGGGATTGGGAGAAGCTATGGGAAGTCCGTTCAGGGTGGTTGTGCTGTACCGGTCGCCCAGTCCGCGCACGATGAGTTGTCCTGCGTCGGCAATGGAGATACCTGTAATCTTCTTTACTCCTTCTTCCACATTGCCGATGCCTTTGATGCCCATTTCCTTTGAACCGAGGTTCTCGATGGCGAGGGTGGCGTTTTGGCGTTCCATTTGCAGTGCACGTTCGCCTTCAAGGTTCTTTCGGGCTACTACGGATACTTCACCCAGCGCCTGCGCGTCGCTCTCCAGCTCAAAGTTCAGTACGACATCGGCATTGCCTGTTTTTACATTATTCATGACGATGTCTTTGTAGCCTACATATTTAATGGATAATGTGTAAGTTCCGTTTTTTACATCCAGAGAGTAGTTGCCGTCTATATCGGCGATGGCGCCTTGCGTAGTTCCCGCTATCTGTACGGTAGCTCCGGTCAGCGGCTCCCGGGTCTGCCTGTCGGTGATAGTACCTTTGATGGTACCTGCCATGACCGTCATGGCAGAAAGTGTAAGGAATAAAATAAGGAAGAAAATCTTTCCTAAATCTAATTTCGTGCTCATCTCTTTTATACGTTTCTTAATTCGCTGCAAAGATGCGCTGATGATGTTACGTGTTTGATACGGAGTGTGTACATTATGCTTTCAAAAGTATTAAGGTTCTGTTACATGGCTTTTGAGAATGAAATGTTGCTGTTCTTATCATAAATAATTATATTTGTTGCTTTAATTCAAAAAAAGAGATTATGGCAGTTACCGATAGGGATGATAGTGAACGTTTTCTGAAAATGAGCAAGCTGGGACGAATAGGTTGGTGGGAGGGAGACTTTGCTACACAAACCTTTCTGTGTTCGGAATATGTCTGCGAACTGTTGGAACTGGAGAGCGAGGTGATAACCTTTGATGATTTCTTCCGCATGATTCCCGAAGACTACCGCGACCGTATAGATCGCCAGTACAAAGCCTTGCTCTATCTCGATGTGTATGAGCAAACCTATCCTGTGATGGTGCGTGACGAGCTGCGGTGGGTTAATTCACGTGTGGGCTATAAGGAAGTGGCTCCCGACGGTTCCGTCCATGTGTTCGGTATAGTGCAGTTACTCAATACTTCACAGGATCTTCAGGAAAAAGATATTGTGCGTCGGCTCAATGACTTGCTTTTCCGCCAGACTTCCATTTCACAATCACTTTTTAGCTTCCTCAAAGAAGATGAAGTGGACGGTGCTGTTTATAATGTATTGAAAGATATTCTTGATTTCTTCCATGCGGGTCGTGCGTATATATTTGAATATACTGCAGATCATGATTTTCTGAACTGTACTTATGAGGTTTCAGCCTCCGGGGTGGATTCTGAGAAAGAACGGATGCAACATCTCTCTGTAGAGATGTTACCTTGGTGCAATACGCAATTGCTGCAAGGCAAACCTGTAATGCTGGAGAGCATCGGACGGATGCCCGGGATGTCGGATTATGAGTACAGTATATATGTACGGCAAAACGTTAAGGCCTTAATGATAGTTCCTCTTATTGTGAATGACCATGTATGGGGCTTTGTAGGAGTGGATATTCTGGACCGTTCGGTACTGTGGACAAACGAGGATTATCAATGGTTGGTATCACTTGCCAATATCGTATCTATTTGTAGAGAGTTGCGTAATAGTAAAGATAATGCCGTACGTGAACGTAATTTCCTTAGCAATCTATTTCATTATATGCCTTTGGGATATGTGCGTATGTCCATTATACGTGATAAGGAGGGGATGCCTTGCGACTTTCGTCTGACAAGCGTGAACCGAAGATTCGAAGAATTCTTGGGAAAGCCGGTGGAAAACTTTATCGGCAAGACTGCTTCCGAAATCTATGGAGACCCTACTGAGAAGCTTAATTATCTGTTAGAGCTGCTGGGTGGCGGTTTGCATAAAGAACAAGACTTGACGTTTGAACATACCGGGAGGGTGTGTCATACAGTTCTCTACTCTCCCGGAAATGATGAGGTTATGTCTCTCTATCTGGACACTACCGATACTGTACAAGCACATCAGGCTTTGGACCGCAGCGAGAAACTTTTTAAGAATATCTTTGCCAACATACCTGCCGGAGTGGAGATTTATGATAAGAACGGATTCCTGCTGGATATCAATAATAAGAACATGGAGATATTCGGCATTCGTGATAAAGCGGATGTGATAGGCATTAACCTGTTTGAGAATCCGAACATATCTCCCCAACTGGCGGAACAAATACGTGCTTTGGATGCAGTGGACTTCCGGTTGGATTATGAATTTGAGAATATAGAGGGGTATTATCCTTCTGCGAAGCGTAATATAATAAATCTGTATACCAAAGTCAGCAAGCTATATGACAATAGCGGAAATTGTACCGGGTATGCTCTGATTAATATAGACAATACCGAGCGCATAGACGCTTTAAGCCGTATCTGTGACTTTGAAAACTTCTTCCTGTTGATTTCCGACTATGCAAAGGTGGGTTATGCCAAGTTGAATTTGCTGGACAGGAAAGGTTATGCCATTAAGCAATGGTATAAAAATATGGGTGAGGACGAAAGCGCTTCATTGCCGGAGGTTGTCGGCGTGTATAGCAAGATGCATCCGGATGATAGAAAGCGGATGCTGGACTTTTTCTATAAAGCGCGTATCGGTGAGGTCAAAAACTTTAAAGGTGAAATGCGCATCTTACGTCCGGGCACGAAGGGCAAGTGGAACTGGGTGCGTACCAATGTAGTGGTGAATCAGTTTGCACCGGAAGAGGGTATCATAGAACTTATCGGCGTGAACTACGACATTACGGAACTGAAAGAAACGGAAGCCATGTTGATTGATGCCAAGGAGAAAGCGGAAACCGCCGATAGGCTGAAGAGTGCTTTCCTTGCCAACATGAGCCATGAGATACGTACCCCGCTGAATGCGATAGTGGGCTTCTCCAGCTTGTTGCTGCAAGATGAGAATCCCGAAGAGCGGGAACAGTACATGGCGATTGTGGAAGAGAATAATGAACTATTGTTGCAGCTTATTTCCGATATATTGGACCTCTCAAAAATAGAAGCGGGTACTTTTGACTTGGTACACAAGGAACTGGATGTGAATTTCTTATGTGAAGATATAGTACGTACCATGAAGATGAAAGCCCAGCCCGGAGTGGAGATTCTTTTTGAACGACATTTGCCGGAGTGTATTATTGTCAGCGACCGTAACCGTCTGAATCAGGTTCTATTCAACTTCATTAATAATGCGGTAAAGTTTACATCAGCCGGTAGTATACGTTTAGGGTATGACCAGGTGGATGCAAACCATTTACGCTTTTATGTGGCTGATACGGGGATAGGTATCAGTCGGGAACAGCAGGCCGATATTTTTGAACGTTTTGTCAAACTGAATACTTTTGTGCATGGTACCGGATTAGGATTACCTATCTGCAAGAGTATTATTGAACAGTTGGGAGGCATAATCGGTGTGGATAGCGAACCTGGTAAAGGGGCGTGTTTTTGGTTTACGTTACCGATAGCTTAGAAAAAAGGTATGTGCCACACGACACATACCTTTGTTTTTGTGCATTTTATAAGAATGGATTTATACGCCGCTGAATGCGCTGAAACCACCGTCAATAGGAAGCAATGCGCCTGTGACGAAGCTGGCGGCATCACTGCATAGGAACTGTACAGCACCATTCAGCTCATTGATGTCACCGAAACGTTTCATCGGAGTTTTTGCCAATACTTTCTTGCTGCGGTCGGTCAGCGAGCCGTCCGGATTGATGAGCACGGCACGGTTCTGGTCGCCGATGAAGAAGCCCGGAGCAATGGCGTTGACACGGATACCGTCTCCGTATTTCAGAGCCAGTTCGCTGGCAAGCCATTGAGTGAAGTTGGCAACGGCTGTTTTGGCTGCCGAATAGCCCGGTACGCGGGTAATAGCGCTGTAAGCTGCCATTGAAGACACATTGACGATACATCCTTTGCCTTGTTTTGCCATCACTTTGCTGAATACCAAAGACGGATAAACGGTTCCGTTCATATTCAGATTGGTTACTTTCTCCCAGCAGGCAATGTCCATGTCGTAGAAGTGTTGGTCGGGAGCCAAAGTCGCGCCCGGCATATTTCCACCGGCAATGTTGAGCAGGATGTCGATGCGTCCCCACTTGGCAACAATATCATCGGCAAGTTTTTCAAGACTGGCTATGTCCAGTACGTTACCCACGATACCGATTACATCCTCACCATATGTTTTCAGTTCTTCTACACGCTTGTCCAGTTGCTCTTGGCGGATGTCTACTGCCACCACCTTAGCACCTTGTTGCATAAAACACTTGGCAATGCTGCCACCCAGTACACCACCTGCACCGGTGATGACTGCCACTTTACCTGCAATACTGAATTGTTCGTTCATAATTTTTCTTTCTTTTTTTATTTATCGTTCTTATCTTTCGTTCTTCATTCTTCATTTTACTCCCCATCTCATCCTGTACTACCGCCATCATGCCTTCTACCTGTGCCAGTGCCAGCATACGGCCATGGAATGAATATCCGGGATTGTATCCTTTGTTTTCATCGCCCAGCATCATTCGTCCGTGGTCTACACGCATCGGCAGGTTCGGGTTCTCTTTCTCGAAGATACGGATAAGGTCGATAAGGTGTCCGCGTCCTGTCAGGTGAGAGCTCTCTATAAAGTTACCGCCCGGCATGGCTGCAGTGCTGCGCAGATGCACAAAGTGGGTGCGTGATGCAAATTTCTTGGCAAGTTCGCGGGTGTCGTTATGCTCTCCTGCGCTGAGCGAGCCGGCACAGAAAGTCAGTCCGTTGTGAGGATTGTCCACGGCATTCAGGAACCATGCAATGTCCTCTTCGTTGGTCACGATACGCGGCAAACCCAATACTTGGAAAGGAGGATCGTCGGGATGTACGCACATATTTACTCCGTACTCCTCGCATACCGGCATGATAGCTGCAAGGAAATACCGCATATTTTCGCGGAGTGCGTCGCGGTCGATACCTTTGTATAGAGCCAGCAGGTTCTTGAAGATGTTCACAGGATTCTTGTCACCTTCCTTGATATTGCCGTTTACGAATCCCTGTGTCTTTACGATGATTGTGTCGATGAGGCTTTCTTTCTCGGCTTCGGTAATGGTTTTGTCCAGTTCGGCTACCTTAGCCAGCTCTTCTGCCGAATAGTCTTTCTCAGCCCCTTCGCGTTGAAGAATGCGCAGGTCGAAATAAGCAAAACGTACCCGGTCGAAATAGAGCGATGAAGTGCCGTCCGCCCAGGGGTGTTGTAAATCGGTGCGTATCCAATCGATAACGGGCATAAAGTTATAGCATACAGTCTTTACACCGCATTTACCCAAATTGGCGAGACTGACTTTATAGTTTTCTATTAGCTGTTCGCGTTCCGGTCCTGCATACTTAATGGCCTCACATACGGGCAGGCTCTCCACAACAGACCAACGTAAGCCGTAGGATTCAATATATTTTTTTAAATCGTTGATAGCTTCTTCTGTCCATATTTCGCCATTGGGCACATCGTGCAGGGCGGTAACTATACCTTCCACGCCGATTTGACGAAGCATATCGAGTGTTATCTTGTCTTTCTTACCGAACCATCTCCAAGTCTTTTCCATACTTCTTTTTGTATTAATGATTTAAAATGATTATTTGCTGCAAATATAGCCACTAAAACAGTTCGAGGATAGACGGATATTTGCAGGATATTTGCAAATATTTGCGTGTATCAAAAGAAAGCGATTACTATTATTCGTATCTTTGTTCTACGGACAGGCAATAGACGTCGGAACTAACATTAGCTGTGCTATGAGACAGATTATAAACGAACAACTCCAGATATCGGAATCCAATCCGATAAAGGCGCGTTACTATGACTACGACCGCTTCACTTATCCCTGGCACTTCCACAGCCAGTATGAGATAATCTATGTAAGGAAGGGAGACGGTCGTTGTTTTGTAGGCGACTGCATAGAGCAGTTTTCAGACGGAGACATGATATTGTTCGGTCCCAATCTGCCTCATTATATGCGAAGTGATGATGCTTATCATTGCGGCAATCCTCTTTTGAGGGTTCAGGGCACTATTGTCCAGTTTGAGGAGAACTTCATGCAATACTCTTTCGACCATTATCCGCAGTTTCATCAGATACGATTGTTGCTGAAAGAGGCCAAGCGGGGAGTCGTTTTTCATGCAGCCGACAACGGGACTGTCCGTGGCAGGGTATCCGCTTTCCCCGAACTGAAAGGCTTCGGACAGATAACGGGATTGTTGGACTTGTTGCAGGAGTTATCCGTATCTGTTCGGAAGAAGCCATTGGCAAGTCCTTGTTACTATGAGAAGTTCCCCACGGTGGGAAACAAAAGGATTGATAAGATTATCTCCTTTATTAATAGTAATTATACCCGTTCCCTTAAGCTCGATGAGATTGCCGAAATGGCGAATATGAATAGCAGCGCCTTTTGCCGCTTCTTCAAAGAGGTTACGGAAAAAACTTTCCTGCAGTATGTGGCGGATATGCGTATCGGTTATGCGTGCAAGCTGTTGACTATCGGTGATATGGAGATTTCACAGATAGCTGTGGAGTGCGGGTTCGAGTCTATCTCGCACTTTAACCGCACTTTTAAACAACTTACCAAACTGACGCCTACGCAGTACAGAAACCAAATAATGAAATAAAGCGGGAATAAATATCCCCTTACAAATCCTAAAATTGCATCATCTGTTACATCCGTATACATCATCTGTTGCACTCGGATACATGATGGATTTTGCTCAAACGCATCATCCGTTTTCTCCAACAGAGATATACTTTAGTATATCTTTTCTTTATTAATTATGTTGTGTCACTAAACTGGCAGTTGCATTGGCTGTAAAGCAAGTCAACTGTCTGATAATGAGCTGAAAAATTGGCACTTGGGCTGGCTTTTTATTGGCACCTTGAAAAAATGGGAAACTATCAGGCTTTTCGTCACGAGAGTGTGTCAAAACAAAGGAACAAATAGCAAATGTTTTTTGTTTTGACACCTCGTGAAGATAAAAAAGGATTGTCCGCTTTTCTACATTCCGAACGAGAACTTATCGATGGACTGATATACCACGCTTGCAATGCTCAGCACCACGATGCCCAGCGTACAGATGACAAGGCTGGCGCGCGTGTAGTTATCGCTGCGGAAAGCGGCAATAGGTTCGTCGCTCTTGTTGATGTACATTGCTTTTACTATCTTCAGATAGTAGTAGAGTGACAGAATGGTATTGACCAGCGCAATGAACACCAGCAAATGGAAACCGCTCCGGAAGGCTGCCGCAAAGATGAAGAACTTCGAGAAGAAGCCCGCAAACGGTGGAATACCTGCCAGCGAGAACAGCGCCAATGTCATGAGGAAAGCCAGTTTGGGATTGGTGGCGTACAATCCGTTGTAATCTTCCAGCGTAAACTTATGGGCACGCAATGCCACAATCGTGATAACGGTGAAGACGGCGAGATTGGCAAACAGGTAAATCAATACGTAGTACACCAGTGACGCCATACCCAATGACGTTCCGCTGATGACGCCCAGCATGATGTAACCGGCTTGGGAGATACTGGAGAATGCCATCAGTCGTTTCAGGTTTTCCTGACGCAGCGCGAAGAGGTTGGCAAGCGTGATGGAGGCGATGATGACCCAGTAGAGCACTTCCTGCCATTGCGCCACCATCGGGGCAAACACCTTATAGAGTATGGTCATCAGCACGAATGCCGCCGCACCTTTGGAGATAACGCTCAGGTAAGCGGTCACCGTACTCGGAGCGCCTTCGTACACGTCTGCCGTCCACAGGTGGAAAGGCACCAATGAAATCTTGAATCCCATGCCGGAGAAGAAGAATACGAACGCCATAATCTGTAACGGGTTTCCGTCCAGATGTGCCGGAATATCTGCAAAGTAGAGTGTACCTACAGAACCGTATATCAGCGAAATGCCGTAAAGCAGCAATCCGCTGGAGAAGAGTGCCGTAAGAATGTACTTGGCGCCTGCCTCGGCGGAGTGGTGGCGGTATTTGTCGAAAGCAACCAGTGCAGCCATCGGGATGCTGGCGGTTTCCAACCCGATGAAGAACATCAGGAAGTGGCCGGCGGAAATCATAAAGTACATACCCAGCAGCGTGGAGAGTGTCAGTACGTAAAACTCGCCTTGCTTGATTGCCGTATCGGGGCGGCGCATCCACTCGTGCGCCATAAGGAAGACGATAAGCGTACCTACGCTGAGGATGGATTTGACGATGCTCTGTATCGGCTGGTTGTGATACATCCCGCCAAAAGCGTCGGCTACAGGACCGGGCACGATGGTTATAAGTGTATGGATGATGAGCAGAACAACGGGCAGCATGGTGTTCAACATCGGCTTGCCGTCATGTTTGTGCGCATCCGGACTCATGAAGAGGTCGGCTATAAAGAGGATAACGATAACCGCTATCAGCGACAGCTCTTCTTTCATTAGGAGAAATTGGGAGTAATCCATATTATTTGGTGATTAACTGTTTAGTGATTAATAATTAACTCCTGATTGGCGTGATTAGCGGGCGGCTAATAGATTGACTACCGGCAGCACGCTGTCTCCAATCATGTTGCTTATCCACAGCGGGGCAAGACCGAGGCCGGCTACGCAAGCGATAAGGATGATTACGGCGGTACGTTCGTCCCAGGTGGCATCGGTCAATGTCAGGTGGTGCTTGTTGGTGCAGGTTCCATAAAGGATTTTACCGACAAGGCGCAGAATGTAGACCGCGGTAATTACAATGCTTGTGCAGGCAATGACGGTCCATACGCGGTGGAATGTATCGGGATGCTGGAAAGCGCCGTTGAAGATTGTCATTTCGGCAATGAAACCGCTGAGCCCCGGCAAACCGAGGTTGGCAAGACCGGCGATGACGTAGGATACTGCGAGGAAAGGCATAATCTTCATCAGTCCGCTAAGCTCGCGTACGTCGCGTGTGTGCGTACGTCCGTAAATCATACCGATGAGGGCGAAGAACAGGGCGGTCATCAATCCGTGGGAAAGCATTTGCAGCACGGCGCCCGTACAAGCCGTCCGGTTCATCATCAGAATGGCGAAAAGCACCAGACCGCAGTGCGATACGGAAGAGTAGGCATTGATATACTTCAAATCGGTTTGCACGCAGGCGGAGAATGCACCGTACACAACGGAGATACCTGTCAGTACGAGGAATATCCAGCCGAGTTCCTGTGCGGCTTCGGGCATCAGGTACATGGCGATGCGGAAACATCCGTAGCCGCCCAGTTTCATCAGTACGCCCGCATGCAGCATGGAAACGGCAGTCGGTGCGGATGCGTGACCGTCGGGGCTCCATGTGTGGAACGGGAACAGTGCGCCCAGCACGCCGAAACCGAGGAAAGTAAGCGGGAACCAGATGCGTTGTTGCTCGATAGGAATATTGTGCAGTTGGGCTATTTCCAGCAGGTTCATGGTGGTGGCGCCGCTGCCGAAGTAGATACCTAAGATACCGATTAACAGGAAAGCGGAACCGCCCATAAGCATCAGCGTCAGTTTCATGGCGGCATATTCCTTGCGTCCCGAACCCCATACGCCAATCAGCAGGTACATCGGGATAAGCGCTACCTCGTAGAACATGAACATGGTGAACAGGTCGGTGGAGATAAAGAAGCCGAACACGCCCATGGACAGCAGGGTGAACCACAGGAAATATTCTTTAGTCAGCGGTTGCAGACGCCAGGAAGCGAATGTTCCCGTAAAGACAATGATGGCCGAGAGTAGCAGCATGGCTACCGAAATACCGTCTACACCCACGGAATAGTGAATGTTGAGGGCGGGATACCAAGCTACGTCGGCACGGAACAGCATTTCATCCGTAGCGCCGCCATGACGGGCTTGCAGATAGACGACAGTCAGTCCGACGGCGGCGATGAGCAGTGCCGAAGCGCCGGTTATCATCACCGCACGTATCTGTGCTATGTTACGGCTGAGCCAAAGACCCAGCAGCATCAGCAAAGGGATGAGTACGAATATGGATAAGAAATTCATCTTTATAGTATTGTATTAATTGTTATTGTTCTATGGATTGATATATCAATATCAGTGTCCGTTTCTCGTTTACAGCAACAGCAGCAATATCAGTATGAGCGTACCCAGCAGGAATACGAACGTGTACTGCTGGATGCGTCCGCTTTGCAGGCCGCGTATCTCGTCGCTGGTGGCATTGGCGCCCCAGGCGAGAAAATTGAAGAAGCCGTCTATCACATGGCGGTCCCACCATGCAATGGGACGGCTGATGCAACCGAAGATGATGCGGTGGGTGATGAACTGGTAAACTTCATCGATATAGAAGCGGTGGTAGGCTGCCGTCCACAAGCCGTTGAAGCGGCGGGCAAGCGCATTGGCAACGGGTTGTTTTCCGCTTTTATACATATAGGTTGCCAAGGCTATGGAAACAACGGCGATGGCTATGCTTGTACCTGCCACGCCCCAGTCCAGATGAATGGTATAGGCTTCACCGTTCGAGCTGACGAAGTGCCCGAAAGGTATGAATCCGGCAACCACTGTAACGGCAGCGAGAAACATCAAGGGGACGGTCATCGCCAACGGGCTTTCGTGGGGAGTGTGGTGTGCGTGGTCGGTGTCTTGCGCGTGCTCGCCGCTAACCGCCGACCGCTTGTCGCTCCAGAAAATGCCGTAGTAGAGACGGAACATATAGAATGCGGTCATTGCGGCAATCACCGTCATTATCCAACCCATGGCGGGGCTGAATTGGAAGCAGGCCGTCAAAATCTCGTCCTTGGAGAAGAATCCGGAGAACGGGGGAATACCGGCGATGGCAAGGCAGGCTATCAGGAAAGTGATATGCGTAATCGGCATATATTTGCGCAGCCCGCCCATAGCGGACATCTCGTTGCTGTGCACCGCATGGATGATGCTGCCTGCACCGAGGAACAGCAATGCCTTGAACATGGCGTGCGTAAACAGATGGAACATACCTGCCATATAGCCCAGCCCGCCTTCATGCGGGTTCATGGAAGTACATACGCCGAGCGCCACCATCATAAAGCCTATCTGCGATATAGTGGAGAAGGCGAGCACACGCTTGATGTCGCTTTGCACACAGGCTACGCCGGCAGCGTAGAACGCTGTGAATGCGCCTACATAGGCAACGAGGTGCAGCACATGGGGCGCATAGTCGATGAATAACGGGAACATACGTGCCACCAGATAGACACCTGCGACGACCATGGTAGCGGCATGAATCAATGCGCTGACCGGAGTAGGGCCTTCCATAGCATCGGGCAGCCAGATGTGCAGCGGGAACATGGCGCTCTTGCCGGCTCCACCGATGAACATCAGTCCCAGCGCCAGCGGAATCATTGTTGCGCCGCCTTTCAGCAGTGCCATTTCATTGGGCTGGAAAGTATAGGTTCCGGCATAGTAGCCGTAAACCAGAATACCGATAAGGAAGCCCAGGTCGGCAAAACGGGTCACGATAAACGCTTTCTTGCTGGCGGCGATTGCTGCGGGCTTCGTATAGTAGAAGCCGATCAGCAGGTAGGAAGATACACCCACCAACTCCCAGAACAGATACATCTGAAAAATATTGGTCGCTACCACCAGCCCCAGCATGGACATGGTGAAAAGCGAGAGGAAAGCATAATAGCGTTGGAAACCGCGTTCCCCTTTCATATAGCCGAAAGAGTAGAGGTGTACCATGAATGATACGGTGCTTATGACAATCAGCATCATCACCGATATAGGGTCGAGCAAGATGCCCAGGTCAATGCTGAGCGACGGTGTGAACGGCAGCCATGTACAGTTGTAAGGCATCAGCGTGGCGTATGTGCCGTCTGCCAGCCGGGGGGCGGTGAAATATTGTATTGCGGTGAGGTAGGAGAGTACCGCCACTGCACCCAGTACCGCCGTGCCGATGATGCCGGCGGTGCGGTGTGACATCCATTTGCCGCCCAATCCCAACACAAGGAATGAGAGCAAGGGAAGAAGAAGGATTAGAATCGTATATTCCATATTTATTACCATTTGAGTTCGTCCAGCTTGTTCACCTGGATAGAACGTATGTTACGATAGATGTTAATCATGATAGCAATAGCCACAGCTGTTTCGGCTGCCGAGATGGCAATGGAGAACAGGGAGAAGAAATAGCCTTCCAGTCCGCCGGGAAACAGAAAACGGTTGAATACCGCGAAGTTGATGTCCGTAGCGTTCAGTATCAACTCGATTGAAATCAATATCGCCAAGGTATTGCGGCGGGTGAAGAACCCGTAGATGCCGGCGAAAAACATGATAGCCGAGACTATCAGGTAATATTCCATGTGTATCATAATTCTTATCTTTTACGTGCTATTAATAATCCGCCTACGATACATGCCAGCAGCAGAATGCTGACGGCCTCGAAAGGCAACAGGTAACCGTACTTGTCACCGCTCAGCATATGGTGCCCGATAGTCTTGATGTTGACTTCAAGAGGCGCTACATCGGTGGTGGCGATGAATTTATGTTTCAGGGTTATGAACAGTACAATGACAGCTCCGGCTACGGTAGTGCCCAGTCCGGCGAAGAACTTGCTGCGCTTCAGCTTTCCCGCCATGTCGCCTTCACCGCTGGTGAGCAGGATGGAGAAGACGTAAAGCACGACGATACCGCCCGCGTATACCATAATCTGTACCGAACCGAGGAATGTGTATCCCAGCAGGAAGTAGATGCCGGCTGTGCCGAACAGCACAAACAGCAGGTATGTGGCCGAACGTACCATACGTTTGGTGGTTACCGTCAGTATGGAGAATACGGTAATGAAAGCCGCAAGGAAGTAAAATACTATTGTTTCAAGATTAAATTCCATGTTATTGATTACTAATTATGAATTACTAATTACTTCGCTACTTCGGGTTGGGGAGCGGCGGGTTTCTTTTTCTCTTCTACGTGACTGCCCGGATGATTCAGCGTCAGTACCAGTTTGCTGCGGTCGAATACGGCATGCTCAAAATTCTGGTCGAATGTGATGGCATCGTGCGGACAGGCGTTGACGCAAAGCTGGCAGAATATACAGGAGCCGAGGTCGTATTCGTATTTCGCCAGTATCTTCTTTTTCTTGCCGTCTTCCGTTTCTACGGTTTCGCTCGTCACCTTGATGGTGTCGTTGGGACAAGCCATCTGGCACAGGCCGCAGGCAATGCAATGGTGCTCGTTCTGTTCATTGTGGGGCATTGTCAGTGTACCCCGGAAGCGTTCGGAGAGTTTCAGCGTCTTCCGGTTTTCCGGATATTGTTCGGTAGTCTTCTTGCGGCAGAAAACGGTCATCGTGGTTTTCATACCCGTGAGCAGGGAAGTGATACCATTGATGAGGCTGCCTATGTAGGAGTTATTATCTTTCATCAGAAATGTAATTTAAATACTACGATTAATACCATTAGAATCAGGTTCACCATGCTGATAGGAACCAGATATTTCCATTCGAGGTTCAGAATCTGGTCGATGCGCAGGCGCGGGAATGTCCATTTAATCCACATCAGCAGGAACACCACGAAGAATGCCTTGCCGAAGAACCATACAAAGCCCGGAATGTAATCCATGACCGCATTGAAACCGTCCAGACCGACGATGTGCAACGGCATCCAGCCACCCAGGAAAATCGTGGCGGCTATACCGGCTACGATGAACAGGTTCAGATATTCTGCCAGATAGAAGAAGCCGAAACCCATACCTGAGTATTCCGTATGATAACCGGCGGTCAGCTCGCTTTCGGCTTCGGGCAGGTCGAACGGGCCGCGGTTGGTTTCCGCATTACCTGCAATAAGATAGATAACGAATGCTATCACTGCCGGGATGTGTCCTTTGAAGATGAACCAGCCGTCGGCTTGTCCGGCTACGATTTCGGAGAACTGCATCGTGCCCATCAGAACTACCATTGTCAGGATGCTCAGTCCGCAGGAGAGTTCGTAGCTGATGATTTGCGCACCGCTTCGCATGGCTCCGATAAGCGAGAACTTGTTGTTGGAACTCCATCCGGCAAGCAGGATGCCTACCACACCGATACTCGAAGCGGCAAGCAGGAAGAACACGCCCACGTTGAAGTCCAGCACTTCCAGCCCTTTGCTGATGGGCAGGCAGGCGAACGTGAGGAACGAGGCTATGATGACCATGAACGGCGCCAGGTTGTAGAGGAACCTGTCGGAGAACTTCAGGTCAATGATTTCTTTAGTCAACATCTTGATGACGTCGCAGGGCACTTGGAGCAATCCCCATTTCCCTACACGCATCGGACCGAGGCGGCATTGGAAAAAGGCGCATATCTTGCGCTCCATATAAATCAGGATAATGGCAAGCACTGCATACATCAGGATGATGCATACGCCTATCACTACGCATTCGAGAAACACCGCCAGACCTTCCGGCATGAAGGAGGTCAGCATCTGGTGAATCCAATTGGTTACTATACTAAAGTCAAACATCTGTTTATTTACGATTTTACGATTTACTATTTGATAGTTTGGTGTATGTTTGCTATCTACTCTTTTATCTGTCGATGTCCGGTACTACATAGTCCAGTGTTCCACCGATGGCAATAAGGTCGGCAATCTTTGCGCCGCGGCAGATTGTATCCACGGTAGATACCAGCGGAAGACCTGTACTGCGGAAGTGCAAACGGTAGGGAGTCTTGTCTCCATGGCTCTCGAGGAACACGCCGAACTCACCGCGGCTGCCTTCTACGGCGGCATAGTAAGTACCTTCCGGCACGCGGATAATCGGTTTCATCTTCTCCTGGTATGCACCTTCGGGGATATTGTCTATCAACTGTTCGATGATTTTCAAGCTTTCCATGATTTCATCCATACGGATGAGGTAGCGCGCCCAAGAGTCTCCTTCGGTGCGGACAATCTCTTTGAAGTCCACCTTATCATATACACTGTAAGGCATACGTTTACGCACGTCGCACGCCCAACCGCTGGCACGTCCTGTGCCGCCGGTAGCGCCGAAAGCTATGGCGTCTTCGCGAGACAGCACGCCTACGCCTTTCAGACGTTGCTGTGCAATGATATTTCCCGTAAACACGTCGTGATATTCGTGCAGGATACCGCGCAGGTAAGGGATGAATTCTTTCACTTTCTTTTGGAAGTCGGGAGCGATGTCGGCTTGCACGCCGCCAATCGTGTTGTAGTTCATGATGAGGCGTCCGCCGCAAGTGCCTTCAAAGATGTCCAAGATTTTTTCACGGTCACGGAAGCCGTAGAAGAAGGCGGTCAGCGCACCGAGGTCCATTGCCAGACAGGAGTAGAAAAGCAAGTGCGAATCGATGCGTTGCAGCTCATCCATGATGGTGCGGATGTATTGTACGCGCTCGCTTACCTCTATGCCCATGGCCTTTTCGATACACATACACAGGGCATGACGGTTCTGGTGGGCGCCCAGGTAGTCCAGACGGTCAGTCAGGGCCAGTGTTTGCGGATATGTAAGGCTTTCGCACATCTTCTCGATGCCCCGGTGGATATATCCGCAGTTGGCATCAATCTTTTCGATGATTTCACCTTCCAGTGATACGCGGAAACGCATTACGCCATGGGTGGCAGGGTGCTGGGGACCGATGTTTACTACATATTCGTCGTCGCCGAAGAGTTGCGACTCTTTGTTCTTTACAGTTCCGTCCGGGTTAAGTTCCAGTTCGGTGGTAGTATCGATTGTCTCTTCGTTGTCCATGCGCAGAGGGTTCTGTGCTTCCGGGTCGTCGTCTTTACGCATCGGATAGCCTACCCAGTCATTGCGCAGATAGAGGCGTCTCATGTCGGGATGCCCGATGAACACTACGCCGTAGAAGTCGAACACTTCACGTTCCAAGAAGTCTGCGGCTTTCCAAATGTCGCAAACGGAAGGAAGTTCGGGATGTTCCCGGTCGAGGGTGGCGGTGCGAACCGCAATCTGTTTGCCGGTAACGGTGGACTCCAACTGATACACTACACCAAGTCCGCGCGGAGTATCGGGAGCATCTTTGGCTGTATCAGGTTCGCCCCAGTCCATACCGGTGAGGCATTCCAGAAAGTCCATCTGTTCTTCTTGCCGCAGGCGCAGCATCTCATCGTGCAAGGCTGCGGGCTCTATATATCTTGTTGCATTCATATTCATTCTTCCGGTTTTTCTTCTTTTTGATTTACACCACCAAAGTACTTCTCTATTTTTACCTTACGTTGCAACTGCATCATTCCGTAGTAGAATGCTTCGGGGCGGGGAGGACATCCCGGAATATATACGTCTACCGGCAGGATCTTATCCACTCCGTTGACAACGTGATAGGACTTCTTGAACGGGCCGCCGCTGACTGCACAACCGCCTACGGCTATCACATACTTCGGGTCGGCCATTTGGTCGTACAAACGTTTCAGTACCGGCGCCATTTTGTTCGTGATTGTTCCGCACACCATAATCATATCTGCTTGGCGCGGACTGGCACGGGCTACTTCAAACCCGAAGCGCGCCATATCATAGCGGGCTGCACCGAGGGCCATGAATTCGATACCGCAACAGCTTGTTGCAAACGTAAGCGGCCACAGCGAATTGCTGCGTCCCCAGTTGACGAAATCGTCCAGTACGCCGAGAGCCACATTGGCGCCTCCTGCGTTGAGCTCCCGAACCAGTTTCTCCAACGTTTCGTTGTCTGTAAACTCCTCATAAGGGATGGATTTTATGTTGGGTTTCTTCGTTACTTCCATTCCAAAGCTCCTTTCCTCCAGGCATAAGCAAGACCCAGAACTAATATAATAAGGAAAAACAAAATACTGAAAAGCCCGGCTACTCCAAGCTCGCGTGCAATGACTGCCCACGGGAACAGGAATACCGTCTCCACTTCAAACATCAGAAACAAGATAGCAAACAGATAGTAACCTACTCGGAACTGCATCCATGATTTACCGCGGGTGGGAATACCGCACTCGTACGGCTCCATTTTCTGTACATTGTACGAACGGGGAGCTATCGCATTGGACAGCGCGATGACAATACCCACGAAAGCAATTGCCGTCAGCAAGACGACTACTAACAAAGTAAAGTTCATAAATCTGATAAGATTTTAGATATATAAAATATAGATATACTGAATAAAAGATGATAAGGTGGCAGAGTGCTACCCTTTTATCTGATAATCTTTCTTAGCCCGAATACGTAGTAATGCGAATCGGGTACGGGAGAATAGTACAAATCCGGTATACGGTCGTAGCTTTGCGCACGCAGCGATTGTTGCATACGGATAATATCGGCACGCAGCAGGGAAGCTTTGTTACCGGGCACTTGTGTGTGGTCTACATACTCCAGGCAGGAGGAGGTAGACGATAAATGGTTATAATAGTGCTGAATTGTTTGCCGGGCGGTAGGCGCTTGAGTTAATATGCAACTGTCAGTGCTATTGTTAACCGGAGTACACAAAAAATCCGCAGTATCTATCGCACCGTTGTGTAATAAAACTGCGAGTATGGCTATCATACAATATTTTATGCACTGTTTCATACCTCCATATCTCTTTCAGGGCGCAAAGATATAATAAGTATCTTTCATTTTGCTATCTCTGCATAACAAAAAATGACTATTTTTACACTTTTTATCCTAAGTCAATTCCGCTTCCAAAATTCCGGGGTGAACAAAAGTAAGACAGTAAACAATTCCAGGCGTCCTAATAACATGAGGAATGACAACAGCCATTTGGCTGCATCAGGCAGGGCATTCCATGAATAGGCGGGACCTGTATCACCTAATCCGGGCCCCATATTGCCAATACTGGATATGACGCAGCCAATGGATTCTTCGGCTCCTATCCCCATTCCCATCATTATCAGTATGCCGATAATGATAATAATGAAGTATAAAAAGAAGAATGCCAGAACTGTAGAAACGATGGAAGGCGATATTACCTGTTTGTTTACACGTACCGGCAGTACGGCATTAGGATGGAGGATGTGTTTAAATTCATTACGTGACACTTTGGCAAGGATTACCATTCGGATACATTTCAATCCGCCCGTTGTACTGCCCGCACAAGCTCCCATGACCATAACAATGGTTAGCAATCCCCAAAGTATGGGTGTCCATAGTATATAGTCGTCTGTGGCAAAGCCGGTTGAGGTATGCAAAGATATAACTTGGAACAATGATTTGCGGAAAGCCTCTTCCACCCCCATTGAGCTGGTATAGTAGAGAACAACTGCAATGACGGTAGTAAAACTAACTACCGACCAGAAATACCATTTCAGTTCGGCATTGTCAATGACCTTCTTGAATTTCCGGCTGGCAAAAAATAACAACAACGTAAAGTTGATACCGGAGATAAACATAAAGAAGGAGATGACATATTCTATATAAGGAGAGTTGTAATAGGCTATACTTGCTTGTTTGGTGGAGAATCCTCCTGTGCCTGTGGTGGCAAAGGCGTGGCATACGCTGTCGAACCAATCCATACCTCCCAGCATGAGCAGGACTACAAGAATCAGGGTAAGCCCGGTATAGATACTCCATATCCATTTGGCCGTGATGCCGATACGCGGATGCACTTTGTCGTGCGTGGGACCGCTGGCTTCAGCAGCGAATACCTGCAGACCGCTGACTCCGAAAATAGGCAATACAGCAATCGTAAACATGATAATTCCCAAACCGCCTATCCATTGTGTCATGCCACGCCAAAATAGCAGCCCATGGGGAAGCGATTCTATGTTGTCCAATACGGTAGCTCCCGTACTTGTAAAACCGGACATGGTTTCAAAGAAAGCATTTGTGATGTCGGGAACGTATCCGCTGATGTAGAAAGGCAGCATACCGAAAAGAGAAAAGGCTACCCATGCAAAGCTGACCAATACGTAACCGTCACGGCGGGTCAGTTGTTTTTCGCCGCCTCTTCCGGCGATGGCCATGAGTAGGCCGGCTCCGGCAGTGATACCTGCCGATTTCCAGAAATCAAGCAGGGCTTCGTCATTATAGTAATATGATATTGCCGAACATGCCAGTAGCATGACTGTTTCCAGTAACAGCAGAATACCGATAATCCGTATAATTGTCTTAAAGTTAATCACGTTCGCTAGTTAAAATATTTTTCGATTTTCTTAATCATCATGTTCAGGCAGAATACTACCACATGGTCGCCGGGCAGTATTTGTGTGTTACCCATAACCACAACACCTTCACCGTTGCGTATCAGCCCGCCAATAGTTGTTCCCTTGGGTAGACCGAGGTCTTTTACCTGGTGCTTGGTTATCTTAGAGCCGGGTTTGACGGTAAATTCCGCCACATCGGCATTGGCAAAAGTCAGGCATTTTACATTGCTGACGTCTGCATCCAACATCATCTGGTAGATGTGGCTGGCTGCAATCATCTTTTTGTTGATAACAGTGCCGATGTCAAGACTTTCCGCCATGCCTATATAATCTATATTTTCTACTTCCGCAACAGTCTTGCTTACTCCCATACGCTTTGCAGCCAGGCAGGCGAGGATGTTTGTTTCCGAGTTCTCGGTTAGTGCAACAAAAGCTTCGGTGTTCTTTAATCCTTCTTCTACAAGCAAATCCATGTCCCGTCCGTCTCCGTTGATAATCATAATCTTATCATCCAGTAGTTCGGTAAGGCGGTTGCATCGGTTCAGGTCGTTTTCTACAATCTTCACCTGCATATAGTCGGGAACGTATTGTGCGGTGCGTACTGCAATGCGGCTTCCTCCCATAATCATGACATTGCGCACATCGGCGTAATCTTCCTTGCCGGCTATCTTACGGATATACGGAACGAATTTGCGGGTGGTCGTAAAATAAACAATATCATGCAGTTTTATGACATCGTCGCCGCGAGGAATCAGTGTTTCATTGCCGCGCTTGATGGCTACCACGTGGTAGGGTAATTCCGGTCCGCCCAGTTGATGCAGGGGAATATCCAAAATTTCCGCCTTCTCACGCATCTTAGCCCCTATCAGAATCAGTGCACCGCCACAGAATTCCCACCATTGGCGCACCCAACTCATACGGATGGAAGATACAATCTCTTTTGCTGCAAGCATTTCCGGATAGATAAGCGAGTCTACCCCCAATTTTTGGAAGAATTCCTTGTTTTTGGGCAACAGGTACTCGTAGTTGTCAATGCGGCCTACGGTCTTTACCGCACCAAGATTGGTAGCGAGCATACAGGCAGTGATGTTGCGGCTTTCATCGGGAGTAACGGCAATGAAAAGGTCGGCTTCTCCCACCCCTACTTCTTTCAATCCCTTAATGGAAGTGGGAGAGGCGGTGACAGTCATCAAGTCGAAGTTGGAGCTGAGTGTACTCATCCTCTCTTCGTTGTCGTCCATTAATATAATGTCCTGTTTTTCGCGAGACAATAGTTTGGCCAAATGTGTGCCTACTGCGCCGGCACCTGCAATGATTATTTTCACAATACTTTAAGAAATGAAGAATGAAGAGTGAAGAATGAAGAATTTCCTTGCGGACGGCTTGCATAGCGCAGCCCGATTCTTCATTCTTTATTTTTCATTCTTAATTAATATATTATAGATTCCTTCTTCATCCATTCCGCACAATTGATACAACTCCTGTACCGTACCGTGCTCTATAAATGTGTCGGGTACGCCGATGCGCTCTATGTGCGGGGTGTAGTTGTTGTCCGCCATAAACTCCAAAACGGCACTTCCCATGCCGCCTTTTCGTGTACCGTCTTCTATGGTAATGATGCGTTTGAAGTTGTGTCCCGCTTCATGTAATAATGCTTCGTCCAGCGGTTTAAGAAAACGTAGGTCGTAGTGGGCTATGGAAAGTCCTTTCTCGGTTTCCGCCCGTTTAATGGCGTGTGCGGCAATGTTTCCTATCGGACCGATGGTGATGACAGCAAGGTCTTTCCCGTCCTTCAGTTTCCGTCCTTTGCCTACAGGGATTTCCTCCAACGAGCATCGCCAGTTTGCCAATACGCCACGTCCGCGTGGATAGCGGATTACGAACGGACCTTTGCCCGGCAGTTGTGCAGTGTACATCAGACGACGCAGTTCGTGCTCGTCCATAGGCGAGGAAATGGTCAGATTCGGGATAGGACGGAAATAGGCAAGGTCGTATACGCCATGATGTGTCGGTCCGTCTTCACCTACCAATCCGGCGCGGTCCAGACAGAGCACAACAGGTAACCGCAGGATGGCAATGTCATGTATCACATTGTCATAAGCCCGCTGCATGAAAGACGAATAAATGTTGCAGAAGGGTTGCAGTCCTTCCTTTGCCATGCCACCGGAGAATGTGGCGGCGTGCCCTTCGGCAATGCCTACATCGAAAGCGCGGTCGGGCATTGCCTTCATCAATATGTTCATGGAGCATCCTGTGGGCATGGCGGGTGTGACTCCGACGATTTTCGGATTCTTCTCTGCTAATTCCACTAGTGTTTCGCCGAATACGGTTTGGTATAGAGGGGGAAGATTGCTGGTGTCGGCAGTAATACGTTCTCCGGTTTCGGGGTCGAACTTACCAGGCGCGTGCCAGATGCCCGGCTCCTTTTCGGCGGGCTCGAAGCCTTTACCCTTTATAGTGTGCAGATGAAGGATTTTAGGTCCTTGCATATCTTTTATATCCCGCAGAACACGGGCCAGGTTCTTTACGTCGTGCCCGTTTATCGGACCGAAGTATCGTATGTTCATCCCTTCGAAGATGTTCTGTTGCTGGGCAGCCATTGATTTTAGACTGTTAGAAAAGCGGATTAAAGCTTTGCGTCGGTCTTCATTCAGCACACCCATTTTAAACAGCATCTTGGAGGCTTTGAAACGCAATTGGTTATAGCGGTTAGAGGTTGTCAGATTGAACAAATATTGCTTCATACCGCCTACGCTGCGGTCTATCGCCATATCATTGTCGTTGAGGATAATCAATAGGTTGTTGGCGGTGGATGAGGCATTGTTCAAACCCTCAAAAGCCAGTCCGCCACTCATGCTTCCGTCACCGATGATGGCTACTACATGGCGGTCTTTCTCACCTTTTTTTGCTGCTGCAACAGCCATACCCAAGGCTGCCGAAATGGAATTTGAGGCATGCCCGCAAGTAAAGGTGTCGTAATCGCTTTCCACGGGAGTGGGGAAGGGACGTATCCCCTTAAACTTCCGGTTGGTGCAGAAAGATTCGCGACGTCCGGTCAGCATCTTGTGGCCGTAGGCCTGATGCCCTACGTCCCACACGATACGGTCGTATGGGGTATTGTAGACGTAATGCAGTGCGACGGTAAGTTCCACTGTACCCAAACTTGCTGCAAAGTGTCCCGGATTGCACGAAAGTTCTTGAATGATGTCTTGCCTTAATTCTTCACAAACCTCCGGAAGCTGCTCTACGCTTAATTTACGCAGATCTTCCGGGTAGGAAATGGAATCCAGCAAGTTGTATGTTGTTGGTTCTGTTTTCATCACTGTACTGAAGATTACAAAATGCAAAAATAGCAAAAGAAAACGGATGGCTGTATCATTTTGTCTGTTTTTTGTTTTGGAGAAGCCTTTTACAGGAATTTTAAAGTTGCAGTTTCTCCGTTTGCTGTATTTCTTTGTATCTTTGCAAGTCCAATTGAATAAAGTTTGTGTATGAACTTCATTACTCCTGTTGAACTCCCTGCCAATCTGCCCCGTTTGCGGCATACAGACCGTTTGTTGCTACTCGGTTCCTGCTTTGCAGCTAATATGGGTACAAGGCTTATAGGTGCTAAATTCTCGTGCGATGTCAACCCTTACGGTGTGCTTTATAATCCTTTGTCCATATCTGTCGCTTTGCGTGAAATCATACTTGGAAAAGTATACGGAAAGGAAGAACTCTTTTTCTTTCGTGACTGTTGGCATAGCTCCATGCATCATGGGGATTTTTCATCACCGTCGGCCGATGAAACCTTGAAGAAGATTAATGGGCGGATTGCTAATGCACACGGACGGATTTTTCATACAAATTGTTTGTTGCTTACTTTCGGTACATCTTGGGTGTACGAACAAAAAAATACGGGGTGTATTGTAGGTAACTGCCATAAGTTGCCGGAGAAAGAATTTACCCGTAGACGATTGACGGTCGATGAAATCGTATCGGACTATACCTCATTGCTGTCCGGACTGCTGGCACGAAATTCCGGGCTGAAAGTGATGTTTACAGTCAGCCCTATTCGCCATATAAGGGATGGCATACACGCTAACCAGCTCAGTAAATCTACCTTATTGTTGGCCGTGGACAGGTTGCAAGCCGCCTTTCCGGAAAGCGTGTTCTATTTTCCCGCCTATGAATTGGTTTTGGACGAATTACGCGATTACCGTTTCTATGCTGAAGATATGGTACATCCCTCCGATATGGCTGTGCAATATGTGTGGGAACGTTTCTCGTCTGCCTGTTTTTCGGAAGAGACGTTACAGATAATAGAGGAAAGTGAAAATATCCGTAGAGGATTAGCTCATAAGCCCTTTCACCCGGATTCTGAAGAGTATAAGCGTTTTTTAGGACAAATTGTGTTAAAAATAGACCGACTTAACGGAAAATACCCGTACTTAGACTTCCAAAAGGAGAGAGAATTATGTCATATACGATTGAAGATATAGCCCGAATCATTGGTGCGCGGCGGATAGGCGATATGCCGGCTACCATTGACTGGCTGCTTACAGATAGCCGTTCCCTGAGTTTCCCGGAAGAAACATTGTTTTTTGCCTTGACTACCAAGCGGAATGACGGTACCCGTTATATCCGGGAATTATACACGCGTGGTGTTCGTAATTTTGTTGTCAGCGAAGAAGGGCTGAAGGAAATTGAAACTTTCAACTTTCAACTTTCAACTTTCAACTTATTAGTCGTCCCAAGTCCGCTGAAAGCTTTGCAGAAGTTGGCGGAACAACACCGCGACCGCTTTCAGATTCCTGTTATCGGCATAACGGGCAGTAACGGAAAAACTATTGTGAAGGAATGGCTGCATCAGCTGTTGAGTCCGGAACGCGTCATCACCCGTTCGCCCCGCAGCTACAATTCGCAGATAGGCGTGCCTTTGTCCGTATGGCAGATGAATGAGCAAACGGAACTTGCCATATTGGAGGCAGGCATCTCGGAACCGGGAGAAATGCGTGCCCTGCAGAATATTATCAAGCCTACAATTGGTATCCTGACAAATATAGGAGGTGCGCATCAGGAGAATTTCTTCTCTTTGCAGGAGAAGTGTATGGAGAAACTGGCGCTCTTTAAGAATTGCGATGTGGTGATTTATAACGGTGACGACGAGTTTATCAATAACTGCGTGGGTAAATCCATGCTTTCCGCCCGTGAGATAGCATGGAGTAGGAAAGATATGGAGCGTCCGCTATATATAAGTAAAGTGGAAAAGCAAGAGGACTCCACTGTTGTTTCTTACCGTTATCTGGATATGGACAATACATTTACGTTGCCGTTCATAGATGATGCTTCTATCGAGAATTCGTTGAACTGCCTGGCAGCCTGCCTGTATCTGATGCTTCCTGCCGAACAGATTACGGAGCGTATGGCAAAACTGGAGCCGATAGCAATGCGTCTGGAGGTGAAAGAAGGTAAAAACGGATGCTTGCTGATAAACGACAGCTATAATTCAGACCTCGGCTCGCTGGATATAGCGCTCGATTTCCTGTATCGCCGCTCGCAGAGCAAAGGTCTGAAGCGGACACTGATTCTGTCGGATATATTGGAGACAGGACAGAATACGCCGACTCTCTATCGGCAGGTAGCACAATTGGTAAACAGCCGGGGAATAGAACGTATTATCGGTGTGGGGAATGAAATATCTTCATGTGCCGCACGGTTTAATATCGAGAAGGCTTTCTATCCGGATACGGTTGCGCTGATTGAGGCCATTGGGAAAGGTGAACTCCGCTTGGAGAATGAAATAATCCTGATTAAAGGTGCACGCAAGTTCGGTTTCGATGAACTGACGGAAGTGTTGGAGAAGAAGGTACACGAAACGATACTGGAGGTAAATCTCGGTGCGATGATTGCCAATCTGAATTATTATCGCGGCAAACTGAAGCCCGAGACCAAAATGGTATGTATGGTGAAAGCCTCCGCTTATGGTGCGGGGTCGTATGAGATTGCCAAAACTTTGCAGGAACATCATGTGGATTATCTGGCTGTTGCCGTTGCCGATGAAGGTTCGGACTTGCGCAAGGCGGGCATTACGGCAAGTATCATCATCATGAATCCGGAAATGACGGCATTCAAGACCATGTTCGACTACAAACTGGAACCTGAAGTTTACAGCTTCCACCTGCTGGAGGCATTGATAAAGGAAGCCGAGAAGGAAGGCATCACCAATTTCCCCATCCATGTAAAGCTGGATACCGGTATGCACCGGTTGGGGTTTGCTCCGGGTGATATGCCTCGGCTTATAGAGCGTCTGAAAGGGCAGAATGCAGTCATTCCCCGTTCAGTGTTTTCTCATTTTGTGGGAAGCGACGCTCCTCAATTCGATGCTTTTACGCGCAGACAGATAGAAACTTTTGAGGAGGCATCCATGCAGTTGCAGGAGGCGTTTCCGCATAAAATACTTCGTCATATCTGCAATTCAGCCGGTATAGAACGTTTTCCGGGAGCACAGTTTGATATGGTTCGGTTGGGAATCGGGCTGTATGGTATCAGTCCGATAGACAATTCCATAATAAATAATGTCAGTACGCTGAAAACTACCATTCTGCAGATACGTGATGTGCCCGAAGAAGATACGGTGGGATATAGCCGTAAGGGACATTTGGTGCGTCCTTCACGTATTGCTGCCATTCCTATCGGTTATGCTGACGGTTTGAACAGGCATTTGGGTAACGGTCACGCCTATTGTCTGGTAAACGGACAGCGTGCTCCTTATGTGGGTAATATTTGTATGGATGTCTGCATGATTGATGTAACGGATGTTGATTGTAAAGAAGGTGACAGCGTTGAAATCTTCGGAGACCGTCTTCCCATAACCGTTCTTTCCGATGTGCTTGATACCATTCCGTATGAAGTGCTGACAAGTGTTTCGACACGTGTGAAGAGGGTGTATTATCAGGACTGAGAAAAAATACGAAGTACGAAAGATAAAGTATACTTCATTTTTCGTACTTCGTATTTCATAAATCTTCTTATCTTTGCAATCAAATTTAATTCAATATAACTATGACAAACTTACTCTTATTAGGCGTCTTGCCCAGTGGTACCGAATGGATTATCATAGCATTGGTTATCCTATTGTTGTTTGGCGGTAAGAAAATTCCCGAACTGATGAAAGGATTGGGTAAAGGCGTGAAGAGCTTCAAAGACGGTGTGAACGAAGCTAAAGACGAAATCAATAAGGCAAAGGAAGAGGTAGATAAACCTGCAGATAAGCAATAAGGTGATAAAGATAACTCTATCACTGTTTATAATATGTCTGATAAAGAATTAACTTTCTGGGACCATTTAGATGAATTGCGCCGGGTGTTGTTTCGCATTCTCGGCGTATGGTTTGTATTGGCTGTGGGTTATTTCATTGCAATGCCTTATTTGTTTGACAATGTAGTGCTGGCTCCTTGCCATAATGATTTCATTTTTTATGACTTGCTGCGTTATATCGGTGAGAGATTCGATTTGCACGATGAGTTCTTTACGCAGGAGTTTCAGATAAAACTGATAAATATTAATCTGGCTGCACCATTTTTCATTCATATATCTACGGCTTTTTGGATGTCGGTGGTGACAGCTGCACCATACTTGTTCTTTGAGATATGGCGATTCATTAGTCCTGCGCTTTATCCCGGTGAACGCCGGGGAGTGCAGAAAGCGCTCGGTTTGGGGACGGTGATGTTTTTTGTCGGAGTGTTGCTGGGCTATTTCATGGTCTATCCGCTGACGTTACGTTTCCTTTCCACCTATCAGCTTAGTGCGGCGATAGAGAATCAGATATCTCTTAATTCGTATATCGATAATTTTATGATGTTGGTACTCTGTATGGGACTTGCCTTTGAACTCCCGCTGGTGACGTGGCTGCTTTCGTTGCTTGGGTTGGTACATAAGACATTCTTGCGCAAGTATCGCCGTCATGCTGTGGTGATTATCGTTATCGTCGCTGCCATCATAACGCCCACAGGCGATCCGTTTACGTTGACCGTAGTTGCCGTTCCGCTTTATCTTCTTTATGAAATGAGTATCCTGATGATTAAGGATAAGAAAACCGATGAGACTGATGAGGTAATAGATACGGAAGAGGAATGAGTGCTGACATAAAGGAATATTTTCATTTGCTGCAGGCAGTTTGTCGTGCGGAAGATGCTGCTTTGGGAAGTGCTTACCGTCAATTACGGGAATTGCTTGAGCATTTGTGCCGTACACAAATGGTGGATAGTTGTTTACAAATGACTGACCTCTCTGCCCGTATCAATTTTGTATCTTCCAAACTTGGGTTGACTGTTGCGGAACAAAATCGTCTGCATACTTTCCGGCTTACTTCTAATGCGGTTCTGAATCGTAAAATAAATCCATCGAAAGAACATTTGTTGCGCGATGCCAAGACTCTGTCGTTTTTTGTAAAGCGCTTGACCGGTGAAGATATCCCGGCTGAACTGTATCGCCTGCTTCCGTATGCTGATGCCACCTATATCGTAAAACCTCTTGCAAGGGAGCACGTACAACGTATGCGTGTCTGCTTCCAATATGCCGATGAGAAGTATCTGTACGTATGTCCGGTAGATGCAGTAGCGGATGAACCGCTACGGGTACGTTATAATGTGCCTCAGGTCAATGATGAATTTGCTGAAACCTGCGATTTGCTGTGGCGGCACGCTCGGATTAATTTACTGGATGTGGCAATAGATGATTCGGGCGTACTTACACCTTCTTTCATTATTCTGGAACCCGATTACCTGCTCGACATCAGTTCGTTGGCAGAATGTTTCAGGGAGTACGGGCATCACCCGGCAAACTATATGTTGGCAAGACTGCAAACACCTGATAATACCCGCCCGCTTCTGTTGGGTAATATAGCCAATCTCTTTCTGGATGAATGGATTCACGCGGAAAATGAACCCGACTATCTGGCGTGCATGAAAAAAGCATTCCGCTCGTATCCCATTGAATTGGCTGCCTGTGCTGATTTGCGTGATCGCGAAAAAGAGCGTGAATTCTTTGCCGATTGCAGGCGGCATTTTGATAATATCCGGCAGACAGTAACGGAAACTTTCCGGGCTTCAGGTTACGAACTGGATAAGGCGGATGCCGTATTGGAGCCGTCTTACATCTGTGAGGCATTAGGTCTGCAAGGACGCTTGGACTATATGCAGCGCGATATGTCGTCTTTCATTGAGATGAAATCGGGCAAAGCGGATGAGTACGCCATTCGGGGGAAAATAGAACCCAAAGAGAACAATAAGGTACAGATGCTGCTGTATCAGGCGGTATTGGAGTATGCCATGGGAAAGGATCATCGTCAGGTGAAGTCGTATTTGCTCTATACACGCTATCCGTTGCTTTATCCGGCACGTCCTTCGTGGGCGATGCTGCGCCGTGTAATGAATATCCGAAACCGTATCGTAGCAAACGAATATGGTATTCAGTTGCGTAATAGCCCGCAATATACGGCAGAGCGCTTGCGTGACCTTAATCCCGAAACTCTGAATGAACGGCAACTTGATAATATATTGTGGAAACGTTATCTGTATCCTTCCATCGATGCTGTGACGCAAAAGATTCATGCGCTGTCACCGTTGGAACAGTCGTATTTTTACGCATTATACAACTTTATAACCAAAGAGCTCTATACTTCAAAATCCGGTGATGTGGAGTATGAAGGGCGTGCCGGTGCGGCTGCTTTATGGCTTGCCACTTTGGAGGAGAAAAGTGAGAGCGGGGAGATTTTATATGATTTGGTGATACGGCAGAATTGTGCGGCAAATCTCCATAAACCTTATCTGGTGCTGGAGCGTACGCATACGGATGCGGATGCTTTGCCTAATTTTAGGCAAGGGGATGCGATTGTTCTGTATGAACGGAATGTCGGTGAAGATAATGTAACCAATAAAATGGTATTTAAGGGAAATATCGAAGAAATTTCCGATTCCGATATTCGTGTCAGACTTCGTGCAGCACAACAGAATATCAGAGTTCTGCCAATGGATAGTCGTTATGCGATAGAGCATGATTACATGGATACTTCTTTTCGTAGTATGTATTGGGGGCTGTCTGCCTTCTTGTCTGCTACGAAAGACCGCCGGGATTTGCTGCTAAGTCAGCGCGAACCGGAATTTGACAGTGCTTTTAGCAGTGCTATAGCAGTTGCCGACAGTGACTTTGCACGTATTACTTTGAAAGCACAGGCTGCCAAAGATTATTTCTTGTTGATAGGTCCTCCGGGGACTGGCAAGACTTCCCGTGCCTTGCGGAATATGGTGGAGACTTTTTATCGGGAGGGAAAAGAAATTCTGCTGCTTTCGTATACCAATCGGGCAGTGGATGAGATATGCAAGATGCTGACGGCTATTACACCCGAAGTCGATTTTATACGTATCGGTAGTGAACTCTCCTGTGACGAAGCCTATCGTCCATACTTGATAGAAAATATGCTGGAGACTTGTTCTACTCGTCGCGAAGTGCAGGAACGTATGGCACGTTGCCGTATTTTTGTGGGAACGGTGGCTACGCTCTCCGCCAAGACAGAGCTGTTTCGTCTAAAGACTTTTGATGTCGCTCTGATAGATGAGGCTACCCAAATATTGGAACCGCAACTGTTGGGATTACTTTGTATGCGTAGCATTGCCGGAGGAAATGCCATTGGTAAGTTTATCTTAATAGGTGACCATAAACAGCTTCCGGCAGTAGTGCTTCAGTCATCGGAACAGTCGGAAGTTCAGGATGAAGGTTTGCGTGCTATCGGTTTATGTAATTTGAAAGATTCTCTTTTTGAACGTCTCTATCGGAATATCACTAAGCAACCGTTGGTTTGCAGGAAGCAAACCTCTATGCTACATTCACAAACCTCTATTTTAGGCTTGCAAACCTCTACTTTTAACTCCCTTGACATTTTGTGCCGTCAGGGACGTATGAATGTAGAGGTTGCGGACTTTCCGAATCGCGCCTTCTACGGCGGATTATTACAACCGATAGGATTGAAACATCAAACGGGGAATCTTGAATTGTCTCCCGAACTTTCTGCGAATGAATTTGCTCCTTTGCTGACACGTCGTGTCGCTTTTCTTCCGTCTATTCCCGAACCGCTCATGCAGTCGGCAAAGATAAATCATTCGGAAGCAAAGATTGTAGCCGCACTGGCCGTTGCTATATATAGACAGTATACCTTGTCAGAGGAGGGATTCAATGCTATTTCCACTTTAGGTATAATCACTCCTTACCGAAGCCAAATAGCCTTAATCAAAAAGGAAATTTCCGCTTTGGGAATTTCTGTTTTGAATGATATTCTGATAGATACGGTGGAGCGTTTTCAGGGAAGTGAGCGTGATGTCATTATTTACTCTTTTTGTGTAAACAGGGCATACCAGTTGAAGTTTCTTGCTAACCTGACAGAAGAAAACGGGATTCAAATAGATCGTAAACTTAATGTGGCTTTGACCAGAGCCCGTAAACAGATGTTCATTACGGGAGTTCCTCATTTGCTGGAACAGAATCCTATCTATTCCCGTTTATTGAAAAGTTGTGAATCATAACGATTAAAATAGCTTTTGCTTTCTGTAGACTGCTGTCTTTACTTCGTTTAATAAATCTTAAATATTTTCTTTCTCTTTATATACTTTATTAATAACAACATGTTTGATAAAGCCTTATATTTGCAACACGTTTTTTTCATAGAGATTTAGATTTAAGGTTAGAAGAATTGTGGAAGTCGTGAGACTTCCCTTTTTTTCGCCTTGAAAGTTGCTCTCTTATTAATCTGATAACAAATTATAGATTGCTAAGAGAACAAAAAAGCTCTTTCGCGAGAAAGAGCTTTTTGTATTTATATCTTTAATTTATATCAGTTCAGTACGATAGGTTTGTACTTCGGAACCAATGCTTTCATTATACACCAACCAATCAGGTATGCTACAGCGCATACACAGAAAATAACAAAGTATCCGGCAGGTTTTCCTTCAAAGCCTATAAATGCCATATTGGTCTCTCCGGCATAAACGAAAAGTTCACCGGCAACGTATTGCAGTACCATACAGCCTATACCGCCTGCCATACCGCCAATACCGGTAACCGTTGCAATTGCAGTCTTAGGAAACATATCACCTACTGTAGAGAATATGTTAGCCGACCATGATTGGTGAGCTGCACCGCCGATACCAATCAATATAACCGGAAACCATGGAGAAATAGTACCCAAAGGTTGAGCCAATAATACCAATAGTGGGAAGAATGCAAAAATCAACATGGCACGCATACGTGCTGCATAAGGATTTAAACCTGTTTTCTTAATAATGATACTGGGTAGCTTTCCACCATAAATTGAAAGCATTGTAATAGCATATAATGTAAAAATCAAAGCTATACCCAATCCGTCGGAGGTTTTGATACCGAATTGTGTATTCAGATAGGAAGGAGTCCAGAACAAGAAGAACCACCATACACCGTCAGTCATGAATTTACCGATAGCGAATGCCCAAGTCTGTTTGTAGCCGAAGCATTGCAGGAAGCCCATTTTCTTTCCTTCCGTTTGCGATTCTACTTGTCCTTCCTCATGGTTGTCTTGTTCAATATACTCCAATTCAGCTTTGTTTACGTGCTTGCTCTTGGCCGGTGCGGTATACATAAATACCCAAAATCCCATCCAGATGAAACCAAGCACACCGATTACGATGAATGCCATTTCCCAACCCCAAGCCTTTGCAAGCAGAGGAATGGATAGAGGTGCAATTAAAGCTCCGATAGAAGCGCCCGCATTAAAGATGGAAGTTGCGTATGCGCGGTCTTTTTTGGGGAAGTATTCAGCTGTAACTTTGATAGCTGCAGGGAAGTTTCCGGCTTCTCCTAATGCAAGTACGCATCGTGCTGCAAGGAAACAGTACATACTGATTGTGGCAATGGTAACAACCACGTCACCTGTGGCACCCATTAACTCGGCGGCGCTGTGCAGACCTACAAAATGTTCTGTAATAATACCGCAGAAAGCATGGAGGCAAGCTCCCAAAGACCATACGCCAATGGCCCATAAATATCCTTTTTTAGATCCAAGCCAGTCTACAAAACGGCCTGCAAACAACATACAGGCTGCATAAACAAATGAAAAAACGGCTGTAATTGTACCGTAGTGTGATTCGTCCCAATGAAATTCCGGTTTAATAAATTCATCCCAGGTAAGTGATAAAACCTGGCGGTCGAGATAATTAACTGTTGTCGCGAAGAATAACATGGCGCAAATGGTCCAACGGTAATTGGTCATCTTGCCCAGTGTGTTCTGAATTGTACTCATGATAATAGATTTATTATTTAATGTTGCAAAAATACGCGTTCTAAGGCTATGTGTATGTGTAATATTTGGTAGAAATCATGGAGAAAATGACAAAATTAGGCATGGCTGCTCGCAGCCATGCCTAATTTCTTTATCTATAGATATTATTTCATATCTGTATATTTGATTTCATCCTTATCGCTATATTTCAGGTTTTCACCTCCCATACCCCAGATAAAGGTATAGTTACTGGTACCTGCAGCTGCGTGGATACTCCATTCGGGAGAAGTGATGGCTTGTTCGTTGTGCAACCAAACGAGACGTTCTTCTTGCGGTTCGCCCATTAAGTGGCAGATTGCATTTCCCGGAGCCAGATTGAAGTAATAATATGCTTCCATACGGCGTGTGTGAGTATGTGCAGGCATGGTATTCCATACAGAGCCGGGAGCGAGTTCGGTAAGTCCCATTTGCAATTGGTTTGTACCACCGTCTTTTACTCTTTCCAAAACGTCTTTTACAATCAGTTGGTTGACAATACGGTCGTTGCTGTCTTCCATTTTTCCGTAGTGGTCGGAGATACCCAAAGCATATTTCTTGGGATTAGCCTTTTGGAGTTTGGCATCGGTTGTAATCAACTGAGTAACGTAAGGTTTGTAAGCCGGAGCTGAATTGATATAGAATTTAGCGGGTTTGGTAGCATCGTTGCTCTTGAAAGTCACTTCTTTGTTGCCGCAACCTACGTAGAGTGCTTCTTTATATTTCATGGGGTATTCTTTGCCGTCTACGGTAACTACTCCGTCACCACCGGTGTTGATAACGCCCAATTCGCGACGTTCGAGGAAATATGTGATTTCCGGACCCAGTTCGCGGAAAGTTTCCAGTTTCAATACTTTATTTACAGGCATTGCACCTCCGTAAATTAAACGGTCATAAAGAGTGTAAGTAACGTTGATTTCATCCGGAGCCATTACTTTACTCATCATAAAGGCGCTACGGAGACGCTCGGTGTCATAGTGCTTTACGTCTAACGGATGACATGCAGTCTGCACAGTGTAATTTACTTGGGCGGAAGCCGAGATTGCGGCGACACCCAACATCAGGGCAATTGCTAATTTTTTCATGTCTGATATAAACTTTTAAATATTAATATACTGTGATTGATATTTCTTTTACTTAAGCGTTCTCTTTAGCTGCTTTCTCGCTGCGGATGATGATGCGGCGGTTAATAAGCATCATGGAGATTGCTATTACAACCAGTATTGCAGCGCCTACATACGAGAGTTTTATACCTCTATATATAGTCCATCCAAAGAAAGATGCTGCAAAGTCAATAGCTCCACCATCGAAACCTTCGGGAATGTGTGCCGTAGGATCGTGTGTTTCTGCATATACCTGATTGGCTGCCAATGTAAAGTCCGGCGCCATATCGGTCACGAAATACAGACCTAATATCAGGGTGATAAGACCAATGATGAGTGTCTTCAATACATTACCTTTGGTAAAGGGCAGGATCATAGGGAAGAGGTAGAACATACCGGCAAGTGAAGCTAATGGCAGAAACTGGTTACCCGGCAGGAATACGGCAAGCGCCAAAATAACGGGAATCAGGATAACCGATGCTACCAATGTGGCGGGATGACCGATAACCAATGCAGGGCTCATGCCGATATGTACTTTTTTGCCATTAAACTTGGCTTTTACCAATTCAGAAGTCTTTTCGGAGATGGGCTTCAGTCCTTCAATAAACAAGGAGGTAATACGGGGAATAAGTTCCATTACGGCTCCCATTGTGATACCCAGGAAGAGTACTTTCTTAATGTCAAGTTGTGCAGCCCAACCTATCAGCATACCCACTATAACTCCTAATACTAACGGTTCGCCTATTACGCCGAACTTTTTCTTCATGCCTTCCGCATCAATTTCCAATTTGGAGAAACCGGGGATTTTGTCTAATGCTTTGTTGATAACTATGGCAAACGGTGTGAAACTTTGGCAGAAAGGTTGGGGAATGGAAATTCCGTCCAAATCATAGAACTTTTGGAATTTCTCTGCAGTGAGGTCTGCGCAAACTAATGTGATGACATAACATATGATAGCGGCGAAGTAGCCCCATGCCAAATTTTGACCGGTGACAAAGTAAGCCACGGCGCCAATGAAAGCAAAGTGCCAGTAGTTCCACAAATCTATGTTCACAGTACGTGTGGTTTTGGTGATAAGCATCAAGAAGTTAACGCCTAAGCAAATAGGAATAATGAGGGCACCGACGGCAGTATTATAAGCTACGGCAGCAGCAGCGGGCCAACCCATGTCGAATACATTCAGTTGCAGGTGATACAAATCGGATATGGCTTTCAAGGGAGTATCAAAATTTGTTGTCAGTAGGGCGGTGACTACACCTAAACCTACGAATCCGACTCCGACGAAGAGACCTGATTTCAGAGCCTTGCCAAATTTCATTCCGATGCACATACCTATAATTGTAAAAATAATAGGCATCATTACAGACGCTCCCAAAGCGATGATGTAACCGAAAACTTGTTCCATTCTTTTGTGATTTAATTGATAAATGATTATGTTTTACGATAGTATGAATTAAAAACCGGGGTCAAAAATAAGACCTTTTCCTTATTAATCAAACTGTAAAGGCATAATAAATAGTAAATAAGGACGATTTTGGACAAATTTGTCGTTATCGTGCACAAATTTGTTCGTTTTCGTACACGAAAATCAAAAAATGCACCCTCTGCGCCAAAAAATGCACAGAGGTTTGGAAAGAAACCTCTACTTTTGTTTCGTGAAAAATAATAAGGTCTAATACCAAAAAAGAACAACTTCATGAAAAAGAGTTTAATTTGTAATTTTATTGTATCCGGTTTATTGTTGTTTTCTCCTCTGAGTATGTTTGCGCAACGCGTAAGCGCTGATTTGCCTTGGTCGGTGCGTATGGTGGAGTCCGAGATGATTCGTTGCCCGGAATCCTGGCAATTGGATTTTCAGCCGAGATTGAAGTGGGACTATTGCCACGGACTGGAACTGCAATCTATGCTGGATGTATATGACCGTTACGGTGACCGGAAAATTTATGACTACGCACTGGCTTATGCCGATACTATGGTAAATGCGGATGGAACTATCAAAATGTATAAACGTGAAGAATACAGTCTTGACCGTATAAATTCCGGGAAATTCATGTTTCGAATTTACGAACAGACAAAAGATGAAAAATATAAGAAAGCGCTTGCTTTGATGAGAAGCCAGCTCGACGAACATCCCCGAAATGCGGATGGAGGTTTCTGGCATAAGAAGATTTATCCGAACCAAGTGTGGCTGGACGGCGTTTATATGGGAGCTCCTTTCTATGCAGAATATGCTTTTCGCAATAATCAAGTGAACGATTACGCGGATGTCATCAATCAATTTCTAATGGCAGCTCGTCATACTTACGATCCAAAAAATGATGTATATCGCCATGCCTGCGATGTAAGTCGTAAAGAACGTTGGGCCGATCCGGTTACGGGACAATCCAAACACAGTTGGGGACGTGCTATGGGCTGGTACGCTATGGCTTTTGTAGATGCTCTTGAGTTCATTCCGGAACATGAGGCGGGTCGTGACTCCATGTTGATAATCTTCAAAAAAATAGCTTCTCAAGTAAAACGCTTGCAAGATACTAAAACAGGTTTGTGGTATCAGGTATTAGATAAGAGCGGTGCACCCGGCAATTATCTGGAGTCTTCTTGTTCCACTATGTTTGTGTACTCTTTGTTCAAAGGGGTGCGTAAGGGATATATTGATAAATCCTATTTGGAAGTGGCTGTCAAAGGGTATAAAGGGATTATTGATAACTTCATTGAAGTGGATAAAGATGGAGTAATCAGTATAACAAAGGCTTGTGCCGTAGCCGGACTTGGGGGAAAGGTCTATCGTTCGGGAGATTATGATTATTATATCAATGAAACCATCCGCAATAACGACCCTAAAGCCGTAGGTCCCTTTATTCTTGCATCGTTGGAGTGGGAGCGTCTTCAAGATGTAAAAGCAATCGTTAATCAGAAGTGGTGATGAAGACGGATATGAAAATATTATGCAGCTTTTTGATGGCTTTGCTTTGTGGGACCGGTTCTTTGTCGGCAGCGCAACAGTGGAAAGATACGATTGTTGTTGCACGTGACGGTACAGGTGACTATCGCACGCTGAACGAAGCAATGGAGGGTGTTCGTGCTTTTATGGATTATAAAGTGACGGTGCTGATTAAAAATGGCATATATAAAGAGAAGGTCATTCTTCCTTCTTGGTTGGAAAACGTCGATTTTATCGGTGAAAACGCAGAAAATACGATTATCACTTATGACGACCATGCCAATATAAATAAAATGGGAACTTTCCGAACATATACTTTCAAGGTAGAAGGGAGTTCCATTACTTTTAAGAACTTGACTATCGAGAATAATGCGGCACGTTTGGGGCAGGCTGTTGCACTCCATACGGAAGGTGACCGTCTGACTTTTATCAATTGCCGTTTTCTGGGAAATCAGGATACTATCTATACCGGTGCAAAGGGTACTCGGCTTTATTTTCTGAACTGCTATATCGAAGGCACTACCGATTTTATCTTTGGTCCTTCTACGGCATTGTTCCGCAACTGCACTATTCATAGTAAATCCAACTCATATATAACGGCTGCATCCACTCCGAAGGACATTGAAGTGGGATATGTTTTTAAGAATTGCAAGTTGACTGCTGCACCGGGGGTGGATAAGGTCTATTTGGGGCGTCCGTGGCGTCCGTATGCGGCTACTGTATTCATCAATTGTGAATTGGGAAAACATATCTGTCCAGCCGGCTGGGATAACTGGCGCAATCCTGAAAATGAAAAGACAGCCCGTTACGCTGAATTTGGTAGCACGGGAGAAGGCGCTGGCAATACGAATCGGGTAAAATGGGCCAAACAACTGACAAAAAAGGAAGTTGGGAGATATGAAGATTCGGGCTATCTTTTCCAGATGTGCAGTGATTGGAAAGAGATGTGATTATGAATTTTACATCTCTTTCAGGAAATCAGTTCTCATAGGACTAAAGCAGTCGATAAGTATACCGGCTTCCAGACAAGTACAGCCATGTTCGGCATCCGGTTCGATATAAACGCCGTCGCCAGCTGAAACAATTTGTTTTTCGCCATTGACGGTGAATTCGAATTTACCGCTTGCCACATAGGTTGTTTGGGTGTGATAATGAGTGTGCGGTGTACCTACTGCGCCTTGCTCAAATTTAACTTTAACGAGCATAACCTGACCGTCATATCCCAAAATCTGCCGAACGACGCCTTCACCGGCGGGTTCCCATGTTTTCTCATTTTCGAAGATAAATGTATTGCTTCTTGTCTTTTTCATTGTGTGAAGGATTATTTTACTTTGGCAAATATACGACATTAAAATAATAAGTTTAAAAACCATGAAAAATAAATTGATTTTGCTTTTAGCGGCGTTTTTTCTGTGTTCGGCTTTTAAGGCAGATAAGCCGCTAATCACCATATTTATGATTGGTGATTCTACAATGGCCAATAAGTCGTTGGTAGGCGGTAATCCGGAAAGAGGGTGGGGGCACGTATTACCCGGTTTCTTTTCTGAGGATATACGAGTGGATAATCACGCTATGAACGGGCGCAGTTCCAAGAGCTTTATTGATGAAGGACGTTGGGATAAAGTACTTTCGCTAATAAAGGAAGGAGATTATGTTTTTATCCAGTTCGGACACAACGATGAGAAACCGAAAGCAGACCGTCATACCGATCCGGGAACAACTTTCGATGCCAACTTGCGTAAGTTTGTCAGTGAAACTCGTGCTAAGGGCGGTATTCCCGTTTTGTTCAATTCTATTGTGCGCCGCAACTTCGGCACAGCCGATAATAAAGCTGTGGCGGAAGCAGTGCTTCAAGATGACATTCGCAAAGGTGTTAATCCTGATGCCAAGAGGGATGCCTCGCAGAAAAACGATGTGAAGGAAGGAGACAAGCTGATTGATACACATGGAGCCTATCTGGATTCTCCGCGTAATGTGGCGAAAGAGTTGGATGTACCTTTTATCGATATGAACAAGCTTACCCATGATTTGGTGGAAGGGCTGGGACCGGAAGAATCGAAAAAACTTTTTATGTGGGTGCCTGCCAATACGATTTCCGCTATGCCTAAAGGGCGCGAAGACAATACACATCTGAATATCTATGGTGCGCGTGTCATAGCCGGAATTACAGTAGATGCCATAGCACAGGCTGTACCGGAACTGGCAAAATATGTCCGTCATTACGATTTTGTGGTAGCTCAAGACGGTAGCGGTGATTTCTTTACCGTGCAGGAGGCCATTAATGCCGTACCCGATTTCCGTAAAAATGTACGTACCACGATATTGGTGCGCAAGGGTGTATATAAGGAGAAACTGATTGTGCCTGAAAGTAAGATTAATATCTCTCTGGTAGGTCAGGAGGGAGCTGTCATATCATATGATGATTATGCTAACAAACCTAATATCTTTGGTGAGAATAAAGGCACTTCCGGTTCATCTTCCTGTTATATCTATGCACCCGACTTTTATACCGAAAATATCACATTTGAGAATACATCAGGTCCGGTAGGTCAGGCGGTTGCTTGTTTTATCAGTGCCGATCGTGTTTATTTCAAGAACTGTCGTTTTCTTGGTTTCCAAGATACACTCTACACCTATGGAAAGGGAGTGCGGCAATACTATGAGGATTGTTATATAGAAGGTACGGTCGATTTTATTTTCGGATGGTCTACGGCGGTATTCAACCGTTGCCATATCCACAGTAAGCGCGATGGGTATGTGACAGCTCCTTCTACGGATGAAGGTCAGAAATACGGTTATGTATTCTACGACTGTAAGCTGACTGCGGATGCAGAGGTGAAAAATGTTTATTTATCCCGTCCGTGGCGTCCTTTTGCTCAAGCCGTGTTTATTCATTGTGATTTAGGGAAGCATATTCTTCCTGCCGGTTGGCATAATTGGAACAAGAAAGATGTTGAGAAAACAGTTTTCTATGCTGAGTATGACAGTTATGGTCCGGGAGCTAATCCTAAAGCTCGCGCAACCTTCTCACGTCAATTGAAAGATATAAAAGGATATGAAATAGAGTCTGTCCTTTCCGGTAACGATGGTTGGAATCCGGTTGCAAACGGTAATGCATTGGTTAACATAAAACGTTGATTGATAAAAAATGGTAAAGAATAAAATAATATCGGGGATTATCATCCTGCTTTTTGGACTTGTATTGCCGGTTGTAGCGGAGAATTATCCTTATCGAAGTGATGTGCTTTGGGTGACTGTGCCTAATCATGCCGATTGGCTTTATCAAACGGGAGAAAAGGCTACCGTAGAAGTGCAATTCTATCAATACGGCATTCCGCAAGACGGTGTAAAGGTAGACTATGAACTTGGCAACGATATGATGCCTTCGGATGCGAAAGGTTCTGTTACGTTGAAGAATGGTAAAGCTGTTGTGGCTATCGGTACGATGAAGCAACCCGGGTTCCGTGATTGCCGTTTGCAAGCCACTATTGGCGGCAAAATTTATAAGCATCATATAAAAGTGGGTTTCTCACCCGAAAAGCTTCAACCTTATACGAAGATGCCGGCTGATTTTGAAGATTTCTGGGAGAAGAATAAATCGGAGGCTTCATCTTTTCCTTTGGCGTATACAAAAGAGCGGGTTGAAAAATATTCTACAGATAAGATAGACTGTTATTTGGTTAAATTGCAGCTTAACAGCCGCGGGCAATGTATTTATGGCTATCTGACCTGTCCCAAAAATATGCAGAAGGGTGCTTGCCCGGTGGTGCTTTGCCCTCCGGGTGCAGGTATCAAAACAATCAAAGCTCCTCTCCGCCATAAATATTATGCAGAGCAGGGTTGCATCCGTTTCGAGATAGAAATACACGGGCTCAATCCGGAGATGTCCGAATCGGATTTTAAGGAAATCAGCAATGCCTTCAACGGCAGGGAAAACGGCTATTTGTCGAACGGATTGGACAATAAGGATAATTATTACATGAAGCGTGTTTATCTGGCATGCGTTCGCAGTATTGATTTTCTGACCTCTTTGCCGCAGTGGGACGGCAAAAATGTTATTGTACAAGGCGGCAGTCAAGGCGGAGCTTTGGCATTAATTACTGCCGGGTTGGATGAGCGGGTGACAGCTTGCGTCGCCAATCACCCGGCTCTAAGTGATATGGCAGGATATAAGGCAGGTAGAGCTGGCGGTTATCCGCACTTCTTCCGAGTAGCGGGGATGGATACAACTGATAAACTGAGTACAATGGCGTATTATGATGTAGTCAACTTTGCACGCCGGATAAAAGCTCCCACTTACCTGACTTGGGGGTACAACGATGATACCTGTCCGCCTACCACCAGTTATATTGTATATAATGTGCTGACTTGTCCTAAGGAAGCTCTAATTACTCCTGTTAACGAGCATTGGACATCCGAAGATACGGAGTACGGGCATTTGGTTTGGATAAAGAAGCATTTGAAATAGCGGTTAGTATTAACCGCTATCTTCTCATTTCTTTATTAAAAAAATCCAGTGTCTCCCTTTGCATCTCTTTATTAAAGAAATGCTTTTCTTCCCAAATTTTGGTTACGAGCCTGCTACCGGCATATTGACTTTCCCATGCCGAGCGCATAGTCCGATATGCGTCTTTTACTCCCTCTATCGGGAATAACTTGTCTTTGGTTCCATTAAAGAAAAGGGCCGGTTTCGGACAAGCGATGCTTGCCGTATGTGGGTAATCCAGATAGCGTCTTAGGTTGGGAATGAGCATGGAGTAGGCTGACCCTCCTTTATTCTGGTTGTTGGTCAGTGTCATTAAATGTTCTGTTGTATTCATCCAGCAGATGGAAGCGGATGCCTTTATGCAGTCGGTCAAAGCGGACAACATCCACGAACGGTAAGCTCCCATGGAGAATCCCAAGCAGCCAACCTTTTCCTTATCCACCATTGGGAGGGAAGCTAAAAACTCAGCGCTTCGTACATCGTCTATGTTGATGAAAGCCCCCCAAGAGGCTCCCATTTGCATAAAATTGGAGGCTAATGCCTGTTGTCCGTCATAACTTACACCTTCCTTGCGTCCGCGTTCTCCCCAAAATAAGGCATCAATAGATAATACCACATAGCCATTCTGTGCGAAATAATCACCTGTATACTGTCCGTCATAGCAACGTGTTACCCAATCCTCGGCATCAGCCGATATTTTAGGTGATACTCCAAAGGGACGGACCATTTTCTCTTTACCAATGGAAAAGTGGGCTCCATGATCATGCAGCATTACGATAGCCGGAAAGGGTCCCTTTCCTTCAGGAACCAATAAATAAGCCGGTATGCGGGACCATTCCGAAATATTGAACCATATTTTGCGTGCTTCGTATCCTGCACGTTGCTCCGTTTCGGCAACAGACATATTGTACTCTTTGGGGGCGGGAGGCATATTTTGCATACACTCCATGACTATATTGCGCGCTTGGCTCCTCCATGCCTCGAAATCTTTTGTACCCGAATTACCCCATGCTTCGGGATAAGTGAGTTGTTGCTTCAGGTACTCGTAAAAAACGGGCATATTCTTTATTACCTCGTAACTTATAGTATCTGTTTGTGCTTTTATGCTCTGATTTACAGTAATAAAAGTAAAAAAAAGTATAACAAATAGTCTCATGCCAATATTTAAAATAAGAACAAAGATACAAGATTTTTCAACAAAATATGTATCTTTACACCACAGAATGAATATATTATGAGGAGAATCTTATATCTGATTGTAAGTTTGCTGTGTGCATTGTCGGTTCAGTCACAAACGGACTGCCTGTTTACCCATTATTCGTCCGAAGAAGGCCTTTCTCAGAATACGGTTATGAGTATTCTGCAAGACAGAAAAGGAAATATGTGGTTTGCTACATGGGACGGTATCAATAAATTCAACGGATATGTTTTCAGAACCTATAAAGCCAAATTTGATAACCGGATAAACTTGACGAATAACCGTGTGGACCATATGTACGAGGATAAGTATGGTTTTCTTTGGTTGCAGACGTACGATAACCAAGTCTATCGCTTTGATACTCGTTCCGAAGTCTTTGAACATGTTCCTGCTACGGAAGAAAAAGGGGGTAGAATTGCCATAACTTCAATAAAAGTATTGCCATGCGGCTCTGTGTGGCTGCTTTCGGAAAATGAAGGAGCTGTTCGTGTAAAGACGGATCCGTCTACTTACCGTATTTCTTCGGAGTGGTACTCCGAAACATCGGGTTTGTTTCCGGCAATGTGCGTGTATGATATTTATGAGGACCATGCCGGTAACGAGTGGATACTGACTGATAATGGGTTGGGAATGCTTTCGGCAGGAAGTTCCAAGCTTGTTTCTTATTTTGTGGAGACAGCGCAGAAGGAAGAAACGAAAGGACAGTATTTTTATGCGGCTCAAGAGTTTGGAAATGAGATATTCTTTGGCTCAGACCATGGGCGGGTATGGCGTTATCAAAAGAAGGACGGACAGTTCGTGTTGTTGCAGTTGCCCGCATCTTCACGGATTGTGGAGATAAAAAAGATAGATGAACAAGATATTTTAATCGTAACGGAAACAGACGGTTTCTTTGTTTATAACGTACCTTCACAGGGGTGGGAGCATTATAAAGCCTCACGTCTTCCAAAGGCGGCAGTCCGTTCTGTCCATATAGACCGGCATTCGGAAATATGGTTCGAACAGGAAGTACCGGGTACTGTTGCCCACTTCAACACGAAAACAAAAGTGCTGAAAACGGAAGTGGTACCGGTGGAGCCAACCAGTACAGACCGTTCACGTCCGGCTTTTCATGTGCACGAAGATATTTATGGAACCGTATGGGTGCATCCTTATGGAGGGGGCTTTTCGCGTTTTGACAGAGAGAGCAATCGCTTGCTGCCTTTCTACAACGGATTGCATGACTCTAACTGGCGGTTCTCCAATAAGATTCATTCGGCTTTCTCCGACAAGCAAGGCAACCTGTGGATGTGTACGCATTCCAAGGGATTGGAGAAAATTACTTTTCGGGCGTCACAGTTCCGTATGATAACTCCGGAACCTCACCGCTATGAATCTTTGAGCAATGAGGTACGTGCACTTTGTGAAGACACCGGACACAATCTTTGGGTGGGGCTGAAGAACGGGAAACTACGTGTCTATGACAAGAACCATTCCGAACGCGGATACTTGACCGATGCGGGAACCATATCCCGTGTGGGCACACCTTTGAAAGGGAATGTCTATTTTGTATATCAAGACAGCAAAGCCAACCTTTGGATTGCCACCAAGGGAGAGGGGCTTGTAAAAGCGGAACCCCAAGGCGAGATGCGCTATAAGCTGACGCGCTATCAATACCGGAAGGATGATATATATAGTTTGAGTGACGATAATGTATATTGTGTATACGAGGACAGCAAGGGGCGTATCTGGGTTGCTACTTTCGGAGGCGGTGTCAATTACCTGACACGCAATCGGGAAGGTGAGGAGATATTTATCAGTCATCGCAACAACCTGAAAGGTTTCCCTATTGACAAATGCCATAAGGTGCGTTTCATAACAGGCGATCATCGGGGATATATATGGATTGCCACCACCATAGGGGCTCTGATGGTAAACGGTGATTTCAAGAATCCCGAAGATGCCGTATTCCATCATTATCTTCGTGTGCAGGATAATATACACAGTTTGAGCAACAATGATGTACATTGGATACTGCCTACCCGTAACAAAGAACTCTATTTGGCCACCTTTGGAGGCGGATTAAACAAGTTGCAGTCTGTAGATGCGGACGGCAATGCGATGTTCAAATCATATTGTGTCAATGACGGCTTGCCCTCGGACATCCTCCTTTCTATCTGTGAGGATAATAAGGGCAACCTTTGGATGAGTACGGAGAACGGTATCAGCAAGTTCATTCCCGGAGAGGAAAGATTTGAGAACTACGCCGATGAGCATAGTTCGTTCCGTATACGCTTTAGTGAAGCAGCTTCGGTTTATACTTCGTGGGGGAATCTTATGTATGGAACGAGTGAGGGTATTTTCTTTTTCAATCCGGATATTACCCGGAAGAGTACCTATATTCCGCCGTTGGTACTTTCTAAATTATTGGTATCGAACGAAGAAGTGCTTCCGGGTGCAAACTCTGTGCTTCAACAAAGTCTGGATGACACCCGCGAGTTGAAGCTCTCCCATGAAGAGAATATTTTCACCATTCAGTTTGCGGCGCTCGACTATACCGAGCCCGCTGAAATCCAGTATGCCTATATTCTGGAAGGCTTTGAGAAGTCATGGAATAACGTCGGCAAGCAACGGATGGCTACCTATACCAACCTGCCCAAAGGACATTATGTGTTTAAGGTTCGTTCTACCAATGCCGAGGGTGTGTGGACGGAAAATACTCGTCTGCTTGATATAGAGGTACTTCCTTCTTTTTGGGAAACTCCTTTTGCCTATTTCTTGTATGTGTTGTTTGTGGTGCTGATTATTGTGACGGCTGTCTATATTCTGTTCACAATCTATCGTCTGAAGCATGAGGTGTCCGTGGAACAGCAAATGACAAACATGAAACTGCGCTTCTTTACGGACATTTCGCATGAATTGCGTACTCCTTTGACCTTGATATCCGGCCCGGTGGAGTATGTGCTGAACAATGCGCAGTTGCCGGAGGATGCCCGTGAACAGCTGCAGGTTGTAGAGCGAAATACAAACCGTATGTTGCGCCTGATTAATCAGATATTGGATTTCCGGAAGATTCAGAACAAGAAGATGAAAATGCAGGTACAACGCATCGAGGTGGTGGCATTTACTCGTAAGATTATGGAAAACTTTGATTCCGTAGCCGAGGAGCATCACATTGATTTCTTGTTTGAGACGGAGAAATCCGAACTCTATCTGTGGGTGGATGTCGATAAGTACGAAAAGATAATCTTCAACCTGCTTTCCAATGCTTTCAAGTATACTCCCAATGGAAAGATGATTAAGATGTTCATCCATGAAGACGAGGATACTGTTTCCATTGGCGTGCAGGATCAGGGTATCGGCATTGCCGAGAACAAGAAAAAGTCCATCTTTGTCCGTTTTGAGAATCTGGTAGACCGTAATCTGTTTAATCCGAGTACGGGTATCGGCTTGTCATTGGTGAAGGAATTAGTGGAAATGCATAAGGCCCTGATTTCGGTGGACAGCAAACTGGGCGAAGGCAGTTGTTTCAAGGTAGACTTTCAGAAGGGTAAAGAACATTATGATGATTCGGTGGAATTTATGCAGGATGATGTAACGGTCGGTCTGGAAGTTCACCGGCAACAAGTGGAGGATACGGACGAAGCGGTTTTCTCACAATCGGTAACAGAAGAAACAGTACAAGGCAACGGAGAAGTGGAAACGCCCAAAGGACTGATGCTTTTGGTAGAAGACAATTCGGAGTTACGTATATTCCTGCGGAGCATATTCTCCTCCAAGTACCGCATCGTAGAGGCTGCCGATGGTATGGAAGGTTGGAGCAAAGCCTTGAAGTTCCTGCCTGATATAATCATCAGTGACGTGATGATGCCGGAGAAAGACGGTATAGCCATGACCCGTGAGTTGCGTGCCGATATGACTACCAGCCATATTCCTATTGTGTTGCTTACAGCGAAATCCTCCATTGAAAGCAAACTGGAAGGGTTGGAATACGGGGCCGATGATTATATAACGAAACCATTCAGCGCTACTTACCTGAAGGCGCGTGTCAAGAACTTGCTTGCCCAGCGGCAGAAGTTACAAACGCTGTACCGTCAGGATTTGATGTCCGCGGGAGTGGCTGTGCCCGTTCCCGGCGAGCAAACGGAAGAAAATGTAACGGCTGGTTCTGAGACAGACAAATCTCCGTCAATGTCTCCCAACGACCGTAAGTTTATGGACAAACTCGTTGATTTAATGGAGAAGAACATGGATAATGGCGATTTGATAGTAGATGATTTTGTGCGGGAACTGGCTGTCAGCCGTTCTGTCTTCTTCAAGAAGCTGAAAACCCTGACCGGTTTGGCACCTATCGAGTTCATCAAGGAAATGCGTATCAACCGTGCTGTCCAGCTGATAGAAACAGGGGAGTACTCCATGACGCAAATCTCCTATATGGTGGGTATCAACGATCCGCGTTATTTCAGTAAATGCTTTAAACAGAAAATGGGAATGACACCGACCGAGTATCGGGATAAGGTGCTGAAATAAGCTGCTGTTTCGTAACTAAAAATAGAGGGACACCATATTCGTGGTGTCCCTCTTTCTTGCAAAGAATGTCTGTTTTAAAATCTCCCGATCTTACTTACAGACCGTGTTCTTTCTTTATCAAGATTATCTATGAGAGTCGAAAATCGCAATTAATATCCGGGATTTTGGTCCTCCATAGTCAGCTGCTCATTGGCATCAATGGCAGCCTGCGGGATAGGCCATAATAATTTTTCACCTATGGCGATAGCTGCAGAACCTTTCAAATGCGGGTTATACAGATTATTGTACTCTATGAGTTTGCCCATACGGCGGAGGTCCATTCTGCGATAACCGTTACCATACATTTCACAAGCTGATTCTTTGAGAATAACATCCAAATCAACAGAGGGAGCATCAGGCAAACCGGCACGTTTGCGGACACTGTTCAAGCGGGCAAGGGCTTTCGGGTCGTTTAGTTTGTAGTAAGCCTCGGCAGCTACAAAAAACATTTCAGGAAGTGTGATTATGTGCAGGTCGCGAAAACTCTTTCCGGCATCGTAGGATGCTATGGCAGAGTCATCGAATTTACGGCAAGGCATTACGGCCCAACTCCATTGCTGTGCTGTGGCAAAGTCATACTTTGTGATGATTCCGTTGGGGTATTCTTTTAAGTCTTCCGTATAATTACTCATCGGCTCCATACCAGCTGTTAGCTCATTTTGCGGGATTATGAAAGCATGGGCGCGGTTTGTCGGATCTTCATTACGCCACGCGGCTACGGAAGCTTCATCACATTCCCAATAAGCGGGGTAGTAAACGCCTACCATTTTACCTTGAGCAGTGTTTCCGTTACTATAGAAGGCAAAGTAATCGCCGATGGGCTTTCCGTCTTCTTTGAATCCGGTGGCATTGTCGCCCCAGTATTTCTTTACGAGCAACGTCTTCATGAACGTGGCATCATAACGTTTGTCACCTTTTTCAAAGTATCTCAGTGTGTGCATATAGGGGATGTATCGGGAATCTCCATTTTTCATGCCTTCTTCCGAACCACCGTAGTAGCCGGAGTAGAGGGATTGCCAGCGGTTACCTACATTCTGGTCGTGTGCAGTTTCGTAGTCATATTCCACGTCGAAGATGAATTCCGCGTCATCGTCCCCTGAACGGTCTGCCGCCCATAGTTTGGCGAATTCTGTTGTCAATGAACGTCCGTTAATCACTTCATCGGCAAGTTTGGCAGCTTCTGTAAAGTAAGAGTTGTTGTTCAAATCCCATGCAGCGGAAAGATAGGTCTTGGCAAGCAATGCTTTGGCTGCCTCTATACTGGCTTCACCGCCTCCTTTGGTTGCTGAAGAGGCTACTAACTTGTTGTTACTGATGATGTCCTTCAAGGTGTTGATGATGTGGTTGTACACAGCCTCGGCAGTGGCTCTCGGATAGCCTTTGACGGCTGTACTGGCATATTCGGTAATCAGGGGTACACCGCCATAGTTGTTCACTAACAGATAGTAGAACAATGATTCCACAAAGCGTCCTTCATCTATCGCTTTCTGCTTTATCTCGTCACTCACTGTGGCGTTGGGGGCATAGTACTGTATGGCAAGGCAAGAGCGTAAACCGTCATAACAAGTAGTATAGAAGTCTTCCACAATACCGTTTTCAGGGGTGAAGTTGGACCAGCGGTGCAAGGCTGCATCGTTGTCTTTACGTCCGTCTTGATACATATCTGTGCCGGAGTTGAAGTAGGTTGTCACATCGCTGCTGTTGAATATGGCATCAAGTTGTCCGTATGCGTCATTAACCAATGACTGGAAACCGTCGGCTGTGGCAAAGTACTCTATGTCGGTCACAGAACTTTTATTGTCAGGAGTCAGGAAGTCGTCGCATCCTGTCAATGTGATGGAAGTTGCCATACACATTGCATATAGTAATCTTTTATATGGTTTCATATCTTTAGAATGTTTATAGATTTAGAATTTGATATTTGCACCGATTTGGTAGGTTACGGAAGCCGGACCGCCGTCAACCAATGAAGCGCTGGCCCATTCCGGGTCGAAGCCTTCATAGTCGGTGAAGCAGAAGGGGTTGAGTACATTGACATAGAGACGCAGGTGCTTGATGGCAAGTTTGCTGGTCCATTGTTTCGGGAAGGTGTAGCCCAATGTAATGTTTTTCACCTTGACGAAAGAGGTCTTATGGTATCTGACGGCTGTGCTGCTTTTAGTGAAGTAGTTTCCGCCCGTTTTGTCTGTATTATTGGGGTAGGGACAGCTGCCATAGTGAGTTGTGGCTTGTGTAGTCACGTCACCGGTCACGGGATCAAGTACCGGAGTACCGGCAGGAATATAATAGTCAAAACTCATCTTTTGACGGCCACGGTCGCTGTAGTCCATATATTGTTCGTGGAAGTAGCTGCGTGACCATTGTCCCTGTTTGGTGTAAAGCATGAAAGAGAAATCAAAACCTTTATATGCCATGCTCGAACTTAAGCTTCCGGTCCAAGTGGGATCCGTACAGCCAAAGATTTGTTTGTCATCGTCATTGATTACTCCGTCATCGTTCCAATCGTTTACAGCCATTTGACCTTCATACCATTTCAATTTGTTCTTGCTCTTGGGACCGAATGTGTCGTAAACCTCTTGCAGAGTGTAATGGCGGTCACCATTGATGGTATGCATTGTTACACCCTGGTCTGTAATGACGCCTGCAGGCGTGTAGTCACGCAATACATTTAACCGCTCGCCGATGAACCAGTTCTTGGAAATGTCATCGCCGTTTGGCAATTCTTTGATTTTGCTCCAGTTGCGTGCAAATGATACGTTTACATCCCAAGTGAAGTTCTGGTTGCGAATAACGCCAAAATTCAACCCTAATTCGATACCGGTGTTTTGTACAGAACCGATATTGGTAGTGATGGAGCTTTCACCGGTTTCGATGGGGACGGTGGCTTTCATAATCTGCCCGTCGGATAAGCGGCGATAAGCGTCAGCAGTTACGTTGATGCGGTTTTGTAATACGGCAAAGTCCAAACCGAAGTTGAATTCTTTAATCTTCTCCCAAATAAGGTTTTTGTCTACCAATCCGTTGGGGTAGTAGCCTTGTAACTCTTTACCGTTGATGGTTACGTAAGACGGACCGGCAGCTGAAGAGCTGGTCACATAATCACCTACATTGTTGTTACCTGTAATACCGTAAGAAAGGCGTAGCTTCAAGTTATCCAGCCATTCTACGTCTTTCAGGAAGTCTTCTTCCGAAGCGCGCCATGCCACAGCTGCGGAGGGGAACCAGCCCCAACGGTTGTTTTTGGCAAAGCGTGAAGAACCGTCAGTACGTACGGTTACGGTAGCCATATAGCGTTCTTTATAGGCGTAGTTTACACGGGCAGCGACAGAAACCAATGATGATTCCGTATACGAAGAAGCGATATCTTTTGTTCCGGAACCTTTACCCATAGCATAAAATGAGAGCTTGTCATCCGAGATGTCCGTTACGCCTTGTGTATATTGCTCTTTGTCTGATTTATACAGAGAGAATAATCCCATAGCGCCGATACGGTGGTCTCCGAACGTTTTTGTAAAGTCAATCTGGTTATCCCAAGTCCAGTCCAAACGGTCTGTGTTGGTAACAGTGGCTTCGTTGTATTTCTTCTTCTGATACCAAGCAGTACCCAGTGGATATTTCTCAGAGACACCTGTACCCATGAAGACACCTTGACGGCCGTGGTAGAAGTTGGGTGAGAACGTGGTTGTGAATTTCAGCCCTTCCATGAGGTTGAAGCGCAAGTAAGCATTACCGAATACATGGAATTTGCGAGTCGTGTTTTCGTATGCGTCTATCTCAAAGTCAACGAGGGGCGAAGGCGTGGAAGTCAAAGACATCTTTCCTACTTTTGCCGGAATGGCGAGTAAATTTCCGTCTTCATCCCAAGGAGAAACTACGGGAGCAAACCAGAATGCGTTGTTGTAGGGGGAGTAGGTATTTGAACCGTCGGTAAACCAGTCGTTCTGTACGTCATAAACCAAATTGACAGACATACCGGCTTCTACCACCTTGTTCAGTTTACTGTCGAACGCACCTTTGATGTTGAAACGGTTGTAGTCGTTTTTCTTGAATACATTTTCTTCACCTTGATAACCTACGCCTAAGCGATAGTTCGTTTTTTCAGAAGCGCCGCTGGCACTAATGAAGTGGTTTTGTTGGGAAGCAGTGCGCAGAACCTGACCGGCCCAATCATAACTTTCATTGCTCATCCATCTGTCGTGAAGGGGAGAGTTTTTCCAGTCTGTTCCGTTTTGGAATACGGATTGCAGGTCACCGTCCGTAATGGTATAGTCGATAGTACCGTCTGCGTTAGGACCACTGGTAGTAGTATAACGTGCGAACCGGTAGTTCATCCATTCTGTAGATTCCATAAACTCCGGCATACGGGCTACCTTGCGGATGCCATAATAACCATCGTATGTGATTTCTACCGGTTGTGCCTTGTTCTGTCCTGCACCTGCGCCCTTTGTGGTAATAAGAATTACACCTTCGGAAGCGCGGGAACCGTAGATAGCAGTAGAAGAAGCATCTTTCAGTACGTCGATACGTTCGATATCTTCGGAGTTCAAGAAGTCGATGGATGAAACCACCATGCCATCTACTACATAGAGAGGTCCGCTTGAATTATTGATGGATGATTGTCCGCGGATTTGCATACTGAATTTACCATTGGCACGGCTGTTGGTTGCTGTGATATTGACACCCGGAACTGAACCCTGCAAAGCGTCTTCTACACGAAGTGCACCGCGAGCGGCCAACTTATCAGAGGAAACAGAGGCTAAAGAACCCGTTACGTCTGTTTTCTTCATAGTACCGTAACCTACAACCACTACCTCGTCCAATGCTTGCGCATCTTCTTTCAGCGTGACTTTGATGTTACTCTGGTTGCCGACAGTAACAGTTTGCGAGATATAACCGATAAATGATACCTGAATTTTGGCGTTGGGCTGTACGCCTTGAAGTTTGAATTTACCGTCGATGTCGGTAATCACACCATTGGTAGTTCCTACTTCCAATACATTTGCACCTATTACAGGTTCGCCCGTACCATCTATGACAGTACCCGAAATCTGGCGACCTTGTGCAAAAGCGACTAAACACAACATACTCAGTGACAGAGTAGCTAATGCCCTTTTGGCAAGTCTTTTTAAATCCATAAGTTTGTTTTTTATAGTTATTAAATATAAAAGGTTAACATCTATTGTGAGGTGTTTCCCTCTGTTATCGAACACAAACGTAATAGATTGTTAATAAATAGAAGATTATTTTTTGGTATTCTTTGTGGAAAAATTGATTTTTAACGAGAAACTCAGATTTGCAAGACACCCCTTACACACTTCTGCATCCCTTTATTTATCGGACTTTACGGGTGGAACCATTGTTCAGACGAGTTGCACTACCGGATAAACGTTACCGTAACGTCCGCGCTTGCGTACGAATCCAGCCGGAGATAGCAGTTGCGCGAAACTGTTAGGATTTACTCCTCGCATGGCAGCGGGATTCTGTTTTTTCAATGCTTTGAATATATCGGCGGCAGAAAGATTATGAACCATCTCCTTAGTGTCTTTTTCGGTGGCAGGGCGAAAGCATGAAAAGAGTACTTCATCCGTCATATTACGACGTTGGAACGTACGGTTGTGTTCTTGCAGTTCCTGTTCTTCTTCGGCGGTAAACCAATAGCGGGCTCCATTCGAGAGTTCCTGTTTGAGCTGTGCATAGATTTGTTTATGTTCGATGTGGCTGCAATTTATTTTTTCCTTTACCTCTACGCACAGAAAACGGCGGCTGCCTGTCGAATCGGAAAGCAGGTCGAAGCGGTTGCTTGTGCCGATGAAAGAAGCGATGCGGGGCAGATTGCGAAAATTCCTTTGGTATGCCTTGCATAGGTTCAAGTCTGCCATTTGCATCAGGTTCTTGAGCAGGGGCATTTTTCCGATAGAGTATTTGTCGAACTCGTCGAGGTTTAGCAGTCCCATTTCCGACATTTTGCGGGTGACATTGCTTCGTGAGGTGAGCTCTACCTCATCCGAATAGTAACGGGACAGGCTGTCGGGCATCAGGCTTTTGCAGAAGGTGGATTTCAGGCAGCCCTGCCGGGTGCTGACGAGAAGGGGAGCTACACTGTTGGCATGCTTTCCGGTTTTTCCGGTCCATTGTGCGGCCAGTCCGAGCATCCATATGTGGAAGCCGTTTATCCAGAATGGCTCGGAAGAGATGCGGCGTGCCAGTTTGCCAATCCGGTCAATGCCGTCCCAAACGGGGAGCCGGTCGAAGTAAAGTAAGAAGGGGTGATATTCTTGTACGTTTTTAGAGAATAGATAGCGGCTGATGTCTTTATCCCAACAAAGGATACCCTGTGCATGGGCTTCAAGGCACAGGGAGTTCAGTTCGCGCTTACCTATCGGTGTGAATATTTCATGTGTGCTGTCACTGAGACGGTATTCGGTTTCTTCTGTCAGCATATTGTAGCGAAAGTCGTAGGTGACTTGCAGAAAGCGGTTCACTTGCTCTGTCAGGCTGACCGGATGATGCTTGGCGGGTGATTTTTGTTCGAGGAATTTTCTTTGATGTCCGTTTCTCCAATCTCTTATTAAGAAAGAGATAAATTTCATAATGCTGTTTTCCATCATATAAATTGTTTTTATTAATTGTTTTGTGTCACGAAGTTACTATCGGCAAACCTCCTTTTGCAAGCCTTTTCCGTACTATTTTCGCTTGTAGCGCCGAACAACTCAAACCCTTGTTTTATTCTATTTTCAACGTAGGATAGCCTGTTTTTCCTCGTAGTAAAATAGGATGTTGACAGTAGTAAACAGGTCTATTTATATCTGTCAACGTATCTGTTTACATTTGTCAACAGGTCTGTTGGCAGTAGTCAGCATTCATTTATTCTTATAGGAATAATAGATTATCTCATGGGAAAACACTAACTTTACACAGTATAAATAAATACTGCACTATGGCAATTCATTTTGAATGGTACGAGAATCCGGTACCGCCGAACCGACCGGACGAGAAAAAGCTCCATGCGCGCATTACGCTCAATGGAAAGATAGGAACGGACTATGTGAGGCGCAGGATTCAAGAACGTTGCTCACTGACGGAAACGGATGTAACGTCTGTGCTCGATGCCTTGTCGCATATACTGGGCGAAGAGTTGGGCGACGGACGCCAAGTGCATTTGGACGGGATAGGCTATTTCCATCCTACGCTGAAATGTGTAGAGGAGGTGACGGCAGATACGAAACGTAAAAACACGAAAGTTCGTCTGAAAGGTATCAAGTTTCGTGCCGACCAAGCATTGAAGAACGAGATAGGGGTTGTGAAGCTTAAGAATATCAAGCATAACGGACACTCCCGTAAGCTGTCGGACGTGGAAATAGATATGCGCTTGCGGACGTATTTCGCCGACTACCAGCTGATGACGCGAGCCGACTTCCAGCAGATATGCGGATTTATGAAGTCGAAGGCGATGGAACATATCCGAAGGCTGAGGACGGAAGGCAAAATACGGAACATCGGAATACCTACACAGCCTGTGTATGTGCCTGTGGCGGGATATTACGGGGTGAGCAGGGACAGGATTGTGAGGCAGTGATGCTGATGTGGGTTCCACCCGCAAAGCCCGACGGATAGGGGGGTGTGGAAGGTGGAAGGGGGGACTGATGTATAAAAAGTAAGGGTTGGCTTCAAAGCCAACCCTTACTTTTTATAGTTTTAGGTGTTTAGTTATTGTAACCATTTGGAAGCGCCGATACCGTCTTCACCAATGACACCAATAACTTTGAAGTCTCCGTTTTCGGGGTCTTGCCACAAAGATTTCTCATCAAAATCTAAGGGAAGAAGACCATCAAGAGGATATGTCTTTCCAGCAAAATCAGTCCATGTAAAGTTTGTTTTATAGCTACTCTTCACTGAAAATGTTGTATTGGATGCTTTGTCAACAAAGACAGAACCTTTAATACCAGGTGTAAAAGTTCTGATATTTCCTGCTTTATGATTATCAGTCCACATAGAAGGACCGAATAATGTGTTGCTTATATTTATATTGACTTCATTTTTATCAGTACGGAACAATGGGAGTTTTTGGTCTTGCTCATTTTCTACTGGTGCGTAGCAGAATGTACAATTAGTGATATTAATGGTAGGGGGATTTTTTGTTTTACGCACATCTATGAGCATACAAATATTATAGATTGTGCAGTCTTTAAATGTGATTTCTTGCCAGTCTGCACCCTTATCTGCATTTGTAACAACTCCTTGTTCACCAACGCCATTAATCATGCACTCCTCAAATACTATTTTTGTAAAGTTGTCGTTTGATGTTTGCCCGCGTACAACACCACGAAAACCTTTTATATTACATCCTTTAAAAATGAGTTCTTTAATTGTTGAGTTTGAGCCATTAGGGTTAAAAATTTGGTTACCTGATAGATTTTTGGGAGTGTTATTATAAGTAACAATATAATCTATGCCTAAATCTTCACCTTCGGTAATAACTTTCTTTCCGCAAAAGTCAATATTGGAAAATTGTATTTTTTCTATTGTACCACTACCTTTCATTCCTGCACTTAAGACAATACGCGCATTTTTGCCTAAAGTTGGTCCTGTCATGAATGAAATAGAATTGGAGAATTCAAACTCTTTTTCAATTTTATAATCAGTTCCACCTGCAAGTATAACTCCCATACCTTCTGTGATAGTAGCCCAGAACTCTTTGTCTTGGAATAAGACTTCAGGATCTACGTCCGGTTGATTGCGTAAGTCCACATATCCATTAGGGAACAGCTCTCCAAAATCCGGTGTAGTTGTTGTTGTTGTGCTCAGCTTACCTGCATACGTTGAGTTATCCAGTATCTCGTCATCTTTGTAAGCATAAAAAGTGTACTTCGTTTCGGGACTCAGATTAAAGATATCTTTATATCCGGCATTAAGTTCTGCTTCAGATACCAATTCTATACGTGCGGTAGTTTCGCTACCATCTTCTCCCTCGGCTCTTGTTGCTGCATCGGGAGCGGTAGTTTCAGTTACAACTTTAATGGCCTTGATGATATCGGCATTGGAGCCGCTGGCCTCTTTCCAACTGATACGTACTGCATTGTCAATGGCTTTAGTTCCTGACAAGCGAGAGATGTAAGCAATGTTTGCATCCAGAGTCTGGTATTGTTCGGACTCTTTGCCTATGCCTTTACATTTAATCTTCACCATGTATTTCTCGTCCCAGTTCAGCCCTTCGAAAGTGTAGGGGGAAGTTTGACAAGAAACTTCCGACAGGAGTTCGTAGGTATTGTTGTCTTGGTCGTCTGTACCGGTTACCCGATACAGTTCCAACACATAGTCTGTAGCTCCTTTGATGTTTTCCCAAGTAGCTACCAGATTATTGTTTTTCACTTCCAGTGATGTTACCGGACGAAACAGACGAGGAGCTTCACCGAGGGAGTCATCATCGCTACATGCGGTAAAGGTGTAACTTGCTGTCAACGCAAGAAACATGATTGATATATATTTCTTGATTTTCATAATACTGCTGTTTTTTTATTTGTTACGGATTGCATAACCATCGTTAGATAATACACCACCCGATGACATGATACGGTCTGACGGGATAGGGAATACATAAGGAGTCACTTTGGTTCTCAAGCTTGAGATGTCTTCTGTTCCTGTCACCAATACACCTGCGGTCAAACCATACCAAGAAGAAGTGATTTTTTCGTTTACCACACCTTTCTTTATGGGATCTCCGGCTTCATCCTTTCCGTAAGCTTGATTGGTTTCAGGGTCTTTCTCGCTGACACTGATAAACCCGTCTACGAAACTTACATATTTCAGACCTTCGTATGTAGCACCTGCGTCTTTGATATCATCGTCTTTCAGGCTTTCTGCTTCTTTGTAAGGACTCTCGGAACGGTCGTAATATGTAGTGTACAAGTTGCTGTTACCGGCTTCGAATACGACTTTACCTTCCTGATATTTGAAGTAGAGACGTGATGCAATGTTCTTGGCTTCTACCGGTTGGTTTTTGTCGTAAATCAGTTCGCCCCCTTCCAGTTTCAACTGTTGATAGTTGATGGCAATGTCGCGCATCCATTCTATTGTATTTACGATAGCGTCACTGTAGTAGTTCCAACGGATAAGGTCGAATTTGCGGATATTCTCACCACCGAATTCCCAAGCTCTTTCATTGATGATGGCTTGCTTAAATGCGTCATGATCTGTCAAAGCATTGATGTAATTGTCTACTTGGGCAGTTTTGTCGGAAGCATTGGCAAATGCGCGCTCGCGTACTCGTTTCAGCATATCTTTGGCTGTTTGTGTAGGGGCATTATTAATCTCATTTTCAGCTTCTGCCAGCAACAGCAGGACGTCTGCATAGCGCAAGATAGGCCAGTTGATACCTGTACCTTTGCTCTCTGTGGCTGTCACCAAATCCAGACGGCACCATTTTGCGGGTTGTACGCTGAATCCGTCTACTGCATTCTGCTTATTGTCGTACAGCCAGCGATAGTTGGCACATGTGGCAGACAGGCGTTGGTCTGTAGGGGCAAAAGAACAAGCATAACTCGGAGTTAAGTTGGTATAAGTAGTACCTGAACCTTTGGAACTGTTTACTACACTTAAACCATGACACCAGCCTATATCACCGCCAGAGTTGGTAACGTATCCGAGTTCGAACAATACATCTCCGTTAGCGGGGTTGCAGCCATTGATTTGGTTGTCGAATATTTCTTTGAAGTCTGGATTCAGAGCACGGTCTTTCAGTTTGATGAGTTTAAGTGCATAAGCTTTTGCTACTTTATAATAATCATCGGCTGAAGAAGCTGTCGCTTCATTTCCGTTTTCATCAGTGTAGGTAACGGTATATTCTTCACCGCTTTCTGTGCAGCGTGCCATTGTTCCGTCTGCTTGCATAGAGTAGCCTGCACGGAACATAGCCAGCTTGGCAATAAAACCTAATGCAAATTCACGGTTCATATATTCCACACCGATTTCATTGCTCCATTGCATATCTTCTTCGATGTTGATAAGGTCTTGGATACAATGTGTATAAATAATGTTCTTGTCAGTGCGCGGATCGTTATGCATTTCATCTTTAGTTGACGGTGTTGTGGCAAAAGGTACGTCTCCCCAAAAGTTGCACAATATCCAGTACCAATAGGCGCGCAGGCAGTAAGCCTCTCCGAGGAGTTGCTTCATGTCCTTATCCCCTTCGGTATAACGTTCGCTTGCTTCTATGCCTTTGATACACTGATTGGCAAAGTCGATAGCTTTGTAGGTGTTGTCCCAGCAGTTCAGAATATCACTGAAATATTTCATATTCAATCCCCATACTCCACGACGGTCGGTATTTTCTCTTTGAGCTTTGTTGATGAAACCTACTTCAATATCTGTATTTTGCATCCAGTTGGTACCCATACGTGAGGTGTAGGTATCTTCGCAAAAGTATGAGTAAACGTGAGAGACCATCTTGCGTGCGTCCGTAGGATTGGAACATACGTACGATAAGTCATCTGTGGACAAGGACTCTGTGTCGAGCATATCATCACAAGAGGATGTGAGGAACAGGCCGCAGATTAAAGTTGCTATATATATAAATTTCTTCTTCATGTTTCTTCAATTATTTATTAATTAGAATGTAATGTTGACACCTGCTGTCCAAGAGAATGATTTGGGATATGCAGAGTAATCGGCACCCGGAGTGACACCGCTTGTCTTGCTGTTACGGATAGCTGAGTTCACCTCAGGGTCGTAACCGTCATAACCGGTGATGCAGAACAGATTGTTGAGCGTGCAGTACAGACGAAGTTGATTGCAAGCGAACTTTCTTGTCCAGTCTTTAGGTAAGGTAAAACCTACGGTCAGGTTCTGCAGACGCAGGAATGAACCGTCTTCTACTGCCCATGAGGTAGGTACAGGGTTATTGTCGGACATGGTAGTGGCAGACCAGTAAGAGGCATTGGCATTCATGGCTTTCAGAGTCTCATAATCGGTAATGATAGTACCGTTTGACTGATCCAGATAGGTCCATGCCCTACCGCCTAATGTTACAGGAGCCATTTCTGCACGGAGGTTGGCGTAAGAGTTACGGTAGGATTGAGAAGATACCATCTTGTCCATATTATAAACATCATTGCCTACCACAAAGTTGAAGTTGGCGGATATGTCGAACCATTTGTAGTTACCGCTTAAACCGAAACCACCGGTAAACTTGGGTTGGGTACGTCCGATGATTACACGGTCGCCTTTTTCTGTAATTTTACCGTCGCCGTCTTGGTCTTTCAGTTTCATAGCTCCCGGACGGAGACCTCCGTAAGAGCTTGCAGTTGTGTAGGTGTTGTCTGTAACGCCTTCTTTCAGGATATAATTCCCGGATTTGTCAAACTGAAATTGGGTCTTGCCGTTGTCATCTGTATAAGTGACAAAGTCATCTACGCCATATATGCCGTCATACACAAATCCCCATACAATGCCTAAAGGCTCACCTACGATTACGCGGTAGTCGTCGCGTCCACGCATATCCGAGGAGAATGCTCCGGAGTTGTACGACATGGATGATATGCCGTTTGCTAATTTGTCAACTTTGTTTTTGTTGAAACCGATGTTGAAATTAAAGTTCAAAGAGTAATCTTTCTTTTGAAGAATAGCTGCGTTCAAGCTCAATTCAACACCTCGGTTTGAGGTTTGGCCGATATTCTGTTGCATGGTCTTGTAGCCGATGGCTGTGATGCTTTGTTCTATGAGCAGGTCTTTAACTGTGTTCCAGTAATAATCAATGCTACCGGTAAGTCTTTCGTTAAAGAAGCCGAAGTCCAAACCGACGTTACGGGTAATTGTTGTTTCCCATTTCAAGTCGGGGTTGGCAAGCTGGTCGTTGTTCAATGTATAGTGAGGATTCTGCTCTTCACCGGCTCCATAGTATTTACCGCCGGAGTATGCCTTATAGCTGGTTTCGTACAGAGAATTACCGATACGGTTATTACCGGCAGTACCATAAGATAAACGGAGCTTCAAGTTGGACATGAACTCTTTGGCAGGTTCCATAAATGGTTCTTCTATTACACGCCATGCGAGAGCTGCGGCAGGGAAATATCCCCAACGGTTGCCTTTGGTAAATTTGGAAGAACCGTCCGCACGGATGGTGAAGGTCAATAGGTATTTGTCTAACAGACTGTAATTGGCACGTCCGAAGAAAGATATTGTCCTGTCTTCTTGTCCTAATTGAGAAGAAATAGTGCGTGAACCTGTAGCACCGGAATTGGCTGCCATACTTGCGAACATCTTTTCCGGAGTGATATCTTCTTGGAAGAATTTGCCGATAATTTCATTGCTTTCGCTGTTGGATGCCACATATTCTTGTCCTACCATGATGTTCACATCATGAATCTTGTTGAATTTTTGTTTCCAAGTCAGAGTGTGTGCTGCACGAAGTTTCCATGAGTCTTTCTTTTCCCATTCGCCCATTGGCAATCCTTGACCGTCTTGGACAGCTTTGCTGCTTCTTGGGCCATACCAGTCTTTTTGTTGGAAGAAGGTATAGTCGTAACCGCCTTCTGCACGATAGGTGAAGTTCTTTGTGATATTCCAGTTGATGGCTGCATTGAAGTTGTAACGACGCTCGTTCTTTCTTCTCCAGTAGTCGTTAACCTGATCTTTCAAGCTGCGTGTTGCGTTAACATATTCTTCATATTCTTCTTCCGGAAGCGTGCTCGGATCAATATCAATTTGGTCATACAGACCGTTTACAGGAGCTTTCATTAAAGCATCATAAGAACGGATTTTGTATGAGCCACCACCTGTACCCACACCTTTGGTTTCGGTATCGGCCAAGCGTGCGCCAAAGTCCAGACTTAGATTCTTGTATAGTTCATGCTTCAGTTTGAAATTCATATTGTAACGTCTGTATCCATTGTTCTCCATTAAGCTGTTGTCGTTGGCATAAGTTCCGCTTAATGTGAATTTGGTTTTTTCGCTACCACCGGTAATGCTGATGTTATGTGACTGAGACAGGTCGCTGTTGTCGAACATTTCTTCCTGCCAGTTGTGACCTTGTTGGTATTTGTATAAATCTAAGTCGCCATACGCACCATAACGTTCTTCAAAACCTCTGATGGCGGAAGCGCCTCTAAGAGCTTGACGCTCGTAATTGTACATGACAAACTGATAGGGGTTCATTACATCCAAAGTCTTGCGGATTGTTTTTCCTTGTACATATCCGTTATAGCTGACGGTTGTCTTTCCGCCTTTAGCCCCTTTAGTGGTGATTAATATTACACCGTTAGCACCTTGTGAACCGTAGATGGCGGTAGAAGCTGCATCTTTCAACACGGTGATGTCTTCAATATCGGTTGGAGCAATGTCGCTGATACTTGATACCGGAAAGCCGTCTACTATATAAAGAGGAGAACTGTCTCCGGTAATAGAGCCGCCTCCACGCACTTTGATAATCATTTCTGCATCAGGAGAGCCGTCAGTCGTTGTGATTTGCACACCGGCCAGTTTACCGGTTAATGCTTCGGCTGCATTGGTTACGGGAACTTTAGCCAAGTCGGCTCCTTTTACTGTGCTGACCGCACCTGTTAAGTCTTTCTTTTTAGCTGTACCGTAACCGATGACTACCACTTCTTCCAAGGCTTGTGCGTCATCTTCCAAAACAACATTGATTTGAGTTTTTCCTTTCAAGGCAACTTCCTGTGTTGTCATTCCCACATAAGAGATGACTAAAGTTGCATTGCCCGGAACACTTAGGGTAAAGTTACCGTCAATGTCAGTGATTGTACCATTACCGGTATTCCCTTTTTGGACTACAGAAGCACCGATAACGGTTTCTCCTGTCTTGTCTTTCACAGTACCTTTTACGGTTACATTTTGCGCTGATATACTAAGCGATATCATGGTTACTAAGAGGAATAGTAACGCCGTGCGCATGTTTTTCATTTTAGACATTCTTTGCATATTTGTTTATTAAAAAAGTGATTTTTCATTGTGTGTGTTCGTGCACACTGTTAATTCATCGATGCAAATGTAGATTAACGTGAAAAATGACTTGTGGAATATTTGTTTTTAGGTATGTAATTTTTGTTCTCTGTAATATTTTGTCACTTAAATCCTCTTGTAAATATGTTGTATAGCAGGAAACAAAGAAAAGGACAAGTTGAAAATCAAAAAGTACACATAAGGATGGGTAGGACTATATACATTTGCGAACTATAATTATAATACTAATAATTTAATACTATGCGATATGGATAAAAGCAAGTGGATACTATTACTGTGCTTTCTCTTTACATGGGGATGTAGCTCCGATTCGGAAGGGAAAGACTCAACAGATGTGACAACAGGGAAAATAGAAAAACTTATTGAACCGGTTACTTCAATTTCTGCTGACGGCAAAGAGGCGGTGTCTGTAACCTTTACAGCCAATAAAGCTTGGACTGCTAAAGCTGAAAAAACTTGGTGTACAGTAACGCCTGCTTCCGGGGAAACGGGAGGAGACATTATTCTTACCATTACAGCCGGAGAGAATGGCAGCTATGATGAGCGTAACTCTAAGGTGACCATCACTTGTGGCGATGCTGTAGAATACGTAACTGTCACACAAAAACAGAAAGATGCAATTCTGTTGACTTCCGGCAAGGTGGAGGTAAAAAGAGAAGGGGAAGAGTTTACTGTGAAGGTAAAAGCAAATGTGAGTTTTACAAGTGAAGTCAGTGAAGAAGACAGGGATTGGTTACGTCTTGTTACCCAAACACGTGCCCTCTCTACTTCTGTCTTAAAATTCGCAGCATCGGAGAATATGTCCGATGAAAAGCGTGAAGGCGCTATCACTTTCAAGAGCGGTGATTTGTTGGAGACGGTAACCGTTTATCAGGCAGGAAGTATCCCAACTATTGTACTGAATGAAACCAACTATAAGATACCTGCTGAGGGGCAGGATATAACAATAGAATTGCAAAGTAATGTGGAATATACCATTCAGTTACCTGCCGGTGTTGATTGGATTAGGGAAAAGCCGGCAACTAAAGGTATGTCTACTTATACCCATCACTTTACGGTTGATGCAAATGATGAAGATACTTCCCGCAGGGCGGAAATAGTCTTTACGAGTAAAAAGGGAGTTTCTGATAGTGTACGAATCGTGCAATACAGTTCTCATCCGTCAATGGAGCCGGTGGAGTTCGCCGCTTTCCCCGGTGCTGAAGGTCATGGAAAGAATACCGTAGGCGGTCGTGAGGGCAAGGTCTATCACGTCACCAGTTTGGAGGATGACGGTACAGAAGGTACGTTACGTTGGGCGTTAGGACAAGACGGGCCTAAGACAATTGTGTTTGACGTAGCAGGTACAATTCATTTGAAATCGGATATTAAAACTCAGAAAGATTATCTGACGATTGCCGGACAGACGTCCCCCGGCGGTATCTGTATCGCTGATTATCAGTTCTGGATTAATTCTAATGATGTTATAATCCGTTTTCTTCGTTTCCGTCCGGGAGATACCGGTGGAGCCGAACCTGATGGTTTGGGGGGAATGGACAAGAAAAATATCATAGTGGACCATTGTTCTATGAGTTGGAGCGTGGACGAATGCCTGTCGGTATATGGCATGGAGAACTCTACCGTGCAATGGTGCCTTGCAGCGCAGGCTCTGCACAACTCAACTCATGGTAAGGGTTCGCACGGTTATGGCGGGAACTGGGGAGGTAATCGTGCTTCTTATCATCATAATATGATTGCTCATTGCAAAAGTCGTGTTCCGCGTCTTGGTCCTCGTTCTACAACTCAGGAGAGTGAGTATGTTGATATTCGCAATAATGTTTATTATAACTGGTCGGGTGAAGGCTGCTATGGCGGTGAGAACCAGCATATGAATATAGTGAACAACTATTATAAGCCGGGGCCTGCCACTAACTCTGCCGGCACCAGCAAACGCACACGCTATCGCATTGCCAAGATTGGAGTGCGTACGACTGCGTACTGTCAGGATAAAGATGGTAATTGGAACTCTTGGCAGCCTTCGTTGCACAAGTGGGGTACATTCTATATTGATGGCAACACGGTGGAAGGATATGCGGATGTTACGGCGGATAATTGGGAAAAGGGTGTTTATGAGCAACAAGACAATAATGAAAAGGTCGATTATCTTTGGACGGACGACGTTAAGAAAGATATCAGAAAAGAAACGTTGGTTGTGGAGACAGGAGGCGTAACAACTCATTCCGCAACGGATGCCTATGTCAAGGTAATGGAGTATGTCGGCGCCTGCAATTACCGTGACGCCATAGATAAACTGATTTTGGGGGATGTGAAGAATGGGCTGGCTACTTGTACGGCTACCGATAACAGTGCCGGGCTCGGCTATATAAATACTCCTAAAGATATACTTTCTGCCTTACCGGAACTGAACGGAAATCCCTATCCGGCTTTGAAGACGGATACTTCCATTGATGTGACGGATACGGACGGTGACGGTATGCCTGATGATTTTGAAATAGAATTTGGTTTGAATCCTAATGATGCGAACGACGGCAACAGCAAGACACTTGATCCGGACATGAATTATACGAACTTAGAGATGTATTTGCACTATCTTGTGAAAGATATTATGAAAAAGCAGGTAGAAGGAGGTCTATAATATCTTCCGCCTTATCCACAATATAATCGGGACGGAATTCCTCCAATTCCGTCCGTGGGCGGAATCCCCAAGTTACTCCGCAGGAAGTGACGCCGGCATTGATAGCTGTCTGCATATCCACTCCGGAGTCGCCTACGTAGAGTACTTCTTCTTTATTTACTTTGGCAATGGTCAGAATGTCTTCTACAATGGTAGGGTCAGGCTTTACATTGACTCCTTCCCGTTGTCCGAAAACAGCGATGAAACGTATTCCGGGGAAATAGTGGGCTATCAGTTTTTGTGTTGCCGACTGATACTTGTTGGATGCAACAGCTATCTGTAGTCCCTGCAACTGTAGTTGCTCCAGTAGTTCGGGAATGCCGGGATACGGACGGCTTTTGTCTGCGTTGTGCACGTCATAATATGGAATGAATTCCTTGCGTATACGGAGTACGTTCTCTTCACTCTTTTCCCCTTCGGGAAGAGCACGCTCAAAAAGTTTATTAATCCCATTGCCTACCATAAAGTTATAGGCAGACTCTTCGTGGGTAGGATAACCAATCATGCTCAAGGCATGATTGGTGCTTTGTGCCAAATCGGCAATTGTATTAAGTAAAGTACCGTCCAAATCGAATATAACAAGTTTCTTCATTATTCTTATCTTATTGTTTCAGGCGCAAAGATACGATAATTCATCGAAAAACTGTTATTTCGTAATTCTGAACCAGTCTACATCTGTCCAACCGCCGTCGTTGGTGACAATAGCCGGACGAGTACAGAACATTCCTACCTTGGCGCCAATCCATTTACCTTCTTTTACTTGGAACGGCTTACCTAACGGTTGATACTTCTTACCGTCGAGGCTGTAGCTGAAATTACATAGTACCAAAAGGTCGTGCCCGCCTTCGCTCTTGGAAATCTTTTTTCCATCGGAGGTGAACTTGGCACGCAAGTAAATCGTGTTGTCTTTTAAATCGACGGTTCCGTTCACAGATTCGGGAGTACCTTTGTCTGCCTTGGGACAAGATACTTGGGATAATACCAAACCTTTGTCTGTATTCTCTAAAATCAGTCCGGCGTAGTCAAGGCCCATAACGACCAGTCCGGTACGCTCTCCTTTGTACTTCTCCGTAGGCTTGAAGGTCAGCTTCATGGTAGCGGTGAAATTGTTGGCAGGAGTTTTCTGTAACAATAAGTTGGCTACGTCCCATAGATTTTTGTACTCTTTGATAACAGGATAGGAGTAGAGGCGGACTATGCCTTGATCTCCTGCATAGTAAGCCCATTTTTCATTGATGTTGGCATGCCATTGCCACTGTGGGGAAAGGGTGTAGCCGTCAAACTCGTCACTCTCCTGCGGAGTACGGATGGGGTATGTTTTACCTACATCCGGCTTTTTATAAACCAGTACCGGGTCGCCACAGCCGTCACCGTCTTTGTCAATACCGATAACAGGCCAGTCGTTTACCCATTTCATGGGTTGCAAATGTACCAAGCGCCCATAAGCGCCGACATCCTGAAAGTGCAGGAACCAGTCCTCACCGGTAGGAGTATCCACCCATGCTCCTTGATGAGGACCATTGACTGGGCTATTACCCTGAGCCAGTACCTTTTTCCATTCGTAAGGACCGTATATATTCTTGGAACGGAGTACGACCTGCCAACCGGTGGGTACCCCTCCTGCCGGGTGGAAGATGTAATAATAATCTCCTCTTTTGTAAAGTTTGGGACCTTCACAAGTCTGGTGTGCTTCATGTCCGTCGAAAATGACGCGTGATTGCGTAATGGCTTTGGTGGCATCCGCATTCAGTTCGCATATGGATATGATACTTTTCAATCCGGCACGGCTTCCGGCGTAGGCATGTACCATATATACTTTTCCGTCTTCATCCCAGAAAGGGCATGTATCTATAATACCCTTACCCGGCTTTACGAGTACGGGGTCTGTCCACGGTCCTTTGGGATCTTTCGCTTTCACCATGAAAGCGCCTTGGTCGGGATCGCCCCAAAATATGTAGAACTCACCGTTGTGGTGACGAATGGCAGGCGCCCATACACGGTTACCATGTTCCGGACGTTCCGGTGTTTCAACAGGAGCGAGGGAGTAGGGGACGGCAGCGCCGATAATATTCCAGTTAACGAGGTCTTTGGAGTGCAGGATTTGCAAACCCGGCAGACAGTTGAAACTGGAGGAAGTCATGTAGAAATCCTCTCCCACACGGCAGGCGTCCGGATCGGAATAGTCTGCATAGAGTATCGGATTCTTATATTTACCGTTACCTTGGTCGGCCACCCATACCTCGGAAACATAATTCTTCTCTTGTGCTGTCAAGGGTAATGTGAGCAGCAGGCTGAGTCCTAAAAGTGCGCTTCTGGTTTTCATGTTACGATTTGATTCTTTAATGTTTAAATTTTTAATGTTCAATTTTTATCAGAACCGGATGTTGCAGTTCTTCTTTCCACTCGTGCATATGGGCAAACCATGTTTCGGGAGTAGGATAACCGAAAGTTTCCTTGCATGACGTGAACATGGTGTAGTGGCGGAAGCCTTTGCTGCCGGGGGCTGAAAGCGTATAAAGGAAATTATCTTTGTCTTTTACTTCTTTGCGGACGTATTTCTGCGGGATGTAAGTGGCGATTCCTATCGTTTCTTTTGCATATTTTACAGTGTCGTTTACGGGCCAGTGCCTTCCCCAACTGCCTACTAAACCTTTGTGATCGGATTCAGAGAGTGTTTCGTTACCCATAATATTTTGTACACCGGTACAAAAAACTTCATCTTTCAGCGGCTCATCAAAAAAGGTTTCTACAAGCAGATCGCGGTGGCCTGCATAAAGAATGTAACGGTTAGTCATATTCAGTTCTTTTCCTTGATACTCCCAGCCTTTTACCGCAACATCAACAATTGTGCGTATAGGGCCGTAAGCGAGAATACTTTCCGTGCGGAAGGCTATCGGTTCTATATGAGTCGCTTTTGTTCCGTTCCATCCTTTCAGAGCGCCGATGCCGCAACTGTTTCCCACCAGTAGCACATCATCGCCAAAACCACGTGCAAGCTGTTCATCATTAGGATAAAAACCGCTTTCTTGTATTTCCAACCCTTTGTTGAATTTGCCATAGGGGTCTATTGTTTGCTTTTGATTGAAATAAACGCGGTATGCAACCAGCTCCGACTCAAACATAGGCCCATGCCCATGCAGCATATTATAAAAATTGGTCGTACCCGGTACGGTGACTGCCTGTGTAGGAGCATGCTTCTGCTTCTTGGCATCTCGTATCAGCATTTCGGCAAAGACACGTGCCGGATAGGTCTTATCTGTTTTGGCGGAAGATAAGGTTACTGTCAGCGTCTCTTTGCTTTTGGCAGGAATATTCATGACAAATGCCAACTCATCAACTTTCAAATCACCGTCCAAATCATCCAGCTGTGAGGGTATCTCTTCATTACCGTTCATTACAATAGCTGAGCGAACACGGAAACCGGGTTGTAGGTCTTGGATTTTTAATACTATCGGAGCATCGATTTTATCTTTGCTCCATGAGTTACTTACTTCTACCGAGATAGTTTTGGTGCTTGTCTGTACTTGTGCGGCGAGAGTACTTGCGCACAAGAATAGAAAACCGGTTAAAAAGGGCGTTTTCATAAGGAATGTGTTTAATTAACTGTGGCAAAATTAAACTAAAAAGAGCAGACAGTTCTTTTTCTTTTGGCAAAAAAACTGTCTGCTTTGCGCTTATTGCTTATTGGGATTATTTGAAATCCAATATTTTTCCTTCTGCACCAATGGCGGAATACATCTTTCCGTCAACTTTCAGATTCTTGGCGTTTTTCACGTCCAATGTGTGCCCTTTAGTATCGATACGTATGTTTTCCAGTGCGACCCCTTCTGCTTGGCTGATGACAATGCCTTCTTGGGCGTCGTTGATGATTACATCTTTTACAGTTACATTCTTGATGGGCATTTCCGGCAATCCGTTGAAGAACATAGCACGTCCCGATCCTTTACAGATAATGTTGGAGATGTGAATATTGCGGAAAGAAGGCGTTTCGACAGTTACTTCGGGAACAGCTGTTTTCATACGGCCTTTCAAATCTTCTTCTGTTTCTTCACCGGCAGCTTTACCACCATAGAATAAATCGAACAACAAGGGTTCGTGAGGGATGTCAATCATGTGAATGTTGTGGATGTAGATGCTTTCTACGACACCGCCGCGTCCTCTGGTGCTTTTAAAACGCAAACCTACGTCTGTACCGAGGAACGTACAGTCTGTTACATAGATGTTCTTCACACCGCCGGACATTTCGCTGCCTACTACGAAGCCGCCATGTCCGTGCAGTACGGTGTTGTTCTTTACAATAACATTTTGGCAAGGTTCGCCGCGTTTGCGCCCGTCTTCATCTTTTCCGGATTTGATGCAAATAGCATCATCACCGGCGTCAAATATGTTGTTGATTATCAGTGCGTTTTTGCAGGATTCCAAATCTAAAGCATCACCGTTCTGCGAATACCAGGGATTGAATACCTTTACTTGGTTGATAGTGATGTGCTCGCATGACAGCGGGTGAAGACACCAGCTCGGTGAGTTTTTGAATGTTACCCCTTCCAATAAAACTTTTTTGCTCTTGACTATATTTAGTAATACCGGGCGTAGCCATGGACGTATTTCATTCCATTCTTCATCTGTTTCAATACCTTCAGGAGTGTTGAATTCTTTGCAGGCTAACGCTCCCTTCAATGAACCGGCGGTGGGATACCATATGGATTTGTCCACTACACCGCCCGACTTGACGAGGGCATCCCATTGACCGGCTGTGAGTTTGCCTTTCTTTACCGGACGCCAGCTGTCACCCGAACCGTCGAATACACCATAACCTGTAATTGCTATGTTTTCAGCATTGCGTGCTGAAATAGGAGATTGGCAACGGCGGGTATTCAAACCTTCAAACGATGTTTCAAGAATGGGATAAGCGTTAAAGTCATCTGTAAAGACAACTAATGCATTCTTTTCCGTATACAGATTGACATTACTCAATAACTCGATAGGCCCTGTCAGCCACAATCCTTCCGGAATCACTACTTTACCTCCGCCTTTTGCGTTGACAGCTTTGATTGCGTCATTAATCGCTTCTGTGTTTAGGGTAGTTCCGTCACTTTTCGCTCCGAACTGCAGGATATTGACTGTATAATTCGGAAACGAGGGCAACTCGACTTTTGGCATACTAAAAGGAAGCTCTTTATAGATACTTTCGTCTATAGGACTTTTGTATTGGGCATAAACATCATTCTGTACAGGCAGTAAAGCAAGAGAAAATGTGCTAAGCGTAAATAGTTTTTTTAATAATGTGTTCATTCGTGATACTATATTAATGAATTATGAATTGTAATTTGTGATTAATGAATTAAGCGGCATTTTCAGAAAGACTTTCATCCCTTTTTTATTATCCTCTCGTAAGCTGCCCTCGCGAGTGGCCTACGAAAGAAATAATAAATGATTCATGTTAACCTAATTCTAACCTTAAATAAATATTATGAAAAAACCTCTTAATTACTACGTTGCAAAAATATCGGGCTTTAGCTGAAAAGATGTGTACTAATTGTTGGTTTTGGTGTATTTTTTGTGGTTTTAGGCTTTTCTTTGTGTGCTTTCGGGGTTTTTGCACTATCTTTGCAGCTCAAAACTTATTAAAAAAGGTATGAGTTACAATTTGTTGAAAGGAAAAAGAGGCATTATTTTTGGTGCTCTGAATGAGCAGTCCATTGCCTGGAAAGTAGCAGAAAAAGCAGTAGAAGAAGGTGCAACTATCACCTTGTCCAATACACCTGTCGCAGTGCGTATGGGTGAAGTTTCTGCATTGGCTGAGAAGCTGAATTGCGAAGTTATCGCTGCAGATGCTACCAGTGTAGAAGATTTGGAGAATGTATTCAAACGTTCCATGGAGGTGTTGGGCGGTCAGGTTGACTTTGTCCTCCATTCTATCGGTATGTCTCCCAATGTACGCAAAAAACGTACATATGATGACCTGGATTATGATATGTTGGGTAAGACGTTGGATATTTCAGCTGTTTCTTTCCACAAGATGATACAGGCTGCCAAGAAGATGAATGCTATTGCCGAATATGGTTCTATCTTGGCATTGAGTTATGTAGCTGCGCAACGTACGTTCTACGGTTACAACGATATGGCAGATGCAAAAGCACTGTTGGAATCTATCGCCCGCAGCTTCGGTTATATCTACGGACGCGAACACAATGTGCGTGTCAACACCATTTCACAGTCTCCTACCATGACTACTGCCGGTTCAGGTGTAAAGGGTATGGACAAGTTGTTCGATTTTGCCAACCGTATGTCTCCTTTGGGCAATGCTTCGGCTGATGAATGTGCAGATTACTGTATCGTAATGTTCTCCGACCTGACCCGTAAAGTCACCATGCAGAATCTGTTCCACGACGGAGGTTTCTCCAGCGTAGGTATGAGTTTGCGTGCTATGGCCACTTATGAGAAAGGTCTGGATGAATATAAGGACGAAAACGGAAATATAATCTACGGATAAGAGAAACAAAGGTGTTAGGGTGATAAGGTGGTAAGTGATGGCAGGATATTTCCAACATTTTACACCCTATCACTCTATTACTTTCTCACTCTTCCATTCTATCACTTTTTTTACATGGAAACAGCTCTTTATTTATTACCTGTTACTTTGGGCGATACTCCGGTTGAAACAGTACTACCTTCTTATAACAAAGAAGTGATTTTGACTATCCGGCATTTTATAGTGGAGGATGTACGTTCGGCACGTCGTTTTCTGAAAAAGGTAGATAGGGAAATAGATATCGATTCGCTTACATTCTATACGCTTAATAAGCATACATCACCGGAAGATATTTCCGGATATTTGAAGCCTCTTGAAGCCGGCAATTCGATGGGGGTGATTTCTGAGGCCGGATGTCCGGCTGTTGCCGACCCGGGAGCGGATGTAGTGGCGATGGCACAACGTAAGAATCTGCGGGTTATTCCTTTGGTAGGTCCTTCTTCAATTATATTGTCGGTCATGGGCTCAGGTTTCAACGGACAAAGCTTTGCCTTTCACGGCTATCTGCCGATTGAACCCGGAGAACGTGCTAAGAAGCTGAAGGCATTGGAACAACGTGTGTACAACGAACATCAAACTCAGCTTTTCATAGAAACTCCTTACCGCAACAATAAGATGATAGAGGATATTTTGCATAACTGCCGTCCCCAAACCAAACTCTGTATCGCTGCCGATATTACGTGTGAAAGGGAATATATCAAAACTAAAACAGTGAAGGAATGGCAGGGAAAAGTTCCCGATTTATCTAAGATTCCTTGTATTTTTCTCTTGTATAAATAATCTCTTTTATATGTTCGTATTCAGACTCGAAGCAACTGCTGAAGAAGTTTCGATGAAGATTATGTTCTATTTGTTGGAATGTCCAAAGCTTTCCGCCTTTAAACTTTTTATTGCATAAGATGGAATCATCATCCAAATCAAGAGTGAATAGATAAATCAGACGGTTGGTTACTTCATTCTCAAAGTGATATGTAAAGTTGAAATGCAGGTTTTGCAGAGGAGCTGTCGGTAGTGTTTTCAGCAATACACGTTTTACGCCTTGCTCTAAGGTCTCACCATATAATAAGTAGCTTTCCATTAATATATCCGTTTTTCCTTTGTCGAGTATACTGCATTGAGGACGTGGTAATAAGAATAGCATGCCATGTGATGCTACGGTGATGCGGATAACAGGATTGATATAATCATTTTTTCGGTTGATGGCCTCCGATGCTATTGCTTTTCCTATGACATCTCCTTTTTTAGTCACTATGGGGACGAATACGGTGTGTTTCATCACCTTATTGAAATAGTAGATGCCGAACTGGTTGAACAAGATGCTCAGTATAAATACGCAGGGTGGGAGGATGCGGAATAAAAAATGGCGCAACGTGTCACTTAGCGGGTGACCGAACAATATGGCAAGTGATATGATTAGAAAATGAAAGAACCCGATTAGCAGCAGCACGCGGGCGGATACTATTGCGGCTTCGGCTCCTTGTGCAAAGAACTGTTTACAGCACTTATGGGTCTGTGCTTCGTGGTAATTCAGGAAACGCCTCCTGTTCAAGAAGATGATAAGCGGTGGAATGATGGCGCTAATTTCCAAGGTGAACGGAAACATCGCTTTCGGACAATAGTCGGTGGCGAAAAGTGATGTTATTGTCAGTAACAGTAACATTCCTGTCGTGCAGTATAGTATGATTTGAGGGATATGCGAGCCTTTGCGTTGTGACATATAGATACTGGATAGCACCCCTACACCTGTACCGATATAGATGGCTATGTCTTGCATTATGAACTCACATAATATAATGGATATAATGACGGGGATATATCCCAGAGACATATTAAACTTGGATGATAGAACTCTTTGCTTGCCCATTACTACGCTATTTTGCCGTTTCCTTTTTAACAAACGGCTTGTATAAAATGTTCTTTATTTCATCCTTTTTTGTAAATATTGGGTTGATTTTTCTGCATGATAGGAGGAGCGTACTAATGGTGCACTTTCTACTTGAGTGAATCCTTTCTTTAATCCGAGTTCTTTGTAAGCGGCGAATTGGGCGGGGGTAACGTATTCGGCTACCGCATAATGTTTATGTGTAGGTTGCAGGTATTGTCCGATAGTGAGAATATGGCAGCCCGCATTGCGCAGGTCGTCCATTAATTCCTCCACTTCGTCCGGAGTTTCTCCAAGACCGACCATGATACCGGATTTGGTGGTAGTACCGCTTGCGGATATTTGTCGCAGTACTTCGAGACTGGTTTCGTAGCGGGCTGCACTTCGTACCAACGGGCTGATGCGTTTCACTGTCTCCATATTGTGGGAGATAATGTCCGGTCGGGCTGCAATAACCATGTTCACCAGTTCCTTTCTGCCTTGAAAGTCGGGTATCAATACTTCGACGGTTGTCTCCGGATTGAGGCGTTTGATTTCAAGGATGGTTTGCGCCCAATGGGCAGCGCCGAGGTCAGGCAAATCATCCCTGTCCACAGAGGTGACCACGGCGTGCGAGAGTTTCATTAAGGCGATGGACTCGGCTACGTGTACCGGCTCTTGCGGATCGAGAGGCATAGGCTTGCCTGTTTGCGTATTACAGAATTTGCAGCAACGGGTACAGATGTCTCCGCCTATCATGAAGGTGGCTGTACCCCTTCCCCAACATTCTCCCATATTAGGACAACGCCCGCTACTGCAGATAGTGTGCAGGCAGTGGGATTCTACAATACGTTTTGTCTCGGTGTAACGTTCGTTGGCGCCGATACTTATTTTGAGCCATTCCGGCTTGCGTATTCTTTCGCTCATTTATTTTTCAACTCCCGATTAAAGAAATTCGTCAATTTGGTATACAGGTGCAAGCGGGTATTACCACCGAATATACTATGGTTGCGGTTGGTGTAAACCTGCATATCAAACTGCTTGCCAAGCTGTACGAGATGTTCGGCATATTCCGCACAATTCTGGAAATGGACATTATCATCGGCCATGCCATGTACCAATAACAGATTGCCATGCAAATTGTTGGCACGGGTAAAGGCGGATGAGGCTTTATAACCTTCGGCATTCTCTTTCGGGGTACGCATGAAGCGTTCACCGTATACGGTATCGTAATAGTTCCAGTCGGTGACAGGGGCAACGGCAACACCTGCCTTGAACACAGGAGTTCCTTCGCTCATGCTCATAATAGTCATATATCCGCCATAGCTCCAGCCCCAGATGCCGATACGCTCTTTGTCCACGTAGGGCTGGCGTCCTAAATACAGGGCGGTTTCCACTTGGTCTTTGGCTTCTTTGATGCCGAGATTCAGATAAGTGCCTTTGGCGAACTCCGCACCGCGTCCGCCTGTTCCGCGTCCGTCTACACACACCACGACATAACCTTGTGATGCCATATAGGTTTCCCAGCTTATGCCGAACTTGTCAAGGACCTGTTGTGAACCCGGACCGCTGTATTGATACATCAGAACCGGATACTTCTTGCCGGAGGAGAAGTTTGTCGGTTTCATCATCCAGCCATTCAGGGTAGCGCCGTCGGAGGTTTGGAAAGAGAAAAATTCTTTTTTCGGCATATCATATCCTCTTAGCTTTTGTTTTAAGGCGGCATTGTCTACGAGCGTGGTAAGTGTCTTGCCGGTATTGTCATTCAGGGTAATGACAGTCGGAGTGTCCAGATTGGAGTAACGGTTCATGAAATACTTCATATCTGTACTGAACTGCGCACTGTTTGTGCCGGTCTGTGATGATAATTTAGTCTTTTTTCCCTTACGGTCTATTTTGTAGATAGCGCTACGTAGCGGGCTTTCTTCATTGCTGCTGTAATAGAAGCTGCCGTCTTCGGGGGCATAGCCCAAGAAGTCCTGTATCTCATAGGAACCGGAGGTGACTTGCTTGATGAGGTTCCCGGCTATGCTGTACCAGTACAAGTGGTTATATCCGCTTTTTTCGCTTACAAAGCTGAAGTTTTCCGGATAAAAGATGATGTTGTCGAATACATTCTCGCGGATATACGTATCGCTTTCGTCACGCACCGCCAGCTTGCAGACAGTGCTGCGAGGATCGGCAAAGTACAGGTCGAACCTGTTTTGGTGGCGGTTCAGCGTCATGATGGCAAGCTTGTTCGGGTCTTGCGTAAAACGGATGCGGGGAATATATCCTCCTTCTTCCAACGGAAGATTGATTTTACGGGTTACTTTAGACTTGATGTCAAACGTATGTACAGATACTTTTGAGTTCTTTTCACCCGTCTTGGGATATTTATAGGTATACTCACCCGGATATTTTTCATAAGGAGCGATATGGGGCGCTTCTCCCGCAAATACCGGGAAAGTATAAGACGGAACTTCCCGTTCGTCAAAACGGATGAATGCCAACATCTTGCTGTCGGGGCTGAATTCCAATGCACGGTTAAAAGAGAATTCTTCTTCGTACACCCAATCGGGGATGCCGTTCAGCACTTCATTGCGTTTGCCGTCTTCGGTCACTTGGCTTTCGCTGTTGCCGTAGAGGAGTTTTACAAGGAAGATGTTATTGTCGCGCACAAAAGCCACTTGGAATCCGTCGGGCGAAAAGACCGGCACCTGTTGCGGTCCGCCGTCGGACAGTTTCTCTACTACATTGTTTATCTTACCGTCCAGATTTCGTTTCAGGCTATATATATAATGTACTGCCGTATAAGAATGACGGTAGATAGGAGTCGTTTCCGTTGCGATAAGCAGCTTGCTGCCGTCCGGAGCAAAGCTGTAGCTGTCGAACTTCTTAAACGGGCATTCGCGGGCGGTGGCGGCATCGAACAATACTTCCACCGGTTTGCCTGTTTTGAAAGAGTATTTGATGATTTGCGTCTTGTCCGCATTCATTTGCGAATAGTGCTCTCCATCTCCCGGAATAGGGATTACGCCTGAAATACTTTGAGGGGTAAACTCTCCGGATACAATTTCTTTTAAATCGAGTGGTTTGCCGCTTTGGGCAAAACTTGCCAGCGTATAAAGGCAGAAAAGAAGTGCAAAACTTATCTTTTTCATATCTCTTAATTCGGTTATTGGGTACAAATATACGATAAAGCGGAAATCTAATCTAATTAATAAATGATAATTTCCCTTTTATCGTTTGCGGGGAACACGCAGGAAGATGATAAGCATGACTACGAGCGAGCCTATCATCATATAAGGATAAAGTGCTATGCCATTGTCGTATACGGAAATCATGCCCATCAGTCCGTTCATGCAAGTCTGCCCTACAAGTGCTATGGCAAGCGCTATGCTGAAAGCCGTGCCGGACAGTGCCGGATAGCGTGTGCCCAGTATGCTGAGTATGACGGGGTAAGTGGGTGACAGCCCCATTCCTATCAAAACCATGCCTGTTGCAGCCCGCAGGAATCCCGGGGATGCGGTCAACAGTCCGAAGCCTATTGCCGTGAGTATAAGGCTGTAAGGCAATACTTTTGCAGGTTGTACTTTCTTGAAAATCACGATTTGCAGCATACGTGCTATGGTAAGTCCCGCAACCATGCAGGTCAATACAATCAGTGCTCTGTTGGCGGGAATGTCAGTCATCCTCCCCAAATAGCTTGTAGACCAGTTATTGCACACTCCTTCAATTCCGCTTTGGAAGAAAAGGACAAGGCTGAGTAGCAGTAAGGCGCTTTCTTTTAACAGTCCCAATCCCTCTTTTACCGGAAAACCTTGCGCCTGCTTGGGAGTGGGAAAGCGTACCGGGATGCAGAACAGTATTCCTGCCAGCATGATAAGGCCTATGCCTTGCAGGATAGTTTCAAAAGAGTAATATTCTGATAAAATACCCAAAAGGCTTGGTATGCCTAATGCTCCCAAACCGTAGAACATTCCCAAAAAGCTGAGTCGCGAACCTTTTTCCGATTCACCTGAGATGTCGGACACCAGCGCATTGGTTTCTCCGTTGAGGATGCCGCCTCCCAAACCTATGCCCACTATGGAGACCTGAAGGAGCGGAACACTCCTGAAGAATATCAAACCCTCCACGCCCAGCAGCACAATGATGCATCCGGGCACAAGCAAGGCTTTATGTCCGAAGCGGTCGACAATGGGACCGAAAATTACAGAGCCTATCAGCATGCCCAAAGGCAGGAAAGTTACTAACGATGTTGCTTGCAATCCGCTCAACCCCAATTTGGATACGAGGGCGGGTAAGACCGAACCTAATGTAATCATTGAAACGCCGAAGAAACACATCCCGATGCATGCAGCAGTAAATACAAGGTTTTTGTGATAACTGTTACTCATACTCTTAGAGGTTAATTGATAAAGGTTGTATGCAAAGCTATGAATTTATTTTAGTTTTCCAATAAGAACCCTTTACTTCGAAGGGAATGAAATGAATATTTCTTATTACGAAGAAAAAAACTTATTTTTGCTTCTAAATGAAAAAACCGATGAATGTGACACCCCTTTATAATGAATTTCCTCTGTTTTTGAAACGTTATTTTCCATATAAGGTACAGAAAATTTCGTTGAATGCCGGTTTTACCTGTCCCAATCGTGACGGGAACAAAGGGTATGGCGGCTGTACCTATTGCAATAACCAGACTTTTAACCCGGATTATTGCCGTACCGAAAAATCCATCACCCGGCAATTGGAAGAGGGGAAGCATTTCTTTGCCCATAAGTATCCGGAAATGAAGTATCTTGCCTATTTTCAAGCCTATACCAATACCTATGGCGAATTGGAATCTTTGAAGCGAAAGTATGAAGAAGCGTTGTCGGTAGATGGGGTAGTGGGACTGGTAATCGGTACCCGTCCGGATTGTATGCCCGATGACCTGCTCCGGTATTTGGAAAGTATCAATAAGCATACTTTTCTTTTGGTGGAATACGGCATCGAAAGCACTTGTGACGAAACGCTTCGCCGCATTAACCGCGGACATACTTTTCAAACCACTGTTGATGCAGTGGAAAGGACGGCGGCTTGCGGCATATTGACCGGCGGACATATAATTTTGGGGCTACCGGGTGAGACTCACCAAAGCATCGTGGCGCAGGCGCAAGATTTGTCAGGTTTGCCGATTACTACGCTGAAAATGCATCAGTTACAATTGATACGCGGCACCCGTATGGCTTTGGAATATGAACGGAGTCCTGAAGATTTCCATCTCTTCGGCGTAGAGGAATATATTGAACTTGTGGTAGATTATGTGGAACATCTTCGTCCGGATATTGTCTTGGAGCGTTTTGTCTCGCAATCTCCTAAAGATTTGCTTATCGCACCCGACTGGGGACTGAAAAATTATGAATTTAACCATCGGGTTCAAAAAAGAATGAAAGAACTTGATGCATATCAGGGGAAGAAGTATGAAATGTGAGAAAAAAGCCTTATTTTTGCCGCAGTTAAATATGGAATCAATCTAAATTAGAAGATAATAACAATGAACCCAAAAACAGTGATAAAAGGAAAAATCCACTACGTGGGAGTGAATGACCGCAATAAGCATTTGTTTGAAGGTATGTGGCCGTTGCCTTACGGAGTATCTTACAACTCCTACCTGATAGACGATGAAACAGTTGCATTGGTTGATACGGTAGATATTTGTTACTTTGAGGTATATCTTCGGAAAATAAAGAGCATAATCGGTGATCGCCCTATCCAGTATCTCATCATCAACCATATGGAACCGGACCATTCCGGCTCTATCCGCTTAATCAAACAGCATTATCCCGACATTATTATTGTTGGCAACAAACAGACTTTCGGAATGATAGAGGGATTTTATGGCGTGACGGGTGAGCAATATATGGTGAAAGACGAAGATTTTCTTGCTTTAGGACACCATAAACTTCGTTTCTACATGACTCCCATGGTGCACTGGCCCGAAACGATGATGACGTTTGACGAAACGGACGGCGTGCTCTTTTCCGGTGACGGATTCGGCTGTTTCGGCACGCTTGACGGCGGCTTCCTTGATACACGCATGAATCTGGACAAGTATTGGGACGAGATGGTTCGTTATTATTCCAATATCGTAGGCAAGTACGGCTCTCCTGTGCAGAAGGCGCTGGCAAAACTGGGCGGGCTGCCCATCTCCACCATCTGTTCCACTCACGGACCGGTGTGGACGGATAACATTGCCAAAGTAATCGGCATCTACGACCGCCTGAGCCGCTATGCAGCCGAGGAGGGTGTTGTCATCGCTTACGGTTCCATGTACGGCAATACCGAACAAATGGCAGAGGCAATCGCTGCGGAACTTTCAGTACAAGGCATCAAGAACATCGTGATGCACAATGTCAGCAAAAGCAATCCTTCTTACATCATAGCCGATATATTCAAGTACCGGGGTCTGATAATCGGAAGCCCCACTTACAGCAACCAGATTTATCCGGAAATAGAATCGCTGCTTTCCAAGATATTGGTGCGCGAAGTGAAAGGTCGCTATCTGGGTTATTTCGGTTCCTTCTGCTGGGCAGGTGCGGCTGTGAAGCGTATGGGTGAATTTGCTGAAAAGAGTAAGTTTGAAATCGTAGGCGATCCGGTGGAAATGAAACAAGCCATGAAGGACATTACCTATGAGCAATGCGAGAATTTGGCACGCGCCATGGCAGAGCGTTTGAAGAAAGACAGAAAATGACAATAAACCTCCAATTTATTAACCTAATAAAATAATCGTAATGAGACTAATCATTCAACCGGATTATCAATCCGTATCACAGTGGGCGGCACATTATGTAGCCGCTAAGATTAAAGCCGCTAATCCGACACCTGAGAAACCGTTCGTACTGGGATGCCCTACAGGTTCTTCACCTCTGGGTATGTACAAAGCCTTAATCGACCTGAACAAGAAGGGTATTGTATCTTTCCAGAATGTAGTGACTTTCAACATGGACGAATATGTAGGCTTGCCGAAGGAACATCCCGAAAGCTACTATTCTTTTATGTGGAACAATTTTTTCAGCCACATCGACATCAGGCCGGAAAATACCAATATACTGAACGGCAACGCTGCCGACCTCGATGCGGAGTGTGCACGTTATGAAGAAAAAATAAAATCTTATGGCGGAATTGACCTCTTCATGGGCGGCATTGGTCCTGACGGGCACATTGCTTTCAACGAACCGGGGTCTTCTTTGTCATCGCGTACTCGCCAAAAGACTCTGACTACCGACACTATCATTGCCAACTCTCGTTTCTTTGACAATGATGTGAATAAAGTGCCCAAAACATCTCTGACAGTGGGTGTAGGTACTGTGCTCAGCGCAAGAGAAGTCATGATTATTGTAAACGGTCATAACAAAGCCCGCGCTCTTTATCATGCAGTGGAAGGTCCTGTGATGCAGATGTGGACTATCAGCGCTCTGCAAATGCATGAAAAAGGAATCATCGTTTGTGACGATGCCGCTACCGCAGAACTGAAAGTCGGTACATACCGTTATTTCAAGGACATTGAGGCAGATCATCTTGACCCGGCTTCTTTGCTGAAATAATAAGGAAATAGTAGATAGATAAAGAGCTGCCCGTTTTCTCGTTGTGAGAGGAACGGGCAGCTCTATTTTTATTGCTCTACACTTCTGCCGTTTGGCTACTTTTATTTTGTTTAGTAAAACGTGACCGGCGATTTACTAAATCTCCGAGCACGTTTTACTAAATTGTTGGTCACGTTTTAGTAAATTGTTATCCTTCGTCCAACCGGCCTTTTCCTTGACGTACGATTTCTGCTTCGCCACTGGTGCAGTCTACTATTGTAGAGCCTTCGATACCGCCTATGCCGCCGTCTATTACCAAGTCTACGATGTTACCGAATTTCTCATTAATCAGTTCGGGGTCGGTACAATATTCAATGTCTTCGCTTTCTTCGTAAGGGAGGGTGGTAGTCATGATAGGGGCATCCAACAGGCGTGCCAGTTCTTGAATAATCGGACTGTCGGGCATACGGATTCCCACCTCCTTGCGGTTGCGAAAAATCTTCGGCAGACGGACAGTGCCGTTCAGGATGAAGGTGAACGCACCCGGCAGGTTGCGTTTCATCAGTTTGAACGTATTGTTGTCGAATTTGGCATATTCGCTGATGCTGCTCAGGTTGTAGCAGATGATAGAAAGATTATTCTTTTTCGGGTCAATGTCCTTGAGTTGGCAGATGCGTTCTATTGCACGTTCTTTCAATCCGTGGCAACCAATGGCATACATAGTATCGGTAGGGTAGATGATGATGCCGCCGTCATTCAGGATGTCGATTACTTGCTGTAAATCTGCCGGATTGTTATTCTTTTCATAAAGTTTCAGAAGCATGATACTATGGGATTAATAAGTTGGGTGTAAAAATACTTGTTAATATTCTCAAAAGCAAGAGAATCATCTTTTTAGCATCTCTTTCTCTAATTTTTTAATCTTCTTCCATGCCTCTTTGAATTTGGGGCAGAGAGCAACAGCCTTTTCGTAATTCTTCATGGCGGCTTCTTTCATCTCCAGTTTAAGGCACTCGTCACCCATAATGATGTATTCGCGGGCGTATTTCACCAGTGTCTTTTCTTTCTCTACGGCTGCCTGTTTCAGGGCGCGGTTTTCTTCGCGCAATTGATTGATAATATTCAGTTTTTTACGGATAAGACGTTGCACAACAGGTTTTTCAATGTCGTAACGGGAATGGATGGCTTTAAAAAACTCACCGAGGAAAGTATCAAAATCTCCTTTGTCGAATGCTTTGGTCGCTGCTGCGTATTGTACGTCTGCCTGTGCCTGTTTCAAGGCGCGGTCAATAGCTTGGCGATTGTTGAAACGTTCGGCAAATCCTATGATTTCGGGGCGTACAAATACATCGGCGCGGCTGACGGGTTTCTTCAGTTGTATTCCTTCCAGAGAGGTACATCGGCTAAGCGCTACGTATGCTTGTCCGCCTGCAAACACTCCACCTGTGAAGTCGACAACTACCCGGCTGAACGTCAGTCCCTGACTTTTGTGGACAGTGATGGCCCATGCCAGCCGTACGGGATATTGGGTGAAAGTTCCTAATTCTTCTTCTTCAATCTGCTTTTTGCTCTCATTGTATTTATAGCGGATGTTTCGCCATGATTCCCGTTTCACGTCACATTCCTTGCCATCGTCCGTAATGACATAGAGCGTCTCTTCAATGGGGTCGAAGCCGCTGACGATGCCGATTGTGCCGTTTACCCACCGGCGGTCGAAATCATTCTTTATAAAAATGATTTGTGCACCCGGTTTGAGTATCAATTCCTGCGAGGTGGGGAGACTGCTTTCGGGGAAGTCGCCCATGATTTCACCATGGAATGTTACGGGCTCTCCGGGCAGTTCGGTAAGTTTCTTGTCGTTGATATAGTCCACGTTGTCGCGGCGGGTGGCGAGAGTGATGTACATATCGGCTTCGGACTGTTCTATCTGTGTGCCATAGCGGGTGTTGAGCAGTTGCAAGTCGGCAGCCCCCACCGTATTGTTTCGTATGTGGTCCAGTACGCTGACAAATGCTTTATCGGTCTGGCGATAGACAGTCTGCAGTTCGATGGATACAAGGTCTATTTGGTTGAAGACTCTTGCAGAGAAAAAATAGGGGGTGGGGTAGAAACGGTTCAGTATTTCCCGTTCATCTCCTTTCACCACCGGTTCCAGCTGAAAGACGTCACCTACCAGTAAGATTTGTTTTCCGCCGAAAGGTTCCCGCAGATTGCGTGAGTAGACACGTAAAATGCGGTCGACGGCATCGATAATGTCTGCCCGCACCATCGAAATTTCATCGATGATAACCAATTCCAGTTCTTCAAGTAACTTGCGGTGCGGCTTGGTATATTTAAAGAATTCGTGGATGCGTCCCCGCTGCAGACTGAAATTAGGGTCATCGGGCAGAAGTGGATAGAACGGCAGTTTGAAGAAACTGTGCAATGTGCTTCCTCCCGCATTGATGGCGGCGATTCCCGTAGGCGCCAGCACTACGTGCTTCTTCTTGGTATGTGCGCAGATATACCGGAGAAAGGTTGATTTGCCCGTACCCGCTTTCCCCGTCAGGAAAACAGACTGGCGGGTGTACTGTATGAGGTTCAAAGCGTCTTGAAACTCCTTGTTTTGGGTATCGGGTACGAAAGACATGATTCAACTTTCAATTATCCCGTATCGCTTTAGCGCATTGGCTATGCCGTGGTCATCAACACTTGTGGTGACATAATCGGCTACGGCTTTTACATCGTCTTTGGCATTCCCCATGGCTACTCCGATGCCGGCATGGCGCAACATGCTGATGTCGTTTCCGCCATCACCGAACGCCATTGTCTCTTCCTTACGAATGCCGAAATGCCGGATTATTTCGTCAATGCCCCGCTGTTTGGTATTTCCTTTGGCGGTAACGTCGACAAATGCGGGATGCCAGCGCCCCATCTCGCAGTTGGGAATGGAAGGCAGTATGGTTTGCTCTTCTTCAATAGTGATAAAAGGTGTAAGCTGGTAATACTCCTTGTTTGAATGGTTGCTTGTATAGGGTTCTGATGCAATAGGGTCTGTCTTGAGCTGATTATTGAATATCTCTGTTACGATTTCGCCGGGCTGGTTTACGTAAATATCTTGTTCGCCTACCAGTATGCAGGGGATATTGCGTTCGTGGCAGAAACTTGTCAGCGCATCTACTTCGGCTGTCGGAACGGGGCTTTTGTAAATAACGGTATTATCCACAAAACAATAGGCGCCATTCATGGTGATGTAGCCGTCTATCAGTCCTCGCTCCTGCAGGGCGGCGAGGTTATTGATGATGACGCGTGGACGTCCGGTAGAAATGAATATCTGTATGCCTTTGGCTTTAGCGGCTTCCAGCGCTTCAATGGTGGAAACGGGAATTTGGTGGGTTTTGAAGCTCACCAGTGTACCGTCAATGTCAAAAAACAGAGCTTTAATCATATAGGTCTCTTTTAAATTGGTTGGCAAATGTACTCAAAAGCGAAGATATTTCGTACTTTTGCATACAATTTTGTTCAGCGCATTTAAAATCAAAAACTCAAATATATAATGAAGAAACATTCTTTTAAAGACTGGATGATAGCTGTACGTCCGTGGTCGTTCCCGGCTTCGGCCATGCCGGTGGTGGTGACGCTGGCCTATTTGTTTTGGATGAAGGAAGATATAAACTGGGCGAACGGTATATGGGCTTTGTTGAATATCATTGTCTTTCATGCCGCCGGAAATACTTGGAGTGATTATTTCGACTATAAGCAAGGAGTTGATATGAAAGACACGTTTGGCGCAAAGACGCTGACGGACAATATGTTTACTCCTAAGGAAATATACCGTTTGTCGTTAACCCTGCTTTTGGTGGCCCTTGCCGGAGGCCTCGGATTATTGTGGCGCACCGGTTTTCCCTTGTTGTATATCGGCTTGGGCGGTGCGGCGTGTGCGCTTCTCTATCCGCCGCTGAAGTATAATGCGTTGGGAGATGTCGTTATCTTCATGGCTTACGCTTTCTTGCCTACTTTGGGGACTGCCTATGTCTCTACCGGAGTCTTTCTGTGGGACGTTCTGTGGATAGCACTTCCCGTAGGATTGATTACGGTGGCAATCCTGCATGCCAATAATACCCGCGATATGCAGACCGACGCCCGGGCAAGCATCAAGACATTGGCAATGGAATTGGGAGGAAAGACTTCTGTGATTCTTTATTGCGCGGAGATATTGTTTCCTTTCGGTTGGGTTGCCGGTTGCGTAGCTACCGGAACTTTTCCTTTATGGACTTTGTTGGTTTTGCTTGTATTGGTTCCTGCCGTCGGCAATGTTCGTGTCATGTCCCGGTTTTCCGGGAAGGGTGTTGCCGCTATCGCCAATTTGGATGAAATGACGGCAAAACTCCAGTTATTGTTTAGTTTGGTATTTGCTTTATCATTTGTTATAGCCGGTTTATTCGTATGAAGAAATTAGTTTTTACTATTGTGTTGGCAGCTATATTGTGGACTGTCATGTTTTCACCGTGGACGGCGCCTACCGTTAACTTTTGGTGGATGATGACCGGTTCCGCACTGACCTTATCTGTTTTTGCCACTTTGTTTAACCCCGGCTGGTGGCGGGGGGTGAAATGGAGTATTCCCAATGTTTTGCTGGGCGTTGGCATTGCCGTTGCTTTATGGATGGTTTTCTGGGTAGGAGATAAGGTTTCCGCTTGGATGTTCGACTTTGCCCGCCCGCAGGTAGATTCCATTTACGGTATGAAAGAAGGCGAGTCTCCCTGGTTGCTGGCTGCCTTGATGCTGGTGTTGATAGGCCCTGCAGAAGAAATCTTTTGGCGGGGATACGTACAACGCACGCTTTCCGAACGTTGGAAGAATCCCGATACAGGCTTTGCGGTGGCTACGGCTTTGTATGCGTTGGTGCATGCCGGCTCTTGCAATTTCATGCTTATCATGGCAGCATTGGTGGCAGGCATAGTGTGGGGAGCGCTTTACCGTTTCTTTCCGAATAGGTTTGCCGCTATTATCCTGTCGCATTCTTTGTGGGATGTGGCTGTGTTTATCTTTTTCCCTATTTAAAATTACTTGAACCTTATGAAGTATAATTTTGATGAAGTGATTGAACGCCGCGGTACGGATTCCGTAAAGTGGGATGGCGTGGAGAGTGTGTGGGGGCGTAATGATTTGCTTCCCATGTGGGTGGCGGATATGGATTTCCGTACACCGCCTTTTGTAATGGATGCTTTGCGCCGTCGTCTAGACCATGCGGTTTTGGGATATACTTTCGCCTGTGAGGAGTGGTATACCTCTGTTTGCAGTTGGTTGCACCGACGTCATCAATGGGATATTACGCGTGATATGCTGACGTTTGTTCCCGGAATTGTGCGCGGACAAGCCTTTGCCTTGCAATGCTTTACCAAGCCGGGAGATAAGGTGATGGTAATGACTCCGGTATATCATCCTTTCTTTTTGGTGACCGAACGTTTGGGGCGTGAAGCCGTCTACTCGCCGCTTGATTTGTACGACGGGCATTATCATATTGACTTCGACCGTTTCGCTAAGGATATTCAAGGATGCAGGGCGCTCATTCTTTGTAATCCTCATAATCCCGGCGGGCGTGTCTGGACGGTTGAGGAATTACGTCGTATAGCCGCTGTCTGCAAGGATAGCGGAACCATGGTCATATCCGATGAGATACATGCGGATTTGACTTTACCGCCCTACAAGCATCATCCTTTTGCCACAGTTTCCGAGACTGCTGCGGAGATTTCTCTTACCTTTATGGCTCCCAGTAAGGCTTTTAATATGCCGGGATTGGGCAGTTCTTATGCCATAGCGGTGAACGAGGATATTCGCCATCGTTTCCGGGAATTTATGGAGGCGGGCGAGTTCAGCGAAGGACATTTGCTGGCTTATATCGGTGCTGCGGCTGCCTATACGCATGGAGAAGAGTGGTTGGAACAACTGCTCGAATATATACAAGGCAATATAGACTTTACGGAAAATTATCTGAGAGAGCATATTCCGGGCATCGGCATGATACGCCCGCAGGCTTCTTACCTTATTTTTCTGGATTGTCGCGGATTGGGGTTGCCGCAAGAAGAGTTGGTACGGCTCTTTGTGGAAAAAGCCCGCTTGGCGCTGAATGACGGGACGATGTTCGGCAAACCGGGGGAAGGCTTCATGCGGCTGAATGTCGGCTGCCCCCGTTCGGTTCTGCAAAAGGCTTTGCAACAGTTATCCGCAGCGGTTAATGAAGGAAAGGCAAAGATATAAAGCTTAAATACTTATCCTCACAGTTGATCCCTATTGCAAAACGCAATGGGGATTTTTTTTGCCTTGATGAGGCATACCTACTTGTGATTATCTTATCTTCAATTTATACTCTGTTTTAGGTATTGTTACCATTTTTAACAACCTCTACCTTTGTCCCAACAAAAATTAAGATAAAAGATGGGAAAATTAACGAGCTTATTTACACTATGTTTTTTGTTGTCGGCAGGTGCTCTGTGGGCGGGTGAACCCGATAAGGCAAGCGCCGGGACAGAGAGTACCGGGAGTACGTTGAAAAAAGAAAAGACAAGCGCTTCGGATGATAGCAGCTACAAGAAATTCCGTTTCGGCGGATATGGAGAAATGGTAGCCAGTTTTAAGGACTATGGCATCAATCGCTTCTTTGGTGGTAATCGGGGTAATTCGGACGATCATCGCAACACAATCGCCATTCCGCGTTTTGTGTTGGCATTCGATTATAAGTTTAACTCCAAATGGGTGTTGGGAGCTGAGATAGAGTTTGAGTCCGGTGGTACGGGTACGGCTGTGGAGTTGGAGAATTCAGAAAATGGAGAGTACGAGACGGAAATAGAAAAAGGTGGTGAAGTTGCTTTGGAACAATTTCACATAACACGTTTGATACACCCGGCATTCAATGTACGTGCCGGACATATGATTGTTCCTGTGGGACTTACCAATACGCACCATGAGCCCGTCAACTTCTTCGGAACTTATCGTCCCGAAGGTGAGACGAGTATTCTTCCCTCTACATGGCATGAAACTGGTATTGAGTTCTTCGGTACTTTCGGAAAGGGGTATGCCACGTTTGATTATCAGGCTTTGATTGTGGCAGGTTTGAATGCTAATGGATTCGACCGTAATAATTGGGTTGCAGGTGGAAAACAGGGATTCTTTGAAGTCGATAATTTTACTTCTCCCGCTTATGTTGCTCGTTTGGACTATAGAGGAGTACCGGGTCTGCGTATAGGCGGATCTTTTTATTATTGTGCCAATACGGCATCCAATTCTGATAAAATAGCCACTTATGCCGGAGTAAAAGCGCCGTTGCGTATTTATACAGTCGATGGTCAGTATAAGAACAAGTATGTCACGGCGCGTACGAATTTTGTATTTGGAAATCTGACAGGTTCTACCGCAATTAGCAATAAGAATAAAGGTTTATCCAATTCCTCTCCTTATACCCGTGTGGTACAGGTAGCGAAGAAAGCGGTGAGTTATGCCGGAGAGGTCGGCATTAATCTCCGTTCTATTTGCAATGATAACAGGAAAGTCCCCGTAATCTATCCGTTTGTCCGTTACGAATATTACAATCCTCAGGAAGAGGGAGAAAAAGGACAGCTTCCTATGGATAAGAGAAATCAGGTGAGTATGTGGACTGCCGGTCTGAACTGGTATGCATTGCCTAATCTGGTAGTGAAGGCTGATTATATGACCCGGCAAATAGGTACGGGCAAGGTATTCGGTAAAGGTAAATACAACAGTGAAAATGAATTCTCTATCGGCATCGCTTACGTCGGTTGGTTTATTAAGAAATAGCATATTAATCTCAAATAATAACGATGAAAATGAAAAAGTATTTTTTGTATGTTGCAGCTTTTATGCTGTCTTTGGGCGGAATGATGTCCGCATGTAGTGACGATGATGACCTCACCAAGGGAAATGGTAATGGTGCTGTAGAAGAAATCAACATTACCAAGGATAATGCGGCAAATTGGTATAGCTACATGATTAATGTCGCAAATCTGTTGAAAGAAGATGCCACTACGCTTTACGATGATTGGAATACCGGATATAAAGGGGGAGCTTCTTATGCTTCAATTTTTAAAAGTCATAATAATTCCGCTTACTTCGGTACTGCCAACAACTGCGTTCGGCAAATAATTGAAGGTTGTTGGGATATAGCCAATGAGGTAGGTGACGCCAAAATCGGAGACCCTTATGATTTGTATGCAAGTGGAAAAACACAAGATGCCCTTTATGCTGTGGAGTCTTGGTTCAGCTGGCATTCTCGTGAAGATTATTCAAATAACATCATTTCTATTTATAGTGCCATTTGCGGTACAAGAAATGTGAAAGTGAGCAATGATGTAATGGATTTGGCAAGCTCGGAAATTGCTGCAAACTCTATTTATAATGTAGTCAAAGCTAACAATAACGAAGGATTGGCAGACGCTACTCGCGAGGCTATTAAGAAAGCCTATGATGCAATTTTGGCTATTCCTGCTCCTTTCCGCAGTCATATTAACAGTGCGGAAGCATTGGCAGCCCAAGATGCTTGTGCGGATTTGGCTATTCTTTTGAATAATAAATTACTTCCGGAGATTACTCAAAAGCAGGATATATATAATGATGCGGCACTGAATGAGGTGGTAAATACTTATGTGGATGATGTTGTACTCCCTACTTACAAGGATTTGAAAGACGAAGTTGCTGTCTTATTGGAAAAAGTAAGTGCTTTACAGAAAAATCCGACGGATACGAATTTTAAGGCAGCTGCAGCCCAATGGATTATAGCCCGTAAACCTTGGGAAACAAGTGAAGCGTTCCTGTTTGGCCCTGTTGCCGATAATGGCTTGGACCCCAATATGGATAGTTGGCCGTTGGATGCGGATGCGATTGTCAATATCTTGAATTCGGGAGATTTCACCAAGTTACAATGGAACGGTGAATTCATTACCGATGAGAACGGCGACCCCGTAGAGAGTATTGCATCCGCTCAGAATGTCCGCGGTTTCCATACATTGGAATTCCTTCTTTTCAAGGATGGTAATCCTCGTACAGCACCTGCCGAGTAAAAAATAAACTCTGTTGCTTATGAGATATTTAGAAAAGCGTTTGTTCCCGTTGTTGCTTGGCTCGCTGCTTTGCTGTGCTTGTGAGGGCGATACTTATGATATATTGGATATAGAAGTGCCGAGCGGTTATGAGTTATCTGCCGGTACCGCCACTGTATTTATGCGTTCTTCCAAGGCTTATGACACTCCGGCCAACTGGGTGACGGGAGTCTATAACTCACGTTTCAATAACGGAGACGGACTTTACGACGATGTCCGTACCAGCACTAACGGAACGGGAGGCGGTTTAGGCCCTGTCTATGCCGGATATTCCTGCGGCAGTTGCCATCATAACGCAGGTCGTACACGTCCTACATTGTGGAGTGAGGGAGGGTCGGGCAGTAGCGGTTTCTCTTCTATGCTGATATACATTACCCGCAAGAACGGCGCTTTCTTTCCCAACTACGGGCGTGTACTTCACGACCAGTCCATTTATGGCGTAAAGGCGGAAGGAAAGCTGAAAGTGGAATATATTTATCAGGATTTTAAGTTTCCTGACGGTACTCCTTATCAGCTTGCCAAGCCCGTTTATACGATAACGGACTGGTATGCGGAAGAAATAAAACCGGAAGATTTGTTCTGTACGGTTCGTATTCCCTTGCGGCATGTGGGAATGGGACAGATGATGGCGCTTGACCCGAAAGAGATTGAGGCGCTTGCCGCTAAAAGCAATTATCCCGAATATGGCATTAGCGGGCGCTGTAATTACATTACGGAGAAAGGCGTGAAAAGTTTGGGATTGTCGGGCAACAAGGCCCAGCATGCGGATTTGACCGTGGAATTGGGCTTTTCCAGCGACTTGGGAGTTACCAACAGCCGTTATCCGGAGGAAATTTGTGAAGGGCAATTGCAAATGGATCAGGGCAGCATGATGGGACTGTCCTATGATAAGCTGGATGTATCAGCGGAGGATATGGAGGACGTAGACCTCTATTTGCAATGCTTGGGTGTACCGGCCCGTCGCAATGTGGATGACGAACAGGTTAGCAAAGGTGAGCGGAAGTTCTATGAAGCCAAATGCCACCTTTGCCATATCACTACATTGCATACCAAACCGCGTGGCAGTTCTTTGTTGATGGGGACGCAGCTCCCGTGGCTGGGTAGCCAAACCATTCATCCGTATTCGGATTTTTTGCTTCATGATATGGGTTCGGAAATTATGGGTGTGGGATTGAACGACAATTATGTCAGCGGTCTGGCACGCGGCAATGAATGGCGTACCACTCCGTTGTGGGGCATCGGCTTGCAGGAGATTGTGAACGGACATACCTATTTCTTGCACGACGGGCGTGCCCGCAACCTGGTTGAGGCCATTATGTGGCATGGCGGTGAGGCGGAGGCTTCCAAGAATCTGTTTAAGAATATGAGTAAAGAAGACCGTGATGCACTGATTGCATTTATCAATTCACTGTAACAACAAGTTACATAGTATTTAAAATGAGAAACGATATAATCGTATGAAGAAATTAATATTATTGGCTTCGCTTGCTGCTATGCCGTTGATAGCAATGGCGCAGCACGAAGAAGATACGGAGAATGGCGTGGTGTCATTGGCCGGAAGGGAGGGCTTTACTATTTCCAGCAAGAGAGGCGACTTTGTTTTCAAACCCTATTTGCTGGTACAGACAAGTGCCAATCTGAATTGGTATGATGATGAAGGCTTGGACAAGGCTTATAATCAGGATAACTTCGCCAACTCCGGTTTCTCAGTGCCTTATGCGGTACTGGGTTTTACGGGTAAGGCTTTCGGAAAAGTGTCTTTCAACCTTTCCATCAATGCGGCGGCCGGCGGTGGCGCTTTGTTGCAGCAGGCTTGGTTTGATGTGCAGTTCAGGAAGCAGCTGGCATTGCGCGTAGGTAAGTTCAAGACACCTTTCTCGCATTCCTACCTGACTACGTTGGGCGAAACATTGTTGCCGCAGTTGCCTGTCTCGCTGACATCTTCCGTCATCATGCCTTATTCGCTGAACGCTGTTACTCCGAATATGGCTACCGGCTTTGACTTGGGCGTGGAACTGCACGGACTGGTAGGCGAGAAGTTTGGCTATGAGGTAGGCCTGTTCAATGGTACGGGAATTTCCGTGAATACAGCGTCAAAAACTATCAGTGACGACTGGCATATACCTTCTTTGCTTTATGCGGGCCGTCTGACTTATATGCCTAAGGGAGTGATGCCTTCCACGCAAGGTAATCCGAACCGCCTGAATGAAGACAAGATGCTTTTCGGCTTGTCCGGTTCTATCAATGTAGAGAGTGAAAATGAGAGTACAAACGATACGCGTGTCGGTTTGGAGTTTGCCATGTTGAAGAACAAGCTTTATCTGGCTGCCGAGGCGTACTATATGAATGTAGGGTTCACCAAGCGGCAGAAGATTGATGAGACGTACCATTATTTGGGCGGTTACGTGCAGGGAGGTTATTTTGTGGCTCCCCGTGTTCAGGCGGCCGCACGCTACGACTTCTTCAACCGTAACGGTACCGGTGACGACGGCTTCCTGAATATGCCGGCTGTGGGTATGAATTATTTCTTCAAAGGTTGCAACTTGAAGTTGCAGGCTATGTATCAGTATATAGCCCGTTGGGGACATGACACACAGCTTGACCGCGATAATGATAACTTGGGGCTGGCTACGCATTCCGCTACCGTTTTGCTGCAATATACATTCTAACAGATTGAAGAAAGGATTTATCTATGAAGAACTATATTCTTTTCTTATCGCTGTTCATGTTCGTTTTCGCTTCTTGCGATGAGGGCAGGCTTTATCAGGACAGGCTTATCGTGCCGGAAGAAGGGCGTGTGGTGAAGCTGCATGTGAATATGAGCGGAGTGGATACATGGCCGGACGGCTACACGGTGGTTCTTGCGGGTTTCAATGCCGGTAAGGAGTATTCGCTGATAGCAAAATCCATCCCGAACAACGGTGATGTGGACATGGTAATGGCGGGTATAGGTGAAGACGTCACTTCCATCGAACTTTGCGTGACGAACCGTATTCGTGAACGTGTCTATTCATTTTACACACAGGACTTCTCGACAGTGAATGCCGATACCACCCGGGTGGATGCCGGAACAATCAATGCGGGTATGTTCAATGCCATTCAGCAGGGTATTTTTCTCGGTAAGTCGTGTGTAGGTTGTCATGGAACCAGTACGACTGCCGCTGCCAACCTGGATTTGAAAGAGGGTGTCAGTTATAAGAACCTTGTGAACAGTCCGTCTGTCATAATGCCCGAATGGATGCGTGTTAATCCGGGTAATTCCGATGAAAGTATGTTGTATCAAATACTTTCCTCCCCTATAAGCAAAGAGTGGGGACACGATCATTCGCGGGATATAGAATCGTCTATAACGCTTGATATGCTTAAAGACTGGATAGACTCCGGCGCCAAAGAATAACTTCTATCAACAACAACGAAAAAAGATATTGTTATGAACAATAAACAACAAAAGCCAACAGAAAAGACCTCCGCTGAAATCTTTGAATATAATGTGGAAAATGGCGTTTCGGAATATCATGTGATGATTCATGCGCGTTGTCCGGAAGATACATACGAGCAGCAATTGAATGCAGTGGTGAATGCCTATTTCACTTTGCTCGAAGGGGAGCTTCATGGTGCTGTTGCCGTTTTCAAACGTTATTTTCTGAGCGATGCCGCCAATCAATCGGATATGCTGTTGGCGCTTACTACCGAGAGTTCGGATTGCGCGCTTTCCATTGTGGAACAGCCACCGTTGGACGGCTCTAAAATAGCCTTGTGGGCATACCTGCAGTCCGGAGTACAGACAAGAGTGCTTCACAACGGGCTGTTTGAGGTGAAGCATGGCGCTTACCGTCATCTCTGGAGCGGCAATGCCTTTAATCGTGCGGCCAACTCCGAATATCAAACCCGTTTGTTGCTGAATGACTATGTGATGCAGCTCATGGAACAGGGATGCAAATTGGCGGACAACTGTATTCGTACGTGGTTCTTTGTGCAGAATGTAGACGTGAACTATGCTGGAGTGGTGAAAGCCCGCAACGAAGTGTTTGTTACGCAAAACCTGACCGAGAAGACGCATTACATATCGAGTACCGGTATCGGCGGTCGCCATGCCGATTCGAGAGTGTCTGTGCAGATGGACGCGTATGCCGTCGACGGGATAAAGCCCGGACAAGTTCATTTCCTGTATGCGCCTGCACATTTGAATCCTACTTATGAGTATGGTGTCAGTTTTGAGCGTGGCACGTATGTGGATTACGGCGACCGCCGGCAGGTCTTTATCTCCGGTACGGCAAGTATCAATAATAAAGGCGAGGTGGTGCATCCGGGAAACATCCGTAAGCAGACCGAACGTATGTGGGGAAATGTGGAGGCTCTTCTGAAAGAGGCCGGTTGCACATTCGCCGACTTGGGACAGATGATTGTATACCTGCGTGATATGGCGGATTATACTGTGGTGAAAGAAATGTACGACAAACGTTTTCCCGCTACTCCCAAAGTGTTTGTCCATGCGCCTGTATGCCGTCCGGGCTGGCTGATAGAAATGGAGTGTATGGGTGTGAGGAGATTTGAGAATAAGGAGTATGCCCCTTTCTAAAGAACTGACTGATGCTTCGTAATTTGAAACGATTGTTTGTAACTATATATATCTGCCTCGTATGCTTGCTTGCCATAGCTACATTTTTGGAGCAGGCGTACGGGACGGATTTTATAGAAAAGTATATATATCATGCTTTTTGGTTTTGTTGTGTCTGGGGGATTCTGGCCGTTGCGGCTATTATGGCATCAGTTGGAAAGCGGCTGCGGAAGTTTCTCCCTGCGTTGTTGTTGCATGGCTCCTTCCTCGTGATTTTGGCGGGAGCCATGATTACGTTTGCCGGCGGCAGGAAAGGGTATGTACATCTTATTGTAGGGAACAAGGTAAGCAGTTTTGTGGAACAGGAGAGCCGCCGAGAGATAGATTTACCCTTTACATTGCTTTTGGACAGCTTTCGGGTGGAATACTATCCCGGTACGGAAGCCCCCGCGGACTATATCAGCCATATCCGCATTTTACGGCCGGGGCAGGGTGCGGACAGTTCCTCTTGCAGCCGCACAGTTTCCATGAACCGCATTTTGTCAGAGCAAGGTTTCCGCTTCTATCAGTCGTCTTTTGATGAAGACAAGCAGGGCAGTTGGCTGACAGTGAATCACGACCCTTGGGGAATAGGAATTACTTATGTGGGATACATCCTGTTGGGTATCTCTATGATTGGAATACTTTTCAGCCGCAAGGGAGAATTTCGCAGGTTGATGAATCATCCGCTACTTAAAAAGGGGGGCGTGCTCTGTCTTTTGCTGTTGGCGGGGAATATGCAGGTACAGGGGCGGACGCTTCCGGTCTTAAACATCAGGCAGGCGGACAGTCTGGCTTCCGAGCAGGTTATTTATCATGACAGGGTGGTACCTTTCAATACCCTTGCCCGTGATTTTGTGATGAAGTTGACGGGACGGGCGTCTTATGCGGGTTTAACTCCCGAACAGGTTATCGGCGGCTGGTTGCTGCGTCCGGAAGTGTGGCGGTACGAACCGATGATTTACATTAAGAACCGGGAACTATGCCGTTTGTTGAACTTGAAAACGTCTTATGCTTCTGTGACCGACTTGTTTGACGGACAGCGGTATCGCTTGCAGGACTTCTGGCAGGGTGGGCGGGAAACCGGTCGGAAAATGTCTCCTTTGGAAAAGGCAATCGTAGAAACGGACGAAAAGGTGGGATTGATTCTGATGCTTCAAAAGGGCACCTTGATTCGCCCTCTGCCTAAGGACGGCAGTGTAAAGCCGTTGTCATTGTCGAAGGTACGTGCAGAACTAATCTACAACCGCATCCCTTTCAGTAAATGCCTGTTCATGTTCAATCTGACGGTTGGTTTGCTGGCATTCTTCCATTTGGTATATTGCGGTCTGCGCCGTTCTTCGGAGCGGAGCGCTTTGTCACGCCGGATAAGCCGTTTGTTTGTGGTAGCCCTTTATGCGGCATTCCTTTTCCAGCTCCTCGGATATGGTCTGCGCTGGTATGTGGGCGGGCGTATTCCGTTGAGCAATGGATATGAGACGATGCAGTTTATGGCCTTGTGCACACTGCTGTTGGCATGCTTGTTTCGCTGCAGGTTTCCGTTTACGGTTCCTTTTGGCTTTCTGCTTTCGGGATTTTCGTTGCTGGTTGCCTATTTGGGGCAGATGAATCCGCAGATTACCCCTTTGATGCCTGTACTTGTGTCTCCTTGGCTCAGTATGCACGTTTCACTGATAATGATGTCCTATGCGCTGTTCGCCTTTATGATGCTGAACGGAATACTTGCTTTGTGCATTCGCAGGCACGGGAAGATGCTGATGCTCCTCAGTCGTCTTCTGCTTTATCCGGCGAACTTCTTCTTGGGTGCGGGCATCTTTATGGGGGCTGTCTGGGCAAATGTGTCGTGGGGACGGTATTGGGCATGGGACCCTAAGGAGGTTTGGGCGTTGATTACGTTCCTTGTGTACGGAATGGCGTTTCACTTGAAGAGCCTGCCCGCTTTCCGCAGGCCGTTGTTCTTTCATATCTATATGATTGCGGCTTTTCTTACGGTATTGATGACTTATTTCGGAGTGAATTACATCTTGGGTGGAATGCACAGTTATGCAAATGCCTGATTAAAAAGATGATGTTACCTATTTATAATGACTGCCGCTCTTTATTATACCTATATCGGGTGATTGCGGCATCGGGATGGATGCCGTATCTTTGCAACATCAGATTTAAAGAATGAATTAGTTAGTCATAATTACGTAACCACTTTTATGAAGATAAAAGGATCCCCGCTTTCCGATGTGACATCGTGAAGCGGGGATTTATTTTGTTGCGGATGAAGGAGGATGCTGTCGGGCTGAGTATAGGGAAAAGATTATCAGGGATGCTTATCGAAACCGTCAGAGTTGCTTGGGAAAGGGTGCTAAGGTACGGGGTAATCTTTATCTCCAACTTGAAGATGTTCGTCTTTAGGCTGAAGATGGACATCTCTACGCTAAAGATGTGTATCTTTAAGCTGGAGATGAAACCCAAACGGCAGGTTAAGATGTCTTTCTCCTATGGAGAGACGGGTTTGGAAAGGGACTTAGCCCTCTTCTCTAATAGGGGGTGCGTAGGAAGGCTTGGCAGGGAGTTTATAAGGAGTCTTTAATGTCGCTCAGTTCTACCAGCTTGTTCACAATGGCATAAATGGTGAGGCCTGCGGGAGAGTGTATTTGCAGTTTGCGTGCAATGTTGCGGCGGTGGGTAATGACGGTATGGATAGACAGGTACAGTTTGTCGGCAATCGCCTTGTTGGTCATTCCTTTTACAACGCAAGTGATGATTTCCTTTTCGCGTTGGCTGAGCGTTTCCTGTTCGCTGTCCTTCTCGTCTTCCTCTTCGGTATGGAGAAGGCGGTTGATTTTTGAGGTAATTACTTCAATATCATCACAGATGGCGATATTTTCATCGTACTCTTTCAGCGCGTTATTGTCGATGACGGAACATACCAATGCGATGTATTTGATGCTGTTGCTGTTGTGGTCTGTCTTGAAAGAAGGCAGGTTGAACCAGCCGCCGAAAGTCGGATTTACGATTACAATATCGGGAGTGTGCAGATAGATATAGTTCTGCAGCGCTTCCGGTGACGACACCTCGATGGGGTGTACGTTCAGGTTGGGAATGCGTTTAAGTACTGCCGCAAGACCACTTCGTACAATGACCGAAGTTTCTGCAACAACTATTTTCAGAGAAATATTATTGTTCATCTTTCAGTCTTTTTTCTATTTGTGCTACGGCGGGAACAAACATATAGTCTTCTACCTGGCAATGCGATGCAAGGTCTTGTTCGCAGTTGAAGATATCGAACAGAACGGCATTCAGGAGATTATTGTTTTCTTTTTCCGGATAGTACTTGATGATGATATTTTTCAGTTCTTTCAGTTTGGTATCTATCTGGTTGTGCTTGCTGGCAAATGTGGCGATGTTGTATTTATCGGATAGCTTGCCTTGCAGCAATTGCTCCACATAAGTAAAGACAGCCTCGTTTTCGTATTCCATATGGCGGCGCACTTCTTTGGCGTATTCATCAAAGAATTTGAGGATGAGGTAGGCCACATCATTATCTCTGGAGCAGTCTATGGCCTCTATCAGCTTGCGGCGCATGGCAGGCAGGTTGAAGTCGAGGAAGTAGGCGTGCGCACGTTTCAGATAATCCATAAGCGCCGGAATAGAGAATGAGTCATCATCCGCACTGTAAGAGTATTGCTCTTCGCTGATGAAATTGGCCACGGCGAGGAAAGTGCGGTAGTCTACATTCTGGGCTTCACAGACATCCTTTACGCTCTTGTCTCCAAATCCAAGCGACAAACCGAAGCGGCTCATCACCATTAATAAGGAGTAATTATCGCAGATGAGGTCGCTCATCTTGTCCGTTGCCCGATATTTATGTTGTTCATTCATTGTAAGTTATTCCTTTCCACTCTATGTTTCGGGCGCAAAGTAACGGCTTTTCTTCGAGAACTGCAATCGCTATTTGTAGGTATTTTGAGTGGTATGGTGTACTAATCCGGATTGATTTTTTATCTTTGTCGAAACTAATGATAAAACTTCTTTGCTATGAAACGGACTTTGCTCGCTTTGATTGCTGTCATTATATCTTTGGGAAACGCCGGACCGCTTTCCGCCTGTACTTCTGCAGTGATTTCCGGCAAGGTAACTCCCGACGGCCGCCCCTTGCTGTGGAAAAACCGCGATACGGACTTTCCGCAAAACAGTGTGAGATATTTCTCAGGTGAGCGCTATCCGTTTGTAGCCGTTGTCAACAGCGTGGAAGATAATCCGACGGATGTATGGATAGGTACGAATGCCGCGGGTTTTTCCATTATGAACACACAATCCTATAATTTAGTCGAGGTGAAACCCGGTGAGGAGCGTGGAGAGGCTAACGGGCGGGTCATGCGGCGTGCATTGGAAGTGTGTGCTACGGTAAAGGATTTTTGTCAATTTCTTGACACACTCTTTAAGCCCAGTTTGATTGAAGCAAACTTCGGCGTGATTGATGCCGAAGGAGGTGCGGCCATGTTCGAGGTGGATTATTATAAGTATGTGATGTATGATGCCAATGACCCCAAAGATGCACCTTGCGGGTACATTGCACGTACCAACTTCTCCTTTTCCGGCAAGGTGAATGAGGGAGCGGGCTATGTTCGCTTTATGCAGGAAGATAAGTTATTGATGCCGGCCTCGGCTACGGGGCAGATTACCCCGCAATGGATATTCAGTGAACTCTCTCGTTCTTTTGCCAATCCGCTCTTGGGGATTGATTTGAAGAACGGTGATTTCAATCGTCCTAAGACAACCGGGTGGTTTGTAGATCAGGACTTTATAGCGCGTAGCAGTACGGCAAGTTCGGTTGTTGTGCAGGGAGTGAAGGCGGGAGAGCATCCCGAACTCACCACGATGTGGACCGTCTTGGGGTATCCGCCTACCGGAGTGGCAATGCCTGTTTGGGTGAAGGGGGCGGATAAGGCTTTGCCGAAACTTCTTGTTCGCGATGAAATAAAGAAGGTCTCTCCTCTGGGTAATTGGTCGGTAACATTGGCAGGTGATGTTTTCTCTTATGAGCAAGGGATGGGCAGCAACCGCTATATGAACTGGGAAAGGCTTTTTAATGCTGATAAGAATGGCTATATGCAGTTGCTGGCTCCGGTGGAGAATGAGGTGTTTCGGCGTACAGAACCGCTTTTGAAGGAGTGGCGCAGGAAAGGAAGTGCGGACACCAAAGCTATGCAGTTGCTTTATAATGAACTGGATACTTTTATCAGTATGCAATACGCGGACTTGTTCGAATTGTAATTATCCGGTTAGAGGTATATCGGTTTTATGTATATCGGTATTATTCGTCTCTGTCCGCCGCTATGCAACGCTCGATATGTGTCAGTATTTCCGCTTCTTGTTCGGGGTGAAACCAGTGTATCTCTTCGTCCCGCTTAAACCACGTCATTTGTTTGCGGGAGTAGATGCGTGAGTTCTGTTGAATCTTCTCAATGGCAAAAGGGAGTGTCCATTCGCCGTCGAGATAGTTGAATATCTCTTTATAACCTACTGTATTCAATGAATTGAGTGCCCGGTGAGGGTAGACGCTGCGGGCTTCTTCTACCAGTCCGTCCGTTATCATCTGTTCTACACGTTGGTTTATGCGGTCGTACAATTCTTCACGATTGCGGGTGAGCCCTATTTTAATGATACGGAAGGGGCGTTCCTTTTTTTTCTGCGTGCGGAAAGAGGTATAGGTCTTTCCTGTCATATAACAGATTTCAAGGGCATGGATTACTCGTTTATGGTTCTTTAAATCCACGATTTTGTAATACTCTGAGTCCAACAGTTTCAGTTCGGCACAGAGATTTTCCAGACCTTCTGTTTCGTATTTGTGCAACATCAACCGGCGAGTTTCGGCATCTACGGTAGGAATGTCGTCAATCCCCTTACATACGGCATCTACGTACATCATGGAACCTCCGGTAAGGAGTACAACCTCATGCCGGGTATAGAGTTTCTCAAGGAGTTGCAGTACTTCGGTTTCATATTGGGCGGCGCTGTAATAGTCGGTAAGTTGCAGTGTACCGACAAAATAATGCCGTACTCGTTGCAGTTGTTCCGGAGTAGGAGCGGCCGTACCGATTTTTAAATCGGCATAAAGTTGTCTTGAATCGGCAGAAACGATGCACGTTTGAAAATGCTCTGCCAATCGGAGACTGAGTTCCGTCTTTCCTACTCCCGTAGGGCCTATAAGTACTATCAATGTTTTCATGAGGTCGTAAAAAAATAGTTCGGGCGAAAAACAGTTGTATCCTCCGATATGAATGTATCCTTATGGGATATTTCATTATCATTGGAGCAAATTGTTATTCGCCCGAACGGTTCTATCAGAATTTGTCTTCTTCGTAGGGTATATCGGCAGAGCCTTCGTCTAAACCGCCGAAACCTTCTTTGTCGAAGTCTTCCATATCGAAGTCTTGATCGCCATAGAAGCTTTCATCCAAGTCGAGCGAACCGCCGGCTGCCGCCATTTCTTCAAAGTCAATGGTTTGTTTGGGTGCTTCTCCGGCTTTCTTGGTGCACTTTGCTCCGGTCATGTTTTTGCCGGTGATGATTTCGGAGAGTTCGATGAAGAAACAACGTTCCGTCATGTAGTCGAATACATATAGAAGTTTTTGCTTTTCGTCTTCTACCAATTCGCTGATTTGGGTATCTTTCATTACCCAGCTGTCTATTTCCGGATTATCATCCATCTCTTCGAGGGTAACTTCTTTTTCCTTCTCCCAATCATCATCGCAAATGAAGAAAGAGGTCATCTGGTCGCTGGTATAACCCGCTGATTTCAGGATAGCTTCGTGAAAATCATAAAATGTAGCTTCCGGGTCAATCTGTATTTCTCTTACGAAGTCATCCGCTTCATCGGAGATAAGAGTAAATCTATATATCATAGTGTTAACTTTTTTATTTACTTGCAGGGATAATGCCGCGAGTTGATTCACGTATAAAGTTTACAATATAGCTGATTTCGGGTGTCATTTCCATTTCATTTTCAATCTTCTTCAAAGCTTCCGTATTGTTCAGTCCGCTTTGATAGATGATGCGGTAGGCGTCATGAATGGCTTCGATTGTTTCGTTGGAGAAACCGCGGCGGCGCAGCCCCACAATGTTGAGACCTGCATAACAGATGGGTTCGCGACCGGCTATGATGTACGGCGGTATGTCTTTGCTGAAACGGCATCCGCCTTGTATCATACCAAATCCGCCTACGCGGCAGAACTGGTGCATCAGTACGTTGGCACTGATGATGGAGTTGTCGTCTATTACAATCTCACCTGCCATTTTAGTGGAGTTGCCGATAATGCAACCGCTTCCAATGAGGGCGTCATGTGCCACATGTACACATTCCATCAGCAGGTTGTTATTGCCTACAACGGTCTTTCCTTTGGCAGCTGTGCCTCGGTTGATAGTTACGTTTTCACGGATAATATTGTTATCGCCTACTTCGGCGGTGGTCTCTTCTCCTCTGAACTTCAGGTCTTGCGGAATGGCACCGATTACGGCTCCGGGAAAGATTGTATTTCCATTGCCGATACGTGACCCGTACAGAATGTTGACATTCGCCATAATCTTATTGTTATCGCCGATTACCACATTCTTGTCAATGAAAACAAAAGGAGCAATCTCTACGTTTTCCCCGATTTTTGCTTCGGGATGAATATACGCTAAGGGACTTATCATAATTAACTTACTTGTTTTTTACTATTTGAGCCATAAATTCAGCTTCGCACACTACCTTTTCGCCTACAAATACATAGCCTTTCATAGTAGAAATTCCTCGGCGGATAGGAGCCAGCAGTTCAACGCGGAAAATCAAAGTATCTCCCGGCACTACTTTCTGGCGGAACTTAACACCGTCTATCTTCATAAAGTAGGTGGAATAACGTTCCGGTTCGTCTACGGAGTTCAGGACAAGCAGACCTCCGGTCTGTGCCATTGCTTCCACTTGCAATACACCGGGCATTACGGGCTCTTGCGGGAAGTGTCCTTGGAAGAAAGGTTCGTTGGCTGTTACATTCTTGACACCTACAATGTAGTTGGCGCCAATTTCAATTACTTTATCTACCAGTTGGAACGGATAGCGGTGCGGTAGCAATTCACGGATGCGGTTTACATCCATAATCGGTTCGCGGTTGCAGTCGTATGAGGGAGCCTGTATTTCGTGCAGACGGATTTCCTTACGCATCTGGCGGGCGAATTTATTGTTGATGGTATGTCCCGAACGTGTGGCAATGATGCGGCCTTTGATGGGTTTTCCTATCAGAGCCAAATCGCCGATTACGTCCAATAATTTATGGCGGGCACATTCGTTGGGCCATACCAGCGGTTTGTGATTGATGTAACCCAGCTGTTTGGCATCCATATGCGGTACGCCCATTACATCGGCAAGCTTGTCGTAAGCATCCTGAGGCATTTCGCGTTCGTAGATAACGATGGCGTTGTCCAAATCACCGCCTTTGATAAGTCCGGCCTGTAACAGCGGTTCTATCTCGCGTACAAATACGAAAGTACGGCTGGCGGCTACTTCATCCTTGAACTTTGTCATATCCTCCAATGTGGCGAATTGGTTGGGGATGATGGTGGAGTCATAAGATACCAGCACATTCAGACTGAAATTCTCATCGGGTAATACGATAATGGACGAACCGGTGGTTTCATCGCGGAATTCAATCTTGGACTTGATAATATAGAAATCTTTTACAGCATTCTGTTCTACTGTACCTACACGTTCTATTTCGTTGACGTAATATTGAGCACTTCCGTCCAAAATCGGAAATTCCGGACCGTTCACCTGAATCAGGCAGTTGTCTATGCCCAGTGCATAAAGTGCAGCCATACCATGCTCTATGGTACTTATCTTAACCCCGTTTTTAGAGAGGACAGTACCGCGTGTCGTTTCAGTCACATTATCGGCAACAGCGTCAATGACGGGTTGACCTTCCAGGTCGATACGCTGAATTTTATATCCGTGATTGTCCGCAGCCGGGTTGAAAGTAACGGTCAGATCAAGTCCAGTATGAAGACCTTTTCCACTGAGCGAAAAGCTGTCTTTCAGAGTCTTTTGTTTCAACATTGGTTACTTATTTAATTGTTTTTTTAATTCATCAAGTTCTTTACGAAGCGCATTCAGTTCAAAATACATATCCGGTAGTTTGCGGAATACGGATTGTGACTTGAAATAAGGTTTTACCTCCATAGGCGGGGTGCCTATTAAAACACTGCCTTCCTTTATATTGCTCGGAACACCCGACTGTGCGCCAAGGTTCACTTTGTTTCCGATATGGATGTGTCCGGCTATACCGACCTGACCGCCAAACATACACCATTCACCTATTTTGGTGGATCCGGCAATGCCTACTTGAGCTGCCATTACCGTATGCGAACCGATTTCATCATTATGGGCTACCTGTACCAGATTATCCAGTTTCACACCACTGTGCACGATAGTTGCTCCCATTGTAGCACGGTCTACGCAAGTGTTGGCTCCTATTTCCACATTATCTTCCAAGATAGTGATACCGATTTGGGGTATCTTTTCATAGCCTTCGGGAGTAGGGGCGAAGCCGAATCCGTCTGCACCGATGACGCAACCGGCGTGCAAAATGCAGTGATTGCCTACGCGGCAATCGTGGTAGATGGTTACATTTGCATAAATAATACAGTCACTGCCTACCTTAGCGCCGCTTCCAATGGTGGCATGCGGATGAATCACCGTATTGTCTCCCACTTCTGCATACTCTCCGATGCAAGCAAAGGGGGCGATGTAAACATCCTTGCCTATTTTCGCGGTCTCGGCAACGTATGCTCGTGAATCAATACCGGTACGCTTTGGCTTGCTTTGTTCATAAAGATTTAATAATTTAGCAAGACTCTCGTAAGCATTGTCTACCTTAATCATTGTAGCCTTTACTTCTTGTTCAGGAACGAAATCCTTGTTTACCAAAACGATACTCGATAGGGTTTCGTACAGATAAGGTATGTATTTAGGGTTGGATAGGAAAGAAATTGCTCCGGGAATTCCTTCTTCAATTTTTGCGAAGGTGTGTACGGTTGCATTCTCGTCTCCAACGATTTCTCCTTGAATAAATGTTGCAATTTGTTTAGCAGAGAACTCCATGTCTTATTGTTGTTAGATGGTTTCAAAACACAAATAACGGACTTTTTTTTTATATATCCTTGCTCTGTGATGAATATTTTATACTTATCTATGCAAACGCTGATAACATAAGTAGTATTTTTTTACTTTCTTGGACAGTAGAGATATATTAAGCATATCCGATGCTTCAGCTATATTTTTAGTGGAACCGTCGTTGTATAGGATATCAATACTGTCATCTGCCGGATCGTACATATTCTTCTCAATGCCGGGAGTGGAGATAAAATAACCGGCTTCGGAAAGGGAAATATCTAATTGCTCACCGGTTTGCCGGATTATTTCTTCTTTACGTTCCTCACCGAAAGGTTCGGCGGAGATTTCCACTTTGAATATGTTACGGTTAATCATGCCCAGACTTAGTGTGGAAAGGACTTTGTCCGAATGGGTGCTCCATACTTTCAATGCAGTCCAAATATCATTGTCGTCCAGTTGGATATAGTTTTCCAAGCAATCCGGGTTATTATAGAATGTTTCCCGATTGATGTCGTTATACAGGAAAAATTTCAGTGCAGGCGGAGCAAACAGGTCTATTCCCTTTCCGGCTAACTCTTTGGCACGCAGTAATGTGCTGATGAGCATCTTTTCATAAGCAACCGATGTCTTGTGCAGATATACCTGCCAGTACATCAGGCGACGTGCGGTGAGGAAGTTCTCAATGGAATAGATGCCTTTGGACTCTACCACCAGATGGTCGTCTTTGACATCGAGCATCTTGATGATTCGTGCCGAACCGATATTGCCTTCCGTAACGCCTGTATAGAAGCTGTCGCGACGCAGGTAATCAAGGCGGTCCATATCCAGTTGACCGCTTACCAACTGATGAAGGAAACGTTTGGGATACTCATCCTTGAAAATCTGGATGGCGAGTGTCAGTTGCCCGTTCATCTCCTTGTTGATGCGCTCCATCAGCATCAGAGAAATATCTTCATGCGAAACGCCTTTTACAATAGTGTCTTCAAGTACATGAGAGAACGGACCATGCCCGATGTCGTGCATAAGAATGGCTGCTTGTACGGCTTCCGCTTCACTGTCGAAGATGAAATTGCCTTTGGCTGTGAGTTGTTGTATAGCCTCACTCATGAGGTAGAACGCACCCAGAGAATGTTGGAAACGGGTATGTTGCGCGCCGGGGTACACTACGGAAGACAAGCCCAGTTGCTTGATACGGGTGAGACGTTGCAAAAGGGGATGCCGTACAATGTCGTACAGCAGCCCCTTTGGTATATTGATGAACCCGAATACCGGGTCGTTGATGATTTTTCTTGCTTGCACCTTTGGAGGGTTGTTAGTCACTAATCGTTTATCACTTTCTTCAGCTGTTCCGCCATTTGCGCCTGTACTTCCTGTGCAGCTTTGCGTGAAGCGGCTGCAAAGTTCTCTGTCTTGTCTACGTAAATGATTCCGCGGCTGGAATTAACAATTAGCCCGCAAGTTTCGTTCATGCCGTATTTGCAGACTTCTTCCAATGAACCGCCTTGTGCGCCTACGCCGGGCACCAGGAGGAAGTGATTGGGAACAATCTTGCGGATATCTTCAAAAGCACGTCCTTGGGTGGCGCCTACTACATACATCATTTGTTCGTCACTTGCCCATTCCTGTGATTTGCGCAAGACTTTCTCAAAAAGACGTTCACCGTCCTTGTCTTCTGTCAACTGGAAGTCGTGAGAACCTTTATTGCTGGTCAATGCGAGCAAGATAACCCATTTCCCTTCATAAGTGAGGAACGGGGTAACGCTGTCTTCGCCCATATAGGGGGCTACGGTTACCGAGTCTATGTCCAGCTCTTCAAAGAAAGTGCGTGCATACATGGCAGAGGTGTTGCCTATGTCACCACGCTTGGCATCAGCTATGATGAACTGGTCGGGATAATTCTGTTTGATGTAGTTTACGGTCTTCTCAAAGGCAATCCAACCTTTTACTCCCATGCTCTCATAGAAAGCAAGGTTAGGTTTATAGGCGATACACAGATCGGCTGTTGCATCGATAATTGCTTTATTGAAGGAGAAAATAGGATCTTCTTCTTTCAACAGGTGTTCCGGTATTTTCTTAATATCCGTATCCAAACCTACGCAAAGAAATGATTTCTTACGTTTTATATTCTCAAAAAGCTGTTGTTTGTTCATATCGTAATTCTGTTGGTTTAATGATTTTACTTTTTAAATAAATATCCCTTGATACTCATTCTCGCATCTTCGTCACTGTCCTTTTCATAATGAATGTCGAATGCAGTCAGGATGAACAAATTTCTTGGGGAGTTGCATCGGAAAGAGGTAGGCGGTATATGGCCGTGCTTGCTGTTCTTCTCCAGCATTTCCAATGTGTTGAGCTCGATGTACACGCTATCGTTCAGCTTGCCCGTTCGGGTATCGAGCGAAACGGGTAATATGCCGCTTTCGAGGCTTTGGCGGGAAACGGTGAAACGGTGGCTTGATATGCTGCCGTCAGGTATGGCGATAAACCGGGTATAGCCTTCGGGTATATTGATGATAGTTTGGATATCGATTTCGCCACTGTAGGAAACCCTGTCGTTATCTGTGTCAACGGCTACCGTATCTGTTTCAATATCCGCTGCCACAGAATAGAGGTTGTGTGTCACATTCTTCTCTATCAAATGAGTAACGCTTTCCGTGCCGAACCAGTTACTCAAATATTTGAATTTACTGTTTATCTGTACAGCTTGCTTTTCCGGCAGTGAGTAAATCCATTCCTTATATTGCTCTAATGAGAGGGGAACTTCCGCTTGGCAACTGCGTTGCATTTCGGCCTTTATCTCATTAAGAATAGTATTCTTTGTAATACCGGCATAGTTGACGGGCAATGCGGATGTCAGCAAAAAGATGACGGCAAACGAAATGGGTATCCAGTTGATACGTCGCGCTTTTATGACGAACAGCCCGATACAGACAATATAGAACCAGCCATTGAGCGTGGCGAGATAGAGTCGGTTGATAGTAACACCGTAATCGTTGAACCGGCGTATAATGCCTATTGTCATCAGCAGTAACAGTGGCAATATCAGCACAGGCATCCAGCGTGCAATCCAGTTGTCAAACCGCTTGTTCTCTTTGAAACGTGTAGGGTATAGCCCGAATTGGATGGCGATACAGACCGTCATCAATGCTACGATAAGCCATGACACCCAGCCGATGGGCAATTCCCAACTGATGAGGATGCGAGTGGCGTAGATATAAAGCACTATCAGATAACCGGCCGTAAGGGGAAGGAACAGATAGTGCAGGATGCCGTTCAGGAATTCCGATGAATGCGGCTTCCGGTTGTGCTTGTCGTCTCCCTGCGGCAACAATCCGAGGAATAGCATCAAGCCGAGCAATACATTGCACAGATAGTAGATATAGGCATAGCACTTCCCGCTGATGTGAATATCGAACAGTTGATGCAATGAGAACAGCAGTAGGCTGATGCCTGCACATAGGATAAGGCCTATCACCTGTGTAACGATGTATGCCGAAACGGTGTTCAGCGCAAAGTTCCAGCTGGCGATGTCGTTCTTCTCGCGCAGGAACGAAAGGAAGAAAGTGGAGAACCCTACGGCAAGAATGGCTGCCGCATGGGCGATACCGATTTCAATCCACGAACTTTCCGTGGTGAGATAATGATAGAGTAGGAAAGTGTCGGCTATAAGTAAGGCATGCGCAGCAAGTTGTATGGTTGTCTTCCACAGGCGGCTTTTTACTTCCTCGCTCCATAGATGAAGTGTGAGCGAAAGCAGGATGCCCACCGACAGATAGTAGCCGGTGATGAACAGTAACCGGTCTTCGCCCTTCCAGCCTGTCGATGTCAGATAGATGAGATAGGCTGTGAATGCAAAGATAAAGGTTACTGCAACCGGAAAGCGTTTCAAACAATTCTGAAACGCTTCGGTAGCTGTGTGAAACGCTTTCTCTACTGATAGCCCTTTCATAACTACAATTCGCTTTCTTTCAGTCTTTCCGCATTTTCCGCAACAATCAGGTGATCGATGCAGTCCTGAATATCACCGTCCATAAAGGCGGCGAGGTTATAGATGGTATAGTTGATGCGGTGGTCGGTGATACGTCCTTGCGGATAGTTGTAGGTGCGTATCTTGGCCGAACGGTCACCGGTAGAAACCATGGTCTTTCGTTTGGAAGCGATGTCATCGATGTATTTCTGGTGCTCCTTGTCGTATATAAAGGTACGCAGGCGAGACAAGGCGCGTTCTTTATTCTTCGGCTGGTCGCGCGTTTCAGTACATTCGATGAGGATTTCCTCTACGACACCGGTATTCGGATTCTTCCAGTTGTAGCGTAAGCGTACGCCGGATTCCACCTTATTTACGTTCTGACCGCCCGCACCACCGCTTCGGAAGGTATCCCATTTGATTTCTCCCTCGTTGATGACTACATCGAATTCTTCGGCCTCGGGCAGCACGGCTACGGATGCAGCGGATGTGTGCACACGTCCTTGCGTTTCGGTGGCAGGCACACGCTGTACGCGATGTACGCCCGATTCATATTTCAGTGTACCATATACATTATCACCCGTTACGGAGCAGATGATTTCCTTGAAACCGCCGGCTGCGCCTTCGTTGGCACTGGATATTTCCAATCGCCAGCCTTTTGCTTCGCAATACTTGGTATACATACGGAAGAGGTCGCCGGCAAAGATGGCGGCTTCGTCTCCACCTGCACCGCCGCGGATTTCAAGAATTGCGTTACGGCTATCCTGCGGGTCGGCAGGGACAAGCAGCAGCTTTATTTCTTCTTCCAGCTCCGGCTGGCGTATTTGGCAGGCATCAAGTTCCTCACGGGCCATTTCACGCATTTCGGCATCGGTTTCGTTGGCGATGATTTCTTTCGCTTCCTCAATGCCGCTCAGTACCTGCATGTACTCTTTGCGGGCATTCATCAAGTCACCCAGTTCTTTGTATTCTTTGGTAAGCTTGACGTAGCGCTTCTGGTCGGCAATCACTGCCGGGTCGGTTATCAACGTAGATACTTCTTCGAAGCGGGCAACGAGGCCTTCCAGTTTCTCAAGTATGGTATTGTTATCTGCCATTTAATTCAAGTGGTAATGTTATGATGGGATGATAAGTCGGTATTAGTATCTGAACTCTCCGAATTCACTCTTGATAATCAACTCTTTCTTATCGCTCTCTTCGATACGTCCTACAATCTGTGCATCAATATTGAAGCTCTTGCTGATGGCAATCACTTCTTCTGCGTGTTCGGGAGAAAGATACACCTCAAGGCGGTGTCCCATATTGAATACCTTGTACATTTCGCTCCAGTCCGTATCGCTTTGCTCCTTGATGGTTCTGAACAATGGTGGAACGGGGAAAAGGTTGTCTTTGATAATGCGGCAATTGTCACCGGCAAAGTGCAGTACTTTGGTTTGTGCGCCACCGGAGCAGTGTACCATACCGTGAATTTCGGGACGGAGCGCATCGAGTAATTTCTTAACTACCGGTGCATACGTACGGGTAGGAGAGAGTACCAGTTTGCCGGCATCCAACGGACTGCCTTCCACGTTGTCTGTCAGCTTCAGTTTTCCGCTGTATACCAGTTCGTCGGGTACGGCTTTGTCGTAGCTTTCCGGATATTTCTCTGCCAGGTATTTGGAGAATACATCGTGGCGGGCGCTGGTTAGCCCGTTGCTGCCCATACCGCCGTTATATTCTTTCTCATAAGTGGCTTGTCCACAAGAGGACAGACCTACAATCACATCTCCCGGACGGATATTGGCATTGTCGATGACATCCGAACGTTTCATGCGGCAAGTTACCGTAGAGTCTACGATAATGGTGCGTACCAAGTCGCCGACATCGGCAGTCTCACCGCCGGTAGCGTATACACCCACACCCATTTCGCGGAGTTCGGCAAGCAGTTCGTCCGTTCCGTTGATGATAGCGGAAATCACCTCTCCCGGAATGAGCAACTTATTGCGTCCGATAGTGCTTGATACCAGGATATTGTCTACTGCACCTACGCAAAGCAGGTCGTCGATGTTCATAATCAGCGCATCCTGCGCAATGCCTTTCCAGACGGAGAGGTCGCCTGTCTCTTTCCAGTACATGTATGCCAGGCTGGATTTGGTTCCTGCACCGTCGGCATGCATGATGTTACAGTACTCGGAATCACCGCCCAGAATGTCGGGGATAATTTTGCAGAAAGCCTGCGGGAAGATACCTTTGTCGATGTTCTTGATAGCGTTGTGCACATCTTCTTTGGATGCGCTGACGCCTCTCATCATATATCGTTGATTACTCATGAGATAATAAGTTTGTTCAATTGTGCACAAAAGTAGTGATTATTTCGCTTATAGCCTTAGCTTTGCGTAAAAAATATGAGAGTGTTTCAAAATGTAAAAGTCCTATCATTCTGTCATTCAGAGGAGCTTGCGACGAAGAATCTCCTCTCTTATGTATGCAGAGAAGAGATTCTTCACTGCGTTCAGAATGATAGAATGATAGGACTTTTACATTTTAAAACAACCCCAGTTCGGATTTTTAATTCCTTGTTGTTAGAACTCTACTTTGGGAGCTTGTTCACTGCCTTCGGCAGCTTCAAAATAAGCGCGTTTCTCAAAGCCGAAAAAACCGGCAAGGATGTTTTTGGGGAAACGGCGGATGGCTGTATTAAAGCTTTTCGCTGCGTTGTTGAAGTTGGTACGTGCTACGTTGATGCGGTTTTCCGTACCTTCCAGCTGGGCTTGTAGTTCCAGGAAGTTCTGGTTGGCTTTCAGGTCGGGATAATTCTCGGTAATGGCAAGCAGCTTGCCGAGAGCGGAAGTAACCGCACCCTGAGCCTTTTGGTATTCAGCCAGCTTCTCCGGTGTCAGGTCGTTGGAGTCTACGGTCATTTGGGTAGCTTTGCTGCGAGCCTCTACCACACCTTCCAGTGTTTCTTTCTCGTGAGAGGCATATCCTTTGACTGTATTTACAAGGTTCGGAATCAAGTCGGCACGACGTTGATATTGTGTTTCGACGTTAGACCATTGTCCGCTGACATTTTCGTCCATAGTGACAAGTCCGTTATAGCCGGTAATACCCCAAATGGCGAGAAGGGCTATAATAGCAATGATAATAATGGTTGATTTTTTCATACTTCTTCTTTTATTATTAAGTGATACAATACATTTTGTAACTCCTCTGACTCCTAACTGAATAATTCCAGATTGACACTATTCCAATCAGAACCGTGAACCGGCTCCGCCGCCACCGCCCATACCTCCGCCGAAGCTGCCGCCGCCAAAACCGCCGCCGCCCCCGAAACTGCCTCTTCCGAAGCCGCCGCCGAAAATGACAGGACCGCCGCCACCGCCGCCCCGGTAATTCTCATCGTAGGATTGCTGACGGCGTACTACCTTGTGTCCGCAATTACGGCATATGTAAGTGACATCTTCCGTCCGTACTCCGTTGTGGCGTGAAACAAGTACGCTGTTGCTCCGTTGCAGCTTGTGCTGTCCGCATTGCGGGCATTTGCTTGCGGCACGTGTCTTCAATATTCCCGCTGCAATGGCGATGGCGAAGAAGCCGACAACAGCCAGAATCAATCCTATCGGGGAGGCGCCGCCATCCTCATCCGAGTCGTTTACCATACTGCCGTCGAGGCGGGCGCATACGGCACGCACACCAGCCACCATACCCGCATCCCAATTGCCGTCTTTCAGGTAAGGAATCATGTATCGTGTCTGAATACGCTTGCAGATGGCATCGGGCAGGTCTCCTTCCAATCCGTATCCGGTATAAAACTGGATGCAGCGCTGGTCGGTTACCAACAGGATAACCAGCCCGTTGTTCTTGCCTTTCTTGCCCACACCCCATTCGTTGAGTAATTGGTGCGAGAAGTCAAAGCAATCCTCGTTGCCGATGGAAGGTACGACGGCCACTACGGTTTCAATGCCGGTTTGCTGTTCCAGTGCATAAAGCATACGGTCCATTTCATCACATACCGAAGCAGAGAGGATGCCGGCGGGGTTGCAGACGTAGCGTGTCTTGTCCTGAAGATGTACTTTAGGAATGTTTTTGGTAGTGTAAATCTCTTGTGCCTGCAAGGAAACAAGCACGCACAAGAAGAGTGCTATGGAGATAAATCGTTTCATACTATTGTATTTGTAGGGGCGAAGATAGGAAAAATCACATTAATGGATGTATTTCCCTACGAAATTCCTTACGCGCTCCGTATATTCCTGCGGATAATCCCGGTAGGACATGGCGTGTGTTGCACCGGGTACAATCCACAACTCTTTCGGTTCGCTCTTGGCTTCATACAAGGGATAAACCATCCACGTAGGTACGTATGTGTCCGCATCTCCATGTATGAATAACATGGGAAGGCTGCATTTTTTGACTTGCTCCAGCGAAGAAGCTTCTCGGAAGTTCCAGCCGTACTTGGCGTTGCATAACCATCCGGTTGTGTACATTAGCGGAAATTCGGACAACCCGAACATATCCTTCAATTGAAAGGAAAATTCGTCCCATACGCTTGTGTAGCCGCAATCTTCTACAAAACATTTCACAAAAGGTTGTTGCGGTTCTCCGGATACCATCATGGTAGTGGCAGCTCCCATAGAGATGCCGTGTACTACCATTTGAGTGTTGTTTCCGAAAATACTGTCGGCTATATTCATCCAATTCAGTACATCCAGCCTGTCTTTCCACCCCATTTGTATGGCGGGACCTCCGCTCAGACCGTTGTCCTGCAAGTCGGGAAGGAATATATTGTAGTTCAGTCCTTTATTATAAAGATAGCCTATCATCAGCATACGGATGGCATTGTCGGTATAGCCGTGCACGATGACTGCCGTTTTATCGGTAGATTGTGCGGCTGCGGCAAAAATTGCATGCAGTTGTCTCCCTTCCGGATTGATGATAAAGGTATCGCGCAAGGCACCTGAGGTTTGCAGGCTATCCAGCCATGACGTGATAAACGGATATGTGCGGTGCATATACTTGTATGACCCAGGAATGTCCTTGCCTTTGTTCTCTTTAGGTGTCAGCGAGTAACCGAGCATATAATAGCTTCCACTGACGATGGTGGTGAATGCTACCGCCAATAATCCTATCAGACCGTATTTAATTTTTCTTTTCATGTCATCTATTCCAAATCTCCCATGCGGCAAAGGCTTGCAGCAACAGCATTTCGAGTCCGTTCTTGGTGACGGCTCCTTGAGCTTTGCCTTTCTTCATGAAGAGTGTTTCGTTTGGATTATATAACAAATCGTAGAGCAAATGGTTGGGTGTAAGTAGTTCGTACGGTATGTTCGGGCAGAAATCTACTTTGGGGAACATGCCGACGGGGGTACAGTTGACGATAACCGTATATTCGGCCATTATCTCCGGAGTCAGTTCCTCGTAGGTAAGGAATTTGTCGTCCTTTTTGGTGCGTGATACGAACGTGCTTTCTATTCCTAAGTTCTCCAGACCGCGATATACGGCTTTGGACGCACCGCCCGTACCCAGAATCAGCGCTTTCTTGTGGTGGGGTTGCAGCAACGGCTCGATGGATTGCGTAAATCCGATAATGTCCGAGTTGCAGCCTATCAGTTTGACTTTGCCTTTGGGGAGACGGACAATCTTGATAACGTTGACCGCGCCTATTTGGGCAGTATCCTTATCCAGCTCATCCAGATAGGGGATGACTTGTTCTTTGTAAGGAATGGTTACGTTGAGTCCACAGAGATTGGGGTTTTCCTCAATCACTTCCATGAAGTCTTCGATGCGGGGAATCTCGAAGTTTACATATTCTGCGTCAATGTTCTCGGCTGTGAATTTCTCATTGAAGTAGCCGATGGAGAACGAATGTTTCAGCGGGTAACCGATTAGACCGTATTTCTGCATATCCAAGTGTGTTAAAGGGGGTAATAATAAGTAGCAACTATTTCTTAGCGATGTATAAGGTACATATTCCGAAAGTCAACCGCTTGAAGCGCACCTCGCTGAATCCTGCCTTACGGATTACTCCTTGCATGATTTCACCTTGCGGAAAGGCGCGGATGCTTTGGGGCAGATAGGTGTAAGCGCTGTTGTCTTTCGAGATACATTTGCCGAGTAGAGGAATGATGACTTTGGAGTAGACGGTAAAGAGTTGCTTCATCGGGAAGCGGTCCGGAGTGGAAAGTTCCAGTATCACGAGGTGTCCGCCGGGCACGAGTACACGGCACATTTCAGACAGTCCTTTGTCCAGTCCGTCGAAGTTGCGGATGCCGAACGCTACGGTCACGGCATCAAAGCTTTCATCGGCAAATGAGAGAGAGGTGCAATCCTCCCGGGCGAAGGAAATCTTGTCCGAGAGGTGCGCCTGTTTTACTTTTTCACGTCCCACATTCATCATCCCTTCGGATATGTCGGTTCCTATCAGCGTGTCGGGCTGCAGTTCGCGACAGGCAAGTATGGCAAAGTCGCCGGTTCCGGTTGCTACATCCATGATGTGCCGGGGCTTGAAAGGGCGCAGCGCATTAATCGCTTTCTTACGCCAGCTGCGGTCTATACCCATTGACAGGGTATGGTTCAGCTTATCGTAAGCGGGTGCGATATTGTCGAACATTTCTTCGACCTGTTCGCTCTTCTTGCCGTCGCTACCGTAAGGCTTGATGTGTTCTTGCGGGTAATACATTCTTCATTCCTTTAGGTATTCCGTTACGTTCTTCTCGATACGTTCGGCGATATTGCTTGTATCTTCTTTCACGAATTTCTCACCGGTGATGTGTTCGTATAACTCGATGTAGCGTTCGCTGATGGAAGTTACGATTTCGTCCGTCATTTCCGGAACATGTTGTCCTTCTTTGCCTTGGAAGCCGTTGTCCATCAACCATTCGCGTACGAATTCCTTTGAGAGTTGCTTTTGCGGTTCGCCTTTGGAGAAGCGTTCTTCGTAGCCTTCGGAGTAGAAATAGCGGCTGGAGTCCGGAGTATGGATTTCGTCCATCAGATAGATGGTGCCGTTGTGCTTGCCGAATTCGTATTTGGTATCAACGAGAATCAATCCGCGCTCTGCGGCGATTTCCGTACCGCGTTTGAAGAGGGCCATGGTGTATTTCTCCAAAACGGCATATTCTTCGGGAGTGGCAAGACCTTTGGCGAGGATTTCCTCTTTGGAAATGTCGGCATCGTGCTCGCCTATCTCGGCTTTGGTAGTCGGGGTGATGATAGGTTCGGGGAACTTCTGGTTCTCTTTCATGCCTTCGGGCAGCTTCACGCCACAGATTTCGCGGACACCGCTCTTGTAGGCGCGCCATGCGCTGCCGCAGAGGTAGCCGCGTACAATCATTTCAACAGGAAAACCTTCGCACATTACACCCACTGTTACCATAGGGTCTGGGGTGGCCATTTTCCAGTTGGGGCAGATGTCGGTAGTGGCATCGAGGAACTTGGCTGCAATCTGGTTCAGCATTTGACCCTTGAAAGGAATACCTTTGGGCAATACTACGTCGAAGGCTGAAATACGGTCGGTAGCGACCATCACTAACTTTTCACCGTTGATGTTGTACACATCACGCACTTTTCCGTGGTATACGCTTTGCTGACCGGGAAAATTGAATTCTGTTGCTGTTAATGCTTTCATTTTTGTGATATTTATGAGTTGAATATTTACTGTTTATGCAGGGAGTTGCAGTCTGGCTTTTTCCTCTCTCCGTTTCTCCCGTTCCGCTTTCGTCTCTTTGTCGAACTTCTCGTAGGCTTCCACAATCTGGGTAACCAGTTTGTGGCGTACAATGTCTTTCTTATTCAGTTCGATGAAGCTGATGCCTTTCACGCCTTTCAGGATGCGGAGCGCTTGCACCAGTCCGGAGGTTTGCGATTGGGGAAGGTCTATCTGTGTCATGTCTCCCGTTACAATCATCTTGGTGTTCATGCCCATGCGGGTGAGGAACATTTTAATCTGTTGGGTGGTAGTGTTCTGCGCTTCATCCAGAATAACTACGGCATCGTTCAGCGTACGCCCGCGCATGAAGGCGAGGGGGGCAATCTGAATGATGTTCAGTTCCATGTATTCTTTCAGTTTGGCGGCAGGTATCATGTCCTGCAATGCGTCGTAAAGCGGTTGCAGGTAGGGGTCTATCTTGTCCTTCATGTCGCCGGGCAGGAAGCCGAGCTTCTCTCCGGCCTCTACGGCGGGGCGGCTGAGGATTATTTTCTTGATTTCCTTGTTTTTCAGCGCACGTACGGCAAGGGCTATAGCCGTGTATGTCTTGCCCGAACCGGCGGGGCCGATGGCAAACACCATGTCGTTCTTGGAGAAAGCCTCAACCAGCTTCAACTGGTTTTCGCTGCGCGGTATGATGGGCTTTCCCGTTACGCTGAACACGATGACGTTGCCGGACTTTTCCGCTTGCGGGACGTTCCCTTTGATTATATCGATGATGACTTCCTCTTTCAGAGAATTATATTCGGCGCAATACTTTTCAAGCTTGGTGATGTTTTCTTCAAACGCACACATTTCCTCTTCGTCTCCCAAAACCTTGATGACATTGCCGCGGGCAACGATGCGGAGTTTGGGATACAATGCTTTTATCAATTGCATATTGGCGTTGTTTACGCCGTAAAAGATTACCGGATCAATATCCTCAAGAACAATCAGTTTCTCTATCATTGATATGTTTTAAAGTTCAATTCTTTTTTTCGAGTGAAACGCTTTGCAAAGGTAGTGAAACGTTTGAATACTTGGACGGTTCAGTCTGTTATTTTTTTGCATCGGGTGTAGCTGCGGCATTATGTCCGCGGTCGTCGTTTATTCAAAGTAGAGCACTGTTCCACCGTCGGAAGCGGCATACTTCCGCAGGAGTTCCTGTATCATTCCGGCAGCTTCCGCCAGTCCGTCACATCCGCTGTAGCCGTTTACAATGGCGAGGATGTGGCGGGTTTCCATTCCCATCTTGGTGCGCTCGTTGTCGCTGGTGGGGGTGCCTATTCCGCCTGCCGGGTCGCGGTAGACGGGAAGTCCCTCAATATTCAGCACTCCGCGCCCGATGCCCTCGAAAGGTTCTTCCGCACGTCCTACTCCGAGTTCGAGGCTGTTTCCCTGTATCTTGTCTGCATCAAAGCCGCCTATGCTGTATCCGGTGCGGAGGGAAACGAGGTTAATGAGGTCTACCAACGTGTCAATCTGATACAGTTCCAGTCCCCGCATAAGACGGCGGCGCAATGCTTCGGCCGAGGGGCGGTAGCGGCTCGGGTCTTTTCCGCAACGCTTGTAGGCTTCGCGGGTGGCGGCAATGGCGGGTTGCAGCTTGATGCTGTCTGTGGTTTCGGTTGCTCTCAGTTCTTGGGTAAAGGCGTTTATCTCGTCCCAAAGACCTTGGCAGAATGCGGTATTGGCAACTTCTGCATATACGGCCGCACCTTTGAAGATAGGGCAGGCTTTCTTAATTTCTTCTGATACGGTAATGTTATACATGGCTAATCACTAAACATTAATTATTATTCCCGACAGTATGCGTCCTGACTTGATACCCAATCGGCGTGCCGAAAAGAAATCCTCATACTGTTGATAAGTGCAAATCCCTGCATTTTCTATCTGTTGGGACGGCACTCCGAAGTCGGAAAGTTGCAGATGGTTGGCTGCCCACAAATCGATATGGTATTTGTGCGTTTCTGGTTTCCATACGGATATGTATTCCATTGGGAAATTCTCAGTTCGGAAAGCTTCATATACTTCATCGCCTACTTCAAAAGAAGCGAGGGAGATACCCGGACCAATGCTGGCTATGATGTCTTTGCCCTCTGTGCCGTAGGCTGCCTGCATCCGGTGGAGCGTTGATGCAAGTATGCGGTTTACCGTTCCCCGCCAGCCGGCATGGACTACGGCAACGACGCGGCGTAGCTTGTCATATAATGATATAGGAATGCAATCGGCGGTAGAGATACAAATACAGCAACCGGGTATATCGGTAATAAGCGCATCTACACCTTGCAGCATAGACTGCCGTTCACTGTATGTTGCATTCAGATAAGTTTCGTCGATGATGAGAGAATTGGTACTGTGAGTTTGAAAAGGAATAACGAGTTCTTGCGGATATGAAGGCAATGCAGCACATAACGCTTCCTGATTTTGGCGTACACAATTTACATCGTCTCCGGTGTAAGGGGTGCAGTTGAAAGAAGCATAGTTGCCGGTGCTGCATCCGCCATGCCGGGTGGTTACAAAACAAGAAATGTCGGGATACGGGGCAAATACCTCATATCCCAACATTTTTTTATCTTCTGTAAGAGAAATCATTTTTTGTCATCCTCCCAGTCCTCTTCTTCGTATTCAAAGTCTTCAAGGTCTTCAATGTCCTCGTTGTCAATGTATTCGTAGCTGAGGTCCTCGTCTTCACCTTCATCTTTCAGTTCTTCTTTCAGGTGACTCATATCTTTGGCACGATGGGCTATGCTTTCAACCTTGCCTTCTATCTTGTTGCTTTCCTTATTCAGCTCTTCCCACAGTATATCTTTCAGAACAGAGATACCTAGACCGGATATAGCCGAAATGAATACGTGCGGAATGCTTTCGGGCAACGTAGGTTCTATTTCGTCCATCAGTTCCTGATCCAGCATATCACATTTGGTAATGGCAAGCACACGTTGCTTGTCCAGCATTTCAGGATTGAAGGTGCGCAGTTCGTTCAATAGAATTTCATATTCCTTACGGATGTCATCACTGTCGGCAGGAACCATGAACAGCAGCAATGAGTTGCGTTCGATGTGGCGCAGGAAGCGAAGTCCTAAACCCTTGCCTGCGCTTGCGCCTTCGATAATACCGGGGATATCTGCCATTACGAACGATTTGCCGTCGCGATATGACACAATTCCCAGATTGGGTTCCAGTGTAGTAAAGGGATAATTGGCAATTTTCGGCTTTGCCGAAGATACTGCCGAGAGCAGTGTCGACTTCCCTGCATTGGGAAAACCTACCAAACCTACATCCGCCAGCAGCTTCAACTCCATGATAACCGTCATTTCCTGCATCGGTTCGCCCGGTTGTGCAAAGCGGGGAGCCTGACGGGTGGCGGTCTTGAAGTGCCAGTTGCCCAATCCGCCGCGTCCGCCTTTCAGCAGAACGACTTCCTGTCCATGCTCGGTTACATCGCAAATGTATTCACCGGTTTCGGCATTGTAAACTACCGTGCCGCAGGGCACTTCGATAACTTTATCTTCTCCGTCCTTGCCGAAACTACGGTTCTTTGAACCCGATTCTCCGTGCCCGGCCATGATATGTCGGTCGTAGCGCAAGTGCAGCAATGTCCAGTAGTTGCGGTTGCCGCGAAGAATCACGTGGCCGCCTCGTCCTCCGTCACCTCCGTCGGGGCCGCCATTGGGAATATATTTCTCACGTCGCATATGCGTGGAGCCTCGACCGCCCTTACCGGAACGGCAATAGATTTTTACGTAGTCAACAAAATTCGATTCAGCCATATTTTTCCTTACGATTGATTTTAAAATACTTATTCCTTTTTCTGATGCAAAAGTAACGATTCTCCAAGACTACCTCAAACTTTTTATTCCTTTTTATTGATTAATCAATCGCAGGGGGTGTTTCTAACTTATTTTTAGTACCACTCGTCTATAAACGGTAAGTGCCGGAGTCGCTTCGTCCGTTAACTCTAAAATGATATGTATGTCCTTGCCGGTAGCATCCGAAGGAATATGTACTTTGCATTTTTTGGCATTGCCTCCTTCTATCTTTACGTTACCTTTATAACTGCCGGGTTCAGTGTAAACGCTCCATTGATATATCAGATTATCGCCGTCGGGGTCTGTGGAGCCGTTGGCGTCTAAGACAATGGAGCTTCCGGCTTTTACTTTTTTAAAGATACATTTCAGAGAATGGTCTCCATTGAGCGCTGCGTGGGGATGATGATTGACCGCTTTATAATCATCGGTTGTAGTCCACAACATACGTGCTGCAAAATTATTCCAAATATGCTGTCGCCATTTGTTGATAGCGGCATTGCCCTCTTTGCAGCTTCCATACATATAATAGGGATCGTATTGCGTTTCATCTTTTCCGCTACGTACAATAAAGTCCATACCTCGTATGCCGCTTGTCTTTTGCTTGGAGAAGCGACCTCCCCAACCACCATATTCAAGTGAATCAGGCACATTCAGACCATTGGCATATACATAGAAGAAAGAAGGTGAGTCTCCCTCCACTGCCCAAACTCGATTGGGGTAGTGCTTACCAAATGGCAGGCAGCTTTGAATATTCTTTTTAATCCATTGGTCGGAAGGTCCCCAGCCATAAACTTCCTTATTTCTGATATACACGATTTCAGGAAAGTTCTTGGCTATCCAAGCTCCGGCGTCATCTTGTCCCAAGACATCATATATACGGATTTTTGCGATAAACTTCTTGAAGGCTTTTTCGTTCCGTGTATTTTTCACTTTCCATAAAGCTTGTGCTATCGTATTCATTCCGCCCCAAGCCGCAAGCCATACGGGCCGTTGGTCTTTTTTCTTATCAACTACCGAGATGATTAGTTCTGAACCCGGTGAATCTTTGCCTGAGCCTACTCCTGTCATATTAGAAACAGGTTGTCCCCGCTTTATGACAGCCTGCAGTTGATTTAAATCGGGATAACCTTCCGCATGTTTATTCAACCGCGGCAGAACTTCACCGAATCGCTCTACAACTTCTGATATTTTAGCCGTTTTATCCGGGTCGTCCATCCAGACTTGTGAACTGATTAGTCCTTCAATATCAATCATATTCGAGCATAATAATAAATGTATCATTGACTGAACATCATCGGGGTCAGTGCCTCCTAAGTCGGTGGTCACAATCAGTCGATGTTTGTCTTCGTTGGCAACCTGCGCTTTTGAGTAGAGGCACCATATTGTTAGAAAGGAAAAGAAGAAAAGTACTTTTTTCATGGTAGTTATTATATTTGGTATTTAAGGATTATTTTTGCAAATTTACTGCCAAAAGATGAATAACACTCTCTATATTTAGATATAAACATAATGAATTCCGAGAAATGCTACAGCTTTGATAAATCTCGTGAGGAATTTAAGCCTTATGGACTTACCTGCGAAACATGGATACCTAGTATTATGCCCAGATGTGACAGGCATAATGAAATAGAAATAAATTACTTGCCTCAGGGAAATATTACTTACTTGCGTCATAATGAGAAGATAACGATACCTAATAAACGGTTTACAATATTTTGGGGACTCGTTCCGCATCAAATTATTCGTTATGAGAATGTGGACAGATATTATGTATGTACCATTCCTTTAGCACGCTTTTTGTCTTGGAATCTTCCTGTACAGTTTGTAGACAATTTGCTTAAGGGAGATATTCTATATGAGAAGACAAATGACTACTCTCAGTATGATGAGTTTTTGTTGAATAATTGGTTGAAGGATAACGATGCCGGTATTCAATCAAGCCTTATAATCTTATTGGAGATGCAAGCCAGAATCATCCGTATGGCTCATCATTTAGAGTCGTCAGACGATGGCATAGCATTAGCATCATATCAAACGACACTTATTGAAAAAATAACCATATATCTCACTAAAAATTATTGTAATAACATTAAAGCCAATGATATTGGTGAAGCAGTAGGTTTGCATCCTGATTATGCTAATTATATATTCAAGAAAGCATTCGGCACTACGATAACTGATTATATAGCTGAGCTAAGGATAGCACATGCACAACGTAAACTACTGACTACCGACATGAGCATAACAGATATTGCATATGAATGTGGATTCAATACTATAGCAAGGTTCAATGCTACGTTTTTCAAGAAAATTCGATGTACTCCACGTGAATATAAGAAGCTTATGAAATAATCTATTGCTATTTTTTTAGGAGTGGATGGGAAAATGACAAGCGCGGTAAATATCATTTATGGTATTACCGCGCTTTTGCTTTATGGTTATATTACTTTATTTTGCTGCGTCAATCGCTTTGCAAACATCTGCCGTAATCGTTTCCAGTTCACCGATGCCTTTGATGTGCGCATACAGCTTTTCGTTTTTGTACCAGTCAATCAGCGGAGCTGTTTGTGAATGATATACGGTAAGACGTTTCTTGATAGTCTCCTCGTTGTCGTCGGCACGACCTGATTCCTGTCCACGTTTGATGAGGCGTTTCATCAGTTCATCTTCGGGCACGTCGAGGTCCAGCATGATGTTTACGCTCTGTCCGCGTTCAGCCAGCATCTTTTTCAATGCTTCCGCCTGTGCGATGGTACGGGGGAAACCGTCGAAGATAACACCTTTGCTGTCCTTGAAGCTGTCCAGCGTACTTGCCAGAATGTCGATAATCAGTTCGTCCGGCAGCAGTTGTCCCTGGTCGATGTAGCCTTTGGCTGTTTTGCCCAGTTCTGTGCCGTTCTTGATTTCTGCACGGAGTACGTCTCCCGTAGAAATGTGGTTGATGCCGTACTTCTCTACAATTCTCTCGCTTTGTGTTCCCTTTCCTGAACCGGGAGCACCGAAAATTACAATGTTCAACATTTGTTTAGCTATTATTTTATGATTTACAATTTAATACTTTCTTCCAATACCTTCTCCCCGTTTCAGTCTACCACTGTATAGATGTCGGGATAGTTACGTCCGAAACCGTCATAGTCCAGGCCGTAGCCCACGATGAAGTCGTTGGGGATGTTCATGGCTACGTATTCGATGTTCAGGTCTACTTTCAACTTGTCGGGTTTCACCAGCAGCGAGGCGATGTGGATGTCCTTTGGAGCACGTGTGCCGAGAGTTTCCAGCAGGCGTTGCATGGTGAGGCCTGTATCTACGATGTCTTCCACGATAACAATCGTGCGGTCAGAAATATCTTCGTTGATACCGATAACTTCTTTGATGACTCCCGTAGAAGATACTCCCTGATAAGAAGCCAGTTTCACGAAAGAGATTTCGCAGGGAATGGTGATGCGTTTCATCAGGTCGGCGGTAAACATGAACGAGCCGTTCAGTACGCTTAGGAAAAGCGGGTTCTTACCGGCAAGGTCTCGGTTGATTTCGTTCGCTACACGGGTTACTTCTTTCAATATGTCCTGTTCCTTAATGGAAACGGTGAACATTTTGTCTTTTATTTGTATGGTATCCATAAACGGGAGTTTTTTAAGTTGGCGCAAAAATAGTGATTTTATTCCACTCCATGCATCATCTTCTGCAATTTCTTTGAAAGCAGGAAGAGGATGAGCTACATATCCTTTACTGCGAAACAGATAACAAAGTAGTTATTATTTTTCGTATCTTTGCTCGTAACTTAAATGAATAAGCTGCGATGATAAAAATATTTCCTACCATCCAAATAAAAGAACTGGATGCTTATACGATAGAAAATGAGCCTGTTTCGTCCATAGACCTAATGGAACGCGCCTCTCAGGCATTGGCGCAGGCGATAGCCGAACGTTGGAGTGTGGAAACACCTTTTACGGTATTTGCCGGACCCGGAAACAATGGCGGAGATGCACTGGCCGTTTCACGCTTGTTGGCGGAACAAGGCTATCGGGTAGAGGTGTATCTTTTCAATACAAAAGGCGTTTTGTCTCCGGATTGTGAAACGAACAAGGAACGCTTGGCAGGAGTTGCCGGAGTGGATTTCCATGAGATAACCACGCAATTCGTTCCGCCGGTCTTGACTGCGGAGCACGTGGTGGTAGACGGGCTGTTCGGCAGCGGGCTGAACAAATCTTTGAACGGAGGCTTCGCTGCGGTGGTGAAGTACATCAACTCCTCTTCGGCTACGGTAGTTGCCATTGATGTGCCTTCCGGTTTGATGGGAGAGGATAATACCTATAATATCCAAACTAATATCATCCGTGCAGACCTGACGCTGAGCCTGCAACTGCCGAAGCTGGCATTTCTCTTTGCCGAGAACGAACCGTTTGTGGGTGAATGGCAGTTGCTGGATATCGGTCTGAGCGAGAAAGCCATAGATGAAAAGGAGACGGACTTTGCATTGACGGAACATGAGGATATGCCGTCGATGCTGAAGCCTCGCGGTAAGTTTGCCCACAAAGGGAGTTTCGGACGCGCCTTGCTGATAGCCGGTTCGCAAGGTATGGCAGGGGCGTCGGTGCTTGCGGCACGTGCTTGTCTGCGTTCCGGCGTGGGGTTGCTGACGGTTCATGTTCCTTTCTGCAATAACTTTATCGTGCAGACTTCCGTACCGGAAGCTATGACGGAAGTAGATATAAACGATGTCCGCTTCTCATGCGCCACCGATACGGACGATTATCAGGCGGTGGGCATCGGTCCCGGATTGGGCAAGGCGGGGGATACCGAAGCCGCCTTGCTGGAGCAGATAGAATCTTGTCAGACGCCCATGGTGGTGGATGCCGACGCACTGAACTTGTTGGGAGAACATCGCAGTTACATCGGCCGTTTGCCCAAAGGCAGTATTCTTACTCCGCACCCCAAAGAACTGGAACGATTGGTCGGGAAATGCCAGAACTCGTACGAACGCCTGACGAAAGCCCGTGAACTGGCAAGAAGCGCCGGAGTACATATTATATTGAAGGGGGCTTATTCCGCTGTTATCGCCCCGTCGGGCAAATGCCGGTTTAATCCTACCGGAAATCCCGGTATGGCAACGGGGGGCAGCGGCGATGTGCTGACCGGTGTTGTACTGGCTTTGTTGGCGCAGGGGTATGATGCGGAGACGGCTGCAGAGCTGGCTGTCTATGTTCATGGCTTGGCGGGAGATATTGCCTGCAAAAAGCATGGTGCTATGGGGATGACGGCAGGCGATATTGTAACTTGCTTGCCGTTGGCATGGCGGATGCTGGAGGAGAAATAATGGTTTCATTTATAGATAGTCTCTATAAAGTTTGCATTCTGGAGTTTCCTGTTCGCATACAATAGTGGATAGTGCCGATAGTGCTGATAGTCCCAATAGTCCCAATGGTGCTGATAGTCCCAATAGTGCCGTGCCGATAGTGCCGATAGCGCAATAGCGCCAATCTATGATGATTTTTCTAAGCCTGAAAGGCTTTTATCTTATAGCCCGGGGTAACACCCCGGGCACAGGTGTCTCAAGATTTGCGCCCTGTAAGGGCAAAAGATACGTATATGGGTCTTTTGCCCTTACAGGGCGTAATATTATTATTCGCATATTGCGGATGTGTCAAAACGAATTTAAGCTATCATTCTGTCATTCAGAACGAAGTGAAGAATCTCTTCTCCTGACATATAATAGAAAAGATTCTTCATTGCAAGCTCCTCTGAATGACAGAATGATAGCTTAAATTCGTTTTGATGCATCCCTCTATAAGATAAAAGGCTTTCAGCCTTAGGGGTAAGTTAGGATCTTGTTTGTATATTGTTTTTTTGTAAACTGCATATTAATATTGATGTTCTGATGTCTTAACATGCCATATACTAACAGATTTGTATTTTTACATTCTCGTCGTAATATGGAAACATCCTTGTTTCAATTCATATTTCACGTAGCACTTCTCTGCCTTCTTCAAATCACGCAAAACCTCGGACAGCACCAGTTTCAGCGTATCCGGGCTGACATCCTGTAACGGACGTCCGTCCTCATCCTCAACCTTCTGAAAGCGTTTCCAACTGACATCGAATGTAGTGCCGTAGAAGTGGGCGGAATTCTCGGATGCGTTGCCGTTGCGTCGGCGCAGACGTTTCACGTCATCTTTGGTGCGAAGTACGGAAGTTACTGTAATCTTGTTCGGGTTCAGCCCTTTGGCGGTCAGAGAATCAAGGAAGTTGTAACCGATAGTGTCGAGCAGGGTAGCCGCTCCCGGAATGAGATACGGAATGGAGTGCGTCAATGAATCTACCGCATATAAATCGTTCGTCGCGATATATTGCAGCTTCTCTTTCATTCCTTCCGCTTCCTTGCGCGATGCCAACGGACGGATACCGATAGCTTGCGCCACATTCAGATGTCTTTCATTCAAATCGCCGAAAGAGCGTTTGTAGCTGATAACACCCCGTATATTGCGCGGTTCATTCAGTTTAAGTGACATATCCTTCTTTTTGCATCCCGCCAGACAGCAGGTCAACGCCATGCTTGCCAATAAAAACAGGGAGATAAAACGGCTTTTGCTATACATAATTAATCCTGAATCTGTGTAAATCTGTGTAATTTGCGGTAAAATCCCTGCAAAGATAATGTAATCTGTCAGAACAATCGGAAGAGTGTGCGGCTTTTTTCCTGTCTTTTTGTACCTTTGCAGCCAAAATAAGGAGGTAAAAAGAAACGTGCAACGATATTTTATCTATTTGGCTTACGACGGCACAGCCTATCATGGCTGGCAAATTCAGCCCAACGGTGCGAGTGTACAGGAGTGTTTAATGAAAGCGCTCTCCACCTTGTTGCGGCGTGAAGTGGAAGTGGTGGGCGCAGGGCGTACCGATGCCGGTGTGCATGCTTCTGTGATGGTGGCGCATTTTGACAGCGAGACTTCGTTGGATGTAACGTTTATGGCGGACAAGCTGAATCGCTTGCTCCCTCCCGATATTTCCGTATATCGTCTACGTGCCGTGCGTCCCGATGCCCATGCGCGTTTTGACGCTACGGCACGTACATACAAGTACTATGTCACTACCGCCAAAATGCCTTTCGACCGCCAATACCGTTGCCGCCTGTTCCAAACTCCTGATTTTGAACGGATGAACGAAGCCGCACAGACTTTGTTTGAATATGCGGACTTCACCAGTTTCAGCAAGTTGCATACCGATGTCAAAACCAATAATTGCAAGATAATGTATGCCGCCTGGACACAAGTGGATAAAGTAACTTGGGTGTTCACCATTCAAGCCGACCGTTTTCTGCGGAACATGGTGCGTGCCGTGGTAGGCACGTTACTCGAGGTGGGCAGGGGCAAACTTACCGTTGAGGGTTTCCGCCGTGTTATCGAACAGAAAGACCGTTGCCGCGCAGGGACCTCCGTACCCGGCAACGCATTGTTCTTGGTAGACGTTGCCTATCCGGAAGAAATCTTTTTGAATGAAGAATGAAGAATGAAGAATTTTCATTAACTGTCAGCTGTTATTTTTAACTATCAATTATCAACTTTCAACTAAAAATGTGGTTATTATTAGCCTTCCTCTCAGCAGCCTTGCTGGGATTTTATGATGCCTTCAAGAAGCAGGCGCTCAAGGATAATGCCGTGCTTCCGGTCTTGTTTCTGAATACGGTATTTTCCAGTTTGATATTCCTTCCGTTTATCTTGGTGTCGGTTTTTGCTCCGGCGGTATTGGGCGGTACGATGTTCGATGTTCCTGTAGTGGGGTGGGATGTGCATAAATTCATCATCATCAAGTCTTTCATAGTCCTCTCCTCGTGGATATTCGGATATTTCGGAATGAAACATCTGCCGCTTACTATTGTAGGCCCTATTAATGCCACCCGTCCGGTAATGGTACTTGTGGGAGCGATGCTTGTATTCGGCGAGCGGCTCAATCTTTATCAATGGATAGGTGTGATGCTGGCGGTGCTGTCGTTCTTCATGCTGAGCCGTTCCGGCAAGAAAGAAGGTATCGACTTCAAGCACAACAAGTGGATTCTCTTTATTGTGTTGGCAGCTGTGACGGGGGCCGTCAGCGGACTGTACGATAAGTATCTGATGAAGCAACTGCCGCCTATGGTGGTACAGTCATGGTACAATATCTATCAGGTGTTTATCATGTGCCCCATTATCCTGTTGCTGTGGTATCCCAAGAGAAAGGAGAGCACGCCGTTCCGCTGGGATTGGACCATCATCGGCATATCCGTCTTTCTCTGTGCGGCGGACTTCGTGTACTTCTACGCTTTGAGCTATGAAGATTCCATGATTTCCATCGTATCTATGGTGCGGCGTGGCAGTGTGGTTGTCTCCTTCCTGTTCGGTGCTCTTTTCTTCCGTGAAAAGAATTTAAAAAGCAAGGCGGTAGACCTCATTTTGGTGTTGATTGGAATGTTCTTCCTATATTTGGGGAGCAAATAGGATTTCGGGTGAATTATGGCGGAAGAGCTATGCTCTTATCTGCAATATGATTTATTTAAGAAGAAGAATTTAGTATCGATAAAATAATGCAATGATATGGTGAAGAAGTTGGTAGTCTTTTTGTTTGCACTATGTATGGGAGTTGGTTCTTTGTCGGCGCAACTGGCAAAGACTTGTTTCACCAATATGCCCGATTCCTTGAGTCCGTTGCTTACAGCCGTGAACCGCGCCGACTTCATCGACTTTCTGGAGAGTAAGATGAAAGCCGAAGTAACCAACCGTTTTGGCGGCAAGTCGGAAATGACGGAGCTTACCCCCGATTATATCCGTGTGCAGGTAACGCCCCAAAGCATCTGGCAGATGAAACTTCTGTCTGTGAACGACAGTACCCGTCTCATCTGCACCGTTTCCACCGTATGCGCTCCGGCTTGCGACAGCCATGTCAAATTTTACACAACCGACTGGCGAGAGTTGCCGTCCGCGCCCTATCTGGCGTCGCTTCCCGGCATGGACGATTTCATAACACCCGCTTCCGATACAGTAGATGTGTATCAGTATCAGGATGCCCGCCTCCAAGCCGATATGCTCTTGATGAAAGCCGACCTTTCGGGCAAGGATGCCACACTGACCTTTACTTTCACTACTCCCGACTATATGGAAAAAGAAGCGGCGGAAAAACTGAAACCGTTTCTCCGCCGTCCCGTAAGCTATACGTGGAAAGAAGGAAAGTTCGTGCGTGAAGATTAAGATTACTTCACCTTAATCTTGTCGAATCCCTCTCCGTACACTCCGATTACCTGACTTTGCGATACAAAGGCGTTCGGGTCTATATCTTTTATTAACCGGAAGATAATGGTCGATTCCCGCTTCTTGGCAAGGACAAACAGCATCTTTATCTCCTTGCCGGTGTAGAATCCGGACGCATTGATTACCGTTGCGCCCCTGTGCGGATATACGTTGATATGCTTGGCTATTTCTTCGTATTTTTCGCTGATGATGAAGAATTGTACGGACTGGCGTGCGCTGTTCACCACTTGGTCCAGTACGAAGCTGCAAATGTAGAGGGTGACATAACCGTATACCACTTTTTCCCAGTCCTTCAGCACAAAGTAGCTGGAAGAAATAATGATAAGGTCGCAAATCAGCATCACCCGTCCCAGCGTGATGTCTCTGTATTTATTGATGATAGCGGCTATAATATCCGTACCGCCCGTACTTCCGTTCGAGGAGAAAGCGATGCCGATGCCGCCGCCACAGAAAGACGCGCCGATGACGCATGCCATGAAAGGCTGGTCGTGCAGCAGTTGGACGCCGGCTGTCAGTTGCTGAATGACGGGCAGAAAGAAAGTCAGGGTAAAGACGGCAAAGATTGTCTTGATGCTGAACTTCCACCCCAAAATGCGGATGGCGAGCAGTAGCAACAGGAAGTTGATGCCGAAATAAACATACTGTACCGGTAGCCCCGTTGCAAAATATACCAGTGAAGCGATACCCGGTACACCGCCTGTGGTGATGTCGTTGGGAAGCAGGAATACCGTCCACCCGATGCCATACATAATCATGCCTAAGGCAATCATTAGATAATCCCGCATCTCACGAAATATGTTCTGACGGGAAGGAATGTTCACGTTCATTTGTCGTTTGCAGTTAAATTGTTGTCTTGCAATAGATATTGTGGTTTTACAACTAAAAATCGGACAAAGATAATACTTTCTTATATCTCAAAATATAAAGCTATAGATATTTTATCTGTTTGCAGAAACCTTTCCGGCGTTTTAGTAAATCTCCGGCAAAGAATTAGTAAATCTTTGCCGGAGATTTACTAAAACGTTCCTTGCTGCATTATCATTATAAAACAGACAGCAAATGAATTGCTTCAAATGCTGTCTGTTCTCATGAGAAATCTATCGTATCTTCAGATAAGACGGATTTAAAAGTATTCAGAATTGGCAAATTCTTAGTTGCTATTCCCGGTAAATCTGCATAATATGCAAAATCCATTTCGTCCATATCAATTCCGAGTGTTGCATCAAAAAGTATCAGGTATCCTTTGTTTGTTTTCAAAAGGGGGCTTTATTGCATCTGAAGTGTAATATATATTGTATTGGAGTTAACATCGGGTTCATCTTCTGATATGGTAGATGCTTTGGTTATCCGATTAATCTTAAAGTTTTCATTATTTTTTGGTATAATCAAGCTGATATATAGTTCAGCTTCAAGAAAAGAATGCAGGAGGTTTCACTTCTATATCATTCGTAGTTTGCCCCGTTCGTTTTACCGTTGATAAAAATCTGCCGACAGTATAAAAATCAGTCGTGTTATGTGCTACATACTAATAGGCATTATAGGCTTTACACGAAAAAAGCCGCATTTCTCATGCGGCTTTTGGTACCATAGTCTTTTAATTTATGTCTATATTATAATCGCTCTATTTATTTTATGGGAACAACCTTATCTGCCACGCTATTGTTATACCATTCTTTAGCATTTTTTCCACCACTGGTTACCCATGATGCAAATTGGGGATAAGCATCTTTAATATCTATTTTCTCAATAGGATGCGAAATTTTTGCAGGAATCTTAATCCCCCATACAAAATTTTTATCATTGTGATAATCAGCCCATTTTACGCTGCCTGTATAAAGCTTACTGGTTGGGTATCCTTTTAAATGGATTTCTTCACCGGTAGCGCTATTACGAAGGAAGAAATTAAACGCCTCTGCATGGTTGCTATAACATTCTCTTATTATTTTTTCTTGCTCACTTTCCATAAATCCAGCTTTTAATTTGATAGTACAAGTCAAACTGGGCATTGGCCGTACATCTGATTGAGGCAGGACATTAAAATAGCCTTTGTCTTTCAGATTTTCTGTACCGGTAAGAAGCAATACGGCGGGAGCGTTAGAGCCTTTATTTAGTAATTGCATACCTAAACCTTGCTCCGCGTTAATTTCAATATTATCACTTATCATCTTAGCTGGTACCTTGCTCAATTCCAAAGCTAATTGATAAGGCAAAGTACCGCCAATAGCCTGCAATTTCAGTTTGATTATTATTCTGCCATCAATAAAATTTCCAGAAATAACCCCTGAAGGATATTTTACAGTTGTGTTGTATTGCACGACAAAGTCATTAAAGTCGTAATCGCCCAATGCCGGATATAAATCCTCAAACATCAACGTTCCAAATCCATGTTCAGAAGGGGAAGAGGAATATGAATTTGCACCAATAAAACTACCTCTATATTCTTCCACTTCTTCTGGCAGACGTATTCCAATCTGTTGTTCGGCTCTTGTCTGCGTTACGGGTATCGCAACTTTCTGAACTTGCAATCCGCTTGTTGTTGCATATTGCACATAGAAACTTTCACTACTCACAGGGAGTTCTAAAGTAATCAAGTTCTCTTTGGCTGCCTCGACTAAATATGTCGCCAAACCTTCTTTACAGGCTTCATCCCCATAAATATCCACTATACAGTCCACAGGTGCGCTAAAATCGCATTTTACCATATGTGTACTGTTCCAATCAAAAGATTGTGGCACTTGCAAGTCTGTCGTTCTCTGCAGATGGTCATTTTCCGGATTATATACGTCATTGCTGCAACTAACGACACTCATACATAAAATACTTAATAACAATAAATTCCAAGTTCTCATAATCTATGTTTGTTATGGTTGCATTACAAGGTACAAAGGTACGATAAAGTTACAGAATTTGCAACAAAATTGTGCAAAATATCAAGTAAATAGTCCTGACTTATGAAAAGGTATCTCATTGATAGGTGGCTCTGTTGTCACATTTTGTTTTGTTCAGGGTTGAACTCTAACATTTGTTGTTGTAACTTTGTTTATCAGGAATGATTTTCTGAATATACTTTTTAGAGACCATTCGATTTCGGTTTACGTCTTGGTTTACATATGCCCCCTGAAACCGCCTAAATCTATGCTTGTAGTAACCTCTTAAAAGCAGAAAACCTCGACAGTTAATTGCTTAACTATCAAGGTTCTCATTAAGAGCGGAAGACGGGGCTCAAACCCGCGACCCTCAGCTTGGAAGGCTAATGCTCTATCAACTGAGCTACTTCCGCAATTTTAGTGGGCAAAGATGGATTCGAACCACCGAAGGCGTAAGCCAGCAGATTTACAGTCTGCCCCATTTGGCCACTCTGGTATTTGCCCTTTTGCTATCGAGAACTACTTTAAATCTCTTTTTAAGTAGCTTTGTTTCTCAATTGCGGTGCAAAGATACGACTATTTTTGTAAACTCCAAGCAAAATCTATCATTTTTATCGCAGTAATTGCACATTCATCACCTTTATTTCCTAATTTTCCTCCTGCGCGATCCTCGGCTTGTTCCATTGTATTGGTGGTAATTAATCCGTAAATCACTGGAACATCGCCACTTGCGTTTAATTGAGTGATTCCTTGCGTTGCACCCATGCAGACGTAATCAAAATGCGGCGTATCTCCACGAACTACGCAACCAATTGCAATTACGGCATCAACTTCGCTGTATTCTATAATTTGATTGGCGCCGAAAGTTAATTCAAAACTACCGGGTACGGTTTTTATCATGATGTTTTCGTCCTTTGCTCCGTGCTTCTTTAGGGTGTCGACAGCTCCTTTTAGGAGAGCGCCGGTGATATTGTAGTTCCATTCGGACACTACGATGCCGAATTTCATATTCTCTGCACTGGGTACTGAGTTGAAATCATAATCCGAAAGGTTGTGATAAGCTGTAGCCATGATGAATTAAAGTTTAAGAATTTAAAATTAAAAAATAGGGGGAAGGGAAAAAGAAGAGCACGGATTACACGGCACTCACGGTTTTGACTTCCGTGTATATCCGTGTAATCCGTGCTCGAAATATCTTATTTATATAATAAGGTGCAAATTACTTCTTCAGCAGCTTGGCTTGCTCGATGTATTTGTCAATGTCCATAGCTTGATATGAACGGAAGTATTTCTCCTTAATAGAGGTGTATGCTTTGATAGCATCGTCGTACTTGCCTTGTTTAACCAAGATTTCTCCGGCTTGCTTCAAGTAGATGGGGCTGAGTGTGTTGTTGTCGGCTTCGTCGGCAGCTTTCAGCAACATGGAAGATGCCTTGTCAAGTTGGCCGAGTTGGGCGTAGCAGTTACCCATAGCGCCTTTCATGGCGGGAGCTACCATTTGGTCGTCTCCGTCGAAGCTGTCCAATGCTTTTACAGCCTCCTCAAACTTGCCAAGGTGTGCATAGCAAAGACCTGCATAGGCTTTGGCGAGGTTGGCTGCATCTGTGCCGCTATATTGGTCGGCTATCTTGATGAAACCTGCATAACCGATGCTGTCACCGTTCAAGGCTTCTGCAAAAGCGTCGGCTTCAAAATATTCTTGTCCTTTGAAAAGGGCTGCCTGTGCTTTTTCCTCACGAGGTTCCGCATAGAGGTTCTTGTACATTACTATACCCGCTATAATAATGATTATAGCCAAAATAGCACCGATAATTGTCTTTTTGTTCTTGATGAGAAATGCCTCTGATTGTGTCAGTGCGTCTTCCACGTTTAAGGCTTCGTTCGTCTTCTTTTGTTCTGCCATTTTTTATATATTCTTTTTGTTATTATTCATTAATAGCTGATTCGACCCGCAAAAGTAAGTTTTTTATAGCTATCAACGAAATTTAGCGGCATCTTTTTTTATTTTACATCCCAAAACCGCAGAATTATTTTGCTTTGCATTATCTTTGTGCAGAAAAGCCAAAGATGTGCCGCCATATGATACTGAAACGTATATCTATACTCAACTATAAGAATCTGGAGCAAGCGGAGCTTGCTTTCTCTCCGAAGCTGAACGCATTTTTCGGACAGAACGGAATGGGAAAGACAAACTTGCTGGATGCTGTTTATTTCCTGTCTTTCTGTAAGAGTGCGGGCAATCCCATCGACTCGCAGAATATAAGGCATGATGCGGACTTCTTTGTTATTCAGGGCTTCTACGAGGCAGCCGACGGTACGCCGGAAGAAATCTACTGTGGCATGAAGCGCCGGCAGAAAAAGCAGTTCAAGCGGAACAAAAAAGAATACACGCGTTTGTCCGACCATATCGGTTTCTTGCCGCTGGTAATGGTATCTCCCGCCGATTCGGCATTGATAAACGGAGGCAGTGACGAGCGCCGCCGCTTTATGGATGTAGTGATTTCACAGTACGACAAGGAATACTTGGATGCGTTGATTCGCTACAACAAGGCATTGGCGCAGCGAAACACATTGCTGAAAAATGAAATGCCGGTAGAAGAGGAACTTTTTCTGGTGTGGGAAGAGATGATGGCGCAAGCCGGTGAAGTGGTGTTCCGTAAACGGGAAGAGTTCATCAGTGAGTTCATTCCTATTTTTCAGTCTTTTTATTCGTTTATTTCGCAGGATAAGGAGGCAGTAGGGTTGACTTATGATTCGCACGCCCGTGATGCTTCCTTGCTGGAAGTGTTGAAGGAGAGCCGTATGCGTGACCGGATTATGGGTTTCTCTCTCCGCGGAGTGCATAAAGACGAATTGAATATGTTGTTGGGTGATTTCCCAATCAAGCGGGAAGGTTCGCAAGGCCAGAACAAAACGTATCTGGTGGCTTTGAAGCTGGCGCAGTTCGACTTCCTGAAACGGACAGGGGCTACGGTTCCCTTGCTGTTGCTTGATGATATTTTTGACAAACTGGATGCTTCGCGTGTAGAACAGATTATCAAACTTGTGGCGGGAGATAGTTTCGGACAAATCTTTATTACGGATACTAACCGCGAACATTTAGACCGTATCCTGCATAAGGTAGGCAGCGATTATAAGATGTTTCGTGTGGAGCAGGGCGAAGTTTCGGAAATGGAGGAAAACACCATATTGACCGATGAGGAGGAAATTAAGAGATGAAACGGAATGATGCCGAACAGATAGGGAAGCTGATACGAAGTTTCCTGCGACAGGAAAGTTTGGAGTCTCCGCTGAACGAGCGGCGGCTTATCAGTTCGTGGGCTGAGGTTTTGGGACCGACTATCGCCTCCTATACGCGCGAACTTTATATTAAGAACCAAGTGCTGTACGTGCATCTTACCTCCGCCGCTCTCCGTCAGGAGCTGATGATGGGGCGGGATTTGCTGGTGCGTAACCTGAACCGGCACGTAGGGGCGCAGGTGATTACTAACATTATATTTCGGTGATACTTTCCCGTTGCTTTCTCCTCGCATCATCTTCAGCGTATCCGCGTGTGGTATGAGCGTGGTAGTTAGTTTTCATTGTAGTGTTATGATTTCATCCATACGGATGTCGAACGGCTCCGCAGGAACTTCTTCTACGATTTGAAACGGAAAACAAATGCCGGCTTTGTAGGCAGACGGTATGCGGGGAAGCAGCCGGTCGTAATATCCTTTTCCTCTTCCCAGCCGGTTTCCTCTACGGTCGAAGGCTACACCCGGAACGGCGATGAAGTCTATTGCGGCATAGTCGGTGAACAATGCTCCGGTAGGTTCCTCAATGCCGTAGGCGCCAACGGCAAGGTCTGTAGGTCCTGTATAGGCACGAAGCTCCAAATCGTTACCTGCGACGACGGGCAGAAGTATTTGTTTTTCAGTACTCCATTTCCTGATGAATTCGTGCGTATCTACTTCGTCCGGTAATGAGTGGTACAGCAATATAATGTTTGCCGCCCTGAAAGCCGGGTGTGCTTCGAGGGCGGCAAGTATCTCAGCAGACTGTGACTGATGCGTAGTGGTAGATTTGTGAAGGGTCTTCAGCAGAGCCATACGCTTGCGCAGTTCTTTTTTCTTTTCCATTCTTGTTCTTTTCTTCTTCTTGGTCCGTTTGTAGCGGGGCTTTCGGGAAGGCTTCTCCGCGTTCCAGTATTTCCAATGCTTTCTTTACGGTAGCGTCACTCTCATTGATGTATCGGATATAGGCTTCTTTGCCTAACGTGTTGTAGATGATGTTGCCATAAAGGTTTCGCTCCATCAGCTTGTAGGAGCGATGTATCAGCAGATTGCGTCTTTTCACCCCTTTGGAGTCGGCAAAACGTATGAATTGCTCTACGATACCCTGGCGGCGCAGGTATTTCAGTAAATCCTGTTCGTTGTCGAAAGCGCTCAGTTTGGCACGGTTACGGTCGGTGTACTGGAAGCTGAACTGTATAATCAATCCCTTGTTGCCGACCTCTATCAGATAGGAGGAAACTCCGGTTGTATCTTGCGGTACGAAAACATCGGGCATGATGCCCCCTCCGCCATAAACGGGACGTCCCAATCCGGTGGAGTAGCGCAGGTTCTCGTCGAGTTTGATGCTGTCTTTCGAGAAGAACTCTCCGTGTTCGTAGCGGGTCAGCCAGTCCATTTCGTATTTGGAGTCCTTGCCGCTTTCGTAGGGGCGCTGGATGCAGCGTCCTGATGGGGTGTAGTAGCGGGCGATGGTGAGACGAATGGCGGAACCGTCACTGAAATCAATGGGTTGTTGTACCAATCCCTTGCCAAAGGAGCGGCGTCCTACGATAGTTCCCCGGTCATTATCCTGTATGGCGCCTGCAAAAATTTCGCTGGCAGAGGCGGAGCCTTCGTCCACCAATACCACGAGCGGTATCTTTTGGCAGCTGCCCGTGCCGTTGGCATATTCTTCCATGCGCGGATATTTACGTCCCTGTGTATATACAATGAGTTTTCCTTCCGGGAGGAATTCGTTTACCATACGTGTGGCGGCTTCCATGTAACCGCCGGTATTGCCGCGCAGGTCGATGATGAAACCTTTGCATTTCTGGTGGCTCAGCTGGGCGATGGCATTCAGTAGCTCCACGTGTGAAGTACGCCCGAACTTGCTGACTTGTATGTAGCCGAAATCATCGTTCAGCATATAAGCGGCGTCAATCGTATTTTGGGGAATATCTCCACGCGTAATGGTGAAGTCCAGCAGTTCTTTTTCGGTGGCGCGCTTTACTCCCAGCTTCACTTGGGTGCCTTTAGGCCCTTTCAGGTTGCGCATGGCTTTTTCGTTAGTCAGTCCTTTGCCTGCGAACAGGCTGTCGTTCACCATGACGATGCGGTCGCCTGCCATAAGTCCTACCTTTTCGGAAGGACCGCCCTGTATCACGCTGTTTACGTGTATGGTATCTTCCTGTATGGTAAACTGGATACCTATACCGCTGAAGCTGCCTTCCAGTTCGGAGTTGACTTCTTCCAGTTTCTGGGCGGGAATGTAGGTGGAATGGGGGTCGAGCTCTGCCAATATCTGCGGCATGGCTTTTTCTACCAAATCAGTCATGTTGACGCTGTCCACATACTGGTCGTCTACCACTCGCAGCAAGGCATTCAGCTTGTTGGACGAGCCGTTGATAATACCCAAACGGTTTCCTGCGAAATGTTTGGCATAAAACGTTCCGATAAGGATACCCGCTACTACGCTGATTGCGATGATAAGCGGTGTAAATCGGGAGGAGTTCTTTGTACCCATAATGATATGTACTATTTTACAATTTACTATTTACTATTTGGCTGCGCACGGAGTTTCAACTTTCAACTTTTAACTCTTAACTTTCAACTGAAACAAATACCACCTCAATGCCTGCGCGTTTCAGCAATTCGATGCCGTCTTCCAGACGATATTTCTCGGAGTATACAACACGTTTGATACCTGCCTGAATGATGAGTTTGGCGCATTCTATGCAGGGAGAAGCTGTGACGTACATTGTGGCGCCGTTGCTACTGTTGTTGGAACGTGCTATCTTGGTAATGGCATTGGCTTCGGCATGGAGTACATACGGCTTGGTGACGTTGTTTTCATCTTCGCATACATTCTCAAAGCCGGAAGGCGTACCGTTATATCCGTCAGAAATAATCATTTTGTCCTTAACGATGAGTGCACCTACCTGTCTGCGTTGGCAGTAGGAGTTTTCCGCCCATATACTTGCCATACGTATATAACGCTTGTCCAGCGCTTCTTGTTTGTTTTTCGTAGTCTCGTCCATATCTTTAGTTGTATTTAGCGGGCTGTAAATCCCATTACTTTCGTTGTATTTCCGTCTTTAAAGTAGAGGGTCAGATTATGTATATCCCCTTCGTACTTGAATACGTTCAGCACACCATTGTTGAATACCTTTGCCAGTTTATCGCTTTCCGTACCGATAACTTTCCCGCTAATCTTTATGCTATGTTCTTTGCCGTCTATTCTCAGCGTGGCATCGCTGATGTTCGATTTTACGGCATGTGCGTTGACTGTACCGGATATTTCTCCGTTCACGTCGGCGCAGTTGAAGTTTAAGGTGAAGTTTCCCTCTACTTTGAGCAGTTCACGGCTGGCTTTCTCTTCTGTTTCGTTGTTCCACAAGCCCTGATAAAATTGTTCCTTCCCTTTTTCGGTGGCTATGCGGGCTAATTTCCAGGTCTTGTTGTTGAAGATTTCCATTACGTCGTCTTCGTTGTTGCAAGCGCTGAAGCCAAGAAACATGGTCATTATCATCAGGCAGCAGCCGATTACTTTTATATTTATTTTTTCTTTCATTTCTTGATTCCGTTTCTGATTAATAGTGCATCTATGGTAGGCTCTTGTCCGCGAAAACGCTTATAGAGCGTCATCGGATGTTCCGTACCACCTTTCGACAGGATATTTTTGCGGAAAGAGTCGGCTACATCCGGGTTGAAAATGCCGCGTTGTTTAAACAGGGAGAAGGCATCCGCATCCAGTACTTCCGCCCATTTATAGCTGTAATATCCGGCAGAATATCCGCCGGCAAAGATATGCGAGAACTGGGTACTCATGCAAGTCTCCTCCACAACAGGCAGAATCTGCGCTTTCTCCCAAGCCTGTTTCTCATAGGCTTTGACGTCTCCTTCAAACGGGGTATTGCGTGTGTACCATGCCATATCCAGCAACCCGAAACTTACTTGGCGCAGGCAGGCATAGGCGGCGTTGAAGTTCGAAGAGTCCACAATGCGTTGCACCAGTTCGTCGGGGATGAGCTCACCGGTCTGATAGTGACGGGCAAAGGTATGCAGGAACTCTTTCTCAATGGCGAAGTTTTCCATGAACTGGGAAGGCAGTTCCACGAAGTCCCAATAAACGTTTGTGCCGCTCAGACTTTCGTAGGCGGAGTTGGCGAATATTCCGTGCAGGCTGTGGCCGAACTCATGCAGAAAAGTTTCCAATTCGTCAAAAGTCAGCAAGGCAGGTTTGTTTTGCGTAGGCTTGGTGAAGTTCATTACGATAGACACGTGCGGGCGACTGTTCTCATCGCTTTTCTCGTCTATCCACTGTCCTTTGTAGCTCGTCATCCATGCTCCCGAACGTTTTCCGGCTCTGGGGTGGAAGTCGGTATAGAGTACGGCAAGGTATGTACCGTCTTTGTCGAATACCTCGTAAGCTTCCACGTCTTTGTGATAGACGGGGATATCCGTATTTCTTTTGAATGTGATGCCATACAGCTTGCTTGCCAGTCCGAAAACACCTTCTTTCACTTTGCTCAGTTCAAAGTAGGGGCGGAGCATCTCATCGTTGATACTGAACTTCCGGTCTTTCAGCTTTTGAGAATAATAACTCCAGTCCCATGGCATAAGGATAAAGTCGTTTCCTTTTTCACTGCGTGCCAATGCCTGTACTTCGGCATACTCTTTTTGTGCAGCGGGCGTATAGGCTTCCAGCAGTTGGTTCAGCAGCTTGTACACGGCATCGCTGTTTTGCGCCATTCGTTCCTTCAGGTTGTATTCGGCAAAGTTGTCGTAGCCCAGCAGTTGGGCTATTGCCATATGGGTATTGGCGATTTTCTTTACGATTTCCAGATTGTTGCAGGCATTATCGTGCGTGCATTTTGTATTATATGCCATGTAGAGTTCGCGGCGCAGGTCACGATTGTCGGCATACGTCATAAAAGGGCTGTAGCTTGGTGCGTGCAAGGTAAATACCCAGCCCTCTACGCCTTTTTCCTGTGCGGCTTCTGCGGCGGCGTCAATGGCGCTTTCGGGCAGGCCGGAAAGTTGCGACTTGTCTGTCAGCACCAGTCGGTAGTCGTTCGTCTCTTTCAGGGCGTTTTCACTGAATTGCAAAGTAAGCAGGCTTAGCTCCTTGCTTAAGTTGCGATATTGCTCTTTGGAGTCTCCTTGCAGATTTGCCCCGTTACGGACAAAACCGTTATAAATATCTTCCAGCAATTTGGATTGTTCGGGAGTAAGTCCGGATTTGTCCGTCAGCTCATATACGGCTTTGATGCGTGCAAATAGTTTTTCGTTGAGACTGATATTGTTCTCATGTTCGCTCATCAGCGGCATGATTTCACGTGCCAGTTCCTGCAGTTCATCACCGGTTTCGGCACTGAGCAGATTGCCGAACACCGTGTTGACACGATGCAGCAGCTCTCCGGATTTTTCGTAGGGTACTATCGTGTTCTCAAATGTAGGCGCATCGGGGTTATTGATGATGGCGTCTATCTCTGCATTTTGTCGGCGGATGCCTTCGTGGATGGCAGGCGCATAATGTTCGGTCTTTATCAGGTTGAAAGGAACAGTTCCGTGCGGCGTGGCATACTTTTCAAAGAAAGGGTTTGAGGCTTGTATCATAGTCATAAAGCAAAGTAATATTAGCGTAAGTTTGAATCTTGTCATAACTGATTTGTTAGAAAAAATAATTGAACTGCAAATGTGCAAAAAAAATAGGCGACTTCATAAAAGAAGCCGCCTATTTTTTATTATTTTCTAACTGTATATTAGCAGTTAACAGATGCCATGTGAGCAATCAGGTCAAGAACCTTGTTAGAATAACCGATTTCGTTGTCGTACCAAGATACAACTTTTACGAAAGTGTCAGTCAAAGCGATACCGGCCTTAGCATCGAAGATAGAAGTACGAGTATCACCCAAGAAGTCAGAAGAAACAACTGCATCTTCAGTGTAACCCAGAACACCCTTCAATTCGCCTTCAGCAGCTTCCTTCATGGCAGCGCAGATTTCAGCGTAAGTAGCCGGTTTAGCCAAGTTAACAGTCAAGTCAACTACAGAAACGTCCAAAGTCGGAACACGCATAGACATACCGGTCAGTTTACCGTTCAAAGCCGGGATAACTTTACCTACGGCCTTAGCAGCACCTGTAGAAGAAGGGATGATGTTACCTGCAGCAGCACGACCACCTCTCCAGTCTTTCATAGAAGGACCGTCAACTGTTTTCTGAGTAGCAGTTGTAGAGTGAACAGTAGTCATCAAACCGTCAGTGATACCCCATTTGTCGTTCAATACTTTAGCGATAGGAGCCAAACAGTTAGTGGTACAAGAAGCGTTAGATACGAATTGAGTACCCTTAACGTAAGTCTTCTCGTTAACACCGCAAACGAACATCGGAGTGTCATCCTTAGAAGGAGCAGACATTACAACGTATTTTGCACCGGCTTCGATGTGAGCCTGAGCTTTGTCTTTGCTCAAGAACAAACCTGTAGATTCAACTACGTATTCAGCACCAACTTCGTTCCATTTCAAGTCAGCCGGGTTTCTTTCAGCAGTGATACGGATAGCTTGACCGTTAACAATCAGCTTGCTGTTTTCAACATCAGCTTCGATAGTACCGTCGAATTGACCGTGCATTGTGTCATACTTCAGCATATAAGCCAAGTAATCTACCGGGCAAAGGTCGTTGATACCTACGATTTGAATATCGTTTCTCTTCATTGCAGCGCGGAATACGAAACGTCCGATACGTCCGAATCCATTAATACCTACTTTAATCATTTTGTTTAAACTTTTAAGGGTTTTATAATGTTTAAAATTAAACTTTCAAACTTTTTCTGCATTTCTTTTATGAATTGCGGTGCAAAAGTAAGAAAATGTTTTTATATTCGTACTTAAATTCATAATTAAATAATTGAAAAGATGGGAAAAAGTTCATTTTTACAGGAATTTAAGGCTTTTGCCATGAAAGGCAACGTGGTAGATATGGCTGTCGGTGTCATCATCGGTGGTGCGTTTGGCAAGATTGTATCTTCTGTTGTGGCCGATGTGATTATGCCGCCTTTGGGCTTGTTGATAGGTGGCGTAAATTTTACCGACTTAAAGTGGGTGATGAAGCCTGCCGAAGTGGTGGACGGTAAGGAAATTGCCGCCGTAACGTTGAATTACGGTAATTTCCTGCAAGCTACTTTCGACTTCCTCATTATCGCTTTCTCTATCTTTATGTTTATTAAACTGATAACCAAATTGACGGAGAAGAAAAAAACAGAAGCGCCTGCCACTCCGCCCGCTCCCCCTGCACCAAGCAAGGAAGAAGTATTGCTGACTGAGATTCGCGATATCTTGAAAGAGAAATAACTCTCAACTGCCTGTTGGTATAAAGGCGGTTCGTAAATGTAAATATCCTTGGAAGATGTTCAGACTTCTTCCGAGGATATTTATATTTGTGACCTTGTAATAATTTTATGGGTGGAGCCTGAAGCGTTCTCACTTTATCAGTTCTTTCATTTTTGCTTTCAGAGAACCTTTACCGTAGCCTGCCCATATCTGTTGCACCTTTCCTTCAGGCGAAATCATTACATAGTGAGGGATGCCTTTTACTTGATAGCTGGCTCCGAGTTTGGTGCTTCCTTTGCGGAGTTCATTCCATTGGTTACCTTTCAACTGTTTTTCGGCTATAAACTTTTTCCATGCGTCTTTGGGATCTTGACTGATGCTTACCACTTCCATCCTGCCTTTATACATTTCGGTGATTTCTTCCATTTCGGAAAGCGATTGTACACATGGACCGCATCCCTGACTCCAGAAATCCAATAAAATATATTTGCCTTTGAACTCGGTCAAGTGGCGGACATTTCCATCCAAATCGTATAAATCACCATCTACCATTTCATCACCCACGTTCACCTCTTCCGGCAGATTTAAATAAGCAGTAATAAGCTGTCCTGTTTCGGTCTGCTTGTCGGCTTCGGACATGCGTGTGTAGAGTGAACGGATTAAGTCTTGATTGCCAAATTTCTGATTGTATTGCAAAAATGAGCAAAAGAGTTGATATTTGTCCAGCCATACAGGCGTAACCGGAGCTGTTTTCATGTAGTTCAGTTCGGCCATGTAGACAAGGCTGTCCAATGGATTGCGCAATGTACGCAAGGAATCTATCTTTTTCCAGTCAAGACCTTGTTCTTTTTCAAGCCGAAACAGGTCATATTCCTGAGCCATCCATTGCATAATGCGTTTTCTTTCTGAGGGGCATAAAGCCATAAAATCATTGGATGCTTTTTGTTGGGCTATGTCACTGCTGACGTTCCATAAAGGAAGGAGACGGTCATTTCCTGTTATGTGGACGTATTTTCCGGATTGTATCCATACATTCAGCCACATGCCGGGGAATCCTTTATCATTGGATAGTAAGAGTAATTTTTTAGGGGTTACACCGCTGATAGTATCTTGGAAAGAGAATTTTCCGTTGATTACTGTATCTTGTTGGATGGTTGTGAGTAGATTTCCGTTTTCTTTCAATAGCCGAATTACCGTACTGTCCGGTACATTCGCCAGCTCTCCTTGCATAAGAAATTCACCTTTGGGCACTTTGGGGGTAGAGGAACAACCTGCCAACAGTCCTCCTGTCAGCAGGAAACAGATAGTCATAATACGTCCTTTCATTTTGTCGGTTTTTAGTTACACATTATGTTGGCGAAATAATAAAGCTAAAACGTTGATTTTTACAAATACTATAACCCCAAACTCATATGCAATATTCGTAAATTTTTTAGTCATCTGCAAGTAAATGGTAGGAAATTTGATTAACAATCAGGATAATGACTGTTTTTGAAATTTTTTCTGAATTTTCCAACTTAAAGATTGTTGGAATTCCATGTATAATTATATTAAAGTATAATTGGAAAATAAATGTGTAATAGTTTGTTTTTAGAAGAGTTTGAAGGATGTAGAAAGTGTTTTTTAAACGTTCGTTTAATGTTCGCAAAGATAAGAGGTATTTTTGAAATGAACAAAGTGTTTAATAAAAATATTATCTCTGTTATTGAAATATAGGGTTTAAGTATTTGTACCTCAGTTAATTATTTTTTTTATATATTATTTGAAGTTTCTATCTGTTTTTCTGTATTTCAATAGTTCTCTATTCTGAAATATTGACGTTTTTTAAACGAACGTTTAAAAAACACTTTTTGCTTTTAATTCATTCGTTTGCAATACTTTATAGACGCTAAACTAACATATACGGTTTGACCGAGAACAGATGTCTCGTTCAAACCGCGAAGCGTACCCGAACCCGAAGGATTTCTCTTTATTACATTATTCTTAAGTGGTTGACACACAGAAATATTGGTTTGCTGCCCGTACGCGTGACAAACAGGAATTTGCAGTATGTAAATCCCTTGCCAAATTGAAGTCTGAGGAGCATTTGGATGTGGATTACTACCTTCCCACCCGTATTGTGGTTTCCCAGTTGAAGTACCGTCGCAAGCGCAGTGAAGTTCCTGTAATCCGTAATTTGGTCTTTATCCATACTACCAAGCAGACAGCCTGCGACCTTTCCAATGTCTATGGTGTCCGCCTTTTTTATATGAAAGACCTTTTCACCCGTTCCATGCTTATCGTTCCCGACAAGCAGATGTCGGACTTTATGTTCGTAATGGACTTGAATCCGGCCGGTGTCAGTTTCGACAACGCATCCCTTGTGGTAGGTGACCGGGTGCGTGTTGTCAAGGGTGACCTCAGCGGTGTTGAGGGCGAAGTAGCCGTCGAGTCCAATAAAACGTATGTCGTAATCCGTATCAAGGACATCTTGACCGCCAGCGTCAAGGTTCCCAAATCCTATCTGAAGATAATCCAATAAATATCATAAATCCCGCATGAATGATTTGATTTCTCGTGCTCTTGAGCTTCAGCGTGTTGCTCACGAGCTGATGTATCTTGGTGTAGACGGTGAACCGCTCTATTCAGACACCTTTTGCCGGCTGAATAAGGACGTCCTTGTGCAGTGCGATTCTCTTTTTCCTCTCCGCAGTACCCTTCCCGAGGAGGAAGCTAATCTTTGTCTGGCGCTCCTGTTGGGCTACAACGCAACGATTTACGACTATGGGGATAAGGAACAGAAAAAACAGTCGGTGTTAGACCGTTCCTGTGAAGTGCTCGAACAACTCCCCGCTTCCTTGCTGAAAGTCCGTTTGCTCACTTATTGCTACGGAGAGGTCTATGAGGATGCTATGCTTCGTGAGGCCCATAAGATAATAGCAGGTTGGGATAGGAATTCCCTGTCTTTGGAGCAAGCCGAGATAATCGAGGAACTCCGGAACATAGAGGAGAATCCTTATCCTTACGAAGTGATGGAGTAGCGTGAACATGAAACTAAACTAAGACTATTATAATTCTATGGATCCAATTGAAAAAGACGATCATTTCATACCCGACGGTATGAACGCCTTTGAACGTAATGTAAAGCGTATCGGTGACTGTCTTCTGGCACTTGGCGCGCTCATTGTTTTTTCTCCTTTATTTTTAATCTGTTATATAGCTGTGAAGCGTGAGGACGGCGGTCCCGCAATATTCAAGCAGGAACGTATCGGCAGATTCGGCCGTCCCTTTTACATCTATAAGTTTCGTAGCATGAAGCTGGATGCGGAGAAGCATGGCCCTGCCCTTTATGCGGGTGAAGGGGATTCTCGCATGACCAAAACCGGTAAGTTTCTTCGTGACCATCATCTGGATGAGCTTCCCCAGCTTTGGAATGTGTTTTGCGGTGATATGGCCTTCATCGGTCCTCGCCCCGAACGCCAGTATTTTATAGACCAAATCATGAAGGAGGATTCCCGTTATCGCTATTTATTCCAGATTCGTCCGGGAGTTACTTCATATGCCACGCTCTATAATGGCTATACCGATACGTTGGAGAAAATGCTTCGTCGTCTTCGCTATGATTTGTTCTATTTGGAGCATCGTTCTTGGGGATTTGATTTCAAGATACTTTTCATGACGTTTATGAATATTGCGTTCGGGAAAAAATTTTGATGTGTATATTTTTTCTTGTTTAGAATACGTATATTTATGAATGGGAACTCCCGTAGCATCGTTGTAAAAAAGAATATTATAACTTCTTTTTTTTTGAAATGTATTAGTATATTGATAACTTTACAAGTCGTTCCTCTAACTATTACTTATATAAATCCTACTAAATATGGCATTTGGCTAACTTTAAGCTCTATCATAGCTTGGTTGTCTTATTTTGATTTGGGATTTGCTCATGGTTTTCGCAACCGTTTTTCAGAAGCGAAAGCTAATGGAGATATTTTATTGGCAAGAGAATATGTTAGTACTGCTTATGCAGTTTTATCTGTTCTGTTTTTCGGTGTTTTTTTTATTGCGATTATTATTAATCACTTCCTTGATTGGAGTTCTATTTTGAATGTTGCTGCTATATATCGTTCCGAGTTGCATGACGTTTTTAATATATTGACCGTTTTCTTTTGTGTTAATATTGTCGCCAGCATATTTACTACGATGTTGACTGCGGATCAGAAGCCTGCATTGGCTTCATTGATACAGACAATAGGACAGGTGTTAGCTTTTATTTGTATCTATGTTTTTACAAAAATATTTTCGGGCAGTCTTATTCTTTTAGCTTTTGCATTTTCCGGAGTTCCTTGTATTTTATTGGTGATAGTTTCGATTATTATGTTCAAGTGCGAGAATTATAAATCTGTGTCCCCTGCTTTTCGTTTTATACGTTTTTCGTTAATAAAAAATATATTAGGACTTGGAGGGCAATTCTTTTTTATCATGCTTTCTATACTTTTTATTTTTCAGTTTACTAATATTATAATAGCTCGTATTGAGGGACCTGATGCTGTGACTCAATATAACATAGTCTATAAATATTTTAATGTACTCAACATGTTTGCCCTTATAATTTTATCTCCTTTTTGGTCAGCTTTTACAGATGCTTATGTCAAGAAGGATTTTTGTTGGATGAAGAATATGCTTCGGAAATTGGAGCGAATGTGGTTATTGTGTATTCCGATATCGATAATAATGGTTTTGGGTTCGAGCTTTGTGTATAAATATTGGATTGGTAGTTCTGTTTCAATTCCACTATCTTTATCTGTTTGCATGGCTTTGTATATTTTATTTCAAACGGTAGGTCATATTTATATGTATCTGATAAATGGAACCGGGAAGGTGCGTTTGCAGCTACTTGTGTATTTGCTGATTGCCATATTTGCGCTTCCGCTAATGCAGTTATCTTGTCGGTTGTATGGGGTGGAAGGAGTTTTAATAGTTCCTACTATAACTTTTGGATTGCAAGCCTTAATAGGAAAAATACAGATAACTAAAATTTTGAAAAATACAGCTAAGGGTATTTGGCTAAAATAATTAACCAATGAAACATATCGCACTCATCACCGGCATCACCGGTCAGGACGGCTCTTTCCTTGCCGAATTTCTTCTTGAAAAAGGATATGAAGTACATGGAACTATCCGTCGTTCTTCAGTAGATTACCGTGAACGCATCGCGCATCTTGAAGGTACTCCGGATTTTCACTTGCACTATGCCGATTTGGGTGACTCCATGAGTATCATGCAGATTATCGGCAAGATACGCCCAACGGAAGTCTATAATCTGGCGGCACAAAGTCATGTGCAGGTCAGCTTTGATGCACCGGAATTTACGGCGGATGTGGATGCCACAGGTGTATTGCGTGTACTGGAAGCTGTTCGTCAGAGCGGACTGGCGGAAACTTGTAAGGTATATCAGGCTTCCACTTCGGAACTCTACGGCAAGGTGGAGGAAGTTCCGCAAAACGAGCATACGCCTTTTCATCCTTATAGCCCGTACGCGGTGGCAAAACTTTACGGTTATTGGATTGTGAAGGAGTATCGTGAGGCTTATAATATGTTCTGTTGTTCGGGTATTCTTTTCAATCATGAGAGCGAGCGTAGAGGGGAAACTTTCGTTACCCGTAAGATAACATTGGCTGCCGCACGTATTGCGCAAGGCAAGCAGGATAAGTTGTATTTAGGCAATTTGTCCTCGTTGCGAGACTGGGGGTATGCCAAGGATTATGTGGAGTGTATGTGGCTCATCCTGCAGAACAAGACTCCGGAGGACTTCGTGATAGCCACAGGCGAACAACATTCCGTCCGTGAGTTTTGTCAACTGGCTTTCCGTTATGCAGGCATCGAGTTGGAGTTCCGGGGCGAAGGACTTGAAGAAAAAGGCATCGACAAAGCTACGGGACGTGTACTGATAGAGGTCTCGGAAGATTTTTACCGTCCTACAGATGTGGTGAACCTTTGGGGAGATCCCGCAAAAGCCCGTAAGAAACTGGGTTGGAATCCGATGAAAACTTCATTTGAAGAACTGGTAAGTATCATGATGAAACATGATATGGAAAAGGTGGCTGTAGAACGTGTTGCAGGACATATCCGTACGAACCTTGCGGAGTATTTGGAGAAGGGGATTGTGAAATAAATGCAGGGCACAAATAGATTATTGCAAGAATAGCTGTATATTTGCCGTATACAAACTCTATTTAAGTGATGAAAGTAGTGTTTGCTCCTGAAGTGGAAAAGGTGGCTGTTCTTTTTTCCACCTTTTCTCCTTTACCTTAAAGCCCCCTATATTCCGCTACTGCCTTAAAGCAGGGGCACTCTTTCATGGGATTCAAATCATGATGTCCCACCACCAACGCTTTCGGGAAGATTCGTTTCAGTTCGCGCAGCAGAGCTACCAGTGAGGCTTTCTGCGGTAGTGTGCGGGTGTCGTCCGGCTTCCGGTTGGTATCCAAACCGCCCTCGTAGCAGATGCCTATGGAATGACGATTGTGCCCTCGGCAATGTGCTCCGATTTTCTCCGGCGGACGGCCGCGATGAATTTCTCCGTCGCGCGTCACGTAGAAGTGATAACCGATGTCGCTAAAGCCGCGATGACGGATATGATCCATACGACAGTCTTCAAAACTCAGGCTCACGCCCTGAGGCGTGGCCGAGCAGTGAATGATGATAAGCGTGATGATTCTCATCGGCCTATGCAGGAACTAAGACCGAATACTCCCGCCAATGCAGTGGCTATCGCTACGATGGATTTGAGGATAATGCCCCATACTGATTTTGATTTTGTACTCATTGTATTTGGTGATTGGTGATTAATGGTTGCTATTCTCATCCCAGCGGATTATTATCGTCTCCACCGTCGGGGATATTATCTCCGTTTCCACCGTTGGAGCTTCCGCTTTCCACGGCATATTTGGAAGCCTCCTTCAGTTGGCCCTCCAAGTTGATTTGGGCGTTGCTCAATTCTCCGGTGGCACGTGCCCTGAGCTTCAGTCCTTTTACGTTGTCGGCAAGGGTGAAGGCGGCGGCTGAAGTTGCACCTTTCTTGCTGACGATGCCTACGGAGAATATGGCGAGGTCGTCCAGTTTGACATTCTTGCCGTCCAGAATGAGCTCCTTGATACAGGAAATCATGTCGGCAAGCACCCCTTTGATGACACCGGCGGAATAGGGTGTGTTATGGTTTGCCATGTGCTTGGCAAGCGCTTCGGCGTTGAAGGTTTCCTCGATTACGGGGCGGGCATACCAAAGCCCTTTCAGCGGGCTTTTTTCGCCCGTCATCTGATACTTTTTGTAACGAATCATTGTTCTTGTTTTTTTGAGTTCTTAAAATTCGGTTTACTATCTCTTTGTGATCACGATGCGAAGATACAACCATGTACAAGCGGGCTTGTCACTTTCAGTCCGTTAGGGTTCGTTATATACGGAAAGAGTAGCTTTGATGTGGAGATATTTCCGTATCTTTGTTCAATAAGAACTAACGAATTCAAGAGATATGGATATTTTTAAGATACGTACATACGGGCGGACGGAACTGGCCCAGATTTATTGCCCGGGTCTTTGCCCGCAAGCCGCTTTCCGCAAACTGAATCAATGGATAGATTTTCATCCCACACTGCGGAGCGAGCTTCATGCGTTGGTTCCTTCGGATAAGGTGCGGACATATACACCGGCACAAGTACGGCTCATTGTTGATGCGTTGGGAGAACCGGAAGGGGAGTTGAGAGTTGAAAGCTGAATAAAGTGGCACTTTAGACTCATAGAATAGCACTTTAGAGATGCAGAGTGGCACTTTAGAGATGCTCCGTATATCGCCCCATAGCATACGAGTTAGCCTGAATTTCGTCTCCCGTAAGTTCCACCATGCGGTATCCCCGCTTGCCACCGGTGCGTATGGGTTCGAAACCTTCTTGTTTGAGCACCATGCCTATTTTTACAGGACTCAGTTTTTGGCGGATACCGGAGTTGATGCGGCAAAGTATCTGTGAGTTGGTGATGAACATACATTTCTCGCCCGGCATGGGGCGGCGGTAATGAGTCAATATAAGTTCTCGTTCCAGGCAGGGTACTTCGAAATGCCTGTTGTGCAGGCTGAGGGCTTCAATCTCCTTGTCCTCCAGCCAGTAGTGGAAATCATTTTTCAGCAGGGCGTATGCTTGTGAATAAATACCGGCATAGTCTACGGGAAAGTCGTAGGGACTGTCAATGTTTTCCACCTCGAAGGGCAGCCAACGACGGTTTCCGGTGGGGTCTACAAGGAAGTGGGTGTTGTTGCTGGTTCCGCAGAAACTGGCGATGTGATTGCGATGCTCCTTGTAGTGTGCATAGGCAGCGCGCTCATTGACTACCTTCATGGTGGTGAGCGCTTTTATTTGGTTTACCTCCTGCGTTTCCATTTCATCCAGCTCTTCCAAGCATACAAGGGCAAATTCGGAAAGAGTGAGGAGGTCGTCTTTAGTAATGCGGTGGGCGTTGGATTTCAGGTAGAAGTAGCGGCGAAGTTCGGGCGCGAGCAGGTTGTTGAGCCAAGTGGTTTTGTAAATGCCTTGGCGGCCAATCAGCACCAATATTTCATGGTTCACCGTTTCCTTATCGAAAAGGGAGGCAACCATACCCACCAGCCACTTCTTGAAGTAAAAGGCAAAGGGGATGGTGTTGTTACGGACGTGCACGTGGGAGGCAAGCCGTGCAATATGGTCGGTACTCCCGTCCCAGGGTGGCAGATTCTCGAAATACTGTTCAAAGGGATTGAACGTATCGACAAATTCCGATTCAAGTACTGCCCGTATGTGGGCGGATTGTCCCGGTTTCAGTTCCTTGCACATCCGGCACCATAAGGTGTTGACATAGCGGTCGGTGAGCTCCTCATAGTCTTCACCGCCTTCGGCAGGCAGCACTTCGCACTTGCCGGTTACGGTGTTCTTGCGAAAAGAGCCCTGATTGCTGAGAAACTGTTCGATGTCTGCCACGGATGCCATAAATTCCTGTCGCTCATTGTCGGCCTGTGCCTGGTGGCGTGAGGGGAGTGGGCGGCTGCCGTGTTCCTTGATGTTGAGATAGCAGGAGGCGAAGATACTTGATACGTCACCGTCATAGTCGGCAAAACGCTCTTTTGCCCATTCGGTGGCTGTGGTCTGCGCCACTCCGTAGGCATTGAGCAGATAGCCCATTCGCATGATGTATTCGTTGTGGTGATGTTCTGTATATTCCACGCCTTCATCAGCCAGCAGGCGGGTGGCGGTGTCTATCACCCTTTGCAGGCGTCGGCGGTTTTTGGTGTTGTCCGCTGTTGTGCGGCCGGGATGCAGGTGTGTTTCTGCGGGTAGGCTGAAGGGGGCAGCGTCGGGATTGAAAAACAGGTTCTCATCATGTGCAAGTCCGCTCAGGCGAGTGGCGTTTTTGCATTTCAGGTCGCATTCGAGCCCGGTGAGGCGTGTGTAGTACTCGTTAATGGCAGCGAAGATACGGGTGTGGAGACGAAGATTTTTTTCGCAGTCATCGGTCAGTCCGGTGTATCGGCAAAGCAGGCGGATGCCTTGTCCGCTGATAGTAATGTGCTGGAGTAGGGTGTGTTTGTCGGTTCTGAGTAATTTCAGACAGCATTCCATACGTTCGGGCGGTACATGGTCGATGTCTACGGGGCAGAGCCCTGTCCATTCGCTGATGTTTGCTTTCTGTTTTCCGCCTTCAAAGCGCACGCTTACGGCGAAGCAAGGACAGGATGCCTTTTCGCGGGCAGCGGCGGTGACTTGTTCTTGCTTCAGGTAGTAGCGATGTTTTTCAGTATGCTCAAGCACTGTCTGATTATCGCGGAGAAGGTTGATGACTGTTTTCAGGGGAACCTCTATCGGACAGGTATCCGCGTAGCCTTTAAAAAGGCTGACTAAAGTATTTTCCATTGTTCGTTGTAGTTTGTATAACTTTTAAATGATGGCTGCAAAGGTGGGTATAATAACCGGAACTTTATAATAGCTTGTTTTCCACATAGGGAAAACAAGAGGCCTATATTTAACTGTAATTAACTTCACTGGTTCGAGCTGTTACGCACGAATATTCAATAATGTTTCTAAAACGATAAACAATGAAGCAAAATCCCGCTCCCAATGCTGAATTGGGAGATTTCCTGACTCTGTTGCAGGAAATGGTTCCGGTGTGCGGCAAGCACCTTACGGATCGTGTCATTTGTCAATGCACCGGCATGAGTAGCAAAACTTATACGAGTTTAAAGGGGGCTCCGTACCGAACCTCTTGCCGTACTATACGGTAATCTGTTTCTATCTGGACGAACTTATCGTTCGGGAAGATGCCGATACCCTGCATATTGTACTGAAAGAGTTGTACGAACGTCTCAAACTGGATTACTGCAACAGGTAGCGCCTTGATGCCTTGACACCTTGGCACCATCCTTGAGCAACTTTTCCTTATGCGCGCGCATGAGGAATGAGAGTTTGAGACTCGGAAAAAAATCTCTCTCCTGCGCGCGCGAGGAAAAGTTATGCAAGGGTGGTAACAGGGTGTCACAAGAAGGAGATAAGGACAGTAACGAAAGATGATAAAAAAGATTTGTACGCTTCAAAATAAGCTGTATCTTTGTGGTAGATACTTGTGACTATGAGCAGCGAGATTGGGAAATCATACATAAAAGAAGTGAAAATAGAAGGTCTTTGGGGCAGAAAAGACGTTCTGTGGCAAAATATACGCCCGGATATAAATATTCTTGTAGGCATCAATGGAAGTGGCAAAACTACTTTGCTGAATATGATTGATGCATATTATAGAAATGATGTCAGGGAACTGAAAAAATACATAGGCGATTTTTCCGGTATTCCTTTGTCAGATGAGGTGTATCCCGTTTTTTATCTTCGCTCTTATGACGTTCCGGTGTCGGATAAACGTAAGTCGGACAGTCCGTTGATGCAGGAATTGAATAATGTGGTTATACAAAATAAAGAAGGGCTTTCTTTCTTCAACTATCGTATGAAAATGTTGGACTATCCGCAGGAAGCTCCAAACATACAGCGAAATATTGACGAACTGTTTGAAATTATTGATGATATGTTTGCCGATACGGGAAAAAAAATTGCTATATCCAAAGGAAATAACAGTGCACTCGTTTTTCAGTTGGATAGTGATGTCATCAGTCTTGAACAGTTGTCGTCCGGAGAGAAACAGTTGTTGCTTATTTTATTGAAAGTTTTTCTTCAGGAGAAAAAGCCAGCTATTTTGTTGATGGACGAACCGGAAGTATCATTACATATTAGTTGGCAGCAACAGTTGCTTGATGCACTTCGACGGCTGAATGAAAATTGCCAGATAATTCTTTCGACCCATTCTCCCAGTATCTTTGCTAAAGGTTGGGGAGATAAAATAACCTATATGGAGGATTTGTATTAAGATATGCGTACGGCATCTCAAATAGCGGCCTATTACAAACAACTTGCGACAGACTATGCAGGTCAGGCTCTGTTGAGAAGATGCCGTGCCAGTATTCATTTGGAAAACAGAGATGATGAATGGTACTGGGACAGGATGTTGCAAAAATATCGTCCCGGCACGTATAATTATATTTATTACAGTCGTCATGAAGCCGGAGCTCAAACAAGTGGTTGCACGCAATGCTTGCAATTCAGAGAACATCTGTCATCTTTGTTTTTATATGTATTGATAGCGATTATAGGTATTTGAGACAAGAATCCGGCATTGATTACAGATATTATATTTGCCAGACTTATACATATTCTTGGGAGAATCATTATTGTGTGGCGGAACGTTTGCAAGAAAGCCTGCTCAGGAAGTTACCGGAACGTTCTTCACTCTTTGATTTCAATATTTTTCTAAAGTCTTATTCTTCGGTTGTCTACAGGTCCTTGTTGCTGTATTTGTTTATGGATAGGAAAGGGTTGCCGGGATTCACTCAAAAGACATTAAACGGATTGTCTGCGTTGCAGTACCAAACCGGAGATTTAGCGGATAATGGAGCAGCTGCAATTCAAAGGCTTCGTGCTTCGTTGGAATCCTTTACGAATCCGCTTGAAATCCAAACCGGTTTTGATATAGAGCAGGAAAAGAGTTTTTATGCAGTATTGGGATTGAGTGAGGAGAATGCGTATTTGCATTTCAGGGGACACAATGTTTATGATATGGTGCGCAGCATAGGCAGGCATCTGTGTAGTGGTACGAATGTCAGTTTTGAGTATGATATTCTGCTGGATTATTTAGCATTTGATACTTATTGGGAAATTAAAAAATCAGGAGAAAATTTGAGCCTGTTGTCTTAATCGAAATATTCATAATAGCATTTTATTGAAAATACAGTTCCCGGTTGCCGTTGGGTAATCGGTGTGTCTTTTATGCACTTTTTTTACATTCCAATCAAAAATAAATAATGAAAATATCAGTAGTAACCGTTTGCTACAATGCAGCGGACACAATTGAAAGAACTATGCTATCTGTTCTTAATCAGACGTATCATGACATAGAATATATTATTATTGACGGTGGCAGTACTGATGGTACTGTTGATATTATCCGAAAATATGCTGATAAAATAGCGTATTGGGCGAGCGAACCGGACAAGGGAATTTATGATGCGATGAATAAGGGGATAAAGGTGGCGACGGGGGAGTGGATTAATTTTATGAATGCGGGAGATTATTTTATGAATGAGGATGTTATAGGTGAAGTAACAAAACAAACTATAGGAAATGAGGATGTGCTTTATGGTGATACTTTAAAGTCCTTTTCTTTTGGAAAGTTCATAGAGAAAGCTTTTCCACTTTCTGAAATAGAGAAACATATGGCTTTTGGACATCAGGCAGCTTTCATAAGAACAGCATTACATAAGAAAAATCCTTATGACATAAATTTACGTTCATCTGCAGATTACAATTTGTTTTATGTTTTGTATAAACAAAAATCTATTTTTAGATACATTCCTATACTGATTGTAGCTTATGAGGCTGAATTTGGAATGTCTGCTAATAACTATATATTGGTACAAAAGGAAAATGCTATTATACATGGGGTTTCAAATCGATTATCATGGAAAATAATGTTTCTATATCGTGTCTTAATTTATAAGACCAAGGCTATTTTAAGAAAAATGATACCATTAAGTTTGGTAAATTGGCTGAGATGTAGAAGTGTAATGAGACAAGGGTTAGTAAAAGAAAATTGATATATCGACATTTAAATATTTTTTATTATGGTAGAATACGCTATTGTTTTACTTCTGATATGTATATTTCTCAAATGGATACTTTTTGTTGTTTTTGCTCCTCTGTTTTATTATGAGAATATGCGAACAAAGAAAAGAGTAGGAATGAAAGATACAATTAAAACCTTTACTCCAATTCTGAAAAAGAATTGGCTGATATGTGCAATTGCGCGGTATATAAATGGCTATAAGCGATATATGGATTTTCAAATAGGATTAATTCCATCTCACTCTATTAGAAACTTTTTATACAAAAATGTGTTTGGGGTACAAATGGGAGATAAAAGTATTATTTACTTTGGAGCAGAAATCCGTGCCCATGCCAACCTCTATATAGGGAAAAGAAGTATAATTGGAGACAGGGCTATATTGGATGCAAGAAATATAATTATCATAGGAAACAATGTAAATTTGTCATCAAATGTAAGTATTTGGACAGAGCAGCATGACCATAGAGACCCATTATTCCATTGCAATAGTTCACCTGATTTTAGGGTGAGGATAGATGATAGAGCTTGGATTGGTCCAAATTCTATTATCTTACATGGAGTGCATATCGGGGAAGGAGCAGTAGTGGCAGCTGGCGCTGTTGTTACAAAAGATGTACTTCCATATTGTATTGTGGCAGGCATTCCGGCTAAAAAAATAGGTGAAAGAACAAAACACCTTATTTATCAATTGGGAGATGAACCTTTTCCTTTCTATTAGGAATATTCAGGTTGTATCATCTCATCATAGAATATATTTTGTAAGTGAATAATATCATCTATTCTTTTCCTTATTTACTATTTTTATTTTATTTGTTTGTGATAACTCTTTGGGAGTTCTCTTTAAAACGCAAAGGTAGAAGAGATTTGCTGGGAATAAAAATAGTGATATGGTTTGGCTTTCTCTTTTTCTTTGGTCTGAGGGGATTTGTAAATACGGATTGCCTAAGTTATTATCCTTTTTTTGAAAGGTTAAAAACTGTATGGGATAATTTTTCTTATGAAACCATAGTTTCTGAATATGATTGGGAGCCTGGCTTTATAACATTGGTGTATTTCTTTAAATCAATTATACCCAATTATTCTGTTTGGATATTTGTATGGACATTAATAATTCTTATTACATTAAATTTTCTTTTTTCACGATATCTGAAATATTATAGTTTTGGTTTCTTGTTGTTTTTTATATTTGATGGATATGGAATTGTTACCAATTTAATGAGAGGGTGCATAGCTATGTCTCTTTTTTTATATTCAGTACAATATATTGAAAGAGGTGATAGTAAGAAATATTTCTTGATAAATGCCATTGGGTGTTTATTTCATATTTCGTCAGTTCTTTATTTGTTGGCTTATTTTTTTTTAAGAAGGAAATTGTCAAATGTATTTCTGTTAGCTGTATTTGTTATTTTAAATTTGCTATATTGGTTACGCATTGATTTTTCGGATGTGCTGGTTCTTATTTTTGATAATATTTCATATGAACGTATGACATTATTAACAGAGGCATATGTAAAAAATGGAACATCCAAAAATCTTTTATCAATAGGATATGTAGAACGGAGTTTTACGTATATAGTAGTTATGGTAATGTATGCTAAATTGTGCACGGGAAAACCTGGTAATGTTATTTTCCTGAATTCTTATGTCTTATATTATATTTTATTTTACTTTTTTTGGAAGATAGATGTTGCTTCTCAACGGATGGCAGGTCTCTTTGTGTATTCTTATTGGATTATTTACGCTGAACTATATGCAACATTGAAAATCGCTAATAATAAGAGACTTCTGCTTGTATTACTTATAATATATTCTTCTTTAAAAATGATATCTGGTAAATCACAGCCCTACCATCAGTATAAAAATATTTTGTTTCATTACGAAAGGTTTGAAGAGGCTGAAAGACGTATACAAATGTAATTTAATCAATTCAAATAACTTCTTGGGGCGATGTATAATAGGACAATGTTGTTTGTTTCTTCTAATATATCTTCTACGCAGACTGGTGGGGGAGTGTGTTCTATGCGTAACTTGGAACTGTGTGAAAAAATATTAGGTCTTGATAATGTTGAAATATATGCATTGAATGCTTTTTCCTTTATGGGAAAATCGTTCTTTGTAAAAATTCTCAGCCTTCTGAAGGCTATGTTTAAACTGCTTATGGGGTATTCTAATGGATCTACATGGAACACGGACAAGAAAATTGTGCAATTAATAAAGGAAAAAGGTTTTGATTTTGTCTTTATAGATTCGTCATTGAATGGTTTGTTAGTGAAAAGAATTAAAACTGAGACGACTACGCAAGTAATCTGTTTTTTTCATAATTGTGAAAAAAATATGGTTATTGGACAATGGAAAACAGGGAGTCCTTTATCTATTTTGAGATTGTGGGCTGTGATAAAAAATGAAAAAAAAACCTGTAAATATGCCGACTACATAATTGCATTAAATAAACGGGACAATAATCTTATAGAGAAAAACTATAAAAGAAAAGTGGATTTACTACTACCGATATCCCTTAAAGATACGGTTAAGGATAAAAAAATAGAAAATAGAAAAATTGGTTCTCCGAAGAAAGGACTGTTTGTAGGAAGTTATTTTTTTGGAAATGTTGATGGCTTGAAGATGTTTATTCATAATGTACTGCCACATACTGATATGCAACTAACAGTGGTAGGTAAAGGTATGAAGAAATTGAATATTGATAATTCCAAGGTGACGATATATGATGGGGTGAAATCAATAGCTTCTTTTTATATAGATGCTGATTTTGTTATTGCGCCTATTGTTTCAGGAGGTGGAATGAAAGTAAAAATAGCAGAGGCTATGATGTATGGTAAGAAAATAGTGGGTACGCCAGAAGCTTTTCAGGGCTATGAGAAAATACCTTGTTCCTATATTTGTGAAACTTATAGCGACTTTGTAGAGACTATAAACTCATTATCCGGGTTCTCATATAATACATGTGTTCGAGAATACTTTCTATCTGATTATGAAACGAATACACAGGTTGATAGTCTAAAAAAAATAGTATTATGAGTAAAATAGTATTTCTTGCTCCAACTATTAAAACAGGTGGAGGAAATAGAGTTTTTATAGAACTTGCAAATATATTATGTAGTAAACACGATGTGTCTCTTTTATATCCTTACAATTCGGGCGACCACCACACTTTCTCTAAGGTTTCCAATTGGCAATATATGGTGATTGGGAAAAAGGCTTCCACGAAAGTTACTAAATTGTTGAATTTGTGTCATTGTATTTATTATGTGAATAAGCATCTAAAAGATGCTCTATTAATAATATCCGACCCTATCTTTTGTCTTTTAATACCTTTTATTAGGAATAAAAGGAGAGTTTATAGATTTGTGCAAGCAGATGATTATCGGATTTATGATGATGGAGCTCTTTTGGGGAAAGGGTCTCTCTTGAAGTTGTATAAATTTTGGTGTTTGAAGTCATATAAGCAACAGGTTACGTATATCTTTAATTCACAATATGTTTATGATAAATTCTGTGTAGACTCCAAAAGATATGATGTACCTTTTTTCAAAGTACATCCGGCGATTAATCAATCGTTTTTTAACTCTGTTGATAGAGTGAAATTGTCGGATGGGGTTTCTATTTGTTTGGTTGCACGGAAACATCCGATGAAAGGATTAATTACATTTATCAATGCATTTCACAGACTTTCTCCTGCTATAAAAGCAAGGATAAGCTCAGTTTCTTTGATAAGCCATGATGATTTGAGTTATTATGATACGTCAGGAATGCAAATAATAAGCCCTACTTCAGATAGTGACATAGCAGCTGTTTATAAGTCCTCTGATATTTTTGTTTCTACTTCTTGGTGGGAAGGTTTTGGTTTGCCCCCTTTGGAGGCAATGGCTTGCGGGTGTGCTGTTATATGCAGCGATTCAGGTGGTGTAAACGAATTTATAAAACCTGATGAAAACTGTATAGTTTTTGAACCTAAAGCAGAGAATGAATTAATAATGGCTATTGAGAGAATGGTGAGCGTTGAGTCTTTGAGACAGTATTTGTCTGTTAATGGAGTGAAAACCGCTGAGAACTTTAGTTGGGAGAAATCAGCCAAACAATTATCGGATATACTGTCTGTCTCCAACATTACTGTGTAGAATAATAATTTCGATAAAATTTCAGTATATATTTCTTCTGTTTTATTATGCAAGCAATAATTTTAGCTGCCGGAATGGGTAAACGTCTTGGAGAATTGACCAAAGACAATACCAAATGTATGGTAAAAGTGAATGGTGTACCTTTGATAGATAGGGTGCTTCGTCAACTGTCGTCAATAGACTTGTCTCGGGTGATAATTGTCACCGGTTATCAAGGGAAAAAAATGCAAGAATATTTAGGTACGAGTTGTAATGATTTGGAAATAAAATACATAGACAATCCTGTGTATGATAAAACTAATAATATCTATTCTCTGTCATTGGCAAAGCAGGAGCTGCAAGAAGATGACACTTTATTGATAGAATCGGATTTAATATTCGATGATTCCCTATTTTCAATGATAGTGGAAAACTCTTCTCCTAATCTTGCTCTAGTGGCAAAATATGAACCGTGGATGGATGGTACTATGGTGCGGATAGACGATGATAATAATATTGTGAACTTTGTTTCTAAAAAAGCATTTAAATACAGGGATGCAGATTGTTATTATAAAACTGTCAATATCTATAAGTTTAGTAAAGAGTTTTCTCGAACACACTATGTACCTTTCTTGGAGGCTTATACTAAAGCATTGGGTAATAATGAATATTATGAGCAAGTGCTTCGTGTAATAACTTTGCTTGATAATTGTGAGTTAAAAGCATTACCATTGACAGGACAGAAATGGTATGAAATAGATGATATTCAAGATTTGGATATTGCTGAAACACTCTTTGCTCCGGAAGATAAGCAATTACCATTATATCACCGACGTTACGGTGGATACTGGCGTTTTCCTAATTTGTTGGACTTTTGCTATTTGGTAATCCGTATTTTCCACCCCAAAAATTAAAGGATGAATTGAAAGCTAACTTTGATGTGCTCTTGAGTGAGTATCCTTCGGGGATGAGAGTAAACTCATTGCTGATTTCGAAATATTTTCACATAAATGCGGACTATTCCGTAGTAGGCAATGGCGCTGCGGAACTAATAAAATCGCTGATGGAGAACCAAAGGGGAAAAATGGGAGTTGTATATCCTACTTTTGAGGAATACCCTAACAGATATAATAAAAACAATCTGGTGATATATTTGCCTGATAATGCAAATCTTTCATATACAGCGGATGATTTGATGTCTTATTATACCAATAAAGATATTCAGTTGTTATTGCTTGTCAATCCTGATAACCCTTCCGGAAACTTTATCTCTCAACAAGATTTGTTACGGTTGGTTGAATGGAGTGAACAACATTCTATTCGGTTGGTAGTTGATGAATCTTTCGTTGATTTTGCGGAAGGTGGATTGCATTGTTCTTTATTGTCAGATAATATTCTTGAGCGATATCCCCATTTAGTAGTAATGAAAAGTATTTCTAAATCTTATGGGGTTCCCGGGTTGCGTTTGGGAGTATTGGCAAGTGGGGATAAGGCTTTTATTGATGCTATTAAGAAAGATGTTTCCATTTGGAATATAAATTCGTTTGCTGAGTTTTATATGCAGATTTTCGGGAAATATGAAGCTGAATACCAAATGTCATGTGAAAAATTCAGACAAGAGCGAGAACGCTTCTATCAGCTTTTGCAACAAGTATCATATCTACGTGTAATACCTTCCCAGGCAAATTATTTTTTGTGTGAAGTATTTGATAAATATTCTTCGAGCTCATTGACTGAATTATTATTAAGGCGTTTCAATATCCTAATCAAAGATTGTGGCACAAAAAGTGCGCTTACCGGAAAAAGTATGATAAGAATAGCCGTACGCTCTAAAGAAGATAATGATAGACTTTTAAATATACTGTCGAATTTATAAGAAGCTAGTAATATGACAATAATAAGTTTGCTAAAAATAAAATTGAGAAAAAACGGATTGTGGACTACTGTTCAATTGTGTATACAAAAACTATTGGGAACTAAAACGTATAGGGATGAGATTGATACTCTATTCTATTTTTTAAATGAGTATGTAGATATTCAACGTTTACCTTCTACGACAAATAAGGGATTGCGATATGTACAGAAGTGTGATGCTTTATTGCTGAAAATATTCGATAAGGTTTGTGAAAAATACAGTTTAACTTATTGGCTTGATTATGGCACTCTATTAGGTGCAGTGCGTCATAAAGGATTTATTCCGTGGGATGATGATACGGATATTTCTATGCCGCGGACTGATTATAATCGGTTTAAAACGAAAGCTGCGAATTGTTTGAGACAATATGGTATAAAAGTGGAAGAAAAGGAAGGAAGAATAGGGATAAGCTATCAACATGAAAAAACGGGCATTTGGATAGATGTCTTTCCGGCTGATATGTTATATACCGATAAGGACATAAATAAAATAAAACCGGAAATCGAAAAAATATGCAATCGGTATTTTTCATACTGTAAAAGAAAAAAATATGACTTTTCAGATGATGAGCTAATGGAATTACGCAAAAAATATTTCTCAGTCTATATGCAGGGAGAAAATATTTTTTTCTGTTTAAATCCGGAGTTTGATAAGTGCTTTTATGGGATTGCAGTGAATGATGTTTTTCCAATAAAATCAATGCTTTTTGAGAATTTTGAATTGAAAGTTCCACATAATACAGATGCTTATCTGAGTACTTTGTACGGACCAACATATATGCAGTTTCCACATATTGGTATAGAACATCATGGAGTTGCTGAAGGGCGAGCCCCTTTAGGTGATTGGGCAAAGAATAACAATGTTGATATGTCGGCTATTTATAATGATTTAGAAGCTATCCTCAACAAATTGTGATATACTAATTTATAGATACATCCTTTAATTCATAAATCATGATTACAGCATCTGTTGTAACGTTTCATACCTTATGTATAGATGTGAAACGGCTGGCAGACTGCGTCTTGCAGTCTCCTATTGACGTGTTTTTCATTATAGACAATTCATCGAATGACAGCTTGCGTGAGTTTGCTGCTCTGTCTGGCAGGATTGTATATATTCATAGCGATAACCTCGGCTTTGGCAGCGGGCATAATATTGCTATCCGTAAGTCAATAGAAATGAAGGCACACTATCATATAGTGATAAATCCTGATATTTATTGGAATGGTTCTGTTGTAGAGAAGCTGACTGAATTCATGGATGCTACTCTTGATTGTGGTTTGGTAATGCCGAAGGTACTCTATCCCAATGGTACTATTCAGTATCTATGCAAGCTACTACCTACACCAATGGACTTATTTGGAAGAAGATTTATTCCCGTCAAAGCTTATCAGGAAAGACACGATGCTTGGTTTGAGTTGCACCGTACCGGATATGATAAAGTGATGGAAATACCTTCTCTTTCGGGATGTTTTATGTTTATGCGGGTAGAGACACTGAAAAAAGTAGGTGGTTTTGATGAACGTTTTTTTATGTATGCTGAAGATTTGGATTTGTGTCGCAGGATAGGAGAAGTGTCAAAGACAATGTTTTATCCCGGAGTGTCAATTTATCATGAATATGAAAAAGGGTCTTATAAAAACAGGAAATTGCTGAAATATCATATTTGTTCTGTTGTGAAGTATTTCAATAAGTGGGGATGGATATTTGACGGGAAAAGGGCGGCAACGAATAGAAAATGTTTGAAGCAACTTGATATTAAATAATATGTAGTAAGATATGGATTACAAAGCAGCTGACACTCGGAAAATAACAGCTTATATCAATCTTAAATTCGGTGATATTTTGGTTGAAGACATCATTCGGTACTCCGGTGCGGACAAATTGCGTGTATATCCCGCCCTCTTCGAACTGGAGCAAAGCGGCTTTCTTGAAGTCGTGGAGCGTGAAGAACTTGGAGCGCCGTTGGTAGTGCGCAGGAGAAAGGATGTTTTCCAAGTGGAGTGTGACCGTATGTAATACAATAAAACAGGTAAATGACGGGTAACAGCGGTTACTTTGTTTTAGGCGCAGCCGAAATCGCTTTTTTGAAGTGGTTTCGGCTGTTTTTATTTGCAATTATTATTTTTTAGTCCTCCAAATTGTATTTTAGCTTTTGGTACTTACGAATAGTTTCCCGTTGAAGATTCTCAAGTGTGCTTATTTCTATGGACAGTTGGCGAAGCCGGGGATTGGTTTCTTTAAGAATGCGTCCTGTCTTGTAGTCGTAGATATCCGGTACAATCTCCCGGTTCTTCTTACATTCATTCAATAGATAGGAAGCACAAGCGATGTAATGCTCTTTGAGGGCTTTACGTCTTTTCTCGAGTAGCGGACGGTAAGCTGCGTCTTCATTATATATGCGTTGGTAGAAACCGTCTAAGGCTACTTTACGGTCTTTCTTTTGCTCGCCATTGGCGGCTCTTTTATATAAAGAGTCGAGGGTGGTGTATTCAGGATAGGACTTCAACAGTGCTTCGAATTCTTTTTTAGCTTCTTCGTAGGCCAACCTTTTAGGTTCCAATTCCTGTGGCTTTATGGTGGTGGCAAGTTGTACCAACCGGGGCTCTTGGTTGAAGTTTGTAATTTTGGAGAGTTTTTTGCAATATTCGATGTACTTTTCCGTCATTTCCCAATTGTATTGTAAGGTTTTCTCTTGTAAATCGGTCTGTATGCTTGCCAGTGCATTTTCCAATTGAGTGATTGCATTTTGTAAAGAATCTGCCTTAGAAAGGGGTTGTGCAACTGTCGGTAACAGGCTGCAAAAGGCAAAAGACAATAATAAAATACTTTTTTTCATGATACTTAGATATTCTTGGTTAGTTAGCGGGCAAATATAAATTCTTTACCTTACAAATCCAATAAATCTTTTACTTTTTTGAGAAATCAATGCAGGAGATGTTTTCTGCCCTAAACAATTTTTGCCATAATTTGCTTTCTACTCTAAACAAATTCGTATCTTTGTGCTCCAAATAATTAACACCTCTGTTTCTATGCAAGAAAAGATTATTATTCTTGATTTTGGCTCACAGACCACGCAGCTTATCGGGCGCCGGGTTCGCGAGTTGAATGTATATTGCGAAATTGTGCCTTACAACAAATTTCCTCAGGGAGATGCAAGTGTAAAGGGAGTTATTCTTTCGGGCAGCCCGTTTTCCGTATATGATGGAAGTGCGTTTAAAATAGATTTAAACGAGATTCGCGGTAAATATCCTATTTTGGGAATTTGCTACGGTGCGCAGTTCATCGCTTACACCAACGGCGGAAAGGTTGAACCTGCAGGCAGCCGTGAATACGGACGTGCTCATCTGGCCTCTTTTGACAAGGAAAATGTACTTTTCAAAGGAGTGAAGGAAAACACTCAGGTTTGGATGAGCCATGGTGACACAATCACCGCTATTCCTGCTAATTTTAAAACAATAGCCTCGACAGACAAAGTGAAGATTGCCGCTTATCAGGTGGAAGGTGAAAAGATGTGGGGTGTTCAGTTTCATCCGGAAGTGTTCCATAGTGAAGACGGCACACAGATGCTGAAGAATTTTGTTGTGGAAGTGTGCGGTTGCAAGCAAGATTGGAGCGCCGCATCATTCATTGAAACTACAGTGGCCCAGCTTAAGGAACAGCTTGGCGATGACAAAGTGGTGCTCGGCTTGAGCGGGGGTGTTGACTCTTCCGTTGCTGCCGTACTGCTGAATCGTGCTATCGGCAAGAATCTGACTTGCATTTTCGTGGATCATGGTATGCTGCGCAAGAATGAGTTTAAGAATGTGTTGCACGATTATGAATGCCTTGGGCTGAACGTGGTGGGTGTGGATGCAAGCGCCAAGTTCTTTGCAGAGCTGGCAGGCGTGACCGAGCCGGAAAAGAAACGTAAGATTATCGGAAAAGGCTTTATCGATGTGTTCGATGAAGAAGCCCATAAAATAAAAGATGTGAAGTGGCTGGCACAGGGTACTATCTACCCCGACTGCATTGAGTCGCTTTCTATCACGGGAACCGTAATCAAGAGCCATCACAACGTGGGTGGTCTGCCCGAAAAAATGAATTTGAAGCTCTGCGAACCGTTGCGCCTGTTGTTCAAGGATGAAGTTCGCCGTGTAGGACGCGAATTGGGTATGCCGGATCACTTGATTACCCGTCATCCTTTCCCCGGACCGGGACTGGCCGTGCGTATCTTGGGTGATATAACTCCGGAGAAGGTGCGCATACTGCAAGATGCGGACGATATATTTATTCAAGGCTTGCGCGACTGGAAAGTGAAGGATGCCGAAGGCAATGAAACGGTGCTTTATCATCTGGTTTGGCAGGCAGGGGTTATTCTGCTTCCGGTACAGTCTGTAGGTGTGATGGGTGATGAACGTACTTATGAACGTGCCGTTGCCTTGCGTGCCGTAACTTCTACCGATGCCATGACCGCCGATTGGGCACATCTGCCTTATGAGTTCTTGGGCAAGATTTCCAATGATATTATCAATAAGGTGAAAGGGGTGAACCGCGTAACCTATGATATTTCGTCAAAACCACCTTCCACAATAGAGTGGGAATAAGTTATATTTTGGAATGTCAGATTGATAAGGATTTATCATTCTGACATTCTTTTTACAGACATCAGCTTCTCTGCATCGGGTATTGCGATTTCTCCGCGATGCAACTCCACCAATCCTTCCGTTTGCATACTGTTGAGTGCCTTTGATACTCCTGCACGGGTGTCATTGACAATTAGAGCCAAGTCCTCCATTTTTATTTTCAATACTTTTTCTCCCGACAGACGCTCTACGTGGCTGAGGATGAAGTGGGCGATGCGTGTCTCAAGATTATCATCCGCCACTTTCCATAAACGGCTGTGCAGCATTTGGGCGCGGTTGCTCACTATATTCATGTAGTTCAGGCGGAATATCTCGTAATTGAACAGCTCTTTCATTACGAAGGCTTTGCTAATGCTGACGGTATGTACTTCTGTCTTTGCCCGGTAGGTCGAAGCATATGACGTCTTCATGCCGAACATGGAGTAAGGCTCGATGAGGCAGGGGGCCGGAATATATTCCGTAAAGCTATAGGAGCCATCAGCGGATGATGTGGAAGAGACTATTTCTCCTTTTAGTACAAACACCAGCTCGTGGCAAGGGGCGCCTTCTTGCAGAAGAAGTTCTCCCGGCTTATGTTTCGTGAAATGCAATTTTACCTTCTCCAAAATGCAGGTGAAGTCTTCTTGGGCAAGTCCTTGGAAAAGGGGCAATTGTAATAGTGTATCGAACATTGTTTCCATATCATTTTCATCTTCTTGTTTCAGAACAAAAGTAGGTATAATCGGTCTCTGCCGTAAACACTTACCCTCTCTTTTTGTTTTTTTTATTATTTCTTAAACGTGCTACTCATTCAGTTTTAAGAATTTTTGCGGAATGCATAAAAATAGATTATCTTTGCAAATAAAAAAGGAGGGACGTATGTTTTCAGAGTTTAATTGGCAGCAAATGACCAGCGCTTTCATTGTACTGTTTGCCGTAATAGATATCATTGGCTCTATTCCTATCATCATTAACCTGAAAGAGAAAGGAAAGGATGTAAACGCCCTAAAAGCTACGCTAATATCGTTTGCTCTGTTGATAGGTTTCTTTTATGCGGGTGATATGATGCTGAAACTGTTTCATGTAGACATAGAATCATTTGCAGTGGCCGGTGCGTTCGTCATTTTCCTGATGTCGTTGGAGATGATTCTTGATGTTGAGATATTTAAGAACCAGGGGCCTATAAAAGAAGCTACATTAGTCCCGTTGGTATTTCCGTTGCTGGCAGGGGCCGGCGCTTTTACCACACTGCTCTCTTTGCGTGCCGAGTATGCCAGTGTAAATATTATCATAGCACTGGTACTGAATATGATATGGGTGTATTTTGTGGTCAGTATGACGGGACGAGTAGAACGTTTCTTGGGTAAAGGCGGAATCTATATCATTCGTAAGTTCTTCGGCATTATCCTGTTGGCAATCTCCGTACGCCTGTTCATGGCAAACATATCACTGCTGTTGGAGAGTTTTCATCATTAAGATTTAAAATCTGAATCTTCATCCGCAAACGGGTCCGGACGTTGAGGCCCGCATTTCATAAAAGCAACCGAACAGAGTGTGCCTGTGATGGCTCCGCTGAGATGTCCTTCCCAAGAGGTCGTTTCTTTGGCGAATTGCGGGAACATATTCCATACCAGCCCTCCGTAAAGGAAAGTTATTAATAAAGAGATTGCTATAAGCGGCACGTGCTTGCGTAACAGGCCGCTGAAAAAAAGAAAGAAAGCCAGTCCGTAGATGATGCCGCTTGCACCGATATGCCATCCCGGTTTGCCTATTAAAAAGGTAAGAAGTCCGCAACCCGTCCAAATCGCGAAAAATATATACGGTGCGATGTCTCGATAGAAGTAGAACAGACACCAAGACAGAAAAAAGAGCGGGATGGTATTTGCTAAAAGATGTTTGAAACTGCTGTGCACCAGCGGATGCGCGAATATGCCGAACACTCCCCGCTTCTCCATCGGGTACACCCCAAGACGGGTAAAGTCCCAGTCCATACCTGTCTCCAGAAATTTCAGTGTATATAAAATGAACAGTAAAAATAGCGGTATAACCGCTGCCAGAACTATTCGTCGGGCGTCATGCTTCATATATTGTACAAGGATTGGTTATTTTTGTACAATGCTACGAATTATTTACTTGAAAAACGAAAAAAAACTGACTTTTTATTTTGCGTATAGGCTTTAATTTGTATTTTTGGGCATCGCTACAAGCTTTGTAGCGCATATACCTGAATAATTAACCTTTAAATAATGCACAACTATGAGTTATTTACGATTTGACAAGACCTTGATGGTTAATCTGCAAGAATCTTTGCCAAGGGAGATACTTCGGACTAACAAATCGGGGGCCTATCATTGTACAACAATTGTAGATTGTAACACACGCAAATATCACGGCTTGTTGGTGATTCCCGTCCCCAACCTGGATGATGAAAACCATGTGCTGCTGTCTTCTTTGGATGAAACGGTAATTCAACACGGTGCTGAGTTTAATCTGGGGCTGCATAAGTATCAGGGGAATAACTTTAGTCCGAATGGGCATAAGTATATCCGTGAGTTCGACTGCGAGCATATCCCGGCAACGACTTACCGTGTAGGAGGTGTAATCCTCCGTAAAGAGAAAATTTTTGTACATCACGAGAACCGCATTCTGATTCGTTATACCTTGGTCGATGCCCACTCGGCAACAACACTCCGGTTCCGTCCTTTCCTTGCATTCCGCAGTGTACGCGAATATACGCACGAAAATGCCCAGGCAAACCGTGATTACCAATTGGTGGAAAACGGTATTAAAACCTGTATGTATCCCGGTTATCCGGAACTTTATATGCAGCTGAACAAAAAGAATGAATTCCATTATCAGCCGGATTGGTATCGTGGCATTGAATATCCGAAAGAACAGGAACGCGGATATGACTTTAACGAAGACCTGTATGTACCCGGCTATTTTGAAGTAGATATAAAGAAAGGCGAAAGCGTTGTGTTCTCTGCCGGTATTTCGGAGATTTCACCGCGTAAGCTGAAACAGACCTTTGAGGCCGAAGCCGAGGACCGCACTCCGCGGGACAGTTTCTATCACTGTCTGAAAAATTCGGCTCACCAGTTCCACAACAAGCAAGGAGATGAGCATTATGTACTTGCCGGTTATCCCTGGTTCAAATGTCGTGCACGCGATCTATTTATTTCTTTGCCCGGTTTAACTTTGGCGGTGGACGAACAAGATGAATTTGAAGATGTTATGAAGACTGCGGAGAAAGCTATCCGCGATTTCATAGAAGATAAGCCGGTAGGCTATAAAATTTATGAAATGGAGCATCCCGACGTACTCCTGTGGGCAGTATGGACTTTGCAGCAATATGCTAAAGAGACCTCGCGCGAACAGTGCCGTCAGAAGTATGGCAAGTTGCTGGAAGATATTATGAACTATATCCGTGGCAGGAAGCATGATAACCTTTTCTTGCATGAAAACGGTTTGCTTTATGCCAATGGTACGGAGAAGGCTGTAACGTGGATGAACTCTACGGCTAACGGCCATCCCGTAATTCCGCGCACCGGCTATATTGTTGAGGTGAACGCTTTGTGGTATAATGCGTTGCGTTTTGTGGCGGATATAGTGCGTGAGGGCGGAAACGATATACTTGCAGGCGAATTGGATGCTCAGGCTGAAATTACGGGAAAATCTTTTGTGGATATTTTCCGTAACGAATACGGCTATCTCTTCGACTATGTAGACGGTTATATGATGGACTGGAGCGTTCGTCCCAACATGATATTCGCTGTTGCCTTCGACTACTCTCCACTGGACCGTGCACAGAAGAAACAGGTGCTCGATATTGTGACGAAAGAATTGCTGACTCCGAAAGGCCTGCGTACGCTGAGTCCTAAGAGCGGCGGATATAATCCGAACTATGTCGGTCCTCAGATTCAAAGAGATTATGCATATCATCAGGGTACGGCGTGGCCATGGCTCATGGGATTCTATATGGAGGCATACTTACGCATCTATAAGATGAGCGGCATTTCGTTTGTAGAGCGTTATCTGATAGGTTTTGAAGATGAAATGACAAGCCACTGTATAGGTTCGCTGCCTGAACTGTTTGACGGAAATCCGCCATTTAAGGGTAGGGGGGCAGTGTCGTTTGCCATGAATGTGGCAGAGATTCTGCGTATTTTGAAATTGTTGTCTAAGTATAATTTATAAGAGGAGGAACGAAGATGAAAGTTTTAATGTTTGGTTGGGAATTTCCTCCCAAAATATATGGCGGTCTTGCAGTTGCATCATACGGAATAACTAAGGGACTGAGTTTGCAGGGGGATGTGGAAACAACTTTCTGTATGCCGAAGCCCACAGGCGAAGAAGAGAAATTCCTGAATATAATCGGCATGAACCAAGTGCCTGTTGTGTGGCGTGACGTTGATTACGATTATTTGAAGTCGCGTTTGTCGACGATGAGTCCGGAACAGTATTATGCATTGCGCGATCATATTTATTCGGATTTCTCCTATATGCACGTCAATGATTTGGGGTGTATGGACTTTGCCGGCGGTTATCCGGGAAATCTGCACGAAGAAATCAATAATTTCTCAATTATAGCCGGAGTGGTTGCACGCCAACAGGAGTTCGACATTATCCATGCGCACGACTGGCTGACTTATCCGGCAGGTGTACATGCGAAAATGGTAAGCGGAAAGCCGCTTTGCATCCATGTGCACGCAACGGACTTTGACCGCTCGCGCGGTAAGGTTAATCCTACCGTTTACTCTATGGAGAAGAATGGAATGGATTATGCGGACTGCATAATGTGTGTATCGGAACTTACCCGCCGTACGGTTATCAATGAGTATCATCAGGATCCGAGAAAGGTGTTTGCCATGCACAATGCGGTATATCCGCTCTCACAGGAGTTGCAGGACATTCCGCGTCCGGATCATTCCAAAGAGAAGGTGGTGACTTTCCTTGGGCGCATCACTATGCAGAAAGGTCCGGAATACTTTGTGGAAGCTGCGGCGCTGGTGTTGCAGCGTACCCGCAACATCCGCTTTGTTATGGCGGGTTCGGGCGATATGCTGAATGCCATGATTAATATGGCTGCCGAGAGGGGCATTGCCGACCGGTTCCACTTCCCGGGCTTTATGAAAGGGAAACAGGTGTACGAGGTCTACAAGAACAGTGATGTATTCGTCATGCCTTCCGTATCCGAGCCTTTCGGTATTGCGCCGTTGGAAGCCATGCAGTGCGGAACGCCCTCCATCATCTCCAAACAGTCCGGATGCGGTGAAATTCTCGATAAGGTAATTAAAACCGATTATTGGGATATTCACGCTATGGCCGACGCCATCTATTCTATCTGTATAAACCCGTCTCTTTTCCACTATCTTCAGGAGGAAGGCAAGAAAGAAGTGGACGGAATTACGTGGGAAAAAGTAGGCTTGAGAATCCGCGCTCTTTATGAGGATGTGTTAAGAAACTATGGTAAATAATAAAATACTGAATACAAATGAGAACTATCTGTCTTTATTTTGAGATACATCAAATTATACATCTGAAACGTTATCGTTTCTTTGATATCGGCACCAATCATTATTATTATGATGACTATGCCAATGAAACAAGCATCAATGAAGTTGCCGAACGTTCGTATATTCCTGCCTTGAATACGCTCATTGAAATGGTGAAGAATTCGGGAGGTGCGTTCAAAGTGGCTTTGTCTGTCTCCGGTGTGGCATTGGAGCAATTGGAAATCCATGCGCCTGCAGTAATCGACCTGTTGCATCAGCTTAATGATACGGGATGCTGTGAATTCCTTGCCGAACCGTACTCGCACGGTCTGTCTTCACTGGCCAATGAGGATTGCTTCAAAGAAGACGTAATGCGTCAGAGTGCCAAGATGAAACAAATGTTTGGCAAAGCTCCGAAAGTGTTCCGTAATTCCAGTTTGATATATAATGATGAAATCGGTGCTGTAGTGGCAAGTATGGGCTTCAAGGGTATGTTGACCGAAGGTGCCAAGCACGTCCTCGGTTGGAAGAGTCCGCATTATGTGTATCATTGCAACATGAACCCGAATCTGAAGTTGCTGTTGCGTGATTTCAAATTGTCAGATGATATAAGCCTGCGCTTCTCTAATTCGGAATGGAGCGAATATCCTTTGTTTGCCGACAAGTACATCAGTTGGATTGACGCATTCCCGCAGGAAGAACAAGTCATCAATATATTTATGGAACTTTGTTCACTGGGTATGTCGCAGCCGCTGTCTTCCAATATTCTGGAATTCCTGAAAGCGTTGCCTGCATGCGCTAAGGAAAAGGGCATTACTTTCTCAACTCCTACGGAGATTGTCACTAAATTGAAGTCTGTTTCGCAGTTGGATGTTCCATATCCTATGTCGTGGGTGGACGAAGAAAGAGATACGAGTTGCTGGCTGGGTAACGTGATGCAGCGTGAAGCCTTCAATAAGTTGTATAGTGTTGCCGAACGCGTACATATCTGTGATGATCGCCGTATCAAGCAAGACTGGGATTATCTGCAGGCAAGCAATAACTTCCGCTTCATGACGACTAAGGATAGCGGTGTGGGCTTGAATCGTGGCATTTATGAGTCTCCGTATGACGCATTCACCAATTATATGAACATTTTGGGAGATTTCATCAAACGGGTTGATTCTCTCTACCCGATAGATATTGATAACGAAGAGTTGAATGCTTTGCTTACTACTATCAAGAATCAGGGAGATGAAATAGAAGAATTGCATAAAGAACTGGAAAAAGCGCAGAATAAGTTGGAGAAGGAGAAAGCTGCCGAGAAGAAAAAAGAAGCGAAGACAGCTCCTAAAACCGCTACAAAACTGGCTGCCAAAAAGCCTGCAACAAAGAAAGCTGCACCGAAGAAGAAAGCTGAATAAGCAACCTTTCCGATAGGTAATGAAAAACTCCCGTTCCGAAATATCCGGAACGGGAGTTCTTTTTATGTATCTGATTGATGGAACTTTTATTTATTAAAAGAAGTATAGGTTACTTCTATTTCCAAATCACTTCCGCCAAAGGCGGGATCTCCACCTTTAAGTTTGGCATAGGTAGGCTTTAAGTCATGCTGGATGCCAATCATGGAAGGAGTCTGGCTGTTCGTGTCGTAGGTCACAACTACGGGGATTAATACTACCTTATCCCAGTTTTTTCCTTCATCTGTTTTACTCCAGCTTTCTTCCCAGGAAGCTTCATCCCATGAACTTCCGGCAGTTTCTTTAGCTTTCTGCTTGGCGGCCTTTTTCTCGTTGATGCAGGCTGACACTAAGCGGGCTATGTTTTTAAAGGTGTATTGATTGGTTTCTACATTGTTGTGGGTTGCCACAAATGATGTGACATTGTCTGTCAATTCATTGTTTACAAAGAAAGAGTCCATATCTTTCATGCGTACCAATAAAACGGTTTGCGGCGCACTCATGCTGAATTTGTATTGTTTGTCCTGGCTATAGTTGGTGAAAGTCAATTTAACTGCATTCAGCGTATCATTGGTCAACTTTTCAGCTATTTCGTCATAGGGCAGGGTTGCTTCTGTGAAGATGCCCGCCGGTGATTTCAGATAACTCCAACCCTTTTCGCTGTCGCTGTTTACTTTTTCCTCCAGTTTTTCTGAGTTTTCAAATTTATTGGCTTGGATTACTTCTTTGGTGGAAGCAAAAGCAACGGCTGTGGCGTAGTATAAAGAGTCTGAACCCGCTTCACCGTCTTTGTCGGTGACTTTCTTGGTAAGCTTCACTCCCAGGCTGTCTACGTAATGGAATTGGAACTGCATCTGCAGGTCTACACGGTCTACATAAAGGATAGTCCCATCACCGTAATCAGTTTGCAGATAGACGCCCTTGAATACGTTTTCGATAAACTTCTCCGAGTTATCAAAATAATCATTCTTTCCTTCCTGATATTCACGGTTCAGCTTCAGAATCTTGTTTCCCAAATCTTTGCTCAATGGGAAAGTGATGTTGGGATAATAAATGGAATTGCCGCTTGAGTCAGTTGCATTTCTTACAGAATCGGGCACTGAGGTGTCATAGGCTGTATATGCTTTTCTGCCCAAGAGTGTTTCGTTGTTGTAATATTCCTTGACATCAATATTGGTGTACCGATACATTTCGGGCTTTTTACGTACTTTCAGCCAATCTTCGTCCAACTCATATGCACTCATTCTGCATGCATTTAGGGAGTCGCCGAACCAACTGGAGTAATAGACCACTAACTGGATTTTTTCTACCTCGTCTTTAACCATTGTACCGGTACCGCTTTTCCCGTCAGCGCTTTCTTTATATACAGCGGGGAAAGTAAAATTCTCCGTACAGTTCAATTCTGCTAAAAAGCTGGCTTCGTAGCTTCCGAACCCTTCGGATTCGGGATCTGTAAACTTACCGATATATCCCGTACTGGTTTTGGAATAAACTTTCTTTGCAAGAATTGATTTGGTAGTAACATTAAATTTTTCGGTTTGGGCTTTGATACCGTCTGAATCGGGCAACATATCCATGCCCAATGTTCCGGTGTTGTCATCACATCCGTAGAAAGCCAGGAGTGCTAAAAGCAATATTCCTAAATATTTTACTTTCATAATTGTTCGTCTTGAAATCAACTTTATTCTTGTTCTTCTCCCCAAACTTGGTCGTAGAAGTCGTTGCAGGCATCTGCGAAGTTTTCGGGAGATTGATAACCTAAGATAGGTTTACCGGCTTGCCGGGCATACTCCATGACTTCTTCGTTTACGTGTTCGCTTTGCTGAATAACACCGTCGGAATAGTCTATCGCCAATTTGCAGAGAGCCGTATAATCAATCGGCTCTTTCAAGTCGGCAATATCTTTCTTGGTGATACCCTTCAGAAGGAGCTTGCTTGCGAAATCGGGGTGAAACGGCTGCTTGAAGTCATCGTCATACAGTGAAAAGACTACTTTTGCATCTCTGAATGAAGGTTCGTCTTTGTATGCTTTCTTGATATACAGCGGTGCTAATGCAGTCATCCAGCCATGACAGTGGATGATGTCCGGACACCAGCGCAGTTTCTTAACAGTCTCCAGTACGCCGCGGGCATAGAAGATAGCACGTGCGTCGTTGTCTTCGTACTCAACACCGTTTTCGTCAATCACTTGCAGGCGGTTCTGGAAGTAATCATCGTTGTCGATGAAATAAACCTGCATACGGGCAGACTGTATAGATGCTACTTTAATGATAAGCGGATGGTCGGTATCGTCAATAATAAGGTTCATACCGGAGAGACGTATCACTTCGTGCAACTGATTTCTGCGCTCATTGATATTTCCCCATTTGGGCATAAACGTTCTGATTTCTCTGCCTTTTTCTTGGATTGCTTGCGGCAGGTTTCTGCCTACAAGGGACATCTCGGATTCTGAAACGTAAGGGGTAATTTCTTGTGTTATAAATAAAACCTTGTTCGCCTTTGTCATAATAACAATGTTCTCAATTATTCTGCAAAGATATAAAAAAAATCGGGCAATAAAGCAAACCGGGCTCGTCTATAATTCCTTATGAATTGTTAACCGCTTGTATATCAGTAGAAAATAGGCGAAATCTCACCTCCGGCTTTGGGACAACTTTTGCATTAATTTACGATATTTCTTCTTTATGTGGTAAATAATAGCTTATTTTGCACCGTTTTTGCAAACAACTAAGTTATATATAACCAATAAAAATGGAAATAGTACATACTATCAAGGACTTGCAGGCCGGACTTTCGGCTATGAGAGCCCAAGGTAAAAAGGTAGGTTTAGTGCCTACGATGGGAGCCTTGCATGCCGGTCATGCTTCATTGGTAAAACGTTGTGTGGCAGAGAATGATGCCGCTGTAGTAAGTGTTTTTGTAAATCCTACCCAGTTCAATGACCAGAATGATTTAGTCAAATATCCCCGTACGCCGGAAGCTGATTGTCGTCTGCTGGAAGAGTGCGGGGCTGCGTTTGTCTTTGCTCCGGCTGTGGAAGAGATGTATCCGGAACCGGATACCCGATGCTTCAGCTACGCACCCTTGGATACCGTTATGGAAGGCGCTTTTCGTCCGGGACACTTTAACGGCGTGTGCCAGATTGTGAGCAAGCTGTTTGATGCGGTACAGCCGGACCGCGCATATTTTGGTGAGAAAGATTTTCAACAACTGGCCATTATTCGTGAAATGGTGCGCCATATGAATTATCCGTTGGAGATTGTGGGCTGCCCTATCGTGCGTGAGGAGGACGGATTGGCCTTGAGCAGCCGTAATGCCCGTTTGTCCGTTGAAGAGCGCAAAAATGCTTTAAAAATTTCGCAGACTTTATTTGAAAGTCGTACCTTTGCAACTTCACATACAGTTGCCGAGACACAGAAATTTGTGGAGGATGCCATTGCAGCCGCTCCCGGCTTGCGTTTGGAGTACTTCGAGCTGGTGGACGGTAATACGTTGCAGAAGATTGCCAATTGGGAAGATACCTCATATGCCGTAGGTTGCATTACGGTATTCTGTGGAGAAGTCCGCCTGATTGACAATATCAAGTATAAGGAGTAATAAACATAAAAAAGACAATCTTATGATGATTGAAGTGTTGAAGTCGAAAATCCATTGTGCCCGTGTTACGGAAGCTAACCTCAATTATATGGGAAGCATCACGATTGACGAGGATTTGATGGATGCCGCTAACATGATTGCCGGTGAAAAGGTTTATATTGCCGACAACAATAACGGTGAACGTTTTGAAACTTATATCATTAAAGGCGAGCGCGGTTCGGGTAAAATATGCTTGAACGGTGCGGCGGCCCGTAAGGTTCAACCGGATGACATTGTTATTATCATGTCGTATGCATTGATGGACTTTGAAGAAGCCAAGACGTTTAAGCCGACCGTGATTTTTCCCGACCCGGCAACAAACAAGGTGGTGAAGTAAGGTCTTTATCAGATAATAAAAAGAAAGTTCCGTTTGCTGAATGGCAAACGGAACTTTCTTTTTATGGTGAGGTTTCTTATTTCTTCAACTGCTCATTCATTGCCGCTGCCGCTTTTCGTCCGTCTCCCATGGCAAGGATTACGGTAGCGCCGCCACGGACAATGTCGCCGCCGGCATAGATGGTTGGTATAGACGACTGCATACTGTCGTTTACGGCAATGGTGCCTTTACGTCCTAATTCGAGTCCTTTGATGGAGCTGGGAACGATAGGGTTGGGAGATACACCTACGCTGACGATAGCAAGGTCTATATCAATTGTTTCGGTAGCTCCCGGAATGGGTACAGGGCTGCGGCGTCCGGACGCGTCGGGTTCACCCAATTCCATCTTTTGAAGAACCACCTGCTTTACTTTTCCTTGTTCGTCGGCAATGTATTCTATCGGGTTGTGAAGTGTCAGGAACTCCACGCCTTCTTCTTTAGCGTGTTTCACCTCCTCCAAACGTGCGGGCATCTCTTCTTCCGAACGACGATAGATAATCATGGCGCGTTCGGCACCCAGACGACGGGCTGTGCGGACGGAGTCCATAGCCGTATTGCCACCTCCGATTACGGCTACGCATTTGCCGAAGGGCACAGGCGTATCGGAATCTTCACTGGCGGCGTCCATGAGGTTGACACGCGTCAGGTATTCGTTGGACGACAGGATGTTGATGGAATTTTCGCCGGGGATATTCATGAAGTTAGGCAATCCGGCACCGGAAGCGACGAATACACCTTTGAAGCCTTCTTCTTCCAGTTGCTCCACGCTTAATGTCTTGCCGATGATGCAGTCCTTAATGAACTTTACACCCATTTGGGCAAGGTTCTCGATTTCTACATCCACCACTTTGTTGGGCAAGCGGAATTCGGGAATACCGTATTTCAGTACGCCGCCGATTTCGTGCAGCGCTTCGAATACGGTAACGTCGTAGCCATATTTCGCCATGTCTCCCGCGAAAGACAGACCGGCGGGACCCGAACCGATTACGGCAATCTTGATACCGTTCTTTTCTTTGATTTCCGGTACGGAGATTTGTCCGCTTTCGCGTTCATAATCTGCAGCGAAGCGTTCCAGATAGCCGATGGCAACCGGCTTTTCGTTCATTTTTAAGTGGATACATTTGGACTCGCACTGCTTCTCCTGCGGGCAGACGCGACCGCAAACGGCGGGCAGTGCGCTGGTTTCTTTCAGCGTCTTGGCGGCTTCCAAGAACTCGCCGCGTTCTATATTTTTGATGAAACGGGGGATGTCTATACCTACGGGGCAACCCTCCATACAGCCCGGATTGGCGCAGTCCAAACAGCGCTTTGCTTCTGTCAACGCCTGTTCTTCGGTCAATCCCCGGTTTACTTCTTCTTTACGGCTGTGCGAACGGTATTCCGCATCCAGTTCGTTCATTTCCACGCGGGGGATGGCGGTACGTTCTTTGGCTTTCATGGATTTACGCAATTCTTGACGCCAAGCGGCATTGCGGCTCTTTTCGTCCGCTTCCCGAGTATTCTCGCCGGTAGCTTGGCAGGTTTGCGGTTCTTCCAACTTGTGCATTTCTTCACGTTCTATGTTTTTGAACGCGCCCATGCGTTTCAGCATTTCGTCGAAATCTACTTGGTGACCGTCAAATTCCGGCCCGTCTACGCATACAAATTTGGTTTTACCACCGATGGTGATACGGCAAGCACCGCACATTCCTGTTCCGTCCACCATGATGGTATTCAGGGATACATCGGTAGGTATCTCGTATTTCTTTGTCAGCAAACAAACGAATTTCATCATAATGGCAGGACCGATGCAGAAGCATTTGTCTACTTTCTCGCGTTTGATAACATTTTCCACGCCTTCCGTAACCAAGCCTTTGCGGCCGTACGAGCCGTCGTCCGTCATGATGATGACTTCGTCGGAACTTTCCCGCATCTCTTTTTCAAGGATAATCAGTTCTTTGGTGCGACCTGCCAATACCGTAATTACACGATTGCCGGCAGCTTTCAGCGCTTGCACGATAGGAAGCATCGGAGCCACGCCCACACCGCCGCCGGCGCAAACAACAGTCCCGAAGTTCTCAATATGGGTGGCTTGCCCCAGCGGACCAACAACATCGGTTATGTAATCGCCCTCATTCAGCTCGCACAGACGGGTGGATGAGAGGCCTACTTCTTGCACAACCAAAGTGATAGTTCCTTTTACAGGGTCGGCAGAGGCTATGGTCAGCGGCATACGCTCGCCTTTTTCGCCTACGCGTACTATTACAAAGTGTCCTGCCTTGCGTGATTTAGCAATTAACGGTGCTTCGATTACTAACTTGAAGACCTTTTCTGAGAAATGTTCTTTGCTAATGATTTTATTCATTATCTTATAATTTTGTTGGTATAATTACGTAATTTCTTTCAGAATGATAGATTTTGCAAAGATACGGCTTATTTGTTAATAACAAAGAATGTGCGGGGAAAAAAGAAGGCGGAAGAAGGGATAAGACGATTTTGAGGGAGGGGGAGGAAGGCTGTAAGCCTCATATCTTATAGCCCGGGGTAACACCCCGGGTAAGAACGGTATTTTCCTTTTGCGCCCTGTAAGGGCATAAGAATTAACTCCACAGGTATTCCTCCTTATACTCAACCTGATAACTTTTCAGGAATTCAACCAATTCCTCTTTGAAATTTTTCTTTGTGTGATGTTCTTTTTGGTTTCGGATATAATTGGTGACGGCGTCAACTTTTGATTGACTGACTGAAAATGCGGCATAACCGCTTTGCCATGCAAAATTGGAATATTGGGAATATTTGCCTTTTATCCATTTAGAGGAACTTCTTTTGATTTCTTGTAGTAGAATGGCGGTAGAAACGGTACTTGTCAATTCGCATAGAATGTGTATGTGATTGGCGGTGCCACCTATGATGATGCTTTTGCACAGGTTTTGGTTGATGATTCCACCTATGTAAGAGTGTATTTCATTCAGGTTTTTTTCCGGTAATAGGTCTTCGCGATTTTTGGTGGAGAAGATGATGTGTATGTAGATTTTGTTTAAGGATTGTGACATGATGTTTGGTTTTGCCCTTTCAGGGCGTAAGAGGAATGAGGGGATAATTAACCCGGGGTGTTACCCCGGGCTGTAAGCTATAAGGCTTTCAGCCTTCAATTCTATGTTTCGGTCTTCAGTTTTATGTTCCAGTCTTCAGCTTTATGTTTCGGTCTTCAGCTCCGTCCCTCAGCCTTTTACTTCATAGCTTTTTGTTCTGACTTTCATTACTCTTATTTTTGTAGTTTTAAGGAGTCACGTTGTTTTCTTCTTAGGCTGCCAGTCTTTGAATAAGAAAAGTGCGTCAGAATATGAAACTTCTATTATTCTGACGCACCTTTTGTTATTTTGGATGAGGAATGAAACCCCTTAGTCAATCATCTCAAATCCTGTATACGGAACCAGCGCTTTCGGAATACGGATACCCTCCGGAGTCTGGTTGTTTTCCAGTAAGGCTGCTACGATACGTGGCAGGGCGAGTGCAGAGCCGTTCAATGTGTGGCAAAGTTCTGTCTTCTTTTCTGCTGTACGGTAGCGGCATTTCAGGCGGTTGGCCTGATAAGTATCAAAGTTGGATACCGAACTGACTTCCAACCAACGTTTCTGTGCCTCAGAATATACCTCGAAGTCAAAGCAAAGGGCGGCGGTGAAACTCATGTCGCCACCACACAGGCGCAGGATGCGATAGGGTAGTTCAAGTTTTTGGAGCAATCCTTCCACGTGGTTCAACATTTCCTGATGGGATTCTTTGGAATGTTCCGGCTTGTCGATGCGCACCAATTCTACTTTGGAGAATTCGTGCAGGCGGTTCAAGCCGCGTACGTCTTTGCCGTATGAGCCTGCCTCGCGACGGAAGCATTGCGTATAAGCGCAGTTTTTGATGGGCAACTGCTTTTCGTCGAGGATTACGTCACGGTAGATGTTCGTTACGGGAACTTCGGCGGTTGGAATCAAATACAAGTCGTCTACTTCGCAATGATACATCTGCCCTTCTTTGTCGGGCAGCTGGCCTGTACCATAGCCGGAGGCGGCGTTAACCACCGTGGGAGGCATTATCTCGGTATAGCCGGATTTGCGCGCTTCGTCCAAGAAGAAGTTGATAAGTGCACGCTGAAGTTGTGCGCCTTTGCCTTTGTATACGGGAAAACCTGCACCTGTAATCTTAACACCCAAGTCGAAGTCTATCAAGTCGTATTTCTTGGCCAGTTCCCAGTGGGGAAGTGCGTCTTTGGGAAGTTCGGTTTCCATGCCGCCCATTTTCTCCACCACGTTGTCATCGGAGCCTACGCCTTCGGGTACACTGTCGTAAGGGATATTGGGGATTGTATAAAGTAGGTTCTGGAGTTCGGTTGCAGCCTGATCCATTTCTTCCTGCAATGCCTTGTTGGCTTCCTTGAGTTCGGCTACGCGGTTTTTCGCGGCTTCGGCTTCATCTTTCTTACCCTCTTTCATTAACAGTCCGATAGACTTGGAAAGGGAGTTGACTTCCGACAGGTTCTTATCTAAGATTGTTTGGGTATTGCGTCGTTTGTTGTTAGTTTCCAGCACTTGCTCAATGGTTTCTTTGGCATTTTTGAAGTGCTTTTTCTCCAGTCCGCGGATTACCGCGTCGGTGTTGTCTGTAATTTGTTTAATGGTAAGCATATCTTATACTTGTTTTTATGATACTCTGGATTTGCGAGGACAAAGATAGTGCAAATCAAAAGTAATACAAAAAAGAAACTTGCTTATTTTTACGTTTAAAAAGAAAGGGATGCAGTCTAACTGATTGCATCCCTTTGCTTTATTTTTTGTCCGGAAACTTATGCTTCTGCGTTTTCAGCGGGAATGATAGAAACAGATCTTCTGTCTGCCTTACCTACCTTGAACTGTACAGTTCCGTCTACCAAAGCGAAAAGAGTGTGGTCTTTGCCCATACCGATGTTGTCACCCGGGTGGAATTCAGTACCTCTTTGACGAACGATGATGTTACCTGCCTTGCAAGCTTCGCCACCAAATATCTTAACGCCTAATCTCTTACTCTGTGATTCGCGGCCGTTCTTAGAACTACCGACACCTTTTTTATGTGCCATTTCTTCTTACTTTTTTAATTGATTAAGCTACTACTTCCTTAATTGTTAACTCTGTGAATTGTTGACGGTGACCGTTCAATTTGCGATGACCTTTTCTTCTTTTCTTGTGGAAAACAAGAACTTTTTCACCTTTTACCAAACCGGAAACAACTTCGCAAACTACCTTTGCGCCTTCTACAGTAGGAGCACCTACAGTGATGTTACCGTCTTTGTCTACCAAAAGAACTTTCTCGAATTCTACTGTCGCACCGGCTTCTGCATTCTGCATATGGTGTACAAACAGCTTTTTGCCAGCTTCTGCTTTGAATTGCTGACCGTTGATTTCTACAATTGCGTACATTTCTTATATATAATGTATAAGTTAGCTCCGTCGGGTGGTCTCTAATCACTTAGAAAGCACTTAATTAAACCCGGTGCGGAATAATCGGGCACAAAAGTACCTCTTTTATTTGGAACGGGCAAATGTTTCTTCCTCTTTTTTAAGACAATTAATATTTTCATGTTTAGACGGTTTTCCCGCGATAAGCCGGTGTTCCGGAAGCGGTGTCAGGCAACAGAAGCGTGAATTGCTATTCGTTCCACCACGGGGAACATTTCGTTCCTTCATGGAGAACTTTTCGTTCCACCGTGGAGGAACGAAAAGTTCTCCATGAAGGAACGATTTAAATCTTGCAGGAATTATGCGTAAGTAAGGAAACAGAAAAGTGCGACGAATACGGCGAAAAGTGCCAGCAGCAAGAGGATGCGCCGTATGTTTGTGTTCTTCGGAGCAACGACGGGCAGCGGCTCTTGCTCTAACAACTCTTCCAAGCTGCTCATTATCTTTTTGTGCGGGTAGCGTTGCAGTTCTTCGGCGGTGGTCATGCCATGCGTGATGCCTGCAAAGTCCACCCCTGCCTTTTGGGCTGTTTCCGCATCTACCGTACTGTCGCCGATGTACAGTGTTTCGGCTTTAGTGGTGTGTAGCTGTTTGATGGCAAGCAAGAGCCCTTCGGGGGAGGGTTTGGGTGTTTTTACGTCTTCTCCGCCGATGATGATGTCTAGAAAATCTTCAGGAAAGTGCTGGCTCAGCAGTTCTTTTATGCGATAGCGAAACTTGGTGGAGATGATTCCTATGCGGGCGCCGGAATCTTTTAAAGCTATCAGTACGGATTTGGTTTCAAGGAACAGTACCGTGTTGACGGTCATATGCGTATCTGCCTCTCTTACGTATTCTTTTTTGAATTCGGCAAGTTGCAGGGGATCGGTTACACCGGAAAGAATGGAAAAAGAATCTTCCAATGTCTTGCCGATGGTACGCTTAATGTCGTCGTCTGTGGGGCGAGTGTAGCCATGGCGGTTCAGCACGTTGCGAAAGCAAGTAACAATGCCACGCGAAGAATCGGCAAGCGTATAGTCGAAATCAAAGAGGTAGGTTGTATAATTCATAAGTTTTTTTGTGGGCGAAGTTATGAATAAATCGGAATTTTGTGTTACACTTGTTTATTGGATTTCTTAATATTAGCTGCTTTGCGCTTTATTGTATCCTACCTCCGCAGAGCCAGTATTGCGTATAGTACTTCTCTTTGAGACTGCTGACGATGACTCCCTGACTGGTGCTGGCATGAATGAACTTGCCGTCTTTCAAATAGATGCCTACATGGGCTACCTTTTTACGCGATGAGCGGCTGGTGAAAAACACCAAGTCTCCTTCACGCAGGTTGCGGCGGGCTATTCTGTGGCTTTCTTTTAGTTGCCCGTCCGTGCTGCGCGATAAGTGTATGCGGTAGGTTTTCTTATAAAGTTGGGATACCAGACCGGAACAGTCCGTTCCATGCTTGTTGTCGCCGCCGGACCGATAGGGAGTACCTATCCATCCGGCTGCATTGATATAGAGTTTGTGGTTGTCTGTCAATTCAATATCCATACCCAGACGCACAGAGGCTTTTGCCAGGGCCTTATAGTCAAAGCGGGGAGCGGCAGTATGGCAGGAACTTAAACAGAATACTAACCCTATGAGAGCAATTGTATAAGAAAAGGATTGTTTCATGCTTATTCTTCTGCGGGTGTTTCTTCGTCTGTACTATCTGCAACTCCTGTATCGGCTTCTTCTACGCTGACATTGAAATAGGCTTCCAGTTCCTTTTCTGCCGAATTGTTCTCGTTTTGTATGTCACGAATGATAATTCCGTGTTCCAACAAGGCGATGCGCGGGCATACATCTACCGTGTGGTTAAGGTTGTGACTGGAGATGATGACGGTGGCTCCGTGTTCTTCGTTGTACTTTTTCAGCAGTTGCTTGATGATGGACTGCGAACTGGGGTCGAGGAAGTTGAAGGGTTCGTCCAATATCAGTAGTTGCGGATGATGCAGCATGGCGGAGATGATACCTATTTTTTGTTTGTTTCCGGCTGAGAAATTGCGTATGAACTTCTTCTGTCCCATGACTTCACCGTTCATGAAGCGTTCAAAGGGAGCGATACGTTCATCTACTTCTTCTTTTTTCAGACCGTACATCCTGCCGATGAAATAGAAATATTCCTCCGGGGTGAGATAGTCTATCAGGAAACCGTCGTCAATGAAGGCGCCGGTAAATTTCTTCCAATCCTCGTTTTTACATACATCTATGTCATTGATGGTGACATTGCCGCGGTCGGCTTGCAATAAATCCAGTATCAGTCGGAAAAGGGTAGTCTTTCCGGCTCCGTTATTACCTACCAAACCTAACATATCACCTTGATGGATGGTGTAGTTGTCGATATCTACGGCGGTCTTTTCGCCAAAGCGTTTTTGTAAATTATTTATCTGAATCATAGCCATAAATTATAAATCTAAATTATAAACCTCATTGTCTGCTGTCTCTGAATCCTTCCATATTCTTGTAGCGTCGTTTCATGAAACGATGATACACGTTCTTCAACCAAAAACGAGAAGTCAGTATAAATCCCGCACCGATTGCAATCAATATCCAAGCTGTAACGGTGGGACCGAAAAAGGCTGTCAGTGTAAAGTTCATAAGAAGGGGCACACCGAATGCCGCTCCGGAAATCAGGTTCTGTAGTCCGGTTCCCATATTTTGGCGGTTGGTCATTTTGGCATTCAAATCCACCGTCTTGTTGTTGTATACTGCCAATTGGAACAGGCAGAAGTAAACGCCACCGGCTACAAATATGGCCCAGGCAATGCAACTCAGTACAGATAGTTTGCCGCTTGCCATGGCGGGTATCATCAGGATTAGGGGTATGAGTATGGCAATGCTGTATAAGATATACTTGGCGCGGAGCAATGTATAGATAGACTCTTTGCGACTCATCAGCCCGTCAATATAATTGCCTTCGTAGCTCATCAGGCTCGACAGGAACAGAATACCGAAAATCACAAAGTTGTAGACCATGATAAAACTCTTCATCCCCTGGCCATCGTATACTTCGGTAAAACTCAGGGCGCAGGTAAAGGCTATGACAACCAAGAATACAGTGCGCAGGGCCGTCTTGCAGACTTTGTTGCGCAGTAGCATCTTCAGTTCCAGTCGCATATACTCTCCGATTTCACCGTAGCGGTCCAAGAACTTGTATTCGGATACATGCTTTACCTTAGTGTCTTCTACTTTGTTTATTTCGTTGTAAATCAGTTTAATCATTAGTCTGCGGTTGATGAACCATAGCACTGCGATAGCTGCGGATGTCCCGATGAAAGCAATAAGATGCCCGAGGATAAATTCTTCTCCCAAGTCGGTAGACCAATCAAATAGCAGGCTGTTTTCCGGTATGAACAGTCCGGCCGCTATGGCTCCGTACACCAATACCGGCAAGGCTATCCACCAGATGCGTTCGTTCATTAATGTGCGGCATAGCAGGAACCAGTAATTGTTGAGTACCATCAATAACCATATTCCGATACTATAGGTCAGCACGCCTGTTATACCATAGAATTTAGTGATGCTGATGATAGCGAACGGAACAAAGAAGAAGAGCCATATCAGGTTGAAACCGTTTAGTCCGGAACGTATCAGCAGGAAGTCAATGAGGCGATTGCGTCTTATCGGTAGCAGGAGGTAAGGTTTTACTTCTTGGGTGGGCGTCTTCTGAAACGGGAAGCGCATCAGGAAGTCCAAAGCAAGAACAAATATCAGTCCGCTGTTCAATACATGGTATGCCTCGGTTGAACTGTCACTGAAAGCAATAGCAAACAATGTTCCGAGAAAAATCAGATAGCCGGCCCAGAACACAGCCATGAAGTACATCCAGAACTTTCCGAATTTGTTCTTTTCATACATTGGGTTTCGCTTGGCAGCCAACTTTCCTTGTTTACGTAATTCTATAAAGAGGCTCATAATGGATGGGTGGTTAGTGTATATGAAAAAGGCTGCGCTGCCTTACGAACAACGCAGCCTTTTTTAAAAACTGTTTTTGAGGTTGGAAAGCTGAAAGCCTCTTTGCTGATGATATGATTCGTGAAGCTCTGTTCTACAAATCTAAAGGTCTACTCTGCAACTCTAAAGGTCAGCTTTACAACTCTAAAGGTAAATGCCTTTATTTCTTTTCGGGACTAATCATTGAAACAGTGATTTGATTCTTTTGTTTCAAGAGTTCGTCGGCAAAGCGCTGAACGTCCTTGGTGGTGATACTGTTAATGATTTTTTCGTAGTCCTTCACCGGGTTTACGCCGGTATACAGATACTCGTCTATGCTGTTCAGCCAATAACCGTTTTCTTTCAGGTCTTCATTATGCTTCTTCAGCATATATTCTTTCACCTTGTTCAGGCTGGCTTCGTCAGGACCGTTCTTGGCAAAGGCTTCTGCCTCGGCATAGATAATCTTCATCAGTTTGTCTTGTTTTTCGGGAGCTGTATTGAAGAAGATTTGAAGGACGGCTTTCTCCGTCGGATATTTAAGGAGTTGTCCTCTCGGATATACACCGTAAGTACCGCCTTCGTCTTCACGTACTTTTTCGGTGTAGATAAGGTTCAGAAGCTGGTCGGTCATGCTCATAAGGATGTCATTGCGAAGGTTGTATTGGCAAGTGCCGCTATAACAGATGAAATTGTTTACTTTCGGAGTTTCCTGTTGGCGGATAAATTCATTCTTGTAGACACCCTTACGCATTGCAATGTGATTGTCTTTGAACGTTTCCTTGCGGTTGATGGAAGGTAATGAACCCAAGTAAGATTCAATCAGGGGTTTCACGGCTTCTACGTCAACATTTCCTACAAAGATGAAGGTGAAGTCGCTGGCATCTTTGAAGCGGTCTTGATACATAGACAGGATTTTGTCATAATCCATCTTGTCCACCATGTCGGCTTTCATACGCAGGGTTCTGGGATGCTTCATGTAGAGAGTGGAGGTGATGGAATCGCTGAATGAAGAGCCGGGATTCAGGTCCATATTCTGCAATTCGGCTTTGCTGCGGTTCTTGTAGGATGCAAAAGCGTCATTGTCACGTCTCGGAGCGGTGAAAGTAAGATAGGTGAGTTGCATCATTGTCTCAAAGTCTTTAGGAGAGCAATTGCCGACTACGGCCTCTGTCTTATCACCGATACCATAGTTTACGGAAGCTTTTTTACCGGCTAAAGTCTTTTCAAGTTCAATAGCGCTGAAATTACCCAGACCACCTAATGCTACCGCATCCAGTCCGTTGATGTTGATGATTTCCGAATCGGGGAAGAGTGAACTGCCACCCATACTAACACCTTTCATGCGGATTTCGTCAGCTTTGAAATCTGTCTTTTTAATGATGACTTTTACACCGTTGGACAGTGTCAGCATAGTAGTTCCAAAGATATCATCTTTCTTTTCAGAAACGATTTTACCGCCTTTCGGGGCTTCCTTCATCAAAGGCTCGTTAGAAACTTTGTCTACATACGGAGTCAGTTTCTCTGATTTTACTTCTTTCAGAAGATTCTTAAGAGCCTCTTCCGTAGGAAGTGTCAGACCTTCTTTTTCAGGACCAAACAGAGCAACGACTTGGTTACTGTCTGTCACCATTTGTTGCATCATTTGGTTCAGGGCAGCTACCGGAATAGCCGGAGCTATTTGGTTGATGATGGCATATTCGTCGGCAATTCCCGGAATAGGCTCGTTGTCGAGGAAGTGGCGGACATATTCTTTTACATAACTTTCGTTCTTACGTTTGTCGCGTTCTTGGAAAGCGGACTCCAAGTGGCGTAAATATTCTGCACGGGCACGACTGTATTCTGTTTCTGTGAATCCGAATTGGCGGGCGCGTTCTATTTCGCGGAGAATGGTTGTGATACCGTTTTCAATGGCATCTTCTTTGCAAACTACGACACTGGTGAGAGCATCCTTTGTCTTGGCTACGAAGAAATCATCATCGTATGTTGTAGCGTAGATGTAAGGTGGGTTGGCAACCTGGAGCAACTCGTTCAGACGTGCGTTCAGCATATTGGTGATGAGGGTCGCTGCATAGTTTTGCATCAGGTAGCCTACATTGTTCTTTTCTTCATCGGGAGTGGCTTCATGCTTGTTGAAAATGAAGGTTTGTACATATGGCTGTTCTTTGTCTTTGGCAACCAATATGATAGGTTCTTTATTGTCGGTTACAGGATAATATTCACGTTTGGCGGCATTGGGTTGTGAGGGAATGTCGGCAAATGTTTTTTTGATTAGAGCTTCAATGGCATCTACATCAATGTCACCTACCACTACTATCCCTTGCAAATCGGGACGATACCACTTTTCGTAATAGTCTCTTAGTGTTTGAGGCTTGAAATTCATCACAACATCCATTGTTCCGATGGGGAAACAGTTGGCGTATTTGGTTCCGGCAAACATCGTTGGAAGCATTTTTTCCTGAAAACGTTGCATGGCGCTCATGCGGGTACGCCATTCTTCATTGATAACGCCACGTTCTTTATCAATCTCTTTGGGATCCAGAATAAGATCGTTACTCCAGTCGTGCAGAATCAACAGACAGGAGTCGATGGCGCCCGGAGTGCCGACCGGTACGTTGGAAATGTTGTAGACTGTTTCGTCTATAGAGGTATAGGCGTTGAGGTTCTCACCAAATTTCACACCGATACGTTCCAGATACTGTATCAGGGAGTTACCGGGAAAGTGAGTTGTTCCATTGAAGCACATATGTTCAAGGAAATGGGCTAGACCGCGTTGGTTGTCTTCTTCTTGTATGGAACCTACTTTTTGGGCAATATAGAAGTCGGCCCGGTTGGCGGGAAGACTGTTTTTGCGGATGTAATAAGTTAATCCGTTATCCAGTTTGCCGATGCGGACATCCTTGTCGATAGGAATAGGGGGCATTTGTTGGGCAAATACCTGCTGGAAGTTACAGCATACGATTAATGCAACAATCCATAAGTTGCGTAATAAATGTTTCATCATTATTTGATTTTAAAATGTTTTTGCCTTATCTGTCGAAACGGTAAATAATAAATCACAAAACGTTTTTGTTTTTTTATTTAATCGCTTCCCGGATACGTACTAATTTAGTTAAAAGTCCCTCCAATAAATCCAATTTCAACATATTGGCACCATCGCTCTTGGCTATCGCAGGATTCTCGTGTGTTTCGATGAACAGGCCGTCTGCACCGACGGCTATACCGGCTTTAGCTACGGTTTCAATCAGTTGCGGCATACCGCCTGTGACACCGCTGGTTTGGTTGGGCTGTTGCAGGGAATGGGTTACGTCCAGTATGACGGGAAAACCGAAAGTCTGCATTTCCGGTATCCCGCGATAGTCTACTACGAGGTCTTGATAGCCGAAAGTCGTTCCACGTTCGGTTATCATGACGTTGTTATTTCCGGCTTCCACCACCTTGTCTGCCGCAAAACGCATGGCAAGCGGAGAAAGGAACTGGCCTTTTTTGATATTGATGATTTTGCCGGTCTTGGCTGCGGTTACCAGTAGGTCGGTTTGCCTGCAAAGAAAAGCGGGAATCTGTAGGATGTCCACATATTCGGCTGCCATTACGGCTTCCTCTGCAGCATGTATATCTGTTACGGTAGGTACTCCGAACGTGTCGTGTACTTTCTGTAGGATTTTCAATGCTTTTTCGTCGCCTATACCCATAAATGAGTCTAAGCGTGAACGGTTTGCCTTGCGGTAAGAACCTTTAAATACATAAGGGATTTGTAATTTATCGGTAATGGTTACTACACGCTCGGCAATACGCATTGCCATATCTTCTCCTTCGATGACACAGGGACCTGCCAATAGGAAGAAATTTCCGGCAGGATTATTTTTAAGTTCAATCATATATTTATAAGTTATAAAAAGTTCGTTTTTCAGTTTGGTATAATCAATGTTATCGCTTCGTGCAGCACTCCGATGTCCAATGGAAAATGGCGGTCGAGGATGCGTCCGTCCAAATCTACGGAAGCATTCTGTGCACGTAATACTTTTATCTTTTGGGTACGATAGGGCTTTACTACTTTGTGGTTTAGGATTCTCCCTTCCATCAGCATCCATATTCCCGAAAAAAGCTGTAATAATTCGGGGCGATAGATGACCGATACGTCCAGCCAGCCATTGTAGGGTACTGCGCTGGGGGCTTGTCCGTATCCCCATGCACTGCCTATACATATTGTCATAATACGTCCGCGTATGTGCTCTCCATTGATTTTAAGGTGCACACGGTATAGCTTCCTCTCGAATATCAATGAGAGGAATGCCATGAAATAAGAAAGGAACTTCACGCCCCAAAAGCGCTTGCACTGGTCGGTGATTTTCACGATGCTGGCTCCGAGACCGATGTTGATGGCATTCAGGAAATAGCGGGTCTTATGTTTTTCGCCGTCATAGTAGTAGCATGTGCCTACGTCTATTTTTCGGCGGCGATTATTGATGATGCAATCTACCGCTTCCTTATATTCCGAGCTCATCTCCCAATATTTGGCAAAGTCATTACCTATGCCATTGGGGATAATTCCGAGCGCAATATTCTCTTTATCCTCGGCATTGGAAAGCATGATACCGTTGATGGCATCGTTCAGTGCACCGTCACCGCCTACGACGACAATAGTACGGTAGCCGTTGCTGGCAAGGATGCCTGCCAGACGCTCTACCGAGCCGAACCCTTCGGACTGCACATAATCATAAGACACGCCTTTGCTATCCATATATGCCTTAATTTCTTTCCACCGCTTCTGCACCTTGCGTGTTCCGGCTTTGGGGTTATAAATCACCCCCCACTTATCAGGTTCTACACTCATCGGGTTATTTTACGATTTATTCCCTACGGTCATGACATATCTTTCATCTTTAACACATAGGTACGTTGACTATTTATGATTTTACTATTTGATACTTCACAATCATCTCTCAAAAGTACTAAATCTCTTTGAATTTTGACTTTACAAAGGCTATCTTTTCTTCCATAGGCCATCGGACATCCATCCAGTGAATGGTAAAACCTCGTCTTTCCATTCCTCTGAACCAAGTCATCTGGCGCTTGGCAAACTGATGAATAGCTATTTCCAATTGGCTGAACATCTCATCATAGGTCAGCTGCCCGGTGATATGAAGTGTCAGGTATTTGTATTCTAACCCATAGTAGATTAAGTCGTCCGGATTGATACCTTGTGCTATCAATCGGCGAACTTCGTCTATCATCCCTTCTTCCAGTCGTTGGTGCAGGCGACGGGTAATTTTTTCGCGTCGCAGCTCCCTGTCTATATCTATACCTATGATGAGACTGTTTAAGTGTGGAAACGAACGTTCGTCTACCGGGGTATGGATATAATATTCTTCGATTTCAATAGCCCGAATAGCACGTTTCACTGTATCTACATCTGTTGTATTATGCAGATTTTTATAGCCTTTTAGTATTTCGGTCAGTTCTTCCAATGATTTATCAGCTAAATCCGCGCGTAATTTGGGATTTTCGGGTACGGGTAACAATTTGTAACCTTTGAGTACTGATTCTAAGTACATCCCTGTCCCGCCACATACAATAGGTAGGCATTCTTTTTGCTTAATGCTTTCGTAAGCAGTCAGGAAGTCGCGTTGGTATTCAAAGACGTTGTATTTGTATCCGGGATTGGCTATGTCAATGAGGTGGTAAGGTATTTGTTTGCCATTTACGATGTAATCGGCAAGGTCTTTACCTGTACCAAGATCCATATTCCGGTATATTTGTCGGGAATCGGCGCTGATGATTTCTGTATTGAGTTCTGCGGCTAATGCAGCGGCAAATGGGGTTTTTCCGGATGCTGTGGGACCTAATATGGCAATTAAATCATAGTCAGGCATATGATGGGTATTTGTTAATTAGAACACAAAGATAGTGTAATTTGCGTGTAGAATAAAAAGAAGCGGTTTATTTTATTGTGTAAAGGTGCAACTTCTTTTACGCATTTGAAGTGTATATCTGGAAAAAATGATATATAGCATCTTAAAATCTATTATAAAAGATGTTTTTACAAGATGCTTTTCATAACTCCTTTTTTGCTTTGCAGTTTCCTTTAACCGTTTAATATCTTTATAGCGATATTTGGTTGATATTAAATATTAATCTTGATTAATTGTTTGATTTTTAAACTGTTATACAGGTGTGTGTTACATATAGGACAAAGAATGTAACATTGGAAAGAAAAAATGTAATATTATCGAAGAAACATGTAATATGATTTTTTATGTCATTTAGGTGTGTTTTGTAATTTTGTTGCGGAAAAGCCAGTTTTGATATAAAGAACTGCTCATATTATGGAATACACAGATATGAAGAACAGATTTCTTTGATATGGCTCGAGTATGTTTAATAATTATAAAATCGAGTTTAATGAATAAAAAAACTTCTTTCGCAATTTTGTCGGCTTTGCTGCTTTCTGCCGGCGCATTAGGGGGATTATGTTCTTGCAGCTTGTCTAAAGCAAATGAAAAATTACCTGTTGTAAAGGATTCTACAGCCCTTTTTGATTATTTTACTTATAAAGGCGATGATGATTTTTATAAGGAAAATCCATTGCCTGATGATGAGTCTTTTTATAATCCTATTTTACCCGGCTGGTATTCAGACCCCAGTATATGTACTAATGGGGAAGGTGATTATTTTTTAGTAACTTCTACTTTTACTTATTTTCCGGGTGTGCCCATATTCCATAGTAAAGATTTAGTAAACTGGAAGCAAGTAGGGTATGTTCTCAGTCGTCCTTCACAACTGGTTAATATGAAAGGACAACACGTGAGTGGAGGTATCTTTGCACCGGCCATTTCGTATAATCCTCATAATAAAACTTATTATATGGTAACCACCAATGTAGGTGCAGGTAATTTCTTTGTGAAAACTCAAGACCCATTTGGTGAATGGTCCGATCCTATTATGTTGCCTGAAGTAGGTGGGATAGATCCGTCTTTTTTCTTTGATGAAGACGGGAAAGCCTATATTGTGAACAATGATGATGCTCCAAATTATAAACCTGAATATAGCGGACACCGTACTATTCGTATACAAGAGTTTGACGTAAAGTCTGATAAAACAATTGGTCCTCGTAAAATATTGGTAAATAAAGGTGTGCATCCGGAGGAGAAACCTATTTGGATAGAAGGTCCTCATATGTATAAGATTAATGGAAAGTATTTCCTTATGGATGCGGAAGGTGGTACGAGTACATGGCATTCTGAAGTTATTTTCCGTGGTGATTCTCCCATGGGAACTTTCGTTCCTTGGGACAAGAATCCCATATTGACACAACGCCATCTTAATGCCGGGCGTCCTAATCCGATTACTTGTGCCGGTCATGCAGACTTAGTACAAACGAAAGAGGGGGACTGGTGGGCTGTATTTTTAGCGTGTCGTCCTATAAATAATAAGTTTGAGAATTTGGGACGTGAGACGTTTTTGATGCCTGTAAGATGGAGTGAGGATGGCTTCCCTTATATAACGCAAGGAGATGAAACGGTTCCTATGATTCTGAAACGGGCAGGTGTAAAACGTGATGCCAATGTTACTTTTGGTAATTTTGAGGAGACTGAAGATTTTGATAGTACTTCTTTAGGAATGCAGTGGATGACATTACGTGCTCCTGCTACCGAATTGTATTCTTTATCTGGTGCTCCGGGCTTTTTAACCTTAAAGTGTGCAGATGTCAGTGCTGTGGAAAAAGATACTCCGGCTTTAGTTTGTCGACGTATGCAACATCATAAATTTGAGGCAACTACTCGTATGTTGTTTAATCCTTCTAATGAAAAAGAAAAAGCTGGTCTGTTGCTATTTAAAGATGAAAAGCATCAATATTTTCTTGCTGTGAATAGACAAGGGGAGACGAAATCTGTGTTCTTGGAACAAATAGGTGAATCCGAACGGGTTTTAGCCAGTGATGTTATTCCTGAAAACATAAAGGATATTTATTTGAAAGTGGTATCCAAAGGTACTAATTATGATTTTTATTATTCTTTAAAAGGGGAAGAAGAGTGGATATTGCTATGCAAGGATGTTGATGCAAACTATTTGTCTACGGCTACGGCAGGTGGCTTTACAGGTAGTATGATAGGGATGTATGCTACTTGTAAATGATAATTTTTGTTTAATGTAACATAAGTGATAATTTATGTTACATTAAACAAATGTATGCAACGTTGATATAGGGTATGTGGTACATCCCTATAATATTTTTTGTGTATTATCAAATATATTTGTAATGCTGAGTTTGTAATAAATATAACTGTTAGCATTTATTAATCTTATACTAATAAAAATGAAATGTATATATGACGATAGCTAAGGCTATTGGGAAATGACTGATGATTAGAGAACAATGTAGTTAATTAACATCTTAAACTAATGGTAATGAAAAATGTAAAAAAAGAAAATCAAAAGATTCCTTACCTGTTTTTGCTTATGCTGTTCAGTTGTTTGACGGTGTCAGCGCAAAGAGGAATAACGGTAAGGGGAACTGTCTTTGACAGTAATGGAGAGACAATCATTGGTGCCTCAGTGGTATTAAAAGGTAATAATTCAATAGGTACAATTTCAGATATAGATGGTAATTTTATGTTGACTGTGCCCAATGATAATTCTACTCTTGTTGTGTCGTTTGTGGGAATGAAATCTAAAGAAGTGAAAGCGACTTCTAAAGGCTTGGTTAAAGTGACCTTGGAAGACGATTCTCAGCAGTTGGAAGAAGTTGTGGTAGTAGGTTATGGTCAGCAGAAAAAAGCATCGGTTGTGGGTTCTATTACACAAACGAGCGGAAAAACCTTGGAACGCGCCGGAGGTGTGTCTAGTCTTGGTGCTGCGTTGACTGGCAATTTACCGGGTGTCATTACTTCTTCTTCTACGGGAATGCCAGGTGAGGAGGACCCTCAAATTATTATCCGTACTAAAAGTTCTTGGAATAATAGTGAGCCACTGGTGTTGGTAGATGGTGTTGAACGTGAAATGAGTTCTGTAGATATTTCTTCTGTAGAAAATATTTCTGTATTGAAAGATGCTTCTGCAACAGCTGTTTATGGTGTGAAAGGAGCTAATGGAGTTATTCTTATTACTACAAAACGTGGTAAAGAAGGAAAAGCTAATGTTCAGATTAAAGCTAATGTGACAGCAAAGGTAGTGTCAAAACTTCCTAAAAAGTATGATGCTTATGATACTTTCTATTTGATGAATCGCGCTATTGAACGTGAGGCTTGTATCAATCCGGCTGGTTGGTCTAATTATACGCCGGCAGCTATTATCGATAAGTATCGTAATCCAGCTAATGCAGAAGAATGGGATCGCTATCCTAATGTAGATTGGGAAGATTTCCTTTTTAAGAAGAGTGCCATGTCTTATAATACTAGTGTTAATGTGTCTGGTGGTACAAAGAGTGTTAAGTATTTTGCAGCTGCCGATTTTGTGAGCGAAGGTGACTTGTTTAAGACTTTTGATAATAATCGTGGCTACAATTCAGGATTTGGTTATAATCGTATTAATGTTCGTAGTAACTTGGATTTCAGTTTAACTAAGACTACGAAATTTTCTACTAACCTTTTTGGATCGAATGCACAGCGTACCTTACCATGGGCCATGGCAGACAATGATGCTACTTATTGGAGTGCAGCTTATAAATCAGCTCCTGATGCTATGCATCCAATTTATTCTAATGGAATGTGGGGATGGTATGCCCCTCGTGATGCCGATGTACCAAACTCTGCTTATTTTTTAGCGACAGGAGGTACTGAAAAGCGCACAACTACTAAAGTAACGACAGACTTTATTCTTGAACAGGATTTGGCAATGCTGACTAAGGGACTGAAGTTTAAGGCTAATTTCTCCATGGATTACCATTTTGTAGAAAAAAGCCGTGGCATCAATGATCAATATAATGACTCACAGCGTATGTGGGTAGATCCTAGTACAGGAGAAATCTCTTATAAGTTTGACCCTGATTCTGGTACTGGTATTGATAAAGTTGAGAATCCTATTTATTGGTCTACTCAAGCAGGTAGTGCTGATATTGGTAGTACTTATCGTAAACTTTATTATTCATTTCAGTTGGATTATGCTCGTCAGTTTGGAAACCATGAAGTGACTGCACTTGGCCTTTTTAGTCGTTTGAAAGAGGCACAAGGAAGTGTCTTCCCTATTTATCGGGAAGACTGGGTTTTTCGTGTGACTTATAACTATGCTATGCGCTATTTCTTTGAAGCTAATGGCGCTTATAATGGTTCTGAAAAGTTTGGTCCTGATTATCGTTTTGCATTTTTCCCTTCCTTGTCCTTAGGTTGGATGATTAGTGAAGAGAAATTTATGAAGAAATTGAAATTTCTTGATATGTTGAAATTGCGTGCTTCTTGGGGAAGAGTGGGTGATGATGCTGTGGTTCAACCTTGGCAGAGATTTACCTCTGGTCGTTTCTTATACAAAGATCAATGGAAGAATAACGGTAATGCTGTAATGGGTAGTGTAAGTCCAGATAATTCACCTTATTCTTTCTGGTATACTTCAATGTTAGGCAATCCTAATATTTCATGGGAAACAGTAGAAAAACGTAATATAGGTTTGGACTATGCTTTTTTAGATGGTTTGATTGCTGGTTCTGTGGATATATTTAATGATACTCGTTCTGATATTTTAGTGGCTGGTGGTAGTCGTGCTATTCCATCATATTTTGGTACTACTCCTCCGCGTGCTAATTTAGGTAAGGTAAATAGTCATGGTTATGAGTTAGAACTTCGTTTGAACTATGTCTTTAATAATGGATTACGTACTTGGCTGAATACTAGTATGACCCATGCAGTCAATGAAGTTAAATTCAGAGATGACGCTCCTTTGTTACCTGCTTATCAGAAAGGAGCCGGACATGCCATTGATCAGGTAAATTCTTATATTGATCATGGAAATTTGGCTAGTTGGGATGATGTAATTGGTAGTACAGCTTGGACAACAGGAAACAATTATAAGTTGCCGGGTGACTATAATATTATTGACTTTAATGGTGATGGTATAGTAGATAAGGATGATAGTGCGCCATATCAATATTCTACTACACCGCAAAATACATATAATGCTTCTATTGGTTTTGAGTGGAAAGGATTCAGTTGTTTTGCACAATTTTATGGTGTGAACAATGTGACACGCGAAGTAAACTTCCCTACTTTCCGAAGTACGGCCCATGTAGCTTACGTAGAAGGTGATTATTGGACACCTGGTGGTACAGCTTCTTTACCTACTCCGCGTTGGGGAACAACAGTAGATGGTGCCGCTTCTGGCACACGTTATTGGTATGATGGCTCTTATATTCGCTTGAAAAACGTAGAACTTTCTTATACTTTTAAAGGAAATTGGTTAAAGAAATTAGGGGTGAACACTGCACGACTGTATTTGAATGGTGATAATCTTTATATGTGGACCAATATGCCTGATGATCGTGAGTCTAATACTGGCTTCAGTTCTTCAGATGGTGCTTATCCTACTGTGCGTCGTTTCAATATTGGTATTGACATAACTTTATAAGTGTAATGACTATGAATAAATATATCAACAGATTCTTTGTAACTTCAGCTTTTGCTGTAGTAGGCTTGTTGGGTACTACTTCGTGTACCGATTATTTGGACAAGTCGCCCGAAAGTGATTATCAGGCAAACGATCCCTATAAAAATTTTATGAACTTTCAGGGATTTACCGAGGAACTTTATAATTGTATACCTGTTGTTTCAAACAGCGAATATCATACTTGTTTTAATTATGGTGAAGATGTGTATTGGGAACCTCAAGAGGTTCGTTTACAAACTCGTAATGTAGATAATGGTGACTTTTGGGGATGGACTACAGCTTATTATGGCTATCCTAGAAGTGGGGGCTCGGCAGGTACCTCAAACCGTAGAGATAAGGGAGACTTATGGACTAATGGTTGGTATGCCATCCGTAAGGCTAATCTTGGTATTGCTAATTTAGAGAATTTGGTTAGTGCTACTGAAGAAGAACGTAATCTTATTGAGGGACAACTCTATTTCTTCCGTGCTTGGTTCCATTTTATGCTGATGGAATGGTGGGGTGGAATTCCTTATATTGATGAGGTGCTTTCTCCGGATGTTAATCCAACGCTTCCTCGTCTTTCTTGGCAGGAATGTGCAGAAAAGTGTGTATCCGATTTTGAACATGCAGCAACTTTATTGCCAGTTGATTGGGATGAAACAACAGCTGGTAAAGTTACTCTTGGAAAGAATAATATGCGCATTAATAAAATTATGGCATTGGCTTATAAAGGAAAGACTCTTCTTTGGGCTGGTAGTCCGTTGATGAATTGGGCTTCAGGAGGATCAAGAGAGTATAATGCAGAGTTATGTAAACGAGGAGCAGATGCATTAGGTGAAGCACTTCAGTTGACAGAGAAGACCAAACGCTATGAATTAGCGGATTTCTCAGAATATAACGATATCTTTTTACTACATAATTCTAATGGAAAATTGAATGGTGTAAAAGAAAGCATATTCATGGAAAATCTGCTTAATTATGATAGCCGGTGGAGGTGGAATATGATAAATGATTTCCGCCCTCAGTCTATTGAGTCTTCTGGTATCAAAAACTTTCCTACAGCTAACTATGTAAATTATTTTGGCATGAAGAATGGCTATCCCATTAAGAACATGACACAGGCAGATGCGGAATCAGGTTATGATCCCACTTATCCTTGGAAAGACCGTGATCCGCGTTTTTACAAAGTCATCATGTTTGATGGTGTGAAATTTAAGAGTACTGGTGGTGCAGGTGGGTCTGTAGAGCTTTTCACTGGTGGTCGCGAAAGTGAAGAAGTGAACCCTAATAAGGGATGCTTTACAGGCTATATGAATAGTAAACTCTGCCCGCAATTGATGAATACAATAGATGGCTATAAGGAAAATAATATAATGATACTTAATTTAATGCGTTTAGCTGATGTTTATTTGATGTATGCAGAAGCCACAGCGGTAGGTTATGGTACCCCTCAAAGCAAGGCTGTTACTTACTCATTGACAGCGGTAGAAGCAATAAATAAAGTACGTCAGCGCGCGGGCGTAGCTTCTGTACTAAATAAGTTTTTGAATAACACAATTGACTTTTTGGGTGAGGTTCGTCGTGAGCGTGCAGTAGAATTGGCATTTGAAGGTTTCCGTTTTATGGATCTTCGTCGCTGGATGTTACTGACCCAAAGTCCGTATACACTTAAGACAAAAATAGAGTTTGACCGTGCCGATCCCAATAACTATAATTATGATGCTCCGGAAGAAAATCCTGTAAAAAACTTGCGTGAGGTTGTTTTGTTCGAACGTCAATATACTGACAGACACTATTGGTATCCGCTTCCACGAAAAGATGTGAACATTTATGAAGGATTCTACCAGAATCCTGGTTGGTAATTACTTATTAACTAATAATGACGTTAAAAATGAAAAGAAAGTATCTATATATTGGCTGTACAATGCTTGCCATGTCGCTGTTTAATACGATGAGGCTACAAGCACAAGCGAATCAGGACAGCTTGGTAAATGTAGCTTTCGGTACGATTGCGCAGGAAGATGTAACGAATGCCATATCTACAGTTAGCACATCTGAATTGATGAAAAAAGTAAATAGTTCCAATAGTTTGGTGGGGCTAGAAAGTTTGGTCGGTGGATATACCGGTAATATCTGGGGACAAGGAGCTTTAGTTCTAGTAGATGGTGTACCTCGTAGTGCGAGTAATGTACGTGCTTCTGAAGTAGAAAGTGTTTCGGTACTGAAAGATGCGGCGGCTGTTGTACTCTATGGTAGTCGCGCAGCTAAGGGGGTTATACTTATTACTACTAAGCGTGGTAAGAATGAACCGATGAGTATAAATGTGAGAGCTAATGCTGGTGTTAATGTACCGAAATCTTATCCGAAATATTTGGATGCAGATTGTTATATGACTCTCTATAATGAGGCCTGTCGTAATGATGGATTGGCTGAGCGTTATGATGCGTCTACTATTTATCATACAGCTATGGGAACAAATCCTTATCGCTATCCTAATATTGATTTTTATAGTTCTGAGTATTTGAAAAAAGTGTACTACAATGCTGATGTTACCGGTGAGGTTTCCGGAGGTAATGAACGTACTCACTATTACCTGAACTTTGGGATGAACTATAATAATGATTTGTTGAAATGGGGTGAAGCAAAGAACAACTATGATATGAGCTTCAATGTACGTGGTAATGTAGATATGAAACTTACTTCATGGTTAAAAGCTACAACCAATGCAGCCGTTATTTATACTAATCAATATGATGGTCGTGGTGATTTTTGGGGGGCGGCATCAACCTTGCGTCCTAATTGGTTTGCTCCATTATTACCTATTAGTATGATGGATCCTAATTCTTCTTCAATTCAAGAATATATTACGAATAGTAATCATTTAATTGGAGGTAACTATTTATTAGGTGGTACATCGACTGATTTAACTAATCCGTTTGCCGATTTACTGGCAGCCGGTTATGTTAAAGAGAAAGCTCGTATGTTTATGTTTGATGTTAGTTTGACTGCTGATTTAAGTTCCGTTCTCAAAGGTTTGTCTTTTAAAACGGCATACAGTGTGGACTATACTTCTTATTATTCGGAAGCTTTTAATGAGACTTATGCTGTTTATGAGCCTACATGGGCTAATGTAAATGGTCAGGATATGATTATTGCTTTGCAAAAGCATAATAATGACAAAAAGGATGCTAATGAATACGTAGGTAAGTCTATGTACGATCAAACTATGATGTTTAGTGCACAATTCGATTATAATCGAACTTTTGCTAAACGCCATAATGTTACAGCCACTCTTTTAGGATGGGGGTATCAAATGCAGAGTACTGCAGATGAAAATCATGAAAGTAGTGACTATCATCGTACAAGTAATGTAAACTTGGGTTTACGTGCTGCATATAATTATAATCATAAATATTATGCTGATTTTAGCGGTGCTGTTGTGCATTCTGCTAAGTTGCCTGAAGGCAATCGTAATGCTTTCTCGCCATCAGTAACTTTGGGTTGGAGAATTAGTAGGGAAGATTTCTTTAAAGAGAATGTTTCCTGGGTGGATGATTTGAAGTTGACGGCTTCTTATGCAAACTTGCACCAAGATCTCGATATTGAAAACTATTATATGTATAAAGGGTATTTCTCTAAAACAGATGGGCACTGGGTTCAATGGCATGATGGAACAGCAGGTGGCTGGACGCCGACTTCTAAGCGTGGTGACAATTATGATTTAAGCTTTGTTACCCGTCAGGAATTTCGTGCTGGTATTGATGCAACGCTGTTCAAACGTTTAATTCGGTTGAATGCTAATTATTTTAGACAGAATACAAAGGGACTTCTTACTCAAGGCTCTTCTACAATTTATCCTTCTTATTTTCATATAAATGAAAATAATACTTTCTTACCTTGGATTAATTACAATGAGGATAGACGTAGCGGTTTTGATTTTTCACTGACAGCTAATAAAAAAATTGGTGATTTTGACGTAACACTTGGTTTCAGTGGTATGATCTTTAATTCTGAAGCTTTGGTGCGTGACGAAATGTACAATGAGGATTATCAAAGACGCCAAGGTCGGTCATTAGATGTTTCTTATGGCTATGTGTGTGAAGGTTTTTTCCAGAATCAGACTGAAATTGATGAGCATGCTCGTCAGACTTTTGGTACAGTGAAGCCAGGTGATTTGAAATATAAAGATATTAATGGTGACAAGGTAATTGATAGTAAGGACCAAGTAGAATTAGGAAAGAATGGTTGGTCGGCTCCTCCTTTCTCTTTTGGGTTGAATCTCACAGTAAAGTATAAAAATTTCTCACTTTTTGCTATGGGATCGGGACAAACTGGGGCTATCGATTTCAAAACAAGCTCTTATTATTGGAATCGTGGTACAAGTAAGTTTTCAGAAGTAGTGTGGGGACGTTGGACAGAAGATACAAAGGAAACAGCTACTTATCCGCGTCTGACGACAACTAATGGTGCAAACAATTATCAGACCTCCACTTTCTGGATGTATAAACGTAATTACTTCAATTTGAATCAAGTGCAGTTGACCTATGATTTCCCGAAGAATACCTTCAAGGGATCATTCGTTCGTGGCTTAAGTGTATATTGTGGTGGTAACAGCTTGCTTACAATTTCAAAAGAACGTAAGCATATGGAGTTGAGTACAGGCTTTCCGCAGTGTCGTAATTTTTACGCCGGTTTCAAAGCTGCATTCTGATTTAATAGGCTAATAAATAGATGATTATGAAAAAGAAAATATTACTTTTTATAGCGAGTGCCTTGATCTTTTCTAGCTGTGACGACTTGTTTGAACCAGCTCCTGAAAATCAACAGGGAACTGAACAAATGTATGATGATCCGGAATATGCACGAGGAATCTTGCATAATGTATATAGCCAGATTCCGGGATATTATGATAATAGTGAATATGCAACGGATGATGCTGTGACTAATCAGATGACTAATACTTTTTTGCAAATGGCTACAGGAGCTTGGACCAACTCTTCATATAATCCATTGAGTCAGTGGACCAACTCTTATAATGCAATTCAGTATATCAATCTGTTTTTAGAGAACGTGGGTGAAGTGAACTGGTCAGATGATGAGGAAATGAACAGTCTATTTGCGCGCCGTATGAAAGGTGAGGCTTACGGACTTAGAGGTATGTTTTATTATTATTTAATGCGTGCACATGCTGGTTATGGCGAGAATGGTGAATTATTGGGTGTGCCGGTTATTACAGAATATCAGACATCACAATCTGATTTTAACTTGCCACGTGCCTCCTTTCAGACTTGTATAGATCAGATTTATGCTGATTTGGCACAGGCAGAAACTTTATTACCTTTGGAGTATGAGGATGTCTCTACAGTGCCAGTTGATTTTCAAGCTCTGACAGAGGATGCTAGTAAATATAATAATGTTATGGGTGCTAAGGCACGTCAGTTATTTAATGGACTTATAGCTAAAGCTTTCCGTGCACGTACGGCTCTGTTGGCAGCTAGTCCTTTGTATCAAGATGCTTCTAATAATGCTACATGGGCTGATGCAGCTAATGTTGCAGCTGATGTACTTGATTATAAAGGTGGAAAACTTGCTGATAATGGAATTGAATATTATTCTCCTGCTATAGTCAATACTGTAGAAAATGGCATTAATCCGGATGAAATTCTGTGGAGAGAAGGCCGTACGAGTGGTGACAATACACAAGAGTCTCAAAATTTTCCACCGAGTTTGTACGGGACTGGTTATATGAATCCGTCTCAAAATTTAGTGGATGCATTTCCTATGGCTAATGGATATCCTATTAATGATGGGAATAGTAAATATAATGTTGGTGCTCCTTACGAAGGGCGTGATCCGCGTTTGAGTAAATATATTTTTTATAATGGTAGTACAATTAGTGAAAAAGAGACAACTATAAATATTGTTTCATCAAGTAAAGATGGTATCAATGTAACAGAAAATAGTTCTACTCGTACAGGATACTATATGAAGAAACGGTTACGTATGGATGTGAACTGTGATCCGGCAGCAACTTCTAAACAGCCACATTATAACCCTCGCGTCCGTTTTACTGAGATGTTTCTAACTTATGCCGAGGCTGCCAATGAAGCTTGGGGGCCAAAAGAGAAAAATGGAAGAAACTATTCTGCTTATGATGTCATTAAAGCTATTAGAAAGCGTGCAGGAGTGGGGGGCACAAATGATCCTTATTTGGAAGAATGTGCTGCTAGCCAGGAAAAAATGCGCGAACTGATTCGTAATGAACGACGTCTTGAACTCTGTTTTGAAGGATTCCGTTTTTGGGATGTTCGTCGTTGGAAGTTAGATTTGAATGAGCCGATATATGGGATGGAATGGAATGGTAACAGCTATCAACGAATCACGGTAGAGGAACGTTCTTATGAGGATTATATGTACTACTGTCCCATTCCTAACTCGGAGGTTTTGAAATATAGTAATCTTGTTCAAAATAAAGGATGGAAATAAAAATGATTGTAAATACATTCAATAGAATCTGGAATAATATGAAAAATAAATTAGTGTACTGTGGATTGGCATCATTGCTTCTGTCTTTCACGGCTTGTGAAAGTTCATACAATGAATTTCCTGACTTTGATTATCAGACTGTATATTTTGCTAATCAGTACGCATTGCGTACTGTTGAGTTAGGAGAAGATGAATTTGTTGACAATTCGATGGATAATGAGCATAAAGTTTCTATAAATGCAGCGTGGGGTGGTGGATACACTAACCGGAACAATGTAATTATTGACTATGTAGTAGATGAATCACTTTGTGAAAATCTCTACTTCAAAGGAACTGAGACTCCTTTAACTGTAATGCCGGTAACTCATTATAAATTAGCTTCTAATCAGATAAATATACCTGCAGGAAGTATTATGGGAGGAGTAGAAGTACATCTTACCGATGCATTCTTTGCTGATGAAAAAGCATTGGGGCAGAATTATGTAATTCCATTGAGAATGACGGATGTACAAGGAGCCGACTCTATTTTGCAAGGTAAGGCGGCAGTTGGGGATCCGGTCTTGACAAACAATGGACATTGGAGTGTACAACCGAAGAACTTTATTCTTTATGCAGTGCAATATGTAAATCCGCAACATGGAGAGTATTTGCGCCGTGGAGTGGATAAAGCAGTGATAAATGGTGCATCTTCAGAGTTGGTGCGTCACGAGCAGTATGTAGAGAAAGATGAACGCGTGTATGTAACTACAAAGAGTTTGAAGGACAATATTCTTTCCTTATCTACTCAAGACGCAGGGGGAGCTCTTTTTAATTACGATGTTAGCTTGTCTTTTGCAGATGACGGTACTTGTACAGTAGGTAGCGTTTCTGACGAACTTACAGTTTCGGGTACTGGTAAATTTGTGAAAGATGGAGAAAAAAATAGTCTTGGTGGTAAAGATCGTGATGCTATCTATTTGGATTATACAGTTGATTTCAAGGGGAAAAATATGCAGTATGCCACTAAGGATACCTTAGTGTTAAGTACTCGTGGAGTACAGGGCGGTGCGGCTTTTGAAATTGAAATCAAGTAGCCTTTTTATGAACCTTAAAATTAAGAGAATATGAAATATTTAAGTAATAGACTAATCGGATTTGCTATACTTGGAGCGACAGTTATGGCATGTACCGATGAGTATGACTGCAATCTTCAGGTAGAAAAGCCTGAAGATGTGGTTGTCAATGAATATTTGGCTAGTTTTGATTTGTTAAAATCGTACATCAGTCGTGGAGCTGACTCGCCGTTTAAGTTGACAGCAAATATGGCTTCGACAGATTTTGTTGCAAAAGAAACAGCCTATAGTACCATTCTTAACAACTTTGATGGCTTAGATATAGGAGGCTCATTCATGCCTGCTACTTCTGCGAAGGATGATAATACCTACGATTTAGGAGGAATGCAATTAGTAGCTGATGCAGCGAAAGAAGCAGGCGTGATACTTTTTGGTGGGACACTTTGTTCTGATCAAGGACAACGTGCAGCTTACTATGACGAACTGCTTCAGCCCGAAATTATTCCTATTGTGCCGGAAAAAGGTAAGACCGTCATTTGTGACTTTGAAAATGACGAGCTTGGTACATCATATGAGATGACTAATGGGAGCCAGGCTGTAGTAGAAAATGATCCTGACGGGAAAACAGGTAAAACGTTACATATAGGTACTGAAAGCAATAAAGCTAATAATTCATTTCCTGTATTAAATGTAAAGTTACCGGAAGGTCGAAAATTAGGTGATTATATAAATATAGTCCTTGATATGCGTATTGTCAATAATGATGGTATTTGGGGACAAGGAATAAAGGTTTTTATTAACAAGCAGGAGTTTGCTGTGGGTGTGAATGCTAGCAACTTTGGTTGTAAACCTAATGAATGGAATCGTGGGGCTATCATTAAGTTGAATGATAGCAAAGCCCCCGGTTTTAATTTGCCTGATAATTTGAAAGATCTTACAGAGTTCACATTGGCTGTAGGTTCACAGTCTGGTGCTGCACAATATTACCTTGATAACATTGTTATGAATTATGAAATAGAAGGAGGTGGTGTTACAACAATTGACTTTGAAGGTGATAATGTAGGTACACAGTATCCTATGTCCAATGGTAATCAATCTGTGGTAGAGAATAATCCCCAAGGTGAGGGTAAAGTGTTGCATGTGGGTACTACAGCTTCTCCTTGTTCGTATTCTTATCCAAAGTTTACTGTTAAGTTTCCAGAAGGCAGAACTTTAGGAGATTATACCGGTATTTCTCTTGATATGTACTTGATTGGAGGTAAAGGTGGCTGGGGAAGCGGTATGAGAGTAATTATAAATGGACAAGAATTTAATAGTGGAAAAGGGCCGTTCAATTTTGGTTGTGAGGCGGATAAATGGGGAAAAGATTTGATCCATATCACTTTCTTGAAAGAAGGTGCAACTCCGGAAGCTGGAAAAATTGTGATACCAAATACTATGAAAGACTTAACGGAAATAGATTTGGCTGTAGGGTCTGGCTCAGGTGAATGGCATGCTTATATTGATAATATAAAACTCCATTGGAAAGCCGCTGACATTATTATTCCTGTACCAGAAGAAGAAAAACCGAAAATTTTCACTAAAGAATTGGAAAAATGGATTGGTGGTGTGATAGATGCCGGTGGTGAAACCGTAAAAGCTTGGAATATTGTGGGAGAACCTCTTGATAACACAGTTAATGAGAATACTTTTGATTGGGCAAAATATTTAGGTCAGGAAGGGTATGCACGTAAGGCTGTAGCATTAGCTCGTGATACGGCAAAAATAGATCTTGATCTATTTGTAAGTAACACAATTGAGCAATCTGATGATGTTGTAGGCAAATGCGGACAACTTGTAGAATTGGTTAAATCATGGGAAGCTGATAATATAACTAAAATTGATGGTTATAATATCTTGCTTCATGCCAGCTATTCCCAAGATGTGGAAGTACAAAAGAATAATGAAACGGCAATTACAGGCTTATTCACCAAATTGGCTGCTACCGGTAAATTGGTACGTATATCCGACTTCAGCATGACAATGGTAAATAAAGAGGGTACTGCAATTCCTTGTTCTAAACTTTCTCTTGAGGATAGGGCAATTGCTGCTGAGTACTATACATTTATCATTAAAAAATATTTAGAACTTATTCCTGCTGACAAACAGTATGGCATCTCAATTTCCCGTTTGACAGAGAATGGAAACAGTGCTTTGATTTGTCCTTGGGATGCTAAGTATAACCGTACAGGAATGTATGTAGGAATTGTTGATGGCCTGAAAAATTAGTTTATGAAAATATTTGTTTTAAACCTATTTTTCGTTTTTATCGGTCTATCATTATGGAGTTGTTCAGATGATAATGGTAAAATTACAGATAATGAAGGGAAGAGCGCTTATGCGCTCTTCCTTAAAAATAATATAGAGGTATCTAACACTGGTGGCACAGCAATAGCTATTGTTGAATGGTCACAAACAGAATGGGAAATATCTTTGGGGACAGGTGATATTGTGGTAGATGTTACTCCTATGTCTGGAGGTAGCATAGAACAAGTTGAACAAACTACCCGTTTAAAGATTACTTGTACAGGTAATGATACCCATAAATCGAGAAGCCAATTTATTTATATAATCAATAAAACTACGGGTGAAAAGTCTGATTTGTTGATAAAACAAGACGTGGCATATCAAACACTAACTCTCCAAATAGATCCTTTAGAGAAGTATCAGCCTGTCGTTGGATTTGGTGGTATGTATAATCCTAAAATCTGGTGTGGAGGGTTTCTTATTACACCGGAGCAGATGAATAAGATGTATGGATCCAACGGTTTAGGTTATTCTATACTTCGTTTAATGATTTATCCAGATGAAACTGATTGGAGTGCAGATGTGGCAGCTGCAAAGATGGCTCAAGATAATGGTGCCATAATCTTTGCGTGCCCATGGGACTGTACTGATGCTCTTTCTGATAAAGTCACAGTAGCCGGAAAAGAGGTTCAGCATTTGAAAACTGAAAATTATGAGGCTTATGCTAATCATTTAATTAAGTATATTAATTTTATGAGACAGAACGGGATTAATTTATATGCAATATCCGTTCAGAATGAGCCTGATATGGAATTTACATATTGGACTCCTCAAGAAGTTGTAGCCTTTGTTAAGCAGTATGGAGCGAAGATACGTGCTACAGGAGTGAAACTGATGTCTCCTGAATCTTGTGGAACATCTCCCGATTATACAGATCCGATTATGAATGATATTGAAGCGTTTTTTAATACAGATATTTTGGTAGGGCATCTTTATCAAGGGTTTATCAATATTGAACAACCGGGGTATGAAAAGAATCGGCATGATTATATTTGCGGACTTTATTCCCGTTTAAGCGGAAAAACATGGTGGATGACAGAACATTTGTTTAATGATGGAGAAAAAGAAGAAGATTCGGGAAAATGGGAATTTAGCACATGGGAATATTGTTTCTCTCATCTGGCAAAAGAAATACATATGTGTATGGAAGGTTATTGCAGTGCTTATGTATACTGGTATTTGAAACGTTTCTATGGAATGATAGGTGATAATGATAAGAGGAGTCCTGTAGGAGAGGGGGAGATTACTAAAAATGGTTATATTCTCTCGCATTATGCACGTTATGCCACTAATACAATACGCATTAAGGTAACAGCTGATAATCAGGATTTATGCGCTACAGCTTATATTAATAAAGCAGGTAATGAGATAACATTAGTATTGTTGAATATGACTGGTAATACTCAGAAAGTTGAAATTCCTTTGGCGGGAATAAGGCAGATACATGCTGTTGAAACAACTGAGTATAAGAATATGGAAGCGATTGAGGCGAATTCATTGGAAAAGACTGATGGTAGTTATGTTATGTTATCTGGTTATAGCATAGCATCCGTTAAGTTAGCATTGTAAAAAATAGATGATATAAAGCTGTATATTTAATGCTTTAAGTATATTTCTTTGATTATCATTATCAGTAAAAAGGGTTTTAATTGAGTAAAGAACTTCTGATTGTTTAAAAAACTAAAGATACATTCGGTCCCTTTTGTTATCTTGGGACTGATTGTTTTGTGCATTTTATAATAAGAGTCCTGTGCTTTCTGTGAAGAAAGTGCAGGAGCACAAAACAAAAACGTTGTTTTTCTCTTACGTTTATTATATCCTTTGTAAAGATACAGCATAGGTGCTTAAAGAAAGATTTATATATAGCGTAAGAAGTATCCAGCCGGCAAAGACTCTGTTTTTATATACATGATAATTCGTTTTGATATATATCAAAATGAATTATCATGTATATAAAATAGAGGATATTCTTGGATTTCAGTTTGCATTTGTACCCCTTCCATCCTTCTGAGACCTTCTGTTTATACGGGATAGCGGGTGGAACCCATATCACAGACTACACATCCCGGTAATCCCAATGACACATCTCAGCTTCCCAAACCTCACACCTCAACTCTCTTAACCACGGGCATTTGTCCTGCAAACCACAGGCATTTGAGGAGCTGAGGTGTGAGGTTTGGGAAGCTGAGATGCGTCATTGGGGAAGTAAAAAGCGGGTTCCACCCGCTATCCCGTATAAACAGGAGGTCTCAGAAGGGTGGAAGGGGGGTGGCATGAAACTGTAAAACGAGAACCGATAGCCTTTGTGGCTTGAGTTTTCTCCAAAGATGTAACATGGACAAAAATATCTGCAACAGGCTTTGAGGGAGAATTGATGAAAGATTCTTTTCTTTGCAGTACGATTAAATTAGTTCATAATACAAACATGAAAAAGATTATCACATGGTTTAATGTTTTTGTGTTATTGGCGAATCTTGCTTCGTCCTCTTATGCACAAGTTATTGAGGATTTCAAACCCTCGAGTGTAAATCAATTAGGGAAGGAATATCCCCAAGTCAATTCAGAGGGAAGGGTGCGTGCCCGGATTTATGCACCGGAGGCCAAAAGAGTGCAGCTTGATATTGGCGGTGTAAAATATGATATGGTAAAAAATGAGAAAGGCTTTTGGACAGGAGAATCAGATTGTCAGCAAGAAGGTTTTCATTATTATCAGTTAAATGTGGACGGAGCATCGGTTCCCGATCCGGGCACGAAATATTTTTATGGTGCGGGACGATTGGGCAGTGGTATTGAAATTCCGGCACATGATGCTGACTTTTATGCTCTGAAAGATGTACCTCATGGATTATTGAGTGAGGTGAACTACTATTCCAAAATCACACAGGAATGGAGGCGTTGTTTCGTTTACACTCCGGCAGGCTATGAAACCAATACCGAGAAACGTTATCCGGTGCTTTATCTTCAACACGGCAGTTTTGAGGATGAAACGGGTTGGGGAAGTCAGGGAAAGGCGAATTTGATACTGGATAACTTGATTGCCGCAAAGAAGGCAGTTCCGATGTTGATTGTTATGGATAACGGCTATGCGGTCAGACCGAATGAACGGGTTCTCTTTCAAACAACGGTATTTGAAGAAGTGCTGTTGCAAGAGGTTATACCTATGATTGATACTAAATTCCGTACACTTCCTCAGCGTGAGAGCCGCGCTATTGCAGGTTTGTCGATGGGAGCGAACCAAACGATGCGCATTGCCATGAATCATCCGGAGTCTTTTGCTTATTATGGCGGTTTCAGTGGTACTTCCAATTATCCGAGTACGGAGCCTTTGGATGCAGATACCTTTCTGGACGGGAAATTTAAAGACGGGAAAATGGTGAACAGGCAATTCAAAGCTTTCTTCTTGGGATTGGGCACTTCCGAACCCGTCCCTTTTCCGGGAGTGGTGAAAGCTTTCAGGCAAATGTTGGATAAACAAGGTATCCGGTATACTTATTACGAATCTCCCGAAACTGCACATGAGTGGCTGACTTGGCGCAGGGCTTTGCACCAGTATGCACAGCTGCTGTTTCGATAAAATAATCGTAGGGACTGATAATAGAATAGTAATTTAATACGAATATGAAAATGCGAAAAACTCTTTTCTTTTTATGCGGCTTACTTTGTTGCATATTGCCGCTGGCAGCGCAAAAGCCTGCAACAAACCCTGTAATTTATGCTGATGCGCCGGATATGTCTATGTTGCGTGTAGGGGATACCTATTACATGAGTAGCACCACAATGCATATGTCTCCGGGAGTTCCTATCATGAAATCTAAGGATTTGGTAAATTGGGAGTTGGTGAATTATGCTTACGATACGCTTGCCGATATGCCTGCCATGAATTTGGACAACGGTGAGAATACCTATGGACGTGGGTCGTGGGCGAGTTGTCTTCGCTATCACAAGGGATTGTATTATCTCTCTACTTTTGCTCAGACTACGGGTAAAACATACTTTTACACCACTAAAAATCTTGAAAAAGGACCGTGGAAGTGTACGGAGTTCTCTCCTGCCTACCACGATCATTCTTTCTTCTTTGATGAAGACGGACATATCTATATGATATATGGCAATGGAAAACTATTTCTGACAGAATTGGAATCGGACCTTTCAGGTGTAAAACCGGGTACTGAACGGGTGTTGTTAGAGAATGCCAGTGCACCGGCCGGAGATAAAATTATGCTGGGAGCTGAAGGGTCACAACTTTTTAAAGTAAATGGCAAGTATTATCTTTTTAATATTACTTGGCCACGTGGCGGAGTACGTACTGTAATTGTACATCGTGCCGATAAGATAACAGGACCTTATGAAGGTCGTGTTGTGTTTCAGGACCGTGGTATTGCACAAGGAGGATTGGTAGATACGCCGGACGGACGCTGGTTTGCTTATTTATTTGAGGATTGCGGTGCGGTAGGACGTATTCCTTATCTTGTTCCGGTGGAATGGAAAGACGGATGGCCGGTATTAGGCGTAAACGGACGTGCTCCTGCCAAATTGAACTTGCCGGATAGTCGTGGACTAATTCCGGGCATTGTGAATTCTGATGATTTTAACAGAAAGAAAGGGGAACGCGCTTTACCGCTGGTGTGGCAATGGAATCATAATCCGGACAACTCTCTTTGGTCCCTTTCTGCCCGCAAGGGATATATGAGGTTGACAACAGGGCGGATAGAAACCTCTTTTACACAAGCCAAGAATATGCTGACGCAGCGTACTATCGGTCCGGTTTGTACAGGTTCAATCAGTCTGGATGTTTCTGGTATGAAAGAAGGAGATTTTGCCGGGCTTTCCCTTTTCCAGCGTAAATATGGGCAGGTCGGTGTTAAAGTTACCGATGGTAGAAAATACATTGTGATGGTTAATGGAGGGTATGAGAAACCTATGGAGGTGGAGAAAGTGCCGTTGGACCAGTCTGTTGTTTACTTCAAGGCAGAATGCGATTTTAGGAATAGAGTTGATAAGGGATACTTCTATTATAGTTTGGATGGAAATCATTGGAAAGTAATCGGTAATGTTCTGAATATGGAATATACGCTTCCGCATTTCATGGGCTATCGTTTTGCTTTGTTTAACTATGCTACTAAGGAGACGGGCGGATATGCCGATTTTGATTATTTCAAGATAGAAGATCGTATCTCCGATTGCCGCCGGGCAGATATCAGTTATGCGGACGACAAGCTGGAGGGGCACAAATTGGATATATACCTACCCGATACGGGCAAGCCGTCTTATAAAGTGGTAGTACTTATTTACGGTAGTGCATGGTTTGCCAATAATATGAAACAGGCAGCTTTTCAAGCTCTCGGTAAGCCATTGCTCGACAAAGGCTTTGCGGTGGTTTCCATTAATCACCGTTCGAGTGGGGATGCCAAGTTTCCGGCACAGATTAATGATGTGAAAGCGGCTATCCGTTTCATCCGTGCCAATGCTGCCAAATATAAGTTGGATACTTCTTTTATAGGAATTACCGGATTTTCATCAGGCGGGCATTTGGCTTCTTTGGCAGGGACTACGAATGGTGTGAAATCTTATACGGTAGGGACTGAGACTGTGGATTTGGAAGGAAGTGTAGGGGCGTATTCCTCTTTCAGTAGTAGTGTGGACGCAGTAGTTGATTGGTTTGGTCCGATAGATATGACACGTATGGAGAACTGCAATACTACCAAAGGTGGGGATTCTCCCGAAGCGGCTTTGATAGGGGGGAGTCCTGCTGATAATTTGGATATGCTGGCTCTTCTCAATCCCGTTACCTACATAGATAAAAATGATCCTAAGTTTATTGTTATTCATGGCGAAGCGGACACTGTGGTTCCCAATTGCCAGAGTATGTTTTTCTCCGAAGCTCTAAAGAGGCAGGGACGCTTGGACGAATTTATTTCTGTTCCCGACGGGCAGCATGGCCCTGTCACTTTCAATGAAAACACTTTTAAGAAAATGACGGATTTCTTTGCGAAGGAAGCCGGAATGTAGGGGAATATATGTAACTCAAATGAATATGAATAAGTTTGTATTTCTTTTTACTATATTATCGTTGGGGATATGTAACGTAAAGGGTAATTCTTTAGATGTGGCTACAGGACGGGAAACTGTCAATCTGAATAGAGAATGGATGTATAAGATTGGCGATTATGAGAATGCGAAACAACCGTTATATGATGATACGTCATGGGAGCCGGTAGGCTTGCCACATTCTTTTAGTATCCCTTACTTTTTGTCTAAAGACTTTTATGTGGGATATGGTTGGTATCGGAAGCATCTTAAGATGGATAGAGCCGATATGGATAAGAGATTGTTCTTGGAGTTCGACGGTGTATTTCAGGAGGCAGAAATATATGTCAATGGACATTTGGCCGGAAGCCATGTGGGAGGATATACCGGTTTCAGTATTGATTTTACACCGTACGCAGTGGAAGGAGATAACGTAGTGGCAATAAGGGTCAACAACTTATGGCGCCCTACGGTAGCTCCACGAGGAGGTGAACACGTTTTCAGCGGCGGAATTTATCGTAATGTACGTTTGGTGAAAAAGCATACGGTACATTTGGACTGGTGCGGAACAGTAATCACTACTCCTTCGTTGGAGATGAATGGAGGGAAAGCATCGGATGTACAGGTAAAGGCTTGTGTGAGAAATACGGGTAGTAAACAAGGTGCTTACACGTTAATGTTGGTCGTGAGAGATAGGCTTGGTCGGGTGGTGGCGGAATGTTCCGGAACGGAAAAAATCAGTGCGGGCAAATGTTGTATTTACGACTTGAAAACGCCCGAAATCAAGTTTCCCGAACTTTGGTCACCCTATAGTCCGTCACTTTATACTTTGGAGAGTAAGCTTTATGCCGGAAAAAGATTGTTGGATGCAGAAGAAATTGTATTCGGATTTCGTTGGTTCAAGTGGACTGCAGATGAAGGATTCTTTCTTAACGGACAGCACTACTACTTTAGAGGAGCTAATGTACATCAGGACCAGGCCGGATGGGGAGATGCTGTAACTGATGCCGCTGCATATCGTGATGTATGCCAGATGAAAGAAGCCGGCTTTGATATGATTCGCGGATCACATTATCCTCATTCTCCTGCTTTCTCCGATGCTTGCGATCGTGAAGGTATGTTGTTGTGGTCAGAAACCCCTTTTTGGGGTACGGCAGGTCCAAAAGTTGATGGCGTATGGACTGCAGGAGCATACCCTGTGATTGCAGCTGATACGGCAGCATTCGAAGCTAATGTACTGCAACAGCTGGAAGAGATGATACGTATTCATCGAAATCATCCTTCGGTATTTGTATGGAGTTTGTGTAATGAGCCTTTTTTTACAGATGGCAGGTCTCTTCCCGGTGTAAGGCGATTGTTGAGACGCATGGTGGATGTGGTACATCGGTTGGACCCTACTCGTATGGCAGCTGTTGGAGGAGCTCAACGACCGTTGGGTACTGAACGGATAGACTTGATAGGTGATGTAGCCGGGTATAACGGTGACGGGGCTAATATTGATGATTTTCAGGAACCGGGTGTCTCATCAGTTGTATCAGAGTATGGAAGTGTAACAGCCGACCGTCCGGGAAAATATGCACCGGGCTGGGGCGACCTTGCACGTGATGAAGGTTGGAAAGGTCGTGAATGGAGGAGCGGACAAGCTATTTGGTGTGGTTTCGATCATGGTAGTATTTTTGGTAATGATATGGCAAAAATGGGAATTGTGGATTATTTCCGTTTGCCTAAACGTTCATGGTACTGGTATCGCAATGAGTATGCAAAGGTTGCACCACCCCAATGGCCGGTGGCGGGAAATGCAGTACGTTTGCAACTGATAGCTTCAAAGTATGATAAGATAAAAATAGATGGTACTGATGATGTACAACTTACGGTACTCGTACTTGATGCAGATGGTCGTGAGTTGAGTAATAGTCCTATTGTTACACTACGTATACTCTCAGGTCCGGGCGAGTTTCCCACAGGGAAGTCTATAACGTTTGCTCCGGATAGTGATATTCGTATTCAAGATGGCAAGGCAGCTATAGCATTACGTTCGTATTATGCAGGTAGCACATTGGTTGAAGCTTCTTCACCGGGGCTTCAGCCTGTTTGTATAACGTTGGGTTTTACCGGTACGGCTGTTTATAAGAAAGGAGAAAGTCGTGAAGTGGAAATTCGTCCATACGTGCGATATGTTAATAAATCTGAAAAGGATTCTTTGCAAACTTACGGCGTTAATAATCCGACATTCTCTTCCAGTTCGCAGGAAGGACATTCTGCAGGATTGGCTGCAGATGGAGATAAAGACAGTTATTGGCAACCTTCGGATAATGACAGCTCGCCTTATTGGATGTTGGATACAGAACGCGGATTGCAGCTTTATAGCGTAGTGGCCGAGTTTGTGGAGAATGTAGGTTGCTGTTTTAATGTTGAGGTTTCTGCAGATAAGATTGTATGGCAAACGATTGGTAACTATGATTGTTCTTCTAATGGAGTACGGAGAGTAGAGATTGTTCCTGAGCAATTGATAAAAATGCGCTTTGTACGTTTTTTGTTTACAGATCGGCAAAAAACAGCAACGCCAAAGTTATCGGAAGTTAGAATAACAGGAAGTCTGCCGGAATAGGACTTTCTTGGAAAATATGCCGGCAAAGCACGATATTAAATGACTGCCACATGATAGTAAAATACAAACTATCATGTGGCAGCACATTTATGGGTGTAAGATGTTTTACAACTTAACCTTTATTTTCTTTCCTGTATAAGTTACAGTCTTACTATTACCGTCTATCGTTTTCACAATGAATTGCCGCTTTTGCAACATACCGTTGTATTCTCCTTTTCGTGCACCGATTGTAAGAGTCTTGTTGGCATTATTCCAGTTCATCGGAATTTCGGTATAAGCTCCGTTTTCATAATTATAATTATCTCCTTCGTCCTCATAAAGGGTGAAACTTCCGTTATCGCCAGGGTATATGCATAAAGTCAGATTATCCCACTTCTTTTCACCTGTATACTGTACTTCCGGTCCGAATGGAACAATACTTCCGGCACGTACGAAGAGAGGAATACGGTTGATTGTAGTGGAAACAGTGAGATTCTGTCCACCTTCTACGGCTTCATTTGTCCAGAAGTTATACCACCGGGTATCGGCAGGCAGATAAACCTTCATGCTCTTAGGCTGGGTAAAGTCTGCAAACAGAGGTGTCTCAATTGTTTTTTTATTGTCACGATTCCAACCTTCGTTTTCCTTGAGATTCTTTTGTTGTACTTCCGGGGTATATTGGGCATGAAGCACCGGCGCAACAAGAAATGCCTTACCGAACATATATGCGTTGTTTACATTCCATGTTTGTTTATCATTTAAGAAGTCCATGAAGAGTGCACGCATAAAAGTAGAGCGATTGTGTGTTACATCCCAAGAAGTGGAATAGATATAAGGAAGCAAAGTGTAACGTAGCTTAACAGCATCAACTAAAGCATCATAAACAGGTTCCCCCGCCTTGCCATACCAATAGAATTCACGGGGGACATCGGCACCATGACTGCGCATCATTGGACAGAATACGCCAAATTGTAACCAACGGACATAAAGTTCCTGATACATTGGATTACGGGTGGCACTGTTGTCTGCCCAACTTTTATTGTATGAACCGGCAAAGAAACCACCGAGGTCGGAATTCCAGTGTGGCATACCGGTCAGTGAAAAATTGAGTCCTGCCGTTATCTGTTTACGAAACATATCCCAAGAGGATTGAACATCACCGGACCAAACATTAGAACCGTAACGTTGCTGTCCCAAGAAACCGGAACGGGTCAGGATAATGACACGTTTGTCTTGCGTCAATGCACGTTGATGATCGGAAACACCGCCTACACTAACGAGTGGATAGGCATTACGTACACTGCGGTAAGAGCCAAGACCGGTTTGACGATCGAAATCGCTTTCTTTGTGGTTAAAGTGATCGGGTTCTGTAGAATCCATCCACCATCCATCCATGCCAAGTTGGAAGATTCCTTTATTGAGATGCTCCCAATAAATGTCGCGGGCTTTAGGGCTGTAAGCATCATATACACGTACTCCGGAAGGGTATTCCAAGTTAGGTGGCCATCCGTCCACACCGGATTGCGGCCATGTTTCGATGTCAAAGAGTAATCCTTCTTTGTCTAATGCTCTGTAGGGCTTGGTGGCAGGACCGAATGATGACCAAATGGAAATCATCATACGGGCATTTAAGCCATGTATCTCGTCAATCATATCTTTGGGACGGCTAAAGGCGGGATTCTGAAAATCCATAGCATTCCAAAGATAATTATGTCCCCAATATTGCCAGTCTTGGATGATACAGTCCAATGGAATCCCCAATTCACGATATTTCTTCACGACTCCTACTGTCTCTTCTTGGCTTTTGTATCGTTCTTTGCTCTGCATGAATCCATAACTCCATAACGGCATCATCGGCACATCACCGGTCAGTGTGCGTACTTCGGCTATAACTCCGTCGGCAGAACCACCGTACATGAAGTAATAGTCTATGCAATCTCCTACTTCAGAACGGAAAGAGGTTTCTTTCTCATTGTCTGTATATGTAGTACCTGAATAGTTGTCCCAAAACAATCCATAACCTTTAGTGGACTGGAAGAAAGGGGAAACGTCTTCCACATTGCCTTGAACAAGATGTTTAGTTATGCCACGTTGCATCATTTGTCCGTTTTGTAACTGCCCGAGTCCATAAAGCCCTTCTTCTTTGTCTGTTGTGAAGCCCTGATAAACGGTATACGTAGGGCGTCCGGCATCATTGAAAGGTGTAAAAGCTTTGTTGTTTTCCTGTTCGCTAAGTAATGTATCACCGTTAGGCTTGCTATAAGTTATAATACCTGTTTGGATATTGAGGGTTACCGTAAGCGATAGGCTCTTCATAACAATATGGTCATTTCCGGAAGTGGTAACTTTAATACCGGAATTGATAGGTTGGGCAATGACGGAAAGGCTTTTCTTTTCTACATTTTTGCCTTGGGGAGTTTTTAGTACGCGAAGACTGTTAGGACCGAACCACTGAATTTCCACATCGGTTTGTTTACCGGAAATAGTGGTTTTGATGCCCGATAAAGTCTTTTGAAACTCTTGTGCCCATGTCCATGACACAAATAGGCATAAAGCCATGATTGTAATACTTCTTTTCATAATTGGTTATATGCTGTTTTTTAAAATTATAATTTATGGAATTCCCACCAGTCCAGCATGAACAGATTCTTTTGCTGTAATCGGTTTCCTTTAAAGACGAAATAGAGGTCATGTACTCCTTTGACATTTTTAACCTTGGTTTCAAATACGTTTATTGCGTCTTTGGTATTGGTTATATGAACTGTTCCTATACACATCCCTTCTTCCGAGTCTATACGGATTTCGATGGAACCGCCATAGAGATGACAAGAGGCAGCTACTTTGAATAGGTTCGCTCCTTTTTGGAAGTCTACGCCTTTGACCATCAAATATTCGCCTTCGTCTATACTGGTTACTAATTGGTTGCATCGGTCGCTACTCCATATATTCTTGGGTGTGGTCTTCAATCCATATCCCCATGCCATGGTTTCAGCTTCCACTTTGCGATAAGGATTAAAACTTTCAATTTGCTCTAATTTACAATCCTGGAAATAGGGGAGTTCGCGGATTGTTCCGTCTGCATTGTATTGCATTTCGGCTACAGAAACCGAACGGCGCTCTGCATGACGGCTGGTCTCAAGTCGGAAAAGGTCATAGTTCAATCCAAAGCAATAGGACTTGCCTTTATAATCAATAATACCGGGATGATTTCCACGGGTTCGGGGAGTATGGTCCATGATATGCCCTTTGTATTTCCAGGGACCGGTGGGACTGTCGCTCATGGCATAACCGATACCTTCGGGGCAACATGTTGAGGCAAATGCCATATAGTAGTGCTTACCACGTTTATAGAACCAAGGACCTTCCTGATAGTCTTGTATCTTGGGAAGCTTTACAATGTCACTTGCGCAAGAGATCATGTCTTTGTTGAGTTTGACATAATAAAGATTCGGATTTCCCCAATACATATATGCCTGTCCGTCATCATCAATAAAAACGCTGGGGTCGATGTCATCCCAATGTTCTTTTTGCCATACAAGCGGCTTGCCTATCGGATCTTTGAACGGACCATAGGGGGAGTCGGCAACCAGTACGCCGATACCATGCCCGTGGATGGGACAATACATATACCACTTTCCATTACGTTCTACTACACATTCGGCCCATGCTCCGTTATCGCCTTTGTACCACTCGAAATCTTTGAGTGATGCCACAGCTCCACGGTCTTGCCAATTCACCATATCGGTAGAAGTGTACAACAGCCAGTCTCTCATTTTAAAACCTTCCGCATCGTCTTCGTCATGGGTTGTATAAAGGTAAACGGTGTCATTGTGTACTATCGGCGCCGGGTCGGCTGTGTACTTTGTCTGGATAACAGGCATGTTCAATTTGGGTAACATGCTTTCTGTGTTTTGTGCCGTTACCCAGCCGGATATTAGAAGTGATATGCCGGCAATTCCTACTTTTACATTTTTCATGATATATTATTTTTATGTTTGAATGATATTGCAAAAGTAGCCTGAAACCATTTGAACATCGATTACGAATGTTGCAGAATCCAACACTCTCGTTGAAAAGGGGGGGACTTTACCGATTTTTCCATTGGTTTACGTACTGTGAAGGGCGCATGCCAAATTCTTCTTGAAAACACTTGCTGAGATAACTGGAAGTACTGAACCCGACAAGGTCGGCAACTTCAGCTACTGAGTAGCCTTCTTTCAGAAGCTGGGCAGCTCGTTTTAGGCGTATGGAGCGAATAAAATTGGTAGGTGTCTTTCCCACTACCGAAATAAGCCTGCGATACAATCCGGTTCGATCCATTCCCATATCACGACTCAATACTTCTACCGAATACTCAGAATTGTCGAGGTTCTGTTCTACAAATTGTAACACTTTTCGGAGAAAGGCTTCATCGGCAACCGATAATAGAGAATTGTCTGATGCAGGCTTTTGAGCCGTTTTAAGTAATTCTTTCCGTTTTTCTTGCTGCTCCAGCAATTGGCGCATATTGATTAGTAACTCTTCTTGTGTCCATTCATTTTCACCAGGTGACAAAGGGGATAATATACCTTCTGAAAGCTGGTTGATTAATTCTCTCAGTTCAGTAGCATTAGTTCTGATTTTTTCAAGTTGCAACTTGTCTTTTCCTTCGTTCATGTATTTCAGTATACTGTCCAAAGGAGAAATTATTCGGTTGATAGGTTCTTTCAGCTCTTCATGGACATTTTGTAGAAAAGTGGTTTTCATCTCATCTAACTTTTCTTTTTGGTCACGCTGCATTTTCCGGCGTTTATGTTGTATATATATAATGGTAAAGAGCAAGATGCTACCTATTGTCAGTAGAACATAGAATATATAGGCATATGTTGTTTTCCAAAATGGAGCTTTTACAGTAATCCTCATTTCTGCATATTGGTCCGACCATACCTCGCTATTGTCGGCAGATTGCACTCGGAAAATGTAGGTTCCGGGAGGAATGTTGGTATAGGTGGCGTATCCTTTACTGGTGGAAGAACGGATTTCTCTTTCGGAATGATCAATACCTGTCAGTTGGTAGTGATAGTATGTCTGTGTGGGATTGATATAATTCAAAGCGGAAAATTCTAAAGAAAAAAAGTTCTGATTGTGGTTCAGTGTGATTTCTTTAGTTTGGGTAATAGGTTGAGATAGTATTTGGTTGCCATTGTAACTTTTATTATTTTCTATGTTTTCTCCCAATAATTCCAGCCCTGTAAATAAAGGAATTGAGTATGTTTTATTTGTTGTAATAGGAGCTATTATGAATTTGTTGAATCCATTGATTCCACCCCAATAAATTGTTTTGTCGGTTGCTGTAAAAGTGGAACGTTCACAAAATTCATCAGTTATAACACCGTCGTATTGGTTGAAATTGGCGAATGAGTAAAGTGCCGGCTTTTGCAAATCACTGGAGGTTATACGCGTTATTCCGTTGGAAGTAGATACCCAGATTGTATTGTTGTCGGTCTGAATAATGGAGCGTATGGAGTTGTTTACTAGCCCGTCGGTTGTATAGAATGTCTTTTGCTGTCCGGTATTTGGGTTCCATAGTAATAATCCGTCTTCCAAGCCAATCCATAATTGCTTTCGACTGTCTGCCATAATGGAATTGCATGTATGAGAAGTGGAGTTAAAGTGATATTCTTTCTTTTTATGGTTATAGATGAACCACCCTTTCCGTTCAATGCCTGCCAAGCAGTCTTCTCCATAAGGAACCAATTGGTAAATGGTAGAATTGCTTATTTCGGGTACTCTCGTTACTTTTTCAAATTTTTTGGTTTCGGGAGTAAATGTTCCGAATCCTTGATTGTCAATACATATATATAATGTTTTATCCGGTAGTTGCATGATGGAACGGATGGAATGTCCGGGCAATATATACTGTTTGGTGCTTCCTTCCGGTGTTATGCAATATAATCCCTGTCCGCTAGTGCCCAACCAGATGCGTTGCTGGCTGTCTTTAAATAGAGTATTGCAATGAACAGAGGAGAACTCTTGTGAGTATAAGGTTACATTGTCGTCGGAAGGTGTGTAGTAAAACAAACCTTTCTTCGTTCCTATTAATATATTTTCTTTCTCATCCGCAGTAAAAGCGGTTATGGATATGTTTGCATCTGTGGAGGTGGGAAATAGGCTGTTTCCGATGTTTTGGAAACGGAAACGGTTAGGGTGATAGTAGAGTATTCCCTGATTCAGGGTTCCTAACCACATTCCTCCTTGATAATCGTTATAGATAGTGCTTACTTCTGTATGTATAGTACGCCCGTCCACCAATTTGAGGTTAGGTATATATTGTTTCTTTACTAATCCGGCATCAATGTTCCATAATCCCATATGGCAACTGACCCATATGCTGCCATCTTTATCAATAGATAGACTGTTCAGCCAATAGTCGGTTTGAAGTACAATATCCCATTTCTTTCTTGTTATATCATAATTTAGCATAACTCCGCCCCTGTTGCCATTACGCAGCTGAAAGAAAGTATTATTGCCGGGGACTACGTAAGAAGTGTTTTCGTACTTTCCCTTGGGAAGTTCGTCAGGTAATTTTTGCCTGTATATTTCTGTGCATGATTCAAGATTATAGCACACCAGTAAACCGGAACGGTAAAAAAGGTATAGTTGGTTCTCCACTACACCAAGGTCATAAAGTTGATCGATACCATCACCCGTCGAGGATATATGGGGCAGAAAAGTTTTAGCTTTCATTCTTTCCTTGTTTACACGGATTAATTCATCTTTATCGTTTATGACCCATATATCCTTGGTTTTATCCATAAAGAAATCTTTTAAAGGAGAAGTAATACCCAATGTGGCGAGTAAACTGTCCGGTTGTGTCACAAAACATTCACGCTTTATATCCACAACCATTAGTTGATGTTGGTTTTTGATCCATACATATCCATGAGAGTCTATGTATTCGTGATGGAAGCCTGAGTATGCAGATAATGGACAAATATGTTCCTCATTATAGTGTAAATAGCTGAAGTCTGTTCCATCGTACAGATTTAATAAGCCTTCAGTTATTATCATTATGCGACCATCCGTTAATTGGGCTATATTACGTACCCTGTTTCCGGCCAGACCGACTGTCCCGTTAATCGGAGTAAAGACACAGTATTTTTCTGCGATGACAGGTAATGAAAGAAATAGAAATAGTAAATTAATTATGTATTTCATATTGCGTGTTTCTCTTCGAGGACAAAATTATGGAAACTTTTATTATACTCGATGATTTCAACAAAGTTTTTGGCGAAATATGGTTTTATGATGGCTTTTAATGATTTTAGACGAGAGATATGTGGAAAAGGAACCAATTTGTAACATAGACGAAAGTTTCTGAAACATGGTTTGAATGTAAATTGACAAAGGATGCTTTCCTTTGCAATATATCGTTAACTAAAGAAATAATCTAAAAAGAAATGGTAAAGCATATTTTATTTTTTTGTGTATTCGTTTGGGCTACTACCAGTGTATTTGCCGGAGAAAATAAATTGTATAGTCCGGATGGCAAGTTGTGTGTTACTGTATCAGATGAAGGGGGGATGCCTTCTTACAGTGTGGTATATGATGGAACAGTGTTTCTGCAGAAGTCTCCATTAGGGCTTAATACGAATCTTGGTGATTATACTCGGCAAATGACCTTAAATAGGGTTGGTTCGTTATCATCTGTCAATGATAAATATCATCTTCTAACAATCAAGAATAGCCGTCCGCAATATCAGGCAAATGTACAGACTTATACATTTTCTAAAGAAGGGAAGACTATATATGATGTTGTCTTTCATGTTGGTAATCATGATGTTGCTTTTAAATATAAAGTTTATCCACAAGATAATATATTGTGTTGTATAGTAAAACAGGAGGCTACAGGCTTTGTACTTCCTAAAGGTAGTACGACTTTTCTTTGCCCGCAATCGGCACCGATGGGAGGATTTGCAAGGACATCTCCGAGTTATGAAACAGGTTATACTGTAGATGATGTGCTGGGGAAGAATGGCTGGGGACATGGCTATACATTCCCCTGCCTGTTCAAGAATGAAGATAAGGGATGGATATTGATTTCTGAGACCGGAGTTAGCAGTGCATATTGTGGAAGCCGTTTATTTGGGAAAGAGGGGGGATTATATACAATCGGTTTTCCGCAAGAAGGCGAATATAATGGAAATGGAACTGTGGCACCGGGTATAGCATTGCCGGGAGAAACTCCTTGGCGTACTGTTACTGTTGGTAACACGTTGGCACCGATAGTGGAAACAACCGTTGCTTTTGATGTAGTGGAACCATTATATGAGGCTTCTCGGGAATTTCAATACGGTTGTGGTACATGGAGTTGGATTATTGGTGGCGACAATAGCATGAATTATGATGAACAAAAACGCTATATTGATTTTAGTGCAGCTATGGGGTATGGTTCTGTATTGGTTGATGCGTTATGGGATGTCCGGGTAGGACGGGAGAAAATTGCAGAATTGGCTAACTATGCTGCATCTAAAGGAGTAGCACTTTACCTTTGGTATAATTCCAATGGTTATTGGAATGATGCCCCTCAATCTCCCAAGGGAATTATGAACAATACGATTGTGCGCCGGAAAGAGATGAAATGGATGCAAAGTATCGGTATACGTGGAATAAAAGTTGATTTTATTGGTAGTGATAAGCAAGTAACTATGCAGCTTTATGAAGATATTCTTGCAGATGCCAATGATTACGGCTTGATGGTTATTTTCCATGGTTGTACATTGCCTCGAGGATGGGAACGGATGTATCCTAATTTTGTGGCGTGTGAAGCAGTACTTGCCAGTGAGAATCTGCATTTTTCTCAAGGTAGTTGCAATGCAGAAGCATTCAATGCCTGTTTGCATCCGTTTATACGTAATACGGTAGGAAGTATGGATTTTGGTGGCAGTGCTTTGAATAAATATTATAATGCAAAGAATGAACCGGGAGGAAGCCGTCGTGTAACTTCTGATGTATTTGCATTAGCTACGGCTGTTCTGTTTCAGAGTCCTGTACAGCATTTTGCTTTGGCTCCTAATAATTTGACAGATGCTCCTGTTTGGGCTATGGATTTTATGAAAACAGTTCCTGCGCTTTGGGATGAGGTGAAGTTTATTGATGGCTATCCGGGAAAGTATGTAGTGCTTGCCCGCCGTCATGCAGAAACTTGGTATATTGCCGGAGTAAATGCGCAGAAAGAGCCATTGAAGCTGAAAGTAAAACTCTCTATGGTTGATGCAGGAAAAGAACTAATGATGTATAGTGATAATAAAAACTTGGAAGGAGAGTTGCAAATCGTAAAACTAAATAAAAAACAGGAAATACAAATTACTATTCCTTGCAATGGCGGAATGGTGATGGTTAGTCGGTAACTTAGAACGTGAATGTGGACGTTATCTTAAAACTTATATTTTATGGCAAACACAAAAAAAATGAAAACAGTTTTGGCAGCTTTATTATTGGCTCAGGCAACAGCTTTTGGACAAACAGTGATACCTTTGGTGTACGATAAAGAGTGTATGAACGATAATTACCAAATTCCTGAGATGCCTTCCATTGACAAATTACCCGAAATAGCCACTCTTCCCGATCCTTTTGCATGGGCTGACGGAAGTGGGAGATCAATGGATTTTAAAGATTGGGAACGTCGCCGTTTTGAAATAGCCTGTCAGTTGCAGCATTATGAATTAGGTATGAAGCCTGTTGTTTCAAAAGATAGTATAGAGGCAACTTTAGATAACGATACATTGCGGGTCGTAGTGCACGAAAATGGTGAAACATTGTTATTGACTGCCCCTATTAAATATCCTAAAGGTGACGGTCCTTTTCCTGCTATTATCGGAATAGGCAGACCTACAGGTTCTCTCCCATATCAGTTGTTTGATAAGAAAAGTATTGCGCAGATTACGTTTAATTTTGCACAAGTCATGTCTCATACGCAAAAACGTGGTACTGAACCGATCAATCGTTTATATCCTAATCAGACAGATATGGGGGCCTATTGCGCATGGTCATGGGGAGTCAGTCGACTGATTGACGGACTGGAAAAGCTTGGAAAGAAATCTCGTATTGATCTTTCTCATTTGGCTATATCCGGTTGCTCATTTGCCGGTAAAATGGCTTTGTTTGCGGGAGCTTTTGATGAGCGGATTGCATTAACTATCGCTCAGGAACCTGGCGGTGGAGGTGTTGATGCTTGGCGTGTCTCTGAAACTTTGGGAAATGTGGAGACTCTGGGACGTACGAGTTATGCATGGTTTTTGGAGAGTATGCGGCGATTTGCCGGTAATAATGTAAATCGTCTTCCTATTGATCATCATGAACTGGCAGCTTTGATTGCTCCTCGTGCTTTGTTGGTGCTTGGAAATACTGATTATGAATGGTTGGCAGAGGAATCGAATTATGTGTCTTGTCAGGCTGCGCGAATGGTATGGAAGGCTTTTGGAATAGAAGATCGTATGGGATTTTCCATTCAGGGGGGGCATATGCATTGTATGCTGCCTGAAAGTCAGTATTCGGAAGTGGAATCTTTCATTGATAGATTTTTATTGGGTAAAACAAATGTGGATACATCTGTTACTAAAGCGGAGGCATTTGGAGATATAGACTATTTAAAGTGGATGCCTTGGGCTGTAACAGATTTGGAACAATTAGGCGGTAATGGGCAGCCTTATAATAGAGGTGCTTTTGAAACAAGGCAGTATCGTAATCTTTTTGCAGAGTTAGGCTATAAGCAGAAAGACATAGATAAGAAACTAAACTCTGTATTTGAGAGTGTTTTTTATGGACCGGATAAAGTCTATTTTGAGGTCGGAGACTCGATGGCTTATATCAGTGACATAAAAAATCATGATGTACGTACAGAAGGAATGTCTTATGGATTGATGATTGCAGTCCAGTTTGACAGGAAAGATATTTTTGATCGTTTATGGCGGTGGGGGAAGAAATATATGCAGCATCAGGAAGGTCCTCTGAAAGGATATTTTGCATGGAGTTGCAAAACGGATGGTACACGTAATGCTCAGGGGCCGGCTTCTGACGGAGAACTTTATTATGTAACATCACTTATTTTTGCTTCTAATCGTTGGGGAGATAAAACGGGGATTAATTATCTTGCTGAGGCGCAAAATATTTTGGATTGCTCTATGCAGAAAGTTGGTATGGATCGTGTAGCACCCTTTATTAATTTGGAACATCAGTTGATAACATTCACACCGGATCGTTTTGGAGGACGGTTTACAGATCCTTCTTACCATGTCCCCGCTTTTTATGAGGTATGGGCTCGGTGGGCAAAAGACGGCAGAAGTGAGTTTTGGCGAGAGTGTGCTCGGAAAAGTCGTGAATATCTACATAAAAGCATTCATCCTGTAACAGGGCTTAATCCTGATTATAATAATTATGATGGTACTTTGTTGGGTAGTAAACGGGTTATAGGAGATGCTTTTCGTTTTGATTCATGGCGTGTACCTATGAATATAGCACTGGATTATTCGTGGGCATGTGCAGATAAAAAGTGGCAACAAGAATATGGAAATAAAGTACAAAACTTTTTTTATACTCAAGGTATAGATACTTTTGTAGATCAATATAACGTGGATGGTACATCCGTAACAGAATTGTTGGGAGCCGGAGGTTATAAAAAGTTGAGACATTCATTGGGATTGGTTGCTACTACGGCTGCGGTATCGTTAGTGTGTACGCACGATAAGAGCCGTGAATTTGTCGATCGTTTGTGGAATGCCAAACATATTCCTTATGATGATGGATATTTCGATGCTTATTATGATGGATTACTTCGTCTATTTGCTTTTATGCATCTGAGCGGGAATTATCAAATTATATTTCCGAAAGGATATTAACTACTATAAACTTGAAAAACGAGAATGAAAAACAAAGTGATTAATTTATTGCTGGTATGCCTGTTTTTAGGAGGTTGCTCAGCATTGTATGCGCAAGATAAGAATTTCCATATTTATTTGGCTTTCGGCCAATCGAATATGGAAGGTAATGCAAGGGTTGAGTCACAGGATAGCATAGGAATAAGTGAACGTTTCCTGATGATGTCTGCGGTAGATTGTCCCGAACGTGGGAGAACAAAAGGGGAATGGTATAAGGCTGTACCACCGTTAGCGCGTTGTCATACAGGATTGACCCCATGCGACTATTTTGGACGCACTATGGTGGATAATCTGCCGTCGAATATAAAGGTAGGTGTTATCAATGTGGCTATTGGTGGTTGCCGTATTGAGTTGTTTGATAAAGAAAATTATGCGGAACATATTGCTTCTCAACCTGATTGGCTGAAGAATATAGTGAAGTCATACGATAATAATCCCTATGGTTGGTTGGTAGACCTCGCGAAAAAAGCACAGAGAGATGGAGTAATAAAAGGAATTTTAGTACATCAGGGAGAATCAAATACCGGTGATAAAGAGTGGCCGCGAAAACTGAAGGGCGTTTATGAAAACTTATTGGCAGATTTGAACTTGAATGCAGCAGAAGTGCCTTTGTTAGTAGGAGAAGTGGTACATGCTAATCAGAAAGGTATCTGTGCGAGCATGAATGAAATTATAGATACGCTACCACAGGTGATTCCTACCGCACATGTTATTCCGTCTGCAGGCTGCCCGGCAGCTGGTGATAATTTGCATTTTACAGCTCGGGGGTATCGTATGCTTGGTGCTCGTTATGCTGAAGCTATGTTACAGCTATTGGGCTACAAGGCACTGATAAATAAGCAGGAAGCAACCCGGATGAAACTGTGGTATGCAAAACCGGCACATCGGTGGGTAGAAGCGCTGCCTGTTGGTAACTCTCGTCTGGGAGCTATGGTCTATGGTGGTACGGATAAGGAAGAAATTCAGCTTAATGAAGAAACTTTTTGGGCCGGTGGACCTTACAGTAATGATAATCCGAAAGGAAAAGACGCTTTGGCTAAAGTGCGTGAGCTTGTATTTGCTAATCGCTTGACAGAAGCACAAAAGCAGATAGATGAGAGTTTCTTTACCGGGCAACATGGTATGCGTTTTCTTACAATGGGGAGTCTATTCATTAACCAACCTGAACATAAGAAAGCTGAAAGTTACTATCGTGAACTGGATATAGAAAATGCCATAGCCGTAACCCGTTATGTGGTGGACGGAGTTACTTATACGCGTACCATATTTTCATCATTTACGGATGATGTAATTGTTGTGCGTATGGAAGCTGATAAACCGAAAGCGTTGAACTTTGATTTGAGTTATAATTCGCCATTAGAACATATGGTAACGGCGAAAGGAAATGAGTTGATTGTAAAATGTAAGGGTGTTGAGCAGGAAGGAATCCCTGCCGCGTTGGATGCCGAATGCCGTGTATTGGTAAAGCATGACGGAAAGTCTGGTAAATCGAATCAATCTGTAATTATTAATCAGGCTACCGTAGCTACTCTTTATATATCTGCAGCGACAAATTTCGTGAATTATCATAATGTGAGCGGTAATGCCTCAAAACGTGCTTCTTCTAAGTTGAAACAAGCTGTAAAGACTCCCTATGAACAGGCTCTTGCCAATCATATAGATACTTATAGAAAACAGTTTGACCGTGTGAAGTTCTCCATACCTTCTACCGAAATGTCTGCGCAGGAAACAGACAAGCGGGTTGCAGCTTTTGCTGATGGAGATGATCAGAATCTTATGACACTGATGTTTCAGTATGGTCGCTATTTGTTAATTTCTTCTTCACAACCGGGAGGTCAGCCGGCTAATTTGCAAGGATTGTGGTGTGGTAGTGTAAATGCTCCTTGGGACAGTAAATATACGATTAATATCAATACAGAAATGAATTATTGGCCTGCTGAGGTTACAAATCTATCGGAAAACCATCAACCTCTTTTTGATATGATAAGTGAGTTGAGTATAACTGGCAAAAAGACGGCTGAGACTCTTTATGGAGCACGTGGTTGGGTGGCTCACCATAATACGGATTTATGGCGTGCCTGTGGTCCGGTAGATGCCGCTTATTTTGGTATGTGGCCTAATGGAGGAGCTTGGTTGGCTCAACATTTGTGGCAACACTATTTATTTACCGGTGATAAAGAATTCTTACGCCAATATTATCCTGTAATGAAAGGTGCAGCTGATTTCTATTTGAGCCATTTAGTGAAACATCCTAAAAACGGTTGGTTAGTAACAGCTCCTTCTGTATCACCTGAACATGGTTATGCAGGTTCCTCGATTACTGCCGGATGTACGATGGACAACCAGATTGCTTTTGATGCACTTTATAACACAATGCTTGCTGCTCGTATATTGGATGAACCTCAATCATATCAAGATTCATTAGTTACTGCTTTCAAGCAATTGCCACCTATGCAGATAGGACGTTACAATCAGTTGCAAGAGTGGTTGATAGATGCTGATAATCCTCGTGATAATCATCGTCATATTTCGCATCTCTACGGATTGTATCCCAGTAATCAAATTTCGCCGAGGCTTAATCCTGAACTTTTTCAAGCTGCCAGAAACACGCTTTTACAGAGAGGTGATGCTGCGACAGGATGGAGCATTGGTTGGAAGATAAACTTTTGGGCACGTATGCTTGACGGTAATCATGCTTATAAAATTATAAAGAATATGCTTCGTATTCTTCCGGGTGATGACAAACAAAAGGAATTTCCCGAAGGTCGTACTTATCCCAATTTGTTTGATGCTCATCCGCCTTTCCAAATAGATGGTAATTTTGGATATACGGCAGGTGTAGCCGAAATGTTATTACAAAGTCATGATGGAGCAGTACAATTGCTTCCTGCTTTGCCTGAAGAATGGAACGAAGGAAGCATCAGTGGTTTGGTAGCCCGTGGTGGATTTGTTGTTGATATGCAATGGGATGGGGCACAGTTGCTTAAGGCTAAAGTATATTCGCGTATTGGTGGTATATTACGCATTCGTAGTTATGTACCTTTAAAAGGAGAAAATCTAAAACCTGCCAAAGGTGACTGTCCGAATATGTTGTACGCACCGGCAGAGATTGCAGAACCCTTACAGTCAAAGAACTTGAATGTACTTCAGTTACCCATACTTTATAAAGTATACGAATATGATGTGGAGACGGAACCCGGTAAAGAGTATTTGTTTGAGAGAGCTGGATTGAATTGATAAAATGTTATAGAAGTAGTATCAATATGAACTTAAAAAAAATAATTATTTCTATTGCTTTGCTTATTTTCTCATTGGGGATTATCGCACAGCAGCAGGAGATTTTCAATAATCCGGTAATTAACGCTGATGTACCAGACCCGTCGATGATAAGAGTGGGTGATTACTACTACTTGGTAAGTACTACTATGCACTTGATGCCTGGTTGTCCGATAATGCGTTCAAAAGATTTGGTACATTGGGAAACTATTAGTTATGTATTTCAAAAACTTACTGATTTGCCTCGTTATGACTTGAAAGAGGGTACAGTGTACGGTCGCGGACAATGGGCATCAAGTATTCGTTATCATAACGGGCAGTTCTATGTGTGGTTCTCGCCTAATGACGAACCTCATCGGGGGTATATCTATACAACAAAAGACCCGGCAGGTGAATGGACTTTAGTCTCTCGTCCGCCTCATCACCATGATGCGTCTTTACTTTTTGATGATGATGGTAAGGTTTATCTCTTTTATGGAACAGGGCAATTGCGTCAACTAAAGAGTGATCTTAGCGATGTAGAACCCGGTGGTATAGACATGAAAATATTTGAACGGGATGCAGATGAGCAGGGACTGTTGGAAGGAAGCCAGGCATTCAAATACAATGGAAAATATTATCTGATGATGATTTCGATGGACTGGAGTATACCGGGAAGACTACGTCGTGAAGTATGTTATCGGGCTGATAAAATCACCGGTCCGTATGAGAAAAAAGTTATCCTTGAAACTGAGTTCCAAGGATACGGAGGCGTGGGACAAGGTTGCATCGTTGATTCACCTGATGGTAATTGGTATGGATTTATTTTTCAGGATCGGGGAGGCATAGGACGTGTGCCCACTTTGATGCCTTGTCGCTGGGTAGATGGCTGGCCTATGTTGGGTGACGCCGAAGGACGTGTTCCTGAATCAATGCTAATGAACACTTTTCCGAATGAATGCAAGGGAAGTATTATGGGGAGTGATGATTTTAGTGATACAAAATTGAGCCTTAACTGGCAGTGGAATCATAATCCGTTAGATGATTGTTGGTCGCTGACTGAGCGTCCGGGTTTTTTGCGTTTGAAAACAGGACGGGTAGTAGACAATTTGTTTTTGGCTCCTAATACTTTGACACAACGAATGAACGCTCCCGAATGTAGCGGAATAATAGCAATGGATGTGTCAAAGATGAAAGATGGTGACATCGCAGGTTTTACGGCTTTCAACGGCTTATCCGGAGTACTTGCTGTCTTAAAGGAAAATGGAGAAAAACATTTGGTAATGTCTACTCAGTCTGTTAGTCTGTCAAAAAAAGATAAAAGAGTGACGGATGTAAAGGTAGAGGAAAAGGAGCGTGTGGCTTGTAAAAAAGATTTAGTTTACCTTCGCATTGACGGTGACTTTGCAAATAAAAAAGATGAAGCTACTTTTTACTATAGCTATGACAATAAGGAGTGGATACGAATCGGGGAGCCCTGTAAGATGATTTTTGATTATACCAGATTCTTTATGGGAAGTAAGTTCGCTATTTTTAATTATGCAACGAAATCTTTAGGCGGTTATGTAGATATAGATTATTTTAAATATGATAAATAAAAGGAATGCACTATGGAAATGAAAAAATGTTTGGGAATATTGTTACTCTCAACTTTGTGTTTGGATGCAGGGGCTATAGATAATAAGGGGATAACCTTTAATCAGTTGGCATCCGATAGATTTACGCTTGTAGAAAACGGTACTCCTAATGCCATATTGATAGATGAGTTGGAAGATGCCGGTGTAATGATAGCTGCGAAGAATCTTCAGAGTGATTTTAAGAAAGTAACAGGTAAGGCGGCTGATTTGGAATTTGAACCACGTGCAAAGCGTATGGTTATAGTAGGTACTCTTAAAAGTCGTTTTATAAAAGAACTTGTGAAAGCGAAGAAGATAGATGCTTCATCGCTGAATGGTAAGAATGAAAAATACCTGATGACAGTAGTGACCGCTCCTTTAAAGAATGTGGAGGAGGCGTTGGTTATTGTAGGTAGTGATAAACGAGGAGCAATTTACGGAATATATGAGTTATCAGAACAAATAGGTGTTTCTCCTTGGTATGATTGGGCTGATGTTCCGGTTATTCCCCAGCAGAATTTATCTATCGTTCGCGGAAATTATACGGCAGGAGAACCGGCTGTGAAGTATCGCGGTATTTTTCTGAATGATGAAGCTCCTTGTCTGACCGGTTGGGTGAAACACACATATGGTACAAACTATGGTGATCATCGTTTCTATGCACGTGTATTTGAATTAATTCTGCGCCTGCGTGGTAATTTTATGTGGCCTGCCATGTGGAGTTGGAGCTTTTATGCAGATGACCCCGAAAATAGCAGGACAGCCAATGAGATGGGAGTTATTATGGGAACCTCTCACCATGAACCTATGGCACGTAATCACCAAGAATGGGCGAGAAAACGTAAAGAGTATGGTGTGTGGGATTATACTTCCAATCAGAAAGTGATTGACCGTTTCTTTCGCGAAGGTATTGAACGTGCTTTAAATACGGAAGATTTGATAACAATTGGTATGAGAGGTGATGGTGATACCCCAATGGGTGGAAAGGAAGGAGAAGATGATAAATATGTACCGCGTGATAAGGAGAATATGCGTTTAATGGAAAAAATCTTCAAAAACCAGAGACGTATTATCAAAGAGGTGACTGGAAAAGCTCCTGAAAAACGTCCGCAAGTATGGGCTATTTATAAAGAAGTGCAACGTTATTATGATATGGGGCTTAGAGTGCCGGATGATGTTATTATGTTGCTGAGTGATGATAATTGGGGAAATGTACGCCGTTTACCGAATGCTGAAGAAAGGAAACATCCCGGAGGATGGGGTATATATTATCATGTAGACTATGTGGGGGCACCTCGTAACACTAAATGGCTTAATGTGACTCCGATTCAGAATATGTGGGAACAGTTGCAACTGACGTATGATTACGGGGTTGATAAATTATGGGTACTCAATGTCGGCGATTTGAAGCCGATGGAATATCCTATTACTTTATTTCTTGATATGGCTTGGAATCCTAAACGTTATACTGTTGATAACTTGTTAGACCATCCACGTCAATTCTGCGCTCAACAGTTCGGTGAAGAACAAGCGGGTGAAGCTATGCGTATTTTGAATTTATATAGTAAATATGCCGGCAGAGTTACAGCTGAGATGCTTGATTGTGAAACTTATAATTTAGAGACCGGAGAGTGGAAGCAAGTGTCAGACGAGTTTATAAAACTTGAAGCGGAAGCATTGCGCCAATATATGGCACTCAAACCGGAATATAAAGATGCGTATAAGCAATTGATTCTTTTTCCGGTTCAGGCTATGGCCAATTTGTATGAAATGTACTATGCACAAGCCATGAACCATAAACTCTATAAAGAGAATAATCCGCAGGCTAATTATTGGGCAGATAAAGTTGAAATGGCTTTTAAGCGTGACAAGGATTTGTGTTACGATTATAACAATGTAATGTCGGGTGGTAAGTGGAAGAACATGATGATACAGAAGCATATCGGTTATACTTCTTGGAATGATAATTTCCCAGCAGACAAGCAGCCGGAAGTGTATCGCATAGCAGAACCTAAAGAGACTGGTGGATATGTCTTTAAATCCCAAGACGGTGTAGTGGCAATGGAAGCCGAACACTATTTTGAGAAGAAGGACGCTGCCGAGGCACAATGGACAACTATCCCATATATGGGACGTACGTTGAGTGGAGTGGCTTTGATGCCTTATTCTAAGGATGTTACAGGGGCCTCTCTTGCATATAGGATGGAAATTCCTAAAGATGTTACGGAAGTTAATGTTCACGTCATAGTGAAGTCAACGTTGGCTTTTCATGATGTAAAAGGACATAAATATGAAGTAGGGTTTAATGGTGGTAATGTGGAAACAATTAACTTCAATGCAAACTTGAACGAAGAGCCGGAGAATGTATATAGTGTATTCTATCCGACTGTTGCCCGGAGGGTAGTTGAAAGTCAAGTGAAACTGAAACTTCCTGAGACACAGGATAATATTCAAACTCTTATACTGAAACCATTGCATCCGGGAATCGTGTTTGAAAAGATAGTAGTAGATTGCGGCGGATACCAGAATACTTATTTATTTATGGATGAATCTCCTTGCAGAAGAAATAAATAGATATTTTTCTTATAGATAGATAAAGCGGACTCTTACAGATTTATTTATGTCCTTCTGTAGGAGTCCGCTTTATTTGTATCATTCCGTATCAGAAGATGTTGAGTTTAAATGTTGCTCCATATAGGCAGTAGGTGTCATGCCGTATAACTCTTTAAATGCAGTTGAGAAATAAGCTACATTAGTAAATCCTGTCAGGCTTGCAACCTCATTGATGTTCTGACGTTTGCTTGCCAATAAGCTTGCAGCTTGTTTCAGCCGGATATTGCGTATCAGGTCACGGGTGGACTGATTGGTTAGTTCTTTTAATTTACGGTGAAGATGAACACGACTAATTCCCACAGTGTCAGCTACCAACTCAACATTTAGTTTAGGGTTGGCTATATTGTCATTGATGACTTTCATAATACGGTTCAACAGGCGATCATCCGGTGAGTCCATCTCTAATTTTTGCATCCGTTCTTCTTGTTCCTGACTACCTTGAAAATTATTTCTTAACCTTTCCCGGCTCTTTATCAGATTAAAAGCACTCTGTCTGAGAATCTCAATGCTGAAAGGTTTTGTTATATAGGCGTCTGCTCCTATGCTGAGACCTTCCAGATTATCTTCTTCACGGCTTTTTGCTGTAAGCAGAATAACGGGAATATGATTGATATTGATGTTTTGTTTTATTTTTGAGCAAAGAGTTATACCGTCCATTTCAGGCATCATGATGTCACTTATAACTAAATCCGGACTTTTCTTGAGAATTTGTGTAAGGGCTTCTTTTCCATTATTGCATTCTTGCATATGGAAGTTGCTGCCCAGTTCTCGACAGATATAACGGCGAATTTCTTCATCATCTTCTACTACCAAGACACGATATTTGGATTTGGAACGTATTTTTTGAGATGTTTCTGTAATAGGTGCCGCTGGTAGGGCAGTTGTTATATGTACAGGGCTGTTTTGGGGCACTGAATTATCAATTTCTTCCGGTGTAAGATGCGCCTTTCCTAATGGCAGGCGGATAATGAAACGGCATCCGGAGGTCTCTTTATTGTTTTCGACAGTAATACTGCCATGATGTAATTCTACCAGTGAGCGGGTGAGGTGTAGTCCGATTCCTGTTCCGATGTTTGAGTTGTTTTGGCTGTTTCGTATTTGATAAAAACGATCGAAGATACGCTCCAATTCAGTTTCATTGATACCTATTCCGTCATCCTCTATGCTGATTTCAAAATAATGGCTCAGTGCTTTCTGGGCGGTATTGGGATTATTACCGGTACACAAATGAACTTTTATTTTTCCATTTTCCGGTGTGAATTTAAAAGCATTGGAGAGTATATTCAAGACTACTTTATCAAAGTTTTTGGGGTCTATCCATGCTTTTAACTCTTTCACTTCGGAGTGGAAAGTCAATAGGATATGTTTGGTATTAGCTTGATATGTAAATGTATCATACAAATCTTGTATGAAACTTACCATATCTGTTTCCTGAAACTTAAGTTGCATCTGACCTTTGTCTATTTTCCGAATATCCATAAGTTGGTTGACAAGTCTCAAAAGGCGTTCAGCATTGCGATAGATAATATTATAACTCTGTTGACGCTCTGTATCGGAATCGTTCGCCATTAGTTTCTGAAGCGGACTGATAATAAGCGACATCGGTGTTCGTATTTCGTGAGAAATATTGATGAAAAATTGCAGTTTGGCTTCATTCAGTTGCTCGGCGTGTATATGCTCTAACATTCTTTGGCGTGCATGGTAGCGTTGCCGTATTTGTACAATGATGAAAGCGACAATGATGATTGCTGTCAGGCAATATATGGTTTTGGCCCACAGTGATACATACCAAGGTGGAGAAACAATAATGGTCAGTTGTTTGATTTCAGAATAGGAGTTATAATCTCTGGCTCTTACTTGGAAGTGATAGGTACCCGGTGTCAAATCACTGAATGATACTCTGTTGACTCCGGGTTGCAAATTCACCCATGTATTATTATTGAATATATAAGAGTAGCTGATACGTTCAGGGCTGTAAAACTCCATTGCAGAGAATTCAATACTGAATGAATTGTCTTTGTACGACAAGTGAAATTTGTCGGCATTCATTACAGAAGTCTTAATAATGTCATAATGTCCGGATTTCATGCCTAATTTTACAGCTTTATCATGAATGTAGAAGTCTGTAATACGTATTTCGGGCTTTTTATTGGGGCTTGTTATTTCCTTTGGGTTAAAATAAGTGATACCGTTAGTACCACCAAATATGATTTCTCCTTTTTTCCCCGCAAATGATACTCCTTTGCTGAATTCGTTTCCTTGTAGACCATCGCTGGCATAGAAGTTGACAAATGTTTGTGCTTCGGGATTGAATCGGGATATACCGAAATTGGTACTTATCCACAAGTTACCATCCAAGTCTCCCTCAATGGCGGAAATGGAATTGCTGGGAAGCCCATCGGATATGGTATATTGTTTGACTTCCTGTGTTTGGTGATTCAACTGTTTTAAGCCCTGTGAAGTTCCTATCCAGATGTTCTGATGCAGATCTTCATACAGTGCATAAATAACATCTCCTTGCAGCAGGCGGTTTACTTTGTAGGTAGATACAAAACTCATTGTTGGTATATCCAAACAGCCTAAACCGTCATAAGTACCGATATAAAGCTTGTCATTGCAGCTGTACAACAGGCAGTTAATCCATGAATTATGTAACATGTTACCTTTGAGACGATATTCAAGACCGCTTTTAGGAGTCGGGCAACGAAACACATCTTTTGTGTCCAGATTGATACGATAAAGCCCGGCCCCCATGGCGCTTACCCAAAGCTGTCTGTGGTTGTCCTCTATAATACTGTAGATACTTTGTACTTGCTCTTCGTTTTTATACGGCAAAGTTACGTATTCGCAATGTCCGGTTTGAGGATTTAGTTTTGCAAGACCGTCTCGGTACGAACCTATCCATATGTTTCTGTCCGAGTCTTCGCAAATACTCATAATGGTAGATGATACCGAATGCCCGATATCGGGGCTTTGTTCAAAATGCGCCTTCTGTTTACCGTCCGGGGCGATACAATAAATTCCGTCATTATCTGTACCTATCCAGTAAGAGTCGTTGTGGTCTTTGTATACAGACATAATGCAGCAAGAACCGATTGTGTTATGAGTAGAAGATTTATACCCCATATATTTGAAGTTATTGGTAATGGGAGGGACAATCATAACTCCTTTCTGGAAAAATCCCAACCAAAGATTACCTTGTTTGTCTTTGAGGATAGAATGTACTTTGGACTTATTAAAATTGAAACTGGTAACGTTGATAGGACTCTCCATTATCTGTTCTTTCTGTACCTGATATACTTTCATTCCATTTCCGTCAGTTCCAATATATATTTCATCTTGATTCATGGAATATAAAGCTTTAATCGGTAATTGCGGATAGGAAGGGCATTTTATATGAGTGAAACAGTCGGTCTGTGGATTGTATTTGAATAGTCCGTTCTTCAAACATCCTATATAAATGTTTCCGGCCTTATCCTCACAAATGGAAGAAGGCCATATCATTTCTTTTTCATTTGGGTAATGTTTCAGTTTCTTATTTTTGTCTATGCTGTATATTCCTTTGTCATTAGTGATGACCCATAGTGTACCTTTTCGGTCCTCGTAAAGCTGGTTGATGAGGTAGCTTGGAACCAATGTGGGTAATTGCTGGGCTTTTATATGCCCTTCCTTCATGCTTAAAGAGAATATGCCATGCCCGGATGTTCCTATTAATACTTCTCCATTACTACGTTCAATGATGGTAGATATATTCGCACCTAATGTACCCCCGTCTTCAAAGGTCATGGGAATGGTGGAAAAGATACCTGTTGCACGGTCATAAGCCTGTAAACCGTTTAGTGTACCTATCAGAAAAGCTCCCTTTGTGTCTTCAAAAAGAATACGGACATAGTTGTTTAAAAGTGAATGTTCATCGTATGCGTTGTGTTTGTATACACTGAACTTGGCTCCGTCATATCTATTCAGACCGTCTTCGGTAGCTATCCATATTATTCCTTCTTTATCCTGATAAATACTATTAATCATGCTGCTTGACAGTTCACTGTCTACAGTAAACAGTTTGCCCTTTTGACCATAACATAAAATGGACAAAAGGAGATACAAAAGAGTAATTGCTGATTTCTGTTTCATAGTATATTATTTGGATCTACAAAGTTACTACAAAAAAGTGAAATGCGGAAAGATATAGTGATAGAATTGAGTTACAAGGGTTTTAGTTGAAGTGGCGATAATTCGTGAAGCCATTACAATCCCTGCCGAAGCCAAATCCTGACGCCGCAACGTTACTTGTTCGTAACCATGCCCGAAAATGCGACAAACGGGCACGGAGGGCGAAACAAGACACTAAGGAATAGTGAGTTACCGACAACTCACGCGAAAAATCCGGTTACGGAAAAAGATTGCGCCGTTCCTCTCCGTTTTGCGTACCGACACCGGACTCTTCACCAACTAATTTTGAAACCAAAAAATTAAGGACAATGAAGAGTACATTTTCAGTAATCTACTACCTCAAGCGTCAGGTAGTGAAAAAGGACGGGACAGTTCCCGTCATGGGACGCATCACAGTTGACGGCAGCCAAACGCAGTTCAGCTGCAAGCTGACTGTCGATCCGAAATTGTGGGACACCAAAGGTGGACGTGTCACGGGCAGAAGCACGGCGGCACTCGAAACGAACCGTATGCTTGACAAGATGCGGGTACGCATCAACAGGCACTATCAGGAAATCATGGAGCGTGATAATTTCGTCACAGCGGAGAAAGTCAAGAACGCATTTCTTGGACTGGAACACCGCCATCATACACTTATGCAGGTGTTCCGCCAGCACAACGAGGACTACGAGAAACAGGTGGAGGCAGGCATGAAAGCCAAAGGCACGCTGTTGAAGTACCGCACCGTTTACAAGCACCTGCAAGAGTTCCTCGACATCCGCTACCATGTGAAGGACATCGCCCTGAAAGAGCTTACCCCGGCTTTCATCTCCGATTTCGAGATGTTCCTGCGCACGGACAAGCACTGCTGCACCAATACCGTGTGGCTGTATGTCTGCCCGCTACGGACGATGGTTTTCATCGCCATCAACAACGAGTGGCTGACACGCGACCCGTTCCGCGAGTATGAAATCAAGAAGGAGGAAACGACACGCAGTTTCCTGACCAAAGAGGAAATACGCCTGCTGATGGACGGGAAACTGAAAAACGCCAAACAAGAACTGTACCGTGACCTCTACCTGTTCTGCGCCTTCACCGGGTTATCGTTTTCGGATATGCGCAGCCTCACAGAAGAGAATATCCGCACCTACTTCGACGAACACGAGTGGATAAACATCAACCGCCAGAAAACGGGCGTGGTGTCCAACATCCGCCTGCTCGACATCGCCAACCGCATAATCGGCAAATACCGGGGGCTGTGCGAGGACGGCAGGATATTCCCCGTACCGCATTATAACACGTGCCTTGCCGGTATCCGTGCCGTCGCCAAGCGTTGCGGCATCACCAAGCATATCACGTGGCATCAGAGCCGCCACACGGCAGCCACGACGGTATTCCTCTCCAACGGCGTACCCATCGAAACCGTCAGTTCCATGCTCGGACACAAGAGCATAAAGACGACGCAGATTTACGCTAAGATAACGAAAGAGAAACTCAATCAGGACATGGAGAACCTTGTGGCAAGATTGAGCGGCATTGAGGAATTTGCAGGTTGCACCATCTAAAAAAGAGGAGCCATGAAACGTGACATAATCATCATAGATAACAAGGCGGTCAGCGTAACCGGTAACGACGTATGGATGGCCGCCACCGAAATCGCCGGACTGTTCCATACGACCGTCCCGGCAGTGAACGCCGCCATCAAAGCTGTCCGCAAGTCGGACGTGCTGAACGACTACAAGGTATGCCGTTACATGCAACTTGAAAACGGGCTGTACGCGGACGTGTACGCGCTTGAAATCATCATACCCGTCGCCTTCCGGCTGAACACCTACAACACCCACCTGTTTCGCACATGGCTGGTGGGAAAGGCACTCTCACAAGAGAAACGGCAGGCATACGTGATGTTCATACAGAACGGAAAAACTGGGTATTGCTGATTGCGCATACCCCATAAGACAAGAAACGGGCAGCACCACAAAAGGTGTCGCCCGTTTCCTTTTTCATGCCAGCGTCACTCCAGCGGCTTGCGGTAGTTCGCTTCCAGTACCTCGCGCAACCCCGTTTCCGGGTAAAGCACCTTCCCTCCCAAAAGTATGAAGGGCAACACGCGGTTGTTGCGGTATTCCTGCAAGGTGCGTCGGCTTACACGGAGCAGTTCCGCCACCTCGCCGTCCGTCAGGTAACGCTCCCCGTCCAGCGGAGGACGGTAATTCTCCAGAAATGCGGACAGCCATTTTGAGCCTTTGCGCATATCCTGCATCACAGAGGCTATCGGCTCGTCTTCCATCGTAAAAACATCGTTGTTCTCGTTTATCATAACTTCGGATTCAGTGGGTAAATAAATCAAATCATCTGCCGTGCGGATAGAGTGTACCGATAAGCGGTATCAACCGCTTTACCTCCTCCGGCTTGTAATAAAACCTGCGGTTTATCTGCGAGTAGCCGATAAGCCGCCTGTCACGCAGCGTCTGCAACGTACGCGGGCTTATTCTCAACTGCCCGCAGACCTCCTCGCCCGTGAGCCATCTTTCCATGCGCCCCGTGTCGCTTTTGCGCCTCAGTGCGGCGACCTTCTCCGAGAGTGCGCCGAATGTCGCCACCATCATCTCGAAAGTCTTTTTCTCAATTGATACTATTTCCATATTCATGCAATTATCGGTTTGCCCGCAAAGGTAACGATACACTCCCGGACACGTGCCGTTTTCCACTGAAAGGCTGCCTGTTGCGCCGTTTGACCGGGTTACGGAGCCATCTTCCGTAAAAATCTTACGTGAGTCACGTAGTGAGTTGTTAAAGCCCCTTTTGTTTATTGCCGAATTTTGCCGCAGATACAAAAAGAAAGGACTGAATATGAAAGTGATAACAATGGAAAGTTCCGTCTTCCGGTCATTGACGGAACAGATAGCGGAGATTGCGGCACACGTCCGTGCCGTCTCCGGTGACAAGAGAGCGGCATCGCCCGACAGGTTGCTCACCACACGCGAGGCGGCGCACCTGCTTAACGTGAGTACCCGCACCCTCCAGCGTATGCGCAGCGAGCAACGCATCGGCTATGTCGTGCTTCGCGGCAAATGCCGCTACCGGCAGTCGGAAATCGACCGCCTGCTTGATGAGAGTACCGTCAACGAGGACGCGGCGACACCGCAGGAACTGAAACGCAACCACACGTTGCGCACGGGCGGCAACCCCAAAGGAAGGAGGACATAGGTCATGGAACTGCTCACACGAAACAACTTCGAAGGCTGGATGCAGAAGTTGATGGAACGGCTCGACCGTCAGGACGAACTGCTGCTGGCGATGAAGGCTGAGGGGAAACAGCCTACTATCACGGAAAGCATCCGCCTTTTCGACAATCAGGACTTGTGCATGCTGCTTCAGATAAGCAAGCGCACCCTGCAACGCTACCGCAGTGTCGGCGCATTGCCCTACAAGACACTGGGCAAGAAAACCTATTACAGCGAGGAGGACGTGCTGACATTCCTTTCCAACCATATCAAGGACTTCAAAAAGGAAGATATAGCCTTCTACAAGGCTCGTATCCATAATTTCTTTCATAAATAACCCATTAAAACATTTTTCAGATGGCAAAGAAAAAAGACGAAAAGGACGTGCTGGTGGTCCGTGACGAGAAGACGGGCGAGATCAGCGTGGTTGCCGGGCTGAACGCGGACGGCACACCCAAGCGCACCCCCGCGAAAGCGGAAAACGCGCAGAGTTTCCTGCAATTCGACCGACACGGCGACGTGCTGGACAACTTCTTCAAGAACTTCTTCCGGCAGTGCAAGGAACCCAGCCGCTTCGGTTTTTACCGCATCGCGGCAGACCAAGCCGAAAATCTCTTGGAGGTGATGAAGCAACTGCTGAAAGACCCCGAAGCGAACAAGGAGCTGCTTGCCCCTCACAAGGTGGACACCTCCGACTACGAGAAAAAGGTGCAGGAAGAACTGGCAACCGAAAAACAAGAACCTCAAAAACAGGAAAACATGGAGCAACAAAAAGAACAACAGGAAGATCCCGAACAGACGCAGGGCAAACGGGGCTACCAGCCCATCGACGAGAGCAAAATCAACTGGCAGGAGCTGGAGGACAGATGGGGCGTGAAGCGTGACGACCTTGAAAAGTCCGGCGACCTTACGAAGATGCTCCACTACGGCAAGTCCGACTTGGTGAAGGTCAAGCCCACCTTCGGCGGCGAAGCATTCGAGCTGGACGCCCGCCTTTCCTTCAAGAAGGACGGCGAGGGAAACATCAGCCTCGTGCCGCACTTCATCCGCAAGGAGCAGAAACTGGATGAATACAAGGAACACAAATTCTCCGACGACGACCGGAAGAACCTGCGCGAGACGGGCAACCTCGGCAGGGTCGTGGACATCGTGGAGAAGGAAACGGGCGAGATTATCCCCTCCTACATCAGCATCGACCGCAAGACGAATGAGATCACGGACATTCCGGCGAGCAAGGTACGCATCCCGGAGCGCATCGGCAAGACGGAAATCACCAAGCAGGAGCAGGATATGCTCCGCGCCGGACTGCCCGTGCGCGACAAGCTCATCGAGCGCAACGACGGCAGGAAGTTCGTCACCACTCTGCAAGTGAACGTGGAGCAGCGCGGCGTGGAGTTCGTGCCGGGAACCGGAAGGTCGCCCCGTACCGTACAGACGCAGGAAACCAAAGGCGACACGTCGAAAAGTCAGGCGCAAGGCGGGGAAAATGCCACACAGACCAAGAAGGAGCAACGCCGCAACACGTGGACGAACGAGGACGGCAGCATCCGCCCCATCAGCAAATGGAGCGACGTGAACTTCACCGAACAGCAGAAAGCCGACTATGTGGCGGGCAAAGCCGTGAAACTGGAGAACGTGACCGACAAGCAGGGCTTCCATGCCACGATGTATATCAAGTTCAACCCGGAGAAGGGTCGCCCGTACCGCTACGAAACAAATCCCGACATCGGGCAGCAGGTCGCCCCGTCCAACGAGAGCCGCACGCAGGTGGCGGTGAACAACGAGGGCAAGACCAACGAGGCGACAAAGAACCTGAAAGAGCCTTTGCAGAAAGGTCAGACCACTCCGAAGGACGCCCGCCAGCAACAGCAGCAGGACAAGCCGCAGAAGAAAACGGGCAAGGGCATGAAAGTATAGACCGATGTCCGCCACTGAATCCAAAATAAAATCCAAAGTATCAACAAAAAAGAAGAAGACATGAAGACAATCATTGCAGAAAAGCCCTCCGTGGCACGTGAAATCGCCCGCATCGTGGGCGCGACAAAGAGAGAGGAAGGATATTTCGAGGGAGGCGGCTATGCCGTGACATGGGCATTCGGACACCTTGTCCAGCTCGCCATGCCCGATGGCTACGGCGTGCGCGGTTTCGTCCGTGACAACCTCCCGATTATCCCCGACACCTTCACGCTCGTCCCCCGTCAGGTCAGGACGGAGAAAGGCTACAAGCCCGATAGCGGCGTGGTGTCGCAGATAAAAACAATCAAAAGGCTGTTCGGCACCAGCGACCAAATCATCGTGGCAACCGATGCCGGACGCGAGGGTGAACTTATCTTCCGCTACCTCTACCACTACACGGGCAGTACCACTCCTTTCGTGCGCCTGTGGATAAGCTCGCTCACCGACAAGGCTATCCGCGAGGGATTGCGCAACCTCGAAGACGGCGGCAAGTATGACAACCTATACCTCGCCGCCAAAGCGCGAAGCGAATCCGACTGGCTCGTGGGCATCAACGGCACGCAGGCTCTCTCCATCGCCGCCGGACACGGCACATACTCCGTGGGGCGGGTGCAGACACCAACGTTGGCTATGGTATGTGAACGCTACTGGGAGAACCGCCGCTTCACGCCCGAAGCCTTCTGGCAACTCCATATCGCAACGGACGGTTGCGACGGCAAGGTCGTGAAATTCTCATCCTCTGAAAAATGGAAGTCGAAAGAACCGGCAACGGAGCTATATAATAAGGTAAAGGCGGCAGGCTTCGCAACGGTAACGAAAGCCGAGCGCAAGGAGAAAACGGAGGATACCCCGTTGCTGTACGACCTGACCACGCTTCAGAAAGAAGCCAACGCCAAGCACGGCTTCACGGCGGAGCAGACGCTTGAAATCGCGCAGAAGCTCTACGAGAAGAAGCTGATAACCTATCCGAGAACGGGTAGCCGCTACATCCCCGAAGACGTGTTTGCCGAAATTCCCAAACTGCTCGCTTTCATCGGCACACAGCACGAATGGAAAGACAAGGTGCGGGCAAAAGCCATCCCGACACGCCGCAGCGTAGACGGCGGCAAGGTGACAGACCACCATGCCCTACTCGTCACGGGTGAGAAACCGCTCTTCCTCTCCAAAGAGGACAATACCATCTATCAGATGATTGCCGGGCGCATGGTCGAGGCATTCTCTGAAAAATGCGTCAAGGACGTGACCGCTGTCATGGCGGAATGTGCCGGAGTGGAGTTTACCGTGAAAGGCAGCGTCATCAGGCAAGCCGGATGGCGTGCTGTCTATGGCGAGGAAAACAAGGAGGAAACCACCATTCCCGGCTGGCAGGAAGGCGACACGCTGACACTGAAAGCCTCTTCCATCACAGAAGGGAAGACCAAGCCCAAGCCGCTACATACCGAAGCCACCCTGCTGTCCGCAATGGAAACGGCGGGCAAGGAAATCGAGGATGACGCACTGCGGCAGGCGATGAAGGACTGCGGCATCGGTACTCCCGCCACACGCGCCTCCATCATCGAAACGCTCTTCAAGCGCGGTTACATGGAACGCTGCAAGAAATTGCTTGTCCCCACCGAAAAGGGGCTTGCACTCAATTCCGTGGTGAAGACGATGCGCATCGCCGATGTCGCCATGACAGGCGAATGGGAGAAGGAACTGGCACGCATCGAGCGTGGGGAGCTGTCCGCCGATACCTTCCGCAAAAAGATAGAGGCGTACACGCGGGAGATTACCTCCGAACTGCTCTCATGCGACAAACTCTTCGGCAGCCGCGATTCCGGTTGCGCGTGTCCCAAGTGCGGCACGGGCAGGATGCGGTTCTACGGCAAGGTGGTACGCTGCGACAACACGGAGTGCGGGCTTCCCGTGTTCCGGCTGAAAGCGGGACGCACCCTGTCCGACGATGAAATCAAAGACCTGCTCACCGAAGGGCATACCCAGCTGCTCAAAGGCTTCAAGAGCAAACAGGGCAAGAGCTTCGATGCCGTCGTCGCCTTTGACGGGGAATATAACACGACGTTCGTGTTCCCGGAGGCTAAAAAGGGCAAGAAATTTTCAGGACGGAAGAAATAGTATTAACTTTGCCACTTGTTCAGAGTAATGAATTGTTCTTCGATACCGGATTACACTCATACTTTGGATTTAGTGGCGGCACTCGGAGGGATACCGAGTGCCTTTTTCTTCCTTTTTTCCAACCGATTATCCCGTTAAATATCAATCCACTAAACTCCAAAGTAATGAACAACAAGAAGAACAACGAAGGGCAGTCCGACTTTTCCTATTACGGTCTGTACCTGATGGACTACCTCCGCACGAACAAGTTTGAACAGGCTACCGACACCGCTTTCATACGGGAACGCGCCGATCGTGCCGCCGAAACGTATGAAAAGGCGCGGATTGAAGGCTATCCCACCGACGGTGCGCAGGAACTGGCGATGGAAACACTGCTGCGCGGGTTGCACTATTCCCGGTACGCCATGCTCCACGAAGTCGTGGAGAACGAGTTTGCCAACGAAGTGCCGGAAGAGAAACAAGAAGCCTTTATCCATAAACTCCTGCCGCTTGTCGGCAACGTGTTCTCCGTCTATGACCTTTCGGACGACAACTTCGCCCTGTCTTCCGATTACGACCTGCTCTATACGGAGCTGACGGGGGCAACCGTCCTTTACATCGGGGAATATGGCGTTTAACCGCAAACAGAAACTACGGGACAACATCGAGGCGATACGGACGGCATTCATCCTTGACAGGGAACAGAGAGCGGCGACAACCGAAGAGCGTGCCATACTTCAAAGGTACTGCGGTTTCGGCGGTCTGAAATGTATCCTGAACCCTGCCAAGGAACTGACGGATGCCGTCCGGTGGGCGAAATCCGACCTCGAACTGTTCGCCCCGACGGTGGAGTTGCACAGGCTCATCCGTGAGAACAGCAAGGACGAAACGGAATACAAGCGGTTTGTGGATTCGCTGAAAGCATCCGTGCTGACCGCTTTCTACACCCCAAAAGAGATAACTGACACCCTCGCGGACATGCTGGCGGATTACAGCGTCCGCCCCGCCCGTATGCTCGAACCGTCGGCAGGTGTAGGCGTGTTCGTGGATTCCGTGCTGCGGCACAGCCCCGATGCGGATGTGATGGCTTTCGAGAAGGATCTGCTCACGGGGACAATCCTGCGGCATCTATATCCAGACCATAAAATGCGCACCTGCGGTTTTGAGAAAATTGAAAAGCCTTTCAACAATTATTTCGACTTGGCGGTATCTAACATCCCGTTCGGTGACATCGCCGTGTTCGACGCGGAGTTTCAGCGTAGCGATTCCTTCGGCAGACGCTCCGCCCAGAACGCCATACACAACTATTTTTTCCTCAAAGGGCTTGATACCGTGCGTGACGGCGGTATCGTGGCGTTTATCACCTCGCAGGGGGTATTGAACAGCACCAAGACCTCCGTGCGTAACGAACTTTTCCGGCAGGCTAATCTGGTATCCGCGGTACGCCTGCCCAACAACCTGTTCACGGACAACGCGGGCACGGAGGTGGGCAGCGACCTGATTGTCCTGCAAAAGCACCTGAACAAGAAGGAAATGTCGCAGGACGAACGGCTGATGACCGTGATACAGACGGATACGAAAACCGACCTGACGGACAACGCCTATTTCATCCACCACCCGGAACGCATCGTGCATACGACGGCGAAACTTGACACCGACCCCTACGGGAAACCCGCTATGGTCTATCTGCACGAGGGCAAGACCGCAGGCATATCCGGGGACTTGCGCCGTATGCTTGACGAGGATTTCCATTACAGGCTCGCCATGCGTCTGTATTCGGGAACAATCCGGCAGTCGGGAACGGAAGAAAAAGTTACCGTTCAAAAGGAGGTAGAGCGTCCTGCTATAAAATTGGAAACGGTATCTTCGGCGCAGACGGTGGAAACTCCGACAGAAAAACCGCAACCCGTTGAGGAAAAACCGGAGATAGAGCCACGTCCGAAATATTCTGACGGTGTGCAGCTATCCTTGCTCGACCTCTGGGGGATGACGGAAGAAGTCAGTCAACAACCGAAAACCGCCAAAAAGAAAAAGGCGGCGAAAAAGGAAAGCCCGACAAGGCGCATTCCGTCCAAGCCGCAGACCACACAGAATGTTACGGAAAACAAGGAGGCGAAAACGGACAATGCCGCCAAGCCTGCCGACCCTGACGACATCTATGCCACGTTGGACTGGGATACCAATCCTCCCATCAACGGCTTCTATGAAATGATGATGGGTTTGACGCCGGAACGCAGGAAGGAACTTCGGGAGCTGGCAAGACAGCATAACGAGAAACAAGTGGCGGCGGAAAAGACGGAAGTGAAAGCTGTGCCGGAAACTTCCCGAGAGCAACCACGACAGGAGGAAACACAGCCGAAAGTTGCCGCCACGCCTGCTGCTACCGATGCTCAAGTGGAAGCGGTGGCGACTTCACTTTTCCCCGACATCGAAGCGGAAAAGCCGAAGGAGGAAGTCGTGGACCTTTCTCCGCGTGCCTACCACCGCACGCCGGAGATGCACCTGCGCGAAGGCTCGCTGGTGGCTGACAGGGCGCGCCGCAACATCGGCTATCTGAAGGACATCACGCCTTACGGGGCCACATTCCAGCCGCTCGACCTGAAAGGCTACCAGAAGGAGAAGGCGTTACAGTATGTTTTACTCCGTGACGCCTACGAGCGGCTGTACCGCTATGAATCGAACCTACACGAAGCAAATGTCCAGTGGCGTGAGCATCTGAACACCTGTTACGATGAGTTCGTCATGCGTTACGGCAACCTCAACGCCAAGCAGAACGTGAAGCTGGTGATGATGGACGCGGGAGGGCGTGACATCCTTTCGCTGGAACGGGCGGAGAACGGGAAGTTTGTCAAGGCGGACATCTTCGATCGTCCTGTTTCCTTCTCCGTGGAGAGCCATGCCAACGTAGGCTCTCCCGAAGAAGCCTTGTCCGCGTCGCTCAACAAATATGGCACGGTCAATCTCGACTATATGCGGGAGATAACCGACAGCACGGCGGAGGAGTTGCTCACAGCCCTGCAAGAACGTATCTATTACAATCCGCTCGTAACCGGTTACGAGATTAAGGACCGCTTTATTGCCGGAAACGTGATAGAGAAGGCGGAACGCATAGAGGCTTGGATGGGCGAAAACCCCGAAAGTGAACGTATGCCGGAGGTGAAGCAGGCGTTGGAGGCTCTGAAAGAAGCCGAACCGCCGCGCATCGCCTTCGAGGATCTGGACTTCAATTTCGGGGAACGCTGGATTCCGACGGGTGTCTATGCCGCCTACATGAGCCGGCTGTTTGACACAGAGGTGAAAATCGCCTACTCCGCCAGCATGGACGAGTTTTCGGTGGCGTGCGGCTACCGCACCATGAAAATCACGGACGAGTTTCTGGTGAAGGGGTATTACCGGAACTATGACGGTATGCACCTTCTGAAACACGCCCTGCACAACACCTGCCCCGACATGATGAAGTCCATCGGCAAGGACGAGCATGGCAACGACATCAAGGTGCGCGACAGCGAGGGAATACAGCTCGCCAACGCCAAGATTGACGAGATACGAAACGGATTCTCCGAATGGCTCGAAGAGCAGTCGCCACAGTTCAAGGAGCGGCTGACGACGATGTATAACCGCAAGTTCAACTGTTTCGTGCGCCCGAAGTATGACGGCTCGCACCAGACTTTCCCCGACCTCAATCTGAAAGGCTTGGCAAGCCGGGGCATCAGGAGCGTCTATCCCTCGCAGATGGATTGTGTCTGGATGCTGAAACAGAACGGCGGCGGAATTTGTGACCATGAGGTGGGAACCGGCAAGACGCTGATTATGTGTATCGCCGCACATGAAATGAAGCGTCTGAATCTGGCGCACAAGCCGATGATTATCGGGCTGAAAGCCAATGTCGCGGAGATTGCCGCCACCTATCAGGCGGCATATCCCAACGCACGTATTCTGTACGCTTCGGAAAAGGACTTTTCGACCGCCAACCGCGTGCGTTTCTTCAACAATATCAAGAACAACGACTACGATTGTGTCATCATGTCGCACGACCAGTTCGGCAAGATACCGCAGTCGCCGGAGTTGCAGCAGCGCATCCTGCAAGCGGAGCTTGACACGGTGGAGGAAAACCTCGAAGTGCTGCGCCAGCAGGGAAAGAACGTGTCGCGGGCGATGCTGAAAGGATTGGAGAAGCGCAAGCACAACCTTGAAGCGAAGCTGGAGAAGGTGGAACACGCCATAAAGTCACGCACGGACGACGTGGTGGATTTCAAGCAGATGGGCATCGACCACATCTTCATAGATGAGAGCCACCAGTTCAAAAATCTGACTTTCAATACACGACACGACCGTGTGGCGGGGCTGGGAAACAGCGAGGGAAGCCAGAAGGCGTTGAACATGCTCTTTGCCATACGCACCATACAGGAGCGCACGGGCAAAGATTTGGGAGCTACGTTCCTCTCCGGCACGACCATCAGCAACTCGCTGACTGAATTGTATCTGCTGTTCAAGTACCTGCGCCCGAAGGAGCTGGAACGGCAGGATATCCGGTGTTTCGACGCTTGGGCGGCGATATTCGCCAAGAAGACGACGGATTTTGAGTTCAACGTGACGAACAACGTGGTGCAGAAGGAGCGTTTCCGATACTTCATCAAAGTGCCGGAGCTTGCCGCCTTCTATAATGAGATTACGGACTACCGAACGGCGGAGGATGTGGGCGTTGACCGCCCCGCCAAGAACGAGATACTGCACCACATACCGCCCACGCCGGAGCAGGAGGACTTCATTCAGAAGCTGATGCAGTTCGCCAAGACGGGCGATGCCACCCTGTTGGGCAGGCTGCCGCTTTCGGAAACGGAAGAAAAGGCGAAGATGCTTATCGCCACGGACTATGCCCGGAAAATGGCACTCGACATGCGCATGATAGACCCGAATTATGAAGACCATCCCGACAACAAGGCGAGCCACTGTGCCAAGATGATCGCGGAATATTACCAATAAACAAACAGACATATTAAAGATGAAAATAAAATCCAAATAAGTACAAGTAAATAGGCTTTATATCAGACATTTATAAAGAAATCGTTTCTTTCAGTTGTTTTCGCTATTTTCTGTTAATTAGTTCTTTTTGGGTACATTTTTGTTCCTTGTTTGTTTCTTGATTTCGGTTTTAATTCGTACATTTGCATACGAAAAAGAACGAATGAAAGAATACGATTATGCCACGAATAAAGAAGCCTAAAAAAGTAAAAGAGCCCATCCGTCTTCGGATGAAGGATTTGTCCGATGGCAGCAAAAGTCTGTATCTGGATATATACCGCAATGGCAAGCGGACATATGAGTACCTGAAGCTGTATCTTATCCCGGGAACGGACAACAATACCCGTCGGCAGAATGAAATAACAATGGCCGCTGCGAATGCCATCAAGTCGAAACGCATTATCGAACTGACCAGCGGCGAAGCCGGTATCGTGAACCATACAGATAAGGTTTATCTGCTGGACTGGATGCAAACCTATTTGGAGTACCAAGAGAAACGCGACAAGAAAGGCATCGGTCAAATCAAGGCCGTTACCCATATCCTGAAAGAATATGCAGGGGAAAGGTTTTTGTTGGATCGGGTTGACCTCGCTTTTTGCCAAGGCTATATCGACTACATGCTGACGACCTTCCGCCCTAAAGGAAAGCCGATAGCAGCATCTACACGCAATACCTATTATCAGATATTCAACGGTGCCCTGAACGCTGCCGTCCGGGCTAAACGGTTGTTGAGAAATCCGTTTAATGAAATGGAAAAATCGGAGAAGCCCAAAATGCCGGAGAGCGTGCGGTCCTATATGACCATCGAAGAGGTACGGGCGTTGATTGCCACTCCGGTACAGGATGGGAGGGTTAAAAACGCCTATCTGTTTTCCTGCTTCTGCGGACTGCGTATCAGCGATATTGTCGGCCTGAAATGGAAGAATGTCTTTGTCGATAACGGCCAATACCGTCTGGCGGTGGCTATGCAGAAGACCAAAGAACCGATTTACCTGCCACTCTCCAACGAGGCGTTGAAGTGGATGCCGGAGCGTGAGGACAAGGCGGCGGATGACCATGTGTTCAGCTTGCCTTCAAACATCAACCAGTATCTCAAGCCGTGGGCCGAAGCGGCCGGAATCACCAAGCGTTTTACTTTTCACACGGCCCGGCACACATTCGCGACCATGATGCTGACGCTCGGTGCGGATCTCTATACCGTATCGAAGCTGCTTGGTCATACCTCCGTGAGAATGACACAGGTGTACGCCAAAATCATCAACCAGAAAAAAGACGAAGCAGTCAATTTGGTCAACGGGCTATTCGACTGATGTAGTTATACATGTCAAATTCAATTTACAGGTAAATATTTCCGGCTTTTCTCCGACTTTTCAAATAGTCGAAGTAATGCCACTATTATAATAAGTATAAACCCATAAAAACAATTCGACATGAAAGGACAAAACAACAGGTCCTCTCTTTTTTTGAAGGGAGACCACATCTGCACCACTTCGCTACGGAACAGGATGTAGCGGAAGAATTTTACGAATTGCTCTCCGAAGCGAGGGAGCTTTATCTTCAAGACGTCATGGCAGGCGGCAAACGGTATGGCCGCTATGTGGATGACTTTATAAACAGTCACCGGTACATCGACTGCAACAGTGCGGTTTGCAGGAATTGCCATGAAATGAACATCCATATCATCAGAGGGCTGTTGATCGATTGCACAAGTCTCGTCAAAAGCCTCTTTACCGCAGAAACATTTTCTTTCGAGGAGTGCATGGCCTTGAAACGAAAGTACGACATTGCCGGAGTATGGTTCGGCTCTTCACGTATAGAAGATTCCAGAAACGATCCACCTCTCTCCTTCGGTTGTAATTTTTCCCGTGAACAGATGACAGGTATTGTGGCTTGCGCCAACGCTTATCATCTGTTTTGCGTTTCCACACTCCGCATCGAGGACATGGAAGCGCTTTTTGCCTGCAAGAAGGGCTTCTGCATACGTGTGAACAATATCCGCCATGTGGCGGTCCTGTTCGACGCGTTGCTCGAAAACACCTTCATCCTGCCTCACTGGCAGTCGGTTCTCGACAAGGGGCGGTTCCTGTTGTCCAAAGACGGCACAAGATACGTTACCGCTTCAAGCCTCTCGTCCGCCCTGTCTGCGGCGAGGAACAACATTACATCGGCAAACCTCGGCATACGAAAAGCCGTCAGCCGACTGAAAATATAACACGAAGTGCCAAAAAGCCAAGTATGTGAAAGATAAAACAGTGACAATTGCCGTGATACGTGCATAGTATCACGCCGGTATTTCCGGCTGTCCGGTTCACATCACATAACTTTGACCTCCGTTAGCGCGCTGCATAACGGAGGTAACTCTCCATTGTCTAATTTTAACATGTATTTTATGCAAAACAGAACAACATTCATGGAGCGGTTGAGCGAACGGCTGACCGCCATAGAAGCGGTTCTCAAGAAGTTGGAACCGGTGGAAGGTCTGTTGGAGCGTGTGGCTTTGCTGGAAAATACCATTTACACGACCAAGAAGGTCTTCACTTTTCAAGAGGCGTGCATGTATATCGGCGTGTCCGAAAGTATGTTGTACAAACTCACATCGAACAAGGAAATCCCGCACTACAAGCCTCGCGGCAAGATGCTCTACTTTGCGAAGGAAGAGCTGGACGCGTGGCTCTTGCAAAACTACGAACCTACGGTGGACGATGCCATGCGTATGGCGACGGAAGTGTCCGCAACCCAACCGTTCTTTAACCAGAAGCGCTATGGAAAACGAAAAAAGAACTGACCGTAACTCGTGGGCGGAGCTGGACGAGAACCGCCTGTCGGATATCCTCACGGCATCGCAAATAAAGGCCACGGACACCTACGAGACTCCGCCCCAGATTATATGGATTGACAACTCCACCATAGCGACGCTCGGTAATTTCAGCGCTTCGACGGGTAAGGCGAAGGCGAAAAAGACGTTCAACGTCTCGGCCATCGTCGCCGCGTCGCTGGCGGGCCGGCAGGTCTTGAACTATCGGGCGCACCTGCCCGAAGGCAAACGCAGGATTCTGTACGTGGACACTGAACAGAGCCGTTTCCATTGCCACAACGTGTTGGAACGCATTCTCCGCCTGGCGGGGCTGCCCACCACGACGGACAACGAGAATCTCGATTTCATTTGCCTGCGGGAATACACTCCTGCCGTCCGTATCGGGGTTATCGACTATGCCCTGCGTCAGAACAAGGGGTATGGGCTGGTCATCATAGACGGCATCCGCGACCTGATGCTCGACATCAACAGCACCAGCGAATCGGTGGAGGTCATCAACAAGATGATGGAGTGGTCGTCGAAATACGACCTGCACATCCATTGTGTGCTACACCTGAACAAGGGCGACAACAATGTGCGCGGGCATATCGGTACGGAAATGAGCAATAAGGCGGAAACGGTGCTGGTCATCACCAAAAGTGCGGAGAATCCCGTTATCAGTGAAGTTCATGCGCTGCATATCCGCGAGAAGGAGTTCAAACCGTTCGCCTTTTCCGTTGATGACGAAGGGTTGCCGGTCATGGTGGATAACTATTCGTTTGACGGCAGTGTAAGACCGAAAGCCCGGAGCAGCTTCATGGATTTGTCCATCGAACAGCACCGGGAGGCACTTTCCGCCGCTTTCGGGGACAGGCCCATCAAAGGTTTCGAGAACGTGCTGCAGGCCCTCATGGCTTCCTATGAGGCTATCGGGTTCAAACGGGGACGCAGCGTCATGATAAAACTGCTGCAATACCTGACGGAAAACCTGAAGCTGATCGTCAAACGGGACAAGCTCTTTTATTACGATGTGACCCCGACCGAAGCCCTGCTTTTCGACGAAGAATGCGAGGAAGCGGAAGGTGAAAAATAATTTAGTTTACTTTGGTCCGGGTATATATAGGAGAAAAACCAAAGTAAACTGTTTTTTGAAAACAAGTGAAAAGAAAATGACATGACCATAGCGGAAGCAAAACAACTGCGTATCGTGGACTATCTCGCCAGTCTCGGCTACCATCCCCAGAGTGTGATATCAAAACAATACTGGTATCTGTCACCGCTGCGCGATGAACGCACTCCGTCGTTCAAGGTCAACGACCGGCTCAACGAATGGTATGACTTTGGCGCAGCGACGGGCGGCGACCTTGTGGAACTGGGCAAATACCTGTACCGGACGAACAGCGTGAGCGAAGTGCTTGCCTGTATCGGGAGACATGAAAATGCTGCCCCGATACAAAGAGTGCGGATTCCGGGGACAACACCCCGTCCCGTCGAAGCTGACATGAAGGACGTGCTCGTCGTGCCGTTGCAGCACCATGCGCTACTCTCGTACCTTCATTCCCGTGGAATCGACGGGGACATCGGCCGCATGTTCTGCCGGGAGGTCCATTATGAATTACGTAAACGGCGCTACTTCGCTCTTGCCTTCGGCAACGCGGCGGGCGGGTACGAGGTGCGCAATCCTTATTATAAGGGCTGTATCCGGTGTAAGGACATCTCTGTCATCAGGCAATCTCATGGTGAAACACAGAACCGTGTTTGCGTGTTCGAGGGCTTCATGGATTTTCTCTCTTACCTGACGCTGAAACAGGCGGGTGATGATACGGTCTGCATCGACGCACCTTGTGATTACCTCGTGATGAACTCGGTGAACAACCTGAAAAAAGCATTGGAACACTTGCAGGTGTACGAGGAAATCCACTGTTATCTCGACAATGATCTCGCAGGGCAGAAAACGGAAGAGACCATCGCCGGCATGTATGGCGGGCGTGTACGCAACGAAGCACCCCGTTATCGCGAATACAAGGACCTGAACGATTACCTACGCGGAAAGAAACGGTAAGGCATCATCGTTACCCTTTCCCTTGAAAGCTCTCCTCCCGGAGGGCTTTTTTTATGCCCGATTTTTCTGCTTCGATACCTCAAAGTATGAAATTAAAGTTCAATTTTAGTGTTTCAAACTTATTTCTATGTAATAAAATACTGTTTGATATAAAGAGTTTTTGTTACATCAAATATAATATTTTTCTTTGCAACCGTACTTTCAAAGTTCAATTAAAGTTTAATTTCATACTTAAAAACAGATGGGTTCATACTTTATATTCGCCCTTGTACTGACGGTGCTGTACATCGTCTATTTCGCGGTCAATATCATCCGTGACCTGTATGGAAAGAAGGGAACGGAGAAGACTGACGAGGAAGTTTTCGACCTCGGTCCGATGGATTCCACGGAAGAGAGTGTCGAGGTTTCGGAGAACGAGACCGGGTTCAAAATCGGAAATGAAACATACGGCACGGAGACTGTACCTGCCGCTTCGCCTGCCGCCCAAAACGGCGACACCGGGAAAAAAGATGGAACAGCCAAGGATCGGCTCGAACGGCTGAAAGCCAAGGCAGAGGCACAGATGGAAAAGGTCGCACCCTACCTGTCCGACGGCTTTACCGACGAAGAGATGTATAAGGCAATGATTTCCAAAGGACGCTTGGACAACCGTCCCAGCCTGAAATGGAGACCGGTCAAAGATAAGCTGTAAGATGTCGAAAACGAAGAAGATACTATGTGCGCTTTGTTCCATCATCCCCTGTTCGGCTCTGGCGAAAAGTGGCAGCGTGAATTACAGTTGGGGGGCGGATGCGCTGGCGACGATGCACGACTACGTGGTAACGATGATGTTCTACGTCCAAGCTCTCTGTTGTGCCATCGCCGGGATTTGTGTGATTGTGTCCGGATTCCAGATTTACGTAAAGATGAACACGGGCGAGGACGGTATTACCAAGTCCGTCGTAACGCTTGTGGGCGCGTGCCTGTTCCTGATCGGTGCCTTCCTTGTCTTTCCTGCCTTTTTCGGCTATCGCATATAGAAACGGGATGCAGGAATGAGGTGCCGCCATAACGATTCGAAAGAACTGCAATACTTACCCTAAAATAAATAATCATGTTTCAAAAAACAAAAAGACAAATGAAAAGAATGTTTTCTGCTAAAAAGGTACAGATGCTCACACTGATGTTGCTGTGTGGCACGACGGCCGTCATGGCCCAAAACTCCGCAGGCGATTACTCCGCCGGTACGACCGCACTGGCGACCGTGACGGAGGAAATCGCCAAGTACGTCCCCGTCATGGTCAAACTGTGTTACGCCATTGCCGGTGTAGTGGCTATCGTAGGCGCTATCTCGGTGTACATCGCCATGAACAACGAGGAACAGGACGTGAAGAAAAAGATTATGATGATCGTTGGCGCATGTATTTTCTTAATCGCTGCCGCACAAGCACTTCCGATGTTCTTCGGTATCGGCGCATAACCCTCCCGCACGATGAAAGGCAAGGACGAACGCTATCCCGACTACCCGCTGTTCAAGGGCCTGCAACGGCCTTTGGAGTTCATGGGTATTCAGGGACGCTACATCTACTGGGCGGCGGGCGTTGCCGGCGGAGCCATCGTCGGATTTATCATCGCCTACTGCCTCGTGGGTTTCGTGGCCGGACTGGTCGTGCTGGTTGCGGTCGTCTCGACGGGTATTGCGCTTATCATGCTCAAACAGCGGAAAGGGCTGCATACCAAGAAAGACGGTCGCGGAGTGTATATCTACGCCCACTCGAAGAAACTGTGAGAAGAAAAGAAAAACCATCACGGGCAACGTGTGGTCTTGTTGAATGTTGAACGCGGGCCGGCCGCCTGAAATCCGGGTGGACCGGCCTTTTTTATTGTATTTTGAAATGACCTTGTACATCATTCTACTTTTTATCGCCTTGTGTGCCGGCATGGCCCTGTCGGTCTATGCGTTCGGTACCGGAGGCAAGCGTAAGCGTATCTTTCAGGACATCTATTTTTCTGTGGAAGATACGAACGGCGTGGGCGTGCTGTACACCAAGACGGGCGAATATTCAGCCATCCTGAAAATAGAGAATCCCGTGCAGAAATACTGTGCGAACATCGACAGCTACTACGAGTTCACGCACCTTTTCACCGCCCTCGCGCAGACGCTCGGCGAAGGATATGCCCTGCACAAACAGGACATCTTCATCCGGAAACAGTTCGAGAACGAGACGGGGGACAAACACGAGTTCCTCTCATCGGCCTACTTCCGTTACTTCAAGGGGCGTAACTATACGGACAGCGTGTGTTACCTGACCATCACGCAGGAGGCGAAGAAGAGCCGCCTGTTCTCGTTCGACAACAAGAAGTGGCGCGACTTTCTGGTCAAGATACGCAAAGTGCATGACCAGCTGCACGATGCCGGGGTACAGGCCAGGTTCCTGAACAAAGCCGAAGCGAGCGAATACGTGGACCGCTATTTCGCCATGAACTTCAAGGAGCGGATCGTGTCGATGACCAACTTCAAGGCGGACGACGAAACGGTCTCGATGGGCGACAAACGCTGCAAGGTATATAGCCTTGTCGATGTGGACTGTGCCGCACTGCCCTCACTGATACGGCCTTACACCAATATAGAGGTCAATAACACGGATATGCCCGTGGACCTGCTGGCTGCCATCGACAACATTCCGAATGCGGAGACGGTCGTCTATAACCAGATTGTCTTCCTGCCCAACCAGAAAAGGGAACTGGCCCTGCTGGACAAAAAGAAGAACCGGCACGCCAGTATTCCCAATCCGAGCAACCAGATGGCCGTGGAGGACATCAAGCGGGTGCAGGAGGTCATCGCGCGGGAAAGCAAGCAGCTCGTGTACACCCATTTCAACCTGATCGTCGCCGTACCGGCCGATACGGACCTGCAAAAATGCACGAACCACTTGGAGAATGCTTTCGGACGTATGGGTATCCATATTTCCAAAAGGGCGTACAACCAACTGGAACTGTTCGTGAACTCGTTTCCGGGTAACTGTTACGGCATGAACGAGGACTATGACCGCTTCCTGACGCTGGGTGACGCGGCGATGTGTCTGATGTATAAGGAGCACATACAGCACAGCGAGGAGACACCGCTGAAAATCTACTACACAGACCGCCAAGGCGTGCCGGTGGCTATCGACATCACGGGAAAGGAGGGGAAAAACAAGCTGACGGACAACTCGAACTTTTTCTGTCTCGGTCCTTCGGGCAGCGGCAAGAGCTTCCACATGAACTCTGTCGTGCGCCAGTTGTACGAGCAAGGAACGGACGTGGTGATGGTCGATACGGGTAACAGCTACGAGGGACTTTGCGAATACCTCGGCGGCAAGTACATTTCCTATACCGAGGAAAGACCGATTACGATGAACCCATTCCGCATCAATCGGGCGGAAATGAATGTGGAGAAGACGGGCTTCCTGAAAAACCTCGTGCTGCTCATCTGGAAAGGCTCGCAGGGTACGGTCACAAAGACAGAGGACCGCCTGATAGAACAGGTCATCACGGAGTATTACGACACTTATTTCAATGGGTTCGACGGCTTCACACCCCTGCAACGGGAGGATTTGCGTAAGGGGCTGCTCATCGACGACCGTAACCATGCCGAGAAGCAGGACGAGGACGAAGGAGAGCGGACCGGGCGTATCGAGCGCATGATCGACGAGATGGAACGCCGCCGTAAGGAGTTGAAAGTGGAAGAGCTGTCGTTCAACTCGTTCTATGAATTTTCCGTGCAGCGCATCCCCGACATCTGTGCCGAAAACCATATTTCGGGCATCGACATATCGACGTACCGTTACATGATGAAGGACTTCTATCGGGGCGGCAATCATGAAAAGACGCTGAACGAGAACATGGACAGTTCATTGTTCGATGAGACGTTCATCGTCTTCGAAATTGACAGTATAAAGGATGATCCTCTCCTGTTCCCTCTTGTCACACTGATTATCATGGATGTATTCTTACAGAAGATGCGTATCAAGAAGAACCGCAAAGTCCTGGTCATAGAGGAAGCGTGGAAGGCCATTGCCAGCCCGCTCATGGCCGAATACATCAAGTTTATGTACAAGACGGCCCGTAAGTTCTGGGCCTCGGTCGGCGTGGTGACGCAGGAGATACAGGACATCATCGGCAGCCCTATCGTCAAGGAAGCCATCATCAACAACTCCGACGTGGTGATGCTGCTTGACCAGAGCAAGTTCCGCGAGCGGTTCGATGAAATCAAGGCTATTCTCGGACTTACCGACGTGGACTGCAAAAAGATATTCACCATCAACCGGCTGGAAAACAAGGAAGGGCGCAGCTTCTTCCGAGAGGTGTTCATCCGCCGGGGGACGACCAGCGGCGTGTACGGCGTGGAAGAACCAAGAGAGTGTTACATGACCTACACCACCGAGCGGGCGGAGAAAGAAGCCCTGAAACTCTACAAGCGGGAATTGCGGTGCAGCCATCAGGAAGCTATCGAGGCGTACTGTCGGGATTGGAACGCCAGCGGTATCGGAAAATCCCTGCCGTTCGCCCAAAAGGTCAACGAGGCCGGGCGGATATTGAACCTTCATGTAAAACAATAACAATCAAATCATCAATTACAGAAAATGGAAAAGATAGACATCAGCCAAAGTGTGAAGACACTTGAGTTCGGGAGCAAATATGAAGCCCGTATCCAACGGATATTCCGTGAGTTCGACATCAAAACCATCCGGGATTTGTGCCAATGGCCCGGAAAGGACTTGGTAAGGGTACGCGACATGGGAAGAAAAAGCATCGAGGAAATAGAGGATGTTCTGGAAAGGTACAATCTCCGGTTGGGAATGCCCGGTAAGGAACTGGACGAATACGCCGGTATCGGAAATTCCGTGCAGGACGAGGAAGAAGAGGCGAAGTGGGAACAACGCAGGTACGAGATAGCCAAGGAGGTATTCATACACCACCGTCTGGTGGCAAATTCCGCCGTATATGAGGCCGACGAACTGATACGTGCACTAAGAGGCATGACGCGCCGTTGACGGGGGCTGTTTTTAACCGGGGAGGAATCCATGATGAAACGGCTGTCACTTATCCTTATGCTCCTGTCGCTCGTTGTCGTACAGCACATCCACGCGCAGTATTACAGCGTGAACTACGATGCGCGTACCGTGGCGGCAATGGCTACCGCTTTCGGTACGGAAGCCGTGGCGGAAAGCTATTACCGGGAGCAGGTCGATGACATACTCAAGCACTACAATGCGGCGGAAGTGGCCACGGCGGGGATTTTTGCCTCCAAGTTCTTGGAGCATAAAGCCTTTTCCGACCTCGGTATCTGGAACAGCAGTACGGAGAACTACTACTACCGCCGCATTTACCGCATGGTCTCGGAGAAGATCATACCCAAGATATGGGTGGTGGCGAAACTGATGCTCCGCTCACCGCAAACGGCTATCTACTGGGGCAGCTACCTGATGAAAATCTGCGACGAAACGAAAAGCCTGTGTATGCAGTTCGAGAGTGTAGTGACGAACAGCACGTTGGGCTTTTCGGACATCGTGTTTCTGGAAATCAACCGGAACATCGCCCCTCTGTTGAAACTCTCGGAGATAGGCGACATCGACTGGCAGCACATGCTGGACGACATCGCCAGCGTGCCGGGCAATTTCACCAAGGAGAACCTGCAACACGACATCGACAACCTCTACAACATGGGTGTCGGTCTCGCCTCGGCAGGTATCGGGAACATTGGTGACGCCCTGTTGCAAACCAGTTCGTTCCATGAGCTGATGGGCGGCAGGGTCAGCAAGGTCATCGACCTGTATGACCATTACGGTGCGCTCTTCGAGCAGGCGGAGCATGACCTCGGCGGCCTGCTGATTGACATGGTGGGCGGTGAGGACAACGTGGCGGGACTGTTCGATTTCAGCAACTACGACCTTACCTCCTGGATGACGGACTATCTGGACGAGACGGCGGGAAACTACTACACGCAACGGTGGTATATCGCCCGGCGTGAGCAAGGGAGTATCGCCTTGTGCGACTACTACCCGCCGACGGACGATAACAGCATACTGAACGGCGGCGAATGGACGCGTTTCGAGACAACCGATCCCGACTTTTATCCCAATGCCTCGCAACGGGAGCAGGCGCTCGCCAATTCGGAACGGTACGCCGGTTGGTCGAGAAGCCGGGTACAGCAGCTCAACAACCAGAATGACGGCTATACCTATAGTATCAACTACTGGCAGAACGGCTATATCATCAGCCGGGGCGGCAAACAGACGAAGAAGGCATACGCCTACGAAATCCATGTGAAGAAAAGCTGGAACCGGGAAGAGGTCGTCTATGAAGAGGTGTTCGATTCCTACTCGATGGACCTGAACACGTTCAAAGCCGGGCTTAACGCCCGACTCTCGGAGTTCAACGACAACGAGGAAGGTTATACCTATTATATAGCTTCTGACGCGCGGAACTATTATCAGGCGACGGACGCCGCGAAATTGCAAGGCTGCGAGAGCGTGACCATCAGTGTAACCTGTTCGGACGGGGCTACGCTCGGTCAGGGCACGACGCAGTACAAGTGCCGAACGTGCGGCAAATCCCTGAACGCCCATTCAAAGGAGTGTGCCATGCAGACCACGGTTACGGAGAACGAACTGGACTTGTCCGAGCTGGACGCCATGCTGCAGGAGGCAGAGAATCAGGTAGCCGCCATCCAGTCGCAAATCAACGCGTTGGAGAGCGAGAATGCCGACCTGCTGAAAAAAATCGCCGAGGCAAGCGTGGAAGATGCGGCGGTGTACCGGCAGCAGTACAACGCGAACAAGACACAGATAGACCGCCTGAAAAGCGAGCTGTCCGAATGGCAGAAGAAACAACGGGAATACACCGACGCGAAAACCGAGGCGGCGGGCGATAACGATGTGGCAACAGACGACTATTACCGCATACCGGCCATCATGCAGGACTGCAAGACGGCTTACAGCCTGTCGTGGCAGGACGGCGGGGCGTGGAACGGCTACACCTATGTCCGTAAGGCGACCATGCCGAACATCAACGGGGTCATCACGTTCAAGGCGACGGTCTCGATAGCCCGCAAACCGAAATATTTCCTCGGTATCAAGATACACCGTGCCATCGTGCAGATCAGTTGGGAACTGACCACGGAATACACCGACACGTATGTGGCCGACGTGCTGACGCTCGACCCTAACCTGTCGGACGCGGAGAAAACGAAACTGGTGAACGACCGTATTGCGGAGATTGCACGAGAGCATCCTTCGTGCAAGATCACGACGGAATATGCCCGTACCCCACCATTGGAAGAGACTCCGACCGGGGAGGTGTACCATCTGCTGTGGTCAAGCGACCGGCTCGAAATCGCACGGGAAGTGGATTCCCGGATTACGATGATATATGCCGACCTCGTGTCACTGGAGAAGATGATGCACTACAAACGGAGCATCATCGACGTGCTGAAGGACGTGCTGCCCGAATTGGATATGGACGAGGGACGCAGGCTGACGCTCGTGGAGGAATGCCACGAACGCTGGGTGGAGAATGCGCGGAACCTGCGGAGCGGAAACGGCAGGAACGGCAAAGGCAGCGGAAAGGAGGTGCGGCCATGAAACGTGCCCTGCTGATGGCAGTCGTGCTGCTGGCTCTCCTGCCCGGCATTGCCAAGGCGCAATGGACGTTCGACATCGTGTCGGTAGAAGCCTACATCAACGACCACAAGAAGCAACGCAGCCTGCTGCTGGCCCGCAGTACGCTGGAATACAGCAACAAGCTGCTGCACGAGTACAGCCGCAAAGAGGTCGGCGAGTACAAGGAACTGAATGTGGACTTGGACCGCTACACCCGTGCCTTCGACGTCATCGACGTGATGTACCAGTCCTTGCGGACGGTGCTGAACGTGAAAAGCACCTATACGGCGGTCAGCGACCGTATCGGCGATTACAAGAGACTGCTGGAGGACTTCAACGATAGAATCGTGAAACGGGGGCGCATCGACCCCGGCGATGCCGTGATACTGGCCATCAACGAAAAGGCAATACGGGACATCGCCGATGACGGGAAACAGCTTTACAAATCGGTCAGTGACCTCGTGCTGTATGCCACAGGGGCGGCAGAATGTTCGACCTCCGACCTGCTGATGGTGCTGGAAGCGGTGAACACGTCGCTGGACGACATCGAGCGGCACCTGAACCGGGCGTATATCGAGACGTGGCGGTACATACAGGTGCGCATCGGTTACTGGAAAGCGAAGATTTACCGTCCCAAGGTCAAGGAGATTATCGACGGGGCTTTCGGACGATGGCGCAAAGCGGGACGGCTGGATTATTAACGAACGATAAAAGGGAAAGAAGGCAAACTATCTACAGGTTAGAGTTTGACTTCCATGCCATCGACATCGGGAAATAAAAACAGAGAAAGAATTTTTAGTACAAACAAGCCTATTGGGATTATACCAAGGGATAAAAAGACATTCAGATTGATGCAATGGAAAAGATTGTTTTTGCAAAAGACATTACGTTATATAAGGCCGATTGTCTTGAAGTGATGCCTTTTCTTCCGGAATCAAGCATTGATTTGGTTTTATGCGATCCCCCTTTTGGAATTACAGCTTCACAGTGGGATAAAATAATACCATTCCCGGAAATGTGGAAAGAGATCAGGAGAGTCAGGAAAGAAAATGCACCTACGGTCTTATTTGGCAGCGAACCGTTCAGCAGCTTTCTACGCTGCGGCAATTTAGATGAATTTAAATATGACTGGGTTTGGGAAAAGTCAAAAGCAAGCAATTTTCTTCTCGCTAAAAAACAACCTCTAAAAGCACATGAGCTAATAAGTGTCTTTGGCAAAGGCAGAACCCCTTATTATCCAATCATGGAGGAAGGCGAGCCTTACGGGAACCGCACGAAGAGAGGAAGCAATTGGACAGGGATAAACAATGTACCCAATCCTACATTCAGGCATGAAAACAAAGGGACAAGATATCCACGAAGTGTGATATACTTCAAAACAGCGGAATCGGAAGGCAAAACGATTCATGTCAACCAAAAGCCGATTGCATTATTGGAGTATCTGATAAAAACATACACAAAGGAAGGAGATACTGTCCTTGATTTTGCTTCGGGGAGCATGAGCACCGCAATTGCCTGTATCTATACGAATAGAAAATGTATTTGCATTGAAAAAGACGAGACATATTTCTCGCAAGGAGAGAAACGAGTCAGGAATGAATACCAATATTTATGACAGTAAAGGAAGCTCAAAAAAAGTATGACTATACGATATAAATAACTGTAAAATAATGAATAACCGGAAATTAATATGAACAGAACTCTCTTACTCATGGCGGTTGCAGCAGTTGCAACGAGCGGTGTCAAGGCGCAGTCGGTTACTTACAACCATGACTCGCCGAAACAGAACCAGATTACGGTTATGGAAACCGGTACGGGCGCTCTGTCGCCCGAACTTTATTACACGCTGCTGCACAACAAGTACAAGAAGTCGGCGGCAAGCAAGAACAAACTGTCGTTCCGCACGCTGGCGGGTGTGAACCTGTACAACCAGACAGACGAGGCGGAAGCCATCGACTCGGCACTGGTCAAGCGGGCCGAAATCGAGGCACTGAATGTAGCCGACCGGCAGATTGACCTCGCGTGGCTGGCCGAGGGCGATAAGATAAACGCTCAAATGGAACGGCTTCAGCGCAACATCGACCGCATCCCCCTTGCCGGGGGCACAACGGACGACAGGGAGCGGTGGACGGAATACTACCACGTCTACCAGTGCGCCATTGACGCTACGAAGGACGCCTACATGCCCAACGCACAACGGAAGAAAGAGTACCTGCGAATCTACGAGGACGTGGTACGGCAGAACGAGATTCTGGTCGGCTACCTTGCCCGAAGACAGAACGCCACGGTTGCGAACGGGCTGCTGAATGCAACCGCCGACCGGAGACTGGACAAGGGCGGTATCGTCCGCGAGGCGATGGGCCGGTGGAACGAATCGCGTTCCGCCGTGCGAGGGGCGCAATCGGGCGGCGAAACTGATACGGGAGACGGAGACGAGACGGTAAACAGAAAGAACTAAAAACACACAACGTATGGCAGACGGAAATATTCTTTCGGATTTCGGTATCGACCTCTTGGAAGAGGAAATCGACGACGTGATTTTTCAGACCAACGAGTTTCTGACCGATGCGACCTTTACCGGCTCGCAAGGTCCCTTCTGGTGGATTCTTCAAATGTGCATGGCACTGGCCGCCCTATTCGCCATCATCATGGCGGCAGGCATGGCGTACAAAATGATGGTCAAGCACGAGCCTTTGGACGTGATGAAGCTCTTCAGACCGCTGGCCGTGTCGCTTATCCTCTGCTGGTGGTATCCTCCGGCAGACACGGGCATGGCAAACAGCGGGAGCAACTGGTGCTTTTTAGATTTCCTCTCCTATATCCCGAACTGCGTCGGTTCGTACACACATGACCTGTACGAGGCCGAAGCCTCGCAAATCTCGGACAAGTTCGAGGAAGTGCAGGAGTTGATTTACGTGCGCGACACGATGTACACTGCCCTGCAGGCACAGGCCGATGTCGCCCATACGGGTACGTCGGACCCAAACCTTATCGAGGCAACGATGGAACAGACAGGTGTGGACGAGGTAACGAACATGGAGAAGGATGCGGCGAAGCTGTGGTTCACCTCGCTGACTTCGGGGGTAATCGTGGGGATTGACAAAATCATCATGCTGATAGCCCTTGTAGTATTCAGAATCGGTTGGTGGGTTACCATCTATTGTCAGCAAATTCTTTTGGGAATGCTCACCATCTTCGGCCCTATACAGTGGGCGTTCTCGCTCCTGCCCAAATGGGAAGGTGCGTGGGCGAAGTGGCTCACGAGGTATCTGACGGTGCATTTCTACGGGGCGATGCTCTACTTCGTGGGCTTCTACGTGCTGCTGCTGTTCGACATCGTGCTGTGCATACAGGTGGAGAACCTGACGGCAATCACGGCGAGCGAGCAGACGATGGCGGCTTACCTGCAAAACAGCTTCTTCTCCGCCGGCTACCTGATGGCGGCAAGCATCGTGGCCCTGAAATGCCTGAACCTCGTTCCCGACCTTGCGGCATGGATGATACCGGAGGGCGATACGGCGTTCTCGACCCGAAACTTCGGTGAGGGCGTGGCGCAGCAGGCCAAAATGACGGCGACGGGCGCAATGGGTACGGTAATGAGATAACAAAGTAACGATAAATATTCAAACAAAATGGTCATCAAGAATTTAGAGAACAAAATCAAACTGGTCGGAATTATCTGCACCGCCTTTCTCGTGGGGTGCGTCATCATCAGCATGTCGAGTATCTGGACGGCCCGCATGATGGTTACGGACGCTCAAAAGAAGGTGTATGTGCTGGACGGCAACGTGCCCATACTGGTACGCCGCACGACGATGGAGGAAACGCTCGACGTGGAAGCCAAGAGCCATGTAGAGATGTTCCACCACTACTTTTTCACGCTTGCCCCTGACGACAAGTACATCCGCTACACGATGGAGAAAGCGATGTACTTAGTGGACGAAACGGGCTTGGCACAGTACAACACGCTCAAGGAAAAAGGTTTCTACTCGAACATCTTGGGAACGAGCGCCGTCTTTTCGATTTTCTGCGACAGTATCGCCTTCAACAAGGAGAAGATGGAGTTTACCTACTACGGACGGCAGCGTATCGAACGGCGCAGCAATATCCTGATGCGCGAACTGGTTACGGCGGGACAGCTCAAGCGTGTACCCCGGACGGAGAACAACCCGCACGGGCTGCTCATCGTGAACTGGCGCACACTGCTGAACAAGGACATCGAGCAAAAGACGAAAAGCAACTATTAACACCATCAGCCCTATGAATATCAAAGGATTCAGACGTATGCTGTTCGGTGAAAAAATGCCGGACAGGAACGACCCGAAATACAAGGAACGCTACGAGCGTGACATAGATGCCGGACGGCGTTTCGCCAAGGCAACACGCATCGACAAGGCTGCGGCCAAGGTGCAGGGCTTCGCCAACATGCACCGGACGCTGTTTCTCGTCATCGTATTTGGCTTCGCCATCTGCGGGCTGACATGGAATATTTACCGCCTGACGGTGGTGTACCGCCATCATCCGACCCGCCGGACGGCCACGGAGATGCAGGATTCCGTGCTCCGGGAACGGCATAAGATGCTTTCCGTACCGCATGTACGAAGATTCGATACGAAGGAAAGTGGTACGGAAAGGCCGGAATAGAACGGCAGGCTTATGAATATGCCGTTTGAGAGAACTATAAGCAAGTATGTGCAACTCAATTAAAGGGAAACAATGAACAATATCTTCAAGAGAATTAATTTCAGGCAGCCAAAGTATATGCTTCCGGCTATCCTCTATATTCCCCTTCTCGGCACGTCGTACTTCTTTTTCGACCTGTTCCATACCGAGAAGGTCGAGGTACAGGATAAGACACTCCAGACGACCGAGTTCCTGAATCCCGAATTGCCGGACGCCCAAATCAAGGGTGGCGACGGTATCGGCAGCAAGTATGAGAACATGGCCAAATCATGGGGCAAGATACAAGATTATTCCGCTGTGGACAACATCGAGCGGGACGAACCGGACAATAACCAAGAGGAATATGAATCGCAGTACACCGAAGAGGACATCGCCCTGCTTGACCGGCAGGAAAAGGAAAATGATCTGGCAGCGGAAGCGGCCGATGCCAAGAGGCGGGAACAGGAGGCTCTCGCAGAACTGGAAAAAGCACTCGCCGAAGCGAGGTTGAGAGGACAACGGGAGGTCATGCCGTCCGAAACGGACAGCACCGCAACGGCGGCTCCGCCGGACACGATGACGCAGGCCAAGGGAACCATCGACGAGGAAAGCCGTTCGGTCAAAGCTCCTGCGGAGACGGACAAGGCAAGCGAGGTGGTGAAGAAGGTAAAGACGGCTTCGGACTACTTCAACACACTGGCGAAAGACGCTCGGGAACCGAAACTCATCAAGGCGATCATCGACGAGAACATCAAGGCCGTGGACGGCTCGCGTGTGCGGCTGCGCCTGCTGGACGACATCGAAATCAACGAGAGCGTGGTCAGGCGTGGTACTTACCTGTATGCCACAGTCAGCGGTTTCTCTTCCGGACGTGTAAAAGGAAGCATCAACAGCATATTGGTGGAGGACGAACTGGTCAAGGTCAGCTTGTCAATCTACGATACGGACGGGCTGGAAGGACTTTACGTACCCATCAGCCAGTTCCGCGAGACAAGCAAGGATGTGGCGAGCAGTGCCATGTCGGGCAGCATGAACATGAATACCAGCGGATACGGTAACAGCCTCGCCCAATGGGGTATGCAGGCGGTGAACAATGCCTACCAGAAAACGAGTAACGCCATCAGCAAGGCTATCAAGAAAAACAAGGTGAAGCTGAAATACGGGACGTTTGTGTATCTGGTGAACGGACGGGAAAACAGGAACTAAAAGGGCAGTGACAATGGAATCAGACATATCAAAACTTCATAAGGGAACGGACGGCTTCTATTACGAGGACTACATCGCTCCCGATAAGCCCGAAACATTCGTTGGGAAGCTCGTAAGTACCGAATGGTGGCACAAAGGGGTACGATTCGCCCTGATATGCAACTTTCAGGCAGAAGACGGGCGGAGGATTGCCTTATTCGCCTTCCAGAAGCATACCGGTTTTTACGGGCCGAGAGACGGTGCGGTCAATTTCAAACATGTGGAGAAGAATACCCTCTGGGAGTGTGAAATCCGGAAAACCCGGACGGAACGCTGTACCTGGATGAGCGCCCGACAAATTGTAGAACTGAAAACAGACGCAATATGATAGAGACGGATCGCATTTACCTTATGGACTGCATGGAGGGCATGAAACAGATAGCGGATAGTAGCGTGGACGCCATAATCGCCGACCTGCCTTACGGGGTGTTAAATCGCAGCAATCCGTCGGTGAACTGGGACCGCCAGATACCGTTCGCAGCCTTGTGGGAGCAATACCGGCGGATTACCAAGCCGGACAGCCCCATTATCCTGTTCGGACAGGGGCTTTTCTCCGCATGGCTCATGCTGTCGCAACCCCGGCTATGGCGGTACAACCTCGTGTGGCAGAAAGATCGGGTGACGGGACATCTCAATGCCAAACGTATGCCGCTCCGGCAGCACGAGGATATTCTGGTATTCTATAAAAAACAGCCGGTCTATCATCCGCAGATGACACCGTGTCCTCCGGAACGGAGAAATCACGGGAGGCGTAAAACGGAGGGATTTACCAACCGTTGTTACGGAACGATGAAACTCTCACCGGTACGCATAGCCGATGACAAATATCCGACCTCGGTCATCTTCATGCCGAAGGAACACAAGAAAGGCGCGTTCTACCACCCGACACAAAAGCCCGTGGCGTTGATGGAGTACCTGATACGGACCTACACCGACGAAGGCGATGTTGTACTGGACAACTGTATCGGGTCAGGCACAACCGCCGTGGCCGCTATCCGCACGGGACGACACTACATCGGATTTGAAATCGAACAGGTGTACTGCGAGATTGCCGAACGGCGGATTCAGGAGGAACTGGAATGCAGGAACAAAGCACAAGAGGAAAAAGAGATAAGGGAAGAAAAACAAAATCAATAAATCAATGACATGGACAAAAAAGGAATCGTAACGGCATTTCTTCTGGCGGCAGGACTGCTGGGAACGCCGAATGTACAGGCACAACGAACCTACGAGGAGATGGAACAACTTACGGTAAATGAACAGGTAACGACGGTCATCACGGCCTCGGAACCGGTACGCTTCGTGGACATCTCCACCGATAAGGTTGTCGGTGACCAGCCGATAGATAACATCGTCCGCCTGAAACCGAAAGAGGGCGGACACGAGGACGGCGAGGTGCTGGCCATAGTGACCATCGTAACGGAACGCTACCGCACGCAGTATGCACTGCTCTACACCACACGGGTGCGGGAGGCGGTAACTGACAAGGAAATCCAGTTGCAGGAACGAAACGCCTACCACAACCCGGCGGTCTCGATGTCCACCGTGGAGATGACACGCTTCGCCCGGCGTATCTGGAACTCGCCCGCGAAGATCCGCAACGTCGCCACCAAGGCACACCGCATGACCATGCGGTTGAACAACATCTACACCGTGGGAGAGTATTTCTTCATCGACTTCTCAATAGAGAACCGGACGAACATACGTTTCGACATTGACGAGATACGGGTGAAGCTGGCGGACAAGAAACTGACCAAAGCGACTAATGCGCAAGTCATCGAACTGGTCCCGGAACTGGTGCTGGAGACGGGCAAGACGTTCCGGCACGGCTACCGGAATGTGGTCGTGGTCAGGAAAATGACGTTCCCGAACGACAAGGTACTGACCATCGAGATGACGGAGAAACAAATCAGCGGGCGTGCTATCAGCCTGAATATCGACTATGAGGACGTGCTGTCGGCCGATTCGTTCAGCACGGCATTGCTGGAGGAGGAATGACAATGAGAAAGACGATTATCCTGACGATTGCCTGCATGTGCCTCGCCGTCGGCGCGAATGCACAACGGGGCAGCGGCCGCCTTTCGCTCGGAGCGGGGCTGCTGTACAAGAACGGGCTGGACGTGACGCTGGCCTACGAACACGAGATGAACTACCGCCATGCGTGGGAGTTCTTTGCCAACGGCTACCTGCAATGGGCAGAGTGCGAATCCTGCAAGCATGTATGCCCGAAATCTTTCTGGCAGAATTACCGTACCTACGGCTTCGGCGTGGCTTACAAACCCTGCGTCACGAGGGGACGCAACCATTACGGAAGCCTCCGTATCGGGGCTTCGGGCGGAAGCGATACGAGGAAGTTCCTTGTCGGGCTGCATTTCGGCTACGAGCACAACTATGTGTTGCGGGCGGGCTGGACGCTATACTGGCAAGTCAAGGGAGACGTGATGATAAAGGGGGCCGATGTGCTGCGTACAGGAGTTGCCCTCGGTATTAAACTACCTATAAAATAAGGGAAAGATGAAACAGAACACTATCAGAAAAACGTGCCAGGTAGTGCCGGTTCTCCTCATAACCGGGGCATTGGCTGCCTGCGACGCACATATAGAAGAACCCGACAAGACGGTACGTCCCGGACATGTCCTCTGCGTGGACGGCAAGGCCGTGCCGTACAGCGAGTATGAAAATTCCGGGAAACAGGCGATTGCCGTCGTCTTCCATACCTATTCGGACGGGGAAACGGAAGGAAACGGCTATGCCGTCTATCTGTGGGACATGACGCCGAAGGCTTTTGCCGACAGCCTCGGTGTCGAGCAGGGTACGTCGGCGGACATTGCTGCATACGACGGGAATGAGAACACGTTCGCCCTGTACGATACGGAAGAAACGGCCTCGCCGATGGCTGAAGCCGTTTTTGCCTTGTGGAAATACGGACAGAGCGCCTATATCCCCTCGGTGGCACAGATGCGTCTGCTGTATTCGGCACAGACCGTCATCAATCCGATTATCGAGAAATGCGGCGGCGACCCGCTGCCGACCGAGGCCGACGAGTGCTGGTATTGGACATCGACGGAGGTGGAAGGACAGCAGACAGTCAAAGCATGGCTCTACTCGACAGCCAGCGGAACCATGCAGGAAACGCCCAAGACACAGGCGCATAAAGTGCGTCCCATTATAACCATCAACAACTGAATTTATGATTATGAACGGAATTAAAGATTTTCAAGCACCACAGTATGTGGATATAGTACATCCGGACAAAGGATTCTTCGGGTATCTGTTAAGATGCAAATGTCCTAAACAAGAGGACGTTTCCGGTAATTTCATATTCCTCGACGATGGAATAGACTGCTACAAGAGGTTTCCCTCCGTAAAGAATCGCAGGGAAGAAATCCGGGCAGAATGGAACGGCCGTATCAGCCGTTACCATGATATTTTCCAAGGTCAGCTCTGCTATGTCAATGAAGAATTGATTGAAGATTTCATTGATTTCATGACTTATGGCTCTGACAATGCCGTCCGGATTTTCCTTGAGAAGTTTACAGCGGAAGTACGGGCTTCTGCAATATATGACGGGCTTAAACCTCTATATGCAGTTTCCCATGTCTGCCAGCTTTCCGCTGATAACCGTATGCAATGGCCTCACATCCACGTCCTCTGGGGTATTAAAAAGAATTGACATAGCAATGGAAGAGAGCAAGGAATTACAGGGATTTTACCGGATATTCCGTGCGGTGGTGTATGTCTCCGTACTGATGGAGTTTTTCGAGTATGCCATCGACCCGGCCATGCTGGACCACTGGGGCGGCATACTCTGCGACATTCACGGACGTATCAAACGGTGGGCCATCTATAACGACGGCAACCTCGTGTACAGCAAGGTCGCCACGGTGCTGCTGATCTGCATTACCTGTATCGGCACCAGAGCCAAGAAACATTTGGAATTCAACGCCCGGCGGCAGGTCTTGTACCCGCTCGTGAGCGGCTTTGCCCTGTTAGTGCTGTCCGTATGGCTGTTCGGTCATCCGATGGAGACGCGGTTCTACACGCTGCCGCTGAACATTATTCTCTATATGGCGGTATCGCTCACGGGGGTTATCCTCGTGCATGTCGCACTGGATAACATCTCCAAGTTCCTCAAAGAGGGACTGATGAAGGATCGTTTCAATTTCGAGAATGAAAGTTTCGAGCAATGCGAGGAACTGATAGAGACTCCGTACAGCGTGAATATCCCCATGCGATATTACTACAAGGGCAAGTTCCGTAAAGGCTGGACCAATATAACCAACTGTTTTCGTGGAACATGGGTAGTCGGAACACCGGGGTCGGGCAAGACATTCAGTATCATCGAGCCGTTTATCCGACAGCACTCGGCCAAGGGGTTCGCGATGGTGGTCTATGACTACAAGTTCCCGACGCTGGCCACGAAACTGTACTACCACTACAAGAAAAACCAGAAGCTCGGAAAGTTGCCCCAAGGCTGCCAATTCAATATGATTAACTTCGTGGACGTGGAGTACAGCCGCCGGGTAAATCCAATTCAGGCAAAATACATCAACAACCTCGCTGCGGCGAGCGAAACGGCGGAAACGCTGCTGGAATCCCTGCAAAAAGGCAAGAAAGAGGGAGGCGGCGGCAGCGACCAGTTTTTCCAGACTTCGGCTGTGAACTTCCTCGCCGCCTGCATCTACTTTTTCGTGAACTATGAACGCGAGCCTTACGATGCCAAAGGAAACAAATTGTACGCTGAAAAACGGCAGGACCCGGAGACGAAATTCTGGAAACCGACGGGTGTGGTACGCGCCAAAGAGGGCGGGGAAATCGTTGAACCTGCCTACTGGTTAGGCAAGTATTCGGATATGCCGCATATCCTGTCGTTCCTGAACGAGAGTTACCAGACCATCTTCGAGGTACTGGAGACCGACAACGAGGTTGCCCCGCTGCTCGGTCCGTTCCAGACCGCTTTGAAAAATCGCGCGATGGAACAGTTGGAAGGTATGATCGGTACATTGCGCGTCTATACCTCTCGTCTGGCGACCAAAGAGAGTTACTGGATATTCCACCGTGACGGTGATGACTTCGACCTGAAAGTGAGCGACCCGAAGAATCCGAGCTACCTGCTGATAGCGAACGATCCGGAAATGGAAAGCATTATCGGAGCGTTGAACGCCCTTATCCTGAACCGCCTCGTTACCCGTGTGAATACGGGACAGGGCAAAAATGTCCCCGTGAGCATTATCGTGGACGAGCTGCCGACGCTGTACTTCCACAAGATAGACCGCCTGATCGGCACGGCACGAAGCAACAAGGTGAGCGTGACGCTCGGCTTCCAAGAACTGCCGCAGCTCGAAGCGGATTACGGGAAAGTGGGTATGCAGAAAATCATCACGACGGTGGGTAACGTGGTGAGCGGTTCGGCCCGTGCCAAGGAAACGCTGGAATGGTTGTCGAGCGACATCTTCGGCAAGGTGGTGCAAATCAAGAAGGGTGTCACGATAGACCGGGACAAGACTTCCATCAATCTGAACGAAAATATGGACAGCCTCGTACCCGCCTCGAAAATCTCGGATATGCCGACGGGCTGGATCTGCGGCCAGACGGCACGGGACTTCATCCAAACAAAAACCGGCATAGGCGGCTCGATGAACGTGCAGGAAGCGGAGGAGTTCAAGACCTCGAAGTTCTTCTGCAAGACGGATTTCGACATGAAGGAAATCAAGAAGGAGGAAGCGGCGTATGTACCGCTGCCGAAGTTCTACACGTTCAAGTCGAGAGAGGAACGGGAACGCATTCTTTACCGGAATTTTGTGAATGTGGGAATGGAGGTGAAAGAAATGATAAAGGACGTGCAGAACAAACGAGGGGCGAAATAAGAAACCTGTTTCCGATATGAGGGAAAGTAAAAAAAATGCCTGCAATGATTCCGCGATTATTGCAGGCGTTTTGGCGTTTCCGGTATCTTGGAAAATCCTGTGGAGTTGGTTTTGGTATTCAATACTACACAAAAAGTATATTATACCGAAACAAAATCAACTTTCAAGACCTTTGGAACGGAAAATAATGCTACCTTTGCAGTTGAAAAAGAAAACAAATCATATACTGTGGATATAGAACAAAAAAGCAAAATAAACCAACTGCTGCTTTCCGCCACTCCCAAAGGATTGTTATTCTCCGAATGGCTGAAAAGGAACGGTTATTCCGACCAGTTGATAAAAAGATACCGGGAATCCGGCTGGCTTGAGATGCTGTCAAAGGGAGTCATGTACCGAACGGGAGACAGCCTGTCGGCATACGCCGCATTGTCCTGCTACAACAGGCAATTGGGCAAGACGTTCCGTGTCGCAGCTCATTCTGCATTGGAACTGTTCGGCTTCAACCACTATGTGCCTATGGGGAAACCGTTGCTGATGGTGGCACACGGCAAACAGCGTGTTCCGGAATGGATACGCCACGATGTTTTCGACAGGGTGATAAAACCGTTTTCCACCGATACCTTTTCAGAACCGCAGACCGCAACGATTGTGAAATACGAAGTGGATCTGCTGGTTTCTACACCTGAACAGGCATTCTTGGAATGTCTGTTGCTTGCACCGCAACAATATTCCTATATGGACTTGTTCTATATGATGGAACAACTGACAACGCTGCGTCCCGAAATGCTACAGCAACTGCTCGAAACGACCAAGAACCTTAAAGTAAAGCGTATGTTCCTTTATATGGCAGAAAAAGCGGGACACTATTGGTTCGAGGCACTTGATACATCCAAAATAGGACTGGGAACCTCCAAATTGCAACTGTCAAAAAACGGGATTTATATCTCCAAATACAAAATAACCGTACCTAAAGAACTGAACGAATATGAATGACATCTATAAAAAACAGGTGGCATTGTTGATACGCATTATGCCGTCCGTGTACCGCATCAAAGATTTTGCTGTGCATGGAGGTACGGCTATCAACCTGTTTCATAAAAACATGCCTCGCTATTCAGTCGATATAGACCTCACCTATATTCCCGTAAAGGAAAGGGCCGAGAGTCTGGACGCAATCAACAACCATCTGCGAACTTTGAAAAGCTACATAGAAAAATCCATACCGGGCATAAAAGTGATCCACAAGCATGATGTCTGGAAATTACAATGTACTTTGGACGGTGCGACCGTCAAAATCGAAGTGAACGGGACAAAGCGGGGTATCATCGGAGAGACAGAGGACAGGAAACTGTGCGAACGGGCTGAAACGGAGTTCAATATGACCTGTAAAGCACGTACAGTTTCTTATTCGCAGCTTTACGGGGGCAAAATTGCAGCGGCATTAAGCCGCCAACACCCACGGGACCTGTTCGATTGCAAGTATATGGAAATGGCGTCGTTTCATGATGTCAAGAACGGCTTCATGCTTTGCCTGTTGGGGAGCGACAAGCCTGTCATCGAATCTTTGCAGCCGAACGCCATCGACCAGACGGAAGCACTGGAAAAGCAGTTTGAGGGAATGTCCGATACTCCATTCACTTATTCGGATTATGAAGAGGCAAGGCATAACCTCATTCAGCAGGTAAACGACAGCCTGACCGAAACAGACCGGGAATTTCTTCTGTCATTTGAAAACGGCGAACCCGATTGGGAAAAATGCTGTGCCGGAGATTTAAGCCGCTATCCGTCCGTAAAATGGAAATTACAGAACATTGCCAAGCTGAAAAAGAGCAATCCTCAAAAGCACAAGGCGGGATTGGAAAAGCTACAGACCTTCTTATTTCCGAAGAAGGGATAAGTTTTTATGGGCATCATGCCGGACAGATTGGTGTTAACGGAAAAACAATATTTGGAATCATGTACAATATGCGAGAAATAAAAGAGGAAGACTTTGAAGCGGTGGCAAAATTTGAAATTGAAATTTCTGAAATCTCATTCGGAGAAAAGGCTATTACTGACCTCGAGTTCCACTGCAAGAAATTAGCCAAAGCAAAAGACCGACGCGGAATGATCGTGATAGAAGACACGGAATCCGGTAAAATTGTGGGCTGGGTATGGATGGAGAAAAAGCAGAACAGCCTGACCGGAGAGGTTTATGCCAACTTCAAGTCCATTTATGCGGATGAGTGCATTCGAGGAATGCAAATTGTAGACGACCTGTTTGAAAAAAGCATAGAATATGCGAGAGAGTGCAAGGCGGCTTATATTGTCGGCAAGGTTCATGCCGGGAACGTACCGATGCGCTCTTTGTATAAAAAGCATTGCTTCGAGCCAACCCATGTAACGATGGAAAGGAAATTGTTATGATAACGTCCGGCATACAAAGTTTTGCTCTCTCGCATGGCGAACAATACAAACACGGAAGAACAAGCCTGCGTGACTTGTCAGGTAAACTGCCTTTCGTGGCAAACGGGTGTACCATGCTGTTATGCGTTGAAGGCCGGGCTGTCGTAACCACCAATACACGAAAACGGACATTCCGCAAAGGTGATTTGCTTGTGTTGTTTTCGGACACCTTATTTGCACCGCTGTGTGTTTCTCCTTCATTCACGGCAGAATATATATCCTTGTCATTGGAACTGACAGGGGAGATTTTCTACAAAATGACTTCCCCCGCATTTTGGGACGGACTGTATGAATATCCGGTCTGCCGACTTTCGGAAGCACAATACTCATTGGCAGACGGAGTGTTCAAGCAGATGATATGGGCGATGGAGAACGGTGATGAAGAAAGCCGGAAAAACATCCTGCAAAATTGCATTTACAATGTTTTTCTGGCTTTAGATATTGTGTTCAAGCCGATGTTTCCCGACTTGGGCAAGTGTTATCAAAAGGATCAGTCAAGGGTGCTGTTCGGCAAGTTCATGTCACTGCTGGCTAAGAATTTCCATGTAAAAAGAGATGTACGATATTATGCGGACAGGCTTTGCATCACGACCGATTACCTTTATAAGATAACCTGCAAAATAGAACAGCGGACTCCGAAGGAAATCATTGACCTGTTTGTCGTAACGGAACTCAAACGCTATTTGGACAACACAGAACAGTCCGTCAAAGACCTGGCCCGTCTGTTCCATTTCGAAGACGCGTCGTACCTTTGCCGCTTTTTCCGCCGCACGGCAGGCTGTTCCGTTTCCGAATACCGCAACAGGCTTAGCCGCTCATAGGCTCCCCGTATCAAATCGCTGTATTCCACTTTCGCACATCCGAGCCGCTCCTGCAAATAGTCGAAAGCAGTCCACGGACGGACATTGGTGCCGCATGTGAACAAATCGACAGCGGCATAACCACACTCCGGCCACGTGTGTATGGTCAAGTGGGATTCTTGGATGACCACCACACCGCTCACACCCACTGGGGCGTATTTGTGAAAGTTTTCCTGTACTATGGTCGCTCCGGCACTTACTGCCGCTTCGTGCATGAATGTGCGAATCTGTTCCACATCGTCCAGTTTTTCCGGGTCGCAGTTGTAGAAGTCTGCAAGGATGTGATGCCCTAAGGGAAGGTATTGCTTTTTATCCGTATTCCCGTTTTTGTGCAGTCTGTCGAAAACCGTAGCTCCGCATACATTGCAGCCTTGTTTTTTCAACTCCCTGATGGTCTGATATTCCGCCTCTTTCCCCACGGCATAGACTTTGCCGCATTGCCGGCAGCGGTAACGGTTTTGCCGGAGATTGCGGTCTGCGGTGTAGATGTCATCGCGCCCTCGTTTTTCGAGAGGAAACAAGGCGCGTGTACGTTCTGTCGTTTCCAGGACAAAGAGCTGTCCTTTGTTGCCCAAAAGAGATGCGCCCATGTATTCATTGAACCGGGTGAACATCTCTTTGATGGCCAGTCCGTGCAGTTGGAAACATTTTTGCAGAAAGTAAACCTCCGTTGCCGACTTGTTCCCGAACGAGAAAAAGATTCTCAATCCGGACTCTTCTTTCAGTACGCTAATGGCACGTGACAGGAACAAGGAAGCTCCCTCTTGCGTATAAGGCGGATCGGTGAACAGGCAGTCGAAACGCCCGCACAAATGCGGAGGCAGAGGCATCCTCAAATCCACCCGTTCACAACTTATCGGCAGGGCGAACCGTCCGGCCAGCCGCTCCAGACACTCGATATAACGACCGTCCATCTCAAGTACATGGATGTGTGTCGGGCAGATGCTTGGACCGGGATAAAGTTCTTTCAGCAGAAACCCGATGGCAAGGCTGACAAAATCATCATCGCCCATGCATACGATTTGTCTGCCTGTCAATGTGCCGTTTGCCAAGCAGAGCAAAGCCCTGCGGAATGCTGTCTGTACGGTACATTGGGCTTGGTCCAGTGCTACATCCGCTACGGGGCGTTCGTCGAATGCCGCACGGTATTTTTTACTCAGCGCGTCAGCGTATGCGTCCCTTGCCTGTTCGCTTTCCGCCAGTCGGCGATACAGGCAGAGGTCAATCCCCTTGAATCCAAGAGCTTGTTCCACATACTCCTTTCCGTTATGAGTAAGCCCTACGCCTCCGCTGCATTGTTCCAATATGCCCAGCCTGATACCTTCGTTCTTTATGGCGGTCACGATAGGTACCGGCAAGAGTAATTTTTGAGAGAGGGCTTTGTTGGAAAGTGGCGCAAAACAATACAGCTCCTGAAAATAAAGTTCAATAATCCGTCGGCTATCCTTAATTGATACTGTCTTAAATATTTTGTCGATATAATCCATTTATTACATATCGTTGATTTACAGGCTGCAAAAATAGAACAACATCATTAAGTAATAGAGAGCAAAATCCTGCTGATATGGGTACTTTTCAATACAAAGGCAGATAGGTTGGATATATGGCCAGACGGCTCAGGACTTCATCCAAACAAAAACCGGTATAGGCGGCTCAATGAACGTACAGGAAGCGGAGGAGTTTAAGACCTCGAAGTTCTTCTGCAAAACGGATTTCGACATGAAGGAAATCAAGAAGGGGGAAGCGGCGTATGTACCGTTACTGAAGTTCCACACGTTCAAGTCGAGGGAGGAACAGGAACGCATTCTTTATCGGAATTTCGTGAATGTGGGAATGGAGGTAAAAGAAATGATAAAGGACGTGCTGAACAAACGGGAAACTAAATAGAAAGCCAGATTCCGATATGAGGGAACTAAAAAACGCCTGCAATGATTCCGTGATTATTGCGGACGTTTCGGCGTTTCCTATCTATTGTGAAAATCTTATAGTTCAAAATCAGCTTCTTGCGGCCCTACATAAAAGAAGGGAAATCAGGTGTTTTTTATATAACGGGTACATTTACCAGTCCCCCTTTTTTTGTATAATACCTGCATCTTCCGTTTTGGAGATAAACTCCCGAACCTGTTTTTCGGACAGTATATCTGCGAATATTTCCTTGAGGACAGCCCGGTTGATACAACCATTTTTACGGAAACAACAATAAAATCCTTTCAGTCTTTTACCGCAGTTTCGACGGGAGTTTATGAAAATAAAGTCGTATCTTTGCACTCTCTATCAAACAGATAAATCCATGTGAACAAAGGGTTGAACGGACATATCGCCATGCTTTCGACACAAATTATTTGTGGTTTGAATGTACCTGTCGGTAAATCGCTCCTGGCAGAGTGGATGACACCGATTGGGCTTGCCTCCTCTCGTGTTTTATTCGCCACGCTGATATTTTGGACGATCGGGCTTGTTTTCAGGAGAGAAAAGGTCAATGCCAAAGACTTGATGGTGATTGCTTTGGGCGGTATTTCCGGTGTTGCTTGTACTTATCTTTCCTTTGCGTGGGGACTTAATTATACGACACCAGTTCACTTCGCACTTATTGTCGCCTTAAATCCAATCGTAGTTATGCTCTTTTCCGTATTGTTTTTAAAAGAAGCTATCAACCGGCGGAAGTTGACAGGTGTTCTGTTGGGAATTGCAGGAGCATGGGTCTTGATTTCACAAATGGATATTGCCGCATCCGTTGAAAATCATATACTTGGCATTGTTTTCGCCATCGTCAATACAGTTATGCTCGGATTTTATCTGATTATCATCCGAAGAGTGGCGATAAAATACTCTCCTGTCACACTTCAAAAATGGATGTTCCTATTTGCAGCATTGTCCATGCTGCCGTTCAGTATAAATGAATTGTACGTGCAACCGCTTTATCAGTCCGCGTTCTGTTGGCAACCATTACTCCAGCTTGTATTCGTATTGTTGCTGGCAACTGTTCTCAACAATCTGCTATATCCCGTCGCTCTCAAGGGGATACAGCCCACCACTGCCAGCATTTACATCAACCTACAGCCTATTATAGCTTCTGTCGTTGCCATTTTAATCGGGCAGGACATTTTTAGCTGGGATGAACCGGTTTCGGCCATACTTGTCATATCCGGTGTTTTACTGGTCAGTCATTCACAAAATAAAAAATAAAGCTAATTTGCGGTTCTGTATTCATTGGGCGTACACCCGGCCATTTTCTTGAACCAACGGCTGAAGTGTTGCGGATATGGAAATCCAAGTTCATAGGATATTTCACTTATGGACTTCGCCGTATTGAATACCCGCTCTTTAGCGACATCGAGCATTTTCTGCTGGATGTGTTTCAGGGCAGGCATTCCCGTTTCTTTTTTCATCAGGTCACTGAAATAATTCGGGGAAAGACAAAGTTTGTATGCACAATATTGCACAGTCGGCATCCCTCCATGCCTTGCAGGGGCATCAGAGGCGAAATACTCATCCAGAAGGTCCTCGAAACGCGCTAACAGGTCGTGATTGGCATTGTCGCGGGTGATGAACTGACGGTCGTAGAAGCGGATGCAATAATCAAGCAGCAGCTTGATGTTATCCACGATGAGCGAACGGCTGTGCTTGTCGATAGGATACTGCAGCTCAATGCGAATTTTTTCCATACATTCTATAACCGTCCGTCTTTCTTGTTTGGAAAGGTGCAGGGCTTCGTTGGCATTGTAAGAAAAATATGAATAATCTTTCATTATATGCGCCAATGGTGTACCTCGCAGAAATTCGGGATGAAATGCAACAACCCATCCTTCGGGCTGGTGCAGCTGCCCGTCATCTTCAGATCCCATTACCTGACCGGGGGCGAGGAAAAGCATCGTCCCCTGCTGATAATCGTATATACTTTTTCCATATTTAAGATTTCCACAGTTCGCATCTTTCAATAGAATAGCATAGATGTTATACAGTTTTTTCCCGAACCGGAGAGGCTTCCCTTTACTGCCTTCAATAACGCTGACCAACGGGTGCAGGGTCTCCACGCCAAAATAGTCGTTGTACTGCTGGACTGTATCAACCTTCATTATTTCACTCATAATTTCCTCTTTTTTAAGTCATTGCAAATATAGCTATTTTTCTGTGATAGCTTTTCATTCTGCTTTTAATTAAAAGCAAAGATACGGATTCCCGATGGTACGGCATATACCGAAATCATCGTTTTGGATACCAATTTTACTGGTATACCGGCATCGTTCTTACCGGCCCGTTGAAATTGGTAATTCTATCCGTGAAATTGATACACAGGCTCTTAATTCCCCTATCTAATTTTGCAATCAGAAAGATAATCAAACAGATAACGACATGAAAAAAGAACAGATTCAAGAGAACGGCATCAGTCGTCGCGGGTTCCTGAAACGAACCGCATTGGCAGGCGCGGCCATCTGCATCGCGCCGGCATTGGAGAAAGTAACGGCCGCGGAAAAAGCCATTACAGGTAAATCGTCAGTATCGGCAGCAACCATTCCAGCAGGAATGGCAGCAGTCCGCGCACAGCGTACCTTGAGCAGCGGCAAGGCAGCCTTTACCATTTCGGCGATGGGCTTCGGCTGCATGGGGCTGAACCATCACCGCAGCCAGTCTCCCGATGAAAAGACCTGCATCCGGTTGATTCACGAAGCGATAGAACGGGGTGTAACCTTATTCGATACGGCTGAAAGCTATGGCTACCACAAGAATGAAAAACTGGTAGGCGAAGCCCTGAAAGGCTATACCGACCGCGTGTTCGTCTCTTCCAAATTCGGGCACAAGTTCGTGAACGGCGTGCAGGTGAAGACCGAAGAGGACAGCACCCCGACAAACATCCGGCGCGTATGCGAGAACTCCCTGCGCAATCTCGGCGTGGAGACGCTCGGCATATTCTACCAGCATCGCGTCGACCCTGCGACGCCCATCGAGGTCGTAGCCGAAACATGCGGCGAGCTTATCCGGGAGGGAAAGATACTGCACTGGGGCATGTGCGAGGTCAATGCTGAAACCATCCGCCGGGCGCACAAGGTATGTCCGGTTACGGCCATACAGAGCGAGTATCACTTCATGCACCGCGCGGTGGAAGAAAACGGCGTGCTGGCGCTTTGCGAGGAACTGGGTATCGGTTTCGTGCCGTACAGCCCGCTGAACCGTGGTTTCCTCGGCGGCATGATAAACGAGTACACCCGGTTCGACACCGCCAACGACAACCGCCAGACGCTTCCGCGTTTCCAGCCCGAAGCCATCCGTGCCAACACGCGTATCGTGGAGGTACTGAACGCTTTCGGACGGACGAGAGGCATTACCACGGCGCAGGTGGCATTGGCATGGCTGCTGAACAGGAGGCCTTTTATCGTTCCTATTCCCGGCACGACCAAGCTCTCGCACCTCGAAGAGAACCTGCGGGCCTGCGACATAGTGTTCACGTCGGAAGAAGTGACCGAGCTGGAAAAGGCCGTGGCCGCAATTCCGGTCGTGGGAAGCCGCTATGACGCTTTGCAGGAATCGAAAATCCAGAAATAGGAAGGGCGTATGAGAAAGGTTGTCTTTTATATGATGGCCGCCGCCTTGCTGTCGGGTTGCAACGCACGCAACGGGAATATCATGCAAATCGAGGAACAGGGCAGTTTCGCCGTGGGCGGCACGGTGCTCACCGATTCACTGGGGCGCACCTATCACGGCGACCACGCCTACGTGTTCTATCAGAAACCCGTCGATGCCCGGAAATACCCGCTTGTCTTCGCCCACGGCGTGGGGCAGTTTTCCAAGACATGGGAAACTACGCCGGACGGCCGCGAGGGGTTCCAGAATATTTTCCTGCGCCGCGGTTTCCAGACTTATCTCGTCGACCAGCCCCGCCGGGGAAACGCGGGGCGGAGCACGACACCCGCAACCGTTACCCCCGTCTTCGACGAGGAGACGTGGTTCAACCGTTTCCGCGTGGGCATCTGGCCCGATTATTTCGAGGGCGTGCAGTTCAGCCGCGACAAGGAGGCTCTGAACCAGTATTTCCGTCAGATGACGCCAACTCTCGGCCCTCCCGATCTGGATGTCTACGCCAAGGCGTATGCCGCACTGTTCGACAGGATAGGTCCGGCTGTCTTCGTCACCCATTCGCAGGGCGGAGGTGTCGGATGGCTTACACTGCCGCAGACAAGGAACATCCGTGCCATCGTCGCCTACGAGCCGGGAACAAACGTGCCTTTTCCCGAAGGGCAGATGCCGGAGGAAGGGAAAGTACTAACCCTGTCGAAGAAGACCGAAGGCGTGGAAGTGCCGATGGAAGAATTTCTGCAGTTCACGAAAATCCCTATCATCATCTACTATGGCGACAATCTGCCGGAAACCGACGAACGGCCGGAACTGTACGAATGGACACGACGCCTGCATCTGATGCGCAAATGGGCTGCCTTGCTCAACGAACACGGCGGCGATGTCACGGTCATTCATCTGCCGGAGATAGGTTTGAAGGGCAACACCCATTTTCCCTTCTCCGATTTGAACAACGTGGAGGTGGCCGATCACCTGTCGAGATGGTTACATGAGAAAGGACTGGATTGAGAAGGCGGAGTCATGGACGAAGGAACTTTCTGAAAATGGCGGGAATAGCCGGCGGAACGATGACTGAAAACGACTATTGAGTTAATCGAACAACCTTTAACAATTTTCATATGATACCATTATTTATCGGAGGCATCGGTATGCAGGAAGTGCTGCTGATTGCATTAGTCGTCCTGCTGTTCTTCGGAGGACGCAAAATTCCCGAACTGATGAAAGGCATCGGCAAAGGTGTCCGTTCATTCAAGGAAGGTATGAACGGCATGGAGAAAGAAATCAGTCCCGAAAATACCGACAAGAAAGAGGAGTGACATGGCAAAGGAAGACAAAACGGACGGCTTGAGCTTTTGGGAGCACTTGGACGTGCTGCGGACGGCGATTGTTAAAATCGTCGCCGTGGCCGTCGTGTTCGGTATCGCCGCCTTTTGTTTTAAGGAAAAACTTTTTGCCGTTATCCTTGCCCCGAAAAACGACGGCTTCATCACGTACCGTCTTTTCAACCGGATTGCAGCATGGGCCGGCGGCGAGACCGGGAGTTTTGCCGTGCAGCTCATCAACACGGGACTGGCCGGGCAGTTCGTCATCCACATGAAGACGGCATTATGCGCGGGTGTCCTGTGCGCGTCGCCCTATATCCTTTACCAGTTGTTCCGGTTCGTGTCGCCTGCCCTGTATGCCTGCGAGCGGAAATATGCCGTGCGGATAGTCGGAGGCGGCTATGCAATGTTCCTGATGGGTGTGGCGGTCAGCTACTTTCTTATTTTCCCGCTGACATTCCGTTTCCTTGGAACCTATCAGGTCAGCGGTGAAGTGGAGAACATGATCGTCTTGCAATCCTACATTTCGACCCTCGTGCTGATGTGCCTGACAATGGGTATCGTGTTCGAGATTCCGATTTTATCATGGCTGTTTGCCAAATTGGGGTTTCTCACCGCCGATTTCATGCGACGTTACCGGAAGCACGCTATAGTGATTATCCTTATCGTTGCGGCTGTCATCACGCCGACTTCGGACGTGTTCACGTTGTCATTGGTCACATTGCCGATGTGGGTTTTATATGAAGCGAGCATTCTGGTCGTAAATAGAGCTGCAAGTAAAAAGGCAGTAGACAGATAAAGAAACGACATCTTGAAGTGAAAAACAATCTGCCGGCCAAAAGATAAAACAAACCTTTTTACAATAAGAGGTAAGGTACTGTAACACGTAGGTAATCCGTTTTATAAACGGCAGGTTTTTATTCGTTTCTGCATTATACATAGAAAAGCCGTACCCTGCTCGTTTTCCGAAAGGCACGGCTTTCATCCCCTAAAAAGAGGAATCAGACAGTGACAACAGTTACATATAAATTCTGTCGCTCCTGTTCGCAGAATTTATCGTACTCGGCTTTGTCCGTGCCGCTCTCGATAGCCCGGTCGATAACGTCTCCCAACTCGTCGAAACAAACCTCTTCGTTCACACATTCCACCTCCATTCCTTTCACAAGATAGACCTCGTAATAATCCGATCCGTTGAGTGCGACGATGACGTACCCTGCGTGCAGCCGTCCGTTCACCTTAATGCGGAGTGCCGGCAAATCCCTGTATAGGGTGGCGGCAAACTCTTTGATACCCCACGACATGAGGACGGTCATGGGGGTTAACGCTACTAACTGTTCCTTAATGGTCTGTGCGACCTGCATTACATATTCTTTTTCCATAATTCTAAGTTTATAAATTATTATTCCATGATTTACTCGAACCAATCGGGGTTATCCTTTTTGAGTTCGGCTATCAACTCGTTTTCGGGAAGCTGAAGCGTTCTCTCGTCGGTAAAGAAGAAAATCTCGTCATAAATCCTTTCGGCTTCTTTACTGGCAAAACCTTCGTTCTCGTCATTGAAACTGCCGGGCTGCAAGGCATCGAGCAGGATTGTCGAACCGATAAGCAATTCTTCGCCATCGACAGATTCCACGATGCGGGAGTAATAAGACCTGCCGTTGAATTGAATCTTAGTTGTTTTCATATCGTCGTTTTTATATTAATGGTACATTTTTTCCGTGTTCATTGAGGTATTCCATGATATGCTTCGCTTCCTCGTGCGATGCCCGGTTCCGGTCATCGTAACGGCGTGTTTCGTCCGCCATGACCTTGATACACGCCTTAATCAGGCGGTACAGGCTTTGCTGAAGCGTCGGGTGCATGTCCGGGATTGCCGCCGCGAACCGTTCGGGGTTGAAACTGAAACTGTTTACCGCCATTTCCCAGTCTTTGGCGAGGCGGTATTCTTTGCTTTCTTTAATGTCCATATTCTTGAATTTTAATAGTTCTCGTTGCATATTCTGTCAAGTTCCTCAATTATGGGTGTCACCTTTTTGCCTGTAAGACTTTCTATGTCATACAGCAAGTGCTCCAAGCGTTCATACGCCTTTTCTCCCGCTTTTGTAAATTCTCCGGTACTGTCGAATGCGCTACCTTCGCAGCCCAGTTCTTGCAATAATTCTTCTAATGTCTTCATTTGTTAAATTTTAATAATTGTTTTTCTTTCCCTCTGTTCGGCTTCCTTGTTGCCGGAGCCGCTTCGGGTTTTATGGTGCTTTCCGGGGCTGGCGAAAAAGCCCTTTCCGACGTTTTTTCTTGCCAATTACGCTTCGCAGAAGGAAGAATTTGCAAGAAATGCACTTCAAAACGACGGAATCAGGCGCGACAGCCCATATTTGCACCGATAAAAACCGGTGCGGTGACGGACGGGAAAGCCAGACGGGAGAGAATACGGAGACCTGAAAGCGGTAGAAAAGGACGGCTGGAAGCTAAAAAAGAGAATTTATATATCTATATATGGATAATTGTTGTTATATTTGCATATAAATAGTGATATATTGACATTATGGAAACAACGAACTATACCACAAACAGCGATATGCTGACGCTTTTGGCGAAGCGGGTCAAGGAGTACCGTCTGGCCGCCCGCATGAGCCAGAAGGAGCTGGCCGAACAGTCGGGTGTAAGCCAGACGACTATCAGCCATTTCGAGCAGGGGGTCAGCCGTAACCTGACCTTGGCCAATTTCATCTCCCTGCTGCGTGCGCTCGGTCAGGCAGAGCGGCTCGCGGAGATTCTGCCGGAACTTCCCATGCCGCCGATGGCGCTTCGGGAAATCGAGAAACTGATACCTAAACGAGTTAGGAGGGGCAAGAAATGATAGAAAGTCTCGATGTAATCCTATGGGATAAAAAGGTCGGCACGCTTGTCGCCAATCGGGAAGGACACCGCAGCAAAGCCTGTTTCTACTTCGACAGCGATTATGTCCGCGACGGCTACGACATCGCCCCGCTCCGTGCGCCGGTAAAAGGGGTTGCCGCACAGCGCGGCCTGCCGGTCTATCCCGATGAAGAGCGGCTTTTCGGCGGCCTGCCCTCGTTCATAGCCGATTCGCTGCCCGACCATTGGGGAAACACCGTGTTCAACGAATGGGCCAAAGTGCATCATATCCGTATGAGGGACTTGTCCGCCCTCGACCGTCTCGCCTATATCGGACGGCGCGGCATGGGGGCATTGGAGTTCGTCCCGCCCACTGCCGAGGAACTGGAGACACCGTTCAAGGTGGAGATCGCTGACCTCTACCAACTGGCCCGGCAGGCTTTCGAGGAAGCCGGACGGTTCAACGTCCCGGTATCGGGCAACCTGATGGTCGAAAGCCTGTTCAAGGTAGGAACGTCCGCAGGAGGACGACGGCCCAAAGCGGTGGTCAACGTCAATTTCGGGGAAGGACAATGTTACTCCGGACAGGTGGCGACCCCTTATCCGGGCTACACGCCGATGATCGTCAAGTTCGACGAACACCAGAAGATGCCGACGACACGGATAGAATACAGTTATTACCTGATGGCCGTAGACGCCGGGCTTCAGATGATGCCGAGCCGCCTGTTGGAAGGTGAGCAGACAGCGCACTTCCTGACCGAGCGTTTCGACCGCCGGAACGGCAAGAAGGTGCATATCCAGACATTGGCTGCCATGAACCCCCCGGCAGATTCTTACGAAGCACTATTCGAGGCGGCCTGCCGTATCGGCGTGCCGCCGGGGGAACTCCGGCAACTGTTTCGCTTGATGGTGCTGAACGTGCTGGGCGGGAACGTCGATGACCATAACAAGAATTTCAGCTTCCTGATGGGCGATGACGGGCGTTGGCACGTTGCTCCGGCCTACGACTACACGTTCTCGGTCGATCCGGACGCACCGTATTACGTCAACCGCCACAGCATGACTATCAACAACCGGACAGAGGGTATTACTGCGGCAGACCTGCTGGAAGTAGCCCGCCGGTACGGTATAAAGGCCGCAGAGCCGTTCATAGAAAAGACCATAGGCATCGTTTCGCGTTACCCGGAATACGGCCGGGAGGCCGGTGTCGGAGAGGAATGGATAGGAACGATAGAAAAGGAAATCGCTGCACGAGTGGAGTGCGTGCGAGCCGATTAAAATAGAGCATGGGATTTCATGCAGGGGAAATGAACCCACCCGTTTTTGTGGCGGGTGGGTTTGTCGTTGTCATTCCGCCCCTTTCTTGCTTAGGAGGGTCAACTGGTCGGGACGGTCGGGAAACCAATAGGCGTCGCTGTCAAGATACACGCATCTGTCACCATTCCAAGGCTTCCTGAAAGCTAATACCTCTTGAGGGCCGAATACTACTCCATAATCGTTTGTAAATGCTACCATGTCGCCTACGGCCAAATCGTCCTCCGTTTCCATGACTTCGGAAAGGCGATTATAAAACTCCATGCCTTCGGCTTCACGTTCCGCTTTCCAGCGCAAAAAATCCTCTTTATGACTTCTGCCCGTGTTTATCGGCGATAATTCCGAAGGCAAAACCTCCGCTTCCGAAGTACCGGACGAAATCAGAATAATGCTGTCGTCTTCCATGTTTTCCGGTGCAGAAATCACTCGGTAAGCCCCATCGGACAAACCGTTGTCCGGGTCATGCCAATAAAGCAGATTCCCTGTCTTGATAAAATCGTATTTTCCCATTGTCTTGTGAATTATTGATTATTTATTTCCCTTTTTTCGATCCCTTTCCTTTGGAACCGCTTCGGGGTTTTACTGATGCAGTACACGGTCGTCGGCACAGCTTCATACGACGGCTCTTCTTGCCAATTACGCTTCGCTTGGGAAGGAAGAATTTGCAAGAAGTGCACTTCAAGCCGGAGAATCAAGCGCGACGACCGACTTTCGCATCGGATAAAACCCGTGCGGTGAGGGACGGGAAAGCCGGACGGGAGAAACAGGCGGCTCGTGCCGCTACAAAAGGGAAAGAATGCAATTATAAGAGGAAACGGGCGGTGGCGGGGTATCCGGGAGGCTGACTATAAAAGGACGAAGGCGGGCGATAAAGACAAAGGAGATAGCGCACTGACTGTGTTATCAGTACGCCATCTTGTACATTCAATCTTCGGAACCCGACACTTTCATTTTTGGGAACAATCCTTTTCAAAAGCATTCTTCTCCGAATGGCTCGATGTTCGCTTTTTGGAAAATTTGCGGGTTATGCTGATAAAGAAGCGGCAGGTTCAACATAGCCATAGGGTATTCCACGAAGCCGCTCCTGCGTTTGTAGCCGGAATCGGTCGCCAATCTGTTTTCTACCAAAAAGTCCAACGCATCCGGGTAATTGTTCACGTCGATAAAGGTACGGTCCGGCAAACCGAGCGCATCCATTTCCTCCAAATTGACGGAAAGTACGATATATTCGTCTTCATCTTCCACCATTACCAAGATAAGAGCCAACCAGCCATTGCGATAAAACCGTGGTACGAGGTAATACCGTTCGCCTCTGAACTCGTATTCTTTCTGTCTGAAAGAGCTGTCCGGCTCTACGATTTCAAATTCATCTTCACCTGCGGTAAAAGCAATCATAGGGTTGCTGGCATCTACATACGCTTCACCTGCTTTGTAGCACAAATACTCTCTGTTTTCGGAACGCACGATAGCAAATTGAATTTCCATAAAATCTTAACATTAATCAGTTGAACAATCTGTTTATTTTTTCCCTCCTTTCGGAAGCCTTCAGGCTTCTCCTGTCGGGATTTGATTTTTACGTGCATTAAAGATTGCCTTTCAGGGAGAAACAGGCAAGGAATTTGGGCAGAATTTTATAGTTGCGGTATTGAGCGTCCGCGAAATATGGACGATTGAAAATCGGGAAAGCTGCTGAAAAATTGTGTTCAAATAGCGTAGCGGTACTTGAATGTTCCTCCAAGGCAATACCTTTGCACCGGAAAAAGCATGTCCCGACGGGCAGAGCCGTTGGCGAAGGGATTTCCGTACAAAAGGAAAACGAAGGGATAAAAAGGGAGATCTGCCAACGGCAGTGCTAAAAAAGACAGCCGCTCCTGCGGCTCTCTCTCTGTAGCGTTGCGCTATTTCTTCCCGGTCTTGCTATCCGGTTCGTCTTGCCGTTTTTTCGGGGTGAACAGTCCATTGAAACAGACCGTCGTGGCAAAAGTACGTGCCTGCGTGGCATTGCACAATCCCGCTCCGGGCATTGTCGCACCGTTGTAATGTTTGCAGTCCTTACATTTCATCATTACCTCTTTTGATTGGTTAGACAGTAGGACGGATTTCTCCGTCCTACTATTGAATTATGGTCAAGCTGCGACCTCTTCGGGTTGCGTATGTTCTTCGGGTTGTACCTCTGCCGTGGGTTGTGTATTTTCTGCCTCGGCGGCTTCTTCGGGCTTTGTCTGCCGTTCCTTTGCCAACAAGGCGGCTTTGCGTTCCTCGATACGTTTATGGCGTTTCTCATACACCTCATTATATCCACTTTCAATTTCGGCGAGCGTGTCGGGCATGTGCTTACGGGCAAAATCGAGCAAGAGGGTCGCAGCAGCGTTATTGCCGTATGCGCCTTTGAAGTTGTCTATCAAGAAATCCCTGCGGATAACGGCTTTCTGCTTGGCCGTGAGGTTGGCGATGATGTTCATTTTTTCTTCGTCCTCAAGGTGTTGGTAGGCTTTTTTCTCCCCGATACCGAATACCCCGAAGTGTTCCCTGCGGAGAGACGACAGCAGGAAGAAATATATCATCTTTTCCTCGTCCTGCGTGAATTTGCTTTCAGACGTATCAACGTCCAAAATCTGTTTCTTAGCGTCTGCAACGGTTTTCTCGACGGCTATTTCCTTGTTACGTTTGTCCTGCTGTTCCAATTTTTCCACCGGGGAAAGTTGTTTTTCGGTAGCCATGTCCGCATTGGCGGCAGCACTTGCCATGTAACACAGCGTAATTTCTTTCTGCCCGATGCAGATATAAAACGTGAGTTCGCCCGTATCGATTCGTTCATGAATTGACTTGCATTTTTCCATATAGTTGCTGAAATCCTGCTCGTACTCCTTGTATGCCGCCTCGTATTCCTCGGTAGTGTCGTATTCTTCCTTTTCGGGTGCTACCGGCGTTTCGGGGTATGCCGTGGCATAGGTATTGAGGTGCTCGACCTCGTACCCCATAGCGGTAAGGCGTTCCACCGCAAGCATGTTATTGTTGAAATCTTGGTAGCCCAATGATACGGAGGGGTATTGTTCCACAAACTGCAAGGCTTTCTCCACGAGATAGGAAGCGTTCATTTCGGCCAGACAACTCCGATTGGCGCAATTTCCGCAACCACCCTCGCAGAACAACATCATGTTGTTGGTATTGTGGGGGCATGAGGCGCATAGGGTCTTGTCGAATGCGTAACGGCTAAGGTCTGTCGTGAAATCCCGTTCGATAAACTTTGCCACCTCGGCGGCTTTCAGTCCTCGCCAACAGTCGTACAACATGCTGTCGCTGTCTTTCAAGTGTTTATAGTACACCTCTTTCTGAATATCCGTACCGTATCGGCAAATCTCACTCGCTACACTGATTGTGATTTCGTCCTTTTCCAGAAGTTCGGCGATTTCGGGTATCAATGATACGAATTTCAGACGGGTACGGATATAGTTCTCGTTTTTGCCGAACTGCACGGCCAATGACTGCACATCGTAGCGACCGCTTTCCATGAGCTTTTGGTAGGCGTTGGCTTCCTCTATGGGGGTAACGTCCTTGCGCTGCAGGTTCTCCGTCACGGCCATTTCGGCGGCGGTCTCGTCCGAAACATGCAAGATGACAGCCGGAATTTCGGTCAGTTCTGCCATAAGGGCGGCACGATACCTGCGCTCTCCGAAAATAATCTCGAAGCGGTCGGTGTCCACAATGGGGCGCACGCCGATAGGTTGCAATACTCCCTGCTGACGAATACTCTCGGCCAGTTCGGCAAGGCTCGCCTCGTCAAAGTGCTTGCGTGGGTTATAGTTGCTCGGTTGAATATTCATCAATGCAACTGATACGATGTTGTTCTCTACTACTGATTGAATGTTCGCTGTTTCCATAATTCATAAATTTTAATTTGTTATTACATTAGATTGTTTGATTACTATTGTCTTTATTGTGCGGTGTCATACTCGTATATTTCCGGATTGTCGTACCCGTCGAACACTATCCGAAACGTGTCAAAGTCCTTTCTGCCCGCCAGTCTGACGGTATCTCTTTTCCCGATGAAATAGGGTTCATTCATTGTCCGAAACGGTGCGCCGAGCGTTATCCTATCCACCAACGTACAAACTTTGCCGGGTTGTTCGGGCATGATATAACCCAGTGCGTACTCGTTGTAAACTACCAATTTGATTTTATCCATATCGCTGTCAATTTTACGTTGTTTTTTTCTTTCCCTCCTTTCGGTTCCTTTCTCTGCCTGAACCGCTTTGAGGTTTTACGGATGCGGTACACGGCTGTCGGTACAGCTTCATACGACGGCTTTTCCTGCCAATTACTCTTTCGCAGAAAGGAAGAATTTGCAGGAAATACACTTCAAGCCGCCGTATCAAGCGCGACAGCGGACCTTTGCATCTGATAAAACACAACGGTGACGGCAGAGAATGAAGCCGGGAAAGCGGTAAGGGAATCGGTAGAAAAGGGATATGCCCGTCAGGGTTAGAATAGGGATAAAACGGGCCATGTGCCTGTACTTGCGGGCAGGTAAAAAAGAGAAAGATGGTAAGACTATAAAGGAGGAATGCGCCCTATGGAAACAGCGGGCGGATAAAAAAGGACGCATGGCTGCCGTCTCCGGGGTGGGCAGACGCGGTAGCCATGCCTGTGTTTATTGTTCGTTCTTCTCCAGATACTCTTTCATTGCCTCGTTCACGATGTCTTTCAGCGACATGTTCTTCTTGATGGCGAGGAATTTCATACGGGTATGAATGCTTTTGTTGATGACGAAGTTGCAATGAACCGCCGTTTCTTTTTCCGTGGGGGCTGCTACCGGCTGTTTTCCGCCGGTAGTCTTTTTCGTAGGTGACAGCAACCCGTCCAGTCCGCCTTTCATGCTGTCTTTCAGTAAATCGCTCTTGCTCATATCGGGATTATTTTAATTTCAGTACCTCTTGCGCCAGTGCCATGTAGTCCTTGGCTCCGTTGCTGTTCCTGCTATACTCGAAGATGTTCTTGCCCTTTATGGGAGCTTCGGCCAAAGATACGTTATCCCGTATAACGGTCTTGAACACCTTTTCGCAGAATGAATCCTTGACGAGTTCGGCCACACTTTTGTTCAGTGTCTTGCGTTTGTCGAACTGGGTAATTACAATGCCACCAATAGCGAGTTTCGGATTCAGGCGTTCCTGGACGGTGGCAATCACATTCATGATCTTGGCCATGCCGCGCATGGCGAGGAATTGTGCCTGTACCGGGATAATCAGGTAGTCTGCGGCGGTAAGGGCGTTCAGCGTCAGCAACCCCAACGAGGGCGGACAGTCGATAAGGATATAATCGAATTTCCGGTTTTCGAGCAACTTGCCAATCAGGCCGTTCAATATCAGTTCCCGTCCCGGCTCGTTGATGAGTTCTGCCTCGGCAGCCGAGAGGTCGAGGCAGGACGGTACGACGGTTACACCTCCTGCCGTTTCAACTAATGGCAAGGGGTATTTGCCTTTCATCGCCCCGTACACCGTCTGTTCTTCCTCAATGGAGAGGCCGAAGGATTCCGTAAGGTTCGCCTGACCGTCCATGTCGATAGCCAGCACGCGCTTTTTCTTTTGCTGCAGGGCCGCAGCCAGATTGATGGTGGTGGTCGTCTTTCCGACCCCTCCCTTATGGTTCAAGACCGCAATTATTTTTGTCATCGTTTCACTCTTTTATTCCACTTGCAAAGTTAATACTATTTTTCGTAAATACTAAAATTAGTATATACTAATTCACTAAAAACTATTGTTTTAGCAGTGTAGTATTTTAGTATTTACTACTATACTAAAATAAAGTTTGACTAAGAGTAGTATATCCTACATTCGCAGACGAGTGGCTTACTAATCTACTACATATAGGATATACTACATTTAGTATTCGCTTATTTTCAAAGGTTTACTCTCTTATCAGAAAGGCAAATCCTCCTTTTCGTCCTGCGGGAAATCTGCAGGAGGAACGGGTGCGCCGTCTGCTCCGCTTACTGCATTGTCCTCTCCGGCTGCCGCGCCTTCCCGCCTTCCGGTATTGATAAAGGCAATACTCTCTGCCGTGATGGAGAGCTGTATCTGGCTCTCGCCGTTCTTGTCTTTCCACAGGGAAGATGACAGCGTGCCGTCAACAAGTATGAGTCTCCCTTTCGTCAGATATTCGGACAAGCGGATATGGTTGTCCTTGTTGCTGCGTACCCTTATCCAAGTGGTGATGTTTTGCCCCTTTGAATAATCGTCAACGGCTATGTCCATAGCCATGAATGAGCCGTGTGCTCCTGAAATTACTTGGCAATCTTTGCCGATGCGTCCGATAGTGTGAACATGTAACATAATAGAAAATTGTTTGTGGCAAGGTGGTTGGTCCTGCCGTTACCTAACTGTTTATTTTTTCCCTCTTTTCGGTTCCTTTCTCTGCCTGAACCGTTCCGGGATTTTATAGATGCGGTACCCGGCTGCCGGTACAGCTTCATACGACGGCTTTTCTTGCCAATTACTCTTCGTAGAAGGAAGAATTTGCAAGAAATACACTTCAAGCCGCCGGATCAAGCGCGGCAGCCTACCTTTGCATCTGAAAAATCGGACGGTGACGGCAGAGAGGAGACCGTAGAGGTTATACATATAATTGATATAAAGGGAAGAGGGCTTCGCCCAAGTATAAGAGCAGAGGAAAAGAGAGAGGTATAAAAGGAAACCGCCAACGGAGTTGCGGTAATTTACAAACGGGTATCGTGCCCTTCACCGACGATGTTGTCATAGGCACGATACCTTATCATAGCTTATTTTGTCAGAACCGGTATCTCAAAGGGAGGAATGCAGCAAATCGCCCATCCTTTGTTCTGGCAAAGTACAAAACCCTCTGACGATAGTATCTCCGTTTACGCCTTCAAGTCCGGCGAACATTTGTAATGCGTCAAACCCTCTGTCGAACTGTTCCATGATGACGGCGGGGGCAAAATGGATAATCCCGTGAGGGTAGCTTTTCGATGTGCCAATCCACCCGCGCAAATAATCATCGAAACAGCCTTCTGCTCTTGACGCATGGAACTCTTGTGAATGGGAACTGCAAATGGTTTTACCGTAGATTTCGTCTCCTAAAATTAAAGTTCCCGTTTGCGGATTGTACATAAAACGCCGATTGGTTATTTGAAGAATATCTATGATTTCCCATTTGACATTGATAACCATCAGGATTTTTTCAACCTGCCTTTTCATGCGTTTGCCTGTTTTACAATTTTTCTTGTCCATCACTTGTCTTTTATGCCGTGAAACATCTGCTTTTTTACCCTTTTTTCGATTCTTCTCTCTGTCTGAACCGTTCCGGGATTTTACAGATGCGGAACACGGCTGCCGACAGGGCTTCATACGGTGGGTTTCCCGGCCAATTACGCTTTCATGGAAAGGAAGAATTTGCGGGGAATGCACTTCAAGCCGCCGGATCAAGCATGGCAGCCGACCTTTGCATCTGGCAAACCGGACGATACCGGCAGAGAGGAGACCGGAACAGACCGGTAAATATGATGGTAAAAAGGGAGTACGGCTTTGCCTGTATAAATGCAGGGGAAGCGAAGTAGAAAAGGGTCCGGCTTGGGCGGGTCAGGCAAGGGTCTGCCGGGGCAAACATGAAAGGGATTCTCCTTATCCGCTCCACGCCTGAATTTCGACCGGGCGGAATGAAAGCGCGGAGCGAATAAGAAGTATCACCGTTTGCCCTTGACGTGGCAGGTCACAAGGGAAAGATACGGAACAGAGGCGGAAAGTCCGAAACCAGCGGCATAAAGACCGGTCGGGCTGTGGAATACCGTGTTGTTTCGACAGGTCGAAGCTCCGGCATGGAACGGCACGATCCGGGCTGCCGCCGGTTTTGAACGGCCTCCCGTACCTTTCCCTGACGACTTGTTACGGCACAGACTTTCCACTGGTTCACGGGGTTGGGAAAGCCGGCGTATAATAGGGAAACAGCCTGAAGGTAAAAAAGGAGTAATCGTACTATAAAAGGTATCGGTTGCCCCGCAATCCGTCCGGAGGGCTTTCGCCCATCGGACAGACCACAGAGGTTATCGGCTTATAGTTTGGGCTTGTTCTTCGGGAGAATGGGGCAAGAAAGTATTATTCTGTAAAATGGCCCCAGCTCGGTCTTTACCGGGTCTTTCGATACCAAGAATGTTGCGCTCTCCTTGACCTTCGCTATATCCAAAATGGTCTTACAGATGTACTTATTCCTCAAACGTGTTCCTCCCCTGTTGAACTGCAGCGGAAAACCTCGCTTGTCAGTGGTTTTGTGCAGAAACCACTCTTTCGGGTTGTTTTCATCACAGCCAAACTCCAGTCGGTCGTTCATTGTGATATTCATTTCTTTTGCCAATTTGGTGGATAGATACATGTTGCCGGTAACGCTGTTGAACCTTATGCTTCTTTTACCTACACGGTTTTCTCTTGTCCGGCAATTCTCGACGTTGTAAATTACAAATTTCATTTTCTTGAATTATTTACGGGTTATACAAATTACATGCTTACGTGGGCGTACCTTTTGGAAAATCCTTCGTGATTGCGGATAGTGTCGGTTATATCGCTTATTCTCCGGTGTATCGCACTTGCGGAAATGCCTGCATAGGCGGAAAGGTGTCTGTATGAACATTTCGCCTCGTACTCTTTCAGTCTGAAAAGCTCGTAGTCCGTTTGGGGATATTTCTTCTTCACAAACAGCAGTATGTCATACACCAGCTTGTCGGAAGCTGCCAGCACCTCGACGGACGGTGTTTCTTCTTCCTGCATGAGCAAAAAGAAATGTTCGTTGTCGGGGAAACAGTAACAACTATCCTTGTGAATACATTTCAGTCTGCACTTTTTGTACACGCCGAAAAAATAAGGCTCGAAGCTCTCGACAGGTATTTCCGAAATCACGACTTCCCGTTTCATCGCCAAATAGGCGTCGTGAAAGGCGTCCTCGTGCAGGTAACGTCCGAATATGTTACGCAATCTCTGATAGTTGTAAACGAACCAGTTGTCAAAAAGCGAATTTTTTTTCATGTTTCAATTTGTTTTTAAGTTTTTTTTATTTCCCTCCGGTTCGAGCGATTACCGGAAAGTTCGATTCTTTTTTCTGCCTCGTCTTTGCATCACGGGGTTTGCAGCAAGGATTCCATGAAAAATACTCTTGGAATGGAATGAGAAGGAAGATTTTTCATCAGGAAAATCGAAGATGGGCCTTGAGGCAAAGTTTTGAGATGCAATCAACTTTGCGGAAAAAAGTGTCGGGCTTTACGGTCGTCGGTTCGTGATAGCATCTCAATCTACAAAGGGGGGGGAAGCGAAAGCCTGCCTATAAAAGACAAGGTGTGTGGTATAAAAGGAGTGGCTGGAGGTACAAGGGGAAGATTCCGTTACAACCGGGTATGGCCGTGGCAGACCGGAAGGTGAAAAAATCCCCTGTCCGGTGTTGTAACCGAACAGAGGGAAAAGGTTAAATCTATGAATTATGGTCATGCCGCTTTGTCGGTGGCCTCGTGTTCGGAAAGGGCGGACTGCGTGCGTTCCGCCTCTTTCATGCTTTCGTCGATCCGATGCTGTAAAGCGTTGCACTCCTGTTTGAGCCTTGCCAACTCGTCCGCCTTGCTCCACTTGCGGGCGATGATTCCCTGCAAAGCGGGTATCTCGCTCTCCAGCTTGGCTATCTTCTGCCGTTGTTCCTCAATCATGCCGGGCAGCTTGGCGAGGGCGGCTTGCGGGTATCGGGAGGATTCCACGAAGCCCAGAGGCAATGCTCCCGATATGCCACAACGGTATTTCAGTCCGCTTACGCCCTCGACGAGGAACGTGTTGCGGTAGAATGTACCGCCCATGTCATACTCGCTGTACACCGACAGGTTCAATCCGGCATACGTGCCTATCGTACCGATTGCCCCGTTGCGGTAGGTCTTGGAAATGCGGTGCAGCTCCCGTCCGGTCTCTTCCGCCGTGGCTTGTGCGAGGTTCAACAGCCGGGTCGTCCGGTCTCCGGTGTAAGAGGTGATATATTCCCAGTCCTGCGTCATGCGTGCCGCCGCACTCTCGGCCTTTGTCATGTCTTCCCGGTTGGCCGCAATCTTACGCTCGGCCCTGATACGGTCTTTCTTGAAAATGGCCTGTTCCTTTTCGAGCTGCATAATCTTGTTGTCGAGCTTCGTTTTCTCCAACAGGTCGGTATTTCCCGACAGGAGAGCCACGAACTCGGCGAAATTCATGCCGTTATCCTCGTCCATAGCGTCCTCGTCGATACGGCGCACAGCAATCGTACCGTTGTTAATTTGGTTGATGAACATTTGCTTGGTTTTCAACAGGTTAAATTTGTAAGCGTCGAGCGTCTTTTCCGTTCCGTAAATCACCACGTCCACGGTATTGTTTCCCCAGAGCTTAACGGTGTTGCCTTTGCGTACCGCACGACCGTTGCGCTGCTCCATGTCGGCGGGGCGCCAAGGTATCTCCAGATGATGCACCGCAACGGCCCTTTCTTGGGCGTTTACTCCCGTTCCCAACATCGAGGTAGAGCCGAACAACACCCGTACCCTGCCACTGTTCATGTCCGCAAAAAGTTTCTTTCTCGCCCGTTCGGTCTTGGCGTACTGGATAAACTGGATTTCATCGGCAGGAATCCCCATTGCCACCAGCTTGTCCTTGATGTCGCTATAGATGTTCCACTCGTTCGGCTTGTAAGTGGCAAGGTCGCTGAAGACGAACTGTGTACCACGATTGGCATTTGAACTTACATAATAATCATAAATAGTTCTTGCGCAAATCGAAGCCTTGTTGTTCGGGTCATCAGTAAACTTATCGCCCAACAGACGCATATCAAGAGACATCTTACGGGCCACGTTGGTAGCAACAAGCATTTTTGCCTTGTCGAGATTGTCCGGCTGCGGAATATCCAACCCCAAATCTTCCCATTGTCCGCTGTGCGCAAAGGCGACGAGCCGCCCGATCATTTCCTCCTGTTGGATAGTGGGTGCATGGGAAAGGAAACGCACGTTTTTGTCCGGCACATCGAGGTTTATCATATCGGCTGTACGATAGTCGGTAATCTCCCGCAGGAACATCGCCAGTTCCGGCACTTTGATGTAAGTGCGGAAACGCTCTTTGCGCTTTATCGTACCCGTTACGTTCAGCTCGTAGTCGGCGGCCTTTTTCGTGAAGATAGCCGCCCAAGCGTCGAAACAGCTTACTTGTTGCCGTTTGAGTTCCCTTGGACGCAGATATTTGAACATCACGTACAGTTCGGTCAGCGCATTGACGACCACCGTACCCGACAGGAACGTAGCCCCCAAGTCCTTTCCCGTGCGGCGTTGAATGTCCCGAATGGCAAACAAAAGGTTCATCGCCCTTTGCGAGCCTTGCGCATTGCCGATGCCCGCTACTCTCGTGTGGCGTGTCTGGAACATCAAATTTTTATAGCAGTGGCATTCGTCTACAAAAATGTGGTCTATGCCCATCGAACGGAAATCGATGGTATCGTCTTTCCGGAGGTCTATCTTCATCTGCAGTTCGGCGAGCTTGGCTTCAAGGTTCTGTTTCCGGGTTTCCAGTCCTTTCTGCATCCTGCCGCTCCGGTAACGCATAGTGGATTGCTCCAGCACTTCGAGGCTGCGCTCCACATCGGCCAGTTCTTCCGAGAATATGTCGTACATGGTTTCTTCGGATTGCGGAATCTTGCTAAACTGGTCGTGTGTCAGGATAATGCAATCCCAGTTGTTGTTCTTGATTTTTGAAAACACTTCCTTGCGGTTGGCGGGGGTGAAATCTTCCTTGCCCGGATAGAGCACCTTGGCCGTGGGGTATGCCTTTCGGAATGTATCGGCAATCTCGTGTACATTGGCTTTCAGCCCGATAATGAGGGGTTTCTGCACCAGTCCGAGACGTTTCATTTCGTATGCGGCCACGCACATAATCATCGTCTTGCCCGTGCCGACCTCGTGCCAGCAGATACCGCCGCCGTTCTGCTTAATCATCCAGATAGCGTCTTTCTGTGAGGGATAAAGTTCTTTGTACGGGAACAGCTCGAAAGAGAGGCCGGGGAACGTCTGCGCCGAGCCGTCGTAGTGCGGACGCACGTAACAATTGAAGCGCTCGTTGTATGTCCTTACCAGTTCGTCCCGGACTTCCAAAGGCTCATCGTCAAGCCACCGGTTGAAACGGTCTCTAATTTCCTGTATCTTGGCGGCGGCCTCCTGCATGGCTTCCTCGTCCGGCACACGTATTTTGCTGCCGTTCCGGTATTCCTCTTTCGTTATCTCAGGTACGGTATCGTGCAGGGCGTGTACAAACAAGTCCTCGCCGTTGTAATTGCGCACGGAATAGGTATTGTATGCCACGGGCGAATATCCCTGCAGCCGAATCAAGTAGGTATCGTTCACGTCGAAATACATCACGTCCGCACCCACTCCGAATAGGTCGGAGGCGAAATCGGCGTACAGCTTCGTATCTATCCACCGCTCGCCCATGTTGATGTCGAGTTCTTCATAGGGTATCGGTTCGGGTATGGTGTTCTCCAGTGCCTTTGCGGACGCTTCGGCCCATTCTTTCTCCTTGCCTGCGAGATTCGGGAGAAAGGAAAGCGTCTCTTCCTGCTTGGCGATGATGTTTCCGGAGAGGAACTTTCCTTTGTGCTCCCATTCCCCATTGGCCGGATTGTAGAAAATTTCCCCTTGCAGGGCTTCGATGATTTCTTCTTCCTCCTTGTTCGTGGCTTGTGCCATGTAGCCCATATCGACCTTGCCGTAAAAGTTCAGGCTGCTTGCCAAGGCTTCCACGGGGGACAGCGTTACGGCGGTGTCTATCTTCTTGAAAGCTACAGGTTCACGCATAACGTCGGCTTTGAAGATGTCCCTGCCGACCTGCATTTCTATCGTGAACACCTCCGTACCGAGGCTGTCGAGCAAGATAAACTCCTTGTTGTCGTTGTCGTGGAAAAATCCCCATTTGGCAATAAAAGCGTCGTATAGGGTGTTGAGTTGTTTACGCAGTTCCGAGCACTCCTTTTGTTCTTCCCGTTCCCTGCCGGACAGCTCGAAATACACCTTGCGTATGGGGAAATAGTCGGCGGCCCTGTCCGTATTTACCTTGCCCTCGTCCACGGGTACGAAATCAACGGCTGTCTCCGTGTAACGGCTCGACTTACGAAACCGAAGCGTACCTACCTGCCCCTCGAAAACGACCATTGCGCCGTTCTTCATCCATGTTTCCATGTCCTCCGTGTAGGCACGTATGCCTTTGACCGTCTGCGGCTCGCCGAAAAGAGACATCTGCACGGGGGTGTTGTCCTGGCCGTGATTGGCAAAAAGAGCCTTGCGAAAATAGCGGTCGAAATCGTATTTGAGCAGTGCGGAAAGGTATTGGGACATGGCGTTTCCATCGCCTAACCACTGGTATTTGCGGACGTACTTACCGAACTGGTTCAGCGCAATGCGACTGTCCGTGGCAAGGGCGGTCTTGGGGAGGGTAAAGATTTTGTTCGCATAGTCGGTCATCGTTCCTGCCGTGTCGACCTTTTCCTTGGAGACCTGCAAAAACATCTTCTCCCGTAACGAGAGCGTCGCCTTGCGGCTGTGCTTTTGGAATATCAAAAGGTCGCTCCCTACCTCTATGCCGCTCGTCTGCATGAAAAGGGTATCGGGTAGCCGTAAGGCCGTTATGAGGTCGGCATGATTGACGAGGTACTCGCGCACGAACTTGTTGCCCGGCGTGTCGGCAATTCCTCTCGGCGCAACGAACGCCAGCAGTCCGCCCTCGTTCAACAGTTCCATTGCCTTGACAAAAAAGTAGTTGTGTATGGTCTTGGCTGACTGTTCGTACATGCCGCCTTTCTTCCACATTTCCGCATCGAACACCCGGAAATTGCCGAACGGGATATTCGAGGCGATAACATCGAAGCTCTCATGCTCCAGATGCTGGTCGGCTATCGTCTCGAAGCCTGCCGTTACCGTGGTCGCCTCGTCATACAGAAGCGACAGGATAAGCCCCGTAAGACAATCTTTTTCAAAAGCGTAGCTGCGAGTGCCGGGCATGGAGACGGGCAGAAAGCCGCCAATTCCCGCACTGGGTTCAAGAAAGGTACTCATTTGCAGGCAGTTATCCTTGAATGTAGCGTGTATCTGCCGGGTTACTGCGTCCACGAGGAATTTCGGTGTGTAAAAAGCAGTCAGGACGGAGGATTTTATACTGTTGATGACGGCTTGCCGCATGGCGTCGTCATAATAGGGATATGCGCCTATCAAGTCCTGCAGCTTGCGGATAGGCTCGGCCACATCATCGCTGACGGTATGCTCCGTTCCTATATTCAATACATCTTTAATCCCCCCGAAACCGGAATATCGGGATAATACCTCTTTCTCTTCGTCAGTGGCTTGTCGGTCGTCGATACGGACTTTCATTGCCGTTGCAATGGCTTCCACGTTTGCCACCAGTGATTTTAATTTGCTGTAACTCATAATTTAACCTTGTTTGTTTCCCTTTATTCGGCCTGTTTGCGGCCTCCGGGATTATTTTTCTGCCTCTTGAAGGTGGCAGGGACAATCGGACAAGGCTGAAGCGAAAAAATACGCTCGACAACGGAGAGGAAGATTTTTGCGCCTCACTCGCGGCGCAGCCGGCATTGGCAAGATTGGAACGGCCCGTTACCTTCGCGGAAAAATAATACCCCGCAGGTCGCTGCAAGGCTGGGCACGGAAACCGACAGCTAAAAGAGGGAGGAAAATGCGTACAAGGGAGAAAGGACGGAACGGGTATAGAAAAGGGAGAAAGCGTCGTACAACGGGGAATGCTGCCGACAGACCGGAAATCCGGAGAAGATGGGATAAGACAAGGGAATCCTGTGCATAATCAAAAGAAAAACTTACCCCTGTAACCGATTATAATGAATAACCTATGACTGAAAAGAATACTCCCATCTTATCTCCCGAATATCTCGATTTCAGAAACGAGATAACCTCCCGCATCCGGTCGCCCCAATACGAGGCATTGAAGGCCGTAAACAAAGAGATGATCGCCCTGTATTGGGAAATCGGCAGGCGGATTACCGAACAACAAGCGGCCTTGGGCTGGGGAAAATCCGTCATGGAGAACCTTTCGCGGTACATACAAAAGGAGTTTCTGGGTATAAAGGGATTCGGTGTTTCCAACATGTGGGACATGGCCCGTTTTTATACCGAATACCGGTCGAATGAAATTCTCCAACCGTTAGTTGGAGAAATTAGCTGGTCGAAGCACATCGTCATTCTGACCAAGTGCAAAGAGATGCAACAACGGCAATTCTACATCTTGTCAACCAAGAAATACGGCTGGACGAAAGATGTACTTATCAACAAGATAGAAGCAAAGACCTACGAAAATTATCTGCTCGGTCAGAGCAACTTCGACATGACCTTGCCGGAGAAGATAAAGAACCAGGCCATACTTGCCCTGAAAGACGAATATACATTCGACCTTGTGGGCCTTTCGAAAGAACATTCCGAATACGAACTGGAACAAGCGATTATAAAGAATATCCGCGCGTTCCTCATGGAGTAGCGAGATATTCAGTTTTTTCTAACTGAAAGTGAGTACAGAAATGTTATCATAGCATGGCAGAGACTATTTGTCAATCCACTCTTTTAGCCGTTGAGCCTTCTCTTTACTAACGGTTATTTTTGTGTTCGGATACCCTTTTAAGCGGACAATAAGTTTCCCTCCGAAATAATTAGAAAGAAACAATACGTATTCTATGTTAATTATGTATTGGCGGTTGGCACGGAAGAAGCAATCAGGATTGAGTTGCTGTTCGAGTTCGTCCATTGACATATTGACAACTTCTGAAGTTCCATTATTAAGACGAAGGTATACCGTCTTGTTTTCGGTTTCGATATGGTTGATGTCCGAAACACGTACGGTCTTATACCCGTCACGATAGGGCAACAGGAAACGTTCCCGATAGCGGAACTGGTTCTTCTGCAACGAATCGAAAAGCTGCCGGAGATTTTCGTCAGCATAATTCTTGCCAGCTTTGGTAGCTTTATCTATGGCAGCTTCAAGTTCATCGGCATCCAAAGGCTTCAGAAGATAGTCAAAGCTATTGAACTTGAAAGCCTGTACCGCATATTCATCGTATGCGGTGGTGAATATGATTGGAACGGTTGCCGGAGCATATTTAAGCGCTTCAAAACTCAGGCCGTCAGTAAGGCGGATATCCGCAAGGATGAGGTCTGTTGTTTTGCCTGATTGGAAAAAATCGACCGCCTCTTTGATATTTGTAAGTGGTCCTTCAATTATAAACGTCGTATCAATGTCGTTCAGCAATCTAATGAGACGCATGGCATTGCGCTGTTCGTCTTCAAGAATCAGTATCTTCATAGGGACTGTTTTTTTATGATGGGCAAACTCACCGAATAGAAGTTCTCGGCATTTTCTATCTTGACTTTTTTATCGCAGAGCAACGAATAACGCTCTATTATGTTTTTATGACCCAAGCCGGTCGATTCCATTTTTGAGAGCAAGGAAGATTTAAGGTTGCGCACTGTGATATAGTCGTCAGACAACGTGATGTCAATAAACAACGGATTTTCCATCGAAAAACCGTTATGCTTTATTGCATTCTCCACAAGAAGTTGCAACACGGCCGGGGGAAGGTATCCTTTGCATTCTTTCAGTTCGAGGCTGATGTTCGTGACGACCCCTCCGACGTGGCGCACCTGCATCAGATACAAGTATGATTCAAGGAACTTTATCTCATCTCTGACGGGAATCAGATTCCGGTCCAGATTGGTGATGATGTACCGGTACACTTTCGACAGGTTACTCAGGAACTTGCCGGCAAGTTTGGTATCTTCCTCTATCAATTCCAGCAGGTTGTTGAAGTTGTTGAACATGAAGTGCGGATTAATTTGCAGCTTCAGCGAGTTGAGTTGCGACTGTAAGGCAATCTCCTTCTCCTTCATCAGTGCCATTTCAAGAGCCTGCTTCTCATCGCGCGCCCTGATGTATGACTGGAGGAAGAATGTGTTGGCATAAACGCTTGATATGAAAGTGGCTATCATGGCAAAAGTGTAAGCCCCCTTCATGTTGATCAGTTCGTCAAGAAGCCCGTTGCCGGTTTCATCCCACAAAAGATTGAACAGAGATGTCATGCCGAACGCAACGAGGTTATTCAGCGTCAAAAGACAGGAAGCATAGACAATCACCCACACATAAGATGTTCTGAACGGCAAAATCTTAAAAACAAGGTAAGAGAACCCCAAGGATATGTAGGTAAAGAGCATACACAACAAAAAATCGACGACATAATCGACTGTCGCCATTCCCGGTAATTGGTTGGCGGTTTCGTCATCAAGAATTAACCATATAATAAGGTAGAGGATATAGGAAACGAGCGATAGCAGGAAGCCGTTCCGCCAGTTCATTATTTTTACATTTTCTTTGATCATATTTGGTTGCAAAGTTACTTCATGTTGCAAAGGTACGACTTTGCTTTTTCATTTGATAGGTCGAAACCGGATGAAACAGACAAAACAGCAGTTGAAACAGATAAAAGGAGTGTCGAGACAGATGGTTCTATCATTTATACTGTATTCGATGCTTGCATAATGAACGTAGATTGCCAAAACAGGGTATGATTTTGGTAATCTGTAGGAAGGTGACGCATCAAGAAGCATGGCTTAACTGCCCAAAGATGTGCATCTTTGAAAAGAGCATTTACAATGACATTTCAGAAGCCATTTTAGCTGTTTTATAAATGTTTTTTTCCGTTTCGACTGCATGCCGGTTGTCGGCAAATTGGGTATGGAATATCTTTGCAGCCAAAATTGGCGACTTATGATTATTGAAACAGAACACCTTATCATCAGAGATTTTCAGGAGAAGGATGCCGTTGGTTTGCTGGAATACCTCTCCCATCCGCGTGTCAACTGCTTCGTGAGCGAACGCTTGTGCTCTGAAGAGTCTGCACTGGCTTATATATCCAATACTCCAAAGGAGTTGCTGCGCTATGCCGTGTGCCTGAAGGAAGACGATTTCATAATCGGTGATGTTTTTGCATTGCGTGAAGAAGCCGACACATTCAACGTGGGCTGGCATTTCAACCAACGCTTCGAGGGCAAGGGATTGGCGCATGAAGCGGCAACGGAATTTCTGGATTACCTTTTCCGTGAAGCAGGCGCACGTCGCATCTACGGCTTTGTGGAGGATGACAACCTGCGGTCGAAAAGATTGTGCGAACGTCTCGGAATGAGATATGAAGGATGCATGAAGGAATTCATATCGTTTGTGTGCCATCCCGATGGAACACCACGGTATGAGGACACCTGCATTTATGCGGTATTGAATAAGGAATGGAAAAACAATAAGAACAGATGATGAATAGAAGAACATGGATAGCCGGCATCACGGTAACAAGCCTGCTGGCTGCATTATTGACAGCCTGCAAACAAGAACAGAGGGAACAGGAAATGAGACAGACATTGCCCGTCATGGTGGTTTCTTCCCGGGCAGTTGAATTTCAAGAAAGTTATTCCGCCTCCATCCGTGGGCGGCAGGATGTGGACATAGTACCCCAAGTGTCGGGCCGTATCACCCGCCTGTGTGTGAAAGAAGGGGAGCAGGTTAAGACGGGACAAGTGCTTGCCGTCATCGACCAAGTGCCCTATCAGGCAGCCTTGCGCACCGCACAGGCAAACGTCAGCGCAGCACAGGCAAAAGTGGAAACGGCACGGATCGAGCTGCAAGGCAAGCAAGCCTTGTTTGATGAGAAAGTCATATCCGATTACGAACTCTCTCTTGCCCGCAACGGGCTGGCGGTAGCACTTGCCGAACTCGAACAGGCAAAGGCTCAGGAAACGGATGCCCGCAACAATCTCTCCTATACCGAGATAAAAAGTCCCAGCAACGGAGTGGTAGGCACGCTTCCTTTCCGCATCGGCGCACTTGTCAGTCCCGGCATGACGCAGCCCTTCACGGTAGTTTCCGACAATGCGGAAATGTACGCCTATTTCTCCGTCTCCGAAAACAAGCTGCGTCAGTTCAGGACACAATACGGTTCCATAGACAAGATGATTTCCCAAATGCCGGAAGTCGGCCTGCAACTGAATGACGGCACGTTCTACGGACGGAAGGGACGCATAGAGACTGTCAGTGGCGTGGTCAATGCCACCACCGGGGCGGTGCAAATCAAAGCCCGCTTCCCCAACCCCGACCGTGAGCTGCTGAGCGGCACCATCGGCAATATCGTCCTGCAAGGAGTGGATGCGGATGCCATCCTGCTGCCCAAGACCGCCACCGTGGAATTGCAGGACAAGATTATCGCCTACCGCCTCAGAAACGGAAAGGCCGAAGCAGCCTACCTGACCGTGGACCGTCTGAACGATGGTAACCACTTCGTGGTGAAGCAAGGTGTGTCCGTGGGCGACACCATCATCACCGAAGGGGTAGGACTTGTAAAGGAAGGAATGATTGTTACACCTAAAAACGTAACCCCATGAATCTACGATTTTTCATAGACCGCCCGGTATTCTCGGGCGTTATTTCCGTGGTGATTGTCTTGATGGGACTCATCGCCATCAAAGTGCTCCCGGTGGAGCAATATCCCGACATTGCACCGCCTACTGTCAACGTGTTCTGTACCTATCCCGGTGCGAATGCCGAAACCGTGCAGAAAGCGGTAATCGTCCCGCTTGAGGAAGCCATTAACGGAGTGGAGGACATGATCTACATGACCTCTACCGCATCCAACACGGGCGATGCTTCCATCAACATCTATTTCAAGCAGGGTGCCAACGCGGACATGGCGGCGGTGAACGTGCAGAACCGTGTGAATGGCGCGTTAAGCCAGCTTCCGGCGGAAGCCACCAAAAGCGGCGTCACGACAGAGAAACAGCAGAATGCCGAGCTGATGACTTTCGCGCTTTACTCACCCGACGACCGTTTCGACCAGACTTTCCTGAACAATTACATGAAAATCAATGTCGAGCCACGGGTGAAACGTATAGGCGGTGTCGGAAAGGCACAGCTGTTCGGCTCGAACTACAGTATGCGTTTGTGGCTCAAACCGGACAAGATGGCGGGGTACGGGCTTATCCCGGATGATATTTCGGCGGTATTGGCACGGCAGAACATTGAGGCCGCCACCGGTTCTTTCGGACAGAACTCCGACGGGGCAAACGAGTACACGATGAAATACCGGGGCAGGCTCTCGACTGCGGAAGAGTTCGGCGAACTGGTGGTCAAGTCCCTGCCCGGCGGCGATGTATTGCGATTGAAAGAGGTCGCGGATATAGAGCTGGGCGATGAGTATTACAATTATTCATCCGAAGTGAACGGACATCCGGCAGCCATGATGATGATAAACCAGAAATCCGGTTCGAACGCATCAAGCACCATCAATGAGATACACGAGGTACTCGATGACCTCAGCCGCGATTTGCCCGAAGGGGCAGAGTTTGTGGTGCTTACCGACACCAACAAGTTCCTGAATGCCTCCATCCATTCTGTCATCAGGACGCTTATCGAGGCGATACTTTTAGTCATCGTGGTGGTGTATGTGTTCTTACAGGACATCAAGTCCACGCTGATTCCCACGATTTCTATCTTCGTGTCCATCATCGGAACGTTTGCCGTAATGTCACTGATAGGCTTTTCCATCAACCTGCTTACGCTTTTCGCCCTTGTGCTTGCCATAGGCACGGTGGTGGACGATGCCATCGTGGTGGTGGAAGCCGTGCAGGCGAAGTTCGACGAGGGGTATCAGTCTCCGGTGCTTGCCGCCGATGATGCCATGAAGGGCGTGTCGTCGGCCATTCTGACCTCCACCCTTATTTTCATGGCGGTGTTCTTCCCTGTGGGCATGATGGGCGGTACTTCAGGGGCGTTCTATACGCAGTTCGGTATCACGATGGCGGTTGCCGTGGGCATTTCGGCCATCAATGCCTTCACCCTTTCTCCGGCATTGTGCGCCCTGCTGCTGAAGCCTTACATTGACGAGCACGGGAACACGAAGAACAACTTCGCGGCACGCTTCCGCAAGGCATTCAATGCGGTTTTTGACCGTTTGAGCCGTCGTTATGTGCGCGGTGTGCTATATGTCATTCATCGCAGGTGGCTGCTGTGGGGCACTATCGCGGTATCGTTCGGGCTGTTGGTGCTTTTTGTCAATACGACCAAGACCGGACTTATTCCTGAAGAAGATACAGGCACGGTCATGGTCAGCATGAACACGAAACCCGGTACATCCATGGCGCAGACCGGCAAAACCCTAAAACGTATAAACAGCCGTCTTGACAGTATCGCAGAGATTGAATACAACGGTACTGTGGCAGGCTTTTCTTTCAGTGGCTCGGGACCTTCGCAGGCCATGTCTTTTCTCACTCTCACGGATTGGGACGAGCGCAAAGGGGAAGGGCAGTCGGTGAACGATGTAATAGGCCGTATTTATGCCGCCACCGCCGATATTCCCGATGCCACCGTATTCGCCATGTCGCCCCCGATGATTGCCGGATATGGGATGGGCAACGGTTTTGAACTGTACTTGCAGGACAAAAACGCCGGAGACATAACCGCCTTCAGCCAAGTGACCGACCGGTTTGTGGAAGCGTTGTCGGGCAGACCGGAGATCGGTGAGGTCTATTCATCGTTCGCGGCTGATTATCCGCAATACTGGGTGGATATAGATGCTGCCAAATGCGAACAGTCCGGTGTGTCTCCTTCCGATGTCCTGTCAACACTCTCGGGATATTTTTCGGGAGAATATGTATCGAATTTCAACCGCTTCTCAAAACTGTACCATGTCACCATGCAGGCTCCTGCCGAATATCGCATGGACACCGAATCGTTGGACGGCATGTATGTCCGTACTTCCGACGGCTCCATGTCGCCGTTGAGCCATTTTGTCCGTCTTACCAAGACCAACGGTCCGTCGGACCTGACCCGCTTCAATATGTTCAATGCCATTTCCATCAGCGGGTCGCCGGCAACAGGATACAGTTCGGGACAGGTATTGAAGGCCATAAGGGAAACTGCCGACCACGTTCTCCCGTCAGGTTACACCTACGAGTTGGGAGGGTTGTCGCGCGAAGAAAGCAATACGACGAACAATGCCGTGTGGATATTCGTGCTGTGCATGGTCTTGATATACCTCATACTGTGTGCCCTCTATGAAAGCGTGTTCATCCCGTTTGCCGTGTTGCTGTCCGTGCCTTGCGGTTTGATGGGCAGCTTCCTGTTCGCGGGACTGTTCGGGCTGGAGAACAACATCTACATGCAGACCGGACTGATTATGATTATCGGGCTGCTTGCCAAGACAGCCATTCTGCTGACCGAATATGCCGGCAAGCGGCGGTCGGAAGGCATGACCCTCGCGCAGGCGGCATACAGTGCGGCAAAGGTTCGCCTGCGCCCCATCCTGATGACCGTATTGTCTATGGTGTTCGGACTCGTTCCGCTGATGATGGCTCATGGTGTGGGTGCCAACGGCAGCCGCTCGCTCGCCACGGGCGTAATCGGAGGTATGATAGTAGGTACGCTGGCACTGCTGTTCCTCGTACCGTCACTGTTCATCACATTTCAATATATTCAAGAACGGATTAAACGTAATTAAATGAAGAAGATCATCTTATTTACCATATCAACCTTGATGCTTACCGGCTGTGGCACATACAGCCGGTATCATCGGGCTGACATTCCGACAGAGAAGCTGTACCGGAATATCCCGGCTGGCATTGATACAACAACGCTTGCATCCATGTCATGGCGGGAGATGTTTACCGACCGTAAACTTCAGTTTTTGATTGAGACAGGACTCCGGCAGAATACCGACCTCAATGTGGCACGCCTGCGAGTGGAAGCGGCAGAAGCCGCCCTGATGACAGCCAGACTGTCGTACCTCCCTTCATTGGGAATCAGTGCGGAAGGCAGCGGAAACAAATATGACGGAGCTACGGCAAAGGCGTACAATGTGGGAGCGTCCGCAAGTTGGGAGCTTGAATTATTCGGCAAACTTACGGCAGCAAAGCGTGGTGCGGTTGCCGCATTGCAAGGAAGTCGTGACTACCGGCAGGCCGTACAGACACAGCTTGTCGCTACGATAGCGGACAGTTACTATACCCTCGCCCTGCTTGATGCGCAAAAGGTGATAAATCATCGGACTTTGGAAAACTGGCAGGCTACCGTGCGCACACTTGAAGCGTTGAAAAAGGTGGGCAAGGCGAATGATGCCGGTGTGTTGCAGGCAAGGGCAAACGTGATGCAGCTGGAATCATCGCAACTGGCTATATGCAAAAGTATCTCTGAGACAGAAAACGCCTTGTCGGCGATACTTGCCATGCCGTCGCACTCGATTGAGCGGAGCGATTTGGCAGAAGCGTCTTTCCCCGATACAATCTCTGTCGGAGTTCCTTTGCTGTTATTATCCAATCGTCCTGATGTTCGTCGGGCTGAAATGGAACTGGCTCAAGCGTTCTACGCCACCAATGTAGCCCGCTCGGCCTTCTACCCCAATATCACTCTTTCGGGTACATTGGGCTGGACCAACAATGGAGGCGGGGTAATCACCAATCCCGGACAGTGGCTGTTCAATGCAATCGCTTCGCTGACACAGCCGTTATTCAACCGTGGAACAAATATCGCTAATTTGAAAATTGCTCAAACCCGTCAGGAAGAAGCCAGATTGTTATACCAACAGTCATTACTGAACGCGGGGAAAGAGGTGAATGATGCCTTAACCGCATGGCAGACGGCAAAATCGCAATTTGAAATAAACACCCATCAGGTTGAAACCTTGCGTGAAGCTGTGCGAAAGACGGAACTGTTGATGCGCCATTCCGGTACCACCTATCTGGAAATATTAACTACCCAACAGTCACTCCTTGAAGCAGAGACAAACCGGTTGCAAACCAGCTTTGACCGCATACAGAGTATTATCAAACTTTATCATGCACTGGGAGGTGGAATATAAATTAGAATCGGGTATCGAAAATACCTTTTGACATTGATTACGGAATCAGAATTGCAATGGAAGTTATTAGTGGGACATGGAAAAGTTGTATCATTTTTGAGCTAAGCGATGGGGCTAAATGTCCGAGCAAATTACACAAATTGTTTCCTGAAGCCAATGCTCGTGTTATAAATCAGCAATTAAAGAAATTGGAAATGTATGGAATCATAGAGAAGAAAATATTTGCGGAACTTCCCCCACATTCCGAATACTCGATTACTCCGATAGGTGAAACCCTTTTGCCTATCATTGAGAAACTGGAAGAGTGGGGCAATTTCTTTCGTCCCAATATGGAAAAAATATTAGGAATGTCAGCAGACAAAATGTAATTCATTCCTTTGCTTATATATTACACAGTAATAAATTGCATAAATACATGAAAACAAGATATTTCGAGAAGACATTGAAACAGGTGAACGGCAGGTGCAAAGCTCCCGTGGCAGAGAAAACTGCCGGTTGTACAGGTATGTCGGAATAACCTTATCCCAATGAATATGGAAGCAAAGCTCTGGTTCATGGTTTTGTGCGGCCTTGCAGTCCTGCTGTCGTATCTTGCCGGTTTCTGGCGACGGAAGACTGCAGCTGCTGCGTTCGCAGCAGCACGCCGCTACCGCCAAAGAGCGCGACCGTTATTGCCGTCTGGCGGTACTGGCGGGCCATCGGGAAGCCTGCCTCATGTTCTGTTTCGCCCGTTCGGACTTTTTCGAGGACCATCAGCCGCTCAAGCCGTTCAAATCGCACGGAATAAAAGTCGCTTTCTATGGGTATTACTATCCTTCACGGTACGCCGACCTGATCGACGATGAACAGCGGGCGTTCTGCTGTTCCCTCTACCAGTTCAAAGAGGGCGAAAATCACGGTATCGAGTTTTTTAAGGCGTGCATGTCCGTCTTGAATTTGGCCGATGCCCCTTACCACATCCTGTTTATGCCGTGCAGCGACGAGTTCAAGTATGCCCGGCGATTCAAACGGCTCGACTGGTACATCACAACCCACCGGCCGGACCTAAGTTCGGGCTTATATGATGTCGATGTGTTCGAGTCACGCGACAGCTTGCACGAGGCGAAAGGCGGCGAAAACCGTATCCTCGAAAGGAACTACCGTATCACGGGGAATATCGAAGGGAAACAGATTATCATCGTGGACGACGTGCTGACAAGCGGACAGAGTATGGCCGACTACAAGGAGGAGATAGAAAGGTGCGGCGGCAAGGTGGTGGCGGCCATCTTCTATGGAAAAACCGTTACCCGGCCGCCTCTGCTTCTGATAAAGGCGCACGTGTGGGGTGGCTGCATCGTGAACAAAATCAAGGAACTGACGAAATGAAAGAATGACTATTGTTGAAATTCGTTTGAACATCATCGGGAAAAAGCCTTATCCTTTTTATCAAGGGGTGGTAGAAAGGGGACTTGAACACTTGGAAACGGTTTTGGAACATTGGAAAAAGAATATATGACATGGAAATAAAACTTATTACTTCTAACAAGAAACAATTCTTGGATTTGCTGTTGTTGGCAGATGAACAAGAAAGCATGATAGACAAATATCTGGAACGAGGTGAGATGTTTGCCCTCTATGATGACGGTCTGAAGGCTATCTCTGTAGTGACGTGTGAAGGAGAGGGTATTTACGAAATAAAAAACATAGCCGTTTGTCCCTCCTCCCAACGCAAAGGATACGGAAAACGGCTGGTTGATTATCTCTTTGGATACTATCAGGGCAGATGTTCCGTCATGCTTGTCGGTACGGGAGATACGCCATCTACACTCTCTTTCTACGAACATTGCGGCTTTCGTATCTCACACCGACTGAAAAATTTCTTCACGGATAATTACGATCATCCGATTTATGAGGATGGAAAGCTGCTTACCGACATGGTGTACTTGCGGAAAGATTTCTCTTAATTCATATTTTGAATGGAATCTCATTTTTCACATCATTTATTATAAGTGATTTGTGATTATTGAATTATATCTCTATTTTTGGAAACGTAATTTTAATTTTCCCGAAAAACCAAGAATAATAGGGACAAGTATTTTTAGTCATTACATTAAAACATTATAATTTATGAAGAAAATCGTATTGACTTGTGTCCTCGTTTTTTCAGCCTGCTGTGTGACCCTGTTTGCACAAAAGGACAAAAAAGAAAAGGAAACAGTGAAAATAGAATGTTGTTGCGAGGACTGTACCTGCCGCAAGTGTAAATGCGATACGGACTGCTCGGAATGCAGAGGTTGTCGCAAGAATGAAGAATGCAGAAGTTGCGTAGATTGTGATCATGAAGGTCGTTGCTGCGATTATCATCGTCATCACAAGAAACACAGAAGAGGCGGATGTTGCGGAGGATGTTAAACAATCGCTGCCCCAAATTATAAAAAGTGAGGTTGTTCACTTCAAACCGGCACAACCTCACTTTTTATGCGCAAAGAGGCGATGTCTCCGTATGCGGTCATTCCAACCAATGGAATCTTGAACAAAGCCTCCCAAATTTTCAACTGGCAATCCGTTTCTTTCAAATGCCGTTTTATCTCTCCGGTCCTGCATGAAAATAAACAGGGCGTTCTGCCGTATGCCATCGCATTTTGTGTAGAATCGGGTGTGCTCAATCTCCAAGAGACTTTCTTAAAAACAAGTTTTATTACTTGTTTCCTTTTCTCACCCTATATCCTGTCCACAGACACCATACGCATCCTCCTCCCACGAGGAAGACAAACACGTAAGTAGCCACGCTGCCTATGAACACCCGTCCGCTGTGTACTTCCAAAGCGAAGTTCCAAAGCGACATGGGTTGTGTGGAGAGTTCGCCGGGCTGGACAAGTGCATCCGTTCCCTCGTAATATTCCACCACGCATTCCTTTCCCTTGAAATCCGCACTGTAACCCGAAACGGCAAACTTGCCGAAAGGAGGACCGGCTGTATCTTCGGCTTCTTCTCCCGTGAAGTAGTCCGTTACCCAGCCCTGCTGTCTGTCCCAAACGAACAGGCCGCTGAACGAACCGGCCAGCCAGTTCCCCTGCTTATCCTTTTGCCAGACATTCAGCCCCATGACACTGACCGGGGGAGCTTCCTCCACCTTCACGGGAACGGCATCCGGTGAAGCCAGCGAATAAAAACCTTCGGAAGTGGAGAGCAGCCAGTCACCGCACATATCGTCATAGCGCACCATGCGCAGCTTGTCGTGCCAAGGATTAGGGCTGTCTAAGGAAGTGCCGGGCAGAGCGGGTGTCTTAGTCAGAGCCAACGGTATCATGACGGGTGGACGGAGACACCAGCCCGTAACGGCCACCAAGAGGGTCAGTATGATAGTGGTGCGTCCCAGCTTGTCGTGCCACAGCAGGGAGAGGCGTGTCCATCGGGCTTCGCCTTCCGTGTGCCGCCCGTGGCGGTGGCGGCGGCGCATGTCCTTGGGCAGCAGCCAGTAGGCAAGCCCCGTGAGGCACAGGAGAACCAGCACAACAGCCACCGCATCCACAACCAGCTTGCCTGCCGTGCCGAACAACTCCCCGCTATGCAACATCCACACCGTGCGGAAAAGCGTCACCTTCGGCTCGTAACCGTCGGGAACTTTCACCTGTATTTTCCGAAATCCGGCGTGAGAAGACGTGGAGAGATAGAGGTACGAACGTCCGGCAACTACCAGCGTGTCGCCCCGGACGGTGATGTCCGAAAGACGTTCTCCCTCGTCCAAAGGCAGGGGGATTTCTATCCAAGCCGTTCCGTCGTGGCGGTACAGGCCGAACTGGCCGGCGGCATACAGCGTACCGTCGGGTGTTTGCACTATGCCTTTCATGCTACGGTAGTCCGCCCCTTGGGAAAGTCCTTCGTTGAAGTCCGCAAAAGCCGAGGCGGCAGTGTCCGTGCGCCATACCCCGGCTGCACCATAGGCCAGTATATGAGCCACGGAATCCTTGTCCGTATAGCGCAGCGTTCCCCTCAGCAGCCCGCCGTTCCATGCTTCGAAACGATAACCCGCAGGCAGCCACTTCCGGCTGACGTTGATGTCGGCCACCGCTTCACGATGATTCAGCACAATACCGCTCCAACAGAACATGAGCATGAAGAAGCAGAACAGCAACCCGAACCATTTATGATGTTTCCTCCAAGTTATCCGTTTCATGATTTATCTTTTATTGTCGTTTTACATCCGCAGTTTTCTTTCGTCTGTCACAAGCGAGATAAAGCCCGGTTACTGCAAACGAAACCAGAATCAACGCGATTTCCTGCACATGTCCTTGTGGATTTGCCCATAGCCCGTTCAGCAGGTGAATCCGGTCGAAGACCTCTACCGCGATCCAGAAGATAATTACGGTGGCGAAACCGAAACGCAGGCTCATGCCCCACGAAGCATAACGCAACAGCTTGGCGAACATGAACAGCGAACCGATGAAGCCCAGCATCCCGACAAGCAATGTCACCGGATGATGGTCACCAAAAAAACGCTCATCGTAGCAGAACATCAGCACCAAGTAGCACGTCCACAGCATGGTAATGACTTCCATAAAAGCGACAATGCTGGTATGGCGTGTCATGGGGCGTGCGGCGATTTCCTTCTTGTGCTTGCCGAAGAACAAGCGCTGCCACCAGTTCAGGAAATTGCAGCCGTTGGCAGTGCAGAACAGGTACAGCATCATCGTCATGGCCCAGAACCCGAATGTGGACGGAAGTATCAGGTATTCCGGCCGGCTGACAATCTCGCCCGTTACCGGGTCGAGCTGCGCCTGCGTGCCGAAACGGTTGGCATAGTACATAAACAGGAAGTCGATGGCGCCCATCCAGTAAAACATACCGCCGAACAAACCCAACAGCGTTTGTTTGACGTCGCCTTTTATGAATACACCGATAATGACCATCAGCAAACCGAACAGCCCCATTCCCATACCGGCATAGAACTGTTCCACCCCCGCCGTACCGTCTTTCAGCGCACGTGCCAGGATGTGTGTCAGCGGCATGGCAACCAATGTCACAGCGATGGAGACAAACGCTTTAAGCCAGTGCCTTTTTCTCTCTTTTGTTGCTGCCATATCCGGTTTTCTTTATTGGGAAACGGCATTCTTTTTCTTCGCACCCATATACCACAGGTAAACAGCCAGTACAAGGAACGCTGCCAGTATGATAATCATTTCCGTCTTATGCCCCATAGGGTCTACCCATATCTCGCTCAACAAATCCATACGGCCAAGGATCTCAATCGGTGTCCAGAACACGATAACGGTAGCGATTGCCATACGGATGTTGGCCCCCCACGCAGAAAGGCGCAACTGTTTGGCGAAGATAAAGAACGAGCCGATAAAGCATCCGACCCCCACCAACAGTGTCACCGGATGATTCTCGCCCAGGAATACATCATCGTAGCAGAACATCAGCAACAGGTAGGAAGTCCACAGCAACATCATCAGTTCCATGAATGTGACGATACTCGTGTGGCGCGTCATGGGGCGGGCGGCGATGTCGTTCTTCTTACCACGGAAGAGCAACCGTTGCCACCAGTTGATGAAGTTGCATCCGTTCTTTGTACTGAACAGGTACATTACCATAATCATCATCCAAAAACCGAACGAGGCGGGCAGTATGAGATATTCGGGACGGGTTACGATTTCACCCGTCACAGGGTCGAGTTCCGGCTGCGTGCCGAAACGGTTGGCAAAATACATGAAGAGAAATTCCACCCAGCCTGTCCAGAAGAGCAGACCGCCGAAGAATCCCCAGAGTGTTTGGCGCGTATCTCCTTTGGCGAATACGCCGACAATCACCATCGCCATACCTACCGCGCCCATGACAAAGGCCGAATAGTGCAGAACGGTCTCGCTCATCAGATGCTCCATGATAATCATCAGCCCGTGCCCCAAAGGCATGGTAAACAATACCATGAGGAAAGAAGCGATGGCTTTCCACCAATAGCGCCGTTTGGCGGCAGGAGGTGTTACATTTGTTGTTTCAGTGGTCGTTACGTTAGTCTTTTCCATATTCCATTAATTTACGTTTGATACGTTTCTTGTAGAATACTATAATAATTGCCGCAGCAACCAGCATGGCGGCGTGCAGCGTAATTGTAAACTCCCAAGTGGGAGCATTGGGGCTGTCCCCGTACTTGTCTGCCATGACGAAGTGGGCGACCGTTATCGCCGTCAGGAAGACGATAACTGTCGGCCATTTCACCCACCGCCGGTTGCAGAAGCGCATAAAGCGCACGAATTGTCCCATCATACTTTCCGTCATTTCAATTCGTCGCAATAGTAACTGATTCTCCCGCCTTCATCACCGATTTCCACGTTGGCATCGTACCAACTGATAATCTGTATCTTGAAGTACCTCTCTCCGTCGGCGGTACGCACCACATACGTGTGGAACGAAGGGGTGTATGTGGGGGGAGGCCCGGAGAAGCTCATGGCCTGCGACAGCAGCGGGTTGGCATTGGTCTCGGTCGTGGCAGGACCGTTGTTGGGGTCGAACCACGGGTTGGCATCGAAGTCCAGATTGTTTTCCACAAGGTAATGGTTCCAGTCGTTCTGCGACATGGTGACGCGCACGTCGTCCGTGTCAACGACCCATTCCAAGTCGGAAGGCAGTTGTGAAACGCTCGTCCAGTCATCGTAACCGCCATAGCCCAAGTCGGCGGCACCGCCCTGACCGATGCCGCTCGTACCCGAATTGGTACGCATGGTATAGCCGCAGAAAGCCAGATCCCAGTCCGTGCGGTTGATTTGTTCGCCTTCCTTGATGTCCTTGTTCACGGTGTAAGTGTTGAATGACTCTCCCGTGCGGAGGTTGAAGTATATCCAGTCGTTCGTCACCCCTGTGGAATAGCCCGACTTGCGGGGCAGCGTCTTGCCCGTAAAGGGCTGTATGTCGTCATAGTCCACGCAGGAGAACATCGTGAGACAGCCCAGCAGGAGGCTTACCGTTTTGAATAATCCCATACGTTTCATTGTCGTATATTTAATCATTTCTTTTTCCTTAAAGAGTTAATCACATCGTCCAGCATAAATTCCAACTGCACCCATCCGCGTGTTCCCGGCGTGGCGGGCACGTTGAACATCGTGATGCCCGAACCGAGGGTTTTCGGCACGTAGTTGAAGATGTTGTCCACACCGAGCGTCAGTTTTACCTTATTGTAGAAGGTCTGCGACACCGACAGGTTGCACAGCACGTATTGCGGCAGGTCGCAACGGAAGTAGGCGTCATAGCTCTTGTTGTCCTCTTCCACGAACACGCGGTCCTGCACGTCGAACTTCTTGCGTCCCATGTACGAGGCGCTGAACACGGCGTTCAACCGGTAGTTCTTCTTCGTGAACTTGTAGTCCAGACTGGCCGTGGCGGCATGGGGAGAGGTGGTGTTCACCTGTATGCCCTCGTTCTTGCTCACGTTCACGAAGCTGTACGTCCCGTTCAGCGTCAGGCAGTCCAGCACGTGCCAGCGCAGCAAGGCTTCCAGCCCCAGAAGGCGTTGCTTGCTCAAATTGGTGTACTCGAAGTTGTACTGCATGTCGTAGATGCGCCATACGCCCTCGATTTTATCACGGAAATAGTTGCCGTAGGCCGTACCGGACAGGAACAGGCGGTCGTTGCTGTACTCGGCTCCCAGCGAGAAATAATTGTTCTTTTCCGGTTGCATGTTCTCGTTTCCGCGGATCATGAACATGCCCAAATGGTCCCAGTTGAAGAAGAGTTCCTTGATACTCGGAGAACGGTATCCCATCGAATAGTTGGCGCGGATGCTCCACCGTTCGTTGGGCGAATACTTGGCGGCAATCTTGGGCATCCCCATGAAACCGAACGCCTTCGAGAAGTTGGTACGCAGTCCGGCAGATACCATCCACTTGGGGTTGATGGTCCACTCGTCCTGCAAGAAATACTCCGTTTCTTTCAAGGCGCGGGTTTTCAGATCGTGGTTGGCATTGCCGGAGAAACGGTCGGAGGTCAGTTCGTCCGACGTATGTTCCACACCGAAGATCAGGCTGTGCCCGTCGAAGTAGTTGCTCGTGATGGTCAGGCGCGGCTGCCAGATGCTACTCTCGTAGTCCTTGTTGCGCGTGTCGATGCGCTCGTGCCGCTTGAAGCGGTCGTAAAAGTCGGCATGAAGGCTACCCGTAACGCTGAACCAGTCCTTCACGTGGTAGGTCAGCTTGGCTCCCGCCGTCCAGTCACGCGCCTGGCTGAAAGTCATGTCCTGTATCAGGTCATACGTGTTCATGAAGAAGGTGCTCCCGTAAACCAAGACCGAGAGGTCATCGGTCGGGTCGTAATACAGTTTTTGGGAAACCGTGATATGCTCCTTGCCCTCGATGCCCATCGGCGGACGTGAGGACGAGTTGACCACGGTGATGTCGTGCGGAAGGAAGGGATTGGCCTCCTGCGTGTAGACCTTCTTGTCATTCTCCGCCTGATACATGTAGAACGCATCCGAGGAACTGTACCATGCGTCGGTCTGCGAGGTTACTTTCCCCGCCTTGAATCCGGCAGATACCCAGCCTTGCAGGTTGGGGCGGTCGGCATTCTTCTCGAACATATACAAAAAATCCTTCGGTTGCGGATTCTTGTAATTGCGCTCGTTCATCTGTCCGTAGCGCACACCTGCGTCGATGGAAAGCGGTTTGGTCGTTTTCTTCGTGATAAGGTTGATTACCGCACCGGCGGCACGCGAGCCGTACAGCGTACTGCTGGCTCCTTTTACAATCTCGATACGGTCGATGGCGTGCAGGTTGAAACGCTCGTAGTCGAGATTCCCGGCCATGTCGCCCGTCATGCGCTCGCCGTCCATCAGGAACAGCACGTGGCGGGCGTCGAGCCCCTGCATGGAGATTTCGTTTCCGAAGCCCACCTTCTGGATATTCAGACCGGGAGTTTCCTGCTGCAATGCCTGTTGCAGGTTGCTGTATCCGGCTTCGACCAACTGCTTGCCGCCCAAGACTTGCGTCGTAACGGGCGACATCTTGATGGGTCGCGCTGTACGCGAACCGGTGACGACTACCTCGTTCAGTCCCAAATGATCCTCTTCCAGATAGACGGTCTTCTCGGTTTCGGTCGCTTCTATCTTTCCTGTTGCCGGAACAAAACCGACATAGGATATTTTGTAATAATACGTTTTCTTGGAGGGGATTTTCAGTTCCGCCAGCCCGTCCACATTCGTGACGCTCCCCTGCAGGTTTTGCAACGCTTCGTTATCGGCATAGACCACAGTGGCCGCGATGACCGGCTGTTCCGTCCCTTTCTCCAGAACTTTGAGCTTTACTTTACGTTGTGCCTGGGCATTCATACATGCCAGTAAGACACAAAATAAGATGGCTGTTATTCTTTTCATCTGTCTATCATCAAAACATGTTATTCTACACAAAAAAGAGGGAAAGCCGTGTGTCTTACGGTCTTTCCTTCTTTCCTGCAATCGAAAGGTCAAGCCTTGCCCTGTTCTTTCTTGGCTTCTTCCAAGTCTTTTTCGTACTGGGCAAATTCTTCTTCAAAGCGGTCGATACGGCTCTTGTCGATTTCTTGCAGGAAGGTTTCGGTGCGCACGTTCATCATGTTGTAGTCCACGATGAACTCCACTTGCTTGGTGTCCACGTTCAGGAAACCATCTACACGGGCGCCGCTCCCTTCCTGGTTGTCCGCAGCGTCATCGCCGCTCGTGGTGACATTTCCGTCCGTTCCCACGAACTTCACCCAACCGCTGCCGGGGTATTCATCCTTTTCCCAACTGTTGAGTTGCATAAACTTCGTTGCACAGCGGAAGGTGATGGCGAAGGGCATGGCGCCCACGGTGAAGTCGCTCAGGTCGAGCACCATCGTGCCGTCTTCCCGCCAAGAAAAGTTGAATTTGGTGGGGCAACCGCTTTCCAACAGCGTCTTGTCCACACCGCTCATTGTAGCACGGGTTGAGAGCACGAGGTCTCCTACAAGGATTTCCTTCGCCTTATCAATATATTCCTGTGCAGGTGGCTCATTGGTAAGTGAATCGTCACTTTCACACGAACTTAATCCGATTACTGTTGCCATAAGAAGGCTGAATAAAAAGTATAACTTTTTCATTTTGCTTATATAATTTACTTGTTTTGTAATCCATAATTGTTTCCTGTTCATTACCCTTGCCTGCGTGTATTCCGCAAAGGGTATGTAAAGTCATGGTTTTTACATGATTAAAGGCAGGCTTTTTCCGATGGCAAAGTCTGTCTTTGATGTGTACCGCATGTAGGCTTCAGAAGCGGTTCAGGCGGTTTGGATAATTTTGTTTCCTCGCCGTCGGTTGCATACCGGAAGTGTTTTTAGCGGCATAGCAGCCTTGCTGACAGGATAATGGTGTCTTCCCCATTGGGTGAGGTGAATATATTGTGATAATTTTTTCTTAGTAACACACAAAAAAAGAGCTAAGAGAAAGCCGTTTGACAGCTTTCTCCTTACTCTTTCTGAATTTAATTTCGTTGCTTGACAAAATAATGACGAATTATTTTGTTCCAACAAAGTGTACGGATGCAGGGAAATCTGCACCTAAGAACTTACCGGATACTGCCAGAGTAAACTCGATAGTGTTGCCTGTAACTTTGGCATCAGTCAAAGAATCTAACTTCAATGTTACTAAATCCATGCCTAAAATGGTCAAAGTTCCTGCTTTATCACCTTTGAAAGCTGTAATTTCACCGGTTTCTTCATCTACTTCTACTTCCAACTCGATAGTGATATTCCCCGGCATACTTCCGATCTGCGGAAAATCGCAACTCAAAATACCATTTTCAAGAGTATAAGATGCAGCACGTGGCTCATAATCTTCTCCTCTCATTTTGATTTGATCCATTGTACCGTTATAAGTACCTTCGTAATCGCTGATTGCCAATACGGTACTTACACCATCTACATCCATCACTGTGGCAGCGTCAGCAGACTGTGCCATTCCGAAACTTGCTGCAACAAGGGCAGCTCCTAAGAAAAATTTTCGCATCGTTTTTATAATTAAAGTTTAATAAAAAAATAATTACACTTTATTTTTGTTTGTTCAATAAAGTCCTCCAACGGCATCCTTTGTTTTTATCATACGATAAAGAAGAAGTATAACCTAACCTTCTGACCGTATCGTCTGGGTCAATGTCTGTATAATTTGCTTTCAGGAATGCTTGGGTTGATTCTCTATAGAAAGTGTTCTCTGAACAAGCGAAATAAGTACCGGCATATCCATCTTCACTATAGAAAATGGTCAGTTCCGGATAAACCAGATTAAAGTCTTTATTCAAATCACCTATACTGAGTTCTGCTACCATCTTGACATTCGACATGTCAAATGTTTCCAATGCGTCCAAGCATTCAATATCAATTCTGTAGGCTTTCAATTCATTTTTTTCGGGCAATTTGATTTCTTTCAGTATAGGACATCCCAGAACCATCAGACTACTGCCATACGTACCATTGCCTTCCGTTTCTTTATCTCCTTGACCCCAAATAGTGGAATAACTCAAATCTAACTTCTGCAATGCCGGGTTATTTTGGACCCAAGCACTTCGCAAATCTGTAGCATTGGATAAGTCGATATCTTCCACTTCTATATTTTGCAGGATGACTTGGGTTATGAATTTCCCTACTTTTATATTGGGCATAGAAGCTATACTTTCTTCTCCGGCAGAATAAAGGCTGATTTTAGCACCTTCCCAATAAGGATTCTCCACCAGAAACTGAATACCCTCAAAGTTGGTAACATTATCAGCAGGAGCAACAAGCAGTTCCTTTGTTTTCTGGTCGAGTCCCAAATGTTTGCTAAGGTCTATTTGGTCGCCGTTAAACAGATCGGCAAAATTTGTCTGCAAATAAGTGAGCAGGTTTGCGTCGGGCACGTCGCGCAGGGTGGTATAAGTTTGCAGATTGCCGTCGACATCAGTCATCTTCATATCAATGGTGCCGGCGGTGATGGCTTCCTTGTTTTGGCGGTAGAAACGCACGAGATCTTCGATATTCTCTTTAGCGGTTTCCGGAAGGTAAAGTTTGGTAATTTCGTGCAGGTTAGTCACAGTTTCATCACCGTTTTCTTCCACTACGACACTCACAAGATTATCATAGTCGTAGATTTCATTACCCGTCAGGTCTATTCCGGTGATTTGTTCCGGCAATTTGGCAAAGTCGAACGCCGGGCCGTAACCATTGTCCGACAGATCCACATCAGTCAAGTTAGGGAACATGGAAAGTTCTGCCAGTGCGTCTGTGGAAATCTGCGTTCCGGAGAGGTCAAGCGTCGTCGTATTGTTAGCCAAATCATCAAGCAACAGATTGCCGTCCTCGTTGAATGTGTAGCCTCTTTGAACAAGAATGGTTTTCAATTCGGTATTCTGCACGGCACCCGTGCTGTATGAGAGGGTGTTGTCGTCATCGCTGCACGATGCCCCTATCAGCAGCATTGCGAATGCCATCAAACCGACATGCAAATTGTTTCTTTTCATCTTTCTGTGATTTTATTATTTCGTTATTATTATTTCGGGGTGCAAAATTATAACGAGTTTACTCAGAGCACAATACCTAAAAATTGGTATATAATTAGAAGCAAATCACCACTCATTAACTAAAAAAATATAAACTTCGCTCCTGCTTTATAATTGTTTGTTAAAACGGTACTTGAAGGAGAGCATGAACCAACTACCTATCTGCTGCGTGTGTCTCTCCGACAATCCGGAGGAAGAGACGCTGCGGGTAAAGTTCTTTTTCTGGCTAAGGATGTCCGCCCAGTAGAATGACAGTTCCGCCTTCTTCTGTTTGAGGAAACGCCAAGAAAGGGAGGCGTTCCACACTACCTGGTCATCTTCGCCGGGGGTGATGTTCGTCCCGTTGCGGAAAGAATAATCGACATCGCTCCGCAACTGAATGCCGCCGGGCAGGTCGGCGTAGGCGTTCACCCCCAAGCGGTAGTCGCGGGTGTAATCGCCGGTTTCGCGCAAAAGGTTGGTGGAGTGGCGGAAACGCCAGTCACCCGTCAGGTCGAAACCTCCCCATTGGGGCTGGTAGCCAAAACGCAGGTTGGCATTCAGTGTCGTGTTGTGGGTCGTACTGCGCTCCGGCATCTCCTGCTGTCCCTCGTTGATAAGGCTTACGTTCTGGCTGAACGAAGCGCCGGTACGTGCGGTAACGGAAAATCGGCGTTTGATGCGCTTCTGGTATCGCACGGTGGCTCTTGCGTTCCAATTCCCGTTCACATTCACGGGATAGCTTTCTATACCGCCTGTTTGGGTATTGTACGTCACAGCCCGTGTCACACTGTTCACCGTGTTCGCCCAAGTCATGTCTCCGTTCAAACCTATCTTCGTGTCTCGTGCTTCTAAGCGCACCCTTTGGTTGTACGAAGGGCGCAGGCTGGGATTTCCCCGTGTAATGTTCAGCGGATCGCTGTTGTCGGTCAGTGTCAGCAGTTCGGTCAGTCCCGGCTGTTTCGTGTCTCCCTCGTAACTTAGTTGCACCCGTGTTTTCTTTTTGTGCCACAAGACGGTAACAGCCGGGTAGTAGTTCACGGAGGTTCTCAGCGTGTCGGCTTGCATCCGCCCGGTCTTCTGGTCGAGACTCTGCCGTTCGGGAACGACGGACAGGCCAGCGTTGATTTCCCAAGTTCTGTCCGTATAGTTAAGGTGGAGGGCCACTTCATGCGCTGTCGTGTGGCTTCGGCTTCTGTTGCTCAGGCTGTCGGTATAGGCTGCCTCGTAGCCTTCCGGCAGGGTGTACAAGGGTTCATCGTCCGTACCGTCGAAAAAGCGGGACAGGTCGTAGGTATTGCGGTCGTTGTTTTGGTTTTCCCGTCTGAATTTATACGAAAGTTGTGCCCGCAGGCTCTTGTGTAGTGGCTGTGTCAGTATCAGTCCCAAGCTGAATTTGCGGTTTCTGTTTGGGCTGTCATAATATTGATTACGGTAGAGGACGGAATCGTTACCCCACTCATCCTGCAATTGGTAATAGGTGGTGGAGGACACGGAAAACGCCTCGTTCTTTCCTCTCCCCTCCGAGTATTGCATGGTTAGCCCCAAACTGCTGCCTTTCTCGTTCAGCCGTCGGGTGAGGTCGGCGTTCAGGAAATACTGCCGGTTGGCGCTTGTTGAACGGGAGTTCATGCGGATGCCATTCACCCGGATATCGTTTTCCGTTTGGCCGTTTTCTTCCCCATTGAACGGTGCTGTGATATCCAATTCTGGATTTTCATTGTAGGTCGCCTGCCGGCTGTCACTCCCGTTTGTCCCTTTCATCGCACTAAAGCTGCCTGAAAGGTTCAGCAAGGTCATCTTATCGATATTCCATTTCATGCTTAGCATGGTGCTTGCCATGCGGTTGGTGTTGTGGCGGTCGCTGGTCGCATAGCGGTAGCGGTTCCCCGTTTTCAGGTATTGCTCGTAGTAAGATGTCCCCTCGTTCCCATTGATAGCATTGCTGTACATGACATTCCCGTTAAGGTGTATCTTCTTTCCGAACTTTTTCAGGAAGTTCACCGCTACATTGTCTTGGCGGTTGTCTTTGTTTGCGGATGTCATGTTGCGGTTGCCGCTTTTGGCGATTACCGACAGGTTTTCCCCGCCGGTTTTGAAGAAATTGCTGATTAGTTCCGCTTCTTTTTTCTTGTTGTTACCCTTGCCTGCGGCTACGGAAGTCATCAGTGTACCGTTGAACTCCTTCTTGGTTTGCAGGTCGAGCACATAGTTTTCTTCCCCTGTTTTTATCCCCATGAATTTCTCCATTTCGCTACGCTTGTCATACACTTTTATCCTGCTTACCAAATCGGCGGGCAGATTTTCCAAAGCCAGCGCATGGTTTCCTGCAAAGAACGCTTCCCCGTTAACATTGATTTCCGCAATGGGAAGCCCATTATAAACCAAGGTTTTGTTTTGCCTGTCATATTCCAAGCCCGGTATCTTTTTTACCAGCTCTTCCAAGTTCGAGCCTTCGGGAATCCGGTAGGCATCGGCATTGATGACGGTAGTGTCGCCCACCAGTTCCACCTCCTTTATGGGAGCCGTGACCACCACTTCGGACAGTTCAAGACCTTCTGTCAAGACAATGTTTCCGACATGGATTTTCGTCTTGCCTGTATTTAATGCACGAAACTCCGGCTTCATACCTATATAAGAAACTTTCAGCAGGTAAGGCGATTCTTTCTTTGCATGGAAGCTAAGACGGAAATTCCCGCCGGCATCACTCATCACCCCTTTTACAAGGGTGGAATCCCCGGCTTCGAGTACCAAGATATTGGTATAGGGCAACACCTCTTGTCCTTCTCCATTGTTGGAAACGACAAGGGTCTTTCCGGTCACATCCACCCTCTGTTGGGCAAATAGAGTTATCGGAAACAGGAACATAAGTATCAGTCCGAGAACAGATATACGCACAATTACCCGTTATTTTTTTATAGTTTTTAAAAGAAATGAAAAACGGGTACAAAATTACAAGCTTTTACCAGCCGTGCCAATACCAAACAATCGGTATATATAATAACTCATTACTTTAACCTTCAACATATAAAAAATGGTCGGAACGATACAGAGTACAAGAAAACCTGCCGTACAACCGGGTCTTTTCCAGAGCATGGCGTCATGTATGAACCGGACATTTGTCGTGCAAATGAAAGCCTTCCAAAGAAACAAACCCCAGTCCACAATAAAAACAAATCCGGCAACCGTTCTTTTATAGAACCGGCTGCCGGACGAGCCAAATTGCGGAAACTGTTACCGTTTCCCTTCCAGAATCAGAATCGGCCGACCCGCAAAGCATTCACGAAAGCGCTGGCCTCTTCTCCCGTATAATGGAGTACGGAAGATGCCGGTTCGTAAGCGTAAGGAACATACTTCAGCAACTGGACGGCAGCGAAGTTACCGTCCTGCGAAACCATGTAGTCCATCCGCACACCGCCGTCCTTCTTCGGCAGTACCTCTGCCTTGCCGTCAAAAGTCTTCTCCTCCAGCAACCGCCCCAATACAGAGAGGTCGCCCGCATCGAAGAAACAAGAACCTTTTTTCACCAAACTGCCGGTCGGAACGTATATCAGACTCCTTTTTCTTATCATCAGGCGAATACCTCCGGCCACCAGAAAGGCGATTCCGCCGACCAGCAGGACAGGACCTGACGCGGAAGAGGAATCTTCCACTTTCGACGAGAAAAACAGAAGGCACAGTCCCACCGCACAAAAAAGGAGGGAAAGAATAAGAGCCGAAATATTGGTAATCTTCTTTATATCGGGATGCGCTGCGGAAAACAGGGTTTCGGCAGCAGAAATGTTTTGATTCATACGGATTGAAAATTTTATTTTTGCTGATTGTTCAATAATAAGATATACTCACGACGAACAGCCACACCCCGCTTTTCAGCCAAGTGTAACCGTCAGTATAAACGATAAAAAAACAAACCGCTAAATCAGAATCCGTCTCATCCCGAAGATATAATGCTCGCAGGCATTATCCCAGTTCGGGCTACGGGAAGAGTCATGCACGAGGGTACAACAATAGGTCAGGTTGTTCATGCGGCAAATGAGATACCGCTGTAAAATTCGGAGAAAATGGGCCGTTTCCACAGATATGTACCGAAGATGCATCCCCTTTACCGATGCGCCGGCACGGCAAGCCACATCGGGGATTTCCCCGATTATGCCTGTTATGTCGCTGTCCTTTTTTTGCCGGATAGAGTCTCTGTCATGGAATTGCTGAAAAGAGGCGTTGTCCGTATTTCGGACACAACATTCCTGCGCAGCCGCCACACCGGCCGCCGGAACATGCAGCGCCCCGGAATTGCATACCAAGGCCAGCAGCACCAACGATAGAACAGCAACGAATCCTTTCATACCTTAATTTTGCCTTGCAAAGGTAAGCATAAAGGCATTTTTTTACCATTCCCGTGAAATGATTAACAAAAATAAACGGAATCATCTGTGTTTTCCACCCGCAGGACTTAATGCGGGGGCCTCTCTGGATTCGGCCAGTGCCGCCACGCACTCTTCGCGTATGGACTTGATGTAATCCAGTACCATTAACGGATCGACACTTTTTCCATCGAGCTTGCAGGAAATATGCAGGTGTTCGCTGGTGCTGCGTCCTGTAGAACCGGTAATACCGACGACATCCCTCGGCCCGATAGCAGCCCCTTTCCGGGTAAGGATACGCGACAGGTGGCAATAGCTGACCGTGTAGTCTCCATGCCGTAAGGTCACATACTTGCCGGAGGATTTGTCCTGCCCGACTTTCACTACCACTCCCGCCATCATGGCCATCACCTCGTCGCCCCGTGCGTGGAGGTCGATTCCGTTGTGAAACTTCTTTTTTCCGGTAAAAGGATCTTTCCGATACCCATAAAGCGAGTTGATTTTCATCCGGTGCAGCGGATAGCTTACGCTAAGGTAACGCTCTATCCATACGTGTTTGCAGGTGTCGGCGGGCAATGCCGGGGCGGCGTCTCCTGCCGACGGTAAGGAGTCTTGGACGGAAAGCATGTTTCCGGGCAAGGTCGCCACATTATCCCTACCGGCAGAAACGACTTCAACCCTGTATCGGGACGGCACGGTCGAGACCGTATTGAATTGTGCTTGAACGGGGCCTGCGATACTTGCAGCACCCGCCATCAAAACCAGTAGTTTCTTTCTCATGCGGCAAATATAACCAGCCCTGCCCAAGATGTCCCGTTTCCACGGCCTTTTTCGACCAAAGTACAACAAAAAAAGCATTCAGAGTATGAATTTATGCGCAAAATCATACTCTGAACATAAAAATAAACTCTCTTAATACACTAATATTATTCTATTATATACAAGGGAATGAAAAGAATCTATCTTTGCAAAGTGTAATTCAAAATACAAAATTAAATATGAATGTAGTACGATTTGAACTAATTGAATTGCCCTATCCGACACTGGCCCGATTCGGGCTTACACAGGAGATGATCGAGGACTTGCCGATGCGTGTCCTCGATGAGATTTGCGACGGCAGACACTCTCCCGTGCTTCCGGTCCGTGTCCGTGACGAGAAGGGAGAACTAATCGAAAGCCGCAGCCGCTTCGCCCTTGTCCGTAGAGATGACGGTCTGTCGGACGTGGTATTTTATCCCGTCCTGGAATCCTCGCCACTGGAACGCTACGACGAGGCGCAACAGAAACAACTGCTCGCAGGCAAGGCGATTCTTGCCGATGTGGAGACGGCAGACGGACGGCACAGCAAGGCATTCGTGCAGATAGACGAGGAAACGAAGCAGGTGATGTATATCCCCACGCCGATTATCGGGCGCAACCTGCAAGTGCTGGCCGACATAATGCACCTCGGTACAATGGAGGTAAACAGTATGCAGAACGGCGAACCGCTGACACTGGTCGTGGACGATGAACCCGTCACGGTGGGCATCGACCTGCATGACAAGACCGGCATCCGCTTCTGTTCGGGCGACAGCCAGAAATGGAAAGAACAGCCCAAACGCGAGTGGGACAAGTACACTTTCGGCGTGTACGGCTGCTGGGTGATGGACGATGACGGCAACCTCGACTATGTTCCCGAAGAGGAATATACCGAAGAACTGTGGAACGAACAGAAGAAAAGCGCCGAGCGTAACCGTGCGGCGGGAGTTCACAAATAATATCTTAACATCCAGCGAATATGGCAGAACACCAATATTATTCCGAAGAGGTACTTATCGAGAAGATGGAGCGCGGCGAATACGGCTGGCTCGACTATGTGAATCATTTCTCGCCCGAATGGCAGGAGGAATATGCCCGCTATTGCAAGGAGCACAGCCTTATGGCGGGCAACGAATCCGCCGCCGAGTTCGTCCACTACAAGGACGAGCAACTGGAGGCGGCGATGGAGAACGGAGATGCATAACGGAAACCCTTTTTAACAACGGATTATGGCGATACGAAAGAATACCAACCCCCGAATGATGGACCTGCAACCCGAAATGCAGGACATATTGAGGCGTAACGGTATGCAGGCCCACGTGGTCAGCGACGGCACGGGCTACCGGCTCGTGGTGCAGGGCCACGATTCGCCGCTGCTGACCTACGACCTTACCGAGCGTCAGATGTTGGCCCTGACGGACTGGGGAACAAACTCGGCCAACAAGAAAGCCTACAACGTGTTCACGAGCATTGTAGGGAAAGACTTTTATATGCCCAAGAACTTCGTCCATGCCCGCAATGCCAACGGTCGTGTCGCTATGGGGCTGCACGGCTACCGTATCGGTATCGGCGAATACGGGCATGTGGGACGGTTGGGTATGCCGCCCCCGTTTCTCGGCTGGACGCCACGCCACCAGTGGGGCTTCCATCTGCGGCGGGTCGGCGGCCAACTGTTCTATCCGGGACCGCCCGTTGTCCCTGAACGGTGGGACGGACGCATGAAGCCGGGCGAATTGCAGTCGGGCGGCTACGGCTTCTATTACAAATACAAGGCCGGACAACCGGTGCAACCGGCACAACAGGCCGACGTCCTGCAAAACCTGCAGACGGTCATCACGCCGCTGGTCAGCCGTCCGCGCAGCACGGAACCGGCCCGTACCTACAAGGAACTGATAAGCTCTCCTGTCTATTTTTCCAACGAGAAATGGCAGGAATGTCTTGCCTCCCACGGCCTTATCGTCGATAAGGAGGCACGGACACTGACCGTACAGTCCGAAAAGGTGACCGCCGATCTGGTCTATGACCTGACGGAAGAAGAAACGGCCGTCCTGACCTCCAACTCCATCGAGGAACAACCGGTCGAGAAGCGGCTGGAAGTCCTGAACGGGGTTATCGGGGCGGATTTTGCCGACAAGGTAACGATGGCGGACCTCGACAGCAAACAACGTATCGCCCTTGGTCTGCACCCCGAAGTACAGGAGGAACTGACGCAGCGTCAGCAACAGGAGCAGGAAATCCTCTCCCCACTGGAAAACCAGCTCCGGCAGGAGATGCCGTATGGTGCGGCTGCTTCCGTCGATGGACGGGATATTTCCGTCCTTGACGAGCGCAAGGGCTGGTACCGAGAAGAACGGCACGGCAGGGAGGTCGAGGTCGGCGAGATAGCCGTACACCCGTCCCCCATAGAGGGCAAGTACAAGATGACGGCCGTCATCGACGGGCAGGTCATCAGCCACGAGATCAGCCAGAAGGATTACGACAAATTCCTTGCGGTCGATGACTACCACCGCATGAAAATCTTTTCGAAAATATTCAGCGAGGTGGACATGAAGATGCGGCCGGAAGCACAGCGCGGTCTCGGCGTGAAGATTTTCGCCGCCCTTGCGGCAGGAACGGTCGTCACGGCGGGTGTCGTCCACGGCCTGCGGCATCATCATCACGGTCCGGAGTTCTACGGTGAGCGTTTCGGAGGCGAGCCGCGTCCGTATTTCAAGCCCGGTGTCGATACGCCGAGGGACGTGGCTATACGCAATTTCGAGGCACAGATGAATCAGGATATTAACGATATGAGAAGAGGGAGATAAAGACAATTATGAGAGAAGGAGACCTTACCTACGACGACTTCCTGCAAAGGCTGAACATTCAGGACGTGCTGATTGACGCGGGCTACCACCTGAACCGGCGCGACGGCCTGCGCTATCCCTCGTATGTCCGTCTGGACAGCGAGGGACGGCGTATCCGTGGCGACAAGTTCATCGTGACGCAACAGGGAAAGTGCTGCTTCCAAGCACAGCAGCAGAAAGTCTATAACATCATCTCGTTCATCAAGGCGCACCCGCAGTTTTTCGCTGAATACCGTGCGGGCATGTCTCCCGACCGACTGGTGAACCTCGTGTGCAACCGGCTGCTGAACCATCCCATCGAGGACCGGACAACGCGGATTATACAGCCCAAGCGGGACATCCGCCCGTTCGACATCGCGAACTACGACCTGTACAAGTTCAACCCGCAGGACCGGGAGACACAGAAGAAGTTCTATCCTTATTTCAAGAGCCGGGGTATCGACCTCTACACCCAGTACGCCTTCCACCGCCACTTCTGTCTGGCGACGAAACACCGTGAGGACGGTGCGGCATACACCAATCTCGCTTTTCCGCTGACCTTGCCCAAAGGCGACGGCACGGTCGTGGGCTTCGAGGAACGGGGACGTGCAAGAATGGACGGAAGCGGCAGCTACAAAGGCAAGGCCGAGGGCAGCAATTCGAGCGAGGGGCTGTGGATTGCCAGCCCTGCCCAAACCCCACTTGCGGAAGCTAAGCGTATCTATTGGTTCGAGAGTGCCTACGACGCGATGGCTTATTACCAGCTTAACCAGAAATGGGACAAGGAACTGCGAAAGGGAGTGTTCGTTTCTACCGGCGGGGCACCGAGCCAACAGCAGTTCAAAGCCATGATAAAGGCCACTCCACGCGCTTACCACCATCTCTGCTTCGACCAGGACCGTGCCGGACAGATCTTCGCCATCAACTTCGCGCTCACCCAGGCGGGCAAGACATTCACCAGCAACGTGACGAAAGACGACAAACTGCTGGTCCGTATCAGTGGCGAGGAGAACCAGAACTACGAAATAAAACTCGAACCCTTCGACTTTCACAGGATAATCGGCACGCTTTTACGTCCCAAAGAAATCTATCGGGAAGATGGTACGCTCGACTATCGGACAATCGGCGACGGATATTTGCAGGAGATGAGCATGGTGTGCCAAGACGAGTACGAGATAGCCCTTGCCGAGGGTTCGGCCAGTGAGGAAACACTGGAGGGCATGAGACAAAATATCATGGCCATAGAGGATGCGATCCGTAATCTTCCCGCTCCCGGCGAGGACAGCACCGACCTTATTGTGTACGAGCCCGCTGAAAAAGGCTATAAGGACTGGAACGAACAGCTCTTGGCAAAGATCAGGCTGCAAGAATCAGTTCACGAAGAGCCGGCCAGAAGAGAAGAACCCGAACAGGAACGGCAAGCACGTTTCCACCGATGACAACGCAGTACCCCCTACATGAAACAACAAAAGAAAAGAGAAGACAATGAATGACAAGAAATTGACACATAATGATTTTTTGCAAAGACTCGATATCCGGGATGTACTGCTTGATGCCGGGTATCGCCAGAACCGACGCTTCGGACTACGCCTCTCCTCGTTTATCCGCACGGACAGTGAGGAAAAGCGTATCCGGGGTGACAAGTTCGTCATAACGCAACAGGGAAAATGCTGTTGCCAACCACCCCGGCAGAAGGAATACAACGTCGTTTCGTTCATCAAGGAGCACCCGGCGTTATTCGCGGAATATTATGAGGGAATAGACCTGAACCGGCTGGTAAACCTCGTGTGCAGCCGCCTGCTGAACATCCCCTTCGAAGAATACGAGGTGCAAACCGTACCGGTCAAGCAAGACCTACGACCATTCGATATAACAGACTACGACCTGCACAGATTCAACCCTCAAGACCATGAGATGCAGGAGATATTCTATCCCTATTTCAAGAACCGGGGTATCGACCTCAGCACGCAGAATGCTTTCCACCGTCATTTCTGCCTGGCAACAAAACACGGCGCAGACGGTGCGGCATACACCTGTCTCGCTTTTCCACTGACCTTGCCCAAAGAGGGCGGTACGGTCGTGGGTTTCGAGGAACGGGAACGTATGAGAATGGACGGATGCGATAGCTATAAAGGCAAGAGCGAGGAAAGCAATGAGAGCGAAGGGTTGTGGATTGCAAGTCCTGCCGGAACACCTCTTGCCGAGGCCAAACATATCTACTGGTTCGGGAGTACCTATGACGCGATGGCCTATTACCAACTCCATCAGGCGAAGAACAAGGATTTGAGAAAGGCGGTCTTTATCTCAACGGGCGGCAAGCCTATCGGGAAACAGATGAGAGAGATACTTGATCTTACCATCCCTGCCCGGCAACATATCTGTTTCGATAATACCCGGAAAGGGTCGAATCTCACATGGGATTTGCAAAAGGAGATATGCCGCTCAGTACGTTTTGCCATAGAGGAAACGCCGGAGAGGAAACCCTATCTCGATTCCATACCGGACGGCGGGGATTTGACAGACGGAGAATTTTACCTATTGCCCAAGGGTGGTTTGCAAGAAATCTGCATACGGTTCGACGCCGAATCGGAAGAAGCGGAGTCGATGCGTTCGAGCGGGTTGTGTGCCCCGGAAGACGTGCAGGACCAGATAGATACCACGAACAAGTGCTACCGGGAATATCGAGAGAAACTACGGGAGTTCCTTGGTATTGACAGGGAGCATGATGTCTCCATTACCTGGGAAAGTCCGGATTATCGCCATACGAGCTGGAACGAACAGCTTTTGGCTGAACAGAAACGTGAAGAGACTGTCGGGCAGGAGTCGGAAAAAGAAGAAAACGCCGGGCAGGAACGACAGATACACTTTCGCCGATGACCATGCCATATACCATACAAGATGTCCGGAACATTATCCTGCGCCCGCACGCCGGGCAATTCGTCATCGACGAACTGCCATTGATATTCATGTGCATGGCGGGACTGGTGTACGGCGGCATGGAAGGTATGCCGCTTGGCGGTATGGCGACGGTCATTGCCTTGTTTCTGTTCCTCGTGCTGCTGTATCGTTTCATTTGCCTGCGCCGGATATGTTACCGGGTCGGCAACGAACAGCTTGTCTGCGAGCGGGGACTTTTCTGCCGCAGGGTGGACTACATGGAACTGTACCGTATCGTGGACTTTCAGGAACACCAGAGCCTCCTGCAACAGCTTTGCGGTCTGAAAACGGTCGTTATCCTTTCGACGGACCGGAACAGCCCGAAGCTCGACCTTATCGGTATCCGGCGCGGAAACGACATCGTGGCGATTATCCGTGAACGTGTGGAAATCAATAAACGAAAAAAGGGAATCTATGAGATTACGAATCATTAGCATATGGGTGGTCTTTGTGCTTGCCGGTCTGCTTCCGCAATTGGCCAAGGCGCAGGTTGCCGCTTCGAACCCGTTGGAATGGGCAGCCTTGGCCGAGGGAAACGAACTGATAAACGGCCAGATAGACAAACAAATCAAAGGGCAGACACAGACCGCCCTGATGCAGAACAGTATCGCAGCGGAGTTCAACCGCATACATGAGTGGGAAAAGCAGTACAACAGTTACCTCAAGACGGCGAACGGTTATGCTTCGTCGCTGAAAGCCTGTACCCACCTCTATAACGACGGCGTGCGGATTTTCCTCACGCTGGGAAAACTGGGCAAAGCCATCGGGGACAACCCGCAGGGCATCGTCGCCAGCATGAACATGAACAACCTCTATATCGAGACGGCGACGGAGCTGGTTTCCGTGTTCACGTTGCTGAACGACGCCGTGGCCAAAGGCGGCACGGAAAACATGCTCACGGGGGCGGAACGGAGCAAAACCCTGTGGGCTTTGAACGACCAGCTCGCGGCATTCAGCCGGAAACTGCATCTGCTCTATTTGAGCCTGCGCTATTATACCCTGAACGACGTGTGGAACAACATAACGGCGGGTATGATAGACCGCAGCAACGGCGAGGTGGCCCGTCTGGCCATGTCCCGCTGGCGCAGGGCGGCAGCCATCGCCCGTTGAAAAAAGGATAATAAAAAACGAAGAACGATGAAGCGGATAATCTCGATATGGATTCTGTTGCTGTGCGCCGGTATCTCGAAGGTACAGGCGCAGAACGATGCGACCCTTGCGGGAATGATTCTGGTTTATACCAACAAGGCCGAGAAGGAACTGAAAAACCAAGAGAAGGTCATGCTGATGCAAACTACAGGGCATGTGTGGACGAAGGAAGAAGTGGAAGGCACGACGGACTTGCAACGGGAGTTCAACAATTACCTGAACTCGTTCCGCTCGATTGTCTGCTATGCGGCTCAGATTTACGGTTTTTACCATGAAATATCGCAGCTTACAGACAACATGGGCGACTTCACCAAACAATTGAGCAGACATTCGACGGGTGCATTGGCCGTCGCCCTCTCCACGCGGCGCAACCAGATTTACCGGGAGATGATATTGAACAGCGTGGAAATCGTGAACGATATACGCACGGCCTGCCTCTCGGACAACAAGATGACGGAAAGGGAACGTATGGAGATCGTGTTCGGCATACGTCCGAAACTCCGGTCGATGAACCGGACGCTGCAGCGACTGACCAAGGCAGTGAAATACACCACGATGGGCGACATCTGGCGGGAAATCGACGAGGGCGCACGCCCTGTCGCGGACAAGTACGACATCGTGAAAGCCGCCCAAAGACGCTGGCGGCAAATTGGAAGAAATGTAAGACCCTAAAAAAAAGAATAAAAATATGGGAGCTTGGGATACGATATTGAAATACGGCGGAAAGGCCATGAAAGGCATGGGCAAGGCCGCCAATGCGACGGGGAAAAGTGCCGGTCATGCGGTACTGCATCCCTCGCAGACCCTTCGGGGAGCCGGGCAGGCGGTCAAAACGGCTACCGCCGGAGCTGCCGTCGGTTATGTGGGTTGGGAAAAACTGACCACCGACAAAAGTGTCGCACGGATCGTCAGTGAGGCCGTAGTCGGCAAATCCGCCACGGATGCCCTTGCAGGTACGACCGAAGACATGAAGGAACTGAAAGACAAAGCCGGAGAGACGGTCTCTGCCATAGGTGAGGCTGTGGGAGGCGCGGACTCGAAACTGAACGGGGTATCGAACTTCCTGCGGGAAGCCTCCGGCGGTGGGTTGTTCAACATGCTCAGCGGCTTTTTGCGAAACCTCGGAGGGGGCAATGTGTCGGGATTGAACATTGCAGGACTTATCGCAGCAGCGTACCTCGTGTTCGGACGTTTCGGCTGGCTGGGTAAAATCGCCGGTCTGTTTCTGGGCATGATGCTTATCGGCAACAATGCGGGCGTTGTCCGCACGGTTCCCTCGGAAACGGTATCGAGGACACAGACGCCGACACTCTCTCCGGAGGAACAAACGCAAAGCGGAGGAATGAGAAGATAGAAACACGAAAATATATATCACAATGAAATATACGGAAGAAATGATTCTGCACTCCGACAGCGGCTATTGTATGCCGTTCGAGGAGCCGCAGGGGAAAGATGTGGAGATGTCGCTCGGCTACGGCGAACAGGTACACCCGGCAACGGGAGAAAAGTTCTTTCATCACGGAATAGACTTCAACGTGAGGTGTTACATGCTGTCAGCCGTGGCCAGCGGCATCGTGTCAGGTGTGGGCAACGACCCGGTACATGGCATTTGCCAGACGGTCCGTTACGGCGGGTACGAGGTGACATACGGTCATCTGTCGAATGTATTCGCCCAATTCGGACAGCGGGTGAAAGCCGGACAAACGGTGGCTTTGAGCGGCGAACTGCTGCATATAGAAGTCAAATTCAAGGGCGAGGAACTGAACCCAATAGAGTTCCTGACCATGTTGTACGGCAACATCAAGGCTTTGCAGGAAGCCGACGGCAATGGTGCGGCGTCTTTTTACGATGCGGAAACAAGAGTAAAAAACGACTACGAGAAGGATCAAAGGGAAATAGAAGAGCTGATGCTCCGCTTTCTGCCACTTTACATGGAGGATTTACAGCGGGGAGCGTACACGGTGCCCGCACATACGGAGCAGTCGCTGCGCCACATCTTTACAATGGGAGCTGCGAAGGAGTATTTCTATGAGAAGATGCCGAGCATGTACAACCCGCTGGGACTGGGGCGCAAAGCCATGCCGCTGGCCTGCAAGGTACAGAACCTGCTGATAGCGGATTTCCTGAACTACCTTGCCCTGCGGCATGATGTGTACCTTTCCGCAACAGGCGGCGAGGTAAAAAAAAACTTCATGACGAAGCCGTAGCGGGCAGCGGACTCATTGATCTGTTGGCGGAACTGGACATCGACATCCAGAGCTTCGACATACCGAGAATCGTCTCCGTCTATCCCGACCGTGCCGGAGTCCGCTGGTGGACGAAGGCATGGTTCAACAACCGGGAGGAAGGGGAAGCCTCGGTAGAAATCGAGCGGGAACAGGCGATACGTTTCATTCACGACAATATCGAAAAGGACACGTGGCTCGAAGAGTTTTTCCCCAAGCAAATGGAGGTGTACCATAACGCTATCGAGCAGACGAAGGAACAACTGTTGAAACAAATAAACATGATATAGAAAGACATTGATTATATGGACGGAATCAAACATAGCAGAAGGTTTGCGGAGTTGGAGGCCCTGATGGGCAGTTATTTCCGCCATCATCTTGTCCCCGTCATGACGCAGACGCAATCCTACCTGACCGAAAAACAGGGCGAGGAAATGAAAGCGTATTCGACCTCCCTGGGCGGCATACTCGGCATGATGGCGTCAGCGGGGCAACCGCTCGCCGACCCGTACCAGACTCTCAAGGTTACGGGAGAGTGGAACTCCAAGACGACCGAGGACTACATCGGGATGTGCAAGGACAGGATTCTCTCGTCGGAGGAGATGCAGCACGACCTCGCCTACATGGCCGGACAGTGGCGCGATGTCGTTGTGAAGGAAGTCGGACGCGAGCGTTACGATAAACTGTCGCAGGAATTGGGCTGCGACCTCGCCTATGCCTTCGTGGACTATCGTGTAGAGCAACTGATGATAGACCAACTGGTCAAGGAACGTATGCCCAAATCCTCGGCGGACTACATCATCCGTAAGGCGGCAGAATCGAGCCTGCTGGGATTGCCACAGGCTTTGGGGCGCTCGCCGCTGGCCGAAGAGATAGAAAAACGCGGAGAGGTTGCCTACCGGCCGAGCAAGTTGGAGAAAGGTGCGGGCTGGGTGTTGGGGGCTTCGGCCGATACGGTCATGTTGGGCGGTACGGGTTCGTGGACGGCCGTTGCACGGTTCATCGGTGCGGATACGGCAATCTCAGCCGTTGCCGACCATTTCGGGAAGGAGGAAACGCAGCCGCTCTCTGCAGAGGAGTGTATCAGCAAGGGCGTGTTCGGCAGCGACAGCAACGTGTTCGACAGCTTCCGCAAAGAGGCGGCAAGCATACCGGGCAAAGAAAACACGGCTCTTGCCGCAGCCAACGGAAAGTTGCAAAAGAAGATACCGATTGTAACATTCGATTTTATGGACTGGTGGAAAACAGACAATAGAAATATGCCGTGGCGGGAAGAAACCGCCGAGGAGGAACGGAAACGGGTGGAACGGTATAAAGACGTGCCGATGGTTGTCGCTCCCGGACAAGAGGAAGCCTACCTGCAAGATATGGAAAGACGGAAAGCCGAAACGGAGGAACAGACGGAATCGAAACCCAAACAAAGGGAAAAAGAGGAAAAGGAAGTGTCGACTTCCGCCGTCTCTGCGGGGGAAGGGATGCGGCAGGAACAGGCAGGTCAGGGAACACAGACCATACAGACCAACGAGAACGGCTGGGACGAGCTGGTCCGCTCGCTCGGACTGGACGGCATAGGCGATGTCGCGGGTAATCTGGGCTATATACTGGCCATGCTGCCCGACATCCTGCTGGGCGTGTTTACAGGTAGGACACAATCGCTGGGCCTGAAAGACAACCTGCTGCCGATAGCGAGTATAGTGGCAGGTATGTTCGTCAAGAATCCGATGTTGAAGATGCTGCTTATCGGCTTGGGTGGCGCGAACCTGCTGAACAAGGCGGGACACGAGGTGCTGGGAAAAGAACGGACGGAGGGAAACAGAAATGCAGCCACGACCGGTAGAGAGGTACAGTACAGACGCTATCCCGACGAGCCGCTGAATCCGCGTATCGTGAACCCGGCACTACAAGGCTGCACGCTGGTTGCCACGATAGACCGTGTGCCCTGTACGGTGCAGCTCACCCCCGCTATGGCCGACGCTTACCGTGCAGGAGCCTTGCCGCTGAACACGCTGGCCAATGCCGTGCTCGCCCAAAGCGACAAGCTCCGCCAGATGGCTTCGCAGAACTATGACAACGGACAGCAGGAAACCATCGTGCGGACACGGGGCATTCAATAATCCTGTAACCGAAAAAATATGGGAATATGAAAGAAAAATCGCAAATAGAAAAGAATGCCGAGGAGCGTCAGATAGAGCTGCTCTCCACGGCTTTGAACGAAGCGTCGAATGCCGGGGGACACTGGCTCAACGCTACGGGCAAGGGCTTTCCGAAATTTTATCCGAAAGGTGTTGCCGTCAGCCCGTTCAACGGCCTGTTCATGGCCTTGCATTCGGACCGGAACGGGTGCAAGACCAACCTGTTCACCCTTTACAGCGATGCCAAGGCACGCGGCACATCGGTACGCGAGCACGAGCAAGGCGTTCCGTTCCTGTTCTACAACTGGAACAAGTACGTCCACCGCAACAATCCGGAGGACATCATCAGCCGGGACGCTTATCTGAAACTGGACGAGGAGGTGCAGAAACAGTACAAGGGCATACATAACAGGGAGATCCGCACACTTTTCAACATCGACCAGACGACACTGCCCTACGTGGATAAGGAGACTTACGATGCGGTATTGCAGAAAGACGGTAGTGCCGTGGAGCGTGGCTACTCCGAAACCGATGAACGGAGACTGCATATCCGCTTCAACGACTTCCTGCTGAAAATGCGGGACAATCTCGTGCCCGTGCGTTCGGACGGCAGCGGAATGCCCCATTACGAGACGGACCGCGATGCGGTCTATATGCCGCGCCAACGGAACTTCGAGCATTATAACGACTACGTTCAGGAAGCCTTGCGGCAAATCGTGAGCGCCACGGGGCACCAACAACGGCTGGCCCGTGAAGGCATGGTGATGAAAAACGGCATGGGTCCTTCGGAAGATGCCCTCAAACAGGAACGGCTGATCGTGGAGGTGGCTTCGGGCATCAAAATGCTGGAACTGGGACTGCCTGCCCGTCTGTCCGACAAAAGCCTTGAATTGGTAGACTACTGGAACCGGGAACTTAAAGAGAACCCCAACCTGATGGATGCCCTCGAAAGCGACGTGAACAACGCCCTCGAAGTAATCCACAAGGCGGAACGGGGCGAGAAAATCGAATATGCCACGATGCGTAACCGCCGGCAGACTTCGGATATGCAGGAGCAGTTACCCAAGCATTTCTACGTGGCCGATGAAATCCGGAAACACCCGAACAAGGAGGACAAGACCATTGTCATCGTCATCGATCCGTCCTCGAAATCGGCGGATGTGATACTCCCTGCCGGTGCGTCGCCGGAGGTGGACAACGAAGTGCCGGGCATGAACAAGGCCCGTATCGGCAGGGCTTTGCGAAGGGAAGGTATTGAAAACGTGCGTTTCTTCAATCCCGACGGCGCATGGGGGTACAGGCCCGATGATGCCTATTTCGCCAAGAAACAGGTATCACTGGCCCGACTGAAGAACTGGGCACTGGAGATGCTTTCCACACTGGACGTGACGCCTGCGGTCAAACGGGCGGACGAAATCGGTTTCGACCAGATACAGATGATCCAGGACGACAAGAACCGCTGGGCGCTGTATCTGAAGCCCGAACATCAGAACGGGTACAGTATCTATCCAGACAAGGAGGACGTGAACCGTTTTTTCTCCACGCTCAAACAGGCGATGGACAACATCGACAAGGTACGCATGGAACTGGCGCACAAGTATTATGTACTGGCGGAAACACAGCCAGACCTGAAAGTGGACCTGTTCAGCAGCGGGGCGCAGGACATCGACCTGAACCGGATTCAGCGTGTGTCCGTATTCAAGACCAAACAAGAAGGAACTCTGTGCGTGGCGACCATCGACGGGAAGAAACTGCAGCCCCGGAGCGTCACGCGGCAACAGTGGCAGCGCATGTGGCTGGCTGAGGACCGTGCAGAATATAAACGCCATCTGGCGGCCACGCTTTTTGCCGATGTGCTGCGTAAAGGACAGACGCAGGAAGAGACTGCCGGAAAGAAACAAGGAGAAGAGGATACCCTACAGCAGGATAAGGACAAGCACCCCAAGCAAGCCAATGAGGAATCCCCCAAAACTGCTTCATCCTTGAAAGAGTTGCCCATAAAAGATATACCGGAACAACTGTATGACAAATACAAGAAAATCAAAGAGGAACAACCGGAAGCGGTCGTCCTTTTCAAACATGAGAACAAGTATTACGCTTCCATGTATGATGCGGAGACCATAGCGAACGAGCTGGACATGCCTCCGGCCAAAGAACGCATTCCGTATGATGCGGACAAAATCATATTGGTATTTGAACACAGCAATGAGGAAACAAGGCAGCAAATCCATGCGCTGCGGGCATACGTGATGGATTGTGACGGTATGTCCAAGGCGCAGCAAAACGAGCCTGCAGAGGCAACTGACGAACAGAACGAGAACGAACAACGTCCAACCATGAGGAGGTAAAGATATGGCAAACAAGAATCAAGAATATACGGAACAATACGCAGATTATGCGATGGCACAGATGCGGAGGTACGGCATTCCGGCCTCCGTGACGCTGGCACAGGGCATACTGGAAAGTTCCAACGGGCAGAGCCGTTTGGCCGTGAATGAGAACAACCATTTCGGCATCAAGGCCACGCCCGAATGGATTGCCGAAGGTGGCCGGTACGGTCTGTATTCCGATGACAAGCCGAACGAGAAGTTTTGCAGCTACGACAGCGTGGGCGATTCGTATGAGCACCACTCACGCTTCCTGAAAGAGAACAGCCGCTATGCCCGCTGTTTCTCGCTCTCGCCCGATGACTACAAGGGCTGGACACAGGGCCTCGAAAAGGCGGGCTATGCCACGGGCGGGCATTATGCCGACAGCCTGCAACGTATCATCGAACAGAACGGGCTGCAAAAGTACGACCGGCAGGTCATGCAGGAAATGGAGACGCAGGGAAAGCGGTTCGGCGTGGAAGAGAACCCGCTCCGTGAGGTCGGAAATACAGTGGACTATTCGTTTCCGGTGGAGCGGAAAGAGTTTCTTTTCGTCACCTCGCCATTCGGTATGCGGCAAGATCCGGCAGACGGCAAGGAACGTATGCACACGGGTATCGACATCCGGTGCGACGGCGATACGGTCCTGGCCACGGAAAAAGACGGCAAGGTCGTCGCTGTCAAAGACAAAGGCCATGCACCCGGTAACAAATCGCTGACCGTGGAATACACCCGTCCGGACGGCAGCAAGGTACAGTGTACCTACATGCACCTCGGCGAAGTTTCCGTAAAGGCAGGCGATACGGTACAGGCAGGCCAGAAGCTCGGCCGTTCCGGTAACACGGGGACACGGACGACCGGGAAGCACCTGCACTTCGGTGTCCGGCAGATTTATGCGGACGGCACGCAGCGGGACGTCGATCCGGCAGCGTATCTGGCTGAAATCGCACAAAAGGGCCACATCAAACAGCAGGTACTACATAACGGCAACGACCTGCTCGCCCGATATAAGGGAACAGAAGAGAATGCCACCGGCAAAAGCCTTTCGCCCGATGCGTGGATGAAAAAACTGCTCTCCTCGGAGGATAGCGGCGTGGGATTGTCGGGGTGCAGTGATCCTGTCGTGGAAATGGCCATGACCGCCTTTACCTCCCTGATGTTACTGGCGACGCAAATCGACAGCAAGAACAAGGAGGAACAAAAGGCAGCCATTTCCGAGGCGATGGACAGCCGGCGTATCGACCTCAAAGCGTTGCTGCCGGGCATGAAAAACTGTGACCTCACAGTCGGGGAAAACGGGCGAGCTGTCCTGCAGGCGGACAACGGCAGCGTTCAGGTATCACGGGAACTGGCCTCTGCCGAGTTAAGCCGCCTGTCGGTGACGCTGAACGACAGTTCTCTTTCGGAGGAAGCCAAACGGCTGCGTGTGACCGGCGTGCTGAACACGGTCATCCTCTCGGAGGCGGCGTCGCAGAACTTTGAACGGGGAATGTCCGAACAACGGGCACAATCGGAAAACCTGAAAAGATAATCCCAAAAAGTCATGATAAAACGCGTGATGATACGACTTTGCGGGTACTTGTCCGGGGTGTCCGTCTGCGCCCTGCATATCCTGTTCTGTTCCCGGCTATTCGGTTGGGTAGCAACACTCGTTATCGTGGGCGTCCAACTGGGTATTGCCGGCTGGATTGTCTACATGAGAATACGTGCTCCCGATTAGGAAACGCTTTCAACCTGTTCAACTTCAAGACACCCCGCTTTGTCCGGTGGACTATGTATCACTAAAAGACAAAATAAAATGATTAAATGCAATATTACGGCGTGCGGCACCATCGGCCGCGACGCTTCGATGCGCACGACCAAAGAAGAGAAAACATTCCTGACCTTTCCGCTCCGCGTCGTGCTCCAAGGCAAGGACGGTCGGAACGAAACGGTCGAGATCAGTGTCAGCAAGGAGGGCGGTCAGAAGAAGGTATCCGGCTATCGAAACGGATTGCGTGTCGAGGTTGCGGGGACGCTGTTCCTGAAACGCCGGGGCGAAAAGCTCTATTTCAACCTCTTTGCCGACCGTATCGGCCCGGCGGCGGACATCGCGGATTCCATCAAGGGCGAACTGTCGTTCCGGGGCAAGGTGGGCAAGAACATCGAGGAACGGAAGGACAAAAAGGATAAGTCCTACACGATGTTCTCTGCATTCAGCACCGAAAAGGTCGATGAGAATTTCGAGTACCAGTGGGTGCGTTTCTTCTGCTTCGACAGGCAACGTGAAGAGTGGCTGCAACCGGGCGTCAAGGTAGAAGCCAAGGGCGAAATGACGGTCTCGGTACATAACGGGAAGCCGGACATCTCCTGCCGGGTGGAAGAACTGGCGCAATATATTCCCGAATCGGATAACTTCAATCAGTAGCAGTCATGGCCGGTTATAGAAAGCGAAATACGGAGGGGCCGAGCAGCGAGGACAAGGCGCTGGACCTCTTTGCCGAGATGATGATCGAGAAAATCGAAAGCATCCACAAGGACTGGCATAAGCCGTGGTTTACCGAGGGGGCACTGCAATGGCCGCGTAACCTTTCCGGGCGGGAGTACAACGGTATGAACGCCCTTATGTTACTGTTGCATTGTGAGAATGAGGGGTACAAGATTCCGCGCTTCTGCACCTTTGACTGCGTGCAGCGGCTCAACAAGCCCGGCAAGGACGGGCAGGAATTACCCCGTGTATCTGTACTGCGCGGCGAGAAATCGTTTCCCGTCATGCTGACCACATTCACCTGCATACATAAGGAAACAAAGGAGAAAATCAAGTACGACGACTACAAGAAACTCTCCGACGAAGAGAAGGCGCAATACAATGTCTATCCGAAAATGCAGGTGTTCCGGGTGTTCAATGTCGCCCAGACCAACCTGCAGGAGGCTCGACCGGAGTTATGGGAGCAGTTGGAAAGAGAGAACGGGAAAAGGGTCGAAAACGGCGAACATTTCAGTTTTGGGCCTGTCGATGCGATGATAAAGGACAACCTTTGGATTTGTCCCATCAAACCGACGCACCAAAACGAAGCATACTACTCAATCACAAAGAACGAGATTGTCGTACCCGAAAAGGAGCAGTTCAGAGACGGGGAATCTTTCTACGGAACGCTGTTCCATGAGATGGTCCATTCCACGGGTGCCGAAGGTGTGCTTGACCGACTCCAACCTACCTCTTTCGGTTCGAAAGAGTATGCCCGCGAGGAACTGGTGGCCGAACTGGGCAGCGCGTTGGTCGCACAACGCTACGGCATGACCAAGCATATAAAGGAAGACAGTTGCGCATACCTCAAAGGGTGGCTCGATGAGTTGAAAGAATCCCCACAGTTTATCAAGACAACGCTTCTGGACGTGAAAAGAGCTTCGTCAATCGTTACTCAAAAGGTGGATAAGATTGCGCAGGAGTTGGAACAAAATGTTACCGAAGAGCAAGAGGACAAACGCTCTGCCAAGGAACGTATTTTTTATGCTTCGGTGGCCTATCTCCAAACCGCTGACGACACGAAGCAACTGGACGAATTGAAGGACAAAGGCGACTACAAGGGTCTGCTTGCGCTCGCCAAGGAGTATTACGACGGCAACGGCATGGACGAGCAGCATACATACGCTTCTCCCCTCCAGAACCGGGGCGATGACCTGCTGATTGAAGATAAGGACTTTGCCGTGGTGTACAACGGAAGTGTCGGAGGCACATACGACATCATGCTGAAATACACGGAACAGGAGGTGCGGGACCATATCACACGTTACGGCACAGACCGTGCCAGCGATGATGTGAAAGAGGTGGCCAAAGATATGGCGGCGGAACAGTTTGCTGAACTGACACATCAGAGAATGCCGGTATTCGAAATGCCAAACGGAGATATTCTGTATGCAAGGTACAACAGGGACAAGGATACGCTGGACGTGGGTACGGCCACCAATGCAGGGATGGCCGTACAACATCATTACCCTTATGACCACAACATGACGCTGGAGGCCAACCTGCAAGCCGTGAACGAGAAGCTGAACGAGCTTGAAGAATACAGGGAGGAGCTACAAGAGGCGGAATATGGCGGCGGTCTGCGTCGGTAACGGCAGCGTAATATGAAGAATGTGGAGCGATTTCATACTGAAGGCGCTCCACATCCTTATAGTCCCTACCGGTTTTCATTCCGCTACAGACTATATGTTATCATTACGACAGCAGTTTGTCAATCATTGACTGTAACTGCAGCATATCGCAATATTGATTGTTTCCGCCGGTATAATCCTTTGCGTGCCGGGCAGTCCGTATCATGAACGAACCGAGTTCTATCTTTATCCCATCATCCATCCGCACATCCGCAGAATGGTTTATATATACAAACTTACCATTACGTTCAATAAAGCAACTTGTATAATAATGCCCCTTATTCTCGGATACGACCGCCGCATCCACGGCTTCTGCATATTTGGATATTTCACGTAGCAATGCCGTTTGGAAATTACTGTATTCCTTTGAAACATAAGTTTCTGCGTCTGCAAGGACAGAAGATTGCCATTGGGTATAAAAAGTCTGTGTCATATTCTTTCAATTCTAATTCTGTAAATAAATTAGGCACATAGCAATAAAAGTATTGAATTTATAGTATTCAATTAACATTTAAGCAATTACCATGATGTTTTCAGAGACCAAAATTACGGAGATTTATTGTATGACAGATGATTTTTGCAAAGAAATTGCTCAATTTCAGGAAAAATATATGGTTGAAGATAAAGATATTGAATATTCCATGCCCCACTTCCTTTAATATAACTTTATTTCCAACTCCCTTTCTACCATAACAGCATACTGTTTTTGAAAGAAGCCCGCCATTGATGTATGTTTTTCAAAGACGGGCAACTGGCTATATTTTGAATTATACTCACGTTAAATAGCTTTCCCAATTCTCTTTGTCGATAGTTAATTTGTTCATTTCCCAATCGTATTCCACTTCCGGTATATCGGAATAAGGGAAGTGCACGGTATAGCCTATCTGTCCGTAGGAGCAATGCAGCGGTACAACGCAAATTTCCTGACCGCAATAAGACTGTGGCGTACAGTATTTCTTCCAATCAAAACGGCCTGCAACTATATTGCAGCAGAGCAGTTTTAGAGCCATTATGCCTTTCCAACTCTGAAAATCTTTCTTGTAACTTGCTCTTTTCATAATGAATACCATTTAATGAGCCATGTTGTAGTAAATTTCGGGTTCGCTCGATACGTTGTAAATCTGACTCCCGCAACGTACCAATAGGGCGTTTTTTCCGTAGTAAAGCTGCTTCATGCCGGTTATGTTCCCCGTGCGGTGAAAGTTTGGGAAACGGCTTATTCCTGCCTTTTCGGCGTCTCGTGTGTAGAGGGTTTTCGTTCTCATTGCATGGTTGTTTTTAATGTTTCATAAAGTTTTTCTATCATGGCTTCCGCCTGCTCCATATCGCTCACGATGTCTTTGATTCGGTAAGGTGCGCCGTTCTTGCCATGCCCGTCCGTACCAATCCACAGGTAGGCTTCATAGTCGGGGTCGAAGTCTTCGTAATATGTTTCAACTTCCTGTAACAAGCTGTCGGTGTCATTGCCTTTCATCTCAACCGAGAAACTGAAATCCTGCCCGTGAGGTGTGTATTGCTGAAAATCGAACACCACGAGGTTCGGTTTGTCGGTATCGGTTTTAACTTGCCAGCCTAATTGTTCAGCTATGGCGATAATCTGTTCTATTGCTGTCATTGTTCTGTTTTTTTATTTCCCTTTTCTTGAAGCCTTCCGACTTCGCCCAAAGGGTTGATTTTTACGTGCAATTCCCAACGGCGAAAGCAAGAACAGCAGGCAAGGAACGGAGGTTAAAATTTTATGAAATGCCGCAATCTGCGATTGCGGAAAGTTTGCGTCAAATTTTATCCGGAGTAGCGAAGCGGTACTTGACACGCTGTTCGTTCGCCGTACCTTTGCTGCGTAAAAACAGGCCGTGGCGATAGTGGAGATTCCATGAAATGATACGCCCAAGCATACAAAGGGAATGGAGGCAAAGATCTCCGGCCGTTACAACAGGAAACGACGGCAGTATGTGTCTGGGGTATAAAGGGCAAAAAAAACGTCGAACGATTGTCCATCGGACAAAATGTAAGGGAATGGAAAAAGAATTGTCTGTATAACAGAATGTTCGACATGGCCTTTATCGGGAATATGAACAACCACCTGTCCCGATTGGCAGGTGGTTGCCCGATATAACTTCCGCAGCCGGTATCAGGCGGCCATGCGCTTTCGGATAAGGGCGATGTTCTTATGCACGAGGTTCATAATCCGCTTGTGATATTTCGTATTTTTATTACACAGTCCTCTCGACTGCAGCACCTTGAATGTTTCGAGGCTCAATTCTACGGTCTCGACCCTCTTGTCCTCTATCCGTGCGGAGAATACCAGCGTATCCGGTTTGAGGTAATATTCGCACTGTCCCACGCAGTGGTGCAACGCATTACCCTCGTCGTAGTAGGCTTCCACGCTATCCAGTACACGGACGACTATCGTTCCGTCCGTGAACTCCAGACCGAAGAACTTGCCTTTCAACTCCCTAAAACGTGCCTCGTTTTCCCTCGCCCGTTTCATCTGCTCCTTGCGTTTTTCCTGCTCTTGGAGAATACGCACCTTGTTCTGATACTTGTCATGCTCGGCTTTCAAATCGGCGGGGCAAACATAGTGGGCGTTGTGCAAGTCCTTGCCGCATCTGTCGAGCATACGGAGATAATCCACCCATATTCCAATGTCCGTTATCCGATACTTCTGGCGTAACACGATTTTGTAGGACGGCCAACAGAAATCCAAATCCTGCGGGTGGTCGATGAAGTGCTTGAGGTCTCGTTTGCGTCCACTTTTAAGTATTGTCTCCACTCGGCTGTCCGATAGCAGGGCTTTCATCAGCTTTTGCGGGGCGATGTCGGCAAACGACCCTTTCAGCCCGTTGCGCCGTAACTTCGGGATAACCGTGTAGCCCGGACAGACATAACAGTCGGCTATGCGTTGGTACACGTAATTGTCGTTCCGCAGTTCCAATCCCGACCCGTACAGAAAGCTGTCCAAATAACACCCCATTGTCCGTTGCAAGGCTGTCAAAGCGGTTTTCCCGTTCTCGTCCAACCAGTATCTCGCCACTTCGCACACGTCTGTCCATGCGTTCTTGCCTTTGCGGTAACAGACATTCATTCTGAAAATCCGCTGCACCTGAAATCCGTCCTGCGTGGTGATGACAGAAAAATAGCTTTTCTCATCTGTCTTGCGGCAAAGCGTGTCTTTGAGCGTCAGTTTGGCGTGGCAGTTCGGGCAATGGCAACGCTTCGCCTTTGTCTCGTTCCACCTATGACCGCAATCGAGGCAGGTCGTTTGTCCGCTCGGTGTACGAAAAGCGTAATGTCCGACGGTATGCCGGAACGCCCATTCTGCCTGTTTCTCCGTGATAGGCAGCAACCGCCCGTTGGCGGCTACTACCTGATGCTGAAATTTTGTCCGTGCTTTCATGGTCAGAAATCGAAGAGTGAGAGTTCCGTTTGGGTATTCTGTACAGCTTTGGCGGTCGGCTTCGGCCTGCTGTGGCGTTGCTGTATCTTGCGCATTTCTTCCTCCTGATAGGCTTTCAGCGCGTCTTTTCGGGCTTGCGCCTTTTCTTCTTCGGTCAGCTCCACCTTGTGATTGACCACGACGCCACAACTGATAGGTTTGCCCACGTCGATGTTGTCCTCATCATAGTAATGAATGGCGAGCGACCACACCTCGTCGTCGGTCATTCCGCAACAGCCGCTTGCCTTGACTTGATTGAGAATGAATGTGATACAATCGTCCAAGTTTTTGTTTTCTTTGGCATAGGAGACGGCGAAAAGTTCGTCCGTCCGTGCCTTGCCGTCCAAGTATTCCTTGATAGTCCGTTTGAAATGTTCCGTACCTTTCATCGTTCAGCGTTTTGAGGTTAAAAATGATAGTCGATGACACCGCCGATGTAAAGCAGCGTACCGGGTTTAAATTCACATGCCTGCCGCAGGAACTCGTAGGATTGCTCGGCGTTGGATTGCAGCCCCTCCTCGTCCATGTAGAACCAGTAAGCGGTATCGAGCGGGTTTTTCAGGAACTTTTCGAGTTGATAGACCGGGCCAATCCAGTCCTGCACGCTTTCGGGGGTAAGGGCTTCCGCCCTGCTTCGAATGTCTGCGATGAAATCTTCTCTCCATCGTTCCGCACCGCCTTTGTAGCGTATGGTATCGTCGGAAACAAGCTCGAACATGCCTTTGGGCAGAATGTTGTTTACCAAGTTGTCGATATGGAACTGGCGTTCCTCATCGTCAATCTCCGCACAATAGTCGAAGAAACTATCGTCGCCCTGCGTGAGGGTGTCCTCGTTCAGGTAGTTGTCCTTGCTCACCCGTGTTTCGGTAATTTGAAAAATCTTGCTGTGCATAACTTTAAATTTTTAATTTGTTGAACTTGCTTTTTTCTTCTCCCTGCTTTCGGAGCCTTTCGGCTTCCTTGGCGGGAGAGATTTTACATGCAAGCCAGACAGCGGGGAAAGGACGGAAAGGCAAGCAAACGGCCGGAGAATTTCACGGAATACCCAACCCGTCGAGGTACGAGGCGGGGGCTGAAAGGCCATCTTCGATTTGCGGAAGGCTGCCGGGCAAATCCGCGAGCCGTTAGCATAGTGGTGCTTGACGCCGGACGACCGCTGTACCTTTGCATGAGAAAATCCAACCGGCGAGGAGGCAACGGGGGCGAGATCAGGGAAAGAATGGGATAACCGGAATAAAAGAGGAAGAAGCCCGATTGTATATAGAAGTGGGAATAACGGCTAAAAAAGAAAATCTGCCTGTGAGGGCGATTGACAAAAAAAGCCCCCTGAACCTTTTGACCGTCCAAGGGACTTCACGTGCCCGGCAAAGCGGAATTTTCGGAACGCGAGCCGGATTATAAGGTGGCTTTTAATCGTAATGCATAATTCAACAGATATTTTCCTGAATCGGAAAACTCTTTTTTATTTCCTGTATAGACATACCCGTGGCTCTCATAAAATTTTCTTGCTGCAAAATTTTCTTCCAACACCCACAGGTAAACCTCTTTTACATCGTGACTTTTTGCTGTTGTAAGGAAATGGCGCATAAGTTTTGTCCCAACACCTTCTCCTTGAAAGAACGGATCTACATACAACTCTTTCAATTCCCATATACTGTTTTTACAATCCAGTTTCATCATCCCCTTTACAATCCCGTCATCAAAAACATATATATCGTCCAAAGCTCCTATAACATCCTGATAATATAATGCAAGACGCAATACCGACATTTCATTAAAGGAAACATCATCGTTTTGAAAAATAGGGCGAAAGGCTTTTCTTTTAGAGAAAATCTGTATTTCCGCAAGTCTTGAAGCATCCTTTATCGTGGCAACTCTAATCATTTTTTTGTTTTTATAATTTTGTATTTACATATTATTTTCCCAAAAGTTTCTGTTCTTCACATACTATCCGGCACTGTTTCCAGTATGTTTTTTTCAGAAGCAAATATATAAAAATCAATTCCACAAGGTGCCATGAACGACTTTTTTTATTAAGATTCACAGGAATGTGATATAAAAGAGTTTAACTCCTCCGACGTTCCTTTGCAGCTGCATAGGGTGTCGTGTGTCTTGCCTTGATTTGTCGGGTAACGTCAGGAGCAAAAACGGGAAACGCTATCGGGAGGTAGAAAGGAATGGAAATGGGGTATAAGGGTTATAACAGGTGGACGTCCGCTTAAAAAGGAATTTCTTGTGACATGCCGGGTATGGCATATAACTGGAGAGACGACCTTGCGGAATAAAGCCCCCGAAACCGGCTTTGCAGGTTCGGAGGCTTGTGCCGCATGAGGCTATTTATCAGCGTTTGCCGTGCGCCTGTCCCAGAAGATAGTCTTGCAGGGATTGGTAGCGGTTTTGAATATTAGCGTTTTCATTGAAACCGTTCAGGCAATGAAGCAATGCTTTTTCGAGCGTGATGTATCGGCGGCTGAAAGTCTGTACGTTATCCAAGCAACAGGCTTCCAAAGCGTATTTGAACGGTGCAAAATTTTCAGGTTCTTTCCGAATCCGCACATGCCACAGGAAGAACAACTGAATCGTGAAACTGTCGGATTCACCTGCTTTCATCAAATGTTCTTCATCGAGCAACCGTCGGACAAGCTCCGGGGTAAGCTGGCAATCATTTTTCCGGTAATACATGCGTTTTGCCGTATTATAGGCTGCAAACTGTTCGATGTCCTGTGCCGTCAGCCTGTATACTTCCGAGTAAAATGCACGTACTTCTTTACCTGTAACAACGATTTTCTCGTCTCCGAACTCGTATTCATACGCTTTTTCATCGGAGATTTCCTCTTCTGTTAAGGTCTTGAACCCGTAACATTCCGTTACGATGAACGGTTCTTTTCCGAACTCCGCCAGAGATTCGAGGGCATGGAGGCTGTTGCAGGAGAAGAACATGTCGTTTCCAATACTTTCACCGCTTTCCAGCAGCCGGATTTTTACGTCTTCGGAATCGTTGGTGTACTTCCATACTATCCGACAACTTGCATAATGGGGCTTCCTGCCGTTCGCCTCGACAAATCCGGCAAATCCGCTCTTGATGGCGGCCTTTGTCTTCTCTACATCCGTCAGGACGCTTCGTGCCTTACAGGTTTCGCACCGGCCGAATTGCAAAGAATCGTCGGAAATTTCCGTTATCACTTTGGTGTTGGGGTTTACTGTGGCTTCGCATACTACCTGCGTACCGCCACATCGTGTACATATTATACTCATATCTTGTCAAGATTAAAAATTAATATATCTTTCTATCCGCTATATTGAACTTGTCGATAAGGTTCAGCCAATGGCTGCAATTCCTTTTCAACAAAACAATTTATCCAGATTCTGCTTAAAGCGTAGCATTAGGCGACACTTCCCATCGCATTTACGAACCGACCCCATATAGGCGCATTGACCGCTTGTTTCATCAAACAAAAAACATGACTGCCGGAATGCCTCAAAAATTCTTATCTTAACCTGTTCGTCCAGAACTTTCCCTTCCATAATTTGATTACCATTTGCGTGCATAATACATAAAAGTTAAATTAAACTCCGAGTTATTTATTTCCCTCCTCTCGGAAGCTTTTCAGCTTTCCTTGCCGGGAGAGATTTTACATGCAGATCAGACAGCGGGGAAAGGACGGGAAGGCAAGCAAACAGCCGGGGATTTCACGGAATACCCAACCCGACAGGCGCAGCAAGGAGGGAACTGAAAGGACATCTTCGATTTGGGAAGGCTGCCGGGCAAATCCACGAGCGGTTAGCATGGCGGTACTTGACACCGGACGACCGCTGTACCTTTGCATGGGAAAATCCAACCGGCGAGAAAGTGGCGGAAACGAGATAAGGGAAAGAAGGAGATACGATAGTGGAGTAAAAGGGGAAGAAGCCGGACTGTATAAAAAAGCCGGAACATTGGCTAAAAAAGGAGGTCGTTCCGTGGAAACGGCGTACAGAGAAAGTCCTCTCGAACTTTTACTGTCCGAGAGGGCTTATCGTCTACTCTATAAAATGGTAATGGGCATTTTGGCATTCTCCGTTCGATTGTGTCTTTTGCAAAACGTCATCGACGCTGGAATATCGGCTAAAACAGCCGTTATATATCTGCTTGCCGTCGAGCGTTATCCGTTGCAGGTAACAGCCGCATACTCCGTCACGGCTACGGTCAGCGACAAAATAGAACACGATACCGTTGCTGTACGACAATCGCAATTCCGTATAGTTTATCTCGGTTTTGGGCTGTTCGGTCGGCAGACGGGTATTGAAATAACCCGTAGCCAGCATGACCTGTCCGGCGAAACGCATGGCTTCTGCCCGATATTTTTTCATGGCCGAAGCCACGGGGCTTTCGTCCCGACCGTTTCCGACAAACGATGCGGGCAGGCTTCTGTTCCTGTAAGACAGTTTGAACATGCCGACCTCTTCCTGCACCACGGGCAGGCCGACAGCTTCGTACTCCTCTTTCGTCATTTCGATGAAACGTGTGCGTTCCTCGTCCAGATAGAGGCGGTAAGCGGGTTTCACCCGCTCCCGCTTCTCTTCATATTCCGCCTGTTCCCGTGCGTTCATGCAGTTATAAACGTGTCGGGACACTCTCCGCACCGCATTGACGAAAGTCGGGCTTTTGCATATCCCGAAATGCCGGGCGAAGTCGGGTACAGTCCCGATAAAGCCGTACTCTTTCCAATGATAGGTTCTCATGGCTGTCTGTCCGATTTAATCCACGACCACATATTCATTGATACTGCAGCAAGAATCGGGGTTTTCCTGCGCCCATTCTTCAAACAGAGCCTTGGCATCCTGTTCCGAGCGGACGGTTTTTCCTGCGACCTCGCCAAGCCACGCAAACAGGCTCTCCCTGTCGGCAAAATATTCGCAGAAGTATTTGCCTTTGGCAGTACATAAATCGACTATGTATTTGTCGGTAAAATACTTGCCTTCGCTGTCGTTGGTCTCGTAGAAGCCCATTCCCGGCTCTTCGGTCTGGTAATAATAACGGAGCGATGGGAATTTCTCGCACACGAGGTCGAATGTCTCGTTGCATGGCCCCCATGCCGTCTCCGTCGTAAAGCGGAGGGTTTCGCCCACCATTTCGAGGTTTGCCCAATCTCCCCGACAACTCACCTTGTCCCAGTCCTTGCCCAAGGCATCCACAAGACACCCCAGCCATGATGTCCCGAAGCCGTTTTTCACGGCAGGCGTTTTTCTGTCCTGCAAATCTTTCATCAACTCATAGAGGCTTTTGATTTCCTGCGCGTCGCCCTCTATCACATACGCTGTTGAACACCAGTTTGGCATAATCGTTAATTTTTATTCGTTAAACTTTTTCTTCCCTTTTTTCGGAAGCTGTTCCGGCTTCCTTATCGGGATAGATTTTACATGCAGGCCAGACAGCGGGAAAATGAGGAAAAGGCAAGGAAACCGCCGGGGATTGAACGGAATACCCAACCCGACAGCGCAGCACGGCGGGGACCGAAAGGTCATCTTCGATTTGGGAAGGCTGCCGGGCAAATCCGCGAGCCGGTTAGCGGAGCGGTACTTGACGACCGAATGACGCTGTACCTTCGCATGGGAAAATCACACCGACAAGGGAGTGCGGCAGGGAGCGATAAGAACGAGAATAAATAAAAAGGAGAGGTGAACGGGATATAACGGGTATAGAATATGGACTTGAAAAGGAAATTTTTCGGTATAATTATAATAAGGTGTTTCCGGACACGAGGCCGGGTAGCCGTCTTGTCTCTGCCATAACCGAAAGGTCCAGCGAACAATGAATAACGCAGCATCGTTCAGCAGTCAGAAACAGTAACTATGCCGTCGTACTGATTTACGACAATGCCGATAAAATAAGGAAAAGCCGAAAAGAGGGGCTTGCCTTCTTTCCGGCTTTTCGTGAAAGTCCTATTATCCGGGCTTCCCGTTATTCTATACGGTCCAGCCTGCGGACTTCTCTTGAATCGTCCACAGACGGGCATAAAGCCCCTCGTGCCGCATCAGTTCGTCGTGCGTGCCTTGTTCTTTTACCCGTCCGTCTTCCAGAACGACGATCCGGTCCGCATTCATGATCGTCTTAAGCTTGTGGGCGATGACGATGACGGTGCGTCCCTTGATAAGCGTGTCGATGGCTTTCTGCACCTCCACCTCGTTTTCCGGGTCGAGCGATGCGGTCGCCTCGTCCAGCAGGATAATCGGCGCATCCTTCAAGATGGCGCGGGCGATGGATATGCGCTGTTTCTCGCCGCCGGACAGCGTGCAACCGCCCTCACCCACCATCGTGTCGTATCCCTGCGGCAGGCGCATGATGAAATCGTGGCAGCAGGCTTTCTCGGCTGCCGCGATGATCTCCTCGTCCGTCGCACCGGGCTTTCCGAAACGGATATTGTCGCGTATCGTGTCCTGAAACAGATAGACGTCCTGGAACACCATCGAGATGCGGCTCATCAGACTTTCAGGTTCTATATCTTTCATCGGAACGCCATCGAAAAGGACACGCCCCTGCTGCGGGTCGTAGAATCGGGCGCAAAGTTTCATCACCGTACTTTTCCCGCTCCCCGAAGGACCGACGAGAGCCGTCAGCGTGTTTCTCGGAAACGCGATGGAAACGTCCTGAAGCACCTTCTTGTCCTGATAGGCGAACGACACATGCTCGAACCGGATGTCGCCGGTGGCCGGCGCCTGCCGTTCGCCTTCCATCTCCGGCTCGTTCATCAGCGTGAGAATACGCCCTCCGGCAATGGAGAAGTAGCGGAACTCCGCAAAGTTGGTCAGCGCCGAAGTCAGCGGGTCGAACACGCGCGAGCCGACCACGAGGAACAGCACGAAGACGAGCAGCGAGAGTTCGCCTCCCAACAGCAGGTAGGTTCCGCACAGCACCATCAGGGTCAGTCCGGCCCGCACCAATGTAATGCTCAGCAGCACGAAAGGCCCCAGCATGGCTTCCTGACGGATACAGGCACGGCGCAGTTCCGCAAAAGCATCGCGCAGGCGGACAAAGCGGTCGCCCAGCAGGTTGTAGGCTTTCATCACGCGAATGCCCTGCAAGTATTCCTCCAAGCGGTTCCCGGCATTGATTTTGGCTTGTATCTGCCTGCCGCTCAACTTTTTCTGCACACTCGTGCTCATCCATAGGACAAGCAAGGCGACCGGCAGTGCGGCGAACATGGCAACGGCCATCCGCCAGTCGATCCATACCAGCGAGAGGAATGCCAGCACGGGCATGACGACGGCTCCCATCAGTTGGGGCAAATGGTGGGAAATGCCCGTCTCGGCCATCGTGAAATCGGTAACGAGCATGGACGAAAGATCGCCGGGGTCGCGCCGGGAAAGAAATCCGAGAGAGAGTTTCCGCAGATGTTCCGCCAGTGCAATGCGCCCCGACGCACTCATTTCGTAGGCTCCTCTGAAATTGGCCCGGTAGGAGGCCCGTTCGGCCAAAGCCATCACCAGCATATAGACAGCCAATATGCCGAAAATGCACCACAGTCTTGCCGTGTCGAGCGGTCGTCCGCTGCCGTCGAACGCGGCGAAGATGATGCGCACCGCCTCGATGGAGAGGCAGAAAGGTATGATGTTGACCAGATTGGCGAGCATGGTATAGCCCACGGGCTTGTAAAGACGTTCCGTATGGCCTATCGTAATGTTTTTAATCGCATTCATGTTCCACTCCTTTCATTTATGTGCGACGATATGCAGTTCTTCTTTTTTCTGAATTACCCGGATGTCGGAAAAGCCGGCTTGGGACAGCAACTGTTTCAGTTCTTCGGCTCCGTACACCGTCATTCCCTTTATCCGCTCCGTCCACGCCTTTCCGAGTTCGGGGTCGCTCGCTTCCAGACTGATGAGAAAGCAGCCCCCTTTCCGGATCACGCGGAAGACTTCGGCCAGCGCCTTGCTGACGGAAGACCAGAAATAGACGGTCTCGAAGGCCGTAACGGCATCGAAGGCCCCGTCCCCGTAAGGCAGGGAGCAGACATCGCCCTGCTGTATGAAACATCGGCGGTCCAGTTCTCCCGCATTGTGCCTGCGGGCGAAGGCGACGCTCTCCTCCGACAGGTCCATGCCGTAAACTTTTCCCTGCGGACACAGCTTCAGCAGACGCTTCACGTTGGCGCCGCCCCCGCATCCGATGTCCAGCACATTCCATTCCGGCCGCCAGTCCACCTGTTTCATGCCGCGATGGGCCAGCGAAGCGTGGAAACAGTTCATTCCCCGCAAAATCATCCGTCCCCAGAATCCCTGCGGACAACTCGTATTCTGTAAAATATCGTTCAAGAAACTATTCTTTTTCATATCTCCGTATTCAATTTTTGTTCAACTTCCAATGATAAGCGCTCGTATAGGCATCCCACATGTTCTTGTAGAGCCCCTCGGCGACGGATAAGTCGTCGTGCTGGCCCTGCTGTACGATCCGTCCCTGCTGCAAGACCACGATGTTGTCCGCCGAGACGATGGACGACAGCCGGTGGGCGATAATAATCACGGTCTTGCCTTTTATCAGGGATTGAAGGGCCTGCTGCATCTTGTATTCGTTCTCCGGATCGGCGAAGGCCGTGGCTTCGTCCAGTACCAGTATCGGCGCATTCTTCAGAATGGCGCGGGCCACGCATACCCGCTGCGCCTCGCCGCCCGACAGATACACGCCCTCGTCGCCTATTCTCGTCTCGTAGCCTTGCGGCAGCCGCTCGATGAACTCGTGGCACTGGGCGGCTTTGGCCGCCGCCACGACCGTTTCTTTCGTTGCGGCGGGGGAACCGACGGCGATGTTCTCGTACAGCGTGTCGTAGAACAGGAACGTATCCTGAAAGACGAATGAAACGGTATCCATCAACTGCGTCGTAGCGATGTTCTTGATGTTCACGCCACCGATGAGAATCTCGCCCTGCTCCACGTCCCAGAAACGGGGAATCAGGTTCGCGACGGTGGACTTGCCGCTTCCCGAAGGCCCCACGAGCGCCGTAATCCGGCCTTGCGGCGCCGTGAAGCAAACATCGCGCAGCGCCTCGGTACGTGTGCCCTGTTCCGTATTTTCGTAGGAGAATGACACGTGGCGGAACTCCACCTCATACGACTGCGGCACTTCGGGGTGTTCCGGTTCGGGAACGGGCTTTTTCTCCAGAATGCGGTCGATACGCGCCACGCCTTCGTCGATCTCCTTGGTGTTTCCGCCCAGGAACGTCAGTTTGTAGATGGGCGAAGCCACACCCGGTCCCATGATGATGAAAAACAGCCATACGGCGGCCAATGCGAGCGACTGCGGATTCCCTTGTATCAGCAGGATACCCACGGGAAGAATGAACGTCACCATCGAACCCAGCAGGACGGTGAACGCGATCATCCCGTTCTGGTAGGTGTCGCAGCATTTCAGGGCGAACGTCTTGTAAGCCTGTATCTCGGCGTTGAACTGCCGGAACGAGCGGACGCTCTGTCCGAATATCTTCACCACGGGCATTCCCCTGACGTACTGCACGGCGGAGGCGCTCATCTTTTCCTGCGCATCATAGTAAATACTCATGAACTCCCGTGCCTTCTTCCCCATGAAATTGGAGAATTGCAGGGCGAAGCTCAACAGCACCACGGCCAGACAGACCGCCGTCAGCCATGTATCCAGCGAGAAAAAGATGACGAGCATCACCACGACCGTCGCCACTACGTTCACCAAATCGGGAATCGTGTGGGCGATGAATCCCTCGATTTTCTCGATGTTCTGCTCCATCGTCTTCTTGATGGCTCCGGTAGAGGTGTTGTTGAGATAACCCAGCGACAGCTTGCCGATATGCTCGGACAGCCGGACACGCAATCCGTACAGAATGCGGAATGCAGCCACGTGCGAGGACATCAGGGCGGCGTACAGCAGCACCAGTCCGCCGATAAGCCCGCAGAAGGCGATCCAGCCCCAACGAATCATGCCGGCTTCGTCCACCGAAGCCGGGCTTGTACCGTGCGTCAGCAGCTCTTTCAACACCTCGTACACCGCCCAATAGGGTACGAGCATACACACGGCGCTGCCTGCCGACAGCAGACCCGCCAGAAAAAGCAGCCCTTTCTTCTGCCCCGCGATCTCGAACAGGCGGGACAGACCTTCTTTCTTCTTTTCTTTTGTTTCCATATATTGAATTTTATCCGATTCTCTCTATCCGTTGTTGGTAAATTCCTGTAAATCTTCCGGCCGGATTACAACAGCCCCGTCAGCCGCTCCCCGCTCTTTTGTCAGCCGGAAATCGCAGCACGAAGCACCGTGTGCCAATGTGCGGGTCCGTGTCAGCCGGATACCGAGTACATCGTGTGTGATATAATCATTCACGCAGAAATAGGGAAAAAAGCACTCGACGCCAATACGGGAACAGAGTTCGGCGACCGGGCACCGGGCAATGTCCATACCGACATCGAACGTATCGTCCGCATTCGGCAACACGCAATCGAACAGCCAATCGTCCTCTGTGGAAACATGCGAAGCGGAAGCGATGCGACGCACATAGTCGGGCGAACACAACATTTCGCGTATTTCCGAAATTTTTTCAGAAGGGATACTCGACAACGTGAGCTTTTTCAATGCTTTCTGCGTAACAATGGAAAGTTCTGCCGGACTCCATCCTCTGGCCGACAGTTCTTGCCACAGACCGATCTCATAGGCTATACCGATAATGTTTTTCACCCATGGTGATGTCGGCGGGACATCCGGAATGATTGCGGAGATACGATGAAAATTCTCGACAGCCGCTTCCATCACGGAATCAACGGATTCGACCGACAAACGGGATGCCAGTTCTTCCCTGAAAAATTCTTCGAACCGTTCCAACATTGGGAGATAAGGTTCAATCGTCGTCTCTTTCATCTTTCATGGAGAATTGCCGCCGTGTCACGGGAATTCGATACGATTTCATATCCCAACATCGAACTGAACTTGTAGCACAGCCGCGTCATCCGTCCCAATATTTGCCCGAAGAAGAAGCCCCAGCGCGGACGGAAAAACTTCATGTAATTGGCCTGTTCCAAAAGGCGTAGGCGGGGTTCCCATTGTTCTACCAGACGCCCGTCGCTCAGACCGGAGCGGATTTGCGCCTCGTGTTCACGGAGCGAATCGGGTTTCACTCCGTGACGGCTCATCATCGTACCGCAGACGTCGAACCACAGTTCGCCGCCCCCGAAACGCTCGGCCACATGGTGCAGAAATGTTTTTACCTGCTTTTCATAGAAATACATCAGCACGCCTTCGACCACGAAGATGAAATGCGCATCGGGATGCCGGCGACGCAGGTCGTCCAGCCAGCCGGCATCCAGCAGGGAGGCCGCAATGTAGGGGTTGCCCGGCTGCTCCGGAATCAGCTCGCGGCGCAGCGCGATGACTTCCGGCAGGTCCATGTCGTAGAATACGGCCTTCCCGTCGCCGATACGCTGGAAACGGGTGTCCAGACCACAGCCCACATTCACCACCACCGCATCGGCGTGCTTCCCTATGAAGCGGCGCACGGCACGGTCGAAAAACCACCCGCGCACGACGCAGCCGACCTCGCTCAACTTCGCCCCGTCGAAACGGGAGTAGTCGTATTCCAGACTGTCCACCAGCCCCTCCGCAACCTTGTCGTTCAGAATCGGGTTCTTTCGGCCGCTCTCTTTCGCCCTGTAATAGAGCGGAATGAGCAATGTCTCGGCGACAATGCTCTCGAATTTATGTCTCTGTTTCATTTGTTATGATATTTATTAATGAACGATATTCAGATTTGTTCACGAATAAAAAAAGAGGAAACCTTTGTGAAGATTTCCTCTTTTCCCGCTGCCCCGTTACGGCAGCTTGTCCGTATGTGTCTTTTCTATCTGTCATACCTTGATAATGGCCCTCCAACCTTGAATTTCAAACAGAATATAGTCATGCAGAATGGATTCCATTTCCTGTTTGGGCACCGCGTGCATCAACAGCTCCTCGAACAGCGTGAACATCCACACCGTATGCAGGTGAATGATAAAATCGGACACAGCCGTATTTATATTCGGGTACTTCTTCTTCATGGCGGCGAACCATGCCTTGACCAGCCCGGTCGAACGGTCGGTGTAGCTTTCGCGAAAATGTTCCAGCGAAGAGCCTTGGGCACGGAACAACAGGATCTCCAGCAGGCTGCGATGCGTTTCGATGAGCGAAACGTATTCGTCGATACAGGCTTTCAGGTATTTTTCGGAACGCATCGTCATCACGTCCTCGCCGCGTATGCCGTGATGCTCCTGCAACATGGCTTCCATAGCGTGCAGGACGGGACGGACCACTTCACAGAACAATTCGTCCTTGTTCCGGAAATAATTATATATGTTCCCCACACCGACACCGACGGCTCCGGCAATCTCGCGCATGGAGGTCTTGGAATACCCCTGCTGCCCGAATCGCTGTTCGGCGACTGCCAATATGCGGCCGCGTATGTCTTCTTTGAGTACCTGCATAAATAATGAACGATGTTTCCGTTTATATTTTTGCAAAAGTACGGGGTTTGAATTTACTGGACAATACCTATTTATGGTGATTTTACATGATTGAAATAAGGGAAAAGCAGGTATTACCGGAGGTAGCGAAATACCTTGTCTATATCCTTGTCTATATCCGAAAGGAAAAGTCATATTGTTCATTGAAAAGGAGAAAGTCTCATAGATTATAATTACTTTTGTACATAAAACCCAAAGAATCAAATATAAAATGGCAAAGATTACAGTAAAAGACACAAGTGTCACAATTATATCAGTCAACGAGAATGATTATATCAGCCTGACAGACATAGCAAGATACAAAAGCGATGACCCGACTGCGGTTATCGGGAACTGGCTGCGTAACCGGAATACAATAGAATATCTGGGTATTTGGGAGAGTTTGTACAACCCGAGTTTTAAACCCCTCGAATTCGAGGGGTTTAAAAAGGAAGCCGGGCTGAACGCCTTTACCTTATCACCGACAAAATGGATAAGTACGACAAACGCAATAGGCATACTCTCCAAATCGGGACGCTACGGCGGCACTTACGCTCACAAGGATATAGCATTTAAGTTTGCAAGCTGGATTTCCGTTGAATTTGAACTGTATATTATAAAGGAGTTCCAACGATTAAAGACCGAGGAACAACAGCAACTCGGTTGGTCAGCCAAACGGGAACTGTCGAAAATCAACTACCGCATACATACCGATGCCATAAAACAGAACCTTATCCCGGCAGAGGTAACCGCCAAACAAGCCAGTATTATCTATGCCGATGAAGCCGATATGCTGAATGTGGCGATGTTCGGTATGACCGCCAAGATGTGGCGTGAGCAACACCCCGAACTGAAAGGGAATATCCGGGACTATGCCACAATCAATGAGCTTATTTGCCTCTCAAATATGGAAAACCTCAATGCAGTATTTATAGACCAAGGTATTCCGCAGGGTGAGCGGTTGATTAAACTCAATCAGATAGCCATTCAACAGATGAGAATATTGGGAACTGGCGGCAGCGAACGCAAGTTATTAAAGTAGATGAGTCTCTATCAGAATTTGTGCCGAGTACGTGATGAACAATACACTATCAAACCATGACGAATAAAGATGAAATGACAATGAACTCTGATAAAAACGCCTATTTTCTATCGCTTCCGGAGATAACCGAATTATCCGTTCCTCCTAAAACGATATTGTTGGAAGAAGGCAAGGTAGCCGACAGAATGTACCTGATCCGGAAAGGTTGCCTGCGCCTGTTTTTCAACAACGAAGGACGGGACATCACTTTCCAGTTCTTTTTCGAAGGGGATTTCGTCGCGTCATTCGACAGCCTGTATCAACGGACACCGAGCCTTTTTTCCCTGGAAAGCATAGAGCCGGCAGAACTGTCGGTTATGAAGCGGGAAGATTTTTTCAGAAACCTCGGACAGAAGCCCGCGCTACGGCAGATATATGAGGAAAAAATCATCGAACGCTTCCATGTTTATCAGCGGCTCTTCCTTTCCCGCATAAAGAACACCCCCCAACAACGGTATGAAGAACTGCTGAAAGAACACCCCTCTATCATACAGCGGATTCCCCAGCATTATATTGCCTCCTATTTGGGGATTACTTCTGTTTCCCTGTCGAGGATCAGAAACAGGCGATAGTTCATTTCTTTACATTTGTTATCGTCCGGTTCCAGTCGAAGATGCGAACTTTGCCGCATCTATTAAAACCGAAAGACAGATGAAAAAGATTTTTATAATAGACTGGAGCCTGATTCCCGTGTTTGTCCTGTCCGCATACTCCGGAATCGAATTGCATGTGGCCGACTATGAAGGCAATCACGAGGTATGGCATAATTGGGCAGTTTTCCATGTCCTGACGAGCCTGCTGTTCCTCATGGCCTCCATATTTCATATAGCGACGCATTGGGGCTGGTACAAGGGAACTGCCAAGAACGGAATAGGCCGGAAAAGCAAGGTCACGGCGGTACTGTCGGTCCTGTTCCTGTCCGTGGTTCTGACCGGATTTGCCCTGTTAGGCATAGAAGGAGCAGGTTCCCCGGTCGGGCAATGTCATTTTTGGGCAGGAATCGTTACAACTGTCCTTTCTATCGGCCATATACTGAAACGCCTTCCGTTGCTACGCAAATCATTGAAATAAGCACAACCTATTCAACGGACAACTTCCGGACAAAGCGTTCTTACAGAAATCGGGGTACTTATTACAAATGCGGCTTCTTGCTTACTGTCGAGAAGACCGCATTTTTCTTTATTTTTCGGCATATCATTCGATTTCAGCATTGCTCGTCCAACCATTTGGGGCATCCGGTCCATTCGTTGCCCCTTCAAATCCGGCATCAGAGAATGGCTGTTGTCATAGGCACCGACTTCATGCAGTTCCACGAATGAGGCATTTCCTCCGTAACGGTTTATGTTTTTCACGAGCTTACGGCCTGTCCGGAGAAAACATACGTGCCAGTTTTTCCCGACGAGATTCCGAAAAGACATTAAAATAGTTGAAGAATAAAATGTTACGCATACAATTATGTACAGAATCCTTTCATTTCGAACCATCATGCCTTATTTATACCGGACGGGGGCAATGTCGCTCCCGTAAAATAATTAAGGATTATGATAATAGGTTATTTAAGGGTCAGCACGGGCAAACAGAACCCGGCTAACCAACAAGACGAGATCCGGCGTTTCGCCGACAGTAGAAATCTTTCCGTCAGCCAGTGGGTGACGGAGGTCGCCAGCGGCAAGAAGAAGGGGTGCGACCGCAAATTAGGGGGACTGATACGGCGCATGAAACGGGGCGACACGCTGATTGTCACGGAAGTTTCGCGGCTAAGCCGCACGCTGACGGACCTCATGGCCATCATGGGCAAGTGTCTGGAGAAGGGAATCAACCTTTACACAACCAAGGAGGGGTATTCGTTCGACAACTCCATCAACAGCAAGGTACTTTGTTTCGCGTTCGGTCTGGTAGCGGAAATTGAACGCAACCTGATTTCGATGCGCACGAAGGAGGCTCTCGCCCTCCGGAAAGCCGAGGGTGTCGTCCTTGGTCGGAAAAAAGGCAGCTACACGAAAATGAACGTGCTGATCGAAAACCGAAAGGTCATCGTTGGCATGTTGAAGCGGAACTGTACGATTGCCGATATATGCAGGCGTTTCGACATTTCGCGGGATACATTCATGAAATTCCGTAGCCGCTATAAGGAAATAGATAAGGCCATGAAAGAGAAAGAGATAAGACGGAAAGGGGAGTTGCAAAAACGGAGGGTATGATTTTACGTTGGTTAAATCGTTCGTTTTCAGCCACAAAATTACAAAAACACGAATTATCCACAAAAAAAATCTGCAAAAAATTGCGTTTCAGTTCTTTGAGTAGGACAAATTTTCCCGGAGTGTCCGAATAATACGACCTTTTTTCCGATAGTCTTTTTAACGAACGATTTAACCAACAAATAAATCGGCATAACTGACAGTTATCCGGCTGATTATTTGTTGGTTCGGTGCTTTTTTACCTCTAAAGAAAGAAGCACGGCACGGACAAACGTACAGAGATTGAATAAATAGCTGATATAAATAAATTGGCATAGACAGAATTATGACAATGAAACGAATACTGTTATTATTTCTTTTATTCTGCGGCGGGTATGTTCATGCGCAAGAGTTGGACTCGGCCCGTATCCATTACCGGCAGGGCCACAGGGAAGTGGACATGCTCTTCCGGGACAACCGCGCGGAACTGGAGCGTTTTATCCGCACCCTGCGTGAAGAACACGGTGCGGACCGCCTTGAAAGCGTCGTGATACGCTCGTGGGCATCGCCCGAAGGTGTGAACCGTCTCAACGGGGTGCTGTCAGAGCGCAGGGCCGACTCCCTGAAATCCTATCTCGTGCGCCACGCCGGAATCCCCGACAGTTTGATCTGCATACATGGAGAAGGTATTGCGTGGGACATGCTGCGCCAAATGGTCGCCGCCTCGGACATATTATACAAGGAAGAGGTGCTGCATATCCTTGACCATACGCCCGTATGGGTGTTCGACAAGGCAGGTCGCGTAGTGGACGGACGCAAGAAACAGCTCATGGACCTGCGGGGCGGTATGCCGTACACCTACATGCTGGAGAATTTCTTTCCCGAACTGCGCTCCAGCCTCTCGGTGGCCTGCTACCGGAAACCCGAACCGCCCGTAAAAGTCATTTCCCAAAAAGAGACGAAAGTGAAAGAGCCGGAACCGGCCCTGCAACCCGATAGCGTGGCGGAACCGGCCTCCGAGCCGGCAACGGTGCGGAAGGAAGCGACCGTGCAACCGCATAGACCGACAGTACAGCGGTTGGCCGTTAAGACCAACCTGCTCTACGATGCGATACTGATGCCTTCGCTCGAAGTGGAGTACCGTATCGCCGACCGTTGGACGGTGAACCTCGAAGGCGACATGGCATGGTGGAATAATGACGGCAAGCACAAATGTTACCAAGTAGCTACAATCAGCCCGGAGGGACGCTGGTGGTTCGGACAGAAGCAAGGCAGCCCGTGGCACGGCCACTACCTCGGCGTGTTCGGCGGCTTCACGTGGTACGACCTTGAAAACGGCAAAGAGGGCTATCAGGGCGAGGCCGAAATGGTGGGTGTCAGCTACGGCTACATGTTCCCCATCGGACGGCGGCTCTCGCTGGAAGCCGGTATCGGTCTGGGGTACATGCACAGCAAGTACGAAGAATATCTTCCCATCGACGGGCACTACGTGTACCAGCAGACAAACCGAATGAATTACTTCGGTCCGTTGAAACTGAAGTTTGCCCTTGTGTGGCGGTTGTGGGATACCGATAAAAAGAAAGGAGGCGCACGATGAAAGCAACGCTACGATATACCCTCATGGGGCTTACGTTTGCAGGATTGACATTCCTTTCCACGAGCTGCCGGAAAGACCTGTGTTACGACCACGACGAGCATGGTCTTTCCGTGAAGGTGAATCTCTCTTCCGACTGGGAACAGGAATGGGAACGTACTTACGCCTATGACTGGGAAAAATTGTGGGAAGAGGACTGGAAGTACGACTATGAAGATTTGTGTCCTGCTCCGGCCGACGGAATACGTGTCCAAGTCTATACCAGCGACGGACAGCGTATAGAGAGCAATCTGCCCGATGAAGGAGGACGGATCGCCATGCCGGAAGGCACGCACGAACTGTTGTTCTACAACAATGATACGGAATATATCGTGTTCGATGGCGTGGCCGCTTCGGAATCCGCCACAGCCACCACACGCGGCGTGACCCGGAGTTCTTTCCATGAATTGCACGCGGGGGAACGTACCGTGAACCAGCCCGACATGCTTTACGGGGCATACATGGAAGAATACACGGCAGAAAAAACACTTGCCCCGACGGAGCTGCCGGTTACCTTGCGTCCATTGGTTTACACCTATATGATACGTTACGAGTTCGAAAGCGGACAACAATACGTGGCCTTGGCACGCGGAGCCTTGGCAGGCATGGCCGAAACGGTCTATCTGAACGATGGGCATACCGGAGAAACCGCAGCCACGGTAATGTTCGACTGTACGCTGGAAGATTACGGAGCGGAAGCGCTGGTACAGTCGTTCGGCGTACCCGACTATCCGGGTGAACATTACGGACGAAACGGTACGGACGGGCGAAGGTACAGCCTGAACTTGGAGGTGAGAATGGTGAACGGCAAGTTCAAGACCTTCGAGTTCGATGTCACAGACCAAGTGAAAGGACAACCACGGGGTGGCGTTATCGTCGTGAGCGGGCTGTCGATTTCCAACGACGAGGGGCTGGAAGGCGGAGGCAGCTTTGACGTAGATGTGGACGGCTGGGGAGAATGGGTGGACATACCGCTGCCCATTGACTGAAACGAATAAAACAACAGGTACTAAATAACCAAATTTTTAATTTAATTTTTTACATCTTATGAAGAAAAGTTTTTTTGTGCTTGGAGTGGCTGTAGCAGCACTGGCAAGCTGTACGAACGAAGAAGTTGTGGATATGCCGCAGAGCCGGGCGATCCAGTTCGGAACTTTCGTGAACCATTCAACGAGAAGTAGTGTGACTGAAACAACGGAGCAGAATCTTCAGAAGTTCTTCGTATTCGGAAACTATGATGATTCATGGACTTCCGTATATACCAATGTTCAGGTAGACGGAGGCACTGTAGGAGCGGAGGGGACGGTTTGGAATCCCACACAGACTGCTTATTGGATAAATGGCAAGAAGTACCGTTTTGGCGCTTACTCCAATGGTGGTAATAAAATTGAGAATGCAGAGTTTAATGCAACCTCTCGAGTGTTGACATTCCCAAATTACTCGGTAGACAATACGAAAGATTTGATTGTGGCTATACCCCAAGAGGTGACTGCAAAAGAAGCTAATAATGGTCCGGTAAACTTATCTTTCTACCATATGTTGTCGCAGGTGAAGTTCACGTTCAAGAACACGGACGCTTATGACTACACCATGAAAATCTCCGACATCAAGGTGAATGCAGTAAAAACAACTAATGTTACAGCGACTTATGCCGAAAGCGGGAAACCAGATATCAATTGGACTACTCAAAGTGTTTCAACAGAGGACTATGATTTCGGAGCATTAGGGGATATTGCCGAAGAATTTAAGGACGCTACCCACACTACGACCTGCTTTGTCATTCCACAAAGCAACGAAAATCTGGAAGTAACCTTTACCGCAACTTTCTATGATGCAGCAAATAAACAATTAAGTGAAAATCAGTTCAAAGGAAAATTGGCATATAAAGGCGATGTTAGCGGCACAGTACAGAACCAATGGACTGAAGGTTTCAAATATAACTATACAGTAGAAATCAACGGTAGCACGATTGATCCGGAGTTGAAGGAGCAGGTAATTGAGTTCAAAGTTATTGATGTAGATGAATGGGCTGACGCATCAAATAGTGATGTAACCCCGGAAAACGCCGGAGAGTAATCGCTTGCATCAATAGCCGAAAAGACATCACATCAGGCTATGAGGGGTTGAATGTCCCCTCATAGCCACTAACGGGAGTGTTGCTCCTTATTTACGCTACCGGTAGCGTCAGAAATAACCGGATATAAAGAAACAATGTATGATTATGAATAACAACCTATTCAAAACCTTGTTCATACCGGCTGTCGCCTGCCTGCTGGGAGCCTGTACGGAAAGCACGGGCCCGGACATGGAAACAAGCGGCAACAGCGGGGCGATCCGTTTTGCCGGTCCCGCCGTGACACGGGCCGCCATCGACGACGCGGACGGAATGTTGACCGATGGAAACTCGTTCAGCGTATGGGGGAACTACACCGACGGAACGGGCGGTACGGCCACGAGCGTGTTTAACGCCGAAAAAGTGACATACGTTTCCGGCATGTGGGGTTACGAGGGCACGAGATACTGGCTCCCCGGTAATACCTACGACTTCTACGCCCTTTATCCGTCTGTGGAAACGCTGGGCGATGCCGTGTCCTCCGCCACCTGCACGGACGGCACATTTACCGTCAAGGGCTTCGACGCCACGAAAGGACACGACCTGATGACGGCGAAAAAGACGGGTATCTCCGTCATGGCAGGCCAGACAGAGCCTCCCGGTCCGGTAGCCCTCAAATTCCAACATTTGCTGGCACGCATCACCTTTGCGGCACGCAGTGAGGGTGGCAACGCCACGGTACATTCCATCTCCCTTGAGGGGCTGGATGTCAAGGGAGATTACGACAGCGGCAAGGAACCCCTGTGGAGCAACACGGCAGAGGGAACCGTCAGCGTGGAGAAAGAGACTTCCGTAACTCCAGCCGGAAATGCGGACGTGTCGGGCGACCTGCTACTCATTCCGCAATCGCTCACGGACGGGGTGAAACTGACTGTCACCTACGATACCGATGCCGAGAGGGGAAAGACCGCTTCCTACACCTTGCCTGCCACCACCGTGAGCATGTGGGAGGCGGCGAACCATTACCGTTACTCGTTCACCCTCACCGGCGGAGGCTATATCGTGTTCGACCCGCCCACGGTCAACGCATGGAGCGACGCCATAGGCGGGAACGTAACCATCGACGTGACCCAATAACCCAATTATAAGCTATCTGTAACTTGACGATAAAATGAACATCCAAATGAAGCAACGATACATACTTCCGGCTCTCCTGCTTCTCTGCTCCGCCTGCCAGCAGGAGGAATGGGCGCAGCCCGAAGCCGACAGTCCCGACGCCATCCACTTTGCCGCCCCGGTCATTACCGTGGAGAAACTCACCCGGAGCACGTTCCACGACGCATTCCCCACCGGCGGCACGTTCGGCGTACTGGGCTACTGCGTGCCTTATCAGCGTGGCAGTAACACCGAAAAGGACTGGGCATCGGGCAGCGCGAACTGGGGTAACAAGAGCGGCAACGCCTTCCCCGACGTGTTCTTCAATCAAGCCGTCACCTACAACGGCTCGGCCTGCACTTATGACTATAATAACAGTGGCGGCCCGCGAAAATGGTACAACACGACGGAAAATCCGGCGGCGACCTCCCCCGACAGCTATCGGTACACCTTTTTCGCCTATTACCCGAAGGACGGTTTTACAGTGGAAAGTCCCGCCAGCGCCACCACACGGGGCGTGCCGAAACTGACGTTCACCATGCCGTTCGGCGAGACGGGCGATGTAGCGACTACCACGTTGAACGACATGCAGACACCCGACGCGATGGTTTCCGTCGTCTATAACCACCTGCGTACCACGGGGAACGTGGGCTTCAATTTCAGCCACATCATGACGGGCTTGGGCTTCGCCGTGAACAACTACAATTACGGAGATGAAAAGAAGGAAACTGTTACCGTCAAGCGTGTTACCTTGTCGGGCCACTTCACCCGCTCGATTACCATCGATTTCAGCAAGAATACCAACGAAGAGGGATTCTACACCTACAGCGGCACCTATCCCGGCACATACGAGATATATAACAACGAGACAGGGCTTGCAGTAGCTCCCAACAGTTCCGTCAGCCCGATAGGCGACAAGCACCTGCTTCTGTTGAGCAACGCCACGGACGGCACTTATTTCGGCAAGGACGTGGAGGTTTCCGTCGAATATACCTACAAAGGGGCGGATAAGACCGCTACAGCCGAACGTCCGACACAGTTCCAGCCCCGTGCGGGTGTCCGCTATACGGCGCAGCTCAACTTCGTGGGCGAAACCTTCGCGCTGAACTTTATTGCCGCCGATAACGAGTTCTGGGAAGACGGGGGCGACAGCGACGTCTCTATCCAATAAAACAACAACCGAAAACAGCATAAAGATGAAAAAGATACTTTATTATTTCCTGCCGGTGGCCTCCATGCTCTTGCCGGCAGCCTGCACCACGGAGGAGGACTTTGGCGGCGGTACCGTTCCGCCCGGCGACGGATTCACCATCGAGGCCGTCTGCCAGAACATGCTGCCGCAGCAAGTCGTCACCCGCTCGGCCATCGCCAAGGACGACAAGGAGAAGCGCATCAACCAGCTCTACCTGTTCTTCTTCGACGAAAACGGCGACTATCTGGAATCGAGCAACACGAAAGTATTCTCGCCGTATATGGCTCCGTCGGCGAATACGACCAATGTCAGCATTCCTACGGACGTGTTTAAAGATCCGGCACTCGCAAAAAAAACTACCATCTACGCTTTGGCCAACGTGACTCCGGAGGTGGTAACTGATGCCAACGGCGACGGTTATCCCGATAATTTCCCCCAATATAGCAAAGACGGGAAAAAGCCCAAGGAGCTGCTCGAAGCGTTCGTGTACGATCCTGCCAATTATACTCCTAACACCCGCGATGACATCACGACCCTGCCCAGCACGGGAATGCCGATGGCGGGCAAGAGCGCGACCGTGAACCTCACCGAGAAGGGAAGCCTCACGATGCAGCTCAAGGCACTGATGGCCCGCATCGACATCAACATCAGTATCGATTCCGACCACTCGGACGAGAGCGGACAACTGCCCCGCCTTTCCATTGCGGAATGGGGCGTGTACAACATGCCTACCGCCGTACCCCTGACCGAGCCTGCCGATGGCCAGACCAGCCTGACTACCGATGAGCCATACCGCAATGTAGAAAACATACAGAGCGATGCCGTCGTTTACAACCACGGCGGGGCCGCCTCCCTGACCTTCTACATGTTCGAGAACATGATTGAACCGGACGAAGATCCGGAAAACTATCAGTATCCGGCTGGAGTAGAGGACGATGTTGACAAGCAGCGGTGGAAGCCGAGACTTGTAGGCGAAAACAGTAAGGCTACCTATTTCAAGATGAGAGCCTACTACACTACCTATAACGGCGACCCCTCCCTGCCCGCAAATCAGGATAACACCACCATCGAGGCCGAATATACCTTCTATCTCGGAGGCAACCCGGTGAATGACTTCAAGGTGATACGCAACAGGCACTACGCCAACAACATCGTCATCAGCGGACTGACCCATGTGGGCAACAACCCGGACCACATCACCTTCGATGCCCGCGTCAACATCACCGAGCAGAACAACCCGTTCTACCTGTCCATGCTGCGCGAGCGTGACCACGACGCCCACTTCTGTATCACACCTTTGGACGTGTACCTCTTCGAGGAAGATGAGAATCCAAAGATGAAAGTCAGCATAGCCGACCCGGAAAGTCACACTTGGATACGCATGGAACGTGTGCCAGCCGAAAATATGGAGAATGGAACACTCTCTGCCGACATGAGTACAGATACCCATTTGGCGACCGGACAGAAATGGACTGCGGGAAACGGCAAACGCAAATACTTCACCACGGACTTGGTGACCAACACCCTTGCCCAAAACACCGAATACACCATCAGCAGGAGCCGTGACCGCATCTATTTCTACTTGGACGAAAACCTAAGCACGAAAGACCGCACCGCCACCGTCAACATCTCGTACACCGACAACAACACGCAGACGCCACGTACCCGTACCATTGAAATCGTACAGCACGGTCTGTTGCCGGTACAGTGGTATTATGAAGGCAGACTTCAAGGCACTATCTACGTGGAAGCCTATGAGGAATATATATCCCATTACGACCCCCTGAACGAGTTTGAAGGGGATTATATCTATGACGGTTTGGAATGGGGTTGTAATGGTGAATACATCGGAGGTCCGCTAAATAACGAATGGACGGAAGGAAACAAACATGGGGCGGCAGCTACCCGGCGCATTATTACCCAAGCTGGACAATCAGAAATGAACCTGAACGAAAAACCCCGCTCAGCGGCGGAATATTGCTATAACAAGAACAAGCGCAATGCCAATGGAGCCGTACAGGGCATGAGCAATTCTTCCGGTTGGTTCCTGCCCGGTATCTCCCAACTGGAAAGTATTCTTACCTCTTATTACAATACATACACGGAGTTCCAGAACAATTTCTACTGGTCATCGGCGGCAGCAAAAGATAGAACAGGAATATGGCCTGCGTATATCTATCCAGAGAGCACCAGCTATGCCCGTGCCACCAAGGCCCTGCCAGACGGTGGTTATGCAGAAAGTGATTGGGACGATATATACACGAATGATAACGGCACTACCGGTAAAGCACCCCGCATCAATAGACCTCTCCGCATCCGTGCAGCCTACGTACCGCCCAGTGGCGTAACTATCCAGTGACAACCGCCAAACTTTAATTCCGTGTCTTACTCACTGCCCGTCTGTAGGAAACCCCTCTACAGGCGGGCAGTGCTGTTTTTATTCTCCCGGTATGTCTTTGGCCTGTACAACCGACATGCACACGCACGTTTTATACGTCGGTCGGGATAGAAAAAGGTGTGACAATATCAAAAGAACCTATTCAACAAAAAGAGGTTTGTAGCCTCCCCAAAAGCCCCTCAAACCTATGGCAAAGGCATCAAGGGGCTTTTCTTCTATCAGCGAAACAGTAATAGACATTTGGGTTCGCGTTATCTGATTGTGTCGTCCGCAAAACACCTTCGGCGTCGGAACTTTATCTGTCATCCGACAGAAATACGATAATAAATATAGGATTTCTTTACCGCTTTTTATTTCTTCTTCAAGAAACGTTCCGTGAGCCATTTGCGCACCGGGAGATCATAGCACTTCAGGCAGGCATAGGCAAGCGCGAACGCCCCGACGAACGTGAGCAGCATGTAAGGAAGGCCTTCGGCAAGTGTCGCCTGACGGTTGAACGCCCATGCCGTATAAATATAGACCAGCGGATAGTGGGTGATATAGACGGGATAGGATATGTCGCCCAGAAACTTGCATACGGCAGCGGAGCGTTTGCCCGTTATCCTGCCTCCCGCTCCCATCGAGACGATAACCGGGAAAATGCAGATGATGCAGAAAGCCTCGTAAAGCCCGTTCATCCAATACCCGTCCTCCCCACCGATACGGGGCGCGGAAAGCACGGCGATTATCATCAGGCTGCACCACCCAAAAGCATTCTTGCGGGTGCGTATCAGCCAGCCAAGCCGGGACAGGAGCAGTCCGCCAAAGAAGGGGTACATCAGCCGGACCAGTCCCACGTACTGCTGTTCCCAGTTCAAAGCCCATCCGCCCACGATGTCGCCGGCAGGTGCGGTAAGGCAGCGGTGTACCGTGAAGCACGCCGCTATCGCCACGAGGACAGTCAATGCCGTCTTGCTGAACTTGCGGATGAACAAGGCGTACAATATGTTGCCGATGTATTCGTAGTAAAGCGACCATGCCGGCCCGTTCAGCGGGTGCATTTCCATCCATCCCCGGACGTCCCACTTCAGCGGCAGAGGCAGTAACGTACAACCCAGCAGCATGACCAGCAGCACCGCACCGGCGGACACGCCCTCCATTGCCGGATAACAGGGGGCATCCTGAAACCAAAAGAGCGCGGCTCCCACGATACTCCCCATGATCACCATAGGCTGTAGCCGGATAAGACGACGCTTGAAGAAGGTTCCCGTGCTCATCCGGTTCCAACGGTCATCGTATGCGTAGCCGATGACGAAACCCGAAAGCATGAAGAAGAAATCGACTGCCAGATAGCCATGATTGATAATCTGGTTCAGATGGTTGCCGCCGGAATGCGCTTCCAGCAGATGAAAGGCCACTACCATAGCAGCCGCCACACCGCGCAGTCCGTCCAGAATCTCGTAGTGCGGCTTCGAGGTCAGATAAGAGTTTTGCATGTTCATGAATTATACCGGTAAAAGACTGAATGCAAAGATAGTATATAATAAATAATTACGATGTTCGTTACCGATTAGAAAATATCAAACAGTCAGATTTCCGTTTAAAAAGAGAGCCGATCTTCACAGACAGGCTCTCCATAAACGAAAAAAAATGTTTTTATATCGTATGAACAAAAAGTATTATTTGAGATGCAGCATAACCTTTGTATGGCGGTTGGCCTCATTGGGCGCATAATCGGAAATGCCGCCTTGGTGAGTTTTGGTTATCTTGTCGCCCGACACCCCACGTTTGATTAATTCTTCAGCGATATAATCGGCTCTTGATGCACTCAAGACATTGTTTACGGATGCTGTTCCGGTCATACTGTCAGCTGCACCAATGACGCTTACCGATAACCCGTACTTCTTCGCTACTCTTGCCAACTCGTCGAGATTAAGCGTCTGGGAGGTATCCGTGAGACGCGCCGTATTGAGTTGGAAGAAGAAATACACGGGTGAGCCGATACACTCTTTTCCGTTCTGCATACGAGCCAAATATTGCATACAGAGTGTGTCTTGACCCGCACAAAGGGGAATTGTGTCGGCAGATTGTGTACCCTTCCCATCCAAGGGAGATTTCCCGTCCCACTTCCGGTTCTTAAGTCTCGCTTGAAGCGAGTTCAGACCGCTGTAATTGTTTTTGGGATAACGGTTGCCGTCGAATGCATCGTCGTCATCAAAAAGATGGCTGTACTTGTCGAGCAATCCTTCGATTTCCAGAATCTTTTTCAGCTCAGCGAGTGTCCGTCGGTCTCTGTCATGCTGCCCTGCATAAAGACGGTTCTCTTCCGACAAAGCATTTACGCGCTCGACAAGCCACTGATCGCGGCGGATATAAGGACTTGGGTCTATGGCGCGTTTCCAACCGACCCTGCCGATATGAAAAGAAAATCCGGCGGTAAGCGATAACATGTGGTCACCAAAACGGTTCTCCTTACCATACCCGTCGAAATCTTGGAAAGTGGTTGCGCCGGAGAGTTCCACGAGGGCGCTTACCCTTTTGGAAATCCGGTACTGCCCCTGTATACCATAAGAGACTGCAAACGGGTTATGCCCGTTGGTCGCATGATGCAGCAGCCCGATACCGGCAAAGGGAGCCAGATGCCAGCGTACCTGTTCCTGACGGGAATAACTGCCGCCGAGCACATTCCATAGCAGATCCGCATGGAGGTGGTGGTATTCCTGCACGGCCAGCGTACCGTCCTTGAACTGCAAGCCGCTATAATTTATGCGTGCGCCTACCCACGGGGTGAACCACTTGCCAATGGCAAGGCTATACGAGGGTTTCAACCTCCCGAACAGGTCTTCGCAGCCAAGCGGGGTGCCGAGAAAGGCCGTCGTGCCTCCGGCGATACTGACGAACCAGTTGCCGTTTCCCCGTGCCGGGACGACCACTCCGTCAAGATATGAGGGCTGTAACGGCTGCAGCAGTTCAGTGTCATCGTAACGGAACATGCAGCGTACAGTATCCTTCTCCGTGGGTTGTACATCCGCACGGGCTTGCAGCGTACAGAACGCCGCAAAGATAAAGATGATATTCTTTGTCATAATTCCAATTTTTTAATTGTAATCTATTCAGTTTTCAGGCAATCTTTGCCATTTATCGTTTGGGCTTTTTGCCGATGGCCGGACGCATCATGCGGCTCGCCATTCTCATGCAGCGGAGCGCCCATGCCCGGTTGTCCTCGTCGTCATCGCGTCCCCATTTGAGGTCACTGCCGCCACCACCTCCGCCACGTGTTTCGGCAAATGTAGTGGCATCATCGACCATGCCGAGGAACAACAGTGTGGCGCAGTGCATGACTTCCGTGCCTTGTTCTGCCACGGAGCGCACGAGGGTGCCATCGAACAGTTGCCGTTCGGAGGGCTTCATACGTGCCGACAGTTCCCGCCACTCATCGACCATGTTTTCCAGCATGGCATCCTTGAGCAGGCTGTCCACTTTGGAATGTACATCACGGGTGTATTCGTAGGCTTCTTCCTTAAGCTGTTCCGTGCGTTCCTGAATGGCATCCATATTCTCTTTGAGGTCGGAAAGCTGTCGGTCGGCAGTCTGTAACTTCTCCTGTTTGTCTGCCAGTTTCCCTTGGATAGCGACCAGTTCTTTTTCGAGTTTCTCTTTCTCGGCGGATATGGCCAAGGCATCGTCTTTTCGGGAGTTCATGTCATTTTCGAGTGCTGCCAGTTGGGCCTCCTTTTCGGATTTCTCTCGTCGCAGGTTTTCCACCATTGAAGTGAGACCCTTTACCCTGCGCTCTGCCAGCCGTATATCCGAATGAAGATCGGAAAGCACTTTTTGGTGGCGGTCAATATTCTCCTCGATAGTTGTACACTCTTCCGAGAGCATACGGCGGTATTCTTCCGTCGTCCTGTGCCGTGCGCCGGTCTCGGCGACGCTCCGGCCTCTCGCCATTCCCCATTTCGTGTTGACCTCGGCGAAAAAGTCCGTATGGAGCTGTTTCATTCTCGCACTATATTCGAACTTGTCCTTTCCGGCGAATATCTCCTTGTACGCAAACTTCCCGTCTTTGATTGGCAGAAGCGTGCAATGCACGTGCGGATTCAACTCGTCGAGGTGTACAATGAAGGCGGCAACATTCTGCTCTCCGTATCTGCCACAAACGAATGAATAGACATCCTTTGCCCAACGTTCGATGTCGCTCTTCCTTTTGATGCTGGTATTGTCCGCACCTTTTTCAAAATCCACCTTCTGCGTACCGAATGCGAGTTCGTGCATCCGCTCCCGCGAACCTCCAAAGATGATGTTTACCACCGTGCGGTATTTCGGTTCGATCAGTCCCTCGTTGGGGTCCTTTATTCCGCGACGGCCCAATATGTCCGCCATCCGTTCCGGGATATTACGGCTCGTGTCAATAGGGCGTATCTTGCCTCCGGACGCAATCTCGAAGTTCAGATGTTTGCGAGTGGGATCGTAGTTGCCCTTACTCATGGCGTACTTCTCTGCCTCTTTGCTGCGATTGCGCAGATGTTCGTTGCCTTGGGCGGCGGTGATTCCTTTCGACACTTGAACGTCAAGAACCTGTTTTGCATTTGCCATACTGCTTCCGTGTTATTTCGGACAATCCCCCGTGTCCCCAGCTTGCTGCTTGTACGGACACCCTTCCCACCGACGAATGTCGGTCGGGGTATTAGGCTCCCCCTTCCCTTTGTTCAGTGGCAGACGGGCAAGCCCGGATGCCTGCTATAACTGGAAGGATATTTGAACCTGAACCGGGGAGAATTGCCCGTGGTTATACAATCTTTGTCTGCGAATCCCTGTTCAACTTTCTTCCTGCGCCTTCGCTAAAAGCGATAGAAAGGGTTTACGAAGCGATTCGAGGCGTTCCGTCTCTTCGTCCATACCGAAATCCGTTCCATCCGGCTTTCCGTCGATAACAAGCTCTGCAAGCTCTTTCGAGGCTTCGATGAACGCCGCCCATTCCCCACCGAGATCGGACCGGAAGAACTGCACGAGCGGTGAGCCGTCGTCGAATCTCGACTTGCGCAGAACCCGCCATAGGGCGGCATGGGCGATACACTCCAAAACGGTCTCACGCAATTGTTCTTCTGATCGGAGGGTATGCACGGATGTCGTGCCGGAATGGTTGTCCGGATAGGCCCGGCTGTCCTGTCCGGTTATCTCCGCCAAGGTCTGACGCATGATTTGTCCGCATGATTTGCCGACATCGAAAGAAGTTGCTTTGCCAATCACCCAATCGTACAATATTCCTTGTATTCTTGTGGCAAAGTCCGTTTCTTTCTGCCCACTGTCCGGCATGTCAGGCGTGCCGATTCGCAGGTGCATGGTAATGATGACGCTTTTCGCCAGCCGGATACGTTCCAACTGCCCGAATGCTTCGAGCGTGTCCAGAAACGAGCGGACGGTGGCGCGGTGCCAATGCCACTCGGATGCAAGGTCGGAAACGGTCACATGGCACTGGCAGGGACCGAGGTCGTAGTCTTGTTTCCTTAAAAACGGGGAGACGAAACCTGCCAGCGATTTATCCAACAGGTCGCAGTAGGCTTCTGTTCTTGTTTTCCGCTCGCCGACTTTTTCTTTCAGATAGTCGAACACTTCCGTGTTGGCCAGTATGGTGGCGGGTGCTTCATTTCTATTTCTCATTTTCGTTCTGTTTTTGATGATTCATATCGTGCGGATTGTATGGACTGCCATTATCCGCATTATCATGGCAGTCTTGCGTGATGATACTATGATAACTGTCGGCTAATGCTCCGGGATATTCCAGCCATTCGAGGAATTTGCGCATGTCTGTCCTTTCGGACATGACCCTTGCCGACGGGTAGAACAGGGCAGCCAAAAGAATAAAGGCGATGGTTACGGACATCGTGTACAGATGCGGCACGAAGCCGATGACCAATGCCAAGAGCGCAAACCAGACGAAACGTTTCGGCCGGTCGAGCAAACAGCGCATCCATCGGTCCGCCCGCCGGAAAGAGGCCCATGCGGCACACACAATGGTGGATGGCACAACACCGAACTCGCCGGGGTGTCCGCTCGTATAGACATAATGGAAGAGGAGCAATACGATAAGCAGCACATGGGTGTACAACCTGCGGGCCTTTTCGCTCCATATCATTTTATCGTAGAATTTTGCCATGAAGTAACGTCTGCTCCTGTACAACAGTGCCGGAAGGACGACAGGCATTGCAAGAAACACAAACTGTAATATAATCCAAGTCATAACAGGTAATAGGGTTTTGAAGGTATGTGAACGGGCCGTACCACGAGTTCCAAGCGGACAATCCCGTGGGTGGCCAAGCGGATAATGTTCTCGGTGTCTTCAGCTGTCAGGGACGATGCGCCTTTCTTCATCCGGGACTTGAATATGCCGTTCTGCTTGCGGTATGTAGCCAGTGCCGCGTCCAGATCATGCTCCGGAATCGTCCACGTCATGCCCCGGTCGTATGTGCCATGCGGTTTGCAAGCACGCAGTACCAGCGTGCGGGAAACCAGGAAATCGGTCCGGTTGTTCCTCGGAATGACGTGCTCCTTGTAGAGGTTGTCATCGGCCACCTCTATCCATGTGCGGTATGTGTCGATGCAGAAAATCATCTGGCGATATATCGTGTTTCGCATAGGAACTGTTTTACATGAAATCCAACAGCACGTCTTCCAGCTCCTTCTTGTACTTGAAGCTGCCGTTTCCGGTGTGGAGTTTCAAGTCGAGAGACAGGTCGCCGTACATCAGTTCCAACGAATCGTAAACGGTCGCGATGACGCGGTTTACCTTACCGTCCGCGTCTGTCCGGGCGTTCATCTTGAACATTTGTCCGAAAGCGGGATTGGAGTAGGCACAGGTGCTATGACCGGATTTTTCCAATCCGACCGGCACATGGTGGTAGAGCGTGATCAGCTCCATGTCGTCCTCGAATATGTCCATGACCTCCTCCAAATCATAGGGGTCCCGCAACGGGAACGTGAGCAGAACGTAGTCGCCGTAAAACTGCGGCTCCTCCATTGTCGCCACATTGAGAAGCTGCGGCATTTGCAGGGGTACGAACGACATGAAGTCATCCAGAAAGTGTCGTAACATAATCATATATCGTTTATTTTATGAATAGGCTTTTACAAAGAGGCGATGAATATCTCCATGAGCATACCGGGCAGCTCGTCCAACCGGTTGTTCTCTGACGACAGGATTTTACGCAGTGTCTCGAAAGCGCCGGGTGTTTCGGTCGCAATCCGGTCGAGGGCTTTCTTATCCTCTGGGGAAAGAAGCGTCATACAGAGGCCGTCCAAGGAAGCGTAGGGCTGGAGTATCATCCAGATGTAGGCGTGCGCCTGTTCGGGTGTCGCGATTTCGCCCCGATGTATGTCGTCGAGACAGGTACGCACGTTCTGTATCAGTCGGCGGTCGGCACGCAGGGCCATGTATATCAGGGCCTCCTTGTAGGTAATCTCTTTGCGTCCGGCAGCGAGAAACACCTCGGAACAGCACTTCTCCGTGTCGCGGGTAATGTCGGCCATGTTTGCACTGCCGGAATCGTGCAGACCGGACAGAAAAGCGCGAAAAACGGCGTCTTCTTTCTCGATGAATCTCTTGAGGTCACGACTGTCGTGTATGCCGTTGTTCAGGGTTCCGGCAAGCAACTTACGATATGCCGACAGCGTTTGCTCCTTGTTGCCACGGTAGGCAGGCCGTTTATCCAGCGCTGCGAAAAACGGGCGGATCTCCTCGGCGGAACGGTGTAGTTCCACGTCTCCGGCATAGGGAGAGAACCGCTCTTTTAAGCTCAACACTTCCTTGTAGGTGCGCGGTTTCGACAGGGCCAACCGGGAAAGTTCCGAGCAAATGGAGTCGTGTAACAGACGACATTCTTCCCGTGTGCCGGAATGGGCCTGACGGGCCGTGTCCTGCCGAATGGCTGCAGCCACGGAATCTTTCAAGGTTTGCCATTCCCCGATACATACAGTCAGCTCTTCAAAGGAAAGTTCTTGGGACTTGCGTATCTCGGAGAGGTACTCTCTGTACAGACCGGCAGGCGTGTCTTGGGGTTCCGCCAGTGATTTGCCGTTCGGACTGTCGCATGACGGGAATGTGAAAACGGCAATCGAAGCGGCAGAAAGTCCAGCAATGGGAAGTATGATTTTTAAGTATGATTTTCTACTATTCATTGTTCAATTTTGAATTTTACAGCGCAAATCTAAGTATTATTTTCAAGATGGCAAGTGTTGAAATTTGTTTTATAAGCTATTTTTAACATTACACTTAATAGTTTGATTTTCAATGAAAACAAGTGAAAAAAACGGGAGATTTAAGTGCTTTATTCGATTTTCCGTTCAAAGTATGGTTTAGTTTAAAATAAAACTGTTATATTTGTACTTGTTATCATAGAAGTGTACAATGAGATGGCAAAAGTAGGTTACATATTTAAGGCGGATCGTTACGACGGGTTCGAGGCTGACAAAGAATGGATGCAGAAGTACGGCTGTGTACAAGTGATAGAGGAACCGGTCGAAAGCGAGGCGCTACGGCCTAAATGGAAACAGCTTGTGGCGAGCCTCGAAAGGGGTGACGAGGTAGTGGTGGCCAAATTCAGCAATGCCCTCCGAGGGTCGCGCGAACTGTCGGCTTTCATTGAGTTGTGCCGTATCAAGGTGGTACGCATCATATCCATCCATGACCGGATCGACTCACGGGGTAAACTGTTTCCCGAAACGACGGTTGCCGATGTGCTGGAGATGTTCGGGGCGCTTCCCGAAGAGGTGGCGATACTGCGATATTCGTCCGCACGTGTCTTGAACCTGCAACAGAACGCGAAGATTCCGAAGAAAACGATGAAGGCTATGGATAAGGCCGACAAGGAAAATACTATTGTTGACATGTATGTCAACGGCCATTCATTCGAGGACATCATGGCGGTAAGCGGGTACAGCAGTCGGAGTTCGGTATTCAGCGTGCTCCACAGGCATGGGGTAAAACTCAACAGGGGGAAATTCAGCGGCCCCTTGGGAACCCGGAAAAAGAAAAAGGACGACAGTCCGGCGGAAGAATAACCCGTAAAACGAAAAGGGCGGCGGCAACTACCGCTTATAAACGGTTTAACTGTCGGAAAACAAGATTGAAAGGGATTCGCACTCTTGGTAACAAACAGCAGATGTTTAATTTATTAATACAGGTTAAATAAAAACGTAGTATGGAAGTAATATTGATAATCGTTGTGTTCTGGGTAGTGGGTAAACTTCTGAAAGCGGTGTTCGGCGGTTTTAGCAAGAGCGACTACCGGCGTGACCAGTAACACGTATGAGGCAACGGCGGCATTGTCTTGCCGGTTCTTTCGTGTCAGGAGTCGGAATATGATTCGTATAAATCAAAAGATGAATGTAGATAAATGAAAACTTACCTTATCTTGTTTTTGGCTATCGTTTTTGAAACTGTAGCCACTTCTTTCTTGAAACAGAGCGAACAGTTTACCAAACTCGTTCCGTCCGTATTGACCGTTCTGGGGTACGCGGCGGCTTTCTATTGCTTGAGTGTCGTACTGAAGAGCATTCCGGTAGGCATAGCTTACGCCATTTGGTCGGGAGTGGGTATCATTCTTATCGCGCTTATCGGCTTTTTCGTTTTCAAACAGCACCTCGACCTGGCTGCCATCATCGGGCTGGTCCTGATTATTGCCGGAGTGGTCGTCATCAATGTCTTCTCCAACTCGGTCTCTCATTGATGGAAGTGTCCCGTCATTGTGTTCTATACCAAACGAAAAGAAAGAAATCATGTTTTTCATCAGCATGGTTTCTTTCTTTTTTCAGCATTATAGGAAGGAGTCAAATATATACATTCAACATAAGATACAAGTATGCCTTTTCGTCCTTACTGTTATGATGTTCAAGTTCGAATTGTACCTTATCTTCACGGGCCAACCAGCCAATAGCACTACCCAACTCGGCATCATCCATCCCTGTAATTTTCTTTATCTCTGAAAATTCCCATTTACGGAGATGGTCACTATTCAATAAACGCCAAACTTTACCAGCGTTCTCGCCAATGATGTATTTATCCATAAATTATAATATATTTATTGTTATATGTATATAATATGCTATGCAAATGTACAGTTTTGATAACGAATTATTGCTTACGACCCATTAATGTTTATTAATACATCATGCATTTGGCGGAATTTTTATTCCGGATAACTGCTCAGAATGCCGCTACCAATCTTTAAACTTTTTTGATAGCGGCATTTTACATGGAACCTAAATCCGAAAAAATTACCTGCAAATTATGGCACGTTGCCGGGAATATATCCAAAATGTAACGACAATCACTAAAGTCGTCAGAATTTCAGACAACGGTAAGGCGAGCCAAATTCCTTTTACTCCCATTATGGCAGGTAATGCCATGAAGCACGGAACCAGAAAAACAAGTCCGCGCAAGACAGCAAATGTGATGGCCGGCTTTACTTGTTCCATGCTCTGATAATATCCGATAATGGAGAGGTTCAAAATAAAGAAGATGAACCCCGTGCCATAATAAGGGAATCCTTCTATCGCTATGCGTGCGGCAGTATTGTCAATGCGCAAGAATAGTCCGACAAGCAATTCAGGAAACAGGATAAAGGCGGCAGTAGAAATGACTCCGCAAACTAATGCCGCAAACACGGAAACGCGTAAGGCGGAACGAACTCTTTCCGTGCTTCCTGTGCCGAAATTGTAACTGATAATAGGCTGGGCAGATTGGGCAATGGCGTTACCTATCATGAAGACGAACGGGAGATAATAACAGCTTACTCCGAAAGCACCTACTCCGTCATCTCCCAAATGGCGCATGAATACCTGGTTGCCGATGAACAGCAATATCGCCATTGTCAATTCGCCTAACAAGGCGGATGATCCTATCTTACACTGCATTCCTATATCATGGAAGAAGAATAAAATCTTTTTTCTACCCGGACGAAGAGAATGCAAACGAGTGTCACGGGCATAGAACAACAAGTAACCCATCGCCACCGCTGCCCCGGCCAAACAACTCAGGGAGGTAGCAAATGCCGCCCCCATCACTCCCCAGCCCAGCGGGAAGATGAACAGCCAGTCGAGAACGACATTCACCGCTGCGGCTATGATGCTGCACCACATGGCGAGTTTCGGAGCGCCGTCCAGGCGCATGGCAAACAAGGCGACGGCAATCCACAACTCGAACAGCAGAGACGGGGAAAACCAGACCAGATAATCGACAACCAGCGGCAGCAAATGCTCCGACGAGCCAAGCATACGGGCGGTTTCTTCGGGAAACGCCAGAATGAATCCTCCGACGGTTACGGATATGAGCGTCACGAAAAGCATGGCTTGGGTGATGGTCGCACGTGCCAAAACGGTTTTTCCTTTCGACAAGTAAATGGAAGCGATTACGGAACAACCTGCCCCCATCATCAGTCCAACACCCATGAGTGACATCAGTAGAGGGACGCAGATATTTACAGCTGCAATCCCGTCGCTGCCCACGCCGTGTCCCACGAAAATCCCGTCGATAGTCGTTACCGCCGACATACTCAACATTCCCAACAGAGTGGGGAAAAACAGTTTCTTAAACAGAACGGAAACTCTCTCATTCCCAAAATCAATCACTTTTTCTTTCATACGTCTTTGTATTTTATATTATATGGTTTACTTCCGGCAGAAAACGACGGAAGCCGGATAAGACGATGGTTTTACCCAGTCATCTTATCCGGCTTCCATAGCCCTCCGATGAGGATTATAAAATGTCCTTTGCGTTATTTCGCCGCAAAGGTGGGCCAAAGATTTGACTTATCCAAAAAAAGTTGCATTTTTGTACATTGCTATTTAATTCTTATATATGACAAAAGCAGAAATTGTTAGCCGGATTGCACAGCAGACCGGAATAGAGAAAGAGGTCGTAATGACCGTGGTCGAGGCATTCATGGAGAATGTAAAAGATGCGATGATTGCCGGGAACGAAGTGTTCCTGCGGGGTTTCGGTAGCTTCATTATCAAGCAAAGGGCAGAGAAGGTGGCCCGTAACATATCAAAGAACACAACTATTGTGATTCCGGCTCATTCCATCCCCGCCTTCAAACCGGCAAAAGTATTCCTGAATGCCGTAAAAGAGGGAAAATAAAGGACGTGTAAAAGTTTCATTTTATTTTGTAGATTTGTATCTATTAGCGATTTAAGAGGGATTAAGTTTTTAGTCTAAAAGATAATACAGAATTGTTATGATTAAAGAATTGAGAGTTGGCAATTACGTTGCTTATAAAGGTAAACCATCTTTGGTTTGTGCATTGGATTATGATCCTAAGTTGAGAAAAGAGAATATATCCGTTGTTTATAAATGGGGAGAACCTCCGTATAAAACAAATGGAGACATTCAGCCAATATTACTTACTGAAAAATTGGTTTTGCAATGCGGTTTTAATCAGCTTGACGATTATACATTTGACAATGATGAAATGGAGATTACACAAGACTGGGATGATCAAACTGTATATTACATTACCACTCATGCTAATGAATATACGGTAAGCGGACACCGCATAGAATACTTACACCAGCTCCAGAATGCGTATTTTTGTTTATCTGGTGGAAAAGAATTAGAAGTTAACCTATAAAGAAAAGAGGCTTTTAGAACTGCCTCTTTTTCTTTATATCATGCGAGGGTATTATATATTTAATCCGTCACCTCCCAGTAATAGCTTAACTCGTTCCCTTTCAGATTCTCTTTGGCGTATTGGTCGGCTTGTTCCCAAAGAGTATTGTAAAGTACCGCCATATCCGGTCTGTTTTCATAGTATTGCCATATCTTATGGTTAAGTACCAATGTCAGTTCCGTCAAGAACTTATAGTCCCCTTTCCACTCCCTGAAAGCCCGGTTGAAAGTGTCCAAAACAGCCGCCAACCCAAATCTGTCCGCTATTGAGAAGTCTTCCCAAAAGGTTGTTTGTAACTCATAACCGTTCTCTTGCATAAATTCTTTAAATGTCATACGCTCTAAATTTTAAGTTTGAACTATTTTTTGTTTTTCCCTTTGGTACAATCCTGTACCGAAAGGTTGATTATTTTTCTGCCTATAGGATTGACGGTCGGTCCAGGCAAGAAGGCTGCGAAAAATACACTCTCCAACAAAGTCGGGGAGGAAGATTTTTCGACAGCAAGCGTAAGCGGTTCTTGACAGGACAGACAAGCGGCAATCGAACTTTGCAGAAAAAATAAGCGGGCTTTCGGCATGGAGTGTTGGGAAACGGCTGTAAGGAGGATAAAACGGGGGAAGCTAAAATGTTATAAAAGGATTACTTTCCGGCTGGATAGTCACGGTACAAAGGGGAACGGACCGCGTTTCGATAAAAGGGAAAGAGCCATGAAGATATAAAGGGGGAATTCCGGCAAAAGGATTCAGGACACATCCATTGTCAATGTATCCCGAACCTGCACCGGTCATTATCTGTACCGAATGTTTAGGAAACCCATTTGTAACCTTCGTCCGTCAGTTCAAAATATTCGTCCATTCCCGGTTTCACAAAAAACATGATTTCAAAGGCTTCGTTGCTTCTACCTTCGGGTATCGTCATGTTGATTTCTCCATTGCGGGCTGTTCCTCTTCCCGTATTGAAACCTAAGTCTTCGTCCGCATAGGCGTAATGGAATTCCACATCCGGAAATATCTCGGAAAGTTTTTGGATAAGCAGTGGCACTCCATTCCATGCCGTATCGAACCAAAGTATGTTCGGCTCTTCAAAGTCTTGGTGATAGGCATTCCATTTTGTACCCCATGTGGCGGTAGACCACTCGTACCAAGTGGGATAACCGTACTTTTTCCGATTTTCCAAATACGATGCTCCAAGTTGCAGCGCTTCTTTTCTGTCCTTTTCCGCCAATCCTTCTATCCATTGAATGGTTCTCAAAGCATCATCGTCCAATAAAAAATAGAATGGCTTCAACTGCATTGCTTCAAGGTATTTCATACCCAAATCTCCACTGCTGCTTTTTTCTATCAACAGTTCTTCAGGCATAGGAATGATGTTGTTGAAGTCGATGTAACAAGGCGTATTGTCATCATCGGTTTTACCTTTTAAGAAATTCATTACTTTTTGTACTGTTTCCCGGTCTGCGTTTATTTCTAAACGGTTTGTCACATGATTAGGCATAATCTTAGTTTTTTGAAATTGTTAATACTTATTTTCCCTTTTGTCGGTTCTTTCTTCCTGAACCGCTTTGGGGTTTTACGGATGCGGTACACGGCTGTCGGGAAAACTTCATACGGTGGCTTTCCTTGGAAAATTACTCTTACCCCGGTAAGGAAGAATTTTGCAAGAAATGCACTTCAAGCCACCGGATCAAGTGCGACGGCCTACCTTTGCATCTGGTAAAACCAAACCGGTGATGGAAAGAAGAAAAGACGGGAGATATACGAAAGACCGGGGTCGGTATAAAAGGCGGATATTGCTCCGTGAGTAGTGATAAAAAGGAATGGAGCTGATTATAAAAGGAGACGGTTCTGTGTTTCGCCCATTCGATAAAGGATACCGCAACCATCTCTGGCGGATGCGTTGCGGTATTTTGTGGACAGCATTTTATGCGGCCTTGTCCGGCTTGCGCTGCCTTGTTTTCCAGCCGTACACGGCGGCTACATACGGATAGAGGGAACGTGTTCTCCGGCGGAAACCTTCTTCGTCGATTTCACGGTTGTAAATCTTATCGGCGATACGCTCCGCTTCATCACGGTCTTTGGCGATACGATACAAGGTGTAGTTCGTACCGTCATGATGGCCCATCCGTCCGCGAATGTTATAGCCGTCGCCGTACCATTCTGCATCGTCGCACTGGGATTTCAAAATATCGGCAATGGTGCTGCCCAATATTTGATAGCCTTGTCTCCGGCCGTTCCATAATCCCAAGTTGCCGAACACGACAATAATGCCGTCCACTTCTTTATTCAGGTTGCTCCGTTCGTCGTCCAGCCAGCGATATACTTCTTCTGCCCATTCTTCATCGCTGACCTCGTAACAGTCATCGTCCAATATTTCCCGTTGTGAATTTTGATAGTATTCTTTTGCCGTTTCGTCCAACAGGTCATAGCTTGACCAAATCATCTGTTTCATACGTCTTGAATTTTAAGTTTGACTTTTGTTTTTTTATCCCTGCCTTCGGAGGGTTTCCCTCGTCCGGCGGGATTTGATTTTACGTGCGGACCACAAGGCGGACAGAAGGGAAACAAGGCAAGGAGGAAGCGGATAGTCCTATGGACGATTTCATTTGTGTTGAACAAGTATTGACGAGCTTGCGAGTTGATGGTTGTTAACCTCAAATGAAGCCGCGCCTTGCCGGTTCCCGACCGCCTTAACTTTGCACGGGAAAATCAATGGACGACGGCGGACTCTTCGTGTGGAGTATGAAGGAGTATAAAAGTATAGACGTTCCGGAACGGTAACGAGCAAAACAAAAGCGGCCTTCGGGCCGCTTTGTCTCAAAAAGGCAGGAATTACTTCTTGCCCTTCTTCGGTTTCTTTGCCGGTTCCGCAGGAACTTCCTCCTCTTTATCGACAGCCGGATAAAATTTGACTGCAACCGTCACGATGCGGTTGTGCAGCACGCCGTCTTTGTCGGTCCATTCTTCGGGTTTAAAATAGCCCTCCACGGTAAGCAGCGTGCCCTTGGTGAGCTGGTCGAACGACCCGGTATTCTCGTTCTTGCGCCACGCTTCAATGTTCATGAAAGCGGATATACGCTTGGTATCTTCGCCGTTCTTCTCCTGACGGGCCACTGCCAGCGGGAAACGTGCGACACTTGTGGTGGTGAACTGACGGACTTCGGCATCTTTTGCCACGAATCCGGTTACTGCGAAATTGTTCTCGATCTTTTTCATTGCGATTGCTTTTTGAAGTTAATAAATCAGTTTTACGGTGCATAAAAGTAGGTGCAGTAAAGGGCTGCACCAAGGATAGCGCATAAATACTCTTTATTTTGGAGGCGAAGCCCCAAACCGCAAGCCCGATAAAGGAAGATTTGTGCGATACGCCATTGGTCAAGACCATCGGGTCGCGCCCGTCTGCATACTAACTTTGCAACGAAAAACGATATGGCGACTTCAAATAGAAAGCGGTCGCGAAAAAGTCGAGGCGAAACAATCCGCAGCGGACTCGGAAACATGAAAGACCTGTCCGTCCACCGACACAAGACCGCTCCCGTTCCGGCAGGTGGGCGGGAAGAACATCAGGCGAGAAAGTGTATCGGCTGTTTGGGGTTGAAGCGGCAAGAACGATATACCGTTTAACAACCATATACGCTGCATCGTGGAAAATACTATCGGACGAAGATCCGGCAAAAGGCGTGTGCGACGTATCGATATCGCTGTCTCTATCCGGCAAGAGAAATGAGGGAAAGAAGAGGTAAAGGAAAAATGGCCGAAGTCTGCCTTGAAACAAAGCGGAGAAGCCGCCTTTGCATGAGTGGCCGTTCGATATAAAAGGATATGGCGCAGCCGAAATGTATAAAGGGGTATTTCCGAAGGAAACGGTATGAGTGTCTGTTCGGAAATAAAAGAGGGTATCGCACCCGCGTATCTGTTTTAGATTTTAGCCGGTGTAACCGGGCTGAAACTGGTACTCCAGCCCGTACTACATTTACCTTTTTTCTGTTTTGGTCTGTAATTCTACCGGCTCGTCATCCCATGTCAGTTCTTTGCCGAGAAGTTTGTAAACAGTCCCTTTGGGGAGTTCTATCTCGATTGGTACATTGTACACTTCTTCCAAATACTCCCAATGCCCACACCGGCCCCGAACGGGCTTTTCGGGCATAATCCATTCTGTTCCGTCTTTATTTACTGCCAACCATGCCATAATATCACATTTTTAGTCTGTTCCTTAGTAGTAATTTTATTCTTCTTGAGCTATCATTCTCTTACTGTATTCCAAAATTTTATCCATCGTAAGCCACTCCGGTTTTTCTCCCTCCTTGAAGCTATCATGCAGTTTTATCATAAACTCAATTTGCAATTTTTCGTCGCCAGCCCATAAGGTTTTGGGGTGTCTGTTACCGTAATTGAGGTAATACTCGCAGTCTGACCGTAAGCGGTCTAACAGTTGGTATCTGAAAACCGAATCCCTGTGTATTACTTCGTCTACCGTTACTCTTCCATTTGAATTTGTTACATCGTTTGTCATAACCTATAAAATTTTGAGTTTTCTTTTTCCCTCTTGTAGCACCTGCTACTTTCGGGCCTGATTTAATTATGTCGCCTCGAAAGGTGTCATAGCTCTTTATGCAAGGTTTCACGATTAAATACTACCCGTGCGAAGCGGAGGGTGGAGATTTTGTCGTGAACCGTCAGGCTTTGACCTTGCATACAAGAACGGCATGACAAGTACCTTTGCGACACAATTTATATCAGGCAGCCCGAAAGCGATGTGCGAACACAGGGAAGAGAAGGTCTCGTGTAAAAGGTTGATGGGCGATAAAAAGGGTTTGCAGCGAAAAGAGAAATATAAACGGGTATTCCGGGGCAGTATAAAAATTGATCGTGAGGATAAAAGGGGGATTGTGCCAGCATGTCTATTGCGAGAAAGAGGAACGGGCTGAAGCTGGTAGTTCCGGTTCAGCCCGCAAAGCGCATTGGAGGTCTTTTGCCTGTTCCTGTCAGAAATGGGCTACCATAATCCGATGTTTGAAAATCCTGTTTTTATCGCTCGGTCGCCGTTGCTTTATCCAGATATGGTGTGCTCCGTATCCGAATATGAAATAGTCGTCGAGCGTGGTTTCGTTCTTCAAGCGTTCCATACTTGCCCGAAGTTCGGTTTCGTCAGTTGCAAAAAGAATCGTGTTCATGATTCGGAAATAGATTTCTTCCGCTTCATCGCTATAGCGGCAAAAGACGTGTTCGATTGTTACGTTCATGGTTCTATTGGTTTGATTGAGGTGTTTCGGGTACATTAGTCATTATTGATTCTCCGTCTTGATTGAAAATTTCTATTGTCGGGTTGCCGTCGTTTTCTTCGGGGAGCATAGATTCCGATGTATCGGTCAATGCTTGCCACTCTTCATAGCAAAGACGGTTGTCAATGATGTTCGACACGTCCTCACAGTTCCATGAGCGGACGATTGCCTCGGCTTCTTCATAACTGTCCGCTTTCACACTGAAATAATCCCGTTCCCAACTTGTAACCTTACGGTCTTGATAAAATTTGTATTCTCCCATATCCTTGTTGTTTTAACCGCTTACTTCTACAATATCCTCTATTCTGCCGTACAGTATCGAGCGTAACGCTGTTTTGTCAATCGCATAATACTCGTGAATACTTCCGTGCTGTTTGACGAAATACCGTTTGAGGATGTCGGAAAAGTCAAAGTGATAACCGCTCAAGGCAATTCCACGTTTGAAATAGATACTTTCCCATACGTTACGGGTAATCCAGTTCTTTTCTTCCCGGTTTAACTTGCCTCCGTTGTTCAGGTGTACCCGCAATTTGTAAACCTTGCTGTCCTGCAATGTCGCCAGTTCGGGAATGTCCCATTTGACGAATTTTGTTGCTATCTGTGTCATACGTTTGCTATCGTTTAATCATGGATAATCACTTCATCACGGTATTCTGAAATTTCCTTGCCGCTTTCAAGGCGGACAACTATGGTATTGCCATAGTCGCCCACGATTGTGCCTTCCATGTAACCTTTATATGGATTGAGCAACGTGCAGGACAAACCGATAATATCGCTATCTTCTTCGTATTCGTACATAGTGAATTGTGTTTAGGTTTAGGATAACTTAATGTTCCATTTACCTTGCGAGAATATCCGAAAGCTCACGTATTCGTCCTCTAACTCGTATGTCAGTATGCGGATATAGATTTTGTCTTTGGCTGCCAATAAGGCTATTAATTCGTTGATTGCTTTTTCCGGGTATTCCCAGCGGGAATCAAATTCGGCATCTACCGTGTCGCCATACCGGTTGACAAAGCCGTTGAAATTATCGTCCAGAAATGCCTCTATCTTATTGAGGTCTTGTTTGTTTTCCGTACTTGCGTGGAAAATGTTTGTTGCGTAGTTTGCCATAACTTTGAATTTTAAGTTTTCTTTTTTCCCTCTTGTAGCATCCAGCTACTTTCGGGCTTGATTTAATTATGTCGCTTCAAAAGGTGTCATGGCTCTTTATGCAAGGTTTCACGATTAAATACTACCCGTGCGGAACGGAGGGTGGAGATTTTGTCGTGAACCGTTAGGCTTTGACCTTGCATACAAGAAAGACATGACAAGTACCTTTGCGACACAATTCATATCAGGCAGCCCGAAAGCGGATGTGCGAACACAGGGAAGAGAAGATCTCGTGTAAAAGGTTGATGGTTTATAAAAAGGGGGTTGCAGCGAAAAGAAAAATATGACGTGGAATGTTTTTTTCTTTTGGCTGTACAATGGGACCGGAGTGTTTTACGAAGTTCGGGAAAAGGTTTAGTTTAGTCCATTAGCCTATATATATGCTAAATCAAAGTAAACTATATTTAGGCAGCCAAATTTGCCTGCCTATAAGTTTTTCCTTATCTTTGTATGAACTAAAGAATACTTGCTTTTTTCTTTTGGCTGCAGTGGTTCTTGGAAGCTCACATGCAACCATCGGACGAAAAAAATCTGGTGGGAAGCTGTTCAAGAAGTCCCGATTATAAGCAAGTGCAAAGAAAGAAACAGAGTGAAAACAAAAAATTGGGAAATACCTTTAATTAACGATTTTGTTTCTTGTTTGTTCCTTAATTAAAATCGTGAAATTTTCAACAATCTGATTTTCAAATCATTATATAAACTATTTTTGAGAGATTGAATTTATTATCAAAAATACGACGCGCAAAAGGGAACGCAGTTCGTTTTCTCGGACTTGGGGACATATCAGCCGGGCGATGGGTGGAACGTCTATTCGGAAATCAAGCGCAAGCTGACGGAGGACTACGGCATACCGCCAAGCGAGGTGCGCTTCATTCAGGAGTGCAAGACCGACAAGGCGCGGAAGGCGGTGATAGACGCCATGAATGCCGGAACGGTGCGTGTGCTGTTCGGCTCCACCTCCATGCTCGGAACGGGTGTGAATGCGCAGAAAAGGTGTGTGGCAATCCATCATTTGGACACACCGTGGCGGCCATCCGACCTGCAACAGCGTGACGGACGCGGAGTTAGGGCAGGAAATGAGATTGCCAAGCATTTCGCCGGGAACAACGTGGATGTAATCATCTACGCGGTGGAGAAGTCACTGGACAGCTACAAGTTCAACCTCCTGCACTGCAAGCAAACTTTCATCTCGCAGCTCAAAAGCGGTGCTATGGGGGCGCGTACCATCGACGAGGGGGCAATGGACGAGAAATCGGGCATGAACTTCTCGGAGTACATGGCGTTGTTATCCGGCAACACCGACCTTTTGGATAAGGCGAAACTGGAGAAGCGGATCGCATCGCTCGAAGGGGAACGCAAGTCGTTCAACAAGGGCAAGCGTGATTCGGAGTTCAAGCTGGAGTCAAAGACCGGCGAGTTGCGCAACAACACGGCTTTCATAGATGCCATGACGGAGGACTGGAACCGCTTCCTGTCGGTGGTGCAGACCGACAAGGAGGGCAACCGCCTTAATATAATTAAGGTGGACGGTGTGGATTCCGCCGATGAGAAGGTTATCGGAAAGCGTTTGCAGGAGATAGCGAAAAACGCCACTACGGGCGGGCTTTACACGCAGGTCGGAGAGCTTTACGGTTTTCCGATAAAGGTGGTGAGCGAAAGGATACTCAAAGAGGGATTGGAGTTTACCGACAACCGTTTCGTGATAGAGGGAAACTACAAGTACACCTACAACAACGGGCATCTGGCGCTGGCTGACCCGTTGGCTGCCGCCCGCAATTTCCTCAACGCGATTGAGAGGATACCCTCAATCATCGACCAGTATAAGGCGAAGAACGAGGTACTGAAAAGGGAGATACCGCAGTTGCAGGAGATAGCTGGCAAGGTGTGGAAGAAGGAGGACGAGTTGAAGCAGTTGAAGTCCGAACTTGCCGCCCTTGACCGCAAGATACAGCTGGAGCTTGCGCCGCCCACGCCCGAAGTCGCCGAAAAGGAGAACGAGGGGCAACAGGTCAAACCGGAAGCGGAAGATGTGCGGAACAGGCAGGTGCAATATCCCGAAAATGCACCGCCGCAGATACGCAGTCCGGCGGATAGTATCGTTGCCAACCATGTCATAATCGGGCGTCCAGGACTGTATGCCAAGGAGGAAACCCGGTCCAAAGGATTGAAAATATAACCTTAGGAATTTTATCTGAAGTATTAATAAGGGCTATCCCAAAAGGTCTAAAAGTAAATTTTATCCTTTCTGCAAGTATCTGTAGGATGGCAACTGCATTTTTTTCTTTTTGGGCAGCCCTTATTAAAATTTATTCTTATTTTAGGTTATATACATTCATGTTCATTTATGTAAAAAATCCTGCTGACCTTGTTTATGTCTTGTCAGTCACCATTTGCAAAACCATATTTGACCCTCAAAGAGGCTGAATTTGATAAGCAACTTGCTACATACTCATAATAAGGAGCTAAATAGAACACGAATGGGAAATACTCAAATGCCAAACTAAAGAAGATATTGGCCAAAATAAACGTTATACCGAGAGAGAAACTTGATTTTTCAACTTCCTAAAACGGTGTTGTTCAAACATTTCTACTTATTTGTACTTGCCAGTTGAACCTACGCTTCCCTAATAAAATGTCTATGGTAAAAAGTTAAAAAATCCTCCCACTTTTGTTAGATATATTTTTTTGTGTAATTTTGTAATCGTTATGCGGCAGTAATAATATACATATTAATACGAGTTAGTAATCCTGTAGTTCTCACATGCTACGAGGAGGTATTAAAAGGTGCATTTCGACAATGCATCTATTGTAGTATATTATTGCTTAATCCAAATGAATATTATAAATTTAGGAATTCTTGCTCACATTGATGCAGGAAAAACTTCCGTAACCGAGAATCTGCTGTTTGCCAGTGGAGCAACGGAAAAGTGCGGCCGTGTGGATAATGGTGACACCATAACAGACTCTATGGATATAGAGAAACGTAGAGGAATTACTGTTCGGGCTTCTACGACATCTATTATCAGGAATGGTGTGAAATGCAATATCATTGACACTCCGGGACACATGGATTTTATTGCGGAAGTGGAGCGGACATTCAAAATGCTTGATGGAGCAGTCCTCATCTTATCCGCAAAGGAAGGCATACAAGCGCAAACAAAGTTGCTGTTCAATACTTTACAAAAACTGCAAATCCCGACAATTATATTTATCAATAAAATTGACCGTGACGGTGTGAATTTAGAGCGTTTGTATCTGGATATAAAAACAAATCTGTCTCAAGATGTCCTGTTTATGCAAACTATTGTCGATGGATTGGTTTATCCGATTTGCTCCCAAACATATATAAAGGAAGAATACAAAGAATTTGTATGCAACCATGACGACAATATATTAGAACGATATTTGGCGGATAGCGAAATTTCACCGGCTGATTATTGGAATACGATAATCGATCTTGTGGCAAAAGCCAAAGTCTATCCGGTACTACATGGATCAGCAATGTTCAATATCGGTATCAATGAGTTGTTGGACGCCATCTCTTCTTTTATACTTCCTCCAGAATCAGTCTCAAACAGACTTTCAGCTTATCTCTATAAGATAGAGCATGACCCCAAAGGACATAAAAGAAGTTTTCTAAAAATAATTGACGGAAGTCTGAGACTTCGAGACATTGTAAGAATCAACGATTCGGAAAAATTCATCAAGATTAAAAATCTAAAGACTATTTATCAGGGCAGAGAGATAAATGTTGATGAAGTGGGGGCCAATGATATCGCGATTGTAGAAGATATGGAAGATTTTCGAATCGGAGATTATTTAGGTGCTAAACCTTGTTTGATTCAAGGGTTATCTCGTCAGCATCCCGCTCTCAAATCCTCCGTCCGGCCAGACAGGCCCGAAGAGAGAAGCAAGGTGATATCCGCTCTGAATACATTGTGGATTGAAGACCCGTCTTTGTCCTTTTCCATAAACTCATATAGTGATGAATTGGAAATCTCGTTATATGGTTTGACACAAAAGGAAATCATACAGACATTGCTGGAAGAACGATTTTCCGTCAAGGTCCATTTTGATGAGATCAAGACTATCTACAAAGAACGACCTATAAAAAAGGTGAATAAGATTATTCAGATCGAAGTGCCGCCCAACCCTTATTGGGCCACAATAGGGCTGACTATTGAACCCTTACCGTTAGGGACAGGGTTGCAAATCGAAAGTGACATCTCCTATGGTTATCTGAACCATTCTTTTCAAAATGCCGTTTTTGAAGGGATTCGTATGTCTTGCCAATCTGGTTTACATGGATGGGAAGTGACTGATCTGAAAGTAACTTTTACTCAAGCCGAGTATTATAGCCCGGTAAGTACACCTGCTGATTTCAGACAGCTGACCCCTTATGTCTTCAGGCTGGCCTTGCAACAGTCAGGTGTGGACATCCTCGAACCGATGCTCTATTTTGAGTTGCAGATACCCCAATCGGCAAGTTCCAAAGCTATTACAGATTTGCAAAAAATGATGTCTGAGATTGAAGACATCAGTTGCAATAATGAGTGGTGTCATATTAAAGGGAAAGTTCCATTAAATACAAGTAAAGACTACGCCTCAGAAGTAAGTTCATACACTAAGGGCTTAGGCGTTTTTATGGTTAAGCCATGCGGGTATCAAATAACAAAAGGCGATTATTCTGATAATATCCGTATGAACGAAAAAGATAAACTTTTATTCATGTTTCAAAAATCAATGTCATCAAAATAATGGAGCGGTCAGGAAATTTCTATAAGGCAATACGGTTGGGATATATACTTATCTCCATTCTTATCGGATGTATGGCATATAATAGCCTCTATGAATGGCAGGAGATAGAAGCATTAGAACTTGGCAATAAAAAAATAGACGAGCTCCGAAAAGAAATAAACAATATCAATATTCAAATGATAAAATTTTCTCTATTGGGTGAAACAATACTGGAATGGAACGATAAAGATATCGAGCATTACCATGCACGGCGTATGGCAATGGACAGTATGCTCTGCCGTTTCAAGGCCACCTATCCAGCAGAGCGCATCGATAGTGTGCGCAGTCTTTTAGAGGATAAGGAACGACAGATGTTCCAGATAGTCCGGTTAATGGATGAACAACAATCTATTAACAAGAAGATAGCCAATCAAATTCCGGTTATTGTGCAGAAAAGTGTGCAGGAACAGTCCAAAAAGCCAAAACGAAAAGGTTTCTTGAGCATCTTCGGCAAAAAAGAGGGAACGAAGCCAACGACAACAACGACTACGCTCCGTTCATCCAATAGAAACATGGTCAACGAACAGAAAGCGCAGAGCCGTCGATTGTCAGAACAAGCCGATAGTCTTGCTGCCCGTAATGCAGAACTTAACAGACAACTGCAAGGATTGATTTGCCAAATCGAAAAGAAGGTACAATCTGATTTACAAAATAGAGAAAGCGAGATAACAGCCATGCGTAAAAAATCATTTATGCAGATAGGCGGCTTGATGGGATTTGTTCTTTTGCTGTTGGTCATTTCCGATATCATCATACACCGTGATGCAAAGAACATTAAACGATACAAACGCAAGACAACGGATTTGATCGAGCAATTGGAACAGTCCGTGCAACAAAATGAGGTACTCATAACCTCCCGAAAGAAAGCGGTACATACTATTACCCATGAGTTGCGTACACCACTGACGGCAATAACCGGCTATACCGAACTTTTGCGGAAAGAATGCAATAGCGGTAATAATGGGCAATATATCCAAAATATACTGCAATCCTCCGACCGTATGCGGGATATGCTCAACACTTTGCTTGACTTCTTCCGCCTGGACAACGGCAAGGAACAGCCCCGTCTGTCACCCTGCCGGATTTCTGCAATCACGCACACACTTGAAACGGAGTTCATGCCTGTTGCCGTGAACAAAGGGTTGTCCTTGTCCGTGAAGACTGGACACGATGCCATTGTATTGACCGACAAAGAGCGAATAATACAAATCGGGAATAACCTGCTGTCAAACGCTGTCAAGTTCACAGAAGAAGGCGGTGTTTCTTTGATTACTGAATATGACAATGGAGTTCTGACACTGGTCGTTGAAGATACAGGTACAGGCATGACAGAAGAGGAACAGAAACAAGCGTTCGGTGCGTTTGAACGTCTATCAAATGCCGCCGCAAAGGAGGGTTTCGGGCTTGGGCTTGCCATAATGCGTAATATTGTGTCGATGCTTGGCGGAACAATCCGTTTGGACAGCAAGAAAGGGAAAGGCAGTCGTTTCACAGTTGAAATTTCTATGCAGGAAGCTGAAGAACAGCTTGGATATACAAGCAATACACCTGTTTATCATAACAATAAATTCCATGATGTTGTCGCCATTGACAATGATGAGGTATTACTTCTGATGCTGAAAGAGATGTATTCCCAAGAAGGAATACACTGCGACACTTGCACCGATGCTGCGGCACTGATGGAAATGATACGCCAGAAAGAATACAGCCTGTTGCTGACAGACTTGAATATGTCCGGTATAAACGGTTTCGAATTGCTGGAACTATTGCGTTCGTCCAACGTGGGCAATTCACCAACAATCCCGGTGGTTGTGGCAACCGCTTCGGGCAGTTGTAACAAAGGGGAACTATTGGCAAAAGGCTTTGCCGGATGCCTGTTCAAGCCGTTCTCCATATCGGAGTTGATGGAGGTTTCCGACAGGTGTGCCATAAAAGAAACACCGGACGGGAAACCGGATTTTTCAGCCTTGTTGTCCTACGGCAATGAAGCCGTTATGCTGGAAAAGTTGATGACGGAAACCGAAAAGGAGATGCAGACAATACGGGAAGCGGCAACAGAAAAAGACCTGCGAAAGTTAGATTCCCTGACACACCACCTGCGTAGCTCATGGGAGATACTCCGTGCTGACCAACCGTTGAGGGAACTTTACAGATTGCTTCATAGCGATGTAATCCCAGATGAAGAAGTGTTAAGCCATGCCGTGATCGCCGTGTTGAACAAGGGAGCGGAAATAATCCGGTTGGCAGAAGAGGAAAGGAGAAAATACGAAAATGGATAAGACAAAAATAATTGTGGTGGAAGACAACATCGTGTACTGCGAGTTTGTCTGCAACATGCTGTCACGGGAGGGCTACCGTACCGTGAAGGCTTACCACCTGTCAACAGCGAAGAAACATCTGCAACAGGCGACGGATAATGACATCGTGGTTGCCGACCTGCGCCTGCCTGACGGTAACGGCATAGACCTCTTGCGCTGGATGCGAAAGGAGGGAAAGATGCAACCTTTCATTATCATGACAGACTATGCCGAAGTGCATACCGCAGTGGAAAGCATGAAGCTCGGTTCGATAGACTATATCCCCAAACAACTTGTGGAGGATAAACTTGTCCCTCTTCTCCGTTCCATACAGAAAGAACGGCAGGCGGGACAATCCCGTATGCCCGTGTTCGCCCGTGAAGGTTCCGCCTTTCAGAAAATCATGCACCGCATAAGGCTGGTAGCAGCAACCGACATGAGCGTGATGATATTCGGAGAGAACGGCACGGGCAAGGAACATATCGCCCACCACCTGCACGACAAGAGCAAACGTACGGGCAAACCCTTCGTGGCGGTTGACTGCGGTTCACTCTCAAAAGAACTTGCGCCGTCGGCATTCTTCGGACACGTCAAGGGAGCGTTTACAGGTGCGGACAGCACCAAGAAAGGGTATTTCCATGAAGCGGAAGGCGGCACGTTGTTTCTGGACGAGGTGGGAAACCTCGCGTTGGAAACCCAACAGATGTTGCTCCGTGCCATACAAGAGAGGCGGTATCGCCCGGTTGGTGACAAATCGGACAGGAGTTTCAATGTCCGCATCATCGCCGCCACCAACGAGGATTTGGAAGTAGCGGTGAATGAAAAGCGTTTCCGACAGGATTTACTCTACCGCTTGCATGACTTCGTGATAACCGTGCCGCCTTTGCGTGACTGTAAGGAGGACATCATGCCGCTTGCGGAGTTCTTCCGCGAGATAGCCAACAAGGAACTGGAGTGTAATGTGAGCGGTTTCAGTTCCGAAGCCCGAAAAGCGTTACTGACCCACACATGGCCGGGCAACGTGCGGGAACTTCGGCAGAAAGTTATGGGTGCTGTATTGCAGGCGCAGGAAGGTGTTGTCATGAAAGAGCATCTGGAACTTGCCGTGACGAAACCGACCTCTACTGTCAGCTTCGCCTTGCGCAATGACGCGGAGGATAAGGAGCGGATATTGCGTGCGTTGAAACAGGCAAACGGCAACCGGAGTGTCGCCGCCGAACTGCTCGGAATAGGCAGGACAACACTATACAGCAAACTTGAAGAGTATGGACTTAAATATAAATTCAAGCAATCATAGCCTGTAATTCACTGAATTTGGCTATCTTTGCATAACATTTGAGAAAAACGGCGATTGGCAGGAGCTTTTCGCCGCCAACATATAGGATAAGACCGCAAGGCGTTTCAAGCGAAAATCTGGTAAATTGGAACTACGGAGACGATTGCGTGATGCTTATGCTATGCTTACGCATAGCGTGCATTCACGTACTCTCCGTAAAGGCTTTACCAGAGCCATCGCTTGAAGGTAGTGTGAATTGCACGCTACTTTTTTACCCTTGCCTAACGAAAAGAAACGATTATGGGTAAAGTTCAGATTCTCGCTGTACTGACGATGGACGGATGTCTTTCTTCAGAGTTATATGATAAAACACATCAGGATTTGTGCCTTGACCGTTGCGGTCTTGATGAAATCAGGAAGAAAGCCCTTTACCGTGTGACACCGGACTATTCCATTTCAATGCTGCACGAATGGAGAAAAGACGGCACAAACATCCGTTACCTCGCGGAAGCCACACCGGATACGGCAGATTATATAAACGGACTACTGCGTATGCACGCTGTGGATGAAATCATACTATACAACGTTCCTTTCATTTTAGGAAGTGGGCGGCATTTTTTCAAATCGGCTCTGCCAAAGCAACACTGGACGCTTTCCTCTGTGAAAAGCTATCCTAACGGTGTATGCCGAAGTATCTACACCCTTGACAAATAAGCAAGACAGCCAAAATGTACGGCAGTCATACAATTTTGTTTTCGGAAATAGAAGAAATGTTCTGATTATGAACAATTTAATCCCGTATAAATTCATTCCTTTGGAAAAATATTGAATTTTATACCACTGAATTCCAGCACCTTGAAAAAGCCGGTGCCGGATTTTTTGCTTTCTGACACATGTTTTGCCAATTATATTTATGTGCGCACGCAGAAAACAAAGTGTAATTTTCAAAATTGACAGAACCATGAATTATTTCTTGCTGGCGGAAACCGACTTCTTCCGCCTGATAAACGAAGCCGGTGACTGCAATATGGAAACGGCATATACGGCTTTCGCCACCCAAGTGATTGAACTGTGTAACGGCGGCATGGATGCGAACCTTACCATTATCGCGCTTGCTTACATCGAAATCGAGTTGCAGCACCATCCCGTGCGCAATCTATCAGAAGAAAGAAAAGAGATTGCCGCCTACATCAGCAAGGCCCTGTCTTTCATCAGGAAGATGCAAAAATTCCTTGCCACGCCCCAGAGATTGTTTGCTGATGTCGCTTTTCACACACAGCACCTCAAAGAACTGATAGAAGAATTCTTACGGAGCAATGAGATTTTTGTGAAAGACTACAGGCGCAAGCACCTTGTGACTGATGCAAGCGGTGAAAAGACGCTTGACGAACACCCGGATGCGTGGATTATATTTGAAGTGGCCACATTCGGCACACTTTCCAAGATATACAAGAACCTTAACCACCAACTGCCCGAAAAATCAGCAATAGCCAATGATATGGGGCTGAATCTACACAATGAACTTTCGGGATGGCTTGAAGCCATTTCATATATGCGCAACATAATCGCGCACCATTCCAGAATATGGAGTCGGAACATGGTCAAACGGCCTTGTGAAATTCATAATCCGCGAATGACATGGCTTTCCCGTCCATTGACCGAGGTACAGCAGAAAAAACCGTTCTATGTGATTACGGCAATGTTATATCTCTGCAATGCCATAGACGAGGGGCATACGTTCAAAGAGAAACTGCTGGCATTGTTTGAGGAGTATGCGGATGTGCCCATCTACAAGATAGGCTTCTTCAACCGCTGGAAAGAAGAGCCGATTTGGAAATGAAAAAAGTGCCTGTTTACAGGTGCGGAAAAACAAAAAGAGAAGCAATACAATAAACCTCCTGGGCGCATCGTAAGACAGCATACTTGGGAGGCGTTCTTCATTTTAAGAGGTGACGGAGATATTTTCCGCCACCTCTGTTTTTTTATTTCTACTGCAACAGGTGCTTCAGGTTGTCATCGCCTGCGATGCGTTCCAGTTCATCCTGCACAATCTGCTTCACCTCTTCCTTGATGCGCCGGTAGTTCGCCTGCACCGTATCCTTCATGCGGTCGTTTCCGTCCTCGTCCGTGAAATCGGTAATGACAGGTATTTTCTTGTAGGCACTTTCCTCCCGCTTCACCTTCTCGGCATCCACCACAATCTCGCAGTGGAAAATCTTCTGCTCGATGCGCTCGTTGAAGTTGTCGGACACCGAACCGACAAACATACCCTGCGTAAGCCCGGAAATCTTGCTCGGCGGGATAAGCGCGTCCATCTGCGTGTTGATGGAGGTGGAAACATCCTGCCGGTTGATGGAGATAGACTGCCGTTTCTGCAACACCTTCCCGAACCGCTCCGATAGTGTCTTTGCCGTTTCTCCTACCACCTGCCCGGAGAAAATGTTACCGACCGTATTCATCACGACTTTTGCTTCCTTATCGCCGTAGTCGCGCACTAACTGGCTGAAATCCTGAAAGCCCAGACACACGGCAACCTTGTTGCTTCGGGCGGTAGCTATAAGATTGTCCAACCCTTTGAAGTATATCGTGGGCAGCTCGTCGATGATGACCGACGACTTCAGCATCCCCTTCTTGTTGATGAGTTTCACGATACGGGAGTTATACAGACCGAGAGCCGCCCCGTAAATGTTCTGACGGTCGGGATTGTTGCCCACGCATAGGATTTTCGGCTCTTCGGGATTGTTGATGTCCAGCGTAAATTCGCTGTCCGACATCACCCAGTAGAGCTGCGGGGAAATCATCCTCGAAAGCGGAATTTTTGCCGACGCTATCTGCCCCATGAGCTGCTCCGCAGCCCCTCCGAGCCAAGCATCCATGAACGGGGAAAGGTAATTCTCCAGTTCGGGATAGGAAGTCAGTATCGGAAAAATATCCTCGTAACGGCGGTTCAAAAACTCGATGGCATGGGGAAACGTGCAGTATTTCCCGTTCTGATAGATTTTGAGATACCAGATAATACTGGCAAACAGAATGATAGGTGACTCCACGAAGAAGTCGCCCTGCTTTTGCACCCACGTTTTATTGAGGTTGAGCATTATCGTGTAGGCACTCTCGTAAGCGTCCGTAATATCCTCCATGAAATCCGGGTGTATGGGATTGCAACGGTGTGAGCGTCGCGGGTCGTCGAAATTGATCACATAGAATTTCGGCTTCACCTTGTAGCCCTCCGGGTGGTTCAGCAAATGGTTGTAGGCTATGGTGGACAAGTCACTGAATTTGAAGTCGTACACATACATTGAGAAGCCCTTTTCAATCTGTTGCTTGATAAAGCTGTTCACCACTGCGTAGGATTTGCCGCTGCCCGGCGTACCCAACACGATGGACGCACGGAAGGGATTCACCACATTGATCCAGCCGTTGTTCCAACGCTTTTTGTAATAGAAGCGTGTGGGCAGATTGACCGAATACTCGCTTTCGATGAGCCTTGTTTCCTGCATGAAACTCTCGTTCTCATTGTTGAAAACATCCTCCATCAGATTGTGTTTCAACAGACGGCTCATCCACAGACCGCCCATCAAAAGGCAGACATAGCCTGTACCGATGGTAATGATATACAGCCCCGTCACCGCTTCGACCGGCAACGGCAGAGCCAGTATCCACCAGTTCAGGAAAAACAGCACGGACCCGATGGCGAGTGCCGTCCATATTTTTCTCCAAGTGATTTTCTCTCCCTTGACACCCTTCGTACCCAGACAGGACAGGGCAAGCAGCAGGACGGCAAACAGCTTCGTGTACAGTATGGAATGGAACAGCCCCGCCGTGCGGTCGAAGTTCATCAGGATTTTGTCCACCACACCGATGTTCACGCCCCACAGCCGGATGGCTTCGTAGCAGAACCAGTACACGTTCATGACCACTAAAATGATACTCACGGCACGCAGAAAATCCATGATTTTCGCCAATGCCCTCAAATCGTCTTCTTGTTGTGACATACATTGATTTTTTAATTGTTGATACTCCGATTACATACCCAAGCCCTTGCGCTTTTTCTTCTTTTTGCGCTTCATCGCCCGGATGAAAGCCTCTTCCTCGGCATCTACCGCCGGACCTTCGGGAGTGAGCAAGCCCATTCCGCCCGATACGTCTTCACGGTCGTATGCGGTCTGCCCGTGCGCCTTGTCCGCAGCATCCACAGGGATGGATAGCGGTATCGGCGGCTGTCCTGCGTATGGCAGGGTAAAATGTTCCTGCAAGGCATTCGCCGAAAGCTCCTTGCCCATGCGTGAGCCGTTCAGCACGCACCCCGTGCGGTGGTCGATGAAAGTAGCCCCGTAGATGCGCCCTTCCTCCGTATGGCGCAACACGGTGTCGATGCCTTTCTCTTTGAGCAGGGACACAAACCTGTCCTTGTCATAAGTGCCTTGCAGCACGGAAAGGACGGTGCGTTTCGTCATGTCGGCGAGTTTCCTGTCCTTAATCTCAAGCTTGGAACGGGCAAACTTATTCTGCACGGCTTCATAGCCTGCGGACTTCCCGAAAAGCGAGGACTTGAACGGGTTGCCGACCTTGTTGCCCTTGTCGTCCGTGACGGAATAGACCAGCCCGTGATATTCCCGTCCGCGCACGTTACCCCTCGCTTCCTCCACCGTCATATTATATAAGGAAAGGAGCGCACGGTATTCGCCCATCGTCTGGAAACGGTACTGCCCGTTCAGAGCCTTCAGGGTATTGCCTACCTGCTTCTTCACATCGCCTGCCGATACGTCCACTTTACATAGCGGCGTGTCAAGACGGCGGTTCCTGCGCTCCGCATCGTGCAGCCCGTATTTCCTTTCAAGCTCACGAGTAATCTGCTTGCTGCGGTAGTAGTTGTTCTTGTCGCTGATACATTTCCCGTTCTCATCCACCCGCACCGTCACAATGTGCAGATGGTGACGGTCGATGTCCTCGTGCTTGAATACAAGATAAGGCTGGTTGCCAAAACCGAGCTTTTCCAGATACTCGCGGGCGATGTCCTGCAATTCCGCATCGGTCAGCACATCCTCCGGGTGCGGGTTGAGCGAGATATGCACCACCGGTTTCTCCACTTTCATCTGCGGTGGCAGGAAGGTGTGGAAGCCCTCCATCGCCTTGCCGATGTCCACCTTCCCCGAACCGTCATTATAGATGCGGTTGGTGGTGAGAAGCCGCCCCTGTGCCTCGTTAATCTTCTCCCCGTTGTAGGCAATCGCGCCGTACAACGAGCTGCCTACACTGATTTTTGCGACCATTTCGCCTCCATTTGAGTTTCACTCTTCTTCAAACGCGACTCGGCAGAGTCCAAACAAGTTTGGCTCTGCTCTCGCTGCTCTTTCAGCTCCCTTGACAGTTCCACAATCTGACGGCTCAGTTTCACGAGTTCGACGGTGTGTTGCTCCAATTTATAGAGCAACGCCATCGCCTTTTTCTCTGAAAAATGCAGCCTCAGTTCCTTCACGACTTGGTTGTAATTCGTACCTACGGCGCGGAACTGCGCATGAAAATCCGACAGCTTGGTGTAATAGTCCACCAACGTCTTGTCCACCTTCAGCACCTTGAACGGCTGTCCGAAGAAGTGCGCTTTGAGGAAAACCGACCGCGCATAGACACCCGATTTTCCGAACATGGCGAGGAAACGGTTGTGTTCCTCCTCGTTGAAACGGACGGTGTACCGGTACACCGCCGGATCAAGTTTGGGATTTCTCCCTGCTTTGCTTTTCCTTTTCTCTTTCATATTACTTTGGATTTAGCGGATTGACGGCATAAGCCGCCGCTTCGGGTCACGGCACCGCAGTTCTGAAAGGCTTCCCGACTTCGGAGGGAAAGCCCGCCCCCTGCAAGGGCAAGGCGTTTTCCGGGATGCTCAAAATATTTTGAGCGGCTGAAAACATACCTTGCTATGTTCAGGTGAACATAAAAATCCGTCAGGGGACGGATTGGGAAAATACCTTTCAGGACTCCGGGCCGCGCGCCATCGGCGAACCCTGCCGTCCGGGTGCAAAGTTACGCTCTTAAAGCGGTAACGAACAGATACTTGACCCGGCCAATGGCTGCCAACCGGCGCAACATGCCGCCACTTGCTTGGGAAGTGATACAAGTTCAAAAATATACTTGTTTATTTGCAGCATGATTCAAGAAACTAACGGTTTGAAGATATGAGGAAAGGAATATTCAAATACCCGGACAACCGCTTCGGCGGACACTTGCCGAAACGGATACCCGAACCGTCGGAAACCCGGTTGTCCGACAATTCGGTGACGCATGGATTCAATGACTTCATGACGCAGTGTCGTCATTCATCACTTGTCCGCCGCACCGCTTCACCGCAGAACCGGATACGCGGTGACCCGCCCGTGTGCCTGTTCACGGAAACGGATAATGCGGTAATTCAATTCGCATGTAAACAGAAAACAAAATCATCAACAATTAAACTGAATAGAACCATGAGTAAGGAAATCTTCGTTGCATTCGCAACACAGAAAGGTGGCATCGGCAAATCCACCGTCACGGCACTCGCCGCCAGCTACCTGCACAACGTGAAAGGCTACAATGTCGCCGTCGTGGACTGCGACGACCCGCAGCACAGCATCCACGGCCTGCGCGAACATGAGACGGCACTCATCGGCAGGAGCATCTACTTCAAGGCTCTCGCGTGCGACCATTTCCGCAAGATAAAGAAGAACGCCTATCCGGTCATCAAGAGCAACGCGGTGAACGCCCTCGACGATGCGGAAAGGATGATCGCCGCCGAGGTCGTGAAGCCCGACGTGGTTTTCTTCGACATGCCGGGGACACTCCGGAGCAACGGCGTGATAAAGACGCTCTCGCAGATGGACTACATCTTCACGCCCCTGAGTGCCGACCGCTTTGTCGTGGAAAGTACCCTGAAATTCGTCACGATGTTCCGCGACAGGCTGATGACAACCGGGCAAGCGAAAACAAAGGGGCTGCATCTGTTCTGGACGATGGTGGACGGCAGGGAGAGGAACGACCTGTACGGCATCTACGAGGAAGTGATAGCCGAAATGGGCTTCCCGGTGCTTTCCACCCGCCTGCCCGACAGCAAGAAGTTCCGCCGCGACCTTTCGGAAGAGCGCAAGAGCGTTTTCCGCTCCACCATCTTCCCGATGGACACGGCACTGCTGAAAGGGAGCGGCATCCGTGAGTTTTCCGAAGAGATAAGCGACATCATCAGACCGCAGTGAGCATGGGCAGCAGGAAAGTAAACACGGAAGGCATCGACGAGGAACTGCTGTTGGCATCTATCGGGCGGCGCACACAGGACGGGACACTACGCCCGGCGCAGGAAGACCCCGCAGCCGTACCGACCGGAGAGGACACCGCCGCACCGGAGCCGCCACCGGCTCAACCCGTGACACGGGAGAGAGCGCAGAGGGAAGGCGGCCGCCGGAAAAGGCAGGACGAGGACTATAACGAGCTGTTCCTGCGCCGCAACGAGATAAAGACCCGCCAGTGTGTCTATATCAGCCGCGACGTACACGGCAAGATCCTCAAAATCGTGAACGACATCGCCGGAGGGGAAATCTCTGTGGGCGGCTATGTGGATACCGTGCTGCGCCAGCATCTGGAACAGCACAAGGAGAGAATCAACGAACTGTACAAGAAACAACGTGAAGATCTGATTTGAAAATGGAAAAAGAAATGACACCGAATGAAAAAAGACCGCAGCAGGACTGCGGAGGCATGCTTGCCCAAGTGCAGGCGAGCGTGGAAATACTGTCGCCCGTCCCGGTGAGCGGCAAATGCTGCGAGAAGGACTATGAACGTCTATTCATCCGCGACCCGGAAGTAAAGGCGCGGGAGGGCAAGATGGCGTATGTGCGTCCGGAGTACCACGAGCGTATCATGCGCATCACCCGTGTAATCGGGCATGATAGGCTTACACTGTCCGCCTACATCGACCATGTGCTGACGCACCACTTCAACCAGTGCGAGGACGCTATAAAGAGCCTTTACGCCCGGAATTACAATTCAGTATTCTAACTAAAACCGGAAGTATATGAATGAAACAATCAGCATGACAGACATTCTGCTGGCGGTATCGGTCGGCTGCAACCTATGGTTCCTGTTCCTGCTCCTTTACGAGCGCATCATGGACATGCGGCTTGTCCGCTTCTTCAAGGGCATCGCCGGATTATGGCGGTCGTTGGACAGGAATGGGCCAAAGAGCGTAGCGGCACATGAGGAAGTTTCCACGGCAAAGGGGGACATCATCGGCAAGAGCCGTTTCAAAATGGCATCCACCCGGACAATCGCTGCCATACCGGCGCAAGAAGCCGCCACTTTGGAAAAAGGCATTGAGCTGTCGGAGGAAGAGGCTACTTTTGACGACGGAAACACGGAAACCGCGTCCCGCCCGGCGCAAGTCCCGGAGGAAAAGCTCGATGAGACCTTCACGAGCATGCCGCCGGAGGAACTGGGATACGGGGAGGACGAACCGGATGAAGACGCTTCGGACACGCCACGGGCTTCGGGCAGCAGCTTTGACGAGATTGACGACGCCTGCAAGACCGCCATGAACCCGGACGCGACACAGGCGGAACGTGAAAAGGCGGCGAAGGTGTTCACCGACATGGAAGGCACGGAGCTGTACGAGAAAATGATGGAAGGCTCTTCGGAGATAGGCATCCGCATCAAGGGGCTTATCGAGATCCGGCTGAAGAAACCCGAAAAGGAGTTCATCGTGCCGGACAACATCGAGGATTTCGACATCCGAAACTATGTATGACAACTGAAAAAGGAATGGACATGAAATAGTGACATCAACCCACGCGGCAAGGAAACGCAAGGCGTATCCCGTCCGCAACGGACACGCCCACGTCTGTGGAAACAAACGGGCATCCACTAAAACCAAAGTAAAGTAACAGAGTAACAACCGCCCGACAAAGGACTATCCACCCTTTCGACGGCAAAAAACAAGGACAATTCATGAACAAGAACATCTTGAAAAACAGAAAAGCAATCCTATCCGCGGCACTTTTCATCGCCGCAACCGCCTCCGCTTTCGCGCAAGGAAACGGCATCGCGGGCATCAACGAAGCCACCTCTATGGTGAGTTCGTATTTCGACCCCGGAACTAAACTGATATACGCCATCGGCGCGGTCGTCGGGCTTATCGGGGGCGTGAAAGTGTACGGAAAATTCTCATCGGGTGACCCCGACACCTCAAAAACAGCAGCAAGCTGGTTCGGCGCGTGTATCTTCCTGATTGTAGCCGCCACCATCCTGCGCTCATTCTTCCTTTAATGTAATAATGTATGGCTGAATACCCGGTAAACAAGGGTATCGGCCGTCCGGTAGAGTTCAAGGGCTTGAAGGCACAGTACCTCTTCATTTTCTGCGGAGGTCTGCTGGCTCTCTTCGTCCTGTTCGTCATCCTCTACATGGTCGGTATCGACCAGTGGATATGTATCGGCTTCGGCGCGGCATCGTCCTCCCTCCTTGTGTGGCAGACCTTCGCGCTGAACGCCCGGTACGGCGAACACGGGCTGATGAAATTGGGAGCGTCACGGAGCCATCCCCGATACCTTATCAACCGGCGGCGGATAACCCGTCTGTTCAAACGACAACGAAAGGAAGAAACGACATGAGGAATACATCAAAAATGACAACACTGGAAAACAAGTTTCCCCTGCTTGCGGTGGAGCATGGCTGCATCATCTCAAAGGACGCCGACATCACGGTGGCTTTCGAGGTGGAGCTGCCGGAGCTTTACACCGTGACGGGCGCGGAGTACGAGGCGATACACGGCTGCTGGTGCAAGGCAATCAAGGTGCTGCCGGACTACTCCGTCGTTCACAAGCAGGACTGGTTTATCAAGGAACGCTACAAGCCGGAGCTTCAGAAGGACGACATGAGTTTCCTCTCACGGAGCTTCGAGCGTCACTTCAACGAGCGTCCGTACCTGAAACACACCTGCTACCTCTACCTGACCAAGACGACGAAGGAGCGTAGCCGGATGCAGAGCAACTTCAGCACGCTGTGCCGAGGGCACATCATCCCGAAAGAGCTGGACAGGGAAACCACGACCAAGTTCATGGAAGCCTGCGAACAGTTCGAGCGTATCATGAACGACAGCGGGCTTGTCAGGTTGCGCCGCCTCTCCACCGACGAGATTGTGGGGACGGAGGGTAAGGCGGGGCTGGTAGAACGCTACTTCTCGCTCATGCCGGAAGGTGACATCACCTTGCAGGACATCGAACTTTCGGCAAGGGAGATGCGCATCGGCGACAACCGCCTGTGTCTGCACACCCTCTCCGACGCGGAAGACCTGCCGGGCAAGGTGGCTACCGACACCCGTTACGAGAAGCTCTCCACCGACCGGAGCGACTGCCGCCTCTCCTTCGCCTCCCCGGTGGGGCTGCTGCTCTCCTGCAACCATATCTACAACCAGTATGTGCTGATAAATAACAGCGAGGAAGCCTTGCAGAAGTTCGAGAAGTCCGCCCGTAACATGCAGTCGCTCTCACGCTATTCAAGGAGCAACAGCATCAACCGCGAGTGGATAGACCAATACCTGAACGAAGCCCGGTCCTACGGGCTGACCTCGGTACGGGCGCACTTCAACGTCATGGCGTGGAGCGACGACGCGGAGGAACTGAAGCACATAAGGAACGACGTGGGCAGCCAGCTGGCAAGCATGGAGTGCGTGCCGCGCCACAACACCATCGACTGCCCTACACTCTACTGGGCGGCGATACCCGGCAATGCGGCGGACTTCCCGGCGGAAGAGAGTTTCCACACTTTCATCGAACAGGCGGTGTGCCTGTTCACGGAGGAAACCAACTACCGCAGCTCGCTCTCGCCCTTCGGCATCAAGATGGTGGACAGGCTCACAGGGAAACCGCTGCACCTCGACATCAGCGACCTTCCGATGAAGCGGGGTATCACGACCAACCGCAACAAGTTCGTGCTGGGTCCTTCGGGCAGCGGCAAGTCGTTCTTCATGAACCACCTCGTGCGCCAATATTATGAGCAAGGCGCACATGTGGTATTGGTGGACACGGGAAACTCCTATCAGGGCTTGTGCGGCATGATCCGGCGCAAGACAGGCGGAGTGGACGGCGTGTATTTCACCTACACGGAAGAGAAGCCCATATCATTCAACCCGTTCTACACCGATGATTACATCTTCGATGTGGAGAAGAAGGACAGCATCAAGACCCTGCTTCTTACGCTCTGGAAATCGGAGGACGACAAGGTGACGAAGACGGAGAGCGGCGAACTGGGCAGTGCCGTGAGTGCCTACATCGAGCGTATCCAATCCGACCGTAGCATCGTGCCGTCGTTCAACACTTTCTACGAGTATATGCGCGACGACTACCGCACGGAACTGGCGCAGCGCGACATCAAGGTGGAGAAGTCCGACTTCAACATCGACAACATGCTCACCACCATGCGGCAGTATTACCGGGGCGGACGTTACGACTTCCTGCTCAACTCCACGGAGAACATCGATCTGCTCGGCAAGCGGTTCATCGTCTTCGAGATTGACAGTATAAAAGAGAACCGCGAACTGTTCCCCGTCGTGACTATCATCATCATGGAAGCCTTCATCAACAAGATGCGGCGGCTGAAAGGGGTGCGGAAACAGCTTATCGTGGAGGAGGCTTGGAAGGCCCTCTCTTCGGCAAACATGGCTGAATACCTACGTTATATGTACAAGACGGTCAGAAAATATTACGGCGAGGCAATCGTGGTGACGCAGGAGGTGGACGACATCATCAGTTCTCCGGTGGTCAAGGAGAGCATCATCAACAACTCCGACTGCAAGATACTTCTCGACCAGCGCAAGTATATGAACAAGTTCGACCAGATACAGGCGTTGCTCGGACTGACGGAAAAGGAGAAGTCGCAGATACTCTCCATCAACATGGCGAACAACCCTTCACGGCTCTACAAGGAGGTGTGGATAGGCTTGGGTGGCACACAATCGGCGGTCTATGCCACCGAGGTCAGTGCAGAAGAGTATCTGGCGTACACTACCGAAGAAACGGAAAAAGTGGAGGTTTACCGTCTGGCGGAGAAGCTGGGCGGTGACATCGAAGCCGCCATCCGGCAGCTTGCCGAAAGGCGGAGGAACAAGGAATAACTAAAACAGAATGTATCAACAAAAAAAGGAAAACGCATATGAATTTACCAAAAGTGAAAATGCTGCAAGTCAGCAAGTGTCTGATCGGATTGGCGGTCATGATGCTGCAATCCTGCGACGTGGCCGACAACCGCCGTGATATGCTGTGCGGGAACTGGGAGAGCGTGGAGGGGAAGCCCGACGTGCTTATCTACAAGGAGGGCGAAGCCTACAAGGTGACGGTGTTCCGCCGGAGCGGTCTGCGCCGCAAGCTGAAACCGGAAACCTATCTCTTGCAGGAGAAAACCGGCAACCTGTTCATGAACACCGGCTTCCGCATCGACGTGTCCTATAACGAGGCCACGGACGTGCTGACCTTCTCGCCGGGCGGCGACTATGTGCGGGTGAAACCGCAGCCGGGACACCCGACAGAAGAATAACAACCACTAAAATCCAAAGTAACATGAGAACAAGAATAACAATGATTATCTGCCTGTGCCTGCTTTTCGCAGGCAGGGCAAGCGCACAGTGGGTCGTAAGCGATCCGGGCAATCTGGCGCAGGGTATCATCAATGCCTCCAAAAACATCATCCATACCTCCAAGACTGCCACGAACATGGTGAGCAACTTTCAGGAAACGGTGAAAATCTATCAGCAGGGCAAAAAGTATTACGATGCTCTCAAATCGGTGAACAATCTCGTCAAGGACGCCCGCAAGGTGCAGCAGACCATCCTGATGGTAGGCGACATCACCGACATTTATGTAAACAGTTTCCAAAGGATGCTCCGTGATGGAAATTTCAGACCAGAAGAGCTGTCGGCAATCGCTTTCGGTTACACGAAACTGCTGGAAGAGAGCAACGAAGTATTGACGGAACTGAAGAATGTGGTGAACATCACCACGCTCTCCATGACCGACAAGGAGCGCATGGACGTGGTGGAACGCTGCCACTCGAAGATGAAGCGTTACCGCAACCTCGTAAGTTACTACACGAACAAGAACATCTCCGTGAGCTACCTGCGTGCGAAAAAGAAGAACGACCTCGACCGCATCATGGGGCTGTACGGAAACATGAACGAAAGATACTGGTAGCCTATGAATTTCGACAACCTTCACCAGATTCTACGTTCGCTTTACGAGCAGATGATGCCGTTGTGCGGAGACATGGCGGGTGTGGCGAAAGGCATCGCCGGACTGGGTGCGCTGTTCTACGTCGCCTACCGGGTATGGCAGTCGCTGGCGAGAGCCGAACCGATAGACGTATTCCCGATGCTCCGTCCTTTTGCCATCGGTCTGTGCATCATGTTCTTCCCGACTGTGGTGCTGGGCACGATAAACAGCATCCTCTCACCCGTCGTACAGGGCACGGCAAAGATGCTGGAGGCGGAAACGCTGGACATGAACACCTACCGCCAGCAGAAGGACAAATTGGAATACGAGGCGATGATGCGCAACCCCGAAACCGCCTACCTCGTGTCCAACGAGGAGTTTGACAAGCAGCTGGAGGAACTCGGCTGGTCGCCCTCCGACATGGTGACGATGGCGGGGATGTATATCGACCGGGGAATGTACAACATGAAGAAAAACATCCGCGACTTCTTCCGCGAGATACTGGAATTGCTGTTCCAAGCCGCCGCCCTCGTGATAGACACCGTCCGAACCTTCTTCCTCGTGGTGCTGGCGATACTCGGTCCGATAGCCTTCGCCATATCGGTGTGGGACGGTTTCCAAAGCACGCTCACGCAGTGGATATGCCGCTACATACAGGTATATCTGTGGCTGCCGGTGTCGGACATGTTCAGCACCATACTGGCGAAGATACAGGTGCTGATGCTGCAAAGCGACATCGAGCGGATGCAGGCAGACCCGAACTTCTCGCTGGATTCGAGCGACGGGGTGTACATCGTGTTCCTCTGCATCGGCATCATCGGCTACTTCACCATTCCCACCGTTGCCGGCTGGATTATCCAAGCCGGAGGCATGGGCGGTTACGGTCGCAACGTGAACCAGATGGCGGGACGTGCCGGAGGAATGGCGGGCAGTGTTGCCGGAGCTGCGACAGGCAATATGATGGGACGTGCCGGCAAATTGCTGAAATAACAATCATGTAGAATCATTGAAACAGAATTAAGAATGGAATTTAAGTCACTCAGAAACATCGAATCATCGTTCAGGCAGCTACGCCTGTTCGGTATCGTCTTCCTCTCGCTGTGCGCTGTGGTGACGGTGTGGAGCGTGTGGAACTCCTACCGTTTCGCAGAGAAGCAACGGGAGAAAATCTATGTGCTGGACAACGGCAAGTCGCTGATGCTGGCTCTCTCTCAGGATTTATCGCAGAACCGCCCGGCGGAAGCACGGGAGCATGTGCGCCGCTTCCACGAGCTTTTCTTCACGCTGTCACCTGAAAAAAGCGCGATTGAACACAACGTAAAACGTGCCCTGCTGCTGGCGGACAAGAGCGTGTACCACTATTATTCGGACTTCGCGGAGAAGGGGTACTACAACCGCATCATCGCCGGGAACATCAACCAAGTGCTGAAAGTGGACAGCGTGGTGTGCGACTTCAACGCCTATCCCTACCGTGCCGTGACCTACGCCACGCAGAAAATCATCCGGCAAAGCAACGTCACCGAGCGCAGCCTCGTGACCACCTGCCGCCTGCTGAACGCATCGCGGTCGGACGACAACCCAAACGGTTTCACCATCGAGGGGTTCACCATCATCGAGAACAAGGATTTACAGACAATCAAACGGTAACAGGACATGAAAAGTATCAGAAAATCAATGTGGGGCATGTATTGGAAACTCCACGACAAACGGAAACGGCTGGTGGCAAGGCTCAAAGGGTATCTGGACGGTTTGCCGCCGGAAACACGCCGCCGCATCGTGCTGGGGATGCTCGCCGCCTTCGCGATGCTTGCCCTCTACACCTTCGGCAGAGCCGTCTATGACATCGGCAGAAACGACGGCTCACGTATGGATACGGGACATGCCGGACGGGTGGAACTACCGACCCCGGTGGAAACTGACAATCACTTAACACCTTATTTATATGGAACAGACGAAGAATGAATCAACGAAAGAGAACAAAGCCGCTCCCGACGCGGGAAAGCCGAAAAAGGAGCGCGAACCGCTGACAGAGGCGCAGCGGCTGAAACGGCAGAAGATGATAGTCCTGCCTGCTATGGTGCTGGTCTTCATCGGGGCGATGTGGTTGATATTCGCCCCTTCCTCCGGCAAGGAACAACCGCCGGGAACGGACGGCTACAACACCGAGATGCCAGACGCGGACAAGGCGAACCGGCAGATTATCGGCGACAAGCTGAAAGCCTACGAGCATGGGGAGATGGAAGAGCGGCTGGAGAGCCGCAACCGTGCCATCGGGCAGCTGGGCGACATGTTCGACCGCGAGATAGCGGGAACGGAGGACGGTACGGACTTCGACCTCGCCAATCCGGGCGGCAAGGAAGAAAGGGCAAAGCCTGCCACGCCGCAAACCATCCAATCCTCCGCAGCCGCCTACCGTGACCTGAACGCCACCCTCGGCAACTTTTACGAACAGCCGAAGAATGACAATGCGGAGATGGATGTGCTATTGGAGCGCATCGCCTCGTTGGAATCGGAACTGGAAAGTGAAAAAGGCAGGACTTCATCTATAGACGAACAGGTGGCACTTATGGAGAAGTCCTATGAGCTGGCGGCAAAGTACATGGGCGGTCAGAACGGTGGGAAGCCGGAACAGGCGGCAGAGCCTGCCACCGTGCAGAAGGGAAAGAAGAACACGGCGACACCCGTAAGGCAAGTGACCCGCCAAGTCGTTTCCTCCCTTGCACAGCCCATGAGCAACGCGGAGTTTGTCGCCACTTTCTCACAGGAACGCAACCGGGGTTTCAACACGGCTGTCGGCACGGCGGAGGTATCGGACAGGAACACCATCCCGGCGTGTGTGCATGAGGCGCAGAGCGTGACGGACGGGCAGACGGTAAGGCTTCGCCTGCTGGAGCCTATGGCGGTGGCGGGCAGGACAATCCCACGGGGTGCGGTGGTGGTCGGCACGGGCAAGATACAGGGTGAACGACTCGACATCGGGATCACCTCGCTGGAATACGACGGCACGATTATCCCCGTGGAGCTTGCGGTCTATGACACGGACGGACAGCCCGGCATCTTCATCCCGAACTCGATGGAGATGAACGCCGTCCGAGAGGTCGCCGCCAACATGGGAGGTTCGTTGGGTAGCAGCATCAATATCTCCACCAATGCCGGGGCGCAGCTCGCCTCCGACTTGGGCAAGGGGCTGATACAAGGAACGAGCCAGTACATCGCGGGGAAGATGCGCACCGTCAAGGTGCATCTGAAAGCCGGGTACAGGGTCATGCTTTACCAAGAAAAAGATTGAAATCAATAAAAAAATTACCACTAAAATCCAAAAGTAATGAGAAAAGTAATCATCATGTTTGCCCTCGCTATGGGCATCGCAACTGCCAACGCGCAGGAGAATGTAACCGTTGAAACGACCAACGGAAGTGAACAGCCGACCTTGACGAAGGAGGTCTATCCGCAGAAGGAGGCGGACGGAGACCTGTATCACGGTCTGTCGCGCAAGCTGACCTTCGACCGCATGATACCGCCGCACGGTCTGGAAGTGACCTACGACAAGACCGTCCACGTCATTTTTCCGGCGGAGGTGCGCTATGTCGATTTAGGCTCGCCCGACCTGATTGCCGGGAAAGCCGACGGAGCGGAGAACGTCATCCGCGTGAAGGCTACCGTAAGGAATTTTCCCAACGAAACGAATATGTCCGTCATCACGGAGGACGGCAGTTTCTACACCTTCAACGTGAAGTACGCCGCCGAACCGCTGTTGCTCAATGTGGAGATGTGCGACTTCATCCATGACGGCAGCACGGTGAACCGCCCGAATAACGCACAGGAAATCTATCTGAAAGAGCTGGGCAGCGAAAGCCCGATGCTGGTGCGACTTATCATGAAGTCCATCCACAAACAGAACAAGCGCGAGGTGAAGCATATCGGCTGCAAGCGTTTCGGCATCCAGTATCTTCTCAAAGGCATCTACACGCACAACGGATTGCTCTATTTCCACACGGAGATAAAGAACCAGAGCAACGTGCCTTTCGATGTGGACTACATCACTTGGAAAATCGTGGACAAGAAGGTGGCGAAGCGTACCGCCGTGCAGGAGCAGATCATCCTGCCGCTCCGCGCGCAGAACTACGCCACCCTCGTGCCGGGCAAAAAGAGCGAGCGCACGGTCTTCACGATGGCGAAGTTCACCATCCCCGATGACAAGTGCCTCGTGGTGGAGCTGAACGAGAAGAACGGCGGCCGTCACCAGTCCTTCGTGATTGAGAACGAGGATTTGGTACGTGCGGGTACCATCAACGAACTTCAAGTGCGCTGACCATGAGAAAGTACATCGCAATAATCATCGCGTCGCTTGCCCTTTTTACAGGGCAGGCGCACGCCCAGCGGTGTCTGCCGAAGATGCAGGGCATCGAGGTGAGGGCGGACATGGCGGACGGCTTCAATCCCGGCGGCAAGGACGGCGGGTACAGTTTCGGGGCGGCTCTCTCCACTTACACGAAGAGGGGGAACAAGTGGGTGTTCGGTGGCGAATACCTCCTGAAAAACAATCCCTACAAGGATACCAAGATACCCGTGGCGCAGTTCACGGCGGAGGGCGGATATTACTTCAAGATACTGTCGGACGCCCGAAAAATCGTGTTCGTCTATGCCGGGGCTTCGGCTCTCGCCGGATATGAATCGGTGAATTGGGGGAATAAGGTGCTGCATGACGGCTCCACGCTGCACGACCGGGACGCCTTCATCTACGGCGGTGCGCTGACGCTCGATGTGGAGTGCTACGTGACAGACCGTATCGCCCTGCTTGCCAACCTGCGTGAGCGTTGCCTGTGGGGTGGCGACACGCGGAAGTTCCACACGCAGTTCGGGGTCGGCGTCAAGTTCATCATCAACTGACACGGGCATGGAACGGACGGAAATAGATGCTATCAGAAGGATGCCGCTTGCGGATTTTCTCGCACGGTTGGGGCATGAGCCTGTCAGAAGGAGCGGTAACGAGCTGTGGTATATCGCCCCGTACAGGGGCGAGCGCACCCCCTCTTTCCGTGTGAACGTGGCGAAACAGCTTTGGTACGACTTCGGTTTGGGCAAGGGCGGTGACATCTTCACGCTTGCCGGGGAGTTTCTGCAAAGCGATGACTTCATGAAGCAAGCGAAGTTCATAGCGGAAGCCGCCAATATGACGGTTGCCGGATGGGAAAAGCCCGCCTATCTCCCGAAGCCGACCGAACCTGTCTTTGAGGATGTGGAGGTCGCTCCGCTGTTTCGTTCACCGCTGACGGAGTATTTAGAGGAACGAGGCATACCAATCGGAGTAGCATCCCGCCACTGTTGCCGCCTGAACTACAGTGTGCGTGGAAAACGGTATTTCGCTGTCGGTTTCCTGAATATGGCAGGTGGATATGAAGTCCGAAGCCGATATTTCAAGGGGTGCATCCCGCCAAAAGATGTGTCTTTGGCAAGGACGAAGGAAATCCCGGCTGACGAGTGCCTCGTGTTTGAGGGCTTCATGGACTTTCTCTCCGCCGTGACGCTTGGCGTAACCGGTAACGCTGACTGCCTTGTACTGAACTCTGTCGCCAACGTGGAGAAGGCGGCGGGATTGCTGGACGGCTACGGGCGCATCGGATGCTTCCTTGACCGTGACGAAGCCGGACGGCGGACGCTTGACGCTCTTGCCAAACGGTATGGGGCGCATGTCGCCGACCGTTCCTCCCTCTATGGCGGTTGCAAGGACTTGAACGAGTATCTGCAACAGACAACGAAAAAACAGAAAAACAACCATCTAAAAATCGAAGAAAAATGAACATACTGAACAACAGAAACAAGAGAACAAATATCTTTAAGGTGGTGGCGTTATGCCTGATAGCCGCTGTGTCATTCACCATCGTGTCGTGCGATGACGACATGGACATCCAGCAGTCCTATCCCTTCACGGTGGAGGTCATGCCCGTGCCGAACAAGGTGACGAAGGGGCAGACGGTGGAAATCCGCTGTGAGCTGAAAAAGGAGGGCGACTTCGCTAACACGCTTTACACCATCCGCTATTTTCAGTTTGAGGGAGAAGGAAAGTTGAAAATGGATAACGGCATCACCTTCCTGCCTAACGACCGCTACCTGCTGGAGAACGAAAAGTTCCGCCTGTACTACACGGCGGAGGGCGAAGAGGCGCACAACTTTATTGTGGTGGTGGAGGACAACTTCGGCAACTCTTTCGAGTTGGAATTTGACTTCAACAACCGGAATGCAAAGGATGACGGTTTGACCATCGTTCCCATCGGCAACTTCAGCCCCTTGCTAAAATGATGCGTGTATTCATGACAATGCTCTGTTCGCTTCTGACGGTCTGTTTTGTGTCCGCACAGATCAGCCGCCAAGAGGGAACGGACGGGCAGGCGGCAATCTACCGGCTGTCTCTATTCGAGAGGGCGGTACGATGCACGAAGTATTTTGAGGGATGGCACTCGGAAAAGCACCACCCATACGTGGGTTGGGGTCACAAGATTTTGCCGGGCGAAAGGTACTCGGCACGAACCATGACGAAGCGGCAGGCGGACGCGCTCCTGCGGAAAGACCTGCGGAAGTTCTGCGCGATGTTCCGGCAGTTCGGGAAGGATAGTCTTTTACTTGCCACGCTTGCTTACAACGTGGGTCCATACCGGCTTTTGGGTAGCAAGACAATCCCTAAAAGCACCTTGATAAAGAAGCTGGAGGCTGGCGACAGGAACATCTACCGGGAGTATGTAGCCTTCTGCAACTACAAAGGAAAACGCCACGCCATGCTGCTCAAACGGAGAAAGGCGGAGTTTGCACTGCTGTATATCCCGTGACTGTAAATGAAAATCCGATGAAGCCGCCAACTTCATCGGATTTTCCGCTTTTCATACATTCGGGATTGTACCCGTATCTATCACGTCACCATCCCTGCAAAATTCGATGCTTCCGGGTGTAAATCCCATGCTCCCGATTGCGATGTGACGGATATAGTCCGCATACTCCCTACCTTGAAAATTCTTTCCCGTAAGGTTTTTGAAAATCATCTTTATGCTTATGCCGTCGTTGCCGTGCAAGATGATTTTTCCGTCCTGCCTGATTGTTTCCATAATAAAAACTTGTTTTTGTGAATAATATCGCAGATTGGCACAGAGGTTTCTTTGCTACTTTCTTTGTCCGCCATCATGCTCACCGAAAGAAAGTAGGGCGGCTCTCGCCGCCGCAACTCAAAAGCGTGTGTAAAGTCCCGTCACCATCGTGAATATTTCTTCCAGCATATCAAAATAGATGCCCTCGTGTACGGCAATGTACTTTTCCTTGCACTCGAAAGTCTTTTTGCTGAATGTCCTGCGGTAGAACCGCATATTGTAGAGGTCTGCCCCCGCATCATAGATGATGTCAAGGCGGTTGGCACTTGTCTTGTTCCGTGTAAGGCTCATCCGTAAGCCGTTGCCCATGTCGATGAAATCACGGCTACCCGTCATGGCGGTAAATCTTCTTCCGCCTATCTGCTGTAATATCGTCTGTGCTATCATTAACCGTTGTTTTTAGGGTTTTAAGTGTTGGCGGTGTCCGCACCGCCAACTTGTTCAAAATTCTCGCATCTCGGCAATGGGTGTCTGCCGTTGCAGCCACTCTTTCACACATTCCATATTATACTCGCTCGTGATGACTGCCGTATGGCTGTCGGTGGCGGTGAAACGTGTGCTTTCGTAATCATCTATCCACCCTTTGAGGGTGTCAGTTCCCCACGCTTGGGCATCGTCAAAGATACCGTCCAATGCCGTGATAGGTTCGCTGAATTTGACTATCAGCGTTTGATAGGTCGTGTTCATCGGTTGCCCTCCTTTCCCTGCTTTGCGTTCAGCCACTTGTCCCTTGCGGTTCGGCACTCGTCCAATGTGGTTTTTACACAAGCGAACAATTCTCCGTCCGTGTGGCGGTAGTCGTATTGCACAAGTGTCCGCCTGCGTCTGCCGATACCCGATTGGAAACGCTCGTATTTCTCCGTACCTGCTTCCGTGCAGGTACTTACTCCGTTGATGGTCATTCGTGTTGCCATAATGTTGCTTTTTAGATGGTTAAAAATGTACTGACAGAACTCTGTTCTTCATCACCATTTCGGGGTTGCTCGTGTAGCGTTGGTGCAGGTAGAAATGGTGTGAGCCGAAGCCGTAAAGGAAGAACTTGTCAAGTTCGTGCTTCTCGGCAAACTCCTTTACGCTCTTTCTCAATTCCCCCTCACTCGTTGTGAGAGTGAGGAGGTTTACAAATTCAAGGAACAATGCAGGGATTTTATCGTCCCACACACAAATCATGCTTTCAATTCTTACTTCCATATCAATGTTGTTTTAGGGTTGATGCTATGCCACTTTCATCCGCTCACGGATAAGGTTGGCGTTCTTATTCACAAGGTCTATGATGCGCTCGTGGTATTCGGTGTCTTGGTTGTACTTGCCGTGGCACTGCACCACCTTGAGTGTCCGCAAATCCACCTCTACGGTTTCAATTATCTCACCGCCAATCCTTGCCGAGAGTATGAGGGTGTCGGCTTTCTTGTAGTATTCACTGCCGAACACGCAGATGTTCTGTGCCTTGCCCTCGCTGTAATACTCGTCTATACTTTCAAGCACCTTGATGATTATTTCCTCGTCCGTGATTACCAATCCGAAGAATTTGGATTTGTTGGCGATGAAATCCTCCGCATCTTTTTCCCTTTGCAGTTGCCGCTGTTGCTCACGCTCACGCCTTTCAATCTCCCAGCGGCGGCGTTGCTCGGCTCGTTCCTTCTCGTGTATGGTTTCAATCTTTCGGGTTGCGTTGTCGTGTGCCGCCATGAAATCTTCGGGGCAGATGTTCTTCGGGTTGCGGAGGTCTTGACCGAGTTTGTTGAGCATACGCAGATAGTCGCACCACATGGAGAAGTTGTCTATCAGATACTTGTGACGCTTGGCAATCAGATATGATGCCCAGCATTCATCGGCAGTACGGGCATTGAAAAGAAAGTGTTTCATAACCTCAATCTCACCGCCTTTCATAAGGGTTTCAATTCTTGGGTCTGAAAGCAAGGCTTTGAAAAGACGCACGGGGGAAATGCCGTGGAAATCGCCCTTGAAGCCGTTGCGTCTGAGTTGGGGTAATACCCTCATTTTGGGATATGCACAGCTTCTTGCCACAACATCATCGTATAGGCTGTTGTGCGGTCTTATCTCCATCGCGCTGCACAATGCCCATACATCGCAGTAACAGAATGTGAAGCCACGGAGCAACGCCATGTCCGTAACCTTACCGTCGGGTGAAATCCAACGCTGCACAACCTCGTGGCAATAGAAGTGCATCGGCTCGCCTTTCCTGCTCTCGCATCTGACCTGCGCCACACGGATTACCTGATAGCCTTTGCAGGTGGTTATCACGCTGAAATACTGCGTTTCCTTGTAGATACGTTTGCGTGTGTCCTGCACTTTGAGTTCGGCATGGCATTTGGGGCAGGTGCAACCTTCAAGGGTGTCGCACAGTACGCTGTCGCTGTGCCACTCGTGACCGCAGTCGGAGCAGGTGATGTTCCCTTTCTTGGTGCGGTAGCCTATATGTTCAATGCAGTGGCGGTATGCCCATTCAATTTGTGTCGTTGATATGGGGCGGAGGTTGGCTGAAAGTCTTGCCACCTCTTTCTGTATCTTGGTCTTCGGTTTCATAAGCCTAAATCAAATAATGAGGGTTGGGGGTGGGTTTCTTTTCTCGCTGACGGTCTGTTGCGGTTCTGCAACTTGCGGAGTTCCTCCTCTTGGTATCTGCGGACTGCATTCTGACGTGCCTCCGCCTTTTCCTCTTCCGTGAGTTCCACAACATGGTTCACCACCACTTGGCAGTTCATAGGTTTGCCCACCTCTATCTCGTTTTCCTCATAGTAGTGGATGACTTGCCCGAATATCTCTCCGTCCGTGAAGCCGCTGCAACCGCTTTTCTGCACATAGTTCAGAATGTGGGTCACACACTCGTCTATGTTTTTGGCAGGGTTGCGGTACTTCTTCGCAAAGAGCGTATCTTCCTCCGCCCGCTGTTCCAGATACATTTGTATCGTTCTTTTGAAATGGTCTGTTCCTTTCATATCGCTGTCGTTTTTAGATTGTCTGTTTAAGTATCTCTCTCCAATAGGTCGGCTCTACCTCGCTGAGAAGGAAGTCCATGAAGTCCCTCCGTGCGTCCTTGTTCAGTTCGTGGTACAATCTTCGGAAAGTGCTAAAATTGCCGTTGATGTACGTTTCCACCATATACACGAAGATGTTGTCCACCTCGTAATATTTGCACTGCTGCGCTACCGTCTTGCAGTTTCTCTTTGCCATGTCGGTAAGGGTTAAAGGGTGAATAACCAAAGGATGAAGCCGAAGAAGGCAATGGTGAAAAGGATAGCCACGATTACACCTATCGCCACTCGGAACACTCCGTTTACAATCTCTCTGATGATGCCCCAAAGGATGCCGAACACCCCGAAGGCGGTGCGCATCATCAAGCCGCATATCGCCAACCCGATGTATTGCGCCACTTGTCTGAAATTTGCCGTTGCTGTCATATCTTCGCTGTTTTTGATTTTTTTGTTTTTTATGCGGATTCAAGAGCTGAGGGAGTTGAGTTTCAAACTATCTTATCTGCCTCTCGTTTATCCGACATTTTTTTTATGCGTCTTTCTGTCGCATCGGTCGTTTTCGTTTCGGGTGCTTGAAAAGGTAGGGATTAGGGAATGCAAGGTTTTTCGGTCAAAATACTACCCGCAGGGCTGGAGATTTTTACCGAAAACAGGAGGCTTGACCTTGCTTTCCCGTCCAATCCCGGAATTACCTTTGCGCCCAGAACGGAAATGACTGCCTGATGCGGCTCACTGAAAGGCGCAAAAATGGAGGTAAACGAAAACAGAGGCTGATTGGGTAGAAAAAACTTCAGGGAAAAATCCGTAAAAAAGGAATCACCAAAAGGAAAAAGACATCACCGGAAGCGTGAAAAGGGCAAACCACTACAAAGGAAGTATGATTGTTTTCCGATCCGACAGGACTTGTCCAGCCGGGCGACAACAATCATTCTTCCCGGATTGCCCGCTGTGTGTGGCTACCTGTTTCATTCATGGGGCAGGCGGACACACTCTGCATTCACTTTCCGCTTCCGGCAAAAGGGACAGCGAAAAAAAAAAATCATCTGAAAACCCGTAAAAGCACCTCTTGGCATAGGCGCAAAAGAAAGGGGCATTGCTTCATCTGTCTAAACATCGTTTAGGCGTGAGGCAATGCCCTTTTCTCCGGCTATGCGGTAGTTGGCACACGTTTGTTCCAAACTCGTTTTGGGCAATGGTGTGCCGACGGATAATACCGCTTTTACGGAAAAATCTTATGAATGAGGGGATAAAAATCTGGGAGTTTATATCAAAATCTCGGATTAAATAGCTACTTTTGCATACGAAGAGTTCTTTGAAGGTTACGCAACGCGCAGAAGGATAATGCAGTAGATAACTAACTAAATCGTAACCTATTACTATCAAGAGCGATTAACCAACGCTCATTTCCAATAAATTACACTCTTTTCGTAACTTCGGCTGACAAATTTACATAAAAAAACTTCAATAACATAATATGTGCTTATGATAAAAAGCGGATTCATATTTGTATAAATCAAAGATTGTGAAATGAGGCATAAATGTGTATATTTGTACGGTTTTTAAACTTTTACTTATGTTGATAACCCTTATAATCCTTGTCCTTTCCGCTGCTTTTTTTGTGGCGGGTAAAGTCCGTTCGGACATTGTTGCACTTTGTGCATTGATTGGTTTGCTTGTTTTTCAGATTCTGACTCCGGAGGAAGCATTGTCAGGTTTTTCAAATTCGGTTGTAATCATGATGGTGGGGCTGTTTGTAGTAGGTGGAGCTATCTTTCAAACAGGCTTGGCAAAGATGATAAGTTCTCGTATTCTGAAACTGGCCGGTAAAAGTGAGTTGAGACTTTTTTTGCTGGTAATGTTGGTGACCTCAGCTATCGGAGCTTTTGTCAGTAACACGGGAACGGTGGCGTTAATGCTTCCTATAGTTGTGAGTTTGGCTGTAAGTGCCGGTATGAATCCAGGACGTTTATTGATGCCTTTGGCCTTTGCCAGTAGTATGGGCGGTATGATGACGCTTATCGGTACACCTCCGAACCTTGTTATTCAGAATACGTTGACGGGTGCGGAATTCGAGCCTTTGTCCTTCTTCTCATTTCTGCCTGTGGGTATTGTTTGTGTAATAGTAGGTACATTGGTGCTGCTACCCCTTACCAAGTGGTTCTTGTCTAAAAAGGGAAAAGGGGAGAATACGTCCCTGTCAGGGAAATCACTGAACCAACTGGTGAAAGAATATGGATTGTCAAACAATTTGTTTCGTTTGCGTGCCATTAATGAGTCACGCTTGATAGGGAGAACGGTTATCGAACTGGATATCCGCCGTAAGTATGGACTGAATATTTTGGAAGTGCGTCGCAGTGAGGCTGCGCAGCACAAGTTTCTTAAAACTATTACTCAGAAATTGGCATCGCCTGACACAACGATATGGGTAGGTGACGTGCTTTACATTACAGGAGACGTTGCAGACGTAAACCGCTTTGTCGGAGATTATTTGTTGGAGATGATTGATGGGCATACTACCGAGGAAGCTGTGAAAGCGGACAACAAACTCGATTTCTATGACATCGGCATAGCTGAGATTGTATTGATGCCTTCTTCTAAAATTATCAATCAGACGGTGAAGGAAGCGGGATTCCGTGATAAGTTCAACGTAAATGTACTGGGAATCCGTCGTAAGAAAGAGTATATCTTGCAGGATTTGGGACGTGAGCATATGCATAGCGGAGATGTACTGTTGGTACAGGGGGCATGGCAAGATATTGCACGCTTAAGTAAGGAAGATACTGAATGGGTGGTACTGGGACAGCCTTTGGATGAGGCAGCTAAAGTGACACTGGATTATAAAGCTCCCGTAGCTGCGGCTATCATGGCATTGATGGTAGTAATGATGGTGTTCGACTTTATTCCGGTGGCTCCCGTTACAGCTGTTATGATAGCCGGTTTATTGATGGTACTGACCGGATGTTTTCGCAATGTGGAAGCCGCTTATAAAACGATTAACTGGGAAACTATCGTACTTTTTGCCGGAATGTTGCCAATGTCTTTGGCTTTGGAGAAAACCGGTGCTTCGGAATATATATCCAATAGTTTGGTAAACGGATTGGGAAGTTACGGACCGATTGTGCTGATGGCCGGTATTTATTTTACAACTTCATTGATGACAATGTTTATCAGCAATACGGTGACAGCTGTTCTTATGGCTCCTATCGCGCTTCAGAGTGCGATGCAGATAGGAGTTAGTCCTGTGCCATTCTTGTTTGCGGTGACAGTAGCGGCAAGTATGTGCTTTGCTTCTCCTTTCTCTACCCCACCCAACGCATTGGTGATGCCGGCAGGGCAATATACTTTTATGGACTACATAAAGGTGGGGCTTCCTTTGCAGATTATTATGGGAGTAGTAATGGTTTTTGTGCTCCCGTTGTTGTTTCCCTTTTAAGGGGTGGGTAGGAAATTTGTTTCAATGGGTGGAACCGGAAGTTTCCTTCGTTGAAACTTGCAGTCCCACCTTGTGAAACTTCTTGTTCTTGTGCATGAAACTTTTGGTTTTGACGCCAAATACCAAAAGTTTCATGCACAAGAACTATTATTTTAACTCTTATCTGTTCTTATTCAGAAGTTCTTTTGTGGGGCATTCATAGTTGCTGATAGGAAGATGTACTTTCTGTAAATCTTTCAATTCGTGTATGGGGCGTTCAATATCATGGGGAATGGGCATACCGGAGAACCCCTGAAAGTAAAGCAGACAGGCATCTTTCCACCAAACGGCATCACGAGCTTGTATCTTTAAATGAGACTGTACTTCGCGGAAACGTTCTGCATCAATGTATTTCTCTGCAGCATCCCATATCTTTTGAAACTCTCTGACTTGGTGGACACCCTTGTCATAATGGTAGCATAGTTCATCCCATAGGCTGCGGCCGCTTTTCATGCGGTATGTCCAAGGAGCATGGTGGAACCACAGGAGATATTCTTCGGGACACGTGTTGATGTTATTATATTGTTTTGCCAGATTTTCCGGATATTGTGCAACGGCATTGCTTCCTTTGCTACTGCGGTCAAAGCCTATTCCTTGTTTATCAGCATTGTGGTAGTAAGAAGGAAGCCAGTCGGGACGGGCGCTGGGTACACTGCACCAGGGTTCGGGACCGTAATGATGCCCCCATGCAAAAATATGGTGCAAACCGAGCGGCATCATATAGTTTACTACAGCTTCATGACTGTCAAGCATCATCTTTTTTAGTTGACGCAAATCTTCAATAGGATTGAAGGTCTGTTTCAGCCATTCATCAGCGATACTTTCAGAGGATAAAGAAGGCTGCCATGCCAAGCGTCCGAAAGCATACCAGTTGGCTTGTGCAAAGGTGTGTCCGCACCAATTCACATCTGTACCTATGTTGGCAACACCAGCTATCGCTTTCAGAGAAGCAGGGGCTACAAATTCAAAGAACTCTTTCCACATCGGAGCCAGGTAGGCGATGTGATTGGAATGTCCCAAATATTCTTGTGTCACTTGAAACTCAGCCATTAAAGGAGTGTGCTGCATAGCACCGAACAACGGGCTGTACGGTTCACGGGGTTGGAAATCTATCGGACCGTTCTTTACCTGAACAATAACGTTCTTACGGAACTGTCCGTCCAAAGGCTTGAATTCCAGATAGGCTTGTTTGGCACGATCGGCATCGGAAGGGCTATATACAAAAGCTCGCCACATAACGATACCGTTGTAAGGTTTCAATGCATCTGCCAGCATATTAGCACCTTCGGCATGGGTGCGTCCGAAATCACAAGGACCGGGTTGCCCTTCCGAGTTGGCCTTTACCAAAAAACCGCCGAAGTCCGGAATGATGCGATAGACTTCTTTTACTTTATTTTTCCACCAACGGATAACTTCTTTGTTAAGAGGGTCGGCAGTACTTAAACTATCGAGTGCCATGGGGGATGCGAAGTTTACGGACAGGTAAACGCGCAATCCGTACGGACGGAAGATGTCTGCCAGGGCTTTTACTTTTTGCAGGTATTCGGCAGAAAGAATTTTAGGCGAAGCGTTTACGTTATTCAGCACCGTACCGTTGATGCCGATAGAAGCGTTAGCCCGGGCATACGCCTCGTATCTGTCAGAAAGGGTATTAGGCAGTTCTTCCCAATTCCAAAGTGATTGTCCTGCATAGCCACGTTCTATGGTACGGTCCATATTATCCCAATGATTGAGGATGCGTAGGTTGTAGGCGGGATTCTCTATCACTTGAGAGTCGTTCAAGCTCTGTCCGGTCTCTTGTAATCTGAGCAGGTGATAGCTGGCATAGAGTAATCCGGTCTCTGTGGGAGAGGTGAGTACAACTTTGTTATCTTTGTATTGAATGCGGAATCCCTCCGGTTGCAATTGCTTGTCCTTCTGTATAATGAGTTGAACGGGAGCCCCTGTCCATGCCCGCTGTAATTCCTTGACGGCTATATCTAATGTAGGCGACTGGCGAGGAGCCGAGATTTGCGCATGTGCATTGGCCGGTAATCGAAGCCACAAATGGCTACCGTCTTCGGCAGCCATTTGGGTTACGAATACTATTGCAATATAGAAAAGCGAAAATATTCTGTATTTCATGTTATATTAGGGTTATTGTCCGTCAATAGTGATTATCTTTCCGTTGACATCGTATTCCAGTTCGCATACTTTCAAGCTGCGAAGCCATGTCTTTCCGTTGGAAGGTACACAGTCGTGATGGAACAGATACCATTTTCCTTTATATTCTGTAATGGCATGGTGTGTGGTCCAGCCAACTACCGGAGTAAGGATGACACCTTGATAAGTAAAAGGTCCGTAAGGATTATCTCCGATGGCATAGCACAGACGATGTGTATCACCGGTAGAGTAGGAGAAATAATATTTACCGTTGTATTTGTGCATCCAGCTGGCTTCAAAGAAACGTCGTTCATTGTCGCCTGCCGTCATCGGCTTACCATTCTCATCTAAAATGATTATAGCTTTCGGCTCTTCTGCAAACTCCAGCATATCTTTACTGAGTTTGGCTACGCGAGAAGGAAGAGCCAACTCATTACCCTCGGGCAAAGCGGCGCATTCCAAGGCTTTGTTGTCGCGATAGCGTTGAAGCTGTCCACCCCACAGACCGCCGAAATACATATAGAAATCACCGTCGCCATTATCAAAGATAGCGGGGTCGATGCTATAACTGCCTTTTATCGGATTGGCTTGAGGAATGAACGGGCCCTCGGGTTTGTCACTGATAGCTACACCAATGCGGAAAATGTCATTTTGGTCTTTCAAGGGGAAGTACATATAATATTTTCCGTCTTTCAAGGCTACGTCGCAATCCCATAATTGGCGGCCTGCCCAAGGTATGTCTTCTACTTGAAGCACTACTCCATGGTCTTTGATTTCACCGTTCATGATGTCATCAGTAGAGAAAACATGATAGTCTTTCATGTTGAAGTGGTCGCCGTTGTCGTTTTCTTCTATGCCACTTTCCCAATCGTGGCTGGGGTAGATATACACTCTGTCATTAAAAACGTGTACGGCAGGATCTGCCATATAATCTCCCGGTACTAAGTATCTCATCTCTTTTTTCATGGTGAAGCGAAATTAGTTATAAGTTATTGATTTATAAGAATTGAATTATTACTTTTCTTTTTCCATTTTATTGTAATCTCCCGGTTTATTATAATCTCCTGTGGTGTATATGCCTACCATAGTACCTGTAAAGCCGCCGGCTGTTTGGGTACTGAGCAAATCGGCGGAAATAGGTTCGCCGACTTGTGTCCAGTCCTGTTTGGGGCTGAAAGAATAGGAGAAAGTATAATAAACACCTTTGTCCGTAGTTTGCGTTTCATTACCTGTTACTTTCAGATAAATCTTTTTATCGGCATCGGACTGTTTCAACGAAACTGTAGTCTCTGCTGCTGTATCTGTATTACGCTTATTCTGGCTTCGGCTGGAGACGGTCAGCTTTAAACAAGGTTGGTCTTGCGCATCCAATGTCTTGCCAAAACGAATGTTGCACTCATCGTTGTGGAATAGTATGATACCGGCAAAATCTTCCGGTGCTGTGGGTAAAAAACTGACAGTAGTCTGCGCATCGAATTCATTGTTTGTAATCCAACGTCCGATAGCAGATGGTTGTTGGCGGTCATTGATTTTTATGCTGCGGGCAGTCAATGCCAATTTCCCGCTTTTGTCTATTTCATAATAAGAGTTTTGTGGAGTACGGATGAAGAATGCTTCATTAGCCAGTCCGTCAGTTGTCCAAAGCGGAGTGGGAGCAAGAGTACGGTTGGTGTAACGAATGGTTTTGCCTGCAGGAAGAATTATTGGTTGTCCATCTTTCCAGTTAACCGGGAGCAGAAACGTTTCACGCCCCATTACATCATGTCCGTTACGGTAGGGGCGTACTGCAAGGAAAACAGCATACCAATCACCTGATGGGGTCTGCACCAAATCAGCATGGCCTGTGCAAGTTACCGGATTGGTCCGGTCTTGCGGCAAATCACGTTGTGTCAGTATCGGGTTGATGTTGCAAGGTTTGAAAGGTCCGAAAGGAGAAGAAGCCGAGAATATGACTTCACAATGATTGGGACCTGTACCACCTTCTGCCGCCATCAGGTAGTAAGTACCATTGATGTGATAAAGGTGAGGCCCTTCTATCCAACTGGGATGCTGTGATTTGTCTACACCACCATCTATAATCACTTTTTGTTCTCCTACGGTACAGTTATTTTTCCAATCAAATTCGCGTATCCAGATGGCACGATGTCCGCTGTATTCAGGTTTACCTGCCGGAGCGTCATTATTTACAATATAGGCTTTACCGTCTTCGTCAAATAAGAAACCGGGGTCTATTCCTCCTACTTCAGGTAAGAAAATAGGATCGCTCCATTCTCCTTTTTTAGGATTATCGGTTGTTACGAAGAAGTTGCCGCCGCCATCTACGGCAGTAGTTATCATGTAAAAAAGCTTATTGTGCGGATTGTATTTGATGTCCGGGGCATAGATGCCGCCGCTGATACGTAGACCATCTTTCAACGGTAGTTGTGAGGGACGGTTCAGTACATATCCCAATTGCTTCCAGTCTTTGAGATTGTTACTGTGCCAGATAGGAACTCCGGGATAGAACGCGAATGACGAGTTCACCAAATAGTAATCATCTCCTACACGGCAAATGCTTGGGTCGGGATAGCAACCGGGAAGCAGAGGGTTGGTCAGTTGAGAACCTTCTGCATCGGCTTGTTTCTGTTCTTCACCTTCTACTGAATATGTAAAATTGTCGAATATAGCAGTCTTAGGTGAAAGCAATTCGCGTAAGAATGGTTTCGGTTCGTGATTACGGTCAAAAAGGAGGGGATATTCCTTACGTCCTCTTACAGGAAAATCATTTTTCCATGAGTCACCATCACTTACTCCCCAAACGGTTACGCGATCCATAATATCGGCATGCCTTATGAAAAGGTCAAAGAATGCTTTCATGCGAGCATTCCAAATCTTGGAAACAGAATCTGGTAAGGCATCCGGATAGGGATTCATAGCTTCTCTAAAGGCAACGGTATCACTGATGTTGGCTCCATCATGTACGGTAGGCAGTGCGCTCATTTCCCATTCGGTGATCATGATTTTTACACCGGTAGAAGCAAAGGCGAGCATACTCTTTTCAAACTCCTCCACACTGGGGTAGTCCATGCCCATATGTCCTTGCAGACCTACAGCGTCTATGCGCAGGCCCTTTTCTTTCAGTGATTTCACCAACTTTACTACTCCGTCACGCCGTCCGGGATGGTGCATACCGAAATCGTTGTAGTAGAGTTCGGCATCCGGGTCGGCTTCATGAGCATACTGGAATGCAAGAGGAACATACTCCTCACCTAAGATTTCATAAAACTTACTTTTTCGGTATGAACCGTCGGTTTCTATTGCTTCATTCACTACATCCCAACCTTTGATACGCCCCTTATAGCGGCTGACAATTGTTGTAATGTGGTCTTTCAACCGCTGCTTCAGAACTTCGGGCGAGACGTTCTTTCCTTCCTTGTCTACACAGAACCAGGGAGCTAGCTGAGAGTGCCACACGAGGCAGTGACCGATAACGGTCATTTCATTCTTTTCGCCATACTCTACTATGGAATCGGCGGCATCGAAATTATATCTATCCTCTTCAGGATGAATGTTTACACTCTTCATGCAGTCCTCTGCAACGATAGAATTAAAATGCTGTTTTATAAGCTTTGTTGCTGCACTGTCTTTGCCGGCTACCTGTCGTGCATTTAATGCTACTCCTATAAGGAATTTATTACCAAATGCTTCTTTTAAAGACGGTTCTGTTGCTACTCTCTTTTCACTACTGCATGCAGCAAGTATTGCAGCCACAATAAATAAAAGTATGTGTTTGAGCTTCATGATATGTTATTTAGCGGTTAACTTTCAATAATCAGCTTTACTTCTCCGTTCTTTCAATTCAGCTTGCATATGTTCGTTATACTCTTTGGTGATAGGGTAGAAGTATAGTGCAATAACACCTACGAAGAATGTTGCTGCAGGAATCAAACTGGATGAAAGTACAATACCATGTATGGCGGAAGTCGTTTGTTCTGTACCCGCTCCTGAAACATAACCGAAACCAGACAGGAGGAATCCCAGTATGGCACCACCGATACCTAAACCGGCTTTCAGGGCAAAGACAACACCGGCAAAGACGAAACCTGTGGCACGTCGGTAGTTGACGTATTCCGAGTGATCGGCTACATCGGCAATCATGGCCCAAAGTAAAGGTACTGTCGGGGCATATGCAAGGCTTTTGAGGAAATTCAGTACGAACATTGTTTCCACATCTGTTTCGTTAGGGAAGTAGAAGAAAGCTGTGAACAATGCGGTTAGTGCCAAGCATATGATAAATACACGTTTCTTTCCGTAACGGTTTGCGAGGAAACTGGATAGTAAGATTACACCAAAGAATTGAACTAATGCCCCTAACATATTGAATACACCGAAACCTACTTCATATGCCTTGTCCGGACTGCTAACTATCAATCCAAAAGCATTTAATATAGTATATCCTATTCCATCTCCGGCTTTGGTTGCCACTAATCCTATTTTGTCGAGGAAAGCATAAAGCGCACCGGCGTCTACATAATTTTCAAAATAATAGTTCATTGCACTTCCCCACATGGCAAGAGTAGTGAATATGAATAGTGTCAAGATGAACATGGCTCGCCACGGTATACTCTTGAAGACATCTTTAATATCCTGTTTGGTATCTGTTTTCTGATTGGTTGGCGGTGTAATCCTTTCACGTGCAGAGAAGAAAGTTATAAAGAGGAATATTAGACCGATAGCTGCGAATAATGAAACTGTACAAAGCCATCCATGTCCCTTATCTCCCGATTCACCGGCAAACTTGCTGACCAACGGCAGAGTTAAACCTTGTACAATAAATTGTGCGATAGTGGCTGCCACAAAGCGGATACTGGTAATGCTATTACGTTCTTTAATATCACTGGTCATGACACCTCCCAATGAAGCATAAGGAGTATTATTGAATGAATACAAGGTCATCAATAAAGTGTAAGAGATTGTAGCGTACAGAGCTACAAGTCCTTTGTCCTCGATTCCCGGATTGTAGAATGCCAAAATATAAAATACCATGAATGGCAGAGCCGTCCAAAGTACCCATGGACGGTATTTACCCCATTTAGATTTTGTACGGTCTGACAGAATGCCTACCGTGGGATCTACAAAGGCATCTACAATACGTGCTAACAGCATTACGCTACCGGCAACGGCTCCTTCCAGACCGAATACGTCTGTATAAAACTTAGTTTGGTAAATCATCATCATCTGGAACACAAAGTTCGCAGAACAATCTCCGAGGCTATAGCCGATTTTTTCGACCATGGACACTTTTTGGTTAAGTGTATTCATTTTTTTATTCTTTATAGGTTTAATCATTTCAAGAGTTTGCGTATTATCGTTTCATACTATTTAAAGCGCTTTCGGCAATACGTTTTCCTAAAGTCTTTTTATCAAGCGGATGGATATCATTCCATTCTCCTAAATCGCTGTTTTGTATGAGATAAGTGTCCTGATTGGCAGAAGCAGCTTTGGCTTGTTCTTGACGCATTTCCGCCCAAGCTTTGCGGCCGCCGATATCATCTTTTGATAGAAAGTCTGCCAATTCTACAATATAGAAAGGCAGTTTCGGTTGATTGAATGTATGACGCCAGTCAGCAATCATGGCTGTCAAAAGTTTTGTATATTCATTTCGACGTGCTACGTTTGATTCGCCTTGATACCACAGTACGCCCCGTATGGAATAGTTTTGCAGTGGAGCTATCATGGCATTGTACAAACATACCGGTTTGTAACAGAAGAACATCATATCCGGAGAGGGCGGCATGGGAGCTCCTAATCGATATTTCCATTCCTGTTTCAGATTAATTTCTTCGTTGTCACAGATTATCTTGTATGGCTTTTCTTGTACGAAGTTCGGCTGACCACCGTTACTGATAATGCGTACGGTTATATTGTTTTCTCCGGATTTTAATACACCGGCAGGTATCCGGTAGATACGGGGTGGATACTGATAACCGGTGGTTCCGACAAAAATTCCATTGACATATACAGAATCAGCATCGACAATACATCCCAAACGTAATGTCGCTTCTTTACCAGTCCATGCTTGTGGTATTTCTATATTTTGGCGCAGCCAATGTGAACCGCCAATAGGGTTTAGACCATTATTCCCCCATGATGTCGAGAACATATTTACTGTTCGCCAATTGTGGTCATCATAATCGGTTGCATACCAAGGCGTCGATTCGTGTAATCCCGCGTCGCCACGATAGAGTGACAGGTTCCAACGGTAGAAGCTTTCTCCCTCAAGTTTCTTGATGTGAGTGCAGTAGGCATCGTCTTCATACAGACGTTTGGTATTGACGTATAAAGGAAACTCTTTTAATCCGTCTTCGCTAATCCATGCCTCTACCGGTGTACCTCCCCAACTGGAGTTGATAAGTCCTATAGGTATACCAGTCTTTTCGTACATCTCCTTGGCGAAAAAGTAAGCAAGAGCGGAAAAATCCATAACATTTTCTTGTGTCAGCGCTTTCCAACTTGTTGAAGATAATTCTTCTTGTGGCGTATGGAAATTGTATTCTTTAGGAATAATGATATGGCGAATTTTTTCATTGTTGTAACTGAGGATTTCTTGGGCAAACATATCCATCACTCGTTTTACTGGGAGTTCCATGTTTGATTGCCCCGAACAAAGCCATACATCACCTATTAATATGTTATTCAGTTTGATGTCATTGATTTGCATTTGGTAAGGTCCACCGGCTTTCAGCGGTGGCAGTGCGATACTCCAATGTCCGTTGGCATCAGCAGTAGCATGATAGCTTTTTCTCAGTAACTTTACGGTAATGTATTCGCCTGCGTCTGCTGTACCCCATACTTTGACAGGTCGCTCACGTTGCAGTACCATTCCGTCTGAAATTAAAGCAGGCAACTTTACCTTTGCATTTACCCATGAGGAAGTGCAAAGGCAAAGTAACACTGCTACTCCTAACCTAATTTTATCATAAACCAAACTTTTCATCATTCTATTTTTTATTGTATATCTATGTTTACAGGTAATTCATTCATTCTATCCGGATTGCTTACTGATACTCGTACAGCTGTATGTGCAGTATCTTGAATTCTCCTACAGAGATACGTACATGGCGTCCCTGATGATCTTGGTCGCCATTAAGCCGACGGATATAGCGGAACTTTCCGGTTTTGTCCACTGTCACTTCGTCTATATATCCTATGCCACACCGCTTCCCACGGAAGGTGGTTGTCTTGTTTTGTGCATATTCGTTGCCCAAGGCAAATCCGTCTTCGCCCAACTGCTTATGGCTTTCAGCGGCTTGTTTTTCCGTGGTCTTGGCAAATTCCAAAACAATACCGCTACCGGCTAAGATATATTCATTTATAGATAGTCTTATAAGGATACCTCCTCCTTCGGGCCAGATACTGCCGTCGGTGGCGCGCGAGTCCCAAGGTAGGGTGAAGTAGTGGCGAGCAGTTATGGTGAGATCGTTGTCCGTAAAAATACGTTCTTTGTCTGTTTTGTCAAAAAGTAATCCTTTCATCACATCCTTACCCTGATAGCGGGTAATCAGGGGTGTCAACTCCTTTAGTTTGGCATAGCTTTGTACCAAGGGGGCGGTAGGTAATTCGCTACCGTCTTCTATGGAGAAAGGGCTGATGCCAATGGCGTCATGTTCACCGAGTATGTAGAAGGCGCGTACACCGTTATTGTCTGTCAGACGTATTTCAGGAATGAAAAGAGGATTGTTGTGCAATTTATATTGTGCTACCCAGTTCTTGAACCCATCATCGTACAAGTCAGGGGCAAGAATATCAATACTCGGCGCTCCACAATGCCATACATCAATTAAATGCGCTAATGGGCCTGCTGAAGGGTATTCGCCCGGTTTACGTCCACGGCTATTCATTGCTGCATTGACATATAACGGGATATTATATGTGGAGCGGGCAGTCTGTGCCAGTCGTTCCACATATTTGGCATAGTGCCATGCCATAAAAATCTCATCGGTATAAATATCAGCTCCGAATACTTCCTGCCAATTACCCTGTTTCTTGCATCCTTGACTTTCCCATTTCTTTAGCATTTGCGGGTGAAGTGTTTTTTTGTTTTTTTGTAAATAGGTCATGAATTCTGCAGGTATGGGGGCATTAAATGCTTTATTGGCTTCGCGTGAATAATCGCGTGCATCTTCCAGCATGCCGATTTCATTTTCTATTTGTATCATAATCACTGTACCTTCTTCTTTGTCGGCAGCGGCTATATGTTGCATCCATTTGGAGAATGCTCGGTGATCGGCATCTTGCACAGTTGCAGAAAAAGCACTGGCTATTTCAAGTGGTTTTCCATTTTGAGTGTATGCACGTGGATATTTTTTGTAGTTTTTTTTAAACCATAAAGGAGCATAACAACTCATTGAATTCTTCCAAGCGCCAAACCATAAAAAGACAATTTTCAGATTGTTCTGGCGTGCTTGTTGCAGGACTTTATCCGTAAGTGTGAAATCAAAATTACCTTCAATCGGTTCTATTAAATCCCAATAAGCGGGAACTAATACTGTATTTAATCCCATTTTTTCTAATTTCGGGAAAATACGTTCTATGTCTTGTGTGCAAGCCGCTGATGAATTACCCAGCTCGCCTCCTAATATAAGGAAAGGAGAACCATTTACAACAAGTTGAGTAGCAGTGCCCTGTTTTTGCAAACTACTGTGTTGTGCAATGATGCATCCAATGGTAAGGTAACTTAAAATTAAAAATGAAATTAATCTCTTCATACGGTTTTCAAATAAGCTGTCTTTATGAAACTTTACAAAGGTAGATAACTGCTTTTTAATTTGCTTTAGAATATGTATCACAAAGCTTATTGTATGTTACATCTTTTGTCTTATATGTTACATTAATCGTCACACTGCATTATGCATCTTGTTTTTGGGGTTTTGTGGAGCTTCTGAGTACTGCCGATTATATTATAGTTCTTAGAATCGAACGGGATTTTTGAAAATGGATAGCTGTGATTTGTAGTCATTGTATAATGGTACTTTATGTCGTTTGAAGGCTTGATATGATGTTGTATTTGTCGTTTGTTACATAAGGAAAAGAAAAGGTAACACCATGAATGATATTGTAATTTTAGTGAAAAAAAAGCGTAACATATTTTTTCTCTCGTTTAGGAGGGATTGTGTAATTTTGACACAATCAATAATCCGACTTAGAGTATGAAAAGATTTTTGTTAATTGTTTGCCTTATTTTCTTATCCTTTACTGTTCTATTGCCGCTTTCAGCTAAAGTTCGACTTCCTCGTCTGGTAAGTGATAGAATGGTATTACAACGTGATGTGGAATTAAAAATATGGGGTTGGGCTTCTCCCGGAGAGAAAGTAACTGTACGTTTTCAGGGAAAACATTATAATACAGAGACCGATGCAACGGGAAGTTGGCAGGTTCTTTTGCCACCGCAGAAGGCCGGGGGACCTTTCCTTTTGGAAGTGAATGAACGTGTGATTCGCGATGTTTTGGTGGGAGATGTTTGGCTTTGTTCCGGTCAATCTAATCAGGAAACTCCTATTGCGCGTCTTACAGAGATGTTCCCTGAAATTAATGTGTCGAACAACCATATGATACGGCATTATAAGGTACCTACTCAGAATTCTGTAGGAGGGTTGAAGGAAGATATTGCAGGTAATGCCGGTTGGCATTCAGCTGTTGCTTCCGATGTGTTGAATTGGACATCATTAGCTTACTTCTTTGCTCAGGAAGCATATGATAGATATAAAGTGCCTGTAGGAATGCTGGTGTCTAGTTTGGGTGGTTCGGCCATAGAAAGCTGGGTGAGTCAGAAAAACTTAAAAATGTTTCCTGAATTAGTTTTTGATAAGGCTGCTTTGGATAGTATGAGATTAGCAAAGCAAGATAAAGGAGCTGGTAAATGGCAACAGAAAAATATGGATGATATGGACTGGGCTACAATGGAAGTTCCAGGGTATTGGCGGGAAAATGGTATCCATACAAGAGGTACTGTATGGTATAGGAAAACCTTTAGTGTCCCCGAATCTATGGTGGGAAGACATGCACGCCTTTATATGGGGACACTGGTTGACAGTGATTCCATTTTCGTCAACGGTACTTTTGTAGGTTTTACTTCCTATACTTATCCTCCACGTAAGTATGATATTCCGGCAGGAGTTCTGACAGAAGGCAAAAATGTGATAACTGTAAGGCTTACTGCGAATTCTGCAAATGGCGGTTTCGTCAAAGGTAAGAACTATAAAATTGTAGGAGATGATGCGGAAATAGAACTTACCGGCACTTGGAAATATAAGATAGGCATTAATCAGAATGAAGTTGTAAAATATGCCGATAGACTAAAGAATTTGAATAGGGCAGGTTCTGGGCTTTACAGTGGTATGATCTATCCAATTAGTAATTATCAGGTGAAAGGAACTATATGGTATCAGGGTGAAAGTAATACCGGACGTCCGCAAATATATGCTTCTTTATTGGAAGCTTTGATTAAGGATTGGCGGGAGCTTTGGAATATGCCTGATATGCCTTTCTTATTGGTACAGTTACCTAATTTTATGGAAAAGAATGATAGCCCTTCCGATAGTGGCTGGGCGAGGATACGCGAGGCTCAATTAAAAACGGCATTGAATGTACCTTACACTTCTTTGGCGGTTACTTATGATGTGGGTGAGTGGAATGATATACATCCATTAAACAAAAAGGTGGTTGCACAGCGGCTTTTCTTGGGTGCTCGTAAGCTTGTGTATGGAGAGAAAATTACTGGTTCGGGGCCTCTATATAAAGAAATGAAAGTGGAAGGTGATAAGATAATCTTGACTTTTACAGAAATCGGTCGTGGACTGATTTGTAAAGAAGGGAAAACTCTGAGACATTTTGCGATTGCAGGTGAAGATCAAAAGTTTGTATGGGCAGATGCCGTGATACGAGGTAATAAGGTTATTGTAAGTAGTAAGATTGTGAAGAATCCTGTTGCAGTACGTTATGCTTGGAGTAACAATCCGGAGGATGCTAATTTGTGCAATAAGGAAGGATTGTTAGCTTCACCTTTTCGGACGGATAATTGGTAATAATTTATTTTCAATTTTTCATATTTATATTTTATAATCATTAAACAAAAAAGCATGAACAACAAAAAAACGTTATTAGTATTGTTGGCAGGTTTGGCTCTAAGTTCTTGTGCTACACGTGTAACAACGGAAAATGAAGCTTCTTTGAAAGAAGTGTTGGGCGACAAATTCTTGATAGGTGTTGCTTTGAATACAAAACAATCTTCCGGTATAGATACTGCGGCTGTTAAGATTGTGAAGCGCCATTTCAATTCGGTTGTGGCGGAGAATTGTATGAAATGCCAAGTGATTCATCCGGAGGAGAATCGTTATGATTTCAGTCAAGCGGATGAGTTTGTAAAGTTCGGTGAAGACAACGGAATGTACATCATCGGTCATTGTTTGGTTTGGCATTCTCAACTTGCTCCTTGGTTCTGTGTTGACAAGGATGGAAAAAATGTATCTTCAGAAGTGTTGAAGCAACGGTTGAAGGACCATATAACAACTATAGTTAGCCGTTATAAAGGACGTGTTAAGGGTTGGGATGTTGTGAATGAAGCAATTCTTGAGGATGGATCTTATCGTAAGAGCAAGTTTTATGAGATTTTAGGTGAAGAATTTATATCTCTTGCTTTCCAATATGCTCATGAGGCTGATCCTGAAGCAGAGTTATATTATAATGACTATAATATGCATGAAGCCGGAAAACGCGAAACTGTCGTAAATTTAGTAAATGACATGAAATCTAAAGGTCTCCGTGTGGATGCTATCGGAATGCAGGGACATGTAGGTCTTGACTATCCTTCTTTGAAAGATTTCGAGGAAAGCATGGTTGCTTATGCTTCTACTGGTGCTAAAGTAATGATAACAGAATGGGATATGACTGCTTTGCCAACTTTAAAGCGCACTGCCAATGTATCTGATACAGTAGCTTACAAAAAGATGTTGAATCCTTATCCGGAGTCTTTGCCCGATAGTGTTTCCCAACAATGGAATAGTCGTATGTCTGAGTTCATGGACTTATTTATTAAACATTCTGATATTGTGAGCCGTGTGACAGCTTGGGGTGTGAGTGACGGAGATTCTTGGAAGAATGGTTTTCCGGTGAGAGGGCGTAAGGATTATGCTTTGCTGTTTGATCGTGATTATCAGCCGAAAGAGTTTATAAAGAAACTATTAGAATAGGGTATAAGAGAAATTTCAGGATTTTGAAATATAATAGGTAAGTTATACAAACACAAAACACTTTTATAAGAACAAACTTTTATTTTGATAAAGGATTGCTGAATGAATTTCACCCACGTACAGAGTTTTTCTATACGTGGGTGAAACATTTTTACAGACGTTTGATAATGATAGGCTTATGATTTTCATCATGGTAAGGCATACCATAACGATTGGATTTTACTCTACTTTTTATTAGAGAATCGATCGGAGTTTTTAGAGGTCTCACACCTGTGGGAAGTTCTTTGTTGGAGAAAGTCTGGAAATAACCTATACAAGCATCTCTCCACCATTCTGCATCATTTTTCTGAATATCTAATTTTAGGGTAACTTCATCAAATATTGTCTTACTGATATAAGGTTTGAGACTTGCCCACGTTTCTTGGTACTTTTCAACTTGTGAGATTCCTTTGTCATAATGCAGGCATATTTCGTCCCAAAGTTCTCTTCCAGAAGAGAGTTTATAGTCCCATGGAATATGATGAAACCAAAGAAGTAGATTCTCAGGACAGGTTTTGAGAGAGTTGAATTGTGAGGCGAGCGGTTCATGGTATTGGTCTACATTAGCAGAACCATTACGAGTACGGTCAAATCCTACTCCGTCTTTGTCGGCTTTGTGATAGAATACAGGTGACCAATCCGGTCTTATACTGCTTTCCCATGGTCCCGGTCCATAGTGTGATCCACCGAATATATGATGGAAACCAAGTGGCATCATGTAATTTACGGCTGTTTCGCGGGAACTCATCATTATATCTTTGACAGGGATAAGAAACTTTTGTTCATAGGCTTGGAAGGTCATTCCTTTAGGTCGGATGAAAGTTTGGTGTACCCATTCGTCCGCAATCTGTTCGGCACTTAACGTAGGATTCCATGCTAAACGACCGAATGCATACCAATTGGATTGGGCAAAAATATAGCCGCAGAAATTAGGATCTTGACCGGTATTTGCAACCCCTGCAATAGCTTTCACCATTTTAGCTACAGTAGAACCTTTTCCATCTCTGTAAGTATCACTGTCAAGGCTTTCTTCATAAGTAGTACCATGATAGACAAGATGATTAGAGAAACCAAGATATTCTTGGGTGATTTGAAATTCCATCATCATGGGAGTTTTGTATAGCTGTCCGAATAATGGACTGAAAGGTTCACGCGGTTGAAAGTCAATAGGACCGTTTTTGATTTGAATAATAACATTATCTGCAAATTGTCCGTCAAGAGATTTGAATTCTTCCACCGCTTGGTTAGCCCTGTCACTACTGGTAGGACTATATACAAAAGCTCTCCACATGATAATTCCACCGTAGGGAGCCACTGCTTCTGCAAGCATATTTGCACCATCGGCATGGGTTCTGCCATAATCTTGCGGTCCGGCTTGTCCTTCAGAATTTGCTTTTACAAGGAAACCGCCAAAGTCGGGAATGGCAGCATATATCTCAGCAGCTTTATCTTTCCACCATTGGCGAACTTTTAAATCAAGGGGATCTCCTGATTTTAACCCGCTGAGAGTGATAGGACTTGTCCATTTTATTGAGAGATAAGTGGTTATTCCATACTCTCTGAGAATATTGGCAATTTGAGATACTCTTTTAATATGTTCTTTATCAAGTATGTGAGGATTGGCATTAACATTATTGAGCACAGCACCGTTTAGTCCCACAGAGGCGCAGAGCTCACCATAATGATGAATTCTCTTTACAGGAATCTCTTCTGCAGTCCATTCCCACATGGATAGTCCGGCATAACCTCTTTCTACAGTATCATCAAGATTATCCCAGTGATTGAGAATACGGTATTCGTAATATGGCTTTTCGTGAATATCCAGTCCTGTATCTGCTTTGCCGAGAACTTCTGCTCTTTGTAGTGCATAGACTCCGTAACGAATGGCAGATTGGGAACCACCACTGATATAGCGTTTGCCATCAGCATCATAAATGTGATACTCTTCTTTAGTAAGGCTGCTATCTATCTTAGTTACGACAGAGTTAAGAACATCTTCGTAGCTGCGTCCGTTTGCAAGCCAAAGCATAGTTCCATCCTGTTCTACAGGTTCAGGAGTGCTGCATGCTGAAAATGTCAGTATGGAAAAAAGAATAATACTAAGTGTTTTAATGTTTTTCATATGGGTATCTATTTAATAAGTTTAGAAGAAGGTGCTCCAAGGTATGTTGGCTTTAGACCACCGAAGTCTATAAGTATTTTTTCCATTACGATTCCTGAATCTACAAATCTGAAGCGGAGAGTATGTCTGCCGGCTTGACCAAAATCTGCTTCCATATCTGTTTTTATGATGCTGGCAGCTTGCCAAGGGCCGAGCCTCCCATCGTAATGACCGTTAAAATTGACAATCTGTTCTTGACCACCGTCTATACTAATGGCAAAGCGTAGCCCTTTATTAGCATTGAAATTGAGAGTAGGGGCAAGTAGTATACTTAGTTTTGCCTTGCCTGAAGACATTGTTTCAAGTTCGTATTCTACATAGGCATTGTTTGGGGTTATGGAAGCTGGCAAAGTGGTGATAGCACATTCTGTCTTGCCAAGGTCGGGAATGACACTAACTTTATGGTTGACCTTAAAATTACCTGCTTCTATAGAAATATATCCGTCTGTTTCCTTGTGGCAGAGGTAAACGGTGTCTTGAGATTTTCTCACTTTAGGCATTACTTGTGTTTCTGGCTGTTGCCAATTGGTGTATCCGATATGCACCTGATCCATTATATGATTCCATTTCCCATTTGCAATTTCATAATTATAATGAGCACAGAGTAATGAATCTCTTTTGTATAATTTTTCGACACGCTGTGCCCAATAGTTGATTTCGGCAGGAGATTCTACCTTGGCATTCATTGCTACAGAGTAATACATTTCGTAGACATTCTGCATAGCCTGAATGGGGAATAGGACAAGTTCTTCGTAAGCATCGTACCAATGAGGATCGAGATTTTGATAAACTCTTAAAGCTCGTAGTTCTATATTATTCCACTCTTCTACAACAGTGTTCCACTCGTCATAATTGAACTGATATGTGTTTGCATTTAGAAGCTCGGGAGTCACTCTACGGGCATATTTGCTGTAAAGTTTAATAATATCTGCTATTTCTTCGGCATATTTATTGCCAAATTGCTGTGCAGCAAAACTTATGGTGTGATCAAAAATATTGTTAGGATTGAACGCTTTAGGTTGCCAAGCCATGTCTAGGAAGAACTGAATAGGGTATTCCATGGGTTTAAGGTCACCTACATTTACAATCCAGAGCTTTCTCACACCGTATTCATAACAGAGGTTCATTTGTTCCCATACACGCTCTACTTGGTTGCAGTTTAACCATTTGTAGTTTCTTGGACCTCCTACGTAGTCAAAATGGTAATACATTCCATAGCCGCCCTTGCGAGGCTTTTCTGTTAATGAAGGTAGCTTTCTTACATTGCCCCAATTATCATCACAAAGTAATAATGTTATGTCATCGGGAACGCGCATGCCGTTGTCATAATAATCTTGTACCTCCTTATATAGAGCCCATACCTGAGGTATATCAGAAGCCTTTCTACCTGTAACTTTAGTGATAATTTTGCGTTGCTCTTTGACTATGTTTTGTAATAAGTTAATATTGGCATTTTCGCTCATAGGCATATCTCCATCTCCACGCATACCTATGGTAATTACGGATTCCCAATTTTTGCAACGTTCTATACCTTCTGTCCAGAAATTTTGAAGTGTGGCAGTGTTTTGGGTATAGTCCCATGCGCCTGTCCCGCGACGTTTCCAGTCTTGTTGTGCTAGCCCCATAGGCTCATGGTGGGAAGTACCCATTACGATTCCCATTTCATCAGCTAAAACTCCATTTTGTATATCATCATCATAGAAAGCGCTGGCCCACATGGCAGGCCACATGAAATTACCTTTCAGACGAAGTATGAGTTCAAATACTTTTTCATAAAACTGACTGTTAAATCCGCCGAATGTTTTCTGTGCCCAATTTCCGAGTGAGGGCCACTCGTCATTCAAGAAAATACCTCTATATTCTATGGCAGGCTCACCATCTGTATAACTTCCCGGGAGTATTGAGATGTTATTTTTATGTTGCACAGGTACATCCGCCCAATAGTACCAGGGAGATACGCCCATTTGTGAAGATAACTCATAGATGCCATAAATAGTACCTCTTTTATCACTACCTGCAATCACTACAGCTTCCTCTACTCCTTCGAATGGTTGTTTGACGGTACATAGGATATACTTTTCACGTTTTCCTTTTAACTCATTGGCTGAGATTTTTCCTGATGCTATTAGCCGTTTTATCCAGTTGCTACGATTGATAGAACCAATAATCAACAGTCGTTTTTCGGTTACAGAACTTGTGATTTGGGGTTTGACGTTGGTCACTGTTTGTGCGTCTGTTTGTAGATTAGTAATGGCACGGAGTACCCCTTTATATTCCTCGTTATCTATCAGTATAGGATAAGATTTTTTTTCTTGTATCCATTGAAAGCCGACAGCGTCATTTGTTATAAAACGTTCTGCAGCTTTTAGTGGTAGCTGCCAACACATACTTGCTAAAAACAAAATAATACAAAAAATGCTATTTCTCATAATATTAATATTTATAAAAAGCCGCTTGCAGATACTTTAGAACATCTACAAGCGGCTTCGATGAATACCTATTGCGAACTTATCTTAAAAAGATAAATTATCTATATTCAGGATTTTGATAGTTCTTTTTCTCTTCAGGGGTCATTTCCATACCGTCAAGCTGTCCTTGTGGAATAGGACGCAGGTAATGTCCGGGCTTGATGGTACGTGTATAAGTCTTGACTTCACGGTCCCCTTTGTCGTTTCCACAAATTTGGTAAGTGTCAGCATACTCATTCCATTTTTGTGTACGTACAAGGTCGAACCAACGATAACCTTCACCGAAGAATTCACGTGAACGTTCATCAAGGATATAGTTGATATCAATTGTTGTTGGGGTGTCATTTGTCAAATCAGAACCATAATCCAAATCCTTTTCTTCTTTCTCTGCATTGCTGAATGTCCATTTGCCTGCACGATCACGTAAAACGTTGACTAACTCACGTGCACTTTTATTAGGTTTAGTCGTTGCGCCTTTTACTGCAGCTTCTGCTGCAATCAAATAGAGCTCAGAAAACTTGGCAATATTGTACGGACGTGTACTACCGGCATTAGGTTGACCGACACCGGTACCGTTGTCAGTACGATAAGGACCGAGTTTCCAAAGTCCCGGATATACGCGACGACTGATTGCACTGGGACCCATTACATAATCAGCACGTCCTGCTATAACTCCAGCCCCGGTATTACTATCTCCTGCTCCTTTCTCTGGATATTTGATATCAGGATCATCTTCAGAAAGGAAAGTCAATAACGGTTCTCCCTCGGCTACTGCAATGCCGTTAGCTCCTGTAACACTTGTCCATTCGTTTCCGTTTGTAGACCAGTTACCGCGGTAAACTGTTGTAAATGTTCCATCGTAGCGGGAATCTTTTGTTTTGTCTTTAAAAGTATGTGTAAATACACTGTGAGGAGGAGCCATACGTGTCCACGGGCGACCATAAGCTTGTTCGGCAACGCGAATTACCGGTGAAATAGTTTTACCGTCTTTATCTTTGGCCTGAATATCCGTATAGTTCCAATTCATCATCCAACCGGCAAAATTATCAGGAGCTCCACCGCTACCATACGTCAAGCTACCGCCGTTGTAGTATTCATCTTCTTGGGTATGATCAGCATACAGTAAGATTTCTTTGTTTCGGTCGTATGGTCCTGCATTGACTTGATAGAAACTCTCCATCAAACCATATGCTCCGGGATTGTCAATTGCTTCAGTTGCAATATCATATGCTTGCTGATAGTACCATGCAGCATCATGCCCGTCAGGATCTGTACGATTACATTCCGGATATGTGGGGATGTTATTGGGGTTTTCCAACCACCAGCCATAGGTCAGATATGCTTTTGACAGGTATAAGCGTGCTACTGTTTTAGCGACTCCACCTGTTACACGAGGCTTCTCCGGTAGATTAGTGACAGCTGTTTTTAAATCAGGAAAAATCGCTTTAGTGTACACTTCGGGAACAGTGTTACGTACGGAAGTGCGTGAGGTAGAGATGTTGAATTTTAACTCACCTGCACCCAAATCCAATGGCACGCCGCCAAATGTCTGTACTAATAAGAAATAATCCATACCGCGGAAGAAGTGTGCTTCTGCAAGAAGAGCGTCTGAAACACCTACTTTGGAGCCGTTCTCAATAACGCCGTTAGCCGTGTTGATATTTGAAAAGGCTGTTCCCCATAACACGTCTGAACGGCTACTGCTTGCTGTCAGACTTCCTACACCCGATAAATCGGCATCTTTAAAATTGCCGTCAGCCGACTGGGCATAAGTCGCTTCATCTGTTCCTGTCAGGCAAGAATTGTAATAGTAAGCTTGCCCATAGATGTAACGTAAGTGTGCATACATAGAAGTAATACCGCCTTCTACACCTCTTTCTGTTTGGAAGAAGGTTGGTTCATAAATACTACGTGGCTGTTCGTCTAAAATATCTGAGCAAGAAGTTGCAAAGATCAAGGCTAATGCCGTAGTTCCCAGAACTCTTATATTAGTAAATATTGGTTTCATAGTTTTAAAGCTAAATTAGAATGTCAAGTTAATGCCGAATAAATAATTACGTGTGGAAGGAGAATTGGTTCCCACTGTAAGGAAACGACTCTGAATGCCACTTGTAACAGCTACGTTTTCATTACCGTAAGAGTTGGTTTCCGGATCCAAACCGGTTTCTTTATGGAATGGAGAGCATATTACGAACGGGTTCTGTATAGATACATAAGCACGTAAACTTTGGATGCCGAAATTTTTCAGCCATTTCTGTTGATCGAAATTATAGCCTAAAGAGATATTACGGACTTTCCAGTATGAAGCGTCAAAATATCCTAAAGTACTACCATATTTAGGGTTGTCACCACTTTGAATACCACCTGGTTTTGGATATTTGGCATTAGTGTTTTCTTCTGTCCAATAGTCTACATCTACTTGACCACGACGACCAGTCAACATATTCAGGTAACCGTTAGCATGGTGTAATGTACTGATAAGTTTACCGCCACACTTGAATGCTGTAATAACATTCAAATCGAATCCTTTATACGCAACACGCGTACTGAAACCACCCGTAAATTTGGGTTCCATACTGATAATTTGGCGGTCATCCGGTCCGATTTTACGAGCGGGAGTCCCATCTTCATTATATTCACCGGTATATTTAACTTTGATCATACCTACATTTCCACCCGGTTCTAAAATTGCAAGATAAGGGTCACCTTCTTGCCATAAGCCAATCTTTTCATAATCGTAGATTACATCAACGGGATGACCTACAAACCAGTTATTGGCTTCATCGCGTTCTGCTCCGGATGCCAATTCGGTCAATTCATTGCGATTGGCTGATAAGTTAAGGCTGGCATCCCATGTCCAACCATTATAATTGTCAAGTATTGTTCCGTTTAAGGTGAGTTCGACGCCTTTGTTTTGAGTTTTTCCTACGTTGCCTACATAGCTGCTTACACCGGAAGTTGCAGGAAGATTAACGTTCTGCAGCAAATCAGATGTTTTTTGTATATAGTATTCTAATGTTCCTGATAAGCGACCGCCGAATAATGTGAAATCCAAACCGAAGTTCCAGGTAGAAGAGTATTCCCAACCTAAATTGTAATTGGGCAATGCAGATACATAATAACCGGTAGCATAACCTGTTGGTCCGAAGTTATAAGGACGAGTGGATAATTTTCCCCATGTGGAATATGGACTTACAGCCTGATTGGAGGTTTGTCCGTATCCTACGCGCACTTTAAGAATATCCAGCCATTCAATATCATCCATAAATGATTCCTGACCGATATTCCAACCGGCAGATACAGCCGGATATGTATGCCATTGATGACCTTTTGCCAAACGTGAAGAAGCATCAGCACGAACAGTTGCCATTAACATATAGCGATTGTCATAAGTATACATGGCACGTCCCATCCAAGACATCAGTCCGCTTTTCTGATAATCCCAATTATCTGGATTAACGGTAATTGTACCTTCTGCACGACCTAAATTGTAATATTGTAAGTACTCTGCCGGAATATCACGTGCTGCAATATTTGATTTGGTATAAACAGTTTCTTCGGCTGAGTACATTCCTACTATATTCAATTGATGTTTACCGAATGTACGGTCATAAGTTATCAAGTTTTCTATAGCCCAGTTTGTTGTTTCAGAGTGGGTTAATGATGCGGTAGAAGGAGTATCTTCTGTTGTGCTGTTTACGCCCTCACCAGTGAAAGTACCACCTTTGGTAGAACGGTAGTTCAGACCTAAATTGACACGATATTTTAATCCTTTTACCCATGGACATTGTATTTCGGCAAAAAGGTTGTTATAAGTACCGAAGCCTTTCTGTTCGTTCAGCCAAGTATCTTCCAAACTTTCTACAATATCACGTGTTACAACAAAGTATTCATCTTGGCTGTTTATTTTTACTGTTCTCTTCAGGCTTCCATCCTCATTGTACGGATTAGCAATAGGAGAGTTTGCCAATACATTATACAAACCGATATTAGAACCTTTTGTTACATTATAGTTGGAGTTGGTTGTTAATCCGAAACGGAAGTACTTACCTACCCCTTGATCAAATGAACCACGTAAAGAGTAGCGCGTATAATTCTGTGTAGGAATAACCCCTTGGTCTTTGTAGTAGGCAGCTCCGAAACTGTAGCTTCCTTGATTTGTACCTCCTGCTACGCTGACATCGTGGCTTGTTACCATACCGGTACGATACATTAAATCCTGCCAATCTGTGTTAACATCGTCCGATTCATCTAACGAATTATCAAATTTGCCGGCATACTTACGCATTTCGGCAAACTTCTTTCCATCCATCATCGGGTATTTTGAGAATACGGATTTTGCACCGACATAGCCATTGTATGTGAATTTGGCTGGTGTACCTTGTGCTCCTTTGTTTGTGGTAATCAAAATAACACCATTGGCACCACGTGAACCATAGATAGCTGTGGAAGAAGCATCTTTCAAGATATCCATACTTTTGATATCGCCGGGGTTGATATCAGAAAGATTCCCCATAAAAGGAATACCATCCAATACTACTAACGGATCGTTGGAAGCCGTTAGAGAACGGGTACCACGAATTCGGATTTGCATAGTAGCGCCCGGTTGTGAAGAAGTCTGTGCCATGTCCACACCGGCTATACGATTTTGTAGAGCGTATGTAATGTTTGTTGCCGGCATTTCACGCAGTTTGTCGCCTCCTACTGATGCGATAGAACCTGTTACGTCTGATTTTCTCGCTGTACCGTAACCGATAACGACTACTTCTTCCAATGCTTTGGAGTCTTCTTTTAATGTAATGTTGAGGTTTGCATTTCCTTTAACGGCAATTTCTTGTGTTATATATCCGATATAAGAAATTACTAAGGTCGCATTTTTCTGTACTGTTAACGAAAAGTTTCCATCCAAATCGGTTATCATACCATTGGTTGTTCCTTTTTCCGTAACGTTGGCGCCAATAACCGGTTCACCGAAATTATCTTTTACAATACCCTTTACCGTGATATTCTGAGCGACACTCCACAGAGGTATCAGGCAAAGTAATAACAATAGCCCTAAGGACCTAAAATAATAAGTTGTGCATTTCATAAAAAAACAAGGTTTAAATTGAATAAAAATGTTAAATCAAAGTATAAGTTCATTAAGGTTCTTTTTATGTTTTCATATGCTATCGTTTTAGTTAAACATTTATTTTATATTTTAAATGACTAAAGAAATGAGGTGTATATCCTCAACTTTCTGACATAGGCAAAGTTAGTTAGCATTTGTAATATGGTAGGGTATAGATGATACTTATATTTTATTTTTTGTAACATACTCTTGCGGCTGTGTTACATTCTTTTTTGTGTATGTTACATCAATAAGGCGTGGTGGTTGTAAATGGATTTTTTTTGCAATAAAAATAATTAAAATTAATTCTTTTTTACGGTGGAGCCATGAAGTTTTTTTATCACAAAAGTTACATATGTATCGAATAAACCTGCTTTTTGTTTATCTTTGTCAGACTTTTGTATCTAATAAAAAAGAAAGACTATGAAAAGATGCGTTTGGAAAGTACTTGTAGTATGTTTGTGTTGTATAGCTCAATACAGTGAAGCACAGACGGGAAAAGTGTATACTACAGATATGGGCTTATCCAGTAGCTTAATTAATCAGATATTTCAGGATAAACAAGGCTTTATTTGGGTCACAACTGAATATGGGTTAAATAAGTTTGATGGTTTGCGCTTCACCAATTACCGGCATATTTCAGCTGATTCATCTTCTATCAGGAATAATTATGTACGTACTTTGTTTGAGGATAGTCGACGTAATCTGCTGGTGGGGTGTATTGATGGGTTAATGAAGTATGATCGTGAAACGGATAGTTTTTTGGAGATTCCAATGTTTCGTGCGGGTAAGCGGGTTTTTCCACATATAACGCAGATGCAGGAATTGCATAATGGAGAAATCTGGATGACAACTACCGGGCAGGGAATGTTTCGTTTGGATGAACAGCAAAAGCAGGCAGTTTCTGTAGATAATCTTTTAAAGCAGTCGAATTACAATTTTCAATCTTGTTTTTATGAAGATTCTTATTATAATATTTGGATAGGAACGTATGGAAACGGCCTGATTTGTTATATGCCTGCAACGAAAGAAGTGCGTGTATTTAAATATCCAACCCTCAATGACAATAATGTTGCCGCCATAATAGAAGATAAGGAAGGGAATCTTTTTGTAGGGACTCAGAAGCAAGGTCTGTCACGTTACAATAGGCAGGAAAACAACTTTATTCCGGTTCCTTATACAGGAGACGGTCCACTGTCCGTTTATTGTATGTCATTGGTGAGCGGGCAATTGCTGGTTGGTACTGACGGGCAGGGACTGAAAATGTATAATTCTGCAAAAGAACAGTTGGAAGACTATACTATTAATTCTGCCCCAATGGACTTTTCGGAAGGAAAGATTCATACAGTGTTGGAAGATAAGGATAAGAATTTGTGGTTAGGGCTATTTCAAAAAGGGGTAGTCTTGATACCGAAACAAGATAATCCTTTTGAATATTATGGTAGCAAGTCTATTTACTATAATCCTATAGGACAAGGCTGTGTTATGTCTATTTTTCAAGACAGTAACGGTCATTTATGGGTTGGTGCAGATAATGAAGGTATATACGAGTTGGATGCAAACGGGAAGAGGTTGAGACACTATCAGCCGGGGAGTTCCGCCCATTCTGTTGCTAATACGATAATGTGTATTTATGAGGATACGGATAAGAACTTATGGCTTGGTTCTTATACGCGGGGAGTTGCAAGGTTTAATCGGAAAACCGGAGAATGTGACTATTCTTTACCTATTGATAATGAAAAAATATTTTCGATAACTGAAGACAAACAGAAGAATCTATATATCGGGACATTAGGTTCCGGCTTTTATCAATATAACTTGAAGACCGGAAAGTTAAAACATTATGAATCTTCTAAAGATGAAACCGATGACTTGAAGCGGAATGAGCTTGTCAACGATTGGGTGAATTATATATTTTGTGATAGTGAAGGGCTGATATGGTTGGGACATTATAAAGGAGTAAGTTGTTTTAATCCGTCAACGGAGAGTTTTATTAATTATAAAAAGGTCAACACTTTGATTTCCGGATGTGTGGGGTATGTTATTCAAGAGGACCATTCGGGTAAGATTTGGGCCGGTACTACGGATGGGTTGTACAGTTTTGATAAGACAACGAATGAGTTGGAAAGGTTTGCAATGGCAAACGGATTGCCAAACAATGTGATATGCGGGCTTAGTGAAGACTTCCGGCATGATATTTGGATTAGCACTTATATGGGAATCAGCCGGTATGATGTACAAAATAACCGTTTTATTAATTACTATTCGGGAGATGGTTTGCAGGGCAATGAATTTATGCACGGCGCTTTCTATACGGACAAGAATGGAAAGATATATTTTGGTGGTATCAACGGTATCACTTGTTTCTCTCCCGGAAGCATAGGAAATACCTCCAAAGAAACGAATGTATGGATAACGGACTTTTACGTATTTAATCAGCCGATACATAAAAACAGTCTTTCAAACGGAGACCCCATAATCCATACATCGGTGCAAGAAGCCAATCTGTTCCGGTTGTCTTATTTGGATAATACATTCAGCATTATCTTTTCCACATTGCAGTACAACAACCCTGAGCAGATATCTTACCAATATAAAATTGATGAATTAGGCTCTCAGTGGCTTAGTACAGAACCGGGAGTAAATCGTGTGACCTATAATAATTTGCCGCCCGGTAAATATACTTTCCGGGTACGCGCACTTAATTATGGCAATTACTCGGAAGTGCGTACAATCAAGATTCTGATAACCCCTCCCTGGTATCAAACATGGTGGGCGTATTGTTTTTATGCAGCTTTGTTTGGATTGTTGGTGTTGGGTATTGTCAACTATATCTTATCGCGTATGCGGCATCGTCGTGAAATCATGAAGCGTGAACATGCAGAGCAGCTCAATGAAGCGAAGTTACAGTTCTTTATCAACATTTCTCATGAGATAAGAACTCCTATGACGCTTATTATTAATCCTCTGGAAAAATTGTTGGCGGATAAGAAAGACTCAGAGTTACATAAGACATACTTAATGATTTATCGTAATTCTCAGCGCATCCTTCGGCTGATTAATCAGTTGATGGATATCCGTAAGTTAGACAAAGGGCAGATGTTTCTGAAATTTCGTGAGACCGATATGGTGGGATTCATCGATGACCTGATGCAGACATTTGAGTATATGGCGCGTAAAAAGAATATTCATTTTACTTTTGAGCATATGATGCCTCAACTGAAGGTATGGATAGACTTGAATAATTTTGATAAAGTACTGATGAATATTCTATCTAATGCTTTTAAATATACTCCGGAAGAGGGCGAGATACAGGTCAGTCTGGCAACCGGTCATGACATGGCGCGTAAGGACGCACTACGCGAGTACTTTGAGATTGCCATAACAGATAGTGGCATCGGTATTGACCGAAATAAGATAGAACGAATCTTCGAACGCTTCTATCAGATAGATAATGATGTAACGAAGTCTAATTTTGGTACCGGTATTGGTTTGCATTTATCCCGTTCGTTGGTTCAATTGCATCATGGCGAAATACTTGCAGAAAATAGAGAGGATGCTCCCGGCAGCCGCTTTATCATACGCATACCATTAGGGTCGGCTCACTTGCGTACCGATGAGTTGGAAACGGTGGATGCGGAAAACGTGATATACCACACTGTAGATAAACCTGTTTTAGCGAAACTGGAAGAAGAGTTAATAGAAGAAGAGGAAGAGCCTAAGGCCGCTATTAAGGCAAAGACACGCTTGCGGGTATTGGTTGTGGAAGACGAGGACGAGATTAAGGCATACCTGAAAGCAGAATTATCAGATGAGTATAAAGTCGAAACTTGCAGTAACGGTAAGGAAGCGTATGATTTGGTTCTGCGTGATACCCCCGACTTGGTTATTTCGGACGTTATGATGCCTGAAATGGACGGGTTGACTCTGTGTCGCAAGATAAAGTTGAACACGAACGTGAACCATGTCCCCGTAATCTTACTGACAGCCAAATCCAAGCCGGAAGATACGTTGGAAGGAATGGAAACAGGGGCAGATGCTTATATGGTGAAGCCATTCAATACAGAGTTATTGAGAAAGACTATCGCCAATCTGATTGCCAACCGCAAATTATTGCGTAATAAATTCAGCGGGGCACAGCAGCAAGAGGATAAGATGGAAAAAATCACCATGAAGTCCAGTGACGAGATATTGATGGGTAAGATTATGAAGGTGGTGAACGAGCATTTGGACGACCCTGCGCTGAACGTTGAAATGCTTGCTTCCGAAGTAGGATTAAGCCGTGTACACGTGCATCGTAAGTTGAAGGAACTGACCAATCTTTCTACCCGCGATTTTATTAAGAATATACGTTTACAGCAGGCGGCCGCTCTATTGGCACAAGACCAAAAGCTTACTATTTCGGAGATTGCTTATGCTACAGGATATACTAATCTGTCTCATTTTTCCAGTTCTTTCCGTGAGAAATACGGAATGTCACCGAAAGAGTATATGAGCCAGCATAGATAGTTCTGTTCTGGAATAGGAGGGATGCTAAAAATCTCTTGGTTATTGAGTGTGAAAGGCGAGTTGTGCGTATTCCTTTTCAAAACGATTACAAGATGAGAAAAGCTATATTACTATTACTGTTATCGGCAGTTACAGCATTACAAGCACAAATTGATACCCGTACTCTGAAACTTTCCCGGGAGCATCCCCGCTATCTGACGACTGCCGATGGGAAGCAGGTCACCCGTGACTTGATTAAGAATGAATCATGGGCAAGAGAGGTCTTCAATAAGCTGAAAGAAAAGACGGATACCTATACCCGGCTGACAGAGGCGCAACCGGACTGGCTCTTGTCACGTCTTGCCATGTACTGGAACTCGCACGCCACCGATGTATATATAAAAGGTGAAAGTTTCGACCATGCCGGTGGAGCGAAGGCACCCGTTCCTACGGTGCGTTTTACCGGGACACGCGGCACATTTGCCACCCATGGTCGCCCCAAACTGGCGGATATCGTTCCTTATGACGATGATAAAGACGGTAATATTACTTTCCATAACAACTCTCTACCCGGTCGCCCTTTGGAGAAAGTCCATCCTTCCAAGACAGGGCGTAACATTGAAAGCTTGAATCGTGAGATTATGGGAATTGCCCGTGATGCAGCTTTTCTTTATTGGCTGACCGATGAAGAACAATATGCCCGGTTGGCTGCCGGAGTGTTCGACACCTATATGCAGGGCATCTATTATCGCAATGTCCCTGTTGATGCAAATTATGGTCATCAGCAGACACTGGTTGGCATGAGTTCGTTTGAAGTAATCCATGAAGATATTCTTTATGAGATTGTTCCTCTTTATGATTTCCTGCATGGGTATCTGGCCGTTCACTATGCCGATAAGATGAATATCTATGCCGGAGCTTTCAAGAAGTGGGCGGACAACATCATAGCCAATGGAGTACCCCATAATAATTGGAATCTGATGCAGGCGCGCTATATCATGGACATTGGCATAGTGCTCGAAGATGATAACCATTATGCCGATGGCAAAGGGCGAGGCTATTATATAGACTATGTGCTCAACCAATCCAGTATCCGCCAGTGGAGTTTGAAAAAACTTGCCGACTACGGGTACGACCCTCATACGGGCATTTGGGCGGAATGTCCCGGTTATAGTGGCGTAGTTATGAATGACTATGCTAATTTTACGAACATCTTCGACCGTAATTTGCATTGTGACTTAACGAAAGAATTACCGGTACTTCCCAAGGCTGTTGCAGCTACTCCCCAGTATTTGTTTCCCAACAGAATGATATGCGGTTTTGGAGATACACATCCGGGGTATCTGAAAACCACGCCCGTTGTCCGGATGATTGAAAACGCCCAAGCCAATGGCAAAGAAGAACAGGAGAAGTATTTCACCGCTTTGCTGAAATGCCTTAATCCTGATGCCGGCAAGAATACGGCGAAAGAAAAGGTACGTGTTTCCGTCAATGCTTTTTTCGACGATAAACCCTTGGAACTAAGGTCGGATGTCAATGCCGGTAAAATAGAAGATTATGTGTCTCCTTTGTTCTACGCTCCAAACGTGTCGTGGCTGGTACAACGTAATGGCATGAATCCACGCAATAGCCTGATGATATCTTTGAATGCCAGTGAGGGCAATCATATGCACGCCAACGGCATTTCAATGGAACTTTATGGCAAAGGGTATGTGTTGGGGCCTGATGCCGGCATCGGCTTGTACCTTTACAGCGGATTGGATTATGCTGAATACTACTCTCAGTTTCCCAGTCACAACACTGTATGCGTAGACGGTATTTCCAGCTATCCGGTGATGAAGAGCAACCATTCGTTCGAATTGCTTTCCTGTTTTCCGGCATCTTCTGCAGCTGTGGCGGTGAAAGATAAGTTCCCTTCCGTTACGTATAGTGATGTCTATTTCCGTGAACCGGAAAGCCGTGCAGACCAGATACGTATGATGAGTATTGTCACCACCGGTCCCGAAACGGGCTACTATATAGATGTTTTCCGTAGCCGCAAAGAGCTTGGCGGAGACAAGATGCACGATTATTTCTATCATAATCTGGGACAAGAGATGACCTTGACTGCTGCCGACGGCACAGATTTAAACCTGAGGCCTACTGAGGAACTTGCATTTGCCGGGGCCCATCTGTATGCCTATTCTTATCTGTTCGACAAGAAGTGTGCCCGGACAGGCGAAGATGTAAAGGCCGTCTTTACAATTAAGATGCCCGATAAAGATGATATCCGAATGAATATGTGGATGAAAGGAGAGGAAAACCGCACGGTGTTTTCAGCTCTTAGTCCTATGACAGAGGGGCTTAGCCGTACTCCGGGTATGCCTTACAATATTAAGGAGCAGCCCACATTAACCTTTGTTGCCCGTCAGGAAGGAGAAGCATGGAATCGTCCTTTCGTGGCGGTTTATGAACCTTCAACAGTGAAAGAAGCCGAACAGATTACCTCCGTTACTTTTCCGGAAGTGAAGTGCGGACAGCCGGGCAGCCATGTTGGAATTTGTGTAACACAGAAAAGCGGGCGCACCGACTATATCCTGTCTTCAGACAGTGCGGCGCATCTTTGTTCGATGAACAATGGCATGAAAGCCTCGGCCACCTACGCTTTGTGGAGTAATCGGAAAGGAGAAGATTGTACACTCTTTTTAGGGAATGGTACGCTGTTGCAAACTCCTGCAGTGGTTGTCAAGGCGAATGTTCCGGTGAGCGTATTGCTTGAAAAAGGAGCGGACGGATGGTACTGTACGGCTTCGGGTGCTTGCACCATCACATTGAACGGAAAAACGTATAAGATAGAAAAGAGCGTGACGGAGAAGACAAAGTTATAGACAGAGATATGCAATGAAACGGAAACTATTATTCATATTGTTTGTACTGATAAATTACGGCGTAGTTGTACTGGCACAGTTGAAAACCTATCCGGAGGGATTACATACAGGACTGCCTCACAATGATGACTATACGGTGCGTGTCCGTATACCCGGTGGAGAGTGGCAGGACTTGTTTGAATATAAAGTACAGGTAGATTTGGATAAGCCGCAAGATGCTTCTATGGTGCAGTTTGATATGGGGAGTCCGGTAGAAGTAATGGTAAAAAAGAATAATGGTACAGTGCGTGAGGTTGCCATCCGCCCCTTGAATAATAAGGTAGTTTACAGGCAAGTACAGAATACTGTCTTTTTCACTTTGGATAAGCCTCAAAACCTTTCAATTGAGTTTGACGGAGACCGTTTGCACAATTTGCATCTTTTCGCTAATCCTATGGAAGAAGAGGTCTACTCAAAGGAAGCAAAAGGCATTATGTTCTTTGGTCCGGGTGTACATCGTCCGAAAGATTTGCCCAATAATCAGATACGCATACCAAGCAATACTACAGCCTATTTGGCTCCGGGTGCAGTGTTGAAAGCTAAACTTCTGGTAGATAATGCTGAGAATGTGCGTATTATAGGTCGCGGAATATTAGACCATCCTGTCCGCGGCATTGAAATAACCGATTCCAAAAATGTGTTGATTGATGGAATTACGGTTGTAAACCCCGAACATTATACGGTGTTCGGCGGCGGTTCTTCGGAGATAGTAATCCGTAACTTGAAAACTTTTAGTTGTAGAGGCTGGAGTGACGGCATTGACCTGATGTGTTGTCGTAAGGTCTTTGTTGATAACGTTTTCCTGCGTACAAGCGATGATTGTGTCGCGCTCTATAATCATCGTTGGAATTGGTGGGGCGGTTCGAGCGATATTACCGTACAGAACTCTGTTTTATGGGCGGATGTTGCGCACCCTGTTAATGTAGGAGGTCATGGAAATCCGGACTCGTCGACGGGCGAGGTTATTGAGAACCTGACTTTCCGTAATATTGATATTTTGGAACACGATGAGGATGATCCGATGTATCAGGGATGTATGGCAGTAGACTGTGGTGATAAAAACCGGGTACGTAACGTCCTGTTCGAGGATGTCCGTGTAGAGAGTATTCAGGAAGGTCGCCTTTTCTATGTCAAAGTACGTTTCAATCCTAAGTACGACAGACAACCCGGCAGCGGCATCGAAGGCGTCACATTCCGTAATATCACCTATACAGGTGTTGGTGAGAATCGTTCGCTGATTCAGGGATTAAGCCCGGACGGTATGGTGAAGGATATAATCTTTGAAAATATCAGTATCAACGGAGAGAAAATGAGAGATTTGAAAGAATTCGTTATAAATGAATTTGTTGCTAATGTGAAAGTACAATAACATTTCTCCGTTAGCCTCATTGTAAATGTCGATATGGCTATGGCAAAATGCCGATATGCTTGTAACTAAACCTCGTTTTCCAACTGCGGGCTCTCCGGTTGGCAGTTGCGTGCTGCCGGGCCCGCAGTTGGAGGCTCTTCGGCCCGCAATTGGAAAACGAGGTTTTATTACTTGTAAAAATACAAAATGAAGCTGATGATAGGGGATTATATCTAACGAATGTATGGTTAGAGTGTAAGAAATGAATCTGTTACATCAGCGGTCAGGTTGGCTTATGCCTTTCTTCCTTTCCAAATGCTCGTAACTTTTTTATGTATCATCATAACGTTCAGTAAAGATACTACGAGGAACAGAACACTGCCTGTTATCCAACATGGAAGCAACGATTCTGTTTCCAATTGTGGAAAGATCGTGCTGATAATTTCTGTATAGTAACTGCGTATCCATGCTACCCCGCTGACAGACAATAACAATACTGACAGATTCAAAACGATTGTCAGAATATTGTAGGGAAGTGCTACGCGGTTCGGGCTGTATCCTATCAGAAGCAGGTTCTCCAGTTTTACGGTATTCTTTTGTAACAGTAAGAAAATGCTTAGCATCAGGATGTAAAAGGATAAAATGCTGATGAATAATCCTACTCCTATGACAATACCGGTAATGAGACGCAGGAAATAAGTCGTTTTTCCGGCATCCAGACTATCGCCTTCGGTTTCGTAACGGTTCTGTTGGAAATAGTTGCTGATGGCTGTGTCGGTAGGGTTCTTTACTTCAACGATGAGGCGGGAAGGTTGGGCTTCTTTGCCGGGAGCAAAACTCTTGTTTGCCCAGTCCATAAATGTTTGTGGGACAAGAATTGTATTCAGGCGGTTGGAGAAGCCTACAATCTTGCCTTTGAATTGTTCTGTACGTCCGTTGCCCCGTAACATGATATCCATTTGTATCAGATTCATGAGGCCTTCGGAGAGCTTAGGCAGGCTTCGGCTTTGTGCAAAACCGAAGTTATATAGATTCAGGTAATTACGGGGGATGATAATAGGTATAATCGGAGAGGTTTCATCAAAGTGCCATTTGTCCAGATTTACATCTACATACTCGTCGGGTACAGACTCAAAAAACATTTCGGTGGAAAGGTGTATTCCGGCTTCCTGCATTCCCAAGCCAGCGGACACTTTGAATAAGGAGGGGGTGAAAGCTCCCACGCTTTCGGTGAAAGGTTGCTCTTTCATCTCCTCGATTTCTTTTGGGGAGAAAGTATTGCTTTTTCCGGTAAAGCTGCCGAGTGTACTGATTCTTTTGGTGGCGATGATGTAATTCTTCTTCATGAAGCTGTCTCCCTGCGTAAAGATAGGGAGTGTGTCCCGATAGAATTGTATGCTCAGTAATACAATCATCATACCAAAGAGGTTGGCGAGGAAAAATCCGGTCAGCTGACCTACACTGATATGTTGGCGGAGAAGTTTCCAAACAAGTTTGTTCATGATTTTGAATTATGATTTATGGATTATAGACGGAGGGTTTCATCGTACTTAAGCTCCAAGTGCTTTCCAATGGATGTTACAATAATTCCGGCACCTTGTTCTTCGGCTTCTTCTATGAGTAAACGTCCCATTATGGCACTGTTTTCATCATCTAAATGGCTGATAGGTTCGTCCAAGAAGATAAAGTCAAACGGTTGGCAAAGGCTACGGATAAAAGCGACACGTTGCTGTTGCCCAAAAGAAAGTTTACCGGCTCTTTCATTGATTTTATCGGGAATGCCGATTGCTTCAAAAAGAGCGAGAATTTCTTTTTTCTTCTTGTAGTTGGTCAAGCGATTCTTTAATAGGATATTCTCGAGAGCGGTCAGTTCCGGAAAGATACGGAGTTCCTGAAAAAGGATACTGAGCGAATTTTTTCGTATATCTGTCCATTCGTCAACAGAGAATGAACGGATGTTTTGTTCGTCAAAATTGATGATACCCTGATAGTCGCGGCGATACCCGTAGATATAACTGCATAAAGACGATTTTCCGGTCCCTGAGCCTGCTTCTATCAAATAACGTTTCCCCTTGCTGAAAACGATGTCTTGATGCCATATCTGTGAAGTAATGGTGTCACGGTCGGCAAAGACCTGAGGCAGGGTTTGTTGTAAATGAATGTGGTTCATTAATTACAAATTATTAATTACGCATTAAGTGTGCTGAACACTAATCACTAAACGCTGGCCGCTAATTACATTCCTGCAAATAACTTGGCAAAGTCAACTAGTTGTTTTAGGGCATTCTCGTTCTTTTCGCTCAGAACAATTGTGAAGTTTGTCCGGTTCTTGTCTCCCCGCAGGTTCAATTCTTCAATTTTCATGATTAACTGATAGAGGATATTGATTTCCGGTTCGTCTGATGCATATTCCATAAGCACGCGGAGATTGCTCAATGTGAGCAGCTCATCGCTGGTCAATGAGATATTGAAAGGCCTTCCGTGTATCATGCTCATCATGGCTTGCTGTAACTCTCGTGAGTTTTTGGGGTGGAATGGCTGGTTGTTTTCTTTGGTATCTCCTTTGAAGTCGGCACTTTGTAAAGTGGCGTATATGCGTCCATTCTCAAACAGTACATAACCCAGCAGTTGTGTGCCGTGCGGCCAGTTCAGCACACCGCGAACATCCATTGGAAGAGCATCGGGAGTTGCCAACAAACGTATATCTCCCTTTTGCTGCATCATCGGAGTAAAATATTTATTTGTATGGATGCTCTTGTCTGCGGTTTGCTGCATAAGGGCGGTGATAGCCGGTTGTAATTTCTGTAGTTGTTCCGAACTGCCACCATACACTCCGAGCAGCGTACCGTTATTGTAGGCAAGCAGTATTCCGGCATCTTTTATTTCGGTACTCTGATAACCTTTGGCTTTTACCGGAGCGGTGCATAGTTGTTCTTGAACAAGTATTTTAAGTATGGCTTCAAACTTTTCCAGATCGGTAATCTTTAAGGTGATTGCTGTGTTGTGCAGGGTAGGAGCCTCGAATAGGTAAACCGGAGCGTTCCAGTCTATTCCACTTTCTGCGGGATTATTCAGCAAGGTTTCCACTTCTTTTTTCAGGTTGGTATTCTTGCTTTCGAGAAGCAGGCCCAACAGTTTTTGCAAGGCGGCTTGGTTGTCTGAATGGTTCAGTCCGGCTTTATTGATAATGCTCTTTATGTTGAGTGCCGCTACTTCAGTGGCATTGGCAGGGATTACATGGGTATATTCTGTTTTTGGGGCAGTTTCATTACATGAACCCAGACACAGCACTATCAGCAGGACGGGGAGTAAATAGAAGAAAATACTTTTTTTCATATCGTATTATTGATTTTGTAAGTTCAATATATGGCAGGCTACAAGCGCTGCCGTTTCAGTACGCAATCGGGAACGTCCAAGACTAATAGGCTCGAAACCGTTTTCAATGGCTTTTTTCACTTCTTCTTCGCTGAAGTCACCTTCCGGTCCAATCAGTACCAATGCGTCTTCTCCTTTCCGGATAATATCTTTCAATAAAGGTTTGTTGCCTTCATAGCAATGTGCAATGAATTTGCGGCCTTTGAAAGGCTGGCTGACGAATTTATTAAAATCAGTCATTTCATTCAGTTGTGGCAAGCGTGCTTTTAGGGATTGCTTGATGGCGGAAATCAGTATTTTAGCAATACGTTCGGTCTTGATTATTTTGCGCTCTGAGAAACGGCAGTTAAGAAAAGTGAGTTCATCAAAACCTATTTCAGTAGCTTTCTCCGCAAACCACTCCGTACGATCCATGTTCTTGGTGGGAGCCATTGCGATGTGCAGATGCCCGTTCCATAATGGTTCTTGGTGAATGGTTTCGAGTATGTTGACAAGACAGCGCTTATTCGTTGCAGTACCAATTTCTGCGCGATAGAAGTACCCTTTACCATCGGTTAGCATTACTTCGTCACCGGTTTGTAATCTTAATACGCGGATAGCATGAGCGGCTTCTTCTTCGGGCAACTCGGCTTGCAATTGTATGTCGGGAGTATAGAATACATGCATGATTGTTTATTGTTTTTTGTGTTGATTGATAATGTCCCTCAGTTGGGCGGCGCGTTCGTAATCTTCCTCGTCTATGGCTTTTTGAAGGGCGACTTTCAACTGCTCCAAAGTCTTTTGGGGTGCAGTATTGCCTGTATTGTCCCCGTTCTCATTTATAGTGATGCTATGTTCTGTTTTCAGGCATTCGGCTTCCAGTATGTCATCGTATATGAAGATTGGAGCATTCATGCGCAAGGCAAGGGCCACGGCATCGCTGGTACGTGCATCAATACGAAGGATTGTTTCTTCTGCCTTCATGTAGAGATAGCAATAGAACACTCCATTGTCTACTTTATAGATGAGTACACGCAATAAATTAATTCCCAGTGCTTTGAGGATGGAAGCAAACAGTGTATGTGTTAGCGGGCGGGGCGGAATAATACCTCTCATCTCAATCATCATGGATTGTGCTTCGGCACTGCCAATAATGACCGGCAACTGTCGTGGGCCATTTACTTCGCCCAATACCATAGCATAGGCACCAACCTGCGCCTGGCTATTTGAAATATTCAATACTTGCAGTTCAATCTTCTTTTTGTTCATTCTATTATTCTACCACCTTGTCGGTTTCTTTTTCCGTAGTATGCTTATAACGGAATACGATTCCGAATAATATTCCAATAACTAAGGCATAACCTGCGAATATGAGCCATACAGGCGTCCACTCACGACTTATCAAACCGCCACCGGGAGCATATACAGAGAATGCGTCTACTACGGCACCACTGGCATATCCGCCTATGATTGCTCCCAATCCGTTTGTCATCATAAAAAAGAGCCCCTGTGCGCTGGCACGAATACTTGGATGGGCTTCCATTTCAGTGAATAGTGAACCAGAGACATTGAAAAAGTCAAAAGCCATGCCATATACAATCATGGAAAGGATTAGCATCCACAACCCGCTGCCAGGGTCTCCTAAACCAAACAATCCGAAACGGAATACCCAGGCAAACATACTGATGAGCATAACACGTTTTATTCCGAAATGTTTCAGGAAGAACGGAATAGCGAGAATGAATAACGTCTCGCTCATTTGGGAAATGGAGAGTAAAATTACAGAGTGCTTTACTCCGAAAGAGTCTGCATATTGAGGAATAGAAGCAAACGAACTTAAGAATAAGTCTCCATAAGTATTTGTAATTTGCAGCGCTGCACCTAACAACATGGAGAACAAGAAGAAAATTGCCATCTTCTTACGTTTGAAAAGTACCAATGCATCAAGTCCAAAAGCGGAGAGCATCGTTTTTCCTTCACTGCGGGCTGGTGGGCAACCGGGAAGAGAAAAGGCATAAAGTCCTAAGATGATTGCTGAAATAGCCGCTACATAGAGTTGTGCGGGACCAGTTTTGAATCCGGTAAGGTCTACAGCCCACATGGCGCAAATGAAACCTACCGTTCCCCATACCCGTATCGGTGGGAAGTCTTTTATCAGGTCGAGTTTATATTGTTCCAGTGCATTGTACGAAACTGTATTGGCCAATGACAGTGTGGGCATATATACAAGCATATTGAGTAGCATTGCCCAATACATATGACTGTATGTAGTGGCAGTGGATGCATAAATCAGAGCACCGGCACCGATAAGATGGAGTATGCCGTAAAGACGTTCGGCATTTACCCATTTGTCGGCGATAATTCCCATGAGTCCGGGCATGATAAGCGAAGCGATTCCCATGGTTGCAAAGATTGCGCCAATCTGGCCGCCTTCAAAATGTAATGTACCGCCCATATAGCCGCCTAATGAGATAAGCCATGCTCCCCAAATAAAGAATTGGAGAAACTGCATAGCTGTGAGTCGGAATTTGATGCTCATAATATTAGCTTTTTTGAATATTGTTGAATTGTGTAATAGGTGCAAATGTACGACGCAACAGGCAGAAAAACAAGAAGTGTATATAAAAAAAGAAGGCTATCTATCCCAGACAGCCAATCTTTATTAACCTTAAATCTAATACCATGAAAAACACAGTGCAAAGATAATGGGTTTTATGTTATACAACATAATGCTTTGATGTTTTTCTTCTTTGTATTAACATGATTTAATATTTTGGTGTTTATTCTACATATAAAACAAGCCCTTTCAGGTATTCTCCTTCGGGGTGGTAGATGCTTACGGGATGGTCGGCAGGTTGCGTCAGTTGGTGCAGAATGCGTACGCTGCGACCGGACATGGCAGCTGCGGTGAATACAGCTGTACGGAAATTCTCTTTGCTGACGGCTTGCGAACAAGAGAAAGTGAAAAGTATGCCACCCGGTTTGATTTTCTCAAAAGCCTTGACGTTCAGTTTGCGGTATCCTTGCAGGGCATTGCGCAATGCGTCGCGGTGCTTGGCAAATGCCGGCGGGTCCAGAACGATAAGGTCGTATTGGTCGCCCATGCGGTCAAGGTACTTAAAGGCATCTTCTGCATAGGCGGCATGGCGGCTATCACCGGGGAAATTCAATTCAATATTCTTATTCGTCAGGTCAATGGCCTTGGCTGAGCTGTCTACGGAATGTACGAGTTTGGCATTGCCGCGCATGGCATAGACCGAGAATCCACCGGTATAGCAGAACATATTCAGTACGCTGCGACCATTGGCATAGCGTTCCAGCAATGAACGGTTTTCTCGTTGGTCCACAAAGAAACCTGTTTTCTGACCTTTCAACCAGTCGATATGGAATTTTAAGCCGTATTCCATAGCAATATTATCGGTGCTTCCACCTTTCAGAAAGCCATTTTCCGGATAAAGGTCGGCTTTGAATGGGAGAGTTGTTTCGGATTTATAGTAGATATTGTCAATCTTATCACCCATAACCTCGGTTAATGCATCGGCTATTGCCATACGGTCGAGGTGCATACCGGCGGAATGTGCCTGCATAACGGCTGTACGGGCATAGATGTCAATCACGAGTCCGGGCAGGTTGTCCCCCTCACCATGTACCAGACGGTAAGTGTTGTTGGTGGGGCTCTCGGCAATGCCAATGCTGCGTCGCATATCGTAGGCTATACTAAGCTTACGTTTCCAAAAGTCGGTATCGATGGTTTCATCTTGACGGAAGCTAAGTACGCGAACAGCAATACTGCCAATCTGAAAATGTCCTTTAGCTATAAATTCTTTCTTGGATGTATAGATTTCGACAACTTCTCCTTCTTCTGGCTCTCCGTCGAAATGTGCAATAGCACCGGAAAATATCCAAGGGTGGAAACGTTTTAATGATTCTTCTTTGCCGGACTTTAGATATACTTTATACATAAATTATAATTAAGATGTGGTAATGCTATAATGTGGTTGTGTGGCAACTCTCTTCGGTTGCCATTTCAAAATCACCGGTACGCTTCAGTTCCTGCAACCGGTTGTATATGTTTAGGCAAGCCCACGCATCGGTGGCTGCATATTGCTGTTGGGACGGTGTCAGCGCTTCGGCTTCCCAATTAGACAGACGCTGGCTTTTTGATATCTTTTCATTAAAAAGAATCGCATAGATTTTTTGCAGGCTTTTATCTTGGATACCGAATGTGCGGACATATTCTTGTAACTCGACACAGGCGCGTTGTTCAAATGGGGCACGTTTGTGCAGCATCATGAAGTCGTCACGCAAGGAGAGACCGACTTTGGTTACGCCGGGATTTTCGAGCAGCATGATAATCGGAAGAGTCAGCCCGGTGAGATTGAGACGGAAAAGGAAACAGTGCTCTTCCGATGAAATTTGCAGTAAGGCTACCTTGTGAGATTGCCCCTTGGTGAAGGAAGGGCGTGTCTCGCTGTCAATGCCCAGTATGGAACATCTTTTTAAATAAGCCACCGCACGTTCTGCCTCCTGAGGGGTTTGTACTATATGTATCTCCCCCGGAAAGACAGCTTTGGGCATTTCCTTTACTTCTTCTTTATCTATACTTCTTTTGATAATCATAGTTTACAGTTTATTCCTCTTCCTCTTTATTGTCTTCCTCTTCCGGTTGGTTGTATCTTACGTCATGCAGGGCACGCAAAGTATTCACTAACTTTTGTCCCCAGTATAGGGTAAAATGTTCTTGGCAGACGGCGAGCGAGTCGTTCATTGTTTCATTAAGCCCCAGCTGGAATACGAAGATAAAGTCTCTGATGTCTTGATAGATGTCGGCCAAGTCTTCGGAAATGTTTCTTGTGATAGGTTGGTCACTGTATTTCATGTCCGATACAAATACATCAAGGTAGTCGTCTTTCTCGGCGAGAATACCTGCCAGATTCATGCGGAGTATTTCGTACGTTTCCTCTGTTACAAATGTCTCGAGGGCTTCATCGCCTATCGTTTCGCACTTGGGTAGCATGGAAGCTTTGAGATAAAGCAAAGGAAGTATTTTTAAGGATGTATCGACGAAGACGGAACGTTTCATGGTTTCCGTCTGTTCCAAGAACTTGCAGAACTCGGCAGCTACGGTTACGAATTCCACAACATTACGGTCGAATATCACTTGACTTTCTTTTTTCATATCTTCTTGATTTGAAACGCAAAGGTACGAAAAAGGTTTGAAAGCATTACTGCATAAGCTTTTTTTTGTTACTTTTGCGTCATTATACGGATATTAGCGGAATAGATTTTATGGTCAAGAAAAATACAATCAAAGATACGGAACGCTCTCTTTCTCTTTTCGGAAAGATAGCCGCTGTTTTAAAGAATGAAACCGTCCATTTTGTTGTCGGTCTGATACTGGTAATCTTTTCGGTTTACCTGTTGCTGGCCTTTTCGTCTTTCTTCTTTACAGGAGCGGCGGATCAAAGTATTATAGATTCCGGTAATACGCAGGATTTGATTTCTACGCATAATGGGGTGAAGAACTATGCCGGTTCACGTGGGGCACAGCTTGCCAGTTATTTAATAAACGAATGCTTTGGCATATCATCTTTCTTTATTTTGGTATTCTTGGCCGTGGCTGGATTAAAACTGATGCGTGTCCGTGTGGTACGTTTGTGGAAGTGGTTTATTGGATGCTCGTTGCTGTTGGTCTGGTTCTCGGTATTCTTTGGTTTCGTGTTTGTGGACCAATATAAAGACTCTTTCCTTTATTTGGGCGGTATGCATGGGTATAATGTCAGCAATTGGCTGGTGTCTCAGGTTGGGGTACCGGGTGTATGGATGATATTGCTGGTTACTGCCATCTGTTTCCTTATTTATCTGAGCGCACGTACTGTAATCTGGTTGAGGAAACTCTTTAGCCTTAGCTTTCTGAAACATAATGAAAAGAAAGAAAGCGAATCCGGTGAAGCGCCGGAAGAGTTTACGGACTCTTGGACAGTGAAAGGAAAGAAGCCGCAGACTGTGGCTGAAACATCCTCTGATGTGGAAAAAGAGGGACCAGCTCAGAAACCGGATGAATCCGGTAAAGAGGAAGAGGATGATGAGGATAGCCATGAGATAACGCTCGATTTAGGAGAAGTGGCAAAGGATAAAGCCACAACAGCCAATGAGGAAGGCGAAGTACTGATGACGATTGAAACTCCGTCTCCGGATATAACTTCCGCCATTCCGCCTTCGGTGCAGCAAGGAAGCAATGAACCTGTTTTTGAAGTGGAAACAGTGGAAGATGAAGAATATCGCGGTCCGGAGATAGAACCGTATAATCCTTGTCTTGATTTGGAAAACTATCATTATCCTACAATCGATTTGATGAAGCATTATGATAATGCCGAACCTACGATTGATATGGCAGAACAAAACGCTAATAAGGATAAGATTATCAATACACTGCGTAGCTTCGGCATCGAAATCAGTACTATTAAGGCTACGGTTGGTCCTACGGTGACGTTGTATGAAATAACACCGGAACAAGGTGTCCGTATTTCTAAGATACGCGGTTTGGAAGATGATATTGCTCTTAGCCTTTCTGCCTTGGGCATCCGTATCATTGCTCCGATACCGGGAAAAGGAACAATTGGTATTGAAGTTCCTAACTCCAATCCGAAGATTGTTTCCGGGCAGAGCATTATCGGCAGCAAGAAGTTTCAGGAATCTACGTACGATTTGCCGATTGCGCTGGGCAAGACTATTACCAATGAAGTCTTTATGGTGGATTTGTGCAAAATGCCGCACGTGCTCGTTGCCGGTGCTACCGGTCAGGGTAAGTCTGTAGGACTGAATGCTATCATTACTTCCTTGTTATATAAGAAACATCCCGCAGAACTGAAGTTCGTGCTGGTAGACCCGAAGAAAGTGGAATTCAGTATCTATTCGGTGATTGAACATCATTTCCTTGCCAAACTGCCCGACGGTGAGGACGCCATAATAACGGATGTAACCAAGGTTGTTCAGACTTTGAACTCTATCTGTATTGAAATGGATACACGCTACGATCTGTTGAAGGCTGCACATGTACGTAATATTAAAGAATACAATGAAAAGTTTATCAATCGCCGTCTGAATCCGGAAAAAGGACATAAATTCATGCCGTATATCGTGGTGGTGATAGATGAGTTCGGTGACCTGATTATGACAGCCGGTAAAGATGTGGAATTGCCCATTGCCCGTATCGCCCAGTTGGCGCGTGCCGTTGGCATACACATGATTATCGCTACACAGCGTCCTACGACAAATATTATTACGGGTACGATTAAAGCTAACTTCCCGGCACGTATTGCTTTCCGAGTATCGGCTATGGTGGACTCCCGCACTATCCTTGACAGACCGGGAGCCAACCAGTTGATAGGTCGCGGTGATATGCTGTTCTTGCAAGGCGCAGATCCTGTTCGTGTGCAGTGTGCATTTATTGATACGCCGGAAGTTGCGGAGATTACGAAGTTTATAGCCCGTCAGCAAGGTTATCCTACGGCATTTTATCTGCCTGAGTATGTAGACGAGAACGCAGGCGGTGACTTGGGTGATGTGGACATGGGGCGCCTTGACCCATTGTTTGAAGACGCTGCCCAACTGATTGTTTATCAACAGCAGGGTTCCACTTCACTTATCCAGCGTAAGTTTGCTATTGGTTATAACCGTGCGGGACGTATTATGGATCAGTTGGAAAAAGCGGGAATTGTAGGTCCGGCACAGGGTAGTAAGGCGCGTGAAGTGTTCTGTGCGGACATAACGGATTTGGAAGCGCGTTTGAACAATTTGTAATAAACCAACGTTTGAATTACATGAAAATCAAAAGCTTTTTGTTTACTTTTTGGATGCTTGGTTTGGTTTTGCCCGTAGCTGCGCAACAGTCGGATGCCAAAGATATACTTGATCGTGTGGCGGATGCTTTCCGCAAAGAAAATGGGATAAAACTGACTTTTTCGGTTCGTGCACCTGAAGGAAACTCGAATGGTTCCATTTGCCTGAAGGATGACAAATTCCTGTTGGAAACAGAAGGTATGACGACGTGGTTTGATGGACGTACGCAATGGAGTTATCTGGCTTCCAGTGATGAAGTCAATGTTTCCGAACCTACTCCGGAAGAATTGCAGGGTATTAATCCTTATGCATGGTTGTCCCTCTATAAGAAAGACTATAAATTGAAAGTGGCTAAAATAGGTAATGCTTCGGATAATACAACCTACAAAGTAGTGATGACCGCTACCAAACGGGATCAAGATATACAATGTATTATCTTGTATATAGAGAAACGCTCTTTTCGTCCTTTGAGGCTTAGTATGGTTCAGAGGGGGAGTAAAGATGCAGTATTGGTGCTTATAAATTCCTATCAAACAGGAAAAAAATATGATGACGGCCTTTTTGTATTTGATAAGAAAGCATATCCTACGGCTGAAATAATTGATTTAAGATGATGAAATGTACTATTTATAACAGAATAATAATATGGAAGCAGAAAAAGTAAAATGTTTAATTATAGGTTCCGGTCCTGCCGGATATACAGCGGCTATTTATGCTGCGCGTGCTAACCTTTCTCCCGTCCTGTATGAGGGCTTGCAACCCGGTGGCCAGTTGACTACCACAACCGATATTGAGAATTTCCCCGGTTATCCGGAAGGTATTAACGGTACGCAGATGATGGAAGATTTGCGTAAACAGGCCGAGCGCTTCGGCACAGATTTGCGTTTCGGTGTGGCTACGGCTGCCGACTTGAGTCAAGCTCCGTATAAGATAACTATTGACGAAGAGAAGGTTATCGAGGCGCAAACCATTATCATTGCAACCGGAGCGGCTGCCAAATATTTAGGATTGGAAGACGAGAAAAAGTATGCCGGTATGGGTGTCAGCGCTTGTGCTACTTGCGACGGTTTCTTCTATCGTAAGAAAGTGGTGGCAGTAGTTGGAGGTGGAGATACAGCTTGTGAGGAAGCCTCTTATTTGGCAGGCTTGGCAAGCAAGGTATATCTGATTGTGCGTAAGCCATTCTTACGTGCTTCCAAGATTATGCAGGAACGTGTTATGAACAACGAGAAGATTGAAGTCTTGTTTGAACACAATGCGGTAGGACTGTACGGAGATAATGGTGTGGAAGGCGTGCACTTGGTGAAACGTATGGGTGAACCGGATGAACAACGCTACGACTTGGCAATCGATGGTTTCTTCTTGGCTATCGGTCATAAGCCTAATTCTGATATTTTCAAACCTTATGTTGATACGGATGAAACAGGTTATATTCTGACAGACCCCGGCACTCCCCGTACAAAGGTTCCCGGAGTCTTTGCTGCAGGAGATGTTGCCGATCCTCACTATCGTCAAGCCATTACGGCAGCGGCTACAGGGTGTATGGCAGCTATTGAGGCAGAGAGATTCTTGCTAAGTTAAAATGAAGAATGAAGAATTTAGGCTGCGCAATAAATAAATGTAGTATAACAAATATTATTGCGCAGCCTAAATTCTTAATTCTTCATTCTTAATTCTTCATTTAGCCTATTTTACTTATCTTCTTCAGTTTTTCTTCATCAATAATCTTAATCTTTCGTCCGTCAATGGTAATCAGGCGTTCCGTTGCAAACTGTGAAAGCGTACGGATAGCATTGGACGTCGTCATGTTGGAAAGATTGGCCAAATCTTCACGAGACAAGTAGATGCTTAATGTAGAACCGTCTTCTTCCAAACCATAACTTTCTTTGAGGAAAATAAGAGACTCAGCCAAACGTCCGCGAATATGTTTTTGGGTGAGGTTTACGGTACGCTCGTCGGCAATGCCGAGGTCTATGGATAATTGCCTGATAAAAAACATAGCTAATTCATTGTTTTGTGATAACAATGTCATAATGGCTGTCATTGGTATCAGGCATACCAGTGAAGGTTCAAAAGCGCAGGCTGCGGTCACATAATCCGCTTTTGCGAAATAAGGACGGTATCCAAAGTATTCGGTTGGCTTAATCATTCGGATAATCTGGCTTCTTCCGCCTACACCATCTTTATAGATTTTGACTTTTCCATTTAGTAGACACATCAGATTAGTGGGTGTCTCACCTTCACAATGAATAATCTCGTTCTTTTTATAATTCTGGAGCGTAAAATGGTTAGCGAGGAATTCTCGCTGTTCTTCATTCAGGGGTGACCATATATCGGGAATCAACTCCGGAACATTAATATCAGATAAGTTTATTTTTACCATAAATGCTGCAAAACTGTGTTGTACAGCACAAATGTAAAAAGAAAAAATTAAAAACGGCACATTTGTATCAAAAAATTGCAATAAAGGGCTTATGAATGATGAATTGTTATTCGGCATGACAGTACCGCCAATTCATCATTCATAATTAATTTAGCGGCAAAGCCGCTAAATTATCATTTAGTGAATAACAGTTCCCTGTATTTCGGCAATGGCCATATCTCATCGTCTATTTCCATTTCAAGATTGTCAATATGTTCACGAATACTTTCCAGATACGGACGTACAGTTTCTTCGTATGCAAAGGCTTTGTCTTTATAATTGTCCATATGATTGGCTACTTTGCGTGCTTCCGTCATTTCGCGTACCTGCATCTTGATAGCTGTCACGCGGTGAGATATTTCACGTATCAGTTCTTTGCGGTCAGCGCTAAGAATTTCATATTCTTCGGGGGGGAATATCTCGCGTAGTCCTCGCAGATTTTCCAGTAAGCGGTTCTGATAAATGACCGCAGTCGGAACGATATGGTTAATGGCAAGGTCGCCCAAAACACGGCTTTCAATTTGCACCTTCATGGTGTATTTTTCTAACTCTACTTCAAGGCGACAGGCTAATTCAGTTTCATTGAAGATACGTTCACCGATAAGTACGGAGCGGGCTTGATTGTCCATATAGCGCATCAGGGCTTCCGGCACATGGCAGATGTTTGTCAATCCGCGGGTGGCAGCTTCTTGTTTCCATTGCTCGGAATAACCGTCTCCTTCAAACCGGATAGGTTCGGAAGCGATGATGGTTTCTTTCAATATGCGGAAGATGGCTTCATCCTTGCCGACACCTTCTTCCATTAGTTTTTCAATGGAAACTTTGAACTCGTTCAGCTGATTGGCCATTGCTGCATTGATGGCAATCATGGCAGCTGCGCAGTTGGCAGATGAGCCGGCGGCGCGGAACTCAAAGCGATTGCCGGTGAAAGCGAAGGGGGAGGTACGGTTACGGTCTGTCGTATCCAATAGTATCTCAGGAATACGTCCGATACCCAGTTTAAGAGTCGTCTTTTCTTCGGCTGTCATTTTGCTGTTGCTTACCTGACGGGCTATTTCGTCGAGGATAGAAGATAATTGCTTACCCAAAAAAATGGACAAAATAGCGGGAGGAGCTTCATTGGCACCCAGACGATAGCTGTTTCCCGCACTTGCAATGGAAGCGCGAAGCAGGTCTTGGTTTTTATATACCATCATCAGTACATTCACAAGGAATGTAAGGAATAACATATTACCTTTCGGGTTTTTCCCCGGAGCAAAGAGATTTATTCCCGTATCAGTGCAAAGCGACCAGTTGTTGTGTTTACCCGAACCGTTCACGCCGCTGTATGGTTTCTCGTGCAGTAGTACGGCGAAGTTGTGTTTGCGGGCAATGCGTTTCATCAAGTCCATAACCAACTGGTTGTGGTCATTGGCGAGATTGGCGTTTTCAAAGATGGGAGCCAACTCAAATTGGTTGGGGGCTACCTCGTTGTGGCGTGTTTTGACGGGGATGCCCAGTTTGTGGCATTCTATTTCCAGCTCTTTCATAAAAGCTGTCACACGTGGTGGGATAGAACCGAAATAGTGGTCTTCCAACTGTTGGTCTTTGGCTGACGAGTGCCCCATTAATGTACGTCCTGTCAGACATAAATCCGGACGTGCGTTGTAGAGTGCGGAGTCTACGAGGAAATATTCCTGTTCCCAGCCCAAATTGGTATATACGCGTGTTATGTTTTTGTCAAAAAGCTGGCAGACGTCCGTCGCTGCTTTGTCTACTGCTGCGAGTGCTTTGAGCAAGGGAGTTTTATAGTCCAGCGCCTCACCGGTATAAGAGATGAAAATGGTTGGAATACAAAGCGTGGTTTCCACGACGAAGGCCGGTGAAGACACGTCCCATGCCGTATATCCGCGTGCTTCGAATGTATTACGGATACCACCGTTGGGGAAAGAAGAGGCGTCCGGTTCCTGCTGGATAAGCAATTTCCCGGAAAAACGTTCAATGACATCTCCGTCTTCTCCGAACTCGATGAAGCCGTCATGTTTTTCGGCTGTTCCGTCCGTCAGGGGTTGGAACCAATGCGTGTAGTGAGTAACATTCAGGGACTTGGCCCAGCTTTTCATTCCGTTTGCTATTAAGTCGGCCATTTCCCGGCTGATGGGAGTGCCTTTTTCAATAGCGTCTGTAACGGCTTTGAAAGCTTCTTTAGGCAGGTATTCCTGCATCTTTTTACGGTCGAAAACGTGGCTGCCGTAGTAATCGGACAACTTGTTTGAAGGGGTGATGACTTCAAGAGGGCGACGATTGGCGAGCTCTTGCAAAGCAAAAAATCTCATTTTTGACATATTAGTCTCTTCTTTTGTTGGTTGTTGGGTGCAAAATTATATGTTTTTTCTGAATTACCCCCTATTCTTTAGGGGGTAATCTTGGATTTTTATATGTTTTTTGAAGAATTACCCCCTAAAAAAGAGGGGTGTGCTTCGAAATTATGCTTTTTAGGGCCTTTTTTAGCTTCGTAAAATGAAAATAGAATTTAAGTGGAAGTTATTACTTTTTTTCTATATTTGTTCCCACATAAGACGATATTGCGGTTGAAACATCTAATATGCATATGGATAGGAGTCTGTCTCTTGTGTGCAAGTTTGCAGAAGGCGGGTGCTACAGCTGTTCCCCGGTCGTATGCAGGGCAGAGAGCTTATGCGGATTCCATTATGGACAAAGTCATCTTCTTTGCGCCTTTTTATGAGCGCATTGTCGATGAGTATAAGGCGGAGCTCTATATAAAGGGTTGGGCGAATATCCGTAAGAAGAATCGTTTGCTTCGCTTTATCCCTTCCATGTTTCGCATGAAGAAAGGCGTGCGGGAGTATATGATGGAAACACACAGCGAACTGCACTATACCGCCCCTGATATTTACGACCAGAAGGTGAAGGCAAGTGTAGGTACTACCTCCGAACTTTGGGAGTTGGACGGTCGTTTGCTCGAATACTTCCACATCAACATTTATTCTTCCACCTTATTATATGATAAACTTCTGTCTCCGTTGGCAGCCAATGCCAAGAAGTACTACACTTATTATGTAGACTCCATAATGGGTGAAGTGCATAACCGTGAGTTTCGTATTCGTTTTATGCCGAAGAGTAAGAGTTTTCAGCTTGTGGGTGGCTATATGATTGTCAGTGATAACGTATGGAGCGTGCGTGAAATACGTTTTTCGGGGCGTTCCGAATTGCTTCGCTTTAATAATCTGGTGAAGTTGGGCAAGGTGGGAAGCAGCGACGAGTTCTTGCCCGTTCATTTCAATGTCGATGCCACTTTCCGTTTGCTGGGTAATGTGGTGGACGGCAGCTATACGGCAATGCTCAACTATAAAGATATTCGTCAGCATGCTCCTGCAGCTGCAGTCAAGCGGAATAGGCTTAAGAGCAAATACGATTTGTCCGAGTCTTATACCCTTTTGACGGATACGAACGCCTATCAGCGTGACACGGCCTATTTCAATACTTTGCGTCCCATTCCGTTGACTTCGCATGAGCAGAAGTTGTATGAGGATTTCTTTTTGCGCCGTGATACACTTCTTTATAAGCGGAAGCCCAAAAACAAGCGGCTGGAGTTTTGGGGGCAGATAGGGGATGCGTTGGTCAGCCGGTATACCGTAGACCTTGCCAAGATGGGAAGTGTGCGTTGCTCGCCTATCATCAACCCTTTGTTGTTAAGTTATAGCGGTAGCAACGGTTTCTCCTATCGCCAGGAGTTTAAATACAACCGTTTGTTTACGGGAGATCGCTTGTTGCGTGTCGTCCCCAAGTTAGGTTATAACTTCAAGCGGAAAGAGTTTTATTGGTCAATCAATTCTGATTTCGATTACTGGCCTCGCAAACGCGCGGCCCTGCACGTCAGTGTGGGTAATGGTAACCGTATTTATAGCAGTGATGTGCTGGATGACCTGAAAGCTATTCCCGACAGCATCTTCGATTTTGACCAGATTCATTTGGATTATTTCAAGGATTTATATTTACAGATACGCCATAGCTGGGAGATTGTAAACGGGCTGACCTTGGACGTGGGACTTTCTTTGCATCGGCGTACGGAAGTGGAGCGTTCAAAGTTTGTTCTTGTCTATCCCGATACTCCGAATGTGATGTCAACAGGCATCTCGCCCATTTATCCGGGTTTTGACCCTTCAATTCTGAAAAAGTTCCGTCACAGTTATAACAGCTTTGCACCTCGTGTACGAGTCACGTGGACTCCCGGTCAGTATTATTACATGAGTGGTGATCGTAAAATTAATCTTCATTCCAAATATCCTACAGTTTCTGTGGACTGGGAACGCGGAATCAGCGGAATTATGAACAGCACCGGAAAGTACGAACGCATAGAAGTGGATTTTCAGCACAACATTCCCTTGGGGTTGATGCGCGACATTTATTACCGCTTTGGTTGGGGAGCTTTTACGAATCAGAAGGAACTCTATTTTGTGGATTTCGCCAATTTGGCACGCTCCAATCTTCCTGTCGGTTGGAATGATGAAATCGGCGGAGTATTCCAGTTGCTCGACGGACGCTGGTACAACTCGTCCCGTAAGTATGTTCGCGGGCATTTCACGTACGAAGCGCCCTTCCTCTTGCTGCGTCACTTGAAGAAGTATACCCAGTATGTACTGAATGAGCGTTTGTATCTGAATGCTTTGGTTGTTCCTCACTTGAATCCCTATCTTGAAGTCGGATATGGCATCGGTACGCATATCTTCGACTTTGGCGTTTTTGCGAGCTTTGCAAACTGGAAGTATCAGGAAGTAGGAGTCAAGTTTACGTTTGAGTTATTCAATAGGTAAACAGAAATGGGAGATTATAGGAATTTATACTTTATCTTTGTCGCAAAAATTTAAGGTTATGGGAATCGTAATAGGTATAGACGTAGGTGGAAGTACCACTAAAATCGTTGGAATCAATAAGGGGCAGATACAGTCTCCGATGTTCATAACGGCGGCAGACCCGGTGACTTCCCTATTCGGAGCGTTCGGCAAGTATATCTATGATAACGGAATTCAGTTGTCTGATGTGGAGCAGGTGATGCTGACCGGTGTGGGCAGTGCATTTGTGGACAGTCCGCTTTACGGGCTTCCCACTCGCAAGACGGATGAGTTCATAGCCAACGGGCTGGGTGCGCGCCATGCTACGGACATAGACCAATTGATGGTTGTCAGCATGGGAACAGGTACATCCTTTGTGAAAATCAACGGGGATGAAATCCAGCATATCGGCGGTATGGGCATCGGCGGAGGAACTTTGCAAGGACTTTCGCGCTTGTTGCTCAAGACGCACGATATTCATCAGGTGGCCGATTTGGCGGCAAAGGGTGATGTGACCCGTGTCAATCTGCAAATCGGTGACATCTGTAATAACGCATTGCCCGATTTACCTGTGTCCGCTACTGCCTCATTATTCGGAAAAGCCGACAGTAACGCTTCGCAGGAAGACATAGCCTGCGGCATCATTTATACCGTACTCCAGACGATAGGCGGTGCGGCTGTCCTTTCCGCTTTGAACAGTCCGGTAAAGGACTTTGTTCTGATAGGCAATCTTACCCAACTGCCGCAGTGCCGGGAGGTATTTCCTAAAATGGAAAGCATCTACCATGTCCGTTTCCACATCCCTCCCTATGCGGAATATCGCACGGCTATCGGAGCGGCTTTGGCATATATCAAAGAGAATTCCTAATATATATAAGGTATAAATCTTTGGAAATCGGGCGTAAAGAACGGATATTTTCAGAAAGAACTTTTTGTCATTCAAGAAAATACTCCTATCTTTGCGCCCGATTTAATATGAGTAAACATAAAGTCTCACTTAATTAACGAGTTAAACAATTTATTTATTAATGGAAAATTTAAAAAATGTCGCTCCCATTGAAGACTTCAACTGGGATGCTTACGAAAACGGCGAATCAGTAGCCAGTGCAAGCCACGAAGAACTGGAACAAGCGTATGACAACACGCTGAACAAAGTTAACGACCGCGAGGTAGTTGACGGAACCGTAATCGCAATGAACAAGCGTGAAGTAGTTGTGAACATCGGTTACAAATCAGACGGTATCATTCCTTTGAATGAATTCCGCTACAATCCTGATTTGAAAATTGGTGATACTGTAGAAGTATACATCGAAAATCAGGAAGACAAAAAAGGACAGTTGGTTCTGTCTCACCGCAAAGCTCGTGCTACCCGTTCTTGGGATCGCGTTAACGCAGCTTTGGAAAATGAAGAAATTATCAAGGGTTACATCAAGTGCCGCACTAAGGGTGGTATGATTGTTGACGTATTCGGTATCGAAGCATTCTTGCCGGGTTCTCAAATCGACGTTAAGCCTATCCGCGACTACGATGTATTCGTTGGCAAAACTATGGAATTCAAGGTTGTTAAAATCAATCAGGAATTCAAGAATGTCGTTGTATCTCACAAGGCTCTTATCGAAGCTGAACTGGAACAACAGAAGAAAGAAATCATCGGTAAACTCGAAAAAGGACAAGTTCTCGAAGGTACCGTTAAGAATATCACTTCCTATGGCGTATTTATCGACCTGGGCGGCGTAGACGGTTTGATTCACATCACAGACCTTTCTTGGGGCCGCGTTAGCGATCCGAAAGAAGTGGTTGAACTCGACCAGAAGCTCAACGTTGTTATCCTTGACTTCGACGATGAGAAGAAGCGTATCGCTCTCGGCTTGAAACAGCTTACTCCGCATCCTTGGGACGCTCTCGACCCGAACTTGAAGGTAGGCGACCACGTGAAGGGCAAAGTAGTCGTTATGGCTGACTACGGTGCATTCATCGAAATCGCTCCGGGCGTTGAAGGTTTGATTCACGTATCTGAAATGTCTTGGTCACAACACTTGCGTTCTGCACAAGACTTCATGAAGGTAGGTGACGAAGTTGAAGCAGTAGTTCTGACTTTGGACCGCGAAGAACGTAAGATGTCTTTGGGTATCAAGCAGCTGAAAGCTGATCCTTGGGAAACTATCGAAGAAAAATATCCTATCGCTTCTAAGCACACAGCTAAGGTTCGCAACTTCACTAACTTCGGTGTATTCGTAGAAATCGAAGAAGGTGTTGACGGATTGATTCACATCTCTGACCTGTCTTGGACTAAGAAGGTTAAACATCCTTCTGAATTCACTCAGATTGGTGCAGACATCGACGTACAGGTTCTGGAAATCGACAAAGAAAACCGTCGTTTGAGCTTGGGTCACAAGCAGCTCGAAGAGAATCCCTGGGATGTATTCGAAACTGTATTTACAGTAGGTTCAGTACACGAAGGTACTATCATCGAAATGTTGGATAAGGGTGCAGTAGTTGCTCTGCCTTATGGTGTAGAAGGTTTCGCTACTCCGAAACACCTCGTTAAGGAAGATGGCTCACAAGCTCAGTTGGACGAGAAACTCGAATTCAAAGTTATCGAGTTCAACAAGGACGCTAAGCGTATCATCCTGTCTCACAGCCGTATCTTCGAAGATGTAGCCAAGGCGGAAGAAAGAGCTGAGAAGAAGGCAGCTAAGAAGTCTACCGGTAAGAGAGAAGAAGCTCCCGCCTCAATCCAAAACCAGGCCGCTTCTACAACTCTGGGTGACATCGATGCTCTGGCAGCTTTGAAAGAGCAAATGGAAGCCGGAAAGAAGTAATTACTTCTATATATAAATAAGATGAAGGGTACTTGTGATAAACACAAGTACCCTTTCTTTTTGGGAGTTGTGATGAATACCTTATCTTTGCATCATCATGGAGAAATTTGAACTACATATTCTTGGCTCCGGTTCGGCATTGCCCACCACCCGCCATTTTCCTACTTCGCAGGTAGTGAACTTACGTGATAAATTGTTTATGATAGACTGCGGTGAAGGTGCACAGCTGCAATTCAGGAAGTCACGTCTCAAGTTCTCGCGTCTGAACCGTATCTTTATTTCCCACCTGCATGGTGACCACTGTTTCGGGTTGCTGGGACTTATATCTACGCTTAATCTCTTGGGACGTACGGCGGACTTGCATATCCATTCCCCTAAAGGACTGGAAGAACTTCTTACTCCGATGCTTGCTTTCTTCAACCATCAGATGACTTATAAGATATTCTTCCATGAGTTCGGAACGAAAGAAGCTGCCTTGATTTACGAAGACCGTTCGCTGACGGTGACCACCATTCCTTTGCGTCACCGCTTGCCTTGTTGCGGGTTCCTGTTTGCCGAGAAGCCGCGTCCCAACCATATCCTGCGTGATATGGCAGACTTCTACCACGTGCCGGTGTACGAACTGAACCGCATTAAGAACGGTGCAGACTACGTCACACCGGAAGGAGAGGTAATACCCAATGCCCGTCTCACCCGTCCTTCGGCAGCTCCGCGTCGCTATGCCTATTGTTCGGACACGATTTATCTTCCCTCTATAACGGAGCAGATAAAGGGGGTGGATTTGCTTTTCCATGAAGCCACTTTTGCCGAAGATGCCGCCCCGCGCGCCAAAGAAACATTCCATACCACTGCCTCGCAAGCCGCGCAAATAGCCCGTGACGCGGAAGTGAAGAAATTGCTGATAGGTCATTTCTCGGCCCGCTATGATGATGAGCAGGTATTGCTGGATGAGGCTCGCGCAGTCTTTCCGGATACGCAGCTTGCTAAAGAAACGCTTTGCATATCGGTGTGAATTAAACTTTTACTATCTTTGCTTCCCGAAAGCTATAAATGTGAATAGAATATATGAATTCTTCTTATAATGAACGCGAAGTGTTGGCGCTTCTTCAAGAGGAGAGTACGCAGAAGCGGGGATTCGAGATGATTGTTGCACAATACAGTGAACAGTTATACTGGCAAATCCGGCGCATGGTACTTTCACATGAGGATGCCAACGACTTGCTTCAGAATACCTTTATCAAGGCATGGGTCAATATTGATTACTTCCGGGCAGAGGCCAAGCTCTCTACCTGGCTCTATCGTATTGCCTTGAACGAGTGCCTCACTTTCCTGAACAAACAGCGGGCTGCCAATACCGTTTCGTTGGACGACCCCGAAGCCGATGCTCTTCAGAAGTTGGAGAGCGATCCTTACTTCTCGGGCGACAAGGTTCAAATGGCTTTGCAGAAGGCTTTGCTCACATTGCCCGAAAAGCAGCGTATGGTGTTCAACCTGAAGTACTACCAAGAAATGAAATACGAGCAAATGTCCGATATCTTCGGTACTTCGGTGGGGGCTTTGAAAGCATCCTATCATCATGCGGTGAAAAAAATAGAGAAGATATTGGGAGAAGATGATTAAACCTTTAACGTGAAAAAATGTCTAACCAAACAGAGAGGAGAAGAGCTTATGAAAGAAGAAGATAACATACTCAGGAAGATAGGGAGGGAAAATGCTTTCCACGTTCCCGAAGGGTATTTTGAGAGCTTCACTTCGGAGGTTATGAACCGGCTTCCCGAAAAGGAGAAACCCGCTTTCGAGAAGAAAGAGGTTACGATGTGGGAAAGAGTAAAACCGTGGGTGTATATGGCGGCTATGTTTGTAGGCGCGGCGTTGATAATCCGCGTGGCTTCCTCCAACCATACGCCGGATGAAACAGACCGTATGGCTGCCGATGAAGCGGAAACAGAAATGGAATATATCAATATGGCGGTGGACAACTCCATGCTTGATGATTATTCATTGTATGTCTATCTGGCCGATTCCGGTGCAGAATGACTTATGGATAACTTTAACTGATTGAAAAATAAATGAAAAAGCTGATTGTTTTATTAGTTATGATGTGCAGTTTCGCACCGGTACTCCGGGCTGCGGACGGATGCGACCAACATTTGTCTCCCACCGAGTTTCGTGCCAAGCAGAAAGCATATATTACAGAGAAAGCCGGGCTGACAAAGGAAGAGGCGGCTAAGTTTTTCCCCCTTTACTTTGAATTGCAGGACAAAAAGAAAGAACAAAACGATAAAGCATGGAGTTTGATTCGTCAGGGAAAAGACGAAAAGACTACTGAAGCCCAATATAACGCAATAATGGAAGGAGTGTACGATGCGCGTATCGCTTCCGACCATTTGGACAAATCTTATTTTGGAAGGTTCAAGAAGATATTGTCCGCCAAGAAACTCTATCTGGTGCAGAAGGCTGAAATGCGTTTCCATCGGGACTTGCTGAAAGGTATGCGCCATAACGGCGACAATAAAGACAGGGCTCCGAAACGCCAATCGGGCAAGAAATAAAAACACATCATCTGTTTGCATGAAACGGATGATGTGTTGAGGTCTGATAGACTATCTGTTTGGGTCAAACAGATAGTCTATTTTTATTCTCCAATGCTTTGGCTTCTTCCCATAGTTTGTCCATTTCTGCCAGCGTCATATCGTGCAGGTTTTTTCCTTCTTTGATGCTGTGCGCTTCTACATAGTTGAAGCGGCGGATAAACTTCTGATTGGTATGTTCCAGTGCATTGTCCGGATTTATTTTGTACAGGCGTGCGGCGTTGATGAGACTGAACATCACATCTCCGAACTCTTCTTCCGCTTTCTGCTTGTCCATATGGGCTACTTCGGCTTGGAATTCCTGTATTTCTTCTTTCACCTTATCCCATACCTGTTCGCGTTCTTCCCAGTCGAACCCGACATTGCGGGCTTTATCCTGAATGCGGTATGCCTTGATGAGCGAGGGAAGGGCGGCTGGCACACCGCTTAGCACGGTTTTGTTGCCGCCTTTCTCTTTGAGCTTCAGCTGTTCCCAGTTCTCGGATACTTGTCCGGCAGTCTCAGCTTTCACATCGCCAAATACGTGGGGATGGCGGAAGATGAGTTTCTCGCAAAGGCGGTCGCAGACATCTTTTATGTCAAAATCTCCGGTTTCCGAACCAATCTTGGCATAGAAAGCTACGTGGAGCAGTACGTCTCCCAACTCCTTGCAGATGTCCTGCTTGTCATCGCGCATCAGGGCGTCACAAAGTTCATAAGTCTCTTCAATGGTGTTGGGACGCAGGCTTTCATTCGTCTGCTTCTTGTCCCAAGGACATTTTACCCGCAGTTCGTCGAGTATGTCGAGGAAGCGGCCGAAGGCTTCCATTTGTTCTTTTCTTGTAGACATTATTTTGATATTACAGTTTAAGTATTAAAGTGAATCAGGAGTTAACTCCCGACTCTCATTGTTTACAGGTTTGTTGTCATACGAAATCAGCAGTCCTATCACTTCCGAATAGTTTTTCCGTCCGCTTTCTATCTTGTTCCCTTTCAGGTATAAGTCATATATAAGGTTCTGGATGTCACCGATTATGGGGTTATACTTCTTCATCCAGTACTCACTGTTCTTCTTAGCCAGTTCGATAATCTCCGGACGTATGCGCCGGAGGAGTTGTGTGTATTTTTCTTCGTCCATAAGTCGGCGGGCATTGCCCAGCACGTGCGGCAGTATAGAGAGATAACCGCTGAAGCGGATACCTTGTATCTGCGAACGTGTACATACTTGGTAGGCATAGAAGTTAGCTTCCGCCTCACTGGTGATACCTAACAAGTGGGCAAGTTCATGGGCATAGGTAGCGGGATATTGTACGGGAAGTAAATCTCCGTTCAAGGTAAACTCGCAGAAGAAAGGCCCCATGCTGCCTGTGACGCCTACCATGGAAATCAACGGAGTGAACAACATGGTCTTTACGCGGGGCGATGGATGAAAGGGGCGATGCACACCTAAGGAATCACTGATTTGATGGTATGCCCGTACGCTTTCGCTACGAACCGATTCCTTGTTGATAGACGTAAGGCCGGTGTAGGAATTATTCAGGTTCTCGATATAATTGTCCGTAAATTTTTGAAAAATATCAGGGGTGTAGGCGGTATAAGGGATGTGTGTCCGTTCGTAAAAGTTCTTTTGCGAGTAGTTCAGCCCCCATGCCAGATAGAACCATACGTACACCCACAAAAGGTACTTTACATCTTCCAGCAAGATGTGTTTCCACTTCTGTTTGCGGATGCAACGCGCATAGACGGGGTAGAGAAGTACACCGGCAATGCTTAGCGCAATGAACAGGTCGCCGATGGCAAACGGGACAAGGCATGAGAAAGAAGAAAGCCCTTGCGCGATAAACGGATATACGTGCTTGGCATAGATGTCTCCCCAGCCGGGCACCATCTGTACACACCACACAAGCAGCAAAAAAAATATCAAAAGCAATGAACTGCTCTTGATTCTTATTCCCGATATTGTTAGGCTGCGTTTCATCATTCTCTATGTTCTTAGGACTTCATTCCGGGTACAAGCCTTTGGTACTTTCAGTTTCATGCGTTGAAACTGCGAGTTTCAAGCGGTGGTACTCTGAGTTTCATAGGGTGAAACTGTTGGTTTCATGCGTTGAAACTCCCGGTTTTGTTTGTTGAAACTCGCGCGGTACTGCGTGCTTGTTCCGGAAACTCCGTGTAAAATCATCATTTGTAGAGCAAAGGTATACAATTCTTTTCATTGCTTTTGCCGGATAAAGCTATTAATTTATTAATTTTGCGCCCATTATAACAAAATATAGATTTTAGAAACATGGAATTAGCAAGTAAGTACAATCCCGCTGACGTAGAGGGAAAGTGGTACCAGTATTGGTTGGACCACAAATTATTCAGTTCTAAACCCGATGGTCGTGAGCCCTACACCATCGTCATCCCGCCCCCCAACGTCACCGGTGTGCTCCACATGGGACACATGCTTAATAATACCATTCAAGATATCCTTGTACGTCGTGCCCGTATGGAAGGCAAAAATGCCTGTTGGGTTCCGGGTACGGACCACGCTTCCATTGCCACTGAGGCCAAAGTTGTGAACAAACTTGCCGCACAGGGCATCAAGAAAACAGACCTGACCCGCGATGAATTCCTCAAGCACGCTTGGGAATGGACGGACGAGCACGGCGGCATCATCCTGAAACAGCTTCGCAAGCTGGGTGCTTCCTGCGACTGGGACCGTACTGCCTTTACCATGGACGAGAAACGCAGCGAAAGCGTGCTCAAAGTATTTGTAGACCTCTACAACAAAGGGCTGATTTATCGCGGCGTGCGTATGGTGAATTGGGATCCGAAAGCCCTCACCGCCCTCAGCGACGAGGAGGTTATCTACAAGGAAGAACATAGCAAGCTGTATTACCTGAGATATTACGTTGCCGATGATGATATGTCCGGTGAGACGGGAGCCGAGGGAGAAGTCGTTCACCGCGATGCTTCCGGTAAGCGTTATGCCGTAGTGGCTACTACACGCCCCGAAACAATCATGGGCGATACGGCGATGTGCATCAATCCTGCCGACCCGAAGAACCAGTGGTTGAAGGGCAAGAAAGTGATTGTGCCGTTGGTGAACCGTGTTATCCCCGTTATTCAGGATGATTATGTAGACGTGGAGTTCGGTACGGGTTGTCTGAAGGTAACCCCTGCACACGACGTCAATGACTATATGCTGGGCGAGAAATACAACCTGCCTACTATCGACATTTTCAATGACAACGGTACACTGAGCGAAGCTGCCGAACTCTATGTCGGTATGGATCGCTTCGATGTACGCGAACAGATAGAGAAAGACTTGCAGAGTGCCGGATTGTTGGAAAAGGTGGAAGCCTACACCAACAAGGTGGGCTTCTCCGAACGTACCAACGTGGCAATCGAGCCGAAGCTCTCCATGCAATGGTTCCTCAAGATGCAGCACTTTGCCGATATGGCCCTGCCTCCGGTAATGAACGATGAGTTGAAATTCTATCCTGCCAAATATAAGAACACGTATAAGAACTGGTTGGAGAACATCAAAGACTGGTGCATCAGCCGCCAGTTGTGGTGGGGACACCGTATTCCCGCTTACTTCCTGCCGGAAGGCGGATATGTGGTAGCCGCCACTCCCGAAGAGGCTTTGAAGCTGGCACGGGAAAAGACCGGAAATCCTGCCCTTAAACCGGAGGATTTGCGTCAGGACGAGGACTGTCTCGACACTTGGTTCTCTTCTTGGCTGTGGCCCATCTCTTTGTTCGACGGTATCCTGAATCCAGGTAACGAAGAAATCAACTATTATTATCCCACCAGTGACCTCGTGACGGGTCCGGACATCATTTTCTTCTGGGTGGCGCGCATGATTATGGCGGGTTATGAATACGAAGGCAAGATGCCGTTCAAGAACGTCTACTTCACGGGTATCGTTCGTGACAAACTGGGACGCAAGATGTCCAAGTCGCTCGGCAACTCACCCGACCCGCTGGACTTGATAGCTACCTACGGTGCCGACGGTGTACGTATGGGTATGATGCTTTCGGCTCCTGCCGGCAATGACATCCTTTTTGACGATGCGCTTTGCGAACAGGGACGTAACTTCAACAATAAGATATGGAACGCTTTCCGTCTGGTGAAGGGTTGGAGGGTAGACGATACCAAGCCGGTTCCCGAAGCTGCGCGCTTAGCTGCCGAATGGTTTGAATCCAAACAGAATGAAGTGGCTGCCGAAGTGGCCGACCTTTTCAGCAAATATCGCTTGAGTGAGGCCTTGATGGCAATCTATAAGCTGTTCTGGGATGAGTTTTCTTCTTGGTATTTGGAAATCATCAAGCCGGCCTATGGTGAGGGTATCTCCAGTTACATCCATGACTGTACATTGCGTTTCTTCGATAACTTGCTGCACTTGTTGCACCCCTTTATGCCATTCATTACAGAGGAAATCTGGCAACATCTCTATGACCGTACGGAGGAGGAGATTGAAGAAGAACACATCAGTCTGATGGTGGACAGAATGACGATAGACACTGCGGTTTGCAAAGATTTGCTTGTTCGTTTTGAAGTGGTGAAAGAAGTTATCAGTAACGTACGCTCCATCCGTTTGCAGAAGAACATTGCCCAGAAAGAGGCTTTGGAGCTGCAGATTGTCGGTGAGAACCCGGTAGCGGCTTTTGATGCTGTCATTATGAAGATGTGTAACCTCTCTGCCGTAACCGTAGTTGAGGCTAAGGCTGACGGTGCCGCCGCTTTCATGGTGGGTACAACGGAATACGCCGTTCCTTTGGGCAATATGATTGATGTAGAAGCCGAGATAGCCCGTATGGAAGCCGAACTGAAGCATAAGGAAGGTTTCTTGCAAGGTGTCTTGAAGAAGCTCGGCAACGAGAAGTTTGTGAATAATGCTCCCGCTGCCGTTATTGAGATGGAACGCAAGAAGCAGGCGGATGCAGAGAGCATCATCAACTCACTGAAGGAAAGTATCGCCGCTTTGAAGAAAGCGTAACACACACCTCTGATATAAAAGAAAAGGTCCGGACTTCAATCAAAGTCCGGACCTTTTTTATTTGGGTTGTATTATTCGTTATTTCTCCAATAAATCTTTCAGGAAAGCGTCCAACTCCTCATCCAATCCTTTCAGTAATTCTTCGTTTACCAGCAAGGTGTCATCATCCAACAGTAAAAGTTCGGCTATGGTTTCTTTGTCGTCATCTACCAGTACGAAGGAGAAAGGTTTCATGATGGTCAGCTTGTCGAAGATGCCTTGATTCTTCATGTTGCAGAGCAGGCTACTTAAGATACGCTCTATATTTTCGTAGAAATCATCGTTTTCGTAAGTCATCCATTCTTCAATGGTGGCATTGGCAAGTTCTTGGTCATCATCATCGAATAGGAAGAATTCGCCCGAATTTTGGTTGGCTTGCAGATGAATATCCGTAACGATGGTTTGTTCACAACCGCAAGTGTATTTGCCGATTGCCCGCTTGATAGTTTCTTCGAGGAGAGATAATGCCGATTGACTGAGTTTCATAATTGCTTTTCTTTACTAAATGGATGTTCAAAGGTAGAGAAAATAATTAATAATTGATTAATTAATACTGAAAAAAAAGAGAACACCGTCTATTTAGTCATTATTGAATCGCTGCATTTGCATATTTAGGCGGGATAAGCCTTCTTTTCGTTTCTCTAATTCGGATACGTAGAGGGTTGTAAGGACGTAGTAGGGGAGGTCGGACTGGGTGAGGTGAGTCAAATCTTTTTTATCCACGCCGTCCACAATGCGAGCTTCGGCTTGGGCTTTCAGCGCCCAGTCGGCAGCTTCGATTATGTTGTCCTGCATTTCGTAGCCCACTGCCAGATTATAAGCCGCCTGCATCTTTTTCTTTCCTTTCTTGGAGGCATAGGTCTGTTTCCACAATTCAATGGCTGTGTCCCATTTATTTTCCCTGACGTACACAGCGGCGTCACGCATATTTACAGAACCGCCGCAAAAGAGGTATCGGTTGGCTGTTTTCCAATAAGGCAGCAACTTCTTTACGGGTATGGTTCCGGCAAACTCGGAGGCTTGTTTTATTACATCTTCCTCGCTGATGAGGTGGGTCTGTACAAACGGTCCGTTCCCGGTTTCTTCCCAAAAGATGCTGTCCTTGCTACTGATAGTAACCATAGGAGTGCTGCGGTTGGGCAGATAGACTCTGACGGTGGGGTATATCTTGGCGTCCACTGTTCCGTAGTAGATGCCCCAGTCGCGCATATATTTTATTTTGCGGGTTGTGCATATCTGTACGTTTTCCAGCGCGATGAGGAAGTCCACATCCAGATTATGTATCAACCGGTTCACTTCTTCCTGCGATAACACTCCTTCACGCGGAGTTATGTCGCGGGCGCGCAGGGCGGAGTCACAGATAACCACTTCGTTGAAGTAGTTCTCGTTGGCAAGGGACTGGGCGAGCGACTCGGTGGTGATAGCTGCATCGCCGTTGTAATAGTCTACCTTCCGGGCTATTTCAAAGTCGTCTTTCTTCTTTTCTTTGGCAAGGATGGGCTTGTTTTCGGGTACTTCGGGCATATTGTTTACGATAGCCACTCGTTTCAGGCTTGCCGGGAAGCTGACGTCTGCGGGCATCATATAGTCGATGGAAAGCTGTTCAACGCTTTGGCAGCCTGCCAGAAGTAGCAGGCAAGACAGTAACAGATAATGAGAGTATTTAGTCATAGCCTTAATTCTTTGTTCTGAAAACAAAAGTAATCTTTTACTTGAATAAATAAAAGAGGATGTGCCAAAATGTAAAAGCCCTATCATTCAGTCATTCAGAGGAGCTTGTGACGAAGAATCTCTTCTCTTGTATGCAGAGAAGAGATTCTAACAGCTATCTTACGCATTTCTTCCGTGGCAATTCTTGTACTTCTTGCCGCTTCCGCAAGGACAAGGGTCATTACGTCCCACTGTCTTTTCAACACGGATAGGCTCGCGCTTCTGTTGTTCGCGCGTATCCTGTTGGGCGGCGGCCTGTTGGTTCGGATCGTTCAAGTCTTGCTTTTGTTCGCGGTACTTGCTTAAGTCCTGCCGTTGTTCGGGAGCGGCTTGGCGAACTTCCTGCGGTTCCTGTACAGGAATCTGTCCTCGCATCAGGATAGAAACGGTCTGATTGTTTATCTTGTCTACCATCGTATCGAACAGGTTCACTGACTCCAGCTTGTAAATCAACAACGGGTCTTTCTGTTCGTAGCTGGCGTTCTGTACGGAGTGCTTCAAGTCGTCCAGCTCGCGCAGGTTTTCCTTCCATGCTTCGTCGATGACGTGTAGCAGGATAGACTTCTCGAAGGCTTTCACCACTTCCTTGCATTCGCTGTCATAAGCGGCTTTCAGGTTGCAGGATATGTTGTACATACGTTTGCCGTCCGTGATGGGAATCAGGATGTTTTCGTACATATGTCCTTGGTTCTCGTACACTTGCTTGATAACCGGGTAAGCGATTTGCGCCATACGTTCGGTCTTGCGTTTGAAGAGTTCCATGGCGGCGTCGAAAGCCTTGTCGGCCAGCTTCTCTTTCTTCTCGTTGCGGAATTCCTCTTCGGTGAACGGAGTTTCCATGGCAAGCGTCTGGAGAAGATCCATTTTGCAGTCCTCGTATGTGGGAGCTTCGATGGCGTTGACGCAGCGGTCCCAAATCATGTTCACGATATCCATACCGATACGTTCGCCCATCAGAGCGTGGCGACGTTTGGTGTAGACTACGGTACGCTGTTTGTTCATGACGTCATCGTACTCCAACAAACGTTTACGGATACCGAAGTTGTTTTCCTCCACTTTCTTCTGTGCGCGTTCGATAGACTTGGAAATCATGCTGTGCTCAATCATTTCGCCTTCCTTGAAACCGAGCTTGTCCATGACGCCGGCAATACGGTCGGAAGAGAACAGACGCATCAGGTCGTCTTCCAATGATACGAAGAATACGGATGAACCGGGGTCGCCCTGACGTCCGGCACGACCACGCAACTGGCGGTCTACACGACGTGACTCGTGACGCTCCGTACCGATAATGGCAAGACCGCCCGCAGCTTTTACTTCCGGGCTCAGCTTGATGTCCGTACCACGGCCCGCCATGTTGGTGGCGATGGTTACGGCGCAGCTCAAACCGGCTTTGGCGACGATGTCGGCTTCTTTCTGGTGCAGCTTCGCATTCAGCACGTTGTGCTCAATCTTGCGCATGGTCAACATCTTGCTCAGCATTTCGGAGATTTCAACGGAAGTAGTACCCACCAAGACGGGGCGTCCGGCTTCTACCATCTTCTCAATCTCTTCGATGACGGCTTTATATTTTTCGCGTTTGGTTTTGTAAACGCGGTCGTTCATGTCATTACGGGCAATGGGGCGGTTGGTCGGGATAACGACTACATCCAGTTTGTAGATGTCCCAAAGCTCGCCCGCTTCCGTTTCGGCGGTACCGGTCATACCGGACAGCTTGTGATACATACGGAAGTAATTCTGCAAGGTAATCGTGGCAAATGTCTGTGTGGCGGCTTCCACCTTCACGCCTTCTTTGGCTTCAATGGCCTGGTGCAAACCGTCGGAGTAGCGGCGGCCCTCCATGATACGTCCGGTCTGTTCGTCCACAATCTTCACCTGGCCGTCGATTACTACATATTCGTCGTCTTTCTCGAACATGGTGTAAGCCTTCAGCAACTGGTTGATGGTATGTACACGCTCGCTCTTGATGGCGAAGTTTGTCATAAGGGCATCTTTCTTGGCAAGGCGTTCCTCGTCTGTCAGTTCCTTTTCATTTTCCAGTTCGGAGAGTTGGGCGGTGATGTCGGGAAGCACGAAGAACGTGGGGTCTTCGGAGTTGCCGCTAATCAGGTCTACGCCCTTGTCGGTCAGGTCTACGCTGTTCAGTTTTTCTTCAATCACGAAATACAGCGGGTCGGTAACCTCGTGCATACGCTTGTTGTTCTGCTCCATGTAGATTTCCTCGGTCTTGAGCATACCGGCTTTGATGCCTTGCTCGCTGAGGAACTTAATCAGCGCCTTGTTCTTGGGCAAGCACTTGTGACTGCGGTACAGGGCAAGGAAGCCCTCTTCCTGTTCTTTCTTGTCATCCGAAGCAATCAGGCGTTTGGCATCGGCAAGGTATTGCGTAGCCAGCTTCTTTTGTGCTTCTACCAGACGTTCCACTTGCGGACGGAGTTGCTCGAAGAGCTGGTCGTCGCCTTTGGGAACCGGGCCGGAGATAATCAGCGGAGTACGGGCGTCGTCAATCAATACCGAGTCTACCTCATCGACGATGGCATAATTGTGCTGACGCTGTACAAGGTCTTTCGGGCTGATAGCCATATTGTCACGCAGGTAGTCGAAGCCGAATTCGTTGTTCGTACCGAAAGTGATGTCGGCAAGATAAGCCTGGCGGCGTGCGTCGGAGTTGGGTTGGTGTCTGTCGATGCAATCCACGCTCAAGCCGTGGAACATATAGAGCGGGCCCATCCATTCGGAGTCACGTTTTGCCAGATAGTCGTTCACGGTTACTACGTGCACGCCGTTTCCGGTCAGTGCGTTGAGGAATACGGGCAGGGTGGCCACCAGGGTCTTACCTTCACCGGTTGCCATTTCCGCAATCTTGCCTTTGTGTAGTACCACGCCACCGAACAACTGTACGTCGTAGTGTACCATGTTCCACAAAGTATCGTTGCCGCCTGCCATCCAGTGGTTCTGGTAAATGGCTTTGTCACCCTCGATGCGTACAAAGTCTTTGGTAGCGGCCAGATGGCGGTCAAAGTCCGTAGCGGTTACTATGATTTCCTCATTTTCGGAGAAACGTTTGGCTGTTTCCTTCACGATAGAGAAGGCGACGGGCAGAACTTCGTCCAATGCCTTTTCGTAAATATCCAGTATTTCCTTTTCTATCTTGTCTATCTGGGCGAAGAGTTCTTCGCGTTCTTCCAGTTCGGTGCTTTCAACGCTTGCTTTCAGTTCTTCTACTTTGGCGCGTTGATCTGTTGCCGAGTTGCGGATGTATGCTTTCAGTTCTTCTGTCTTGGCACGCAGGGCATCGTTGTCCAATGCGGCTACTTCCGGATAAGCGGCTTTTACTTTGTCTACCCACGGTTTTATTTCCTTCATGTCGCGGGTGGCTTTGTTGCCGAAAATCGAGCTTAAAATTTCATTAAATCCCATTATGTATTTGTTTTATTATTATTTACTAAGTTTAAAAGACGTGCAAAGTTACTGATTTTGCAACAGATAACGTAAAGTTACACAGATTATTTTAGGGGCTTTGTAAAACTTTGCGCCCTCTGTAGCGAGCCTTTATCAGTAATTGAGGGGAGTGGCTGTGCACGCGTTGGGGGCGCGGATGCGCATCGCACTCGACAGGGTAGGGGCGACACGGTCTACGGCGACCGGTATGCGGATGGTTTCCGGCTTTATTCCTTTGCCAAGAAGAATAAGGGGGGCGGGTACGGCGGCAGCGCGCACCACACGGTTGTCATTGCCGTTTTCCTGCATGACAGTCCATCCCGGAAGGACTTCGATAATCAAGTCGCCGGAGCGATGGCGGTGAAAACCGTTGCGTATGCGGTCTATCTGTGGCGACCAAGAGCCCAAAAGCAGATGATAAGCGGAATATACTTTGTTTACCCCGCTGAATTGTACCAGAAACTCTGCCGACTTTTGCTGAACTTCGGCAAGGTTCAACTGCTTCTCTTCTATTAATTTACGATTGAGATATATCTGTTGGTTATAAAAACCCTCTACATATTGCCCTTCGCCGTAAGTAGCCATCAGATACATATTCAGCAAAGTGGCGCAGCGGTTCAGGTAGAATTCGCCGCCGGGGATGCGGTAGATGCCGATGTCCGCCCCGTCCGGGTCGGTATATCCCGTAGAGGCGATGCACAGGAGCACGTTCTGCAGGCCCACCTTGCTTTCCAGCATATCCAGCAGACGAGCGATGCTGCGGTCTAAGCGTGCATAGGTGTCTTGCATCTCCATGGCGCACTCTTGCGTGCTGCGGTGGTTGTAGTTTCCTGCGTAGTAGGTGATTGCAAGCAAGTCGGTTATTTCATCCTTGCCGATATTGCTTTTATCCAGCAAATCCTCTGTCACACGGTTTACCTCATCGTTGATGAGCGGGCTGGTTATCAGACGGCGGTATTTGTTGTCTTTTTCCAATTCAAATTTATATTTGAAAGGGATAGTGCGCCATTCGGGCAGGAATGTATAGCTTGTGATGGGGTGGAGGGGATTCCACTCCATTTCCTTGATGCGGAAGTCGGGTGACTGCCCGTCGTTGTACTGGCTCAGCCACCAGGGATATTCGCCGTAATAGGTGGTTCCGCACCATTTGCCGGTCTTGTGGTTCAGCCAGAAGGCGCCGTTGCCGCTATGTCCTGCCGATAGTACGGCGGCATCGCGGAAAGGGGCGACGGCATACACCAATGCGGCGTTTTTAGTGGCTATTTTAAGCTCGTCGGCAAAGGTGGAAGTCAGCAGTTGTGTAGGAGCGGTGTTCTGGTCGGTATAGTTACCCATGAAGGCGGAGTCGTCTACACAATTCTTCGGGCGCAGGGTTTTCGGGTCAAACCAGCGTTCGGCAATGATGCCGTTCATGGATGGTGTAGTGCCCGTGTACAAAGCGGCAATAGCCGAAGCGCGGTCAGCAACATTGAAGGAATATTCCGCTTGGCGGAAGACCCTGCCCTCCCGTAACAGCCGTTTGAAGCCTTTTTCTCCATACAATGACGAGAACGCTTCCATATAGTCCGTGCGCAGTTGGTCGATAGTCAGCGTCACCACCAACTTGGGAGAGGGTGGCAGCGGCTGGGCTTGCAGGCTGCTGAATGTCAGTGCGAGTATGGAAGTTATCAGTCCTTTTTTCATTATTTTTTCTTATCGTATGTGAGAATTAGGTTGCTTGCAGAACGTATCAGCAAACAAAGTGCCAAAGGTAACACAGCTAACGGAAATCTTTGCGGTATTACGAGCCAAAGCAATATAAAAAGTGTTAAAACTATGAAGTTTGCCAGCATATAGCGGCTTCTTTTCCTTTTTCGCACCCTGTTTAGCATACATGGCAGGCATAAAAGGTGAAGCGGGTGGAATACAAACAGCAGATAATTGGGGCTGACGGCAGGGTGCTGGGAAAACAAGGCGAGGAATGCCAAAATACATCCCGCCACTCCGGCGGCGAAGAACAGGACGAGGTCAATTCCCCAAAGCGTCTTTCTCCGGCGTATGCCGTAGATGGTGGCGGCTGCGGTCAGTATGAACAGGAACAAGGCGGCCTGCATGGGGGTGAAATCGTTGAGGGGTTGTTCGGCTTCTCCGCTTCCGGTTGTTATAATCTTCTCCTCGTTGAGCACCAGTGGGCGCGACTGTCCTCCGTTGTCTGTAATTCGGGCTCGGTTGAAGTACTTTTGTACATAGAAAGGGACAAACATCATCAGTCTGCGGTTGATGGCTTTGTCAGCTTGGCTGCCCATACATAAATCCATGCCGAAGCGTGACCAGGGATGTCCTTCGCTGTATTTGTGCAATAAGTCGCGAAAGGATGTTCCGGTGTTTGCATCGGTCATATTGTCAGCATATTGCAGCGTGCCGTCAATGGATTTCTCTATCAGGTCGCGAGGACGCGTGGCGCAGTTGTCGTAAAAGAAGTTGTAACGATATACCCGGTTTTCGGGGCGGTAATTCTCTTCGAGCAAGGCCACCAGTTTCTCTTTCTCCTTGGAGGTGAGGTTCAGTTCTTGCTGCCAGACATCGCGCTCCAGGTAATAATATTCTGCGGCAAAACGTTCGTAATTGCCGGCACCCAGCTGGTAGTCTGTTTCGCCGAGGGCAAAGCGGAGAATAAAGTTCGGTGCGTTGAAGTTGAATATGCCGTAGTTGAATACGGCGTCGATACCGCGTGTATAGTTCTCGTATCGTATGGCTGTATGTCCGAAAAGGGAATATATTTCTTCGCCGGAAGCGCACGTCAGCAGGCTGATGCGTATGGAGTCAGGGGCGTTTTTCGTGGATTCCTGTGCCCGGGCGGCAGGGAGGCAGAGGAGGAGGAAGATGGAAAAACAGAAAGTTAGCGAGTACAATTTCATTTGTTTTTGTTTTAAAGTGAATTCGCATAATTAGTTTATACTATCTGTCATTCAGAGCGTAGCGAAGAATCTACTCTCTTGATGTATACACAGAGAAGAGATTCTTCGCTACGCTCTGAATGACAGATGCTCTTGATATAAATTAAATTTCAACACTTACTTATTACCACTGATTTGAATCGAGTTTGTATCTTGTAATTCGTTACAAAGATACGCTTAAAATCTTAGAATGGCAATTATTACGGAAGCTCCTTTCGTTTTTTTTGTGCCGGGTTCAGCCTGTTTCTTCACTATGTTCAAAAAGTTTTTTAATGTATATCAAAAAAGATTTTCACTGTGGTGGAAATCTTTTTCCAATCTAACGGAAAACTTATTTCTTTTCGATAAAAATCGCCGTGTGTACGGGGAGGGTATACCCCCCTCTTTATAATAACGGCGATTTTTCGATAAAAAAAGAAAAGATTTAGCGCGTGCGCCCGAATCCTGAATATTGAGCGTGGTTTATTATTTATGCGCGATTATATATAAGGAAAATGCTTGTAAATATAGATGAATGCTTTGTAAATAAAGGGGAAAAGTATGTAAATATAAGGGAAAATAAACGAAAAAAACACTATCTTTGCATCGCTTTAAAAACATGCTGAATGAACCTTATTATCGATATAGGAAATACCGTTGCAAAGGTGGCGGTATTTAAAAATAAGGACATCGTAGAAGTGTTCTATGATTCCAATCAAACGCTTGACAGTCTGCCGGGTATCTGTGCCGAGTATGCGGTGGAAAAGGCGATTGTAGCTACCGTTATAGACTTGAACGAACGGGTGTCGGCGCGATTGGAACAGCTCTCCGTCCCCTTGTTGCGGCTGAATGAAAAAACGCCGCTTCCGGTAGATAATCTTTACGAAACTCCCGAGACGTTGGGATACGACCGTATGGCAGCTGTGGTGGGGGCTTATGAACAATTTCCGGGGAAGGATATTCTGGTGATAGACGCCGGAACCTGCATCACCTACGAGTTCATTGATGCCGCCGGCCGCTATCACGGCGGAAACATCTCGCCGGGTGTGCAAATGCGCTTCAAGGCACTCCACGAGCTTACGGGAAGGCTTCCGCTGGTGTGCCGCGAAGGACGACGCCTGCCGTTGGGTAAGGATACCGATACGGCAATGCGCGAAGGAGTACTGAAAGGTATGGAGTATGAAATTTCGGGCTACATAATGGCTATGAAGCATAAATATCCTGAACTTTTGGTTTTTTTAACGGGCGGTGATGAATTTTCTTTTGATACAAACTTAAAAAGTATCATCTTTGCAGACAGATTTTTAGTATTGAAAGGATTAAATCGAATTTTAAACTATAATAATGATAGGATATAGACAAACACTCTTGGTGTTCTTGCTCATGATGTTGTCCGGAGCGGCAATCGCTCAAAATAATACGAATTCTCCCTATACACGATATGGATACGGACAATTGGCAGACCAAGGTTCAGGTAATAGCAAAGCCATGGGTGGTATTGCATACGGATTACGGGATAAATACCAAGTAAATTTCGCAAATCCGGCATCCTATACGGCGATAGATTCGCTTACTTTTATTTTTGACGGCGGTATCTCCCTGCAGAATACGAACTTTAGTAACGGTACGGTGAAACAAAATGCCAAAAACTCCAGTTTCGACTACATTACAATGCAATTTCGCTTGGGCAAATGGGCAGCCATGAGCTTGGGATTGCTGCCTTATTCGAATGTGGGATATAGTATGGCGGAGTACAGGGAAGATTCTGAATATCCTTCCCAATCCAGCGCATTGCAGTATTATGGAGACGGCGGATTGCACCAGTTATATTTGGGAGCCGGATTTAAAATATTTAAAAATCTTTCCGTTGGTGCGAACATTTCGTATCTTTGGGGAGATATAACACACACAAGGGCTATGACATTCCCGAATAACTCGTCCACTTTGCCGCTGACTACGCAGACGGGCACGTCCATACAAAGCTATAAGCTGGACATCGGGGCACAGTACACGCAGTCGTTCGGCAAGAAGCATGAAGCTACATTGGGAGTGGTGTTCTCTCCGGGACACGATTTGAGCAACGACTCGTATGTGCAAGACCAGTTGGGCGACAGCAATACGGGTATGACGATAAACAGCCGGGATACGGTTGCAACTTTCGGTAGTCCGATGAGTTTGGGCGTGGGTCTTAGCTATGTGTATGATAAGCGTCTGACGGTAGGAGCCGATTTTACTTTCCAGAAATGGAGTTCGGTGACTTACATGAATGCGAAAAACGCTTTCTGCAATCGTACAAAGATAGCTTTGGGAGCTGAGTTCCTTCCTAATCCGTTGGGAAGAAGCTATCTGGCTCATGTGAAATATCGTTTGGGAGCTTATTATTCCCAACCCTATTACAAAATAAACGGTATGCGTGCTGCCAGCGAATATGGAGTGACTGCCGGTTTCGGACTTCCTATTCCGCGTACGCGCTCCGTATTGAGCCTCTCGGCCCAATACGTAAGAACCGAAGGGAAGACAGCTGCATTTCTCAATGAAAATACATTGCGCGTCTGTGTAGGGGTGACCTTTAATGAACGCTGGTTCTTCAAACGGAAAGTTGATTGATGTTGAGTGGTGAAAATAGACAATATAACAACTAAAAATTAAATACAATGAAAATTAAAACGCTTGTCGCTGTTTTGCTCCTTTCGGGTGGAGCAACCAGCACTTTCGCACAAAGTGATTGTAATGCCAACAGTAGTATCTCGCATGAGGCGGTAAGAGCGAAAAACTATAAGGACGCCTACGCTCCTTGTATGGAAGTTCTGAAAGATTGTCCGACGCTGAGATATTACACTTATACCGATGCGCAGAAGATTCTCGTAGGCTTGATGAGCCAGATTAAGGATCGTAATTCTGCCGAGTATAAGAAGCTGTTTGATGAGCTGATGGCTGTACATGACCAGAAAATGAAGTACATTCCTGAGTTTGCTACGAAAATGAAGGGTGTGCCGAGTGTAGCTTCTGCACTGGGTACGAAAGCTGTGGATTATCTGCAATATTCACCGGCTCCGGATTTGAATCAGGCTTATGCTTGGCTGAAAGAATCGGCTGAGACTGCCAAGGGTGAATCGGACGGTGCCGTACTGCACTATTTCATTGATGTGTCCATGCAGAAAGTAAAGGCGGATACAAACCATACAGACCAATTCTTCCAGGATTATATCAACGCTTCACAGTATGCTGACGATGCTATCGCAGCCGAAAACAATCCTAAGAAAAAGTCGGTTCTGCAAACAATCAAGGATAACTTGGTAGCTATGTTCGTAAACAGCGGTGTAGCCGATTGTGAGTCTTTGCAGAATATTTATGGTCCGAAAGTTGAAGAAAACAAATCAGACTCCGCTTTCTTGAAGAAAACTATCACTATCTTGAAGATGATGAAGTGTAATGAAAGCGAAGCATACTTTAAGGCTTCCGACTATTTGTATCGCGTTAATCCGAGTGCCGATGCAGCTGTAGGTGTAGCCTATATGTACTATAAGAAAGGCGACTATGATACTGCCGTGAAGTACTTCGATGAAGCGCTGGGTATGGAAACCGACAACTCGAAGAAAGCTGAAATGGCTTATGCTACCGCAGCCGCTTTGTGGCAGGCAAAGAAACTGTCTCAGGCAAGAACTTATGCCCAGAAGGCTATCAGCTTCAACGAAAGCTACGGTGAACCTTATATCTTGTTGGCTCAAATGTATGGTTCAAACCCCAACTGGAGTGACGAACCTGCATTGAACAGATGTACTTACTATGTAGTTATCGACAAACTGCAACGCGCCAAAGCCGTAGACCCGAGCGTTACAGATAAAGTAAATGAACTGATTTCAACCTATGCACGTCATACTCCGCAGGCCAAAGACCTCTTTATGTTGGGTTACAAAGCCGGTGACCGTATCACGATTGGCGGTTGGATTGGTGAGTCTACAACCATCAGATAAGAATATGTCGCTACAACCCAACGTTGTCGAACATAAGCATATGAGCATAACCATTGCCCTTGGGGTGATGGTTATGCTTCTTTTATTTTCTTCCTGTTCCGGACGCAAAAAAGAAATGGGAGCTGCCATTACCGAGCGTGATTCGTTGCCGGTTATGGATACCAAGGGGGTTACAACACTGATTTCCGACTCGGGTATCACCCGTTATCGTGTCAACACGGCGGAATGGCTGATTTACGACCGTAAGAACCCGCCTTACTGGGCGTTCGAGAAAGGTATTTATTTGGAGAAATTCGATTCCGTATTCCATACGGAAGCCAGCATCAAAGCCGATACGGCCTATTATTATAATAAGAAAGAGCTGTGGAAACTGATGGGGAATGTGCACATACAAAACCTGAAAGGCGAGAAGTTTGACACCGAACTGTTGTACTGGGACCAGAACAAAAAGCGCGTGTACTCCGACAGGCGGGTGCGCATAGAACAACCCGACCAGATAATCTATGCCATTGGCTTTGAATCGAATGAACAACTGACAAAATACCGTTTCTTTAAGACGGAAGGCATCTTTTATGTAGACGAGGATAGCGCCGCTCCTTCCGATACGTTGAGAACAGACAGCATCAAATGATATAATGGATACTATTATTTACCTGTTAATAACCATGGCTTTCTCCGCCTTCTTCTCGGGTATGGAGATTGCTTTTGTTTCCGTGGATAAGCTTCGTTTTGAAATGGAACGGAAGCCGGGTGTCACGTCGAGCATCCTTTCTTGCTTCTTCCGCAACCCGAATAATTTTATCTCCACCATGCTGGTGGGGAATAACATAGCACTGGTCATCTACGGTATCCTCATGGCACAGATTATTGAGGTGAGTCTGCTGGCAGGAATGATTGAGAATCATTTTATTATGGTGTTGGTGCAGACTGTCATATCCACGCTTATCATCCTTGTGACGGGTGAGTTCCTGCCAAAGACCTTGTTCAAGATTAATCCGAACCTGATGTTGCGGGTCTTTGCGGTTCCTTTGTTTATCTGTTACGTCGTTTTGTTTCCTGTATCAAAGTTCGCTTCCGGGTTGTCCTATCTCTTCTTGCGCCTGTTTGGCATGAAGATAAACAAGGAAGCGTCCGACAAGGCATTCGGTAAAGTGGATTTGGACTATTTTGTCCAGTCGGGCATAGAGAACGCCACCAATGAGGAGGAACTGGATGCGGAAGTGAAAATATTTCAGAATGCGCTTGATTTTTCCAACATAAAGATACGCGACTGCATAGTTCCCCGTACGGAAGTGGTGGCTGTGGATGTGACCGCTTCGCTTGAGGACTTGAGAAACTTGTTTGTGGAATCGGGCATCTCCAAGATTATTGTATATGACGGCAATATAGATAATGTAATCGGCTATATCCACTCCTCCGAGATGTTCAGAAACCCGGCGGACTGGAGAAACAACGTCAAGGAAGTACCCATTGTGCCCGAAACGATGGCGGCGCACAAGCTGATGAAACTCTTTATGCAACAGAAGAAGACGATTGCTGTCGTTGTAGATGAATTCGGCGGTACATCCGGCATCGTCTCTTTGGAAGACTTGGTGGAGGAAATATTCGGCGATATTGAGGACGAGCACGATAACACTTCTTACATCTGCAAGCAAATAGACGAACATGAATATGTATTGTCCGCACGCCTTGAAATAGAGAAAGTAAACGAAACATTCAATCTCGAACTGCCGGAATCGGATGAATACCTTACGATAGGCGGGCTGATACTGAACCGTTATCAAAGCTTCCCGAAGTTGCATGAAGTGGTCGTTATCGACGAATATCAGTTCAAGATAATTAAGGTGACAGCCACTAAAATAGAGTTAGTGCGGTTGAAAGTCACGGAATAATTTCGTTTCAGCGTAAATTTTTAAAGAATAAATAGATGCGTATTAGCATTTTTTGTATCTTCGTGCGCTAAAATGAACTTTGGAAAGAAAATAATAATAAACAAATAATTCATATTAACTAAAATGGCAACATTACAAAACATTCGGTCTAAAGGGCCCTTATTGGTGATTGTTATTGGTTTGGCGCTGTTTGCCTTCATCGCGGGAGACGCGTGGAAAGTACTTCAGCCGCACCAGTCACAAGATGTAGGTGAAGTGAACGGGGAAACAATTTCCGCTCAGGATTTTCAAGCATTGGTAGAGGAATATACGGAAGTCGTGAAATTTTCCAGTGGCTTGAACGCTTTGAGCGATGAACAAACCAATCAGATTAAAGACGAAGTATGGAGAGCATACGTAAACAATAAATTAATTGAGAACGAAGCTGCAAAACTGGGCTTGACTGTTTCTAAGGCTGAACTTCAGGCTATTATTGATGCCGGTGTACATCCGATGCTGCAACAGACTCCGTTCCGCAATCCGCAGACCGGCGCTTTCGACAAAGATATGCTGAAGAAGTTCTTGGTGGATTACTCTAAAATGAACAAGGCTCAAATGCCGGCTCAATATGCAGAGTACTACAACTCTATGTACAACTTCTGGGCTTTTGTAGAGAAGTCGCTCGTACAGGCTCGCCTGCAAGAAAAATACCAGGCTTTGATTACAAAGTCTCTCTTCTCTAACCCCGTTGAAGCGGAAGATGCTTTCAATGCACGCGCAGACCAGTCTGACCTGTTGCTGGCAGCCGTTCCTTATTCCTCTATTGTAGATTCTACAATCGTTATCAAGGAATCTGACCTGAAAGAGGCCTATGACAAGAAGAAAGAACAATTCAGACAATATGTGGAAACCCGCAGTATCAAGTATATCGATGTACAGGTTACTGCAAGTCCGGAAGACAAAGCGGATATTCAAAAAGAAGTGGAAGAATACACTGCACAATTGGTAGAGACTTCTTCCGACTATGCAAACTTTATCCGCTCAACCGGTTCTACCCAGCAATATGTTGACTTGTATTATACAGACAAAGCGCTGCCTTCTGATGTTGTTGCCCGTTTGGATTCTGTGAAGGTAGGCGGTGTTTACGGTCCTTACTATAATGCATCGGACAATACAATCAACTCTTTCAAGAAATTGGCTGCTACCGCTATGGCCGACTCTATCCAGTACCGTCAGATTCAGATTGCAGCTGAAGACGCTGACAAGACCAAGACTTTGGCGGACAGTATCTATACAGCCATCAAGGGTGGAGCTGACTTTGCGGAAATTGCCAAGAAGTACGGTCAGACAGGTGAATCGACTTGGATTTCTTCTGCCAACTACGAAGGCGCTCAGGTGGACGGTGACAACCTGAAGTATATCACAGCTATCACGACTTTGGGTCAGAACGAGTTGGCTAACCTTGCTTTAGGTCAGGCAAACGTTATTCTTCAAGTTATGAACAAGAAGGCTGTGAAAGATAAATATAAAGTAGCCGTTATCAAGCGTCCGGTTGAGTTCAGCAAGGAAACTTATAGCAAGGCATACAATGACTTCAGCCAGTTCATCGCTACCAACAATACGTTGGAAAAGCTGGCTGCCAATGCCGAAGATGCCGGTTACAGACTGTTGGACAGAGCTGATTTGTATAGCTCGGAACATACCATCGGTGGTGTGAAAGGAACAAAAGAAGCCTTGAAATGGGCATTTGGAGCGAAAGCCGGTGAAGTTTCCGGTCTGTACGAATGCGGCGAAAGCGACCATATGATGGTAGTAGCCGTTACGAGCATTGTTCCGGAAGGTTACCGTCCGTTGTCTATGGTAAAAGACCAGCTGAGAAGCGAAATCCTCCGTGATAAGAAAGCCGAGAAAATTATGGCTGAAATGAAAGCTGCCGGTGCGACTTCTTTCGACCAATATAAGAATATGGCGAACGCCGTTAGCGACTCTGTAAAGCACGTAACTTTTGCTGCTCCGGCTTACGTTCCGGCATTGCGCAGTAGCGAACCGCTGGTAGGCGCTTACGCTTCAATCGCTGAATTGAATAAGCTGAGTGCTCCTATTAAGGGTAACGGAGGCGTATTCGTTCTGCAGCCTTACGCTAAGGAAAAACTGAACGAAACTTACGACCAGAAGACAGAAGAAGCTACATTGGAGAATATGCATGCACGTATGGCAGGCCAGTTCATCAATGATTTGTATCTGAATGCCGATGTGAAAGATAATCGCTATCTGTATTTCTAAGAAAGGAAGAATAAAGTTATAATACTTGGGAGAGCCGTTCGATAAATGTCGAACGGCTTTTTCATTTGTGCAACTTTATTCCTACCTTTGCAAAAGATAACTTAATGTGATTAGTTACATCAGCGTATTTGAATCAGTAAAAAGACAATCAGAATGAAACAACCTCTATTAGGGCTTACATTAACCGAACTGAAGACAGTGGTGAAGAATCTGGGAATGCCCGGATTTGCGGCCAAACAGATTGCTTCATGGCTATATGACAAGAAGGTGGCTTCCATAGACGAAATGACGAATCTGTCGTTGAAACACAGGGAGTTGCTGAAAGAAATCTATGAGGTGGGAGGTGAAGCGCCGGTAGATGCCATGCGCTCTGCAGACGGTACGGTGAAGTATCTGTATCGTGTGGGAGACGGGCATTATGTAGAGGCTGTTTACATCCCGGACGAGGATAGGGCTACGCTGTGCGTATCTTCCCAAGTGGGGTGTAAGATGAATTGTAAGTTCTGCATGACAGGCAAGCAAGGCTTTACCGCTAACTTGACCGCCAATCAGATTGTCAACCAAATAAATTCTCTGCCCGAACGCGACAAGCTGACCAATGTGGTTATGATGGGTATGGGAGAGCCGCTGGATAATCTTGACGAGGTGCTGAAAGCATTGGAGGTGATGACGGCCTCCTATGGTTACGGTTGGAGCCCGAAACGGATTACACTCTCTTCCGTAGGGCTTCGTAAGGGGTTGCAGCGTTTCATTGAAGAATCGGACTGCCATTTGGCAATCAGCCTGCACTCGCCCGTACCCTTGCAACGACGCGAACTGATGCCTGCCGAGAAAGCCTTCTCCATTACCGAGATTGTAGAACTGTTAAGAAACTATGATTTTAGCAAACAGCGCAGACTATCCTTCGAGTATATTGTTTTCAAGGGAGTGAACGATTCGTTGTTGTATGCCAAGGAGTTGCTGAAGCTGTTGCGCGGGTTGGACTGTCGCATCAACCTGATTCGTTTCCATGCTATCCCCGGAGTTGATTTGGAGGGCGCCGATATGGAGACGATGACGACGCTTCGCGATTATCTGACATCGCATGGATTGTTTACTACGATTCGGGCTTCCCGCGGTGAAGATATATTTGCTGCGTGCGGTATGCTTTCAACGGCCAAACAGGAAGAGAATAAAGAAGAATTAATATAAATTATTAACTTTGGCGTCAAGCTTATATGGCTTTTTCGTAGCTTTGTAAAAACTAAAATACATAGATATATGAAGAAACACCTGTTTTATTTGAGTATGGCCCTGATACTTGCACTGTTTTCGGCGTGCGGTAACGGCAAGAAGGGTGTGTTTACTCCGACATCCAGCGGTCGGGCGTATGAAATTTTGGTAGTGGTTGATCAAGGGTTGTGGGAGCGTCCTGCGGGTCGTGCCCTTTACAATGTACTTGATTCTGATGTACCGGGCTTGCCCCAGTCGGAACGTTCATTCCGTATAATGTATACTTCTCCGGCAAATTATGACTCTACCTTGAAGCTCATCCGTAATATTATAATTGTGGAGGTGAACAAGGATTTGTACACGCAGCCCAAGTTCAAGTATGCGAAAAACGTATATGCCGCTCCGCAATCCATCCTGACTATCCAAGCACCGGACGAAGCCTCTTTCGAGAAGTTTGTCGAAGAAAACAGACAGGTAATCGTAGACTTCTTTACCCGTGCCGAGATGAACCGTCAGATTTCAGTGTTGGAGAACAAGCATAATGACTATGTTTCTACGAAAGTAAAGAGTATGTTCGACTGTGACGTATGGGTTCCCGGTGAACTGACCGCAACCAAACAGGGAGAAAATTTCTTCTGGGCAGGTACGAATGCGGCTACCGGAGACCAGAACTTCGTTATCTACTCTTACCCATATACGGACAAAGATACATTTACGAAAGAGTACTTTGTGCATAAGCGCGACTCTGTGATGAAAATCAATATCCCCGGTGCGAGAGAAGGTATGTACATGGAAACCGACTCGTTGATGACGGATGTGCGTCCTATCAATGTGCAAGGCGAATATGCTTTGGAGGCCCGCGGCCTGTGGCGTGTGAAGGGTGACTTTATGGGTGGCCCGTACGTTTCCCATGTCCGTTTGGACAAGGCTAATCAGCGTATTATCGTATCTGAAATATTTGTATACTCACCCGACAAGCTGAAGCGTAACTTGGTGCGCCAGATGGAAGCGTCATTGTATACGCTTAAGTTGCCCGGAAGCAAACAGGAAGGAAACGAAATGCCTTTGGCAGTAACAAAAGAAGATTCTACTAAAACAGAAAAATAAGAATGGAAGATAATAAAATAAGAGTCGGCATCACTCAGGGAGACATAAACGGAGTAGGGTATGAGGTGATTTTGAAAACGTTCTCAGACCCTACGATGCTGGAACTATGCACTCCGATTATTTACGGCTCGCCCAAAGTAGCCGCCTATCACCGCAAATCGCTGGATTTGCCGACCAATTTCAGTATTGTAAACTCGGCATCTGAAGCTGCGCCTGAGCGTCTGAGCGTGGTGAACTGTACGGACGATGAAGTGAAGGTGGAGTTCTCCAAGCCTGACCTTGAGGCGGGCAAAGCTGCACTTGGCGCTTTGGAAAAAGCCATTGAAGAGTATAAGGCGGGACTGATTGACGTTATTGTCACAGCACCTATCAATAAGCATACTATCCAGTCGGAAGAGTTTTCCTTCCCCGGACATACGGAGTATATCGAGGAGAAGTTGGGTGACGGCAGAAAGGCTTTGATGATTCTGATGAAAGATGACTTCCGGGTGGCGCTGGTGACAGGTCATATCCCCGTAAGAGAGATTGCATCGACTATTACCAAAGAATTGATACAAGAGAAACTGGTAATCTTCAACCGTTCGTTGAAACAGGACTTCGGTATCGGAGCGCCGCGCATTGCCGTACTTTCTCTGAATCCGCATGCAGGCGATGAAGGTCTGCTGGGTACGGAGGAACAGGAAATAATCAGTCCTGCCATTAAAGAACTGGCGGACAAAGGTATGTTGTGCTACGGTCCATATCCGGCTGACGGTTTTATGGGTTCCGGTAACTTTACCCATTTTGACGGCGTACTGGCGATGTACCATGACCAGGGACTTGCCCCGTTCAAGGCATTGGCAATGGACGAAGGCGTGAACTATACAGCGGGACTTCCGGTGGTGCGTACTTCACCTGCGCATGGCACAGCCTATGACATTGCGGGAAAGGGACTCGCTTCCGAAGATTCTTTCCGTCAGGCTGTCTATGTGGCAATCGACGTGTTCCGTAACCGCTTGCGCGAGAAGGAAGCACACGCCAACCCTCTGCGGAAACAATATTACGAAAGACGTGACGACAGTGATAAACTGAAACTCGATAGTGTAGAAGAAGATTTGTAGTATGACGAAAGCGGAAATACAACAAGTAAAATTACGTTTTGGCATCATCGGCAATAACGAGGCACTGATGCGTGCCATTGATATTGCCATTCAGGTAGCCCCTACCGACTTGTCGGTGCTGATTACCGGAGAGAGTGGTGTGGGTAAGGAGAGCTTCCCGCAGATAATCCACCAATACAGCCGGAGAAAGCATGGACAATACATTGCCGTAAACTGTGGCGCCATTCCCGAAGGTACGATTGATTCGGAACTCTTCGGTCATGAGAAAGGCGCTTTTACAGGTGCCATCGGTGAGCGGAAAGGTTACTTCGGTGAAGCGGACGGCGGAACGATTTTCCTTGATGAAGTGGGCGAACTTCCCATGCCTACGCAAGCCCGTTTGCTTCGTGTGCTCGAGACGGGCGAGTTTATCAAGGTAGGTTCGTCGAAGGTGGAAAAGACGAATGTACGCATCGTAGCCGCTACCAATGTGAATCTTACGCAGGCTATTGCCGACGGACGTTTCCGCGAAGATTTGTACTACCGTCTCAACACAGTGCCCATTCAGGTTCCGGCTTTGCGCGAACGTGGAGAGGACGTGGTGCTGTTGTTCCGCAAGTTTGCATCGGACTTCGCCGAGAAGTACCGTATGCCTGCCATCCAGTTGACGGAGGATGCCAAGCAACTGCTGCTGGCATATTCATGGCCCGGTAACGTACGTCAGCTGAAGAATATAACGGAACAGATTTCCATCATCGAAACCAACCGTGAAATTAACGCTTCTATTTTGAAGAACTATCTGCCCGAACAAAACAATGCACAGCGTTTGCCGGCACTGTTTGGCGTGAAGAACGAAAGCAAGAGCTTTGAGAGCGAACGAGAAATATTGTATCAGGTGCTTTTCGATATGCGTCAGGATGTAACCGAACTGAAGAAACTGGTACACGAGATTATGACCGAACGGGCGGCTGTGGGAAATCAGGCTGTAACGCCTGCCGCTTACTATACGCCTGCCCCTGCGGTGGTGGCTTCTGTGCCTGCTGCCGGTGTGCCTACCATAATACATCCTTCCGTAAAGCCGGCTTCTGAAGTGGATGATGATATTCAGGATACGGAAGAATACGTAGAAGAGTCTCTTTCATTGGACGAAGTGGAGAAGGAGATGATACGCAAGGCTCTTGAAAAACATCACGGAAAACGCAAAAGTGCGGCTAAGGATTTGAACATATCGGAGCGCACGCTATACAGAAAGATAAAAGAATATGGATTGGATTAAGAAAATAACACTGGTATCAGCGTTAGCGGGTTTGGTGTGCGTGGTAGCTTCCTGCCGCATCTCCATGGGACTTGCCCCGATAAGTTCTATTGATTACAGTAAAGTAAAGACCATCACGATTGCCGAATTTCCTAACCGTGCTGAATTTGTGTACGCTCCCATGACTACGGAGTTCAACCAGAAGCTTAAGGATATGTTTATCCAACAGACGCGTCTGCAACTGGTGAACGCTAACGGTGATTTGGAAATAGATGGTGAGATAACCGGTTATAACCAATATAACGAGGCTGTAGCTGCCGACGGCTTTTCTTCTAAAGTGAAGCTGACCATGACTGTCAACGTGCGTTATGTGAACAACACGAACCACGAGGAAGACTTTGAACAACAGTTCTCCGCCTTCCAGACTTACGATTCGTCCTTGCTGCTGACTGACGTACAGGATGACTTGATAAGCAAGATGATAAAAGATATCACGGAACAAATATTTAATTCAACCGTAGCTAACTGGTAATCGAAGAATGACTTCTGCCTATTTGCAACAATGGATACAGCATCCTGAAATGTTGAATAAGGATACCTTGTACGAACTTCGCACATTGGTGGTCCGCTATCCTTATTTCCAGTCGCTCCGGCTGTTATACCTCAAGAACCTCTATTTGCTGCACGACATTACATTCGGTGCGGAACTGCGTAAAGCTGTATTGTATGTGGCCGACAGACGTGTATTGTTCTATCTGATAGAAGGAGACCGCTACACCCTGAAATCCCGGAAGCCGTCGTTGCTTTCTTCCAAAGTGCTGGAAGAAGAGCCCAGCGTAGACCGTACGCTCTCCTTGATAGATGCTTTTCTGGCAACTGTTCCCGAAGAACATTCGCAAACTACCGAACTGAATTATGCAATGGACTACACTACCTATCTGCTGCAAGACAACGGACAGGCTGATTCGGAATCGGCCGATGGGCAAGAAATTCCTAAATTGCGCGGACACGAACTGATAGACGGTTTTATCAATAAGAGCGAATCGACGGAAATGCCTGTGCTTGAAAGACCGGTATGTCTTGAGGAAGAACCGGAAACTTCGGACGAGGAAGAAGAAACATCGTTTGAAGAAGAGGTCGTAGAAGAAGGCATGGATGACAGCTGTTTTACAGAAACTTTGGCAAAAATCTACATTAAACAGCGAAGATATGATAAAGCACTTGAAATTATTAAAAAATTAAGTTTGAATTATCCAAAAAAAAATGCTTACTTTGCAGACCAAATCAGATTTTTGGAGAAATTGATTATTAACGCTAAATCAAAATAACAAAATGTATTTATTATTAGTTATCTTAATGGTGATTGCATCCGTGCTGATGTGTTTCATTGTGTTGATTCAGAATTCCAAAGGCGGTGGTCTGGCTTCGGGCTTCTCATCATCCAATCAAATCATGGGTGTACGCAAGACTACTGACTTTCTGGAAAAGGCAACATGGGGCCTCGCTGTATTTTTGGTGGTGATGAGTGTTGCTTCCGCTTACGTCATTCCTTCGGTTTCTCACAAGGGCGGTGATGTAATTCTGGAACAGGCACAGCAAGAAGAAAAAACAAACCCGTACAATATGCCCGTAGGTACGGCTGCTCCGCAAGCTGAACAACCGGCTGAAACGGCTCCTGCAACAACAGCTCCGGCGGCTACGGATGCTGCAGAACCGGCTGCCAACTAATATTCGAGAAATTATTTCGTTTCTTGACAGGTGGGATTGTACAATTTATATTGTGCAATTCTGCCTGTTTTTATTTATTGTCTTTTATATTTAGTTACTTTTGTAACCGGATACTTATTAAAAGCTAATATTTATTATACCATCTGTCATTCAGAGCGTAGCGAAGAATCTACTCTCTTGATGTTTACACGGGGAAGAGATTCTTCGCTACGCTCTGAATGACGGATAGCATCATGATATATAAACCGAATTTAATCAATCATTTATTATAATATTGTAATGACAACTACTGACAAGATTCACCAGACGCTACGCGATTCGGCAGGTATGCGCTGGTTTGTGCTACTGCTTTTAGCATTCGCCATGTTTTGTTCATATATCTTTATGGACATACTTTCACCTATTAAAGACCTGATGCAGTCTACACGCGGTTGGGATTCAACGGCATTCGGTACGATGCAGGGTTCTGAGACTTTTCTTAATGTATTTGTGTTCTTCCTTATTTTCGCAGGTATTATCCTCGACAAAATGGGAGTACGCTTCACTGCAATCCTTTCCGGAGCTGTGATGCTTGTCGGTGCCACCATTAACTGGTATGCGGTGACAGACGCTTTTCAGACAAGCGGACTTCAGACTTGGTTTACCAACAATCTGAACTATATCCCCGGTTTTGACGAACTGGGCATTTCACCATTCTATAAAGGTATGCCGGCATCAGCCAAGTTTGCAGCAATAGGTTTCATGATTTTTGGCTGTGGTGTCGAAATGGCGGGTATTACTGTATCCCGTGGTATCGTTAAGTGGTTCAAAGGCCGTGAGATGGCTCTTGCCATGGGTTCGGAAATGGCCCTTGCCCGTTTGGGAGTTGCCACTTGCATGATATTCTCTCCGGTATTTGCCAAGTTAGGGGGCGTTATCGATGTTTCCCGTTCGGTGGCATTTGGCGTTGTATTGTTGCTGATTGCACTTATCATGTTCATTGTCTATTTCTTCATGGATAAAAAGCTGGATGCGCAGACCGGTGAGGCTGAGGAGAAGGACGATCCGTTTAAGATAAGCGACCTCGGTACTATTCTGTCAAGTAGCGGATTCTGGTTGGTGGCGTTGCTTTGCGTGCTCTATTATTCAGCCATATTCCCGTTCCAGAAGTATGCCGTGAATATGTTGCAATGCAATCTGGTATTCAAGGAAGTACCTTCCGATTCTTTCTGGGCCACCAATACGGTGACGATTCTCCAGTATTGCATCATGCTGGTTGTTGCAGGCGCTTCTTTTGCAAGTAATTTTATGAAGAAAGTAAGCATGAAGTACGGCTTGCTTACCCTTGCCGGGGTATTGTTGGTTGTCTTCTGCTACATGGGCTATATGCGCCAAAGTGCAGAAACGGTGTTTGCCGTATTCCCCTTGCTGGCTGTGGGTATAACCCCGATACTTGGTAACTATGTTGACCATAAAGGTAAGGCGGCTTCGATGCTGATGATTGGTTCCATGCTGCTTGTGCTTTGCCATCTTACTTTTGCATTTGTACTTCCGGAATTCAAAGACAATGCGGTAGGAGGTGTCATGATAGCTTATCTTACTATCTTGGTGCTTGGAGCAAGTTTCTCACTGGTTCCCGCTTCTTTATGGCCCAGCGTACCCAAACTGGTTGATGCCAAGATTATAGGTAGTGCTTATGCGCTTATCTTCTGGGTTCAGAATATCGGTCTTTGGCTCTTCCCGCTTCTTATCGGAAAGGTGCTCGACAAAACCAATACGCAGCTTGTTGCTGACTTGAAGAATGGCGTGATTACTCCGGAAGAGGCTGCCGTATCGTATGACTACACCGCACCGCTTGTGATGCTTGCCTGTCTTGGCGTTGCTGCTTTGGTGCTGGGATTTATCCTCAAGATTGTCGATAAGAAGAAAGGACTTGGTTTGGAAGAACCCAACATCAAAGATTGATAACGATAATGTCAGGGACAAACGGAAAAGTAAACTTATTGGATGTTGTTCCCGCCCGGTGCGGACACATCACAACCGAATGGGAAGGGGAGTGCGCAGTGCTCTCCTTTCCCCGGTTTAAATATGACTGGATGCGGCGTTTCTTATTGCCGAAAAGTATGTCGGCTGATATTCATGTGAAACTGGAAGAGCATGGAACTGCCGTATGGGCTTTGATAGACGGACAGCGGACTGTGCAGGAAATAATCACTCTGCTTGCCGAACATTTTCAAAATGAATCTGATTACCCTTCCCGCGTCACGACTTATATTACGCAGTTGCAGAAGGATGGGTTTGTGCAGTTGAAAGTTAAAAGTTGAGAGTTGAAACTTTCAACTCTCAACTTTTAACCCTTTAATTGTTTTCTCTGTCTACTTTTATCAGCCCGCCTGTAGCTGTATCGAACAGCACTTTCACAGTGGAATTTTTGTTGAATAATACGGGCGCAAGGTATTCTATCGTACCGAACTGCGTGATGGGCAGTTCACCGTCAAATAATTTTTTGTTGTTGCCTGTCAGTGTGATATGGGCACGTCCCGGAACGTTGTAGGCGATTCCGTCTACTTTCTTTTTACCGTCGTCTTCGGGAATGGCGGGAGTTTTCATATCAGTTACGGAAATATAATACGGTTCGCCTGCCAAATCATCATTGGCTACTACGCCTAATCGCTTGGAAAAGCGGAAAGCCACTTCGTTGTTCATTTCTTTAGGTGTGATACGGATAGTGAACGTCTGAGGTTCTTCTTTCAAGGTACCGGAGAACATTTCTGTCATGGCACGCTCCTGCAGGTTCAGGTTGTCGAGCATGATTCTGAGTTGTGCTCCGTCCTGCGGCATATTGTCGGCTTCGCCACGAAGAAGGGCGTTCTTGCTTTCGCGGATGTTGTAGATTTCTTTGGCTACCAACTCCGCCATTTTAGCTCTGGAGCTTGCCATGAGTATCTCTTCCGTCAGAAACTTACGCGGGTCTATAATCTCTTGTGCGGCAGCGGTTATCTTGGTTGCCGGTATTGTGCGGTTGCTGAGCGGCATATTGATGGAACGTACGATGCCGTCTTCGGTAAGTTCCATTAGCGGGGCTACGGTCTTGTCTTTCAGCTTGACGAAGTAGACATTATCTTTGTCGGGCACGCCTGTAACACGTGTTTGCAACTTATCGATGGTCCAATAGATATCCGGGTCGGCAGACACATTGCTCATGCGCAGGTAGCGGTCTGCATACTTGCAGAACTCTCCGGGCATATACGTGTGTTTGGTAGCTTCCACTACAATCTCTATTTCGGTTTTGGGCAGGAGATAAGTTACTCCGTAGTCCTTACCGCGCATTATGCCGGTGCTGACATCCGTTTGGGCATAGGTGCTTGTGGCTATTAAAAGCCCGGCAAGCCATATCATCTTTTTCTTCATATTTCTCTGTCTGTTTATAACTGTGAATTAAAAAACAAAGTTAACGAAGTTCTTTATTCCCGGAACCCATTTACGAAAGATTAACTAATAGTTGAATGTTGGAATGAGTACCTCCGCTATTCCTACGCGGTCGTCATTCACTACAATACGCAAGTCACTGGCAGTCGTTCCTTTGAAAGAGTAGGAGATGAGTTGGTCGTACCGGCTGACAGTACCCGAGTAAACCGTCAGGAATTGTCCGCCACCGCCCGAGAGCTGTATTTCAAATTCTGCGGGCAGCTTGTTCTCACGTTTGAAGGCGATGGATATTTCGTCTATTTTGGCTCCGTTCTTCAGGGCAAAGGTGATATAGTCTCCCTTGTTGCCTTGCCAAGCGGTGTTGATTTCTCCGTCGAGCACCTTCGATGCGTTTTCCATATCGGTACTTGCCGTTACGGGGCTGACGGGTTTCCGGCTTTCGAGTGCTTGCAGACGGCTTTGATAATCTTCTACGGTGAGTATGCCGTTCAGGCGGATGTCCTCGGAAGAAGCGCCTGCCATAAGGGCGAATTCTCCCGGTTCTACTGTCCACTTCATGTCGGCGTTCAGTAGTTCGAGGTGCTTGCGGTCCAGTGTGAAAGTCACCTCTTTGGTTTCTCCGGGGTTCAGGTGGATGCGCTCAAAGCCGGCAAGGTTCTTTTCGTAGGTGGTGACGCTGCTTAGGATATCACGGATATAGAGCTGTACCACTTCATCGCCTGCACGTTTGCCGGTATTGGTTACTTTTAGCCGTACGGTGGCTTTCTGATCGGGAGTGATTACTTTGGGAGTAATTTCGAGGTCGGAATACTTAAAGTCAGTGTAGCTCAGACCATAGCCGAAGGGGTATAGCGCACCGTTGACGCGCGACATATTGCCGTCCGGTCCGGGATTCTTGCCGCCATCAATCTGTGAAGCCGGTTTGCAGGGGAAGTTGAACGGTATCTGACCTACAGTCTTGGGAAAAGTGACCGTCAGCTTGCCGCCCGGGTTATAGTCGCCAAAGAGGATGTCGGCTATTGCCGTGCCGCCTTTGGACCCCGGATACCAAGCTTCGAGAATGGCGGGTACAAACTTGTCTGCCCAGTTTATGGACAGCGGACGGCCGTTAATTAATACCAATACCACGGGCTTTCCCACGGCTTGTACCGCTTGGAGTAGCTTTAATTGGTGTCCCGGAAGTTCCAGACTTGTGCGTGACTTGTTCTCGCCGCAGGTACGCTGACCGCCGCCCAATACCACTACTGCCACATCAGCTTGGCGGGCATTGGCTGCGGCACGGTCTATCTCGGCCTGTTCGGCGGGGGTGAGGGGGTATTCTATAATTTCACTCTCAGGCCAGTGTCCATCTACGAGGTCGCAGCCTTTGGTGTAAAGCACCTCTGCCTTGCCTTGCACTTTCTCGCGTATTCCTTCGAGAACCGTGGTGACCTCTACGGCAAGTGGCCCGTAGTGGGTCAGAGCATAACCTTCTTCATCGGCATTCGGACCGCAAACGGCAATCTTCTTTATTCGGTCGATGTTCAACGGAAGTGTGCCGTCTGCATTTTTCAGTAATACAACGGACTCGCGGGATGCCTGCAGGGCAACGGCTTCATTGGCTTCTTTTTCCACTTCTTCGTCCGCTCCGGCAAGATTGGTTTGGTAGGGAGTGTCGAACAGTCCGATAAGGAATTTCACCCGAAGAATGTCGCGCACGCGGTCGTTGATAACCTCTTCGCTCAGTCCGCCTTCTTTTACGAGTTCGCGTAGCGGAAGTACGAAAGAGTCGGGCGAGCGGAATGTACAGCGCACGTTGAGTCCTGCCTCCACACTTTGGCGTACGGCCTCTTTCATGTCTTTGGCGGTGTTGTGCTTGGTGTAGAGATATTCCACCGCATCACTGTCCGAAACTACATATCCGCGGAATCCCATTTCCTGACGCAGGCGGGTCATCAGCCAGTAGTAGCTGCCTTGTATGGGAATGCCGTCGTAGTCGTTGTAGGAACTCATTACGCCCAATAATCCGGCTTCGCGGATTACCCGCTTGAAGGGGTAGATGTGGATATTCTCTACTTCGCGCGGTGACATTTGCGGATCTACGCGTGACATACCTTCACGCGCTCCCTTGTTGTTGCTGTATGCGGCAAAGTGCTTGGCGGTGGCGGCTACCTGATGATTGTGTTGCAGTCCGCGTACCATTTCGATGCCCAGTTCGGCAACGAGGTAGGGAGACTCACCGTAGACTTCTTCGTAGCGTCCCCAGCGTTGGTCCCGACCTACATCGAGAATGGGAGCGTAGACGTTGGTATAGCCCAGCATACGTGCCTCTCGTCCGGTGATAAGTCCTACTTGGCGGATTAGTTCTCGGTTCCATGTGTGCCCTAAACCCAGCTGGGTGGGGAAGTTGGTGGCTTTGTAACTCTCTATGCCGCGTATACCCTCATTGGTGAAGTCTACGGGAATACCGAGGCGAGTGTCTTCGACAAAGAAGCGTTGTACCTCGTTCAGTGCCCAGGCATGGCGTGAGGCGGGCCAGACGTTTTCATTGTCCGAAGGCGGCAGTCCCCATTGCCGGAAGCCGTTCAGATGCTCGTCGATAGCGCCGATGCCGTCCTTCCAAAGCATCTGTTTCCATTCGGGGGTAGGGAGGTCGTCTTTCAGCACTCGTTTGTAGCCGTAGAGGGTAACCATTTGACAGGTCTTTTCTTCGAGTGTCATCTGCTCCAAGAGGTTTTCTATGCGGGCTTCGAGCGTTGCAGCGGGATCTTCGTATGTATCTTTGATACCGTTTTTGTTGAAGTCTATCCAACCCTTATGGTACATTTCGTTTCTCACCGGCTTGTAGTGTGCCGGTAGCTTTGTGGCTTTCTGTGCCGACAGTAATGCGCCACTGCCCAATAGCAAGGCGGCTACAATCAATCTCTTCATGGTATGGTATGCTTTTAATAGTTTTCTTCGGGTGTCAAAGATATGGATTTTCGGAAACAGAGGAGGACAAAATAGTCCGGACTACGGACATTTATTGTCCATGACATGGGAGAGTTCTGTTCCATACGGTTGAAACTGATAGTTCCAGCCTTTGAAACTAAAAGTTTTTTTCAATGAAACTATCGGTTTCGTGCGTTGAAACAAATAATTTGCCGGACAGGAATTATAATACGGAAATTAATTCGTATCTTTGCCGCCACATAACTGCTGCAGGTTATAAATATCTGGGGTTGACTGGATTTGACAGCGGGCAGAAATGGTAAGTAAGCATGCAGTGCGTCGTTGATTTGCACTTAAATCTCAGTCTTCAAAATTTTATCTGGCGAAAGACAATTTGCTCTTGCTGCTTAATCGAATCATAGTAGATTAGCTTAATCCCGACACAAGGTGTTGGGACGAGACATCACTCGGAAGCTGTTGCTCCGAAGCGTTCCGGCAAAGTGGTGCAGTTACATCGGGGATAGTTCGTACTTGCCTCGGAGTGCGGATGAAACTTTAGAGGATAAGGTAACGGTTGATGGCTTTGGTTCTGTCGTTACACGAAAATTTAGGCAAAGATAAGCATGTAGAAAGCTTATGATTTCCTCGTTTGGACGAGGGTTCGATTCCCTCCAGCTCCACAAATAAGATTGATAATCAGATTGTTACAGGATTTACACCCCGAAATACACCCTAAAATAAAAAGTGATAGTCTGATTATCATTCTTTATATCAAGCACTACCTACAAGTCTTAAATAATTTAACTATTATGATGCCTGGTATTCTATTATATTTTTTGCTGTTTTGTTTGTTCTTATCAAATAAATACGTAACTTTGAAATATCATTTTGGGCTTGACTGGAATTGACAGCGAGTTGGAATGGTATGTAAGCATGCAGTGGGTCGGTAATTTCCACTTAAATCTCAGTTATCAAAATTTTATCTGGCAACGAAAATTATGCTCTCGCTGCTTAATCGAAGTATAGTAGATTAGCTTTATTTCTGCCAAAGTGGTGGAAACGAGATGTCGCTCAAAAGCTCTTGCTCCGAAGCGTTTGATAAAGCGGCACAGCAAAATCGGGGATAGTTTGAGTTCTTCTCCATAGCTCTTACGAAATATTAGGAGATAAGGCATAGGTTGGTGGCTTTGGTCTTGCTTATGCTCGAAAACCGAAGGCAAAGATAAGCATGTAGAAAGCATATGGTTTCCTCGTTTGGACGGGAGTTCGATTCTCCCCAGGTCCACTTTTGATGAGCGGTAAGTATATCATGAAAACTAATGGTGTTTTCTGTATTGCTTGTTGTTTTGTACCTTGAGTTTTTGTGAATACCCCGATTTTGTTACTCCATTCCATCCCCTTTGAAATTTTAAAGTATTAAATAATCTAATCCTTTCTGTAAGCGATTTAAGTTGTTTTTCTAAAATTGTTATTTAAAAATATATTAACATGGATGATTAGTTGCTTATAAATAGTGACAGTCTTCCTGTTTTGTAATAACCTTAAAAATCAGATCTCTTATGGAAAAGAAAATTTTGTATTTACTTACATGCGTTGGGCTATGTTGGTCTTCTTGTACTAATGAGGTTGATGAATTTATAGGTAATGTTGAACCAAGCACCCGTTCAGTTTCAACTGCCTTAAACGCTAATTTGGCATCGTTATTTACAGGAGGAGCTCCGACATTAACTTCTGCTGAAATTAAAGAAGTTAATGATGCTTATGCAAAAATGACCAGTATAAATTGCTATAGAAATATAGATGAAGCAGTACGCAATAAGACTTCTTATGCTGGAACTATCTTTTTGGATGACACATATGCGTCGGCATATTTTAGAAAAGGAAGTTTAGCTTTTCCTCCTTATGGTATCTTAGCCAGCAGCATGGAACATGAGTTTATTCACATGTATCAAAGAGATGTTCAGGGTAAAAAAGTAGATACTGATAAGGAAAAAAGAGATACAGGTATGATGGAATTTGAATTAGCCTTTTATCAAGGTATTATTAGATATATTCATGCTGGGTATTCTTGGACTTTTAAAGGTGAAGATGGTGACCCTTCATATCAATCGTTATGGACTTCGGGCTTGACTGACCCTTCTTTAATACCTCAATATGAAAGAGAATTTCAAACGTATGTTGCTTCTATATGTGCAAATGGGAAGCCTACATCTATAGATATTAATGAATTCGTAAAGTGGAGCAATATTTTTGGAGAATATAGTAGAGGATATAGTGGAAAAGGATATAAGTTTGGCAATTACGACTATGGTACATCATGCATTAATTCATTACTCAAACTTTATTAAATTTACTGTTATGAAAAAGATATTGTTTTTTTTATTTGCTTTTCTTGCATTTCAATATACTGTTGCGCAGTCAATATTTGAAAGAAAAAGTATCGGTAACAATGTGTATGTATCTACAAATACAAGTGAGAAAAAAGCTGAGTCTATCCGAAATTTCTCATTTGCAGAAGAAAGTTTATATGCACCTCCGGTAATTTTGCAAGGATCAGTTTTTTTAGATGAAATTTGTAATAAATATAAGTCTCAAGGTGTAAAAGGTTGGATGAATATTTTTTTGTATTCGGATTTAAATGGCTGTATAACTGATATTACATTAGCTTTTCCTGAAGGCTTAACAGTTACGGATGACGATGTTTCTCTTATACTTTCAACTGCCCAAAAGAAATGCAAATTACAGTTCCCGATAGAAGGTATTTATAAATATAAAGATTGGGCTATTTATGATTATGTCTTCTATTTGACGAATTAGTTATTTTTGATAAACCAATAGAACAACCTTCTTGAATTGTAGTTACCTAATTAAATAGAAGAGTCGTATCAAGCTCGTTTATGAGTAATGATACGACTCTTTTGTTTTTACCATTGTGGAATTATACTACCCAATTTCACTAAAAGAGTGAATTTCGCTATATTAGGGTTGTTTAATTTGTAAATTCCAGATAAGGTACAGCATGGATAGTAAGTTTGTTCTTGTAGCAATAATCTTTTAGTGCTTGAACCGTATATTCAATTTCGGAATCATCACCACGAAGCGGAACGAATGTAAGCGTCTCATCTCCTTTACATTCCAGCATGATGCGGTTGTCCTCTCCGTCAATTGTGATTTTCATTGGTATCAAGACTCCATTGTTTTTCACCATCCCAACAATATTGTAAAGATCCCTTGTTCTTTCCTTCAAACATAAGTCATTGTAAAAATAGAAAGTCTTCCCGGTTTGCAGGGTGATTCCTCTCGTTGTCTTAACTACATAGCCAACGGTCAATCCGCCATTTTCTTTAACGAATAAAGTGCGATAATGGTCTATGTGGTCTGTACCAAAGGATGGGTTGTCAGGATCTAGTCTGCCGTGCGCATTGAATATCACTTTTTCTTCCGACATGTTATACAAATCAGAGTTAATAAAAAGTTTATTGTCACTCACTATAACTTCTGTCTTTGAAGTTTCTTCTGTTTGTTCGGTTTCGATTGATGCTTTTTGTTTCCCACCGCATGCGGTAACTGACAAAACGGCAAATGATGCTATAGCGATAATAGTAAATGTCTTAATATTCATTGTTTCTTGGTTTTAATATTAGAAATACCTAAATGTAACTAACTTTCCTGTGATAAATGGAAACAATCTCAAGTCTTCAAAGCCTATTATGCCCGATATAAAATCTTCTCCGTCTTCATGCATTAGAAATGTCTTATTATATATCGAACAACTACTCACATAGACGTCTTTCAGCATTGATGCCTTGATATAGAAATTAAAGGGACATTGTCCCGGTTGTATTTCATAGTCCTTTGGTTTCGCAGTAACATACGCTTCTTTGATGACATTGTTTTCTATCCCTTCTCTGTTTTCTGCCTGAAACGCAATCCCTTCATCATTTAGAGACTCGCACAGAGGGGTTATCTCTGCCATGATACGCTTTCTGTGCGCTAAGCGCATTTCATTCAGCTCTTTCATTAGGAATCCGTCTTTTTTCAATCCTTCGATAAGGGCTTTGCATTGTTCTTCATTATCGCCATAGCCTGATTCTATGAGTAGTTTTTTCATTGCGTTTTCATCATTGCCCTTGTTATACATCACCCCGAATGCCAGTTTTTGAAGCGTATTGTTTATCATGTCGTACTGTTTGACTTTTTCTTCGAATACGGCATCTTCTTCATAATAATATTTCGACCATTCTTGAAGCTCTGTAAAGGGTGTAAGCCCTTGGAACTTTCTGTTAGACTTGCAAGCGGCTTCATATTCTTCTTCTGTTTGCCACGGCAGCCCATACCTTTCGCGTACGGCATCTTCAGGCGATTGTAACACTTTACTTCCATTACTACAACTGCTTACTAAAACTATTACAAATAAGCCGATAATCGAATAGCAAAACTTTTTCATATTTACTCTTTTTTATTGGGTTATTAATTGTCTATTTTTACATGAATCGGCATGTCATGATCCATATCTTCATGTTCATAATCGCTATGTCCCCCATTGTCGCCAAAAAAAGTTATCCATATCCATAGAATAAAACCGATAACAGCACCTATAATCATGGTAGAAATGCCAAAGATTTCTTTTATGCCAAATATCCAAAATATCAACCAAAAGAAAAATGAGCCAACTCCACAAAATATGAGTATAGGAAGAACATATTCCTCGAATAAAACCCATAAATATATAGCCGCATGAAATAGAAGCCAAATTCCTAAGATAACGGCAATTCCAATAAAAATAATTTCCATAATAAAAGAGAATTGGGTCTTGCAGCTTCCTTGAGTACCCTTTAGTTTAAACCACGAAGCGTGGAACTGCAAATGCCCACGTCCTAAGTTAGAGGTCCTGAGAAAACCTTGTAGTACAGATATGGTGATAGCAGCCCACGCTATAGCGTGAGAACCACTATGCTATCCTTGTACTACGTTCGAAGTTTCTCAGGTTTCTAACTTACAAGATAAGCATAACGCTTCTTCAAAATTCTAATATGTCTGGACAGAGTTACCTCCATCCGCTTGCAAAGATAGTCAATTTTATTGAAATCCAATCAAATACTATCAGATTACATTCTGAATCCTTTGGATTTTTGTTCTTTCTGCACTGAGTTACGCAGATGCTGCTGTAACTTCTCCCATTGTTCCTTGAACCATTCGCTGATTGGCTGTTGGTTTATAGTCAGCATCAATTTATTCTTATTGATCGGGCTTCGTTCAATTTTGAAAATTACATTTTTTGTTTCAAATCTCTGTCTATATTCTTCGGAATAGATTTTTCCACTACATCTGAGAGCTTCCCTTTTGTATAAAAGAGAATCAACCATCCCCTTGGTAAAACCAGTGACATAGCATAATTTTTCCATTCTCAGCATTTCTTTGAGCAATGGGAACCAGCATAATGCTTTTTCGAGAATGGTATTCAATCGTGATATTTCCTTGTCTTTAGCTTCAAGCTCTTGATTATGTATTCCCTGTATATTACGAATCTGTTTGCCGTGCTGTTCCTGCATTTGCTGCATCTTGGCTTTTAATTCATCAATGCTCTTGTCACGTTTGGCAATTTCATGACGTAAATTCTCGTTAGATTGTTCCAAATCTTTTAATTTACCGCTTCCGAAAAGAGAACCTACACTGCTGGTTATGGCTGTGGCTACATCGGTAGCTGCACTTTTGAGTTTGTCCGTACGTATCTCTGCTTTTACCTGTTTGAGTTCCTGCTCGGCGAGGCTTACCTGTTGCTCCTTGTGTCGCTTGGTTTCCTCTATACGTTGCAGTTCGGCTTTCTGTTTCTCAATGATAAAATCGTTCCGTTCCAAATGCTCTTTACCTGTAACAGCTTTTGCCTGCCCACGTTCCATCAGGAGAATATCGGAAGCAAGGGTCTGCATAGTTGCCATATCCTCGTCATTGAGCTTTCGGCTCTTCCCGGTTTCGTGGTTCATCCAGTCGAAAACGATATGGGCATGATAGTTCGGCTTGAACCATCTGTTACCGACTTGGAAGCACTCTTTGTCTTCCGCTTCCGGCTGACCGTTCAGCCAATGCCCTTCGTCTTTGTGCAGGAAAATCTGTAGCGGAGTGATGCCCCAGCGTCTTTGACACTCTTCACCGAATTTGCGTACATCAGCCAGTGTGGTGTCCGGTCTGATAAGCAATACTCCTTCACGGATGGGTGAACATCCCGCCACCTTGATAATCTTTCCATTCTTTCCCTTGCGTTCCCTTTCCTTTTCCTGCATGGCACGTCCGGTCTTTTCCTTGACCATCCGCTTGATATTGTCATAGTGCGTCCGCAGTTCGGGAGTGCCGAAGTCGGGATTTATCCACTGTTCGTTATCGGTGGAAAGTTCGGGAACGACATAGATTCTGGACTCCCCGATATTACGCATATACTCGGCAGTCCTTCGGTTGTGCGCCTCGCTCGATGCGATGTTGCAAGGCTTGATATGTATGCTTGATTTTGTTGCCATAGCTTCTTTTTTTTGTTTGCAATTGATTATTCTGCTCGCTTTCGTAGAGGGGTTCTTAGGGGTAACCCATAAGCGGAGATTGCAAAGAGAGGGTCACTCTTTGCTCGGGGTTCTCAGGGGTGAAACGCCCTGAGTGGGTCATTAGGGCAAAGCCCTAATCCCCTCGGGAGAGCCCACAACTACGAAAGCGGAGCGTGTAGTTATAGTGGGCTATAACCGGAAGCCGTTCTTCTTCTCCGGTGATTGGCTGCGCACCCCTTTGGCGGACTGGAGCTGCCTTTTTCTTTCAATCTGTTTCTGTAAGTATTCGTTCAAGTCCTTGCATCCGCTGTAAATCTGCGAAGCGTCCCGGATGTACCGGTCTCTGCCGTATTCCATGCGGATTTGCCGGAGTGCTTCCATTCCTGCATGGTCGTTGTCGAAAAAGCAGTGGATGCGTTCGTAATTGCCCAACGGATAGAGAGCCTTGTTTATATTCGATACGGAGTTCAATACAATGTAGTCCTGCCCGTCCAATTCCGGATAATTCGGGCAGCTTTCCTGTCTCAATGTCAGAAAGGAAAGGTAGTCCATGAAACCCTCGAACACATAGCAGGCAGTCCTTGCTTTTCCCGCCTGTCTGATGTGGGAGATTTCCTTGGGGGCGATGCAGCCCTTGAAATAGGGGTTACGAACCTCAAACCCACCCGAACCGTTAGGGAATGCGATGGCAAAGTAACGCTTGCCGTTGTGGGTGTAACGGGCTTCACTACATTCTCTTTTTGCCAGTTCCAGATTTATTCCTCTACCTTGTAAATAGGAAAGCAGGGCAGGAGACGATAGCGGTACTATCTCCAGCTGCTGGAAGCTCGGACCGAAAGAGTCTTGCTTGCCAAAAGAGAAAGATACCGGGTGTACATGCGGTGTTTGTTCCGCAATCCGCTCCAGCAGGTAAGGTACATGGTCGGTAGCATACAGGTGTGCAGCCAGTTCAATGATACCGCCCCCTTTCCCTAAACCGAAGTCGTACCACTGGTTGCGTTCGGTGTTCACTTTGAAGGAAGCCTCTGTTTCTTCCCTCAAGGGAGATTTGTACCAGAGGTTGATACCCTGCTGTTTGACGGGTGAATAACCCAGGCTGTGCAGGTAGTCAGCCAGATTGATTTGTTTTGCAGTCTCGATGTTCATAAGGAAATCGTTTTTAGTGAGTACTTTGATTATTTCTTTTTTTGCCCGCAACTCTTAAAACTATGCGGTCTGTACAATCACTTCACTAAACTCCTAATATATAGCCCCCCGGAATAAAGTGAAGCGATTAGTCTGTTTCTGAAATCACTTCACTAAATTGTCGTATATATAGGATACGGGAATAAAGTGAAGTGATTTTCGATGTAGCCGGTTAATAGTGGTAATCGGGCTTGAAGGAATACTTCCTGCCGTTTTCCTGTACTATCATCCGTTTGTTGCGCAGCATGGTGATAAGTGCCACTGCATTCTGGTGATTCAGCCTAACCCCCTCTGCCAGATAAGTCTTGATTAAGGTGTCTTCCAGCTCCTTGTAGCCGTATTCCTCTTTCAGTGCAAAAGCGGCTTCCAGTGCGGCACGGTGCTGCGGTTCTGAAATATCCTTGTAAGGGTCAAACTTTTCCACCGAGGGTCTTCCCGGCTTCCTTACTTCCGGCTTGTAACCTTCCGCAAGTTCGGGCAGGGCTCGGTCGTTGATGCGGAATGCAAAAGGCTCGAAATCCATCGCCCGGATGTGCATGGCGGAAACATGGCTGATGTCGCTGTTCCCCTTGTCCTTTTCCACCAGCAGGACTGTTTCTGCCTTGTTGTTCAGTTCCGTACCGATGTGCCCTCTTGCGTTCTCATCCCCCTTGTTCTGATGCAGTATCGTATGGATATGAATCTGCCTGTCGTCCGTCCACTGCATCAGCTTGGATATGATGCGGGTGGATTCACCGGGGCTGTTGATGTCGTACACCATATCCCGGATGCCGTCTATGATGACCAGCCCAATATCCGGTGAGTGGTAGATAGCCTGTTCTACAATGCTGATGCGCTGTTCCGGGGTGTATTTTCTCAAAGCGAGAAACTCCAGATAACCGCTGTCCCTGTCGTCGGGCAATCCTGCCATCCGCAGAATCCGCTTCATCACTTTCAGGCAGTGGTAGGGGCTTTGCTCCGTATCTATATAAAGCACTTTCCGCTTTTCCTCGGGCAGTTCAGCCGCATATCGTAACACGGTACTGTTCTTCAATGCAGCGGCTACGATAGCCGATACATTGAAGGTTTTCTTGCTCTTGGCTTTGCCGATGGATGCGCTGAAATTGCCCAGCGTCCCGATGACAGAGCCGTGTACTTTCAGAATTTCGGGGGCTTTTTCGTAGCATCTTGACAGACTTAGCCGGGATTCCTGCCAGAGGATAACGGCTTGTTCGGGTGATATTTCTTTTATATAGTCCATAATCACCTCCTTTATCTGCGTCCTCCGGTTTTCTTTCCAGCCAGTTCCAGTGCCAGTTCCGCATCCACAATAATCTTGCGTCCAATCTGGGTAATGGCTTTGTCTATCTTTCCGCTTTTCTTGATGCGGTTGGCTGTGGGCAGGCTGCATCCGAAAAGCTTGGCTATGCCGAGTATGCCGTACACGTACTTTCTTTCCGTGTCGGTGGTTGGCTGCGGTTGCGCCTCTGCCTGTACAGAAGCGTGTCTGCTTAAAAAAAGGAACTCTTCGCCTGTCATCTGCCAGACGGGTTTCACTAACAGTTCTTTGAGATTGTTCATCGTCCGTATGATTACTTGTTTGACAATAGCCCTGCGCACAGGCTGTTTTTTTCTGTTCTCGAACGATGCAAAATTAGGTAGGGTTTTGAGTGGTAAGTATGTGGATGATATAAACGGATTGTTTTGTTATATCGCTGAATATCAAGAAATAAAAATACCACTCAAAAATTATTTTGAGTGGTATAAGTGGTCATGTCGTAAAATATATTGGAATATCACGGGTTATCGGAATATTCCGTCCATTTCCTTGGCGAACTTTTGGTTGGGAATACTGGGTAAATCGGAGACGGGTTCCCTGTACTTGGACTTGTAATAGTCTTCATCAATATCCAGGTGTTTCAGGATGGCTTCCTTCCATTTGTCCTTATCCTGCTCTGGCAACTGCTCCTTCATCAGGGAAATCAGATAGCATACCCGTATCTTTTCCCTTGGCTTTATTTTCAGTACGCACTGGCAGGGATGCAGATTCATGCAGGCATAGAAATCCGGTGCGGTAATGTCTTCAAACTGTTCCCCTACACAAATTTCATGAATGAGGGAAATCAGTTTCATGCTGAAATATTCAGGCAATCCGGCAGTCGTAGCTGTAGCCGATGCGGTTGCCGTTTCTGTTTCTGGCTGGCTGTCTGTACGGCTCTGCCTGTCTGCTTCGTTCGGTTGGTTTTCTTCGTCCGGTACATATTTGGTCAGGATGCCCATGAAGTGTAAGCTAAGCAGGTAGATGTCGTCGCAACGGTTTTTCATGTATTGCCGGGCTTCTTTCCAGAGAAGGGTTTGCTGCTCATAAAGATGGTCCAGCTGGGCTTTCTCCCTTTCATATTCAGCCTTGCAACGCTCATATTCTCTTTCCGCCAGCTTTTCTTCTTCGGGTGTATGCTCTCGGTAGCCAATGGTATCATAGCGGTTGTTGGCTTCGTTCATCGGTTTGCGTAGCCTGTTTACCACTTCCATCTCTTCCTTGATGGCTTCCTTGTAGCTGTCTGCGTATTGGTTGCATACACGCATAATCACTTCATCATGGGGAAGGCTGTAAGCTTCATAAAGCCGTGTGTATTCTCTGACTTCCTTTTTCAGACTTTTCAGCAGCAGGGTACATGGTTCTGGCGGTGTATGCAGCACCAGTTCAAGGATAGCTTGTTCAAAAGCCTTTATATCGCTCCATTCCGAGTAGAAATCAACGATGAATTTCTGCTTTTCAAAAGAGAAAGTATGGCTTACAATCCAGTCTTTGCTGATTCTGTTCAGCTCTCCGTATTGGGGTATGAGGGTTGTTATCGTATTCATGTTTATAGGAGATTAAATTTGTTCATTGCCTGAATTTTGATGTCGTCTGCTATGTCAATGTAAGGTTTCATGGCTTTGTAGTCGCTATGCCCTGTCCATTTCATGACCACTTGCACCGGAATGCCCAGAGCCAAAGCATTACAAATAAATGTGCGTCTGCCAGTATGGGTGCTCAACAAGGCATATTTAGGTGTGACTTCGTCTATTCGTTCATTTCCCTTGTAGTAGGTTTCCCGTACAGGTTCGTCTATTTCTGCCAGTTCTCCTAACTCTTTCAAATACTCGTTCATCTTCTGATTACTTACCACTGGCAATGCTTTATTGTTTTGGAAAGGAATATCTTTATATTTTTCAAGAATAGCTTTGCTGTGGTCATTCAGCTCAATAATAAGGCTGTCAGCCGTTTTGATGGTGGTAATTTCTATGTGTTCCTCTTTCACGTCGCTGCGTTTCAAGTTATACACATCAGAATGCCGAAGACCTGTGAAGCAACAAAATAATAAAACATCCCTTACTCTTTCAAGGTATTGTTTGGCAGCAGGTATCTGGCAGGCTCTGATTTTGTCCAATTCATTCCGGGTAAGGAATATTACTTTTTTCGGTGCACTTTTCATTTTGGGCATGAATTTGTCATAAGCGGTGTTTTGATGATACCCTTTTCGGTTAGTCCAACGTAAAAACCATTTCAAGAACTTGATTTGCTTGGCTATGGAAGTGTTGCGCATATCTTTATCACTGCGTAAGTAATCTATATACTCATTGAAGTGTCTTTCCGTCCAGCTCTCAAATGTCGTGTTCGGATCAAAAGTTGCGATGTGCTTTTTTACTGTTGCAAACTTCTTTAGAGTAGAGGATGACCAGTCATTTTGTTTGCTGCATTCGGCAACAAACTCATCAAAGATTTTCATGAAGTCTAATTTCACTTCCTCTTTCTCATGATGGCTCTCTTCCTTTTCTCCTTTCATTTTTAGATTGAAAGCCTCTTTGATTTGTGCAGGGGTGGGCATTATGTCTTGTACTTCGAACTCCTTGAACACATTCTGTATCTCGGTGTATTGACGCAGTAGTTCGGTGTTGATTTCTGATGCGCTTTGTTTCAGCTTATTGGTACAGCCGTTTCTTACCCGTTGCTTGTCTGCATCCCATTTCTCCATATCAATCCGATAGCCTGTTGTAAACTCAATCCGTTGGCTTGCAAAAACGACACGCATACGGATGGGTACATTTTGAGTGATAGGAATGCCATCTTTTTTACGGTTTTCCAGTGCGAAGATGATATTTCTCTTGATGTTCATAAACTGGGTGTATTTGAAAAGTTACACCCAAAAGTACACCCAATAATTGAGATATGCAATGATATTAAGAGATATTTAGATAGATGATAGCTAAATATAACTATTTAATAATCTGATGTTTAATAGATTATGATATTTTATAAAAAGGTTCGAGAGACTCCCTCCAGCTCCACCGGTAAAAAGGACTCATTCATTGAACGTTTATATTCAATGAATGAGTCTTTTCTTTGTTGTGAATCGGATATTTCTTGCGGTATATGTATAAAGATTATCGGATCAACGTAAAAACCTGAGGGATTTTCTTTTTATATAGACTGACTATGTTGTATGCATAAAAAAGAAAATCCCTCAGGTTTTTACGTTGATCCTTGATCCCTTAAACAGCCGCTCAAACAAGGAGTAAAGACATAAAAAAAGAGAGCTACTAAATTGTAACTCTCTGCTTTTCAAGTGATGCCACCAGCAAGAGAACTATTATCTTCTCTCTGTTGATTATCACCGTTTTATAGTTTCTTCCATTTGGAAATCCACATGATTTAGCACACGATTATGTTTTATCGTTTTGCTCGCTATAAGAACGATTCTATTTTCAAGTATCTCATTGTTTAATATCGCCTAGGATTCTCTTTGCAGAGTTACCACGCTGATATTTAAGATTTTATATTTTTAGCTTCAAGCATATCCCATGATTTAACCCACTGATTTGCTACGTGCTTTTGCGGTAGTTTGCTCATGGAGAATACTAAAGGCAAAGATAAGATTATTCTTTTAATATGCAAAAAAATAAGTAGTACACCCATTATTTGATGCATTTACTCCTTTTCGGATCCAAAATTTATTGGCAGATAGAAATCCTTTGCATATTCCTCATCAATATCACTAGATCCACCGATGATCATCATAGGCTTATTTGGCATTACCTTATCAGCCAGATCATCATTGAGGAATTGACTCAATAAATCAAGTTCATCATGAAATGTACTATGATTAGTATTAATGATTTTTCGCATATCAAGATAGGATAAAAATTCATCTTCTGATTCAATAAAGTCAGCAACAACCATCAAGTCAAACAATGACACAACCCATGTATCACGGAAGCGTTCCTCCATCAAACTGGCAGCCACAAGTTTATCCATCTGTCCCAACAATGAAGAATAATGCTGAAAGGTTACAGCTATCTTGTATATTGGCTTCGTCTTGTCAATTAAAACTGCCCCTTGTTGTGTGCCAAATGCTGGTTCTGTTGAGCCTTTGATAAAATCAACTGACCTACAGCATTGTTTACATGCCTCAGCAACAGATGCTTTGAACTTATCCTTAGCTCCATCCAGCCTAACTCTGTCCTTATAAGAAAGTTCATGGGCTTTTACTTCTATAATATAGACAGCCTTATCTGAAACACCAAGAATATCTAGTTCTGGATTCTTTTTTACCCCCTCCTCCACTATCTTATAATGTGCAGAAGGATAAAATGTGACATCTGGCAGAAATGACTTCATGACAGACTTTACTTTACTCTCAATATAAACGTCTCGGCTAATCGGACTCGTGTTCTGCTGGAAACTCTTCTGGTAATAGACTCCATTGCGCATCATAAGCTTTTCTGCAATCAAGAACAGATTTCTATGAGGAATCATAGGAGTAAAGCAATAATATTTATCACCATCTTTAACGAACGGCTTCTCAAAAATACTATGACCATTCATAATACTGCCTTTGAATTCGCTTTCTGCAAGAAAAGCAGAATTATCACCAAATTTCATAGAAAGAGAATCTAGGATTCTTGTCTCCACCTCATTTTGAGGATAGACCCAAAATATCATATCAGAACCCCCATAATCATCTGGTTGATGCATCAAGAATTGCATACCATCTTCCGTATGCGATACATCTGGGTTTGCTTCAAAGAACGCGCCAAACATACCTTTTGAGAAATTCCTATTCTCCAATGTGGCTTCATCGCCAATAGGGCCAAAAGTCTTTTCTTCCCATTTCATCCACCGATCATGCATTTTTGTTGCACCATAGATAGTCTCTTGACTAGCTATCTTGCATATAACTCTATTTTCCAAATCCATAAAGAAATCAAATAGCTGGTCAACACTATAATCAAATTGTTGTTGGTAAAAGGTTGTATGTGGGAAGAACATTTCTTTAAATACTTCATATACATGATTTTGATAACCATCACCACGAACAACTATAGTATCCATATGAATCATCCAATCAATGGACTGCATAGGATCATCAACTAAAGGTATATCTTGATAGATATATGTCATGAACAAAGCCCTCAATCTATTTCTCAAATCTTTAACGACTTCATCTGTGGGATTATCTCTGCCATCGTTTGGCATTGAAAGACCAAAGTTAATTGCATACTCCGCTATCACTTCAGCATTTTCGTCCAGATGCATCTCTGTGCCATTCATCTGAGCCATAAAATGCTTTTCAAGATTGGGAAGGTTATCTAATAAATATAATCCAATGCTTCCAAGCAACTGCACAGAATCATATCTCCTGAAATAGCTCTCAATCGTCTCAATATGCTCTCTTAAAGTTGCATTGACAGTGTTTTTATCCTTAAAGATCTCAAGCAAGCGCTTACCCATAACACGCATTTGCGTTTCAAATTGATTAGAACCATTGATGGATTGCTTAGCCATTGCCTTTTTCTTCTTGGTCTTAGGCAGCTGTCTTTTCTTCTTGGTATGTTTTTTCTTTTTAGTCATAGCCATTTGCTATAAAATATTAATACTTCCCCAAACCACTTACAATCTCAGATTTGAAATTAGAATTCATGAAAATATGATGACCACCTACTTTGTATATTATGTCAATAAGACTAAAATCTTTCTTACTACTGAAAACATGTCGTTTGGCATAGAAGTATCTTAACATGTTCTGGCGCCTGATTTCTTTGTCATCTGCAATTGAGAATGTACAGTCATATTCTTCTTTTTCCTTAAAATATACCTTATCAAAAACTACCAGCATTAAACTTGGTGATAAAGGATATGTCAACTCTCCTCCATATTGTGCAAGCCCCATATACATAGGGCGTGCATTCTTTACATGAGGTTCAACAACAATAGGGAAATCGCTTGTGTAGAAATCACTATTTTTGCTCACTAGGAACATCCATATGTTACTTGCTATTGCGTCAGCGAAATCCATAAGCGTCTCATTATTTAGATATGTCAATTGAGCATGAAGGACAGGTGCTTCACATTGCACATCTATTTTTAGATCATTAATGGATTCATCATCTTTTTCTTTGGCTAAAATCCATTTAACCATATCTATTCCAGCCTTCTCCATCCTGAGATAGTCATCAACTGTTGAATCTTTCAACTGAGGATGGCGAAAAAATTGAGTAACAAGATGTAATGCCAGTTCTCTTTTCTCCTTAAATTGTAAACGGTATTGTTCCCTCTGCGAAATCCATTCATCCTTTATGACATCTATGGATTGTAATAGTTGAGAGAACATCGGTTCCACTGAATTGGCAAAGTGACTATGCTCTAGTGATAATCTATTGAGGTGGCTACCAGTTTCCTCGTTGTTTTTTTCGATATATGAGTCTGAAATAGAATACATGTCATCCTCACAACATACAGACATCATACTGGCAGGATATGCCTTTGATTGCTGTTTGTCGTATGTAAAGATACTCTTATCATTATCAGAGAATCTCTTTAGATAGCATCTAGGAATATAATGTTGCTTCATTAAAAGTTTTTTTATGTTGTTAATCTTTTATATTCAACTGAATACTTCGTGGCTTGTTTTGGGTCATGCTCTACAGTTACATTTTCATCGTTTTTAAATTCTGCATTATCAGACCAATTGTAAGATCCTGTTATGACTACTTGATTGTCAATAACGCAAAATTTGTTGTGCATAAGTCCTCCTCTTTGCGCTTTCTCTATTTTAACATGGGGGAGTTGAGAAATGTCAACTCCATGTTTACGATTTATTCCATCATCCATAATAGCAAGTTTAATCTCAACACCTTGCTTGGACTTTTCAACCAATTTCTGAAATAGAGTTTCGTTTGTAAACCATGCCATCACTAAAATTATTGATACTTTTGCGTCGTCTAAAGCTTTAAGGATTCTATTTTGAATATCCTGAAAGTGGGCTTCATTAACAACTGGTTCTGCTTTAATAATTACCCCTCCTTGAATTTTGTACTCTTCGTTTATTTTTTCAAAACTATATCCCTCAGGATTTAATATATCTTGCAAATTAGAAACTTCTACAGAATTATCTTTAATAAAATCATTTAGTAGTTCTCTAAGATGGTGACTATTGTTTAATTCAGACAATCGTTTCTTTACATATTCTGTTTTAGATGGTCTTTGACCATTTGGTTTGCCGATATCAGGTAACCCTTTATCATCATAAATATCTCGTATTCCATAGTTACTAAAAAATTTTATTATTTCTCTTCCTGTCTTAGCACCAACAATATATGGAGCTATGTTTTCAATTGCATATGGCGAAATCTTCATCTTAATTATATCTTATTATATTGTTATTATCTTCATATTGGGTTATAGTTGATTTAAAGTGAAAAACTACAGCCAAATAATACCCCTTCTTATCACTGGCAAAATTAGTAAATATTTGGAAAACAACCAGAAAAGCTCTTGAAAACCTTTTCTATCACACTAATTCACAGCATATCCCCCCTTTTCTATCTATTAATTATCTTTCTTATGGAAAGAGCAAGTTAAGTAACGGTCTATTTCGACTCTTAGTTGTTCATATCCAATTATCGTCTTATCCCTTTCTTCTTTTTCTTCTTGCGTTTCTGTGCCTGTAATTCCTCTGCCGATGTTGTATTGTAATTATTGCCATCTCCCAATGAGAAGATAGATAACAGAGAATCTCCACTTTTATTATCTCCCTGACTGAAAGCATGTTTCTCATTCTGTTTGCTATCAAGATTGCAAGAAATCATGCTTTCTTTTTCACTGGCTTGTATTATGTCTTTTTTCTTTTCGCTAGTAAAAAATTGATTTTGTAATTCAAGCTGTTCGGAAATAGAACCGTTCTTCATCATGTTGTGGTAATCAAACGATTCGGATTGTTGGCGGTCGTAGCCAAACAACTTATCAAAGCCCTGTTCTGCTTGTTGAAAGAGATTCACACGGTCGAAGCCACCTTTTATTACTCCGTTTTTGGTGTTTTTGTGATTGGTTAGCGGGCTTATCTTGACTTTGTTCGATTGGTCTTTACGACTCATAATCAAATGGCAGTGCATGTTCAGTTCGTTGTCGGAACGGTTGCGGTCAAAATGGATCTTACCGTAAAACTTTATATCCGAAGCAGATAGTTCTTTATTGAAGTTTTTGGCATATTCAGGAATAAACACTTCACGAATGTAGCGTTTCATTGCTTTAGCTTGTTCCTGTTCCGTGTTACCCATTGCTCTAAGTTCCTTTTCCGATGGGCTGACATGAATACCGTAAAACTTAGCGTCTGTTTTAAGAAGTTGCCCGATATTGGTATCTATATCTTTTATGACCTTTGATTTATAAATGTTATCATCTGCCAGATTGAAAAAAACTTCGGTATAAATACCTTTTTCTATTCGCTTTAAATCTTCATGTTCTAAATAATTGGCTAACTGACGGCTACTGCCAGCATTATTATATGTTCCGTTTGATGGTGGGGCAAAATCTATGTGCATAATCTTACGTTTTTATCAGATTGATGATTTCTGCCTTTAGGCTCTCTTTCCTTTTGCTATCCATCACACCGCAGGCGGAGAGTTCCGAATAGAGTTGTATCAGGTGAAGTAGTTTTTTATAATCCCGTTGGTGTATCTGATAGAGTGTGTTAATCTGTTTGGATTGATTGTTTATCACATCGGCATGATTACAGAACTGTTCACTTAGCTTTTTAAGCACGGCTGTTTGTCTCTCCTGACTGGCTTCCAGTTGAGATAGAATAAGAGTTTCCAAAGTTTTGCCGATAGCATCAAAACGCAAAGCAATAGAATTTGTTGCCCGTATCATAGGATTTAGCTGTTCTTCCTCATAGTGACGGGTGAAGCGGATAATATCATCCTGTCTCTTATTTATTTTCGCCAGTTCCGATTTTACAGATTCAGGTGCTTCGGATGGGTTGATATGTGCCTTATCTATATCCCCAAACGCCAACTTTGCAACTTCGCTCTTTTTCAGTGAATAGCGTTTGCATATCTTCTCTACTAAAGCTGCCGTTTCCTTGTCTATGGAAATGGTAGTGAATATCGTTTTTCGACTGCTATTGGGCATGATAATTACTTTTTTATAGAAATATGAATAGATAAATACTTGATAATAAGCGTTGCAAAGAAAACGCTTATTACAGGTGTCATTACAGCGTGTTCTTGTAACACGCTAAAGCCGAAGGCTTTGCCTCGCAGAGCAAGAGGGAAGAACAGGACTTGTCCAGTTCCCTCTTGCTCAATTTAGCGAAACGTGCGAAACCGGAAGGCGTAGCTGTTTCTGCTAAATTGGGGTGATAGCACAAGAAAGGAACAGCAATACTTCATTCCTAAATTTGCTACCTTTTGCTTTCAAGGTTGATTCTCTAATTGATTGGCTTTTTCAAACTGTTTGTAGGCTTGGAAATCAGCACGTTCACGAACGAAAGACCGGATATCACCAGCACGATAATAAGTTTTCTTTCCGATGGTAAAGAAAGGTAGTAGCCCGCTTACCCTATAGCGTTGAAGAGTTCGGAAAGATACTTTCAGAAGAAAGGCTAAATCCTGATTATCGAGTATCTTTTCATTATCATCTAATACTTTATCGGTATTGATTAGGGATTTTAAGTCTTGCCCTATTTCAGTGAGTTTCTTAGATAGCTTTTCCATCCATTTCTCGAAGTTTTCGTTGTCTATATACATTTTGCTTCATTTTAAGTTGAACATTCATGATTTTCAATCGATTGATGAAGCAAAGTTCTGAAAATGGATGCAAATAAATTCGGGGAATAGTTCACCTATTCCCCGATAAATAATACTTAATACCCTGAATATCTGTATTGAATTCCTATGGAAAATATCCCTCTTCCTTACACTTTTCAATGATTGCAGCTCTCAGTTTATCCAAAAAGGCTGTCCGTTTATCTGGCTTGCGTTTGATTACTTCCTCTTCTTTTTTATAAATATCACTGAATTTTATGTTAAACAGCTTTTCAAAAGCATTGGCTAAATCACTAAAATGTATTTCCTTCCCATCAACCGTTGTAATACATTTTAGATAATAAAGTCCACATACGATTTCCATTATGTCGATGTACTTTGCAATATCTTTATTTAGGTATAAGGTAGATTTTCATCCAGCTTCAATGTTAATAAAGAATTTGGGAAATCCCATTTGATGATGAAGTAGATCTAGTTCTTTATTAATAAATGAAAGTATCTTATTACATGTTATACTTTTTGCTTCGTAACAGAAATCTCTTCTGATTTCTAAACTATTTTTTAATGCTTCAAATTCTATGTAGGTAAGATTTAGTTCTCTAATTAAAGTTTTGTAATCTGATTCATTATTCAAAAAGGTAATCACGGATTCTACAAATTCTCTATATGCCATAAGTAATTGGGCTTCATCAAAGTTCTCTTTTGTGCAAGAAGAGTTGAGAAGACTATATATATTCTGATCTGAAAGATTCCATTTTGGCATAAGTAATCGAACACGCGTTATATTTCTTGTTTATTGCCTTTCATATTTATTCTTTATTCGTTTCAATAGAAAGTAAATGATAATTCTGTGAAATGGTCTAATAAAGAAAAAATATATTCGTCCAAGCCTATTGTTATATTTGACAATAGTTGTAATCCTAAGTTCCTGTTTGCCATTTTTATACTCACCACACCACATTGAAACATGAAAATCCAAGTGGCTGTCAGTCATTCCAAAAATCTCTTCATGCTCATTTTTATCAAACACCTTATCTGTAAATTTACTTTTTGTATCCAATCCCAATGGCTTTACAATAGCGTTTCGTAAATTCATTAACCAATCTATCCATTTAGGAAGTTGGTTAAAAGCAAGATTGTGAAATTTTTCAGGTGTTATTTTCTGATTACAAACTATATCTCTTGAATAGGAATCTACATAATCGGCAGGAAGATACTTTTCAATCAAGCCACTTATTGGTCTGTTTTTCATTTTACTGCTCTTTAAATTTATTGATAACCATATCCTGCAACTCTTTGAACTGTTCCGCTGGTAGAGCCGAACAAACTTGCTGCATGCCAATCAGCATGGAGTATTGTATTATCGCCAAATCCATTGCTTGTTTAGCATCCAATCCGGTTGCTTCATTTAGTTTGCTTGCATATTCCAACCTGATACTGTCCGCTTGCGCTACATAATTTTGCACAATTGGATTGGAATATCCCCATGACCGTATTACACTTTCGTTTCGGATAGAAGCGTATGCTGCCATATCAGCTAATTTCTGCTGTTGCTCTTTGGGAGTGCTCAATTTGTTCACTTCACGAATAAACTCAAATGTGTTTACCTCCAACCAATACTTCATGAGAGCATCAACATACCCATCAATATTCTTAAAATGATGATAGAATGCTCCCTTTGTAATTTTCAGTAAGGCACATAAGTTGTCTATTGTAATCTTAGAATATCCATCATTTTCTAAAACGTTTAGTCCTATTACGAACCATTGATTTCTATCTACTTTCTTCATAACTAAAACATACCATATAGTATGGTATGCAAATGTAATCACTTTATTAGAATAAACAATAGCTTGCCTGTCTCTTTTATTATCATTTCCTGTATTTAAGATGCAGCTATCTTTAAAGCCATTTGATAGGGTAGCCGAGCATACGCTTTAATTCTTCCATTTCCGCACTATGCCACATTTCATGTTTGAAACACCAAGATAATGCTTCATATTTATTATTAGCTACTGGATGCTTAAACGGAATAGGTTCTAATTGCTCAAATAATATATTATCATTTAATTGGGATAAATTATCTATGCATATTTCATGAATGGCATCAAACTGATCTTTTAGCTCATATGCTGGTATCAAGTTTTTTTCTACTGACCTATGTAGGGTTCCCATACCATTGAAGATTTTCACATAATCAACAATAGGTATCAATTCTGCGATTTTAGTATTTCTTCCTGTGATACATGTGATAGCATGGAAGTTTTGGCTAATCATTAAATGTCCAACTTGCCAAGCAAAATTTGAATCTGTGTTTTGAGGAATTGTGTATCACAAATCTTGTGGTATTTCGGAAATCAAACGATTTACAAAATTCCTCGATTCGATAATCTGTTCTCTTAAAAAATCAATTCTTTTCATTTTTATAAATTTATATACTTATTAGTAAGTAAGTGTTTGGGGCAAAAAAATATTAGATATTTAATAATCCTTCCTGTATTGATTTATACACATCATTTCTTAATACTTTATTCATTTGCAAAGAAGATAGTAATGCAGAATGAACCATAAAAGCCTTTGTTCTTGGTGTTTCCGCAAATGAAAAAGCATTGTTTTTTAAACCTTTATCTAATAAAGCTGTAAGCCATTTCAGAATCGTGTTTACCAATCCCTGCAACTCTTTCTGCATGTTTTCAGGTAAAGTGTCATAAGATGGTGAAAGTGAGCCAACTATACAAACCCAATGATTATTGATAAAACTATCATGCATATGAATGTAATTGGAAAACTGCGATTTATAATCCAAACTTTCCCATTTTCTAGTTAGCTCATTAAAAGCATTCAGATTTTCTCTTATTATTTCTACTCCCAGATCCGACTTTGAAGGGAAATAATAATGAATAGCTGCATTCTTTATATTCAATGCTTTAGATATGTCTGCATAGCTAAAAGAATTGTAGCCAATAGAGCGAATTAATTCACTTCCTAACCGTATTATTTCACTTCTTGTATCATTCATAACGCAAATATATGCAATTTACTTAGTAGTAAGTATAAAATCTGCGATTTTAACATCTTGTATGTTCACAGTGTATAATTTCTATCTTCATTTATCCAGCCAGTTATAACCACTTCATACCACTTTCGGACAGTTTAGAAAACGGCTCTTGATTCTTCTTTCATTTGCTGGTGAAATAGAATCAACACGTTTTATAAACCATTTAAAATTAAAAGTATGGAAGTAGTAACCATCGAAAAAAGAACATTCTCGTATGTCTGCGAGCGGTTCACAGAGTTTGCCAAACGGATAGAAAGTTTATGCAGCACTCATACCCAAAAAGTAGAAAACTGGCTAGATAGTCAGGAAGTATGCCTGTTGTTAGGCTTTAGTAAGCGAACGCTGCAATATTACCGAAGTAGTGGGCGACTGGCTTATTCTCAAATAGGGAGCAAAATTTATTATAAGTCTTCTGATGTTGAAAGAATTATTGTGGATAGTGAAACACAAAATCAATCACCCAAACAAATCACGCCTTATGAAAAGAACTAAAGAAGATTATCCGTCTTTCAACCTGTTCTCCATTGTTGGCACATGGGAAAGCATTAATCTGAATCCTACAGTAATCATCTACCGGAATGACAACGATTATCTTCTCTCTATTATATATGTATCGGAAACCACCAAACAGGCTTCACCCGCTACTTATGAAATACAGAAAGAAGACAGTCTGTATTTTATAGCTCCTGTTCCTAAACGGATTTACATAGATTATGATCCAGCAAAAGACGTGCTTAGCCTTTCATCACTGGGTGACTATCTGCGAAACTAATAATCAGCTAATCATTCAACTGATTAGCTATCAAGCAATCTTGAAATCAATATTTCAATAAAACAATCTTTCGATCATGGAATTAATAAGTAAAGATACACCACAAGTCAAAGAATTTATTTCTTCACTTGATTCAATACTGAACGGTATTGAATCAAGTGAAGCATTACAAGCCCCACCTGAACGGAGAGCGTTTTCTCTCCAATCATGAAGTTTCTAAAAAGCTCAATGTCAGTTTGCGAACTCTGCAAGAATGGCGAGATACAGGATTAATACCATTTATCCGAATAAAAGGAAAAATCATCTATCGACAAAGTGATATTGATAAACTACTGCAAAAGCACTACTTTGAAAGCTGGACGGAATAACGTGCCGTCCTCGAAAACATTGTTTTTCGGAATTTAATTTGAATCATTGACTTTTCCAGTGAAGTATTTAGTCTGTGCAAGTCTTTAGATAAAAATACGCTCGAATGTTAATGAGAGGAAGATTTTTATCTAAACCGAAGACTTGGACTTGAACAGGCTAAATACGGAACTTACCTTTGTCAATGTTTCATATTAAGTTCTGGAAAACTTAAGCTAAAAGAAAAGGATTGAGAAAAAGAATTTTGAAAAGTAATTTATATATGGATATAGTAGCAATAGAGAGAGTTTCCTTCGATTTTTTTAGAAAGAAGCTGGAACAGATTATATCATTGGCAGATAATATTTCTTTATCTCCCTCTGATATGTGTATTGAGAAAGAATGGATAGAGGGTAGGACATTGGCAGCTTCCTTAAATATTCCTTTGCGAACATTACAGTCTTTACGTGAGAGTGGCAAACTTTCTTTTTCGACTGTTGGCAAGAAAGTATATTATAAGGTTGCCGAAGTACAAAAACTATTGGATTTAGGTAGAATAAAAGTAACCACTAAAGAATAATTGCTTATGGATTTATACACGAATGAGGATAGCCAAGAATTATTGCAATCGTTAGATAGGGCTTTACCTTATATAGAATATGCATTGAAGAATAATAAGCCCATGTTTGAGGGTGAACGGTATCTGACAAGCGAAGAACTTTGTTCTATACTCAAAATTAGCCGTAGGACTTTGCAGTATTATCGGGATGATGGCATTTTCCCTTTTATTCAACTTCCGGGCAAAGTGCTGTTCCGTGAATCGGATATTAGGGAGATTTTGGAGGATAGGTTTCGTTCTGCCTATAATATAGAAGATTATTCTCTTTAGTCTTTAATATGATGAAGATGGAGAAACGGCTACCGTCCGAATGGATTGGGTAGCCGTTTTCATCTTTAGGTGGTTTTAGTAGAGAAGCTCTCCCGTACATTCTGCATATCTCGGAGAATACTCTGATCTAATACTTTTGCATATTGCTGCGTCATTTTAATAACACATTTGCAGGTACGACTATTATTTCTTAAGTTTGCACCAACTTAATAATCAAGAATATGAGAGGTGCAATTTATTCACGTGTTTCTACCTTAGACCAAGACTACAACAGGCAGACAAACGAATTAAAGGAATATGCCAAATATATGAGCATAGAGATAACCCATGTCTTTGAAGAAAAGGAAAGCGGGTTTAATGATGACAGACCAGAGTTTGCCAAGTTAAAGGAACTGACTAAAGACGATATTGATATAGTCTTGGTTTGGGAATTGTCAAGACTTAGTAGGAGGTCTCTCTATCTCCAACAGCAGATTGAACATTTTACCAAGAAAGGGATATGTGTCTATGCCAAGAAAGAGAATCTTAGGACATTGGACGAGAATGGAGAGGAAGACAGGAACACCAAATTCATTATTGGCATAATCGCTATGATTGCAGAGCAGGAAGTGGCTACCCTTAAAGCACGAAGCATTTCGTCTAAGAAGAACAAGATTCTTAAAGAAGGAAACAGTTACACCTATAAAGCCCCTTATGGCTATGATTACAGCACAGAGACCAAACGGTTAAGCATAAATGAGGAGGAAGCCAAGACGGTCAGACGGGTTATAGAACTCTCAGCCAACGGTTATTCAAGTGCAAGGATAGCCCTCATGCTGAATGCAGAAAATATCCCCACAAGAAGTAAGACTAAAATATGGACTATGGGAACAATCAATTCCATGCTGGCTAATCCTGTCTATAAGGGTGAAGCTGAATATATGCTTAAAGGTACTGAACCCAAGAAAGGTAAGAGATACAAGAGACCTATTGAGGTTGCCACAGTCAAAACCCCTGCCATTGTTTCTGCTGAATTATTTGACCTGTCAAGGGAGAAGATGAAAGGGAGGGCTTTTAGAAGTAAGAGTACAGGTGTCAAACACTTTCAATTATTAAGAGGATTGATTCATTGTCCTTACTGCAAGATTAAATATACCTATGAGGGTGGCAGGGACTTATATGTCTGCCATGACAAGCACATGAAATCCAAGAATAAGCCAGCCTGTTTCAGTAAGGCTATAAAAGCTACAAGAATAGAGAAGATTGTTTGGGAATTGGTAAAGCTGCTGTTCTCACAGGAATTAGCCACAGGCAAAGCCCAAGAGCAAGAAGAACCGTTAAGGCAGGAGATTGAAACCCACCAGAAGTTACTTATGGGCATAGAAGGGAAATTGGCAGATTTAACAGCGCAAGCCAATGCCATTGTAAACGCTGCAATTGACATCAAGCGTGAAATGCCCAATATGCCAGACTTATATATCAACAAGATAAAGGAAGCCGCATCTTTGGATAAGGAATCCAAGAAGTACCAATATGAGAAAGACAGGCTGAACAAACTGATTCTGTCCTGTGAGAGCAAGATAGAAGCTATCAATTCGTTATCCAACGAGAAAGTTCTTGTAGATAGCATTACTGATGATATGGAACGGTACGAACTTATTCATAAGGTTATTGACCACATAATTATATATGGTGAAGATTCTGCATATTCTTTAGTGGTGGTCACTTTCAAGACAGGACAGGAGGTTTACATTGGTTACAAATCCAAAGGCTATCAATACTATACGATATTCTATCCATCACAGAGTGTTTGGGTTGATACAGAGAAGCGATTGGGCTGCATAATGACAATGAAAGACTCCAAGTCCTTAGAACTTTCATTAGAAACCGTCACTAAGGAATATTCCATTACAGCTTTTGTAAAGATGTTTGATATTCCAAAGAACAGGCGTTATTATGAGAATCAATAAATCACTTATATAGTTGTTGAACCAAATAGATTATAGACCATGAATCCAATAGATAAGTTTACCAATATAGATGCAGTTTACCCTACTACTGATGCAAGGGAAGAAGATATAATATTAGATTATGTTTGGGACTTTGCCATGCTGATACACCCAGCAGAACCAAAGATTATAGATGAAAGGTTTGCATTGGAGGGCAGTTGCGCCATATCCACCTTTAAAAGAAGATACAACGAACGGCTGATTAAAACACCTCTTACCTATGAGGACTATAAGAACAATATAGAAATCAAGAAAGCCATATCAGCCTTGCAGTTGGATATTAATAAGTTTTGGTTTGCCATACTGTTTATATGGGACTATGTGGACGGTGAATGTTGGCAGGCGTTTGAACGTGGTGATTCTCCTTCCAATGAAGTGGATAAGTTGCTTCAAACCATCACCCAATATGAAGAGAATCCCAATGCCAATCCATTAACTGAACACATCACCTTTAAAGAAGAACTGTCTTTGTCCTTGCAAGTAAACGGTAAATCCATACATACCATAGAGACAGCCAATGCCATCAAGTTTATTCTGAAATGCTGTCAAGAGCATTTGGATGATTTAAAACCAAAGAATGAATTTGATACAGAACATCTGAATGATAATATTGAAATGGTAAGCTACCATCCAACCAAGAAGCAGACAACGGCAAGCACAACCAAGAGAATATGCCTCTTTGCCCAGAGATTCCAACTGTTCTTTGATACCCTCTCACCCTCATTCTCCAATTACAGGAAAGGTGAAAGGAACGCATATAATGTAACCTTCCTAATATCACAGCTTGTCTATCTTACAGGAATATCTGATAATGAAGACTTCCTCGTCAGCAAGACCACACTAAAAGGATATTTAAGCAAGAACAAGAATATGAATTGGGACGTGCATAATAATATCTACTAATAATCAATGTTTTATATAAGGGAGAGTAACTTCTCCCTTAACTTTACTCTCGCTAATTCTCATGGCTTCTCCCCATCTTTGCAGCGTCAAAGGAACAGGACTTGTAATGCGGACAAGTAAAGAGAGAACCAATTCCACTAAAATTTTACTCTCTCTTAAATCTCTCCAAAGTTCTCACCTTTGCAACATCAAAATCAATTAAAGCTGGAGCGCACCAGTCTAAAAACTGCAAGCAAGACATGAGAACGAACATTATTTCAATCAATGAGCTGGGTAAGAAAGTAGCATTCGTAAGCGGTAACAGAGCCATTAACAAGAAGAACCTCAAACAGAAGATGGTTTCCATCAAAGAATGCGGTCAATTAACGCCCATCATCATTGTAGATGGAGAAGAAGCGGCTAAAGAGGGCTTGACCATGTTGGATTATGAAACAGGCAAGGAAGTCCCAGCAGAGGAAGTGGCAGACTATGTGGTTATTATTGAAGGACAGCACAGATATACTTCCATCATGGAATTAAGAAAGTTGGATGAGAAGGACAATACTTCTTATGCTCCCACTGACATCATGGTAATGTACGCACTGAATAATAAGAACAAGACCATAAAGAAGCTTATCTCTGAACTGAACAAGACCTCAATCATTTGGGATGGTAAAGACTATGTTACAGGTGCAGCATTGTGTAACCCCAACAGTGAATTGTTACAGTTTGCCAAAGAACTAACTGATATGAAGTCTGTTAAATCCAATGACGGCTTACCTAAAACAGGTTATCCTGTTTCCACCATCAGCAAGCTGGTTACTTTCAATACAAGTCTTGATAAGGCAAAGCTGGCACAGAGCATGGAAGATGGTACAGAATGCTTGCCTACTGCCAACATTGAGCGTGCAAGGAAGATATTGGAGACTGCAAGAAGTAGAGGTTTTAAACATAGTTATCTCTCCCACAAATATTTCATTGATTGGTTTATTGATGAGCAGACAGGTAAATGGACGAATGGCGCAGATGGTGTAGAGATTGTTTGCCAAATGATTAACAAACTGGAACCAGCAGATGTAGAACGCATTTCAAAGATTAAATCTGACAAGTACATTTCAGAGATTAGAGAAGTTGTAGAAGAAGCTGTCAGCAGACATTCAGAGGAACAGTAAAGATTCTGCCAAGAGCCTGCACTAACAAATTGGTGCAGGTCTCTTATCTCACTCCCCAAAACATATAGGGCATACAAGTTTTTAAACATTCTGAATAGTCTAAAGTCTGATTCTTAAATGTGTGGTCTTATCATTAGTTCCCCACCTGTGAAGTTCTTACCTTTACATTACCACAGACAGATAATTCCACCGCATAGATTGACGGACTATAAACTATTCAGCATATCTAAAATGGAAGAATTTACTTATGAGCAGATAAGGGCTAAGGCTCTTAAACAGGGAGTAAAAGATAATAAAGTCCATATTGGATTATGGGCTAATCTTAATAACTATCTAAAGACAAGGAGAAAGAAGAATGGAAAGGTTGCTACCTATTATATATCATTGCAGAAGCTGGCTTACTGACAAGATAAAATTTGCAGCAGAGAGATTCATATTGTTAAATCTTTGGGGTGTGCTTATTCACTTTTTACCCCGTGCCTAAACACCCCATCTCTACACTCCTACATTACAATCCAATAAGACCCATGCAATGTCCTAAAGGACACCGCACAGGTAATCTGTAAGCTGGGAGTGAATAAAACCGATGATATGTGGATTTATAATAACAATTTTTATGACAAACTGAGCGAGCTTAGGAAATCCAACAGATTAAGTTCCTCTAAAGTGAGATTCTTATTAAAGACCAACCAAATCATTTTAATCAGACATATTGAGCGATTGCCTTATGAAACTACCATTCAAGAAATATACAGTAATGAGCAATAATCTGATTCAGAAATTGGGTTGCACTGATGTTTACAGGACATACGTGTTACTACTGACAGCAGACAAATATACATTGACTACTGACACCACGATAGACCAACTTGCATCATTCGTTGGTGATAAACCTGCCAACTATAATGGTGGTAAGAGTTCCAAACCATTTAATGACAAGTTAAGAGCTACAGGGGAAGTTACCATACAGAACAAGGATAGTGGCAGGAATGACAGAACTTGGACTGATTATATATTCTCTCCTGTCAGTTTTGGGCATTACAGAAGAATTGACAGGGAGTTCTATGATTCATATAACAATACTTTGGATTTAAAACTCAGAGGATTCATCCTTAAACTGTTCAGTGCAGCAGAGCCACACAGTCATACTATTACCTTATCTGTAAGAAAACTGAAAGAGCTAATTCACATGGGGCATGGCACTATCTCCAGCTATATAGACCAACTAAGGGATATGGACTTATTGGACGAAGTTGGAGATTCAATCATATTAAAAGCCAAAGGTCTTATTATAGACTTACCCAAAGATAAATATGTGGAGGAAGTGCAAGCTGCCTTTGAACACATGATAGCATTTAACGAGAGCAGAGGAACCCCATTTCAAGGGAGTGCATGATTTACAAGAAGTACAAGGAGAATGACTTTGAGGGAGTTAAGAATATACACGCTCTTATGAAATCATTATCAAGTGGATTGGTAGGCAGGAAGCAAGAGATAAAAGACAAAGAAGAACTGCCAGACCTATTCTTATGAATCAGTCTAAGCAACCATTAATAAGCATACTGTTGGCAGCATTTCCAATTCTAAAGAGTTATGCACAAGACACCCCTACCCACATAAACACCCCCTCATTGGCTCTTAAATAAAAAGAATGCTTTAGTAATGTAGCCTAATAGCTGACAGGAATAAGCATTCTTATTTAATCAGAGAACAGGCACGATGCACTATTGCCACAACCTACCAATAAATTACTATTACTCTCAACTTCCTTTGAAAGAATCTTTAGGGAAAGACATAGAACAGCCTAAGATGCAAGCGAAGTAATTCACTTGTGTTTTGGGTTTGTTCTTGTTAAATCCATTCAATCAATAATCATTTAATTCAATTTCATTATGAGAAATTTAGTAATTATGCCAGCTATGGCACAGCGTAGAGAATCATTAAACATGGGTGAGTTTGCAGAAGAAGCAATCATTGTGGAAGAAGTTGCAGCACCCAAGAGAGTAAACCATTTCATTGAAGCCAACACGCAGGAAGTAACCTTGCAGCACTTACAACAGGGCTGCATCATTCCCAGTTTTGCGTCAATGGAGGAAACCATCAGCCACCAATCCTTTATAGGTGCAGTGGTGGATGCTGCCAAAGACTACTTCAATGGAGAGCAGTTTGATATGCCAGAGATTAGAATCTCACACCCTATCAATGGTAGAATCCCAAGTGCATTAGGTAAGAAAGCATCTGAACTGACAGATGAAGAGAAGACTTTGTTCTATCAGAGAATGTGCTTCTGTTTTGAAATCCCATCCATCGTACATGATGAATACGGTAATCGTTTGGCATTATCCATTGGTGGAGTAAGGGCATATAACGAGATTAACCTGTACAGTAAGAAATCTGTTGAGAGATTTAAAATCTTCATAGGCTTTAGGAATCGTGTGTGCTCTAATCTCATGCTCACCACTGACGGCTTGCAGGATAAGATAGAAGTTCTAAGTACACAGGAGTTATATGCAGCAGCATTGAATCTGTTCCATGCTTACAACCCATCTAAGGACTTGCATCTGTTAAGGGCACTTGGACAAATGTCAATCTCCACAAGCGAGTTCTGCCAAATAATAGGCAGGATGAGATTATATCAAGCTCTTACACCCAACCAGCAGAAACGCTTGCCTCGTCTATTGTTGGGAGACAGTCAGATTAATGCAGCTTGCAGAGCATTCGTTTCTGATGCGAACTTCAAGAGTACAGGGGACAGCATTACAGGTTGGCAGTTACTTAACTTGCTCAATGGTTCTGTGAAGTCAAGTTACATAGATAACTTCTTGGAGAGGAATCTTAACTGCACAGAGTTTGTACAAGGCATCCAACGTGCCAAATTAGGAGATAGTGAATACGCTTGGTTCTTGGGCAGAGTGGATTGTTGATTGAGAGAGGAAAGGGCAGCTATTCAGTTAGTTGTCCTTTCTTTATTTCTACCAACTTTTAAATATCATACAATATGAATATAGATTATACTGTGGGAGAAGTGGAACTATCCTACAAACCCAAATTCAAAAACCTGCATAAGATTGTTAGTTCAGAGGACGCTTATAAATACTTACTTCCCACATATAAGGAGGGTACAATTTGCTACAAAGAATACTTCAAAGTACTGTTTCTTAATCAAGCCAGCCAAGTTTTAGGTTACACTCTCATATCAGAGGGTGGAATTACTGAAACGTCTGTTGATGTAAGAGTAATTCTACAAGCTGCATTGCTTACCAATTCAGTGGCTCTTGTTCTTGCACATAACCATCCAAGCGGTAATCTGAAACCAAGTAGGCAGGATATGGATATTACTAAGCAGGTCAAGGAAGCAGCAAGACTTATGAGAATTACAGTAACAGACCACCTCATTCTTACAGATGGATATTACAGCTTCGCTGATGAAGGACAGTTATAGCGTATCATCCTAAAAAGGACATTCAATTTTTAAGTTGGGTGTCCTTACTTACATAAGCTGAATGTTCGTTCAGCATTTGTAACCAACTATTAATAGTTGTGAATTATGAAGACATACATAGCATATTTAAGGCAATCCACCATGAAGCAGCAAATATCGGGGCTTGGTGTGGAAGCCCAAAGGGAGATTATACACAACCATGTGAAGAATAAGTCCATACTTGCTGAATATATTGAGACAGAGAGTGGGAAGAAGTCTAACAGACCTCAACTTCTTGCAGCTTTGGCAATGTGCAGGAAGACCAACTCTATTCTAATCGTAGCAAAATTGGATAGGTTGTCAAGGAATGTAGCGTTTACTTCCAAGCTGTTGGAGAGTGATGTTGAGATTGTGTTCTGCGACTTCCCCCAAGCTAACAGACTAATTCTGCATATCATCAGTAGCATAGCCGAATATGAAGCAGGGTTAATCAGTCAGAGAACCAAGCAATCACTTCAAGCCAAGAAAGCAAGGGGTGTGCAGCTTGGTAAATCAGAGAACTTGATGAATAAATTTGAACAAGCTGTTCAGCATAGTATCATTACCAACAAGGCTAAGGCAACTAACAATCCAAATAACATGAGAGCGATAGCACTGTTACGGTCATTGTCAATGCAAGGCAAATCATTATCTGAAATGACTTGTCTGTTGAATGAGCAAGGCTTTGTTACATCTAAGGGATGCAAGTTTCAGATTACACAAGTCAAGAGGTTACTTGTCAGAGCTGGGTTGATGTCGTGAAGTCACTTTGAAAGGCAGGACAAATTTAGAGCAAGGTCAGTCTTATATACCCCAATCTGAATTTGTCCTATCCTCAAATTCAGACGGAGAAACTGACTTTAACTTTATAAATCCATGTAGGTAACAATTTCTAAAATTCACTTCTTATAAGGGGAATTATCATTTTGATACCCACATGGATTTACAGAATATGGATGCAAATTTTTTAAATATCCTGTTCTGACTATGTTTGAGAGCACGATAGTTACTATTTATCCTCACTCCATGCTCATTAATTTAGAACCTTTCGCTATCTTTGCACCAATTCCAATGAACTAAGGTGATAGGGAGTTGGAAGGACATATTTAACGAAAGGTGTTATTGAAATTATCTTCTAAAGTCAAATTCTCGCAAAATTTGTAATGCTGTGAAGATGGTAGCAATAGCACCCATATCATTTGTTATATACCTACCTTTTATAAGGTTTCTATATCTCAAACTGGTGTGGGGCTATTGTTTTATCCACAGCAAGGCAATGCGAGAAGCCAGACTTTAGGGTAAAACATATATAGTTCCCACACCTTTTTTATTTAGTAACGGCTTATCCACAGGGAACAGGTGAGCACAATTAGAATTATTGCATGAAAGAACTATTCCAAGTTTTGAATAGAGAGGATAGAATTTCTATACTCAAACTATTGTCTTTATTGATAAATGAATCCAATAAGACAAACTACAATGATAATAGTGATTGGATTTTAGCCTTTAATGAAGCAGGATTTAGAACTGACGACATTAATATTAATGAAATCTTGTCTAATATTGACATGGATGTTTATAACACTCCATTAGAAGATTGGCAAGTCCAAGCACTCAATTCGATATGCTTTCTTGAGAATATTCTAATCTTTAGATATGTTCCAGACGATGAGCCAAAAGAAGCTATCTATATCCAACGAGAAGCGGAAACCTATCGTAAGATAGATAAGAATAGACCATTCCCCCTATGTCACTTACCATTAATGCCAGAAGAAGTAGTTAGAATGATGACACTTCGAGCTTCAAAACTATTTGGCAATGATACTAACATTTGGTTTGATACAGAGAATATACGCATTACTTTGAGTAGAGGGTTTGATAATTCATATATCTTGTTCAACGACAGAACTAATGAGTTTAACATTTGGTTTGAAGACTCTTTCATGAGATTTGTTGGAGGTGAAGAATGGAATACTAACAAAAAGCCATATTGTACTTTCAAGGAATGGCTCGAATCTGGAGCAACACTCAAATCTGGAACAACAATTGTACTAGACAAACTATTTGAAGGCTTTTCTTCAAATGGTTTAGACATTAGATACAATGCCAATGTTGGAATGGGATTACACATCATAATCAAATTAAATTAAATAACTATGAGAACAATAAGATTATTAGCAACCTCATTATTGGTTGCATTAAGCATGGGAGTTAGTTCCTGTGGGGATGATGAATTGGAGGTAAATCCCCCGACAACATCTGGAGGTGAAACATCGTTAGAGCTTATTTGCAAAGAATATGGAATTACAGACTATAAGGATATTGATTTATTCAACTATTCCATCCATGCAGATAATACAGTAATAAACAAGGAGCAAGCCAATTTCACTGGATTGAAGGATAATCATTTATGGGTTGCTACTTACCATAATTCGACTAAGGAAAAATTAGCAGAGGGTATATGTAGCTCTGAGTTCCAACTTTCATGTAAAGTTTTTAAAGAGTTTGAAGGATATAAGGATATGACTATATCTAATATAACTCCAATGTGGAATTATATTATAAATCCATCCCAATTCATTACAATATCTGCATATAGTTTTAAAGAAGATGCAACAGCATCGTTATATAGTACACTCTTTTATAACAATGGTAAATCTAAAGAAATCAGAGGGCTTGGAGATGACAACGTCTTCAATTGGTACGACAATAGTGTACTCATAAGAGATTATTGCTATACTTTGGATGGTGACAGCATTTGTGCATTCACTATACCAACAGGTGATGGTGTTGGAATGGATGCTGTGGAAGTTTATGCACCCTTATCTCATAGTGAAGTTATCTATCGTTGGTTTGACGAAGATGGGGCTTTTATTGGAAGATGGAATGGTACAACAAAACAGAGCATTTGGCTTACTGAGTTGAAGGAGCTATCAAACTTTATCTACAATGACCAATATAAAGTTGATTTCAAATTATCTGACAGTTCTACTAATATTTGGAAATTTGAAGCTACCATAACCTCTTATGATGGAGACAAGAACACACTTAATTATGAAATAGATATTGATAATGGCACAATCAAAGGACAGGATGATTATGCTTCTCTTGTTATTGGCAAATGGAGGATGACAAGCGGTGATGCAGTTGCTACCCATGTTACTTATAAGAGTGATGGTACATTTGAATATACAAGTACAGAAAATAGCTCTTATAAGGAAGTGGGTAAGTACAAGATAGACGGTAACAAACTCTATGAAATGTTTAGCGATGAAGATGAATGGATTATCAGTGATATTCTATTACTTAATTCAATGACTTTATCAGTACAGGAATTGGAATCTGATGGAGTAACACCTACAGGGCAGAAGTGCTCTTATCAGAGAGTGGAATAAGGTACTTATTCATATTGATTAAGAGAGCAGCAGATATATTATTTGTTGCTCTCGTTGCATAGATACCATATCCATTTTGCCATACATATAAACTTCTTAATCTGTTGTTAGATTAACAGTTGCCCAGTAATGGTTTTACAATCAATTAGTTATGCTTGAATTTATTTTAGTAGTACCTGCTAATGTTAAATATTTGTATTGGTATGACCGAGCATTTTGGCTACATTTTCCAATGATACATTGTTGGCTAAAGCGACAACGGTTGAAAATGTATGCCGTCCGGTATGCGTGGTTAAATTCTTTTTAATACCGCATAAATCAGCAATTTCTTTCAAATAACTGTTTAGCTTTTGGTTGCATGGAACGGGTAACAATGTTCCTTTCTTTTTCGCCAGTGGATACCCTTTGTATTTCTCCAATATGGCTAAAGGTATATCCAAAAGAGGAATGTTGCACATGACTTTAGTTTTCTGTCTTGCTTTCCTAATCCATAAATTCCCTTGATTATCAGATACAAGATGTTCTGCTTTTAATTCAGATACATCTATGAAAGCTAACCCCGTGAAGCATTGGAATAGAAAAATATCACGTACTAAATCTAAACGAGGAACATCAAAAACTTTGTTTTGCATGATTTCTAATTCTTCTTTGGTTAGAAACTCTTTGTGTACTTCCTGCTCATGGAAACGGATATTGATAAACGGGTCTTTTTCCATCCAATCATTCGCTAATGCCATGTTGGTGATTTTCTTCACTACCTTCATATAACGGATTACTGTATTCTCCTGCAAGTTCTTCCTTGTTTTCAGGAAATGAATATAGTCCTGAATGATGGCATGGCTTATTTCTTTCATGGGAATATCCTTTAGGTGATACTTTTTCAAAGCCATCTCTTTGAAATACCGTAAACAAGTATCAAAGCGGGAGATAGTTACTTTGGCGTAATCCTTGCCAATCAACTCACGACATTTGTCGTTATGTTCCTGAAAAACTTCAAAGAACATCAGGTGTTTCTCATCCAGCCCGAGAAATCTACGTTTTACTTCCATCGGATTGATAAGTTTTCCTGCATCTTCCATTTCTCTATGAATGACTAACAATCGAAGTTTGACCGATTGGAGATAGCGGTTAGTCTCCATTGATGTAGCATCCTTACCGGTACAGCGTTCTTTCGCTTGATTCCATTGTGTAGGCATTACATCCCGTTTGAGTTGTAATTCGGTGAGTTGCCCCTCAATTGTAATGCGCAACATGATGGGCGTTTCACCAGATTTCTTTAATTTGGTTTTCCTAATAAAGAAAAGCACATTAAAAGTCTGTCGTTTCATACTCTAAAAATTAATGGTTTAAAGTTACTGAATCGTGCAGAATAGCAAGAGTTAAACGATAAGACAATCAATGACTTATGATACAATTCGTGGTCAATTTCTTCAAGACCTAAATTGGTCACGATTTAGACCAACGGAACTGCATAATTTTGCTAAAAATGTGGGAGTTTGAGGAAAAAGAAAATCCCTGAAATGTTTAATTTTCAGGGATTTACCAAATTTGAAGTCTTTTAAAAGTGGTGCCACCAGGAATCGTAATTTGTTTCCAAGTGGCTGAATATCACTAATTTTCAAAAGCTACTCAACTGTAATCTCCTCCGTTTGCTCCACCAGTGACTTGCTGTGTTTTGCTTATCATTACAGCGGATGATTTCGTAACACAAAAGTAATAAACTTAATCGAATTGGCAAATTAGTAACCGAAAAAATACAATACAGAGCCTTTTAAGAATATTTTCTTGAGTTTTTTTCTGTTTGTGTTGCATGGTTGCTCGAAAATGATTATCTTTGCACATATAAAAAAGTATATCTTATGATTGAATCATTAACTGTCACAAACTTTTATTGCTTTAAGGAGCGTACAACAATTCTATTTACGGCGAAAAAAGAGCGTAATAGAATGTTGGATAATAATTTTTGTGGGTTTACGACTCAAAACAAGATAAATATCTTAAAACTAGTATTTTTATTAGGGAATAATGGTGCTGGAAAGAGTAAAATTCTGAGCGCATTTGATGCATTACAGTATCTTATTGCCCAAATTCGTGAACGTAAAGATGAATCTTTACGTTATAGGCCATTTGCTTTTGACGAAGAATGTTTAAACAAGCCATCTGAAATAGAGATAGTATATCATATTAATGATTCACGGTATTTATATAGTATTAAATGGGATAAATATGCTATATATGAGGAGATTTTAGATGAATTACGAACCAAAACTAATATCAATCTATTTCATCGTTGGTATGATAAAGTTAGTGACATCGTAAAAGTTGACTTTACAGATAAAATACAAGTTAGTGATAATGAGAATTATATTATCAGCAGTTCGTTATTGAAAAATAATTCAGTATTTAGTACTATTATTAAAACGAATATTTCTCATGCGTTGCTAAATTCACATTTGTTATTTTTTATGGAAGGTTTTGAAATTGTTGATTTAGAAGATGTTGATTTAAATGAAGAACTTCCTGATGATAAAACAGAAAATAGCAAACAATTAAAAAATGTCATTTGTTCGTTTTTAAAATCTGTAGATACTAATATAATGTCATATGAGAAATTGAAAATTGATGTAGAGTATCCTGCTGAGTTATTGCAAAAACTAAAGTCATTGTCGGACAAACAAGAAGCAGAGTTAAGAATGCTGTTTAGGATGGATGAGGAAAAACACATTGTGAATACGTTTCATCGTTTGGATAAAAAAACAGGAAATAGAAGAGGGCGTTTGCCGCTATCAGAACAATCTGATGGCACTAAGGAGATACTTCGATTTTTAATTGTATTAGATGAGGCTATTAGAAAAGAGAAAACGATAATTTTAGATGATTATAGTAGTGGAGTTCAAAGAAATACGTTGAATCAGCTACTGAAATTTTTTTTAGGGGCGGCACAAAATGCTCAACTAATAATATCAACTCAAGATTATAGTTTATTGGATTTTGATATTATAAGAAGAGATTCTATCCGTTTTTTGGTAAAGGATGACATTGCTTCTGCTCATGTTCAATCTATTAATTTATCATTACTGCATAAGAATTCTAGTTTACATCATTATGTAAGCAAAATGAATGTATACGAGCAGTTACCCAAAATGGATGAAGCATTATTTGAAGAACTGTTGAGAATGTACAAAATTATTGCTATGAGATAGTTGGGTATCGTCATTCGGTAAATCCATATGTTAATCAAAAAAGCGAAATCAATTTGTAATCAATAAAAACTAATAACACCTTAAAGGTCTGTTTGGAAGCAAGTTCTCGATATGTGGCACTATAAAATATTTTGTGTAAATGGAAAATACGGGATTCAAGTTTGAGTCTCGTATTTTTTATTTTATAGATTTGCAAAATGAAGAAGATTATGAAAGAAAAGAATCAAGTAGTGCCCGATGAGGTGTTAAGCAAGGAGTTCCTTAGCCAGTTCAAGACAGAAGCGGATGTGAGCAAGTTTCTGAAACAGTTGCATGCCCAGGTGCTGGAGAAGATGCTTGAAGGCGAAATGGATGCCCATTTGGGCTATGAAAAGAATTCTGTGACAGGGAACAATACCGGCAACTCCCGGAATGGCAGTTATCCGAAGAAAATCCAGACCGAACATGGAGAGTCTGTCATTTCTATTCCACGTGACCGTAACGGCCAGTTTGAGCCGATAGCAGTGCCCAAACATGAAAGTCGTGGACTTTCTATAGAAAAGCTCGTTATCTCCCTATACGCCAAAGGAATGAGCGTTTCTGACATAGAGGAAGAGATGCGTGAGATTTATGAAATAGAGCTCTCTACATCGGCCATTTCCATCATTACCAACAAAGTCAATCAGGCTGCCCAGGAGTGGCAGAACCGTCCCCTTGATCCTGTTTGCCTGATAGTCTGGATGGACGGTATTGTCTTCAAGGTACGGGATAACGGCAAGATCATAAACAAGACCGTTTACCTTTGCGTCGGACTGAAACAGAACGGCCTGAAGGAAGTTCTTGGCATGTGGGTTGGCAAATCGGAAAGCTCTTCTTTCTGGATGGGTGTCCTGACCGACTTAAAAGCCCGTGGAGTGCAGGATATACTGATTACCTGTACCGACAATCTGAATGGATTTACGGATACTATCCGCAGTGTATTCCCTCAGTCATCCACTCAAGTCTGTGTGGTACATCAGATCAGAAATTCCTGTAAATATGTCGTTTATAAGGATAAGAAAGAGTTTACAGCGGATATGAAGAATATCTATAATGCACCCAACAAAGAGGTTGCAGCCACAGAACTTGACAATCTGGAAAAGAAATGGGGAGGAAAGTATCCTTATGCTATACTTTCATGGAGAAACAACTGGGATGATTTGACTGTTTTCTTCCAATTCCCGCTGGAAATCAGAAAAATAATCTGCACAACCAATCTCATTGAGAACCTGAATGGAAAAATCAGAAAGTACACGAAATCAAAACTTTCATTTCCTTCGGACGATGCTGTAAAAAAGACCGTATATCTTTCGCTTATGGAGATTGAAAAGAAATGGACAATGCCTATTTCAAACTGGGGCTTGATTATGAATCAATTTATGCTTATGTTTGAAAACAGAATCCAGATATAAGAACAAACTTACAACTGAATCCTGTTTTCATTTACACAAAATTCTGGACAGTGTCCGATATGTTTTTTCTACTTTTGTTTTCTGATTTCGAAAACTATCTTTCGTACGCACTGTTCGGTATACAGCGATTTCTATTTTGAGGTAGTAGTCAATTAGTTCCACAAACTAATCCTACGCAACTTGTCATTAGAAGCAATTGACTGTGTGTTGCATGCCAATAACCAAGGGAGTGTTTCTCTCCGATGTGCTTACCAGTCAAGAACACTGCGTTTCTTTAGAAGCGTAACTTTTGCCTTGACTTTCTTCCATGCATTTCCAAATGCACATACATATCCAGTGCCTTAACCATTCGTTTGCATCAATACCGAGACGTTTTATCTATGTAAGATATAATATTCAGTCTATACTCTTATATAATGAGCTTCTACTTCCTAATTTCGTACCCCATTACAGACTTGGTAACTCTTAGAGTTTGGCTTTCATCTTAATTAAAGATGTATACTCGGAAGGCATTCTCTCCTCATTACATAAAAAGGATATTCCAAGAACTCTACTTTTCTTACATACGATACAACAATCTTTTTACGGTTCACTTTAAGGAAGAGTTTGCTTTCTATGAACCGAGTTATTGACTCCTTTACACATTGGACACTACGTTTGGATTTACTGAATATCAGCGCAGCGTTTGCTTAATAAGTAATAGGATGTTCACATCTTTCAGGTTCCTATCCAGTTCATTGGTATGATATTCCCCAGTAGAGGACTTAAAGAACCTCTTGGGGGACTCTCTTGGGTGCTCATTTCGAACAATTCTTCGTTTATTATGTCACTACGCAGATATTTGTGTATCAGATTTATTACACCTTTCCATATTTTACGCCGCGACTGAGTATTTTTATTAGTTTACTATGACTTACCATGTCAAAGAAGCGTTCGAGGTCGAAGTCAACTACGTACTTATCTTCATCCACTATCTTTTGTGTTCTCCGCAGGGCATCACGTCCCCCCCCTCTTTTTTTGGGGGGGGGATAACCGTAATTTGTTTTAGGAAACTGACGCTTGTATAGTGGGGACAATATTTGATTTAAAGTTTGTTACACAAGTCGGTCTATTACAATCTAGGTGTTCTGAAGGCGTTTCTTGCTATCATCCTTAAGGTTTTCTACTCTAAAACCGGGTAGGAACAATAAGTACCGGGCTGCAAGGAACATATTAACTCGTTTTTATTTATCAGGAGGTCTTTTCTTATTTTGTGTTTTTCTGTGTTGTTTATTGTAGGGAAATTCAGTAATTAATAGGGCCGAAAGGGTGAATATATGATAATATATTGTCTGTAGTTGAGTTTTTTTCGGTAAACTATTTGTGATATTGAAAAAAAGTCATATATTTGCAAACGAAAACATCTTCCAAGGGGGGGGAGTCTTGGAAGATGTTTATACCAAGTTCTACTTGGAGGATACTTATCCTTTAAATAAGTGGCCAAGTATGGCTGGTCAGGTGCCTACAAATATTCACTAAATCATATATAATATGACAGCAAAAACAGGAGAAAAATGTCCAGTAAGTGGTGTTTGGAAAGTTGATGGCTTTCCTACAACGACGGCACCTATTGCGAAAGGCAACACAATGCCTCCCTACTGTGGTAAAGCGGTAACTTGGAGACTAATCCAATACGCTTAATTTTTAATGATGAAAGTTTTGGCAGGTATGTCAAACCTGCTAGAACTTTCAAATCATCAAAACAATTAATGTTGTTATCGTTATATAGCAAAGCGATAACCAACAAGGCGAATTATTATCCCTGAAGAACGATGGCTATAGGTAATGAGTATAACATTAATAGGCTGCAAAAGTAATAATTCGTTTAAAAGTATGCAAGTAATATTGTAAAAAAGCCGAGCCGTCACTTTATTTTAATGATTATGGGCATAAAACCTGGTCCTAAAAGAATTGCCGTGTCAACAGGTAAACCAGACAGAAGGCAAAGGGATAATAAGAAGACTCCTGGCAATACGCCATCTCTTAAACCTCACAATCACAAAAAAGGTGATTAAAAAATGGCGTTCAATTTAAAGTGAACGCTAAAATTATACTATTGTGATTTACTATTTTTATATTTTGTAATGAATAAGAGAGAGGAGTCCTTTTTTTAGGAATTTGCCTCTGCTACAGTTATCTGAGCAGGGGTAAATCTTTCTATTTAGCATTATGACATTCTCTATCATAGCTTTATTCTTGATAAAATGATATTATATTATTTTGTCATTGATTCAATGAATGAAATCTCTTCATCTGATAGTTTGTATTTAGCATAGAGTTGTGTATCTATCTCAGAAATACTTTTGCTCCAATCAATATAAGATTCATCTGTAAAGTTTTGTAATGGAACAAAACGAAAAACGTCTTGTGACACTTGCATTGTTCCTCTTCCAAAAAACAAGAGTATTCTGAAAAAATTGGATTTAATATATTTGTTTACATTTTGCTGTTTCACATTTGTTGCACTAACTAATGTATGATTGATATCAATAAATTACAAGCTAATAATAGAGATATAGGTAATGGTTTAGAAACCACCTGTCTTCATCATTTTGCATGATTCCCAATCATTTCAAACAGCTCAATACGAAGATAATATTATTTTGAGAATTAACCAAATTCTGATAATCAAAATCATACAAATCCAGTGAATTACTGGCTATGGTTGCTGAAATTTATACTTCAATCCATATTCTTCCAGTTTGTTGTACAGCGTCGTGCGTCCTATCCCGAGCAGTTCGGCGGCAACCTTGCGGTTCCCGTTCGCCTGCTTCAACGCGCGTAAGATACGCTCCTTGTCTTCCGCATCGCTGCGCAGGGCGAAGCTGACGGGTGAGGTCGCCCTCGTCACGGCAAGTTCCAGATGCTCTTTCGTGACAAGACCCGTCTGTGCCTGCAACACCGCGCCCATGATTTTCTGACGAAGCTCGCGGACATTGCCCGGCCACGCATGGGTCAGCAATGTCTTTCGGGCTTCTCCGTCAAAGCCGATGACATCGCATTCCAGTTCCTGATTTGCATTTTCACGGAAGAACTCAGCCAAAGGCATGACGTCCTCCTGACAGTCGCGCAACAGCGGGACGGTTATCTCGAAGTCATGCAGGCGGTATAATAGATCCTGCCGGAAACGCTTTTCATTGACCGCTTTCTCCAGATCCTCGTTGGTGGCGGCGATGATGCGGACATTGAAACTACGGTCAGTTCTGTCACCTACCGGACGGTATCTCCGTTCCTGTATGGCACGCAGAAGCATCTGCTGGGTTTCCGGTGCGAGGTTGCCCACCTCGTCCAAAAACAGCGTGCCGCCTTCCGCCTCATGGAAATAACCTTTCCTGGCACTGTCCGCACCCGTGAACGCCCCTCTGACGTGTCCGAAGAAAGCCGACGGCGCAAGCTCTTTGGTGAGCGATCCGCAGTCCACAGCAACGAACGGCTTTCCTGCCCGCTTGCCCTTGTCGTGCAGCAGGTGGGCGATATGCTCCTTGCCCGTGCCGTTCTCACCGAATATCAGCACGCTCATGTCGGTTGGTGCTACCAGCCTTATCCGCTTCATGATGGCTTGAAACGCCGAGCCGTCACGCGAGAACAGAGGCATACGGCTTCGTCCGATATTTCGTTCTTTTAATATGGTACGGAACAGGGGGACGAGTTTGTCTTCCACAAGCTGCTTGGGTATGTAGTCCAGCGAGCCGAGTTTCATGCTTTCAACCGCCGTATGCACTTCGGCATAGTCGGTCATAATGACAAAGGGCTGCATCCTGCCCTCCTTGCGCATCCAGCGCAGCAGGTCGATACCGTTGCCGTCGGGCAGGCGCAGGTCGGAAACCACGATGTCACCGTCTGTGGCTTGTTGCAGATATTTCTTCGCTGTCGAGAGGTGGAAAGCCTGCACGGTGCGGAATCCCTCGCGTGCCAGCAGGTTGCAGACAAACTCGCAATACACGATGTTGTCCTCCACCACGATGATTTTTGTCTTATCCATTTTCGTATTTTCTCCTTTCTTCTTTTGCCAGCCGGATGATTTCCGAACCCTTATCCAGTACAGCTTTTACAGCATTGCCAATTGTTTTATCGTCAGGTGTACCATCACAATGAAGCAGTTTATAAAGTTTCCTTAACGGTTGGTCGGTACGGAGTATCTCCCACGAGCTGCGCAGGTGGTGTGTCAGGGCGTCCAGTTCCTGAAGGTCTTTCCGTTGTTCTGCATTCCTGACCGACTGTATTTCCTTTTCAGTTTCCGTTATCAGTTTCTCCAGCATGACGGCTTCATTCCCGTATGACAGCAGGGAGGTGAAATCCGGCTTTTCATTCCGGTTGCCTTTCATGGCGCATTTGTCTGAAACCTCCAACAGTTCCGATATGGAGAACGGTTTGAGCAGGCAACCGGAGAAACCACGTTCCATAAGTTCCTCCTTGCTGCAACTGCCCGAAGCGGTTGTCACGACTACCGGGATAGTCTTTGAATTGCCAACGTTGGAGGTGCGTAGCAGTTCCAACAGCTCGAAACCGTTGATTTCCGGCATGTTCAGATCCGTCAGAAGCAGGCTGTATTCCTTTTTTCGTATCAGTTCCATCAGTTCCGCAGCATCGGTGCAGGTATCGCAATGTATTTCTTCTTGGGCATACATTTCTTTCAACATAAGGAGCAATACCTCGTCATTGTCGATGGCTATCACATCGTGGAATGTACGGTCATGATGAATCCGTGTTTGATTTATCTGTTCCGGCAGTTCTTCGGCTGTCTGCATGGGTATTTCCACCGTAAAACGGCTACCTTTGCCTTTCTCGCTCTCCAGCCATATCGTGCCGCCGAGCATTGTCACGATACGCTGAACGATGGAAAGTCCCAGTCCGAAGCCGTCTTTTGCAGCGGCGTTTGCCAGACGCTCAAACGCGCTGAACACCCGTTGCTGTTCCTCTTCGGTCATACCTGTGCCCGTATCTTCGACGATAAGTTTCAGGACACCGTTATCGTAGTCTGTTGTCAGAGAAACGCCACCGTTCTCCGTGAACTTGATGGCGTTTGACAGCAGGTTATTGCCGATTTGCAGGATACGTTCCTTGTCGGTCAGGACGACTGTATCCGTTTGATTGGTTATGGCAAGAGCCAGCCCCTTGTTCATGGCGATGGGCGTAAACTCCGTTTCAAGAATGTGCGTGATTGCCGAAATCCGGCAAGGAGAAATATTCGGCTGCTCCTTGCCGTTATCCAAGCAGAAGAAACTCAGCAGGGTGTTGAGCATTTCGCGCATACGGTCGGAGGATTGCCGGATATTACAGATATAACGCCCGATTCGTTCTATGTCATTCTCTTTTTCCACCATTCCGGCATAACCCGTTATCGCTGTCAGCGGCGTGCGCAGTTCATGCGTGATAGTATGTACCGCTTTCTTGCGGGAGGCTATCAGTGCCTCGTTTTTCTCTACCGCTTGTTGTAGCTGTTTGATTAAATTTGTCGTTTCCCGTTTGTACCGCTTGATACGGTTAGTATTTCGGTGAATTATGATATATGAAATGATTAATAGAAGAAGAACGAACCCTGTCAAGCCGCCGATTTGTATAAATGATTGCTCACGCATTGCGGCTATCTCTGTTTCTCGCTTTTGAAGGTCGGCTTGTACTTTCCTGTCTATTTGGCAAATCAAACCTTGTAACAGACGGTTAAGTTCTGCATTCCGTGCAGCAAGGCTGTCGGTGTGTTCCGACAGACGGCGGCTTTGCGCCCGTTGCTCGGCTATCATGTTCCGGTTGAGGGAACGGAGCATTGTTGTGGTCACGGTTGGCTTTGGCTTTTCTTTCTTGCCGAATATGCCGAGAAATCCTTTCCGCTTCGGTTTTTGCGGCTGTTCCTGTACACTTTTCTGTACGATTATGGGTACTTGACGAGTGATCTTATCATTGGTGGCTTGTTGCTGTTCAAATACCTGCACGATTTGACGCATTTGTCGTTCCTTATCTTCAAGAAGATGGCGTACACTGTCTATGCGCTCTGTCGGATAAATCGTTTTGAAACGGCATAGCATACTGTCCATTGCCATTCGTTGATAATGGTAATGTTCCAAATCTGCATATTCCCATTCCAATACTGTCTCGCCCGATAAAGAAAGTTCAATAAGAAGAACAAATATTTTGTGCGATTCTTGGCGAAAAGTATCTATATGACGATTTTGAACTTCCAATTTCTCTAAATCGCACCATTCTTTATACCAAATATACATTATGCCGATAACCAATAATGCCATCAGCAAATAGCCGAGTGAAATTAGATTCTTGATTGATTTCATACTGCCTGTAATTTATCCCAACGTCCATCTTTCAGATAAGGCAAAAATTCCCGTATCTTATCTACCGACCAGTTCCACCATTTCAAAGTCTGCATCTGTTCTATTATATCAGAACTGAACCGCTTTCGTATCTCCTTTGCGGGGATACCACCTACAATGGTATAGGGCGGAACATCTTTCGTCACAACCGCCCTTGTACCAACAATAGCCCCGTCACCGATATGGACACCAGCCATAATAACGGCTTCATAGCCTATCCATACATCATTGCCTATTACGATGTCGCCTTTGTTGTCCCAAGCGGAAGCCACATTTGCCTTATCCAATTCCCAATCTTCATAAAACAGCGGGAACGTGTAAGTCGATAGTGATTTCAGGGTATGGTTGGCACAGTTGAACAGAAATTTTGCTCCACAAGCAATAGAACAGAACTTTCCAATTATCAGCCGTTCGTGGTTAATGGGATAATGATACAATACGTTGTTTTGCTCAAACAGACACGGGTCTGAAATAAAGTCATTGTAAATGGTATAGTCGCCTATTTCGATAGACGGGTCTTTTACGACAGCATTCAAATAAACGGTTTGCGTGTCACCCTTGCGGGGATATATCTTGTTCATCATAATTTTCAGTTCTTAGTATTGTTTATATTTAAGATAAATGACGGCTTGTGTACCAAGCAGCATTACGTATAAGTATTCCACTGCCCAATATGCCGCTAATGGAGCATCACAAAAATCTAATCCCCATAAGCAGAACAGATAAGCAATAGTAGTTATCACCTGAAAAATGAATACCGTCCGAGTCGCTCCCGTTCCTGTTGTAGCATTCAGATAGACGTAACCGGGTAGTGCAAAGAAGTAATTCAATAGCATGACAAGAAAAGGCGGCCATGCAAGCTGTATGATAGCGGGATTTTCCGTATAAGCCCCTATAATGTGCTGGTGAAAGAACAACGCAAAAACAATCAATGGAATGCCTATTGCATATCCTAAACGGATAATCTTATGGCAAAGCGGAAAAACTTGTTTCTTTTCACCTGCTCCAATCAGGTTACTCACCAAAGAACCGGTGACACCAGCCAACGCATTGACGATAACGGAAAACAGTGCGGAAACACTTCTTACAATGTTCGATACAGCCAATTCTGTTTCTCCCAAACGTTCGATAGCCACGAAGAACAGAAACCAAATGGCTACACTTGTAAAGAACTGGAGCATACTCCATACCGAGATAGAAAATACCTCTTTCAATATAGTTATATCAATATGCCAGTATAAGCCATATGCTTTTTTATCAATGTGCCGAAACATATATGCAGCCAATACAGCCAGCGAACACATTTCGGCAAATGAAGATGCGATAGCCACTCCCGATATACCCATGTCTAAGCCGAATATCAGGAGCCAGTTCATCGGAATGTTCATCAGTACGGCAGTGAAAGCTGCCATGTTCAGAGCTTTTGTCTGTGTGATGCCTACCAAAAACGAGCGTAACGCAAGGAACGGGAAAGAGAACAACAATCCCCAAATACGCCAATCCAAATAGCGGATAACCGCATTATAAACATCATCCGAAGTTATCAGATGTTTCAACAGAACGGGAGAAAATATCTTGGATAGCAGACAGAGGAGTACCGCCAGTATTAGCAAGAAAAACAATCCCTGAAAGAACGTTTTTCCCGTTTCCGCATACTGCTGTTCTCCGTTACGGCGGGCAATTACCACTTGCAACCCTAAACTGAACCCGAAGCCAAGCATATAAATTGCCAAGAACCATATTCCGGCAAGGGCAGATGCGCCCAGTTCCACATCACCCACATGCCCTAAAAACAAAGCATCGGTAATATTTATCAGTTGTTCGATAAGGATGCTCATCATTACAGGAAAAGCGATGAGCCAGATTTTCTTATAGGTATAATTCATTTGTTCAAACCAATATGATACAATACATCCTGCCGCTTTAAGCAGCACGACAATCTTATAGATTTATAATAAGGGATAATGACAAAACAATGACAGGCAAACTTAAAAACATAAGCCTGTCTATTGCTGAATAGCAATAATTGGAAGTGCTATTCGTTGAGCGTAGCTATATGCACAACTGCCATTTCATATTGTTGAACAACTATTTATTTTTCTGTTAGTTCTGCAAAGATAGCGTTTTTCCCTGAACTTATATTCTCAATTTATCAATTTCTTTCTGAACCCCGTCTAAAAAGCGGGAAGCGTGCGCCCCGTCCATTTGCGTGTGGTGGAACTGGAAAGAAACGGTAAGTGTCGTTTTCAGCAGGCGGCGCTTGTATTTGCCCCAAATGAGGAACGGATTATTAAAAATGCCGCTATACATCCCGACAGCCCCGTCTATTTCATATTGTGCCAATGCGGAAGTTCCGATAACCATGCTTTCCGTCAAGTCGTGATTGACGCAACTTTCAGCCACTTGTTTGGTAAGTCGCAGATAGTGTTGATTAAATAAAGATAAATCATCGCAGAAAGGAATATCACACGAACTTACCTCGCCCTTTCTGTTGGCGACAATGGTGTTTACTGCAATGGTGTCGTACTGCATCAGTTTACCGCCAACGGGCAGCATATAAAATTCTTTCACGTCCCTTGCGGCTTTGCCGATACACCAGCACATCAACATATTAAACTTCATGCCCGATTTCCGGCTGATTTTCGCAAGGCGTGACACGTTAAGTGTCTTAAAGAACGTCACCATCGGCATGGGTGCGTTCATCCACATTTCAAAGGCGTATGCCCGGCTGGTTTCTTGGGGATTTACTTCTTTCATACTTAATGCTATTTTCGTTCAATGAATCAGGTAGCAAAAGTAGGAGAAGCGCTTGACCTCGGATAGAACAAACGGGACATTTATACGGGATTGGTGAACAAATCGGAATATGGATTTGATACTTTCAGCAAAGACACGGGCGTATATCCGCAGAATTTCTTGAACTCCCGGATAAAGTGCGACTGATCGGCATAGCCGCTGGCGTATGCTATTTGTGCCTGGTTGATTTCTTTGCCCGCTTGATGCTGCATCTGCGCCAAAGCCTTTTGGAAGCGGACGATACGGGTATATTCCTTGGGATTGATGCCTACAAATGAATGAAACAACCGCTCGAACTGTTTTTTACTTAGGCAGGCAATGGAAGATAATTCGTTTACAGAGATTTGCGGAGTAATATATATTCGCTGTATGGCGGCATCTATCCTTTTAATTCTGTATGTGGTATCAGCTAAATTATCGGCAATTTGTGACAACAGCCATTTTTCTATATAGCTTATGCAAATAGAATTATTCTCACAGTCGAATATTCGTGTAGCCAGTTCATTCAAACTTTTGTTTTCAAGGCTGTAACCGGACACTTCTTGATTGTAAAAGAGCGATGTCGGTATGTTCAGAAACATACTCATGGCGTGAGGGTGGAATACGACCACTATCATTTCTATATTTCCGTCTGCATATAGGTGTGACGAGAAATTAACTTGTCCGCTCACAGTCAGTTTGTCTTGTGTAACATTTAGTTCAGGGATATATAACGGTGCTTGTTTATGGAAAATGATTTGAGAGCAACCGATAGGAAAAGTCAGGGTATTCAAAAACTGGTTACTTTTGAATACCCAATAATATCTCACGTAAGGTTGCAATAGCTTACATGGTCTGTAAAAATCGAATTCTTCTTGAATCATTTTACAAAAATAGCAATTTCGTGTTGGTTACGAAGTAAAAAGAGGTAAATGAAACATAGAAACGACTGTGCATAATGACAAAGTCGTTTCTATGATAAGAATTATATTTTCAATCCTTTCGGTCGATTCCCATCTTTCGCATATAGTTCCGAACGTCCGATGATGATATGCCGGACCCTATGAAATTCTCGGCGTTTCGCGTTATTTCACAGGGTTGTGTATCTACCGTATTTTTTAGGTGTACAATGGAATTTATCCTTTCTGTTGTTCCCACTTGGCATACATCTCCTTTGAAAGTTCCACAATCTCCCGGCTCAGTTTCACAAGATCGATGGTATGTTTCTCCAACTTGTAGAGCAACGCCATCGCCTTCATCTCCGAAAAGTGGATGCGCAACTCTTTAACGACCTGATTGTAGTTCGTAGCGATGCCGCGGAACTGGGCATGAAAGTCGGACAGCTTGGTGTAGTATTCCAACATCACCTTGTCCACCTTCAACACTTTGAATTTCTGTCCGAAGAAATGCGCCTTGAGAAAGACGGCTTTCGCATACACGTTCGATTCCTCGTACATCGTCAGGAACCTGTTCCACTCCACATCATCGAAGCGCACCATCACGCAGTGCGTCTTCGGATTCAACTTGGGATTTCTCCCGTACTTGCTCTTCTTTTTCATTCTTCTTATTCTTTTAATTTTATGGCTTGTCCATTGTTTAATCTTTGATTAAGGAACCCCGAAATTATCCGACTGCGGAGGATAATTCTGCCCACGGCAGTGCTGGGATTTTCAGTTACTCGGAATCATTCGAGTAACTGAAAATATACCTTGCTGTGTCTTTGAGGACACAAGAATCCTCCGCTTGTCGGATTGGAATAATACTTTTCAAACTCCGGATTGCTCCATCTGCGGGACCCTTACCGTTTGGGTGCAAAGTTACGCTCTTAATACAGTATCGGACAGAGGTTTGAATCGGACAATGGCTGCCTATCAGCGCAATATACTGCCACTTGTCGAAATGCAGGTTCAATCATTTTCTTATTCAAGTGGACAATAATTCAAAAAATGAAAAACCGGAATACATGAAAAACGAGAAATTCAAACACTTATCAAAAGGATTTATCGAATACCTGCCAAAACGAGTATTGAAGAAAATAAAACAATGGTTGTCCGGCAATTTGATGATACATTGATTTAATGATTTCATGACGTAATGTTGTCACTCTCCAAACAACCAAAACTTTGTTTCAACACACAACCATATATATTAAATAAGCGGATTATGAAATAGCCAACCTTTCCGTTTGGACGGCATTCATGCGAAAAGAACCGTTTCTGTATAATCTCCCCAGACAATGGCTGCCGTATCGGCGCAACACGCTGCCACTTTTTGAAAATCCATTGCAAGGCAGTAGATTATATATTCCTTTGTAGCAAAAGAAAACAGTAACAATAAAAAGTTATGTATATGGAAATCGTATCAATTGAAAGAAAGACTTTTGAGGCGATGGTCGCCAAGTTCGACTGTTTCGTCAGTCGCATGGATATCATCTGTCAGAGGCACGGAGAGAAGACAATGGGAGAGTGGATGGACAATCAGGACGTTTGCCGAATGCTCAACATCAGCGCACGCACATTGCAGACGCTTCGGGACAATGGGACGCTGGCTTACTCGCAGATAAACCACAAGACCTACTACCGTCCCGATGACGTACAGCGCATTGCTTCCGTTGTGGAGGACAGGCGCAAAGATGCAAAGTTCAAAGGAAGAACTATATAAACTTGATGAAATGAACGAAGTAAAATAACAATACCCACTAAATCCAAAATAACATGAATGAACTGATTAGCAAGGACAACGAGTGGATAATCCACTTCATGGGCAGTCTTGACCGTCTTTTGGACAGCTTCGAGCATCTGACCGCCAATTACCGACTGACACTGAACGGAGAGCGTTTCTTCACCGACAAGGAGGTGTCGGCACGGCTGAAAGTGAGCCGCCGGACACTTCAGGACTACCGCAACGAAGGGCGCATAGCCTATATCCAGTTAGGCGGTAAAATCCTCTACCGTGAATCCGACATTGAAAGGATGCTGGCTGACGGCTACCGCTCCGCTTACCGATTGATGGCAACCTGATTTTCTTGAAGGAGCGCAGTTTGCCGTCTGCCCTGTGATTGTGTTAACAACGGACTTTCGGCAAAAAGAAAAAGGAACGGCTTACGGATGGAGCATTAAAATCCCGCTTCGTCTGTAAGCTGTTCCTCTTTCCTGTCTTCTGATTTCCCATCAGTCGCTTGTTTCCGTTGCCGGATGCTCTTCAAGCGTATGGCAGGCAGTGGCAAGGTTTTCGGGCTGAATACGCTCCGCAGGAGGAAGATTCCGCCCGAAACGGCTCTGCCGCCCAACCTTGCCGCTGCCATCAAGCCATACGCTACCTTTGCATCCGTACATCGGGAACGAGTGGCTGACGGAATGAACCTCAACTATACCATCGGTTGTCGCCTCTGCCACAGGAAACAAACAATGTTATTATAGATGTTGCTTTGGTTGCACTCATTTTATTGATTATACACTGCCTGAACAAAATACTCTCTTTACTGCATATCCTGAATGCAACGGCTATAATCACTTCAATGTTATAGACATCGTAACTGATGCCATCCGGTTGCTTGAGATATTTCATCGTGTCAAATTCGTTCAGTTCTTTGCTCTTGTAAATGGTATGAATCGCCTTGCGGAGATCGCATGAGAACACCCCGAACAGGTCGGCTATCTCGAACTTGGTCATCCACACGGGTGCAGTCGGTATGGTGACTACACCTGTTTCACTGATTGTTATTATTCCTCTATCCATATCTATCGCATAACTTTAGACATTACGTTCTTTACATTATTCATATCGCGCAAAATGGAGGAATCCAACACACGTGCATAGTGCTGCGTCATTTTTATATTGGAATGGCCGAGCATTTTTGCCACATTCTCTATGCTCACACCGTTGGCGAGACATACAGAGGTCGCATACGAGTGCCGGGCTACATGTGTGGTCAAGGTCTTGTTTATCATACATAAGTCTGCGATTTCTTTCAGATAGCTGTTCATCTTCTGATTGCAGGGGACTGGCAGCAGTCTGTTTTTCTTTTGGCAAGCTGGATGTTCCGCATATTTACGGAGAATCTCCAATGGAATATCAAGCAAAGGAATGTTACACATGTTCTTCGTCTTTTGCCGAGGTTTGCGAATCCATAGGTTGCCATTAGAATCCTCCACGATATGTTCCGGTGCCAGTTGTTGTACGTCTATGAATGCTAATCCGGTGAATGCCGCAAAGGTGAAAACATCACGGACAATAGTGATACGCTCTAACGAAAACTCCTTGTGATAGATCGTGAGTAGTTCATCCATTGTCAAGAACTCACGGATAACCTCTTTCTCATGAAACTTGATGCCGATGAACGGATCTTTGGTAATCCATTCGTTAGCAAGCGCAAGATTGGTTATCTTCTTCAAGCACTTCATGTAGCGGATAACCGTATTCTGCTGGCACTCCTTTTCCGTTTTGAGATAGAATTCAAAAGAGCGTACCAGCTCTCCATTGACTTCCGATAATGGCAAATCCTCCTTGCCGTATTTCAGTTTGATAAGTTCTGCAAGATAACGCTTACAACTTTCATAACGGCGGACGGTAATCAGCGCATAGTCCTTTCCGACAAGTTCACGGCATTGGTCGTTATGCTCCTGCATGGTTCCGATAAGTGTACGGATAGCTTCAGAGGCTTTGTCTTGTCCGAAGAACTTTTCTTGCAACAGGCGAGCGGTGATGAATTGCCCTTGTTCTTCCAGTTCATTGAAAGTCTGGTGGAGTTTGATTCTTGCTTCCTCGATATAAGCATTCAAGTCGCAGGATTTACGGCTCTTGCCTTTGGCGCACTCCTTCGCCTGATTCCACAAGGCTGGTTCGATGCTCTTGCGGATATTGTTTTCCACTCGCGCACCGTTCACCGTGATGCGCATACACACGGAGGCTTCTCCGTTTTTCAGCAGTTTGGCTTTCTTGATAAAGAAAAGCACGTTGAATGAGTCTCTTTTCATGTTCCTACAGTTTTTCGTTGTACAAAAGTAGGAAACCATGCACGCTTTCTTGATACGCAAAATGTTGCAAATCAGAGAGAAGTAATCTTATTCGGTGGAGATTTGCGCTCCACCTCTTTTGCTCCACCTTTTGGAACACCAGCAACTGTAATATTCTGCCGTTTTTTGCGTCCTCTCGGAAAACAAAAAATCCCGATTTCGTTTGGAAATCAGGATTTTACTGTCTTTTGCTTTTCTTCTAAGTGGTGCCACCAGGAATCGAACCGGGGACACAAGGATTTTCAGTCCTTTGCTCTACCAACTGAGCTATGGCACCATTTCTATCTCTTTTGCGGTTGCAAAGGTAGTGAAAGTTTTGGACTATGCAAGCGGTTTAGGAATAAAAAACGCTGATAAAAGCTTATATAGCTAAGTATCAGCGTTTATTACTTTAGAAAAAATGCAGAAAAAATTTGTAAGCACTAACTTTTACAGTTCCTCACTCGGATTTTCAGTTTCCTCTTTGAGTGGATTCCATCCTTGTGCTTTCAGTTCAAATTCCTGTCCGTCACGGGTGATAAGGGCGCATCCCAATTCCGGTTTAGTGATATGTCCTATCAGCTTGATACCTTCTATTTCAGATACTTTTTCGTGGTCGGCAATGGGGACGGTGAACAGGAGCTCGTAATCTTCGCCACCGTTGAGGGCGCAAGTTGTCAGATTCATATTGAATTCCTCTGCCATAACAGCCGTTTGGTAGTCGATAGGGATATGCTCCTCATAAATGCGGCAACCAACTTTGCTTTGCGTGCAGATATGCAGCAATTCCGATGACAGGCCGTCGGAAACGTCCATCATGGAAGTAGGCAGAATACCCTCTTCTGCCAACTTTTGAATAATGTCACGACGGGCTTCCGGCTTCAGTTGTCGTTCCAGTAGATATTCTTTGCCTGTGAAGTCGGGTTGCAAATCTTTGTCACCGCCTTTGAGGACGCTTTTTTCCCGTTCCAATAATTGTAATCCCATATAGGCTGCGCCTAAGTCACCGGAAACGCAGATAAGGTCAGTCTCTTTGGCACCGTTGCGGTAAACAATTTTTCCTTTCTCACCTTCACCAATGCAAGTGATGCTGATAGTGAGCCCTGTATAGGAAGAAGACGTGTCGCCGCCTACAATATCCACTCCATATTCCTCACAGGCGAGACGGACTCCGGCATACAATTCTTCCATATCTTCTACGCTGAAACGCTTGGACAGGCCCAACGAAACGGTGATTTGCCGAGGTGTACCATTCATGGCATATATATCGGAAAAGTTTACGATGGCAGATTTATATCCCAAATGTTTTAAAGGTACATACGTTAAATCGAAATGTACACCCTCCAACAATAAATCGGTGGTGACCAGCACCTCTTTGTCCGCCGGGTAGGAGAGGACAGCAGCATCGTCGCCGATACCGTATTGACTTGATTTGTTCTTTAATTCAATACCCTCGGTCAGATGGCGGATGAGACCGAACTCACCGAGAGTTGCTATTTCTGTTCCCATTCTTTATTAGTTGATAGTTGAAAGTTAATAGCTATTACGTGCTTTACACTGCATAGCAACTTTCAACTGTTTATTTACGCTCTGTTAATCAATTCCCTCATAATCTCCGTCATTTTCGGCTGTGCGGCATCTGCGGCTTTCTGCACCTCTTCGTGAGAGACTTCTACAATCTTGCCTTCCACGCCCAAGTCCGTGATTACCGATACGCCGAATACTTTGATGCCGCAATGGTTCGCTACGATTACTTCGGGAACAGTAGACATACCCACTGCATCCGCACCCAGAATACGGAACATCTTGTATTCCGCCGGAGTTTCAAACGTAGGGCCTTGCGTGCCGATGTACACGCCGTGCTGCACCTTGATATCTTTTTCAGCAGCGATGGCATCCGCCTTGCGGATAAGTTCTTTGTCGTATGCTTCGCTCATATCCGGAAAGCGCGGGCCGTATGGAATGTTCCTGCCGTGCAACGGGTGTTCGGGGAAGAAGTTAATGTGATCGGTGATAATCATCAAGTCGCCGATTTCAAAATCAGGATTCGTGCCACCGCTGGCGTTAGAAACGAATAAGGTTTTGATACCCAATTCGCGCATCACACGTACGGGGAAAGTTACTTCCTTCATGGAATATCCTTCGTAGAAATGGAAACGCCCCTGCATGGCCAAAATATCTTTATCACCCAGCTTGCCGAAAATCAGTTTGCCGCTATGTCCCTCTACCGTCGAAACGGGGAAGTTGGGAATATCCTCATATTTTATTTCATACTTCTCGGTAATCTCGCCTGCAAGGCTGCCAAGTCCGGTTCCGAGGATAATTGCTGTCTCAGGCTGCGTGTGCATCTTACCTTTCAGATAAGTTGCAGTTTCTTGAATACGTTCTAACATAGCCAATAATGTTTTGGTTAAATATATATTGTTGATTTTGCAAAAACTCAATCTCAATGGGGAGCACATAAATATACGGTTTCAGCTCCTCGCTCAGGGCGGGATGCTCCTTTAATCGTGTAGCATCCTTCTCTGTCGTGATAATCAGTCTCTTACTTCCCTCCAACTGTGCAAACCGTTCTTTTATCAGTTGTAAGTCTTTCGTGCTGAAATCATGATGGTCGCCGAACTCCAATAGGTTGACGTTGGGGGTATATGATTTCACCTCCTCCGCCAGCGGGGCAGGGGAGGCGATACCTGTTACAAGCAGTACCTGTTCGTCTCCTGTGCACGAAAATCTTTCTTTTGCCTTCTCGGGGAACAACGGCATCAGTGAGCCGTAGCGGAATCTGGAGAAATACAATTGCTGATACGGATACAGATGCAGCCGTTTGGTGATGATGTTGAAGTCTATCGGCTTGATGTCGTCAGGGCATTTTGTGACGATAACTATCTGTGCGCGGTTCTTACCGCTTGCAGGCTCGCGAAGCCTGCCTGCAGGAAGCAATACGTCATCGCACAACAGACGGTGGTAGTCGGTCAGCAGAATATTCATCCCCGCCTTTACGTGGCGATGCTGGAAAGCATCATCCAGCAGTATGGCGTTCACAGGGGGATTTTCCAATTTCAGTAGCTGTTCAATGCCGTGACAGCGGTCTTCGTCTACCGCTACCCGTATGTTGGGGAACTTGCTCTTTATCTGATACGGTTCGTCACCGATTTTCCGCACACTGCTCTCGACGGTTGCCAGTACGTAGCCTTTGCTTTTTCGTTTGTAGCCGCGGCTCAGTGTAGCTACATTTATGCCCTCATTCTGTAATAGCTTTATCAGATACTCCGTATGCGGCGTCTTGCCCGTTCCGCCTACGGCAAGGTTGCCGACGCATATCACAGGAACGTCAAAACTCCTTGACCGGAGCCAGCCCCAGTCAAAGAGTTTGTTTCGCAAGCACACCCCTGTCCCGTAAAGCCAGGACAGGGGATATAGCCAATGATGTATTTTTACGGATGCATCTCTCATCTAAAGTTATTGTATGTTCAGTTCAAACGGTACACGTGCCTGTATGCGGTCTATCTTGTCGAAATTCTCAATGATGCTGAACTGGCGGTACACATCGCCCATTTTGCCGTTCAGCATACGTGCTTTGATGTAATTTCCCGGATTTGTATTCATCAGGTTCTCCAAGAAACCCTCTTTTTTCGGATAGTTCATTATGGTGTAAGCGTCCACACCCGATTTGGCGATGGCTATTTCCAGCGCCTTGTCCAAACCGCCCAGTTCGTCCACCAGTCCCAGTTCCTTAGCGGTGCTGCCGGTCCATACACGGCCTTGCGCTATCTTGTCCAGCTCTTCCATGCTGATGCCGCGTCCGTCGGAACAGCGGGTCAGGAAGAGTTCATAACCGTTGTTTACGTACATTTGCATCAATCCCTTTTCGCCGTCGTTCATCGGGCGGGTCAGGTTGCCGAAGTCGGCATAGGGGTTTGTCTTTACTACGTCGAAGTTCACACCGAGTTTTCCGGTCAGACCTTTGGCATTGGGCATCATGCCGAAGATGCCGATAGAACCGGTCAGCGTGGTAGGTTCGGCAACGATGGTGTCGGCGTTGCAGGAAATGTAATAACCGCCTGATGCAGCATAATCGCCCATGGATGCGATAACCGGCTTCTCTTTTTTCAGTTGCTCTACGGCATACCATATCTGCTCTGAACCGTAAGCGCTTCCGCCCGGAGAGTTCACACGCAGTACTACGGCTTTTACATTTTCGTCATCTTTCAGTTTGCGCAAGTCTCTGATGACCTTTTCGGAGTTGATGCTCTCTTCGGTGGAGGCGGATGAACCGCCGTCAATCTCACCATAGGCATAATATACGGCAATTATGTTTCCGCTCTTGTCTTTGGGTACATTCTTCTTCACGTTTATCATATCTTGAATACCCAGTACCGGCATCTTGTCGTCTTTGTCAATGCCCAACCGGCTTTTCAGATAATCACGTACATCATTCTTATATATTAAGGTGTCCACCAACCCGCTTTTCACACTCTCTTCTGCAGGATAGAACATCAGCATACGGTCGGCTTCCTTGTTCAGTGTCTCTACGGACAAGTTGCGCGATTCGGCAACGGCTCCCGTAATCTCTCCCCAGATGGAAGACAGGTATGCATTTATTTGCTCGCGGTTGGCGGGGCTCATTTCAGTAGAGATATACGGTTCTACTGCGGATTTGTATGTACCCACTTTGAATACTTGCATCTCCACGCCTATTTTCTCCAATAAATCCTTGACAAACATCGGGGTGGCTGCCAGTCCTCTCCATTCAAGCATACCTTTCGGGTTCAGCATCACTTTGTCTGCCACGCTGGACAGGTAATAAAGGCTCTGTGTATAGGCGTCGCCGTAAGCCACGATGAATTTGCCCGATTCCTTGAAATCTTTCAGTGCATTGCGGATTTCTTCCAACGAAGCAAATCCTGCACTCAGTGAGGTTGCTTGGAGGTAAATGCCTTTTATGTCTTCGTTCTCCTTTGCTTTTTTGATAGAGGAGAGGATATCGTCCAGTCCGTAGGTTTTGTAATCATCCTTCATAAGGAAGTCCAGCGGGTTTTCTTGACTGCGTTCGGTCAGTGCGCCGTTCAAATCCAGCATCATGACGGAATTTTTACGTACTAACGTTTCCGATTCCGAAGATGATACCATACTGAAAACTACGAGAATGCTGATGAAAAACAAAACGACACTCGATACGATAATACCTGTTACGGTGGCGAGCGTAAATTTCAAGAAATCTTTCATTGTCTTATTGCTTTTTTGTATGCTAACTTTTCAAGCTAACAAAGATAAATAATTAGGTTGATATTTTCCCTATCTGTCGCAAGGTTTTTCGGTTTTGTCACACGAAGGTTTTAAAATTTTATTTATACCGCCATGTTTATCCTTTATTTATATGTATTGTTCAGTCATTGTCATTATGCAGAAAGCTGATTTTACTTCACCTGTGGTACGAATAATTATTAGTACCTTTGTCTTTTATTTCTGTCGATTTCAGAGTTTGTCTTCCCGATATTCGCGGTTAGTCTTTCCCGGTTCTCGATAAATCACTAAAATATAGAATCTTATGAGTGTTTATTATGATTTTTATGAGACGCCGGTCCCGGAGGGTGAAGAACCGAAACCGCTTCATGCGCGCGTCTGTTCCAAAGGAACTATTTCCGGTAAGGACTTCATAGACCAAGTCTTTCGTGAGGAACATATGCCCCATGCCATGATTGTGGGTATTATGCAGGCCGTCTCCACTGCGCTTGGCGATAAGTTGGCCAATGGTTATACGGTAGAAATAGAAGGGCTTGGCTTCTTTAGCACTTCGCTGAAATGTACTCGGTCTGCCATGACGAAGAAAGATATTCGTGCTGAGTCAATCAAGATGTCTACGGTGAAGTTTCGTCCCAGCGTTGAGTTCAAACGTTATGTAGCCAACAAGATGAAACTTGAACGTGCCGATAAACGTTTTTTCTCGGAAAAACCGAAAGCGGTGGGAGATATGGATACTCGGAAACAATGTCTGCTGGATTTTTTGGATATCAATATCTGCATCACTCGTGCCGAGTATGCCCGTCTTGTCCGTGTAGCCAACCGACGTGCAATATCCGATTTGCAAGCGTTCGTCCGTTTCGGTGTTATACGTATGCGTGGCGCCGGCAGGTCTGTGGTCTATGTGAAGGCGTAATTTTAGTGTTTGTACGCGTATGTGTACGCGCCCGCATATATTATAATGTGCCGCCCTTTCTTCGGTTGCCGTCAGCGTTTAGAAAATATGCTTTACAACACATTTATCAATCAGCGAGTTACGAAAAAAATTCAATAAAATGTCAAAAAAGAGACAGATATATTTGGCTCATATCTTTAAATCCCCTACTTTTGCATCCGCTTTCGAGAACGAGAGCGGCGATAGATTGACATTCTGACAGAAACGGAGTAAGAACCCTTACTTTTTTCTTTTCCTTTGAGGCTGTTTCTTTCGAAACTTCCTCCTTCGAAAAGAAAAATGAAAAAAAACTTCCGATTTATTTGGAAGATATGAAATAAAGTTCTTACCTTTGCACCCGCTTTCAAAAAGAAAGCAAGCGTTGATTGAAATACTTTTTACAAGGCGGGCGGTAACGACATTCCTTTTTCTTTGTTCTCCCTTTCGCAAGAGAGACGACGAGAAAAAGAAAAAGAAAAAAAACTTCCGGAAATATTTGGAAGATATACTTAAAAGTCCTTACCTTTGCATCCGCTTTTGAAAAAGAAGAGCAACCGAAAAAGAAGCGATCTTTGAAGAGATTT